>NZ_JBWKHE010000002.1:731700-1043525 GCF_056433405.1 Streptomyces sp. NPDC044719
GTACGGAGGGCCGGCTCGGCGGGCAGGCGGACGTCAAGGGTGTGCGGGGCACCTGGCGGGATCTGACCGACTCCGTGAACTTCATGGCGGACAACCTGACCGCCCAGGTCCGCTCCATCGCCGAGGTGACCACCGCCGTGGCGCAGGGCGATCTGTCGCAGAAGATCCGCGTGGACGCGCGGGGCGAGATCCTGAAGCTGAAGGAGACCATCAACACGATGGTCGACCAGCTGTCGTCCTTCGCCGACGAGGTCACCAGGGTCTCCCGTGAGGTGGGTACCGAGGGCAACCTCGGCGGCCAGGCCACCGTGCGCGGGGTCTCGGGCACCTGGAAGGACCTCACCGACAACGTCAACGTGATGGCTTCCAACCTGACCGGGCAGGTCCGCTCCATCGCCCAGGTGGCCACGGCCGTGGCCCGCGGCGACCTGTCCCAGAAGATCACGGTGGAGGCCAAGGGCGAGGTCGCCGCGCTGGCCGGGACGATCAACACCATGGTCGACACCCTGTCCGCCTTCGCCGACGAGGTGACCCGCGTGGCCCGGGAGGTCGGTACCGAGGGACGTCTCGGCGGCCAGGCCCATGTGCCCAACGTCGCCGGCACGTGGAAGGACCTCACCGACAACGTCAACTCGATGGCGAACAACCTGACCGGCCAGGTCCGCAACATCGCGCTGGTGACGACGGCCGTCGCCAACGGCGACCTGTCCAAGAAGATCGACGTCGACGCGCGCGGCGAGATCCTGGAACTCAAGACCACGATCAACACGATGGTCGACCAGCTCTCGTCGTTCGCAGCAGAGGTCACCCGCGTGGCCCGGGAGGTGGGCAGCGAGGGCCGGCTCGGCGGTCAGGCCGAGGTCGAGGGCGTCTCCGGCACCTGGAAGCGGCTCACCGAGAACGTGAACGAGCTGGCCGGCAACCTGACCCGCCAGGTACGGGCGATCGCCGAGGTGGCCAGTGCCGTCGCCGAGGGCGACCTCACCCGGTCGATCACCGTGGACGCCTCCGGCGAGGTGGCCGAACTCAAGGACAACATCAACGCGATGGTGGAGTCCCTGCGGGACACCACACAGGCGAATCAGGAACAGGACTGGCTCAAGTCCAACCTGGCCCGGGTGTCCTCCCTCATGCAGGGCCACCGTGACCTGGACGTCGTCGCCGAACTCATCATGGACGAGCTGACCCCGCTGGTCTCCGCGCAGTACGGGGCGTTCTACCTGGCCGAGGAGACCGGTACCGGCGTCGAGCTGCGGCTCATCGGCTCCTACGGCTACCCCGCCGACGGCGACCGCCTCGAGCGCGTTCCCCTCGGGCACACCCTGATCGGCCAGGCGGCACGCAGCCGGCGCACCATCACCGTGGACGAGCTGCCGGCCGACTACGTGACGATCTCCTCCGGGCTCGGCAGGACGACGCCGACCTCGCTGACGGTGCTGCCCATCACCGTCGAGGAACAGGTGCTCGGCGTCATCGAGCTCGCCTCGGTCACCCGGTTCACCCAGATCCACCAGGACTTCCTGGGGCAGCTGAGGGAGACCATCGGCGTCAACGTCAACACCATCCTCGCCAACGCCCGCACCGACGAACTGCTCGGCGAGTCCCAGCGGCTGGCCGAGGAACTGCGCGTACGGTCCGACGAGTTGCAGGTCCGCCAGGGCGAGCTGCAGCGGTCCAACGCGGAGCTGGAGGAGAAGGCCACCCTGCTGGCCACGCAGAACCGGGACATCGAGGCGAAGAACCTGCAGATCGAACAGGCCCGCCAGGAGCTGGAGGACCGCGCCAAGCAACTGTCGCTGGCCTCCAAGTACAAGTCGGAGTTCCTGGCCAACATGAGCCACGAACTGCGCACCCCGCTCAACAGCCTGCTCATTCTCGCCCAGCTGCTCGCCCAGAACCCCTCCCGGAACCTGACGCCGAAGCAGGTGGAGTACGCGGGCATCATCCACTCCGCCGGCTCCGACCTGCTGCAGCTCATCAACGACATCCTCGACCTGTCGAAGGTCGAGGCGGGGAAGATGGACATCGCCCCCGAACGCGTCCCGCTGCGCCAACTCCTGGACTACGTCGAGGCCACCTTCCGGCCGATGACCACCCAGAAGGGCCTGACCTTCGCCATCACCAGGGCCCCGGGCGCGCCGGCCGACCTGGTCACGGACGACGCGCGGTTGCGCCAGGTGCTGCGCAATCTGCTCTCCAACGCGGTGAAGTTCACCGAGCGCGGCGGCGTCGAGCTGCACATCGAACCGGCGGCCGACGACGACGTACCCGGGAACGTGCACCGTGGCGGGCCCGTGGTGGCCTTCCGTGTCGAGGACACGGGCATCGGCATTCCCGAGCAGCAGCTGGAGACCATCTTCGGCGCCTTCCAGCAGGCGGACGGCACCATGAGCCGTAAGTACGGCGGTACCGGCTTGGGCCTGTCCATCACCCGGGAGATCGCCCACCTGCTGGGCGGCGCGGTGACCGTGGACAGCAACCCGGGACAGGGGAGCACCTTCACGCTCTATCTTCCGGTGGCGCGCGCCGACTTCGAGGAACTCCCCGCCGCAGCGCGGCTGGACGGCACGCAGGACGACGACAGCGCCGACGCACCGGCCGAGACGCAGCGTCCGGGCACGGCCCCCGCACTCCCGGTACCGCACACACGGCGGCTGCTGATCGTCGAGGAGCGCGTGCGCGGGCTGCTCTCCGTGGTCGCCGAGAGCGCCGTCGCCGACCTGGACCACAGCCGCGCCGCACGGGACCAGCATGACGCCGTGGAGATCGTCACGGCCATGGACGCCCAGGAGGCGGCCTCCGCCCTGGCCGCCGGTCCCTGCCACTGCGTCGTGCTCAGCATGGATCTGCCCGACGGCGAGGGCCCGCGGCTGCTCGAGGCCGTGGACGGCGACGCCGCGCTGGCCACCGTTCCGGTCCTCGTCCACAACAACCACCGTCCGAGCGCGGCTCAGGAGGCCGCCCTGCAGGCCCGGGCGGACAACCGCCCCCTGGAGGTGCTGTCGAGCCTGGACGAGCTGAAGGAACGGATCACCCTGCACCTGTCGGCCGAGCAACCCGGCGACGTGGTCCCCCTCGTGCGGATGGAGGAGAGCCTGGGCACGGCGCCGGAGGTCGACGTCACCCTGGCGGGACACACGGTGCTCGTCGTCGACGACGACGCCCGCAACCTGTTCGCCCTCAGCGGCATCCTCGAACTGCACGGGCTGCGTGTGCTGCACGCCGAGAACGGCCGCAAGAGCATCGACATCCTCACCGCCCACCCTGAGATCCGGCTCGTGCTGATGGACGTGATGATGCCGGAGATGGACGGGTACACCGCGACCGCCGAGATCAGGAAGATGCCCGAATACCGGGGCCTGCCGATCGTCGCCGTCACCGCCAAGGCCATGCCGGGCGACCGGGAGAAGAGCCTGGCGGCCGGCGCCAGCGACTACGTGACGAAGCCCGTCGACGCGAACGACCTCATCGCCCGCGTGCGGCACTGGCTGTCCTCGTGACGCCGAAACCCACCGACAGCACGAAGCCTCCCACGCGGTGCGCGGGTCAGAAGGAGCAAGCGTCCACGTGAGCAACACCGATCTGTCCGGCGACCCCTCCCGGGACGATGAGCCGCGACGCCAGGGCACTGCGACGGGCCCGCCGACCGCCGAGCCCGCCGACGATGACGTCATACCGGTCGCCGGGCCGCCCGGCGGACCGCTGACCTCTCCGGTCGGCCGGCTGGCCGTGACGGTGGAACGCCTGCGCCACGAGGTGCAGGCGGCACACGCCGCGGCCGATGGACGCGCCCTCATGGATCTCGCCAAGGGCGTCCTCGTCGAGCGCCTGCACTGCGGCCCCGCCGAAGCCGCCCGGCAACTGGCAGAACTCGCCGAACAGTCGGCGATGACCCCTCTCGAGCTGGCCGTCGACATCATCAACCAGGCGGCACGCGACCGCCTGACCGAGGTCGCGGTCGACTTCGCGACCGCGGTCGGCACCCCGCCCGCCATGCCGTCCGCCCTGTCCGCCGCCGTACGGCTGCGCACGGCGGAGAGCAGTGCCCTGGCCGCCGAGGACACCCAGGCCGTCGCCGACTCCCTGCTGCAGCACGCACTGGAACCGCTCGGGGCGACCGGCGTGGCGATCTGGGCGGCCGGCGCCGACGGCTCCCTGACACTCGCGGGCAGTTCCGGCTTTCCCGAGGGCGAGGCGGAGCGCTGGCGCTATGTGCCGCCGGGCGTGGCGACCGTCGCCCGCACCGCGCTGACCGAGCGCAGGCCCGAATGGATCCGGTCCCTGGCAGCCGGGCCTCCGTCCATCGGCCGTACCCACCACCCCGACGGCGGACGGGTCGCCGTCCCCACCGGCGTGGGCGGGCGGATCCACGGCGTGCTCGAGATCTGCTGGCCCACCCCGCTGGTCGAGCAACCGCCCGCCGTCGTCCGCCAGTTTGAAGCACTCGCGGAACTGTGCGCCCACACCCTGGAGATCCACTCTCCCTCCTCTTCCCCGCCGCCCGACGGCCCGACGCCGAGGACCGGCCTGTCGGAACTGGCGGACCTTGCCGACTCGCTGTACGACCCCGCGCTGGTGCTCATTCCCCAGGTGGACGACACCGGACATCTCACCGACTTCCGCATCCACCACGCCAACCACCGCTTCCGCGACCCCGCGGGGCGCCCCCGCAGCACCGTCGACGGCGCACTGCTGCTGGAGGCGTATCCCCTGGCGGCGGACGAGAGCGGCCTCTTCAGCCACCTGGAACGGGTCTACGCCACGGGCGAGCCGTTCCGGGCCGGGCACATGACACTCACCGCGCTCGTCGACCAGGTGCCGCTGTCCTCCGTCGCCGAGGTCAGCATGACCCGGAACGGCGACAGCGTGCTGCTGATCTGGCGCATCGAGGACGAGGTGGCACGCCTGGCCAACCTGCTCGAGCACGCGCAACGCCTGGGGCGGATCGGCGGTTTCGAGGAGAACTTCGTCACGGGCGAGATCACCTGGAACAGTCAGCTGTTCGCCCTCTACGGCAGAGCGGAGTCCGACGGGCCCGCCCCCGTCGAGGAACTGCGTGCCCACGCCCACCCGGACGACGCCGTAGCCATCGGCCGCTTCCTGCGGACCGTGCTGCACCACCGCAAGCCGGCGTCGGAGGCCTTCCGCCTGCTGCGCCCGGACGGGGTGACCCGCCACATCCGGGTGGTCGCCGAACCCGTCGTGGACATCGACGACAGCCTGCTCGCCGTGCGCGGCGCCTACCAGGACGTCTCGGCCCAGCACTGGACGGAGGTCGCCCTCGCCGCCACCCGCGACCAACTCGCCCACTCCGAACAGCAGTCCGCGGAGCGGAACCGTCTGGCCCTGCAACTGCAACAGGCCATCATGCCCTCCACGGCGGCGCCCCTGGACGCGCCGGGACTGCGCACGGCCGTGCGCTACCGGCCCGCCGAGACCGACCACCTCGTGGGCGGCGACTGGTACGACGCCGTGGTCCTGCCCTCGAAGCACATCCTGCTGAGCGTCGGGGACGTCGCCGGGCACGGCATCGAGGCGGCCACCAGCATGGTCGTGCTCCGCAACGCCCTGCGCGGCCTGGCCGTCACCGGAGCGGGCCCGGCCCAACTGCTGGCCTGGCTGAACAGCGTCGCCCACCACCTCTCCGACTCGGTGACGGCGACCGCGGTCTGCGCGCTGTACGACCCCTCGAGCCGTGTCCTGCGCTGGGCCCGAGCCGGACATCTGCCACCGGTTCTCGTACGGGACGGACAGGCGACGACCCTGCCCCTGCTCAAGGGGCTGCTGCTCGGCGCGGCGTCGGACATCACCTACCAGGAAGCCGAGATGCGGCTGGAGATCGGCGACACGCTGCTGATGTACACCGACGGACTGGTGGAACGCAGGGACCGCTCCATGGAGGAGTCCCTGAAGCACCTCCTGGTGACCGCCAGCGCCAAGAAGACCACCCTCGACCAGCGCCTCGACCACCTGCTCACCTACAGCAGATCCGACACGGACGACGACACCTGCATCATCAGCATCGAAGTCATGTAGACCGAAGTCATGTCCGCTCGTAGGGGTCCGTGATCCGGTCGAGGAACCGGGAGGACAGGCACAGGTCGACGGTCCGGTCGGCGCGGGCCCCGGTGTGCAGGGTGGTGAGGATGCCCCCCTGGAAGGAGAGCGGGTCGAAGGCGAGGGCGGCGTCTCCGGCGGCGATCCATCCGTGTCCCGCCGCCGGGCACAGCCGCAGCCCGTGGGCCGCGGTCCAGCGCGGCGCAGGGGCATGGGCCGGGTCGTAGCCGTCGAGGCGGGTGCGGACGTGGCGGGTGCCCCCGATCGCAGTGAGGAAGCCCTCGGCGGTGTGCAGGGCGGAGTGGGTCAGGTCGGTGTCGGCGCGCCTGGAGGGGAGCCGCCGTCCGAACAACGGGTACACGGCGACAAGAAGCGCTGGCTCTGAGGGCTTTCAGCCGACGTCGAAGAGATTCGGCAGCCGGAGCAGGTGGCGGGTGCGGTCGTGCCGCTTGAGTGCCTCCAACTCCGGGGCCCGGTACAAGGGGGTCACGGTGCACCGCTCGGCGGTCGAGCCGATTTGTTCCAGCAGGGCGTTGACGGCCTGCCGGGCCGAGGAGTTGGCGCCCTCCATCGTGGCGAGATCGATGGGCACGGCCACGTAGTCGCCGGCCAGGAAGAGGTTGGGGATCTTCGTGGCCGACCGCGGGCGGTGGTGGAAGGTCCCCACGGGATGGATGAGCAACTGCTCCTCGTTGACCGGGTTCGGGGTGCCCAGTCCGTCCACGGCCGGATCGAGGAACCAGGAGTGCAGCACGGAGTCCTTCAGGACCGTACGTCCGCTGTCGTTGAGCGCCGCCTTCAACTGTGCCCACACCTCGCGGGCGACTTCGGCACGGGTGCACTGCTTGGCCGTCTTGCCGTACAGGATGCCCGGACGGTCCCACTCCGAGACGTCGACGGACAGACAGTCCGCGACCGTGCCGTCGCCGAAGTCGGCGGGGAAGTCGTGGCCGGGCCAGTGCTGGGCCTGGGCGATCGCGGTCAGCGACCATGGAGAGTCGATGAGGTTGAGGTGGCCGTGCAGGATCGGCGTACGTTCGGTCAGATAGAACTGGATGCCGGTCATCCAGTCCGTCTCCAGCCGGTCGCACTCGGCCAGTTGGGGGTCGGCGGCGCGTACGGCGGAGTTCCAGGTGCGGCGGGCGTGCTCGACCGGCATCGCCGAGATGTAGTGGTCGGCGGTAACGGTCCGGCGGGCGCCTCCGGGGTCCTCCACGACAGCCCCAGTGATCTCACCCCCGCCCAGGGGCAGGTCCCGTACGGTCCAGCCGACGCGGAACTCGACCCCGAGTGACCTCAGGTAAGTCACCCATGGGTCGATCCAGGCCTCGTTGGTGGGCGCGTTGAGGATCCGGTCCAGTGGTCCGTCCGCGCCCCGCCCGAGGAGGTTGAAGACGAAGGCTTCCATCAGGGTGGCGACCGTACGGGTGCTGGCCTCCTCCGCCTTGGTGGCCACGATGTTTCGGGTGATGCCGACGGCGAGGATCCGCTGGTAGTCGTCGGACATCTGTCCGGCCCGTACGAACTCCCACCACGGCGTCCGCTCCCATACGTCGTCGCGGCGCTCGTCGCAGCTGGTGAGGAAGACCAGGAAGCGGTTGGCGAAGTAGAGGGCCTCGTGGAGGGGGAGGTTGAATGCCGTGTCCAGGACCGCGGTGAGGGCGCGGCGGATCTCGTCGGGGGTGAGTTCGGCCGGGGCGTCGCCGTATTTGGGCAGCGGGAGCCGGATGTCCTCGCGGCCGCCCGACCGGGCGAACAGCATCTCCTTGGGGGCGACGAGGTTGTCGTGGACACCGTTGGGGTTGCCGGGGAACGGGATGCGGCGCATGGTGTCGGGCAGGTTGTGGTAAATGCCGGGGATGAAGCGGAAGCCGTGCTCGCCGGGCAGGGGACGGCGGCCGCCCGTGCCGCTGCCCGGTACGTCCATGCTGCGGGCCTTGCCGCCCAGCGCCTTGCGCTCGTAGACCGTGACCCGGAAGCCGCGCTCGGCGAGTTCGTGAGCGGCCGTGAGCCCGGCGACACCCCCGCCCAACACGGCCACGGTCCGCACTGCCGCACCGCTCTCGGCCGAAGCCCGCTGCGGGGTTCCGACGGCGACCCCGCCGCCGGCGGCCGCAGCGGTGCCGAGAAAGGTTCTGCGCGTGGTGCCGCTCATCGCCACCCCTTACCGTCGGTAACATCGGCGCCCGAGGATATGAGCGGCATGCCAATCCCGGAAGACACCGGAAGACACCGGAAGACAGCCGACGCAACTTTGGCTTGATGCCGCATCACAACGGTGCGGCTACGGCCAACGAGGGTGAGCTTCGCGTTCGAAATGAGAATCCCAGCCGATCCGAGCACTCCGACCTGCGCGTCGGCACATCAAAGGCGCTTCAGAACACGATCCAGTGCCGCCCGGCCTACAGGCCCCCAGTTCGGCTTACCGCCGGGAAGGCCCCGGTCTCCGTTCTGCCCCATGAGCATCAGGAAGAGACTCTTCATGGCGGCCAGCCCGCGGGCGCGCCGGATCGCCGCCTGGTCTGCGTGCGCGTACATGTCGAAGAACCGTGAGGCCAACCCCGCGGGCAGCAGCACCCATGCGGCGGCCAGGTCCCAGGCCGGGTCGCCGGCGAACATGGCACCGAAGTCGACGATGCCCGAGAGCGTTCCGTCCGAGACGACGACGTTCGCTGGATGGAGGTCGCCGTGCACCCACACCGGCGGGCCCTGCCACGCCTGGGCCGCAACCGCGTCGTCCCAGACGGCCCGGACGTCGGCAGCGATGTCGTCGGGGGCAACGGCCTGGAAGAAGTTCTCGAAGCCGTCCGTGCAGTCCTTGGGGTGCGCACCGCGGTCCGTAGCGATCGGCGCCTCGGCGGGCGCCTCCACATGGAGCGCCCGGAGGAAGCCCGCCAGCGTGTCGGCCGCGTGGGCGCCACGGCTGATCGAGCCGTGGTCCAGCGGCTCGCCGGGAACCCACGTCATCACGGTCCAGTGCTTGGGGAACCGCCCGGACGGTTCGCCGAACCGCACCGGAGTCGGCACCGGGAGCGGAAGGAGCGGAGCCAGCACGGGCAGCCACCGCCGCTCCTTGAGCTGGAGCTCCGGGGTCGGGTCCATACGCTGCATGCGCACGGCCAACTCGTCCCCGAGACGCCACATTTGATTGCCCCAGCCACCCGCCACCTCGCTGATGGCCAGCCCCGCAAGGTCTGGATGTTGCTCCTGCAGCAGCTCGCGAACCAGGTCTGCGGTGATCTCGATCTCGGTGCCGGTCATGCGAAGTCACAGTACTGAGGCGGCAGGCGGAACGGCTCTCGCTCACCGAACATCACGCTGTGACGCCTCTGGCATCACCGCTCCGGTGACCGGACCAAAGCTGATCCCGGCGGGCGCGTTGAGTCGTTCCCGGTAACGGGAACATGGCTGCCGCTGATATGGGCACGCGGTGCGGGAAAGAACGGCGTGGCCCAGGAAGCACGGCTTCGTCGTGGACGACACCGGCGAAAGGGAAGCCTTGCAGCCCGAGCAGGAGCAGTCCGCACCACAGATCGTGTCCGAGCCCGCCCCGCCCTACGACTCGGACAAACAGCAGCATCCGGGGCTGGAGGCCGACATGCGTCTCTCGCCGCGCTATCGGGCGAGCCGCTATCGGGCCAGCGGGAAGCTGGAGGGCAAGGCCGCGCTGATCACCGGCGGCGACTCCGGAATCGGCCGGGCCGTGGCACTGCTGTACGCGCGCGAGGGCGCCGACGTGGCCATCGTCCATCTGCCCGAGGAACAGGTCGACGCGGAACAGGTCCAACGCGAGGTGGAAGAGCACGGCCGGCGCTGTCTGCTGCTCCCCGGCGACCTCACCGATCCGGCGTTCTGCCGCGAGGCCGTCGAGCGGACCGCGGCGGAGCTCGGCGGGCTCAACATCCTGGTGAGCAACGCCGCGTACCTCAACAGCAAGTTGGAACTGGAGCAGTTGACGGCGGAGGATTTCGACCGGACGTTCAAGACGAACGTCTACGCGTACTTCCATCTGCTCATGGCGGCTCTGCCCCACCTGGAGCCCGGCGACGCGGTCATCGCCACCGCGACCGAGGAGGCCCTCAAGGGCAGTACGACGATGATCGACTACGCGGCGTCGAAGGCCGCCCTGATCACCCTGACGAAGTCCGTCGCCGTACACCTCGCCAAGCGAGGCGTCCGCGCCAACGTGGTCGCGCCGGGCCCGACCTGGACACCGCTCAACGAGGCGGACCCGCACATGCCGCCGGACGGGCTTGCCCACATCGGCAGCGAGGCTCCACTGGAACGCGCAGCCCAGCCGGAGGAGATCGCCCCGACGTACGTCTACCTCGCCTCCGACGCCGACTCCAGCTACACGGTCGGTGAGGTCATCGCGGTGACGGGCGGCATCGTCGACACGCGGTGATCCCGGCACAGGGAGCCGTCCCCGTGGGCAGCGGCAGAGCTGCCGGGCGCACGATCGACTACTGCTGAGCGACCGGCTTGCCGACGCGTTCGCTCTCGTCCTGCACGAGCAGGGAAAGCAGGGAAGCCACGGGAAGACCGGCTTCGGCCGGGTGGCGCAGTACCTTGCCGGGCTCGATGCGGTAGGTGTTCGTGCGCCCGTCGCGGGTGTGGGAGAGATAGCCGTCCTGCTCGAGGTCGGCGATGATCCGCGCGACGGCCCGTTCCGTGAGCCGGCAGTGGGCGGCGATGTCACGGACTCGGACGCTGGGGTTGTCGGCGATGGCCGCCAGCACGCGTGCGTGGCTGGTGATGAACGTCCATCCGGTGTGTGATTCGGGCACTCCAACCATGCTCGGCATCTTAGGGGAGCGTTGCGGGAACGCGAATGCATGACATACTTTTCAGGTAATGAGTGACATGCTCCCGCACGGGAGAGCCACGGAAGGAGCCCCGAGGTGCCCACGGACGAGGCCGTCATGCCGCCGCTCATGAGCAACACCGGCGGGAAGCCGTTGCCGGAACAGGCCGCCGAGCCTGCCTCGCGAGAGGCTGCGGTGCACCAATACGAACGGCACGGGGCCTGGGTCGTCACCGCCCGCGGCGCCTACGACATGCACTCGATCACGCCTTTGGCAGACGCGTTGAAGACCGCGGCCAGGAGGCATCCGAAGGTGATCCTGGACGCCTCCGGCCTCACCTTCGCGGACTCGACGCTCCTGAACCTTCTGATCCTCACCCACCGGACGGGCACCCTGCGCGTGGTCGCGCCGTCACCACAGCTCCAGCGGCTCTGTGAGGTCACCGGAGTCGACGGCATCCTGGAGGTTCGTGCATCGATCGACGACGCTGCCGCCTCCTGACCCGCCGCGCACCGGCCGGCCGGAGGCACGCCTGCGGAGCGCACCTTTGCGGGCGAATGCGTGCGTCAGTGCTGGGCGATTGCGTGCGTCAGTGCTGGTCCGTGGTGATGAGTGGCCATGGTCTCTTCCTTTCACAGGCCGTCAGCGCGGCGACGGTGCTTTTCGCCCGGTGCGATCCCGGTGGGTGAGGAGGCGTTGGGCGCGGGTGAGGCCGGCAAGCCGGTGCCGGTGCAAGGCCGCCTGGGCGGCATTGGCTCCCGGGGCTCCATGGACCCCGCCACCCGGATGGGCGGAGGCGGAGGCGAGATAGAGATGGCCCACGGGTGTCTCCGGACGGCCCGTGCCGGGGACGGGGCGGAACACGAGCTGCTGGTGTACGGCCGCGGTGCCGCCGTTGATGGCGCCTCCGTGCAGATTGCTGTCGAGCGACTGGAGGGTGGGCGGCGCCAGGACGCGCCGCGCGCGGATACGGGAGCGGAAACCGGGAGCGAACCGCTCGACCTGACGCTCGATCCGGTCGGCCATCACTTCCTGCTCCGCGCTGGTCCAAGCCCCGGTCAGCCCCTCATCGCCGGCGTCGGACTTGATGGATTGCGGCACATGGGTATAAGCCCAGGCGGCTTCGGTGCCGCGGGGTGAACGCGAGGCGTCGGCCGTCGTCATCTGTCCGAAGAGGGCGAACGGTCGGTCCGGTACTTGCCCCATGGCGATTTGGGCCGCGAAGCGAGTGAGTTCGTCCATCCCGTCGGCCAGATGGACCGTTCCGGCCTGCGCCGCCGCTTCGGCCTGCCAGGGCGCGGGACCGTCGCACGCCCAGTCGACCTTGAACGTGGCGAAGTCCCACTGGAACCGCTTCAGGTCGGCCGCCAGCTGGGATGGGAGGTGCTCCGCTTCGACGAGCTCGCCGTACAGGGCCGACGCCGACACATCGGCCAGGACGGCGCGACGTGCGGACACCGTTTCACCGCCGTCGGTGATGACACCTACGGCTCGCCTGTCGCGCACGATGACCCGGCGGACGCGCTGTCCGCAGCGCAGGGTGCCGCCACGCGCCCGCAGCCGGCGTACGAGAGCCCCGGTCAGGGCGCCGGATCCGCCGGCCGGCACGGGAAAGCCGTAGGTCTGGCCGAGCATGGACATCAGCCAGCCGAAACCTCCGCTGCCTGCGGCTTCCGGTGCGAGGTCGGCGTGCAGCGCGTTCCCGGCGAGCAGCAGCTTGCCGCCTTCGCCGCGGAACTCCTCGTCGCCCATACGGCGCACCGGCAGGACCAGGGTGCGGGCCATCCGCAGGCCTCCGGCCGCCTTGAGCCGCAGGGCGAGTCGGGCGGAGGCACGCAGGGGCGGGAAGGGGGTGAACAAGGCGTCCAGGATGTCGGGGCCAAGACGCTCCCACATGCCGTGCAGGCGCCTCCAGGCGTCCCCGTCAGCCGGGTGGAACGCGTCGAGGGAGTCGGCGGTGGCATCGACTTCGCGGGCCAGCACGGCGCACTTCCCGTCGCTGAGGGGGTGGGCCAGCACGCGGGGTGCATGGCTCCAGCGCAGCCCGTACTCCTCCAGGCGCAGACGGTCCAGTACGGGCGAGGCGGCGGCCAGGGGATAGAAGGAGCTGAAGAGATCGCTGACGAATTCGGGGTCGACACCGCGGTCGTGGCGCACCGCGCCACCTGCGTCGGGCTGCTCCTCGAGCACCTCCACGCTCCATCCGGCATCAGCCAGCAGATTGGCTGCCACCAGCCCGTTGGGCCCGGCCCCGATCACCACGGCATCAGGCATGACGGCCGCCGGAACCCTGGGCTGCCGCGCCGCGCGGCCGCTGGAGGCCCCGGGGCGGGCCGCCCCCGGCTTCCTGCGTCTGGCACACCCGGGCGAGCCGGGCCAGCATCGCGCGGTGCCGCAGCTGGATCAGCGCTTCCACTCCCACATTGTGGAGCCGCCCGCTGGCTCCCTGCAGGGGATGCTCGTCCACGATCACCAGGCAGTGCTCGCCCCAGGGGAGGAGCTCGATGGCGATCCGTGCCGTCCCCAGGGCTCCTGCCCGGGCCTCCAGGCCCAGCTTGGAGCCTTCCTCGCAGTGCCGGACCACCGTCTCGTTGGTCAGCCGCATCGGTCCGAGCCGAACCTCGTAGCCGATCGCCGAGCCCGTCTGCGGCCACTGCCCGCGCACCGGCTCGGAGGCCGAGGTCCCCACCACCCACTCCGCATATCGTCCGCCGTCGGCGAGGACCTCCCAAACGGTCTGCGGACTCACCTTGATCAGTCGATGCCGTACCGCCACACCACACCTCCAGGACCCCGTCTCGGTCCACAGCCAAGTGCCCAGCCCACACCAGACAAACCAGACACCACAGCCTCGACCACCCCGACCGCCCACCCGCAGCCGGATCCGGGACCACCGGGCTGCGGAAACCGCCGGCCGCCGGTCCCACCCTCTCGGACAGCAACAAGCGGAGTCAGGAGCGCGCGCTCCGAAGGGAGATGCGCCAGCGGGTGAGGTGTGCCCGCACCGACGGCCGGATTTCGTCATTACGAGGGCATTCGGCCAACACTCCACCCACTTTCCGTCTTCCGGACAACCGAGCAACCGGTTCGCTCCTCTCGCAGCGCGGGGAAACAAAACGCCTCTCACATGACGGCCCCGGCCCGGACCTCGTGGACGCGCCGTGCCGCCTGCTTCCTTCTCACAGCACCGGAGGACGAGGGAACCATGACCAGAAGACGCACCGCTCGGCTGCGGCGTACGCTGCTCGCCGGCACCACGGCCATCGCCGTGACGGCCGTCACGGCCGGCATCGTGGCCGCAGCGCAGGAGCCTGCGAAGGCGGGGACGGGCCCCGAGCTGAGCCTCGTCGCCGCGACCCCTTCGGTGACGCTCACCACCTGGAAGGAGGAGCCGGGTGTGTACTTGGACCTCGGCACCTACCTCATCGCGGAGGGCAGGCCGCTGGAGCTCAAGGTGACCCGGAAGTCCTACAAGGACCCGGTGGCCGTCACCCAGACCGTGTACGAGGGCGGCAAGGCCAAGGCGAAGAAGCTGCCCACGGGCACCGTGAAGGACTTCTCCGGGCTGCCCGGCTTCTCAGAGATCACCCTCACCGACAAGGCCGGCAAGAAGGTCCTCACCCGCAGCGAGAGCTTCTGCCCGAACAACGCCAGCGGTCGAGTGCGGCCCGACGCACCCTCCACCTCCAAGTATCCGGAGAGCTGCCCCACCAACCCCTTCACCCTCGGCTCCGTGTGGGGCGTCCAGAAGGGCTGGGCGGCCAACACCTACGCGGGCTCCTACACCGAGCCGGTCCAGCTGCCGGCCGGTACGTACACGGCCAAGGTCGGTGTCGCCAAGAAGTACCGCGACCTGTTCGGCATTGCCGACAAGGCCGCCACGGTCAAGGTGACCGTGGTGGAGCGAAGCGACGAGGACGAAGAGGGCTCCACCGGGGTGGCGCCCCGCTCCGCGAAGGCCGGCGAGCACGCCGGGCACGGTGCGGGTCATCAGGCGCCGACCGCGCACGCCGGTCACGGGCCGGGGCATGCCCCGACGCCCGCCGAGGCCGCCGCGCCGGTGACGAGCGGTGCGCGTCCCTCCTACAACGTGGGCCACGGTCCGCTGAAGGCCGCGCCGCCGGCCCTGCCGTGGGCGCTGAAGAAGAAGCAGTCCGCGATGTCTCCGCAAGCCGGGGACACCGGCGGCCAGACCGACGGCTCGCGTCAGGCACCCGCTGTCGAACCGCTGTCGAAGCGGCCCACCGGCAAGCCCTCCGTCCCTGACGTCCCCAAGCCGGACCTGCGCTCGCTGCCGGCCTACGGCATCACCATCGGCGACGGCGACAAGGACATCCCGGGCAAGGACTACCTGGCGTTCAGCGCCAACGTCTGGAACGCCGGCCCGGCGCAGCTCGTGGTGGACGGATTCCGCTCGCCCGGCAAGGCCAAGATGGACGCCTTCCAGTACTTCTACGACGCCAAGGGCAAGCAGGTCGGCTACACCCCGACCGGCACGATGGAGTGGGACCCGCGCCCGGGACACGTGCACTGGCACTTCACCGACTTCGCCAGTTACCGGCTGCTGAAGGCCGACAAGAAGGAGGCCGTGCGCAGCGGCAAGGAAGCGTTCTGCCTCGCCAACACCGACGCCATCGACTACACGGTGAAGAACGCCAACTGGCACCCCTACAACACCGACCTGGCCACCGCCTGCGGTGAGGAGAACTCGATTTCCGTCCGCGAGGTGCTGGACGTCGGCTCCGGTGACACCTACACCCAGGACCTGCCGGGCCAGTCCTTCGACATCACCGGCGTGCCCAACGGCACCTACTACATCCAGGTGCTGGCCAACCCCGAGAAGCGGCTGAAGGAAACCAACCTGAACAACAACAGTGCCCTGCGGAAGATCGTGCTCGGCGGCAAGCCGGGCAAGCGGACGGTCACCGTGCCGGCGCACGACCTGGTGAACGCCAACTGACCCCGTCGCGCGACTGGAGAGTGTCCCCGCCCGGGATCAGGGCGGGGACACGGCCATCAGCGGCATTCTCGGCGCGGTCGGCGAGGACCTGCTCGGGCGCGACACACCCGTCTACGCCGGCGCCTACGCCCGTGCAGGAGCGCCCCAACCTCTGTTCAGGCGTCGTAGGTGTGGAAACCCCGGCCGCTCTTGCGGCCGAGATGGCCGGCGGCGACCATGCGGCGCAGCAGTGCGGGGGGCGCGTACAGCGGCTCCTTGAATTCCTCGTACATCGACTCCGCCACGGCCTGTGCGGTGTCGAGGCCGATGAGGTCGAGCAGGCGCAACGGCCCCATGGGATGGGCACAGCCGAGCTCCATGCCCCGATCGATGTCTTCGGGCTGCGCGGAGCCCGACTCCACCATCCGTACTGCGCTGAGCAGGTACGGCACCAGGAGGGCGTTGACGACGAAACCGGAGCGGTCGGGTGCCTGGATGGCCTGTTTGCCCAGCTGCTCGGCCAGGTCGCGGGTGCGCTGCACGGTGTCCGCGCTGGTGAGGAGAGCGGGAATGAGCTCGACCAACTGCTGCACCGGCACCGGGTTGAAGAAGTGCATGCCGATGACCTGCGCGGGGCGTTCCGTGACCACGGCGAGATCGACGACCGGGATCGAGGAGGTGTTGGTCGCCAGGACTGCCGCCGGGTCCTCGACTGCCTTGTCCAGAGTGCGCAGGACCTCGGCTTTGATGTCGCGGTTCTCGGCGACGGCCTCGATGACGAACTGACGGTCGGCCAGGTCGCTGAGGTCATGGGTGAAGGAGAGCCCGGCCAGGGCCCGGTCCCGCTGCTCCTCGCTGAGCTTGCCGCGTCGTACGCCTCGGTCCAGGGAGCTGACGAGCCGGCGGCGGCCCGCCTCGAGTGCGTCCGGCGTGGCCTCGGCGACACGGACGTCGAGACCTCTGCGGGCGGCGACTTCGGCGATGCCGGAGCCCATGAGGCCGCATCCGACGACGCCGAGACGGGTGACGGGATCCATCTGAGGTCCTCTTTCGTTGAGTCAGACGTTGCGGCGGTACTGGCCGCCGACCTCGAAGAAGGCCTCGGTGATCTGCTGAAGTGAGCAGACGCGGGCGGCGTCCATGAGGACGGCGAAGACGTTGTGGCCGTTCATCGCCGCGTCCTTGAGCGCGGCCAGGGCGGTGTGGGCGTCGTCGCGGTAGCGGGACTGACAGGTGCGCACACGCTCCAGCTGGGACTGCTTCTCCTCCTCGGTGGCGCGAGCCAGCTCGATGGCGCCCGGCTCGGCGCTGTCCGCGTGGGGGTTGCGGAAGGTGTTGACGCCGATGACGGGCAGGGTGCCGTCGTGCTTGCGCTGCTCGTAGAGCATCGACTCGTCCTGGATACGGCCGCGCTGGTAGCCGGTCTCCATCGCCCCGAGCACGCCACCGCGTTCGCTGATCCGCTCGAACTCCTGGAGCACCGCCTCCTCCACCAGGTCGGTGAGCTCGTCGATGATGAACGATCCCTGCAGTGGGTTCTCGTTCATGGCCAGGCCCCACTCCCGGTTGATGATCAACTGGATGGCCAGCGCCCGGCGGACCGAGTCCTCGGTGGGGGTGGTGACGGCCTCGTCATAGGCGTTGGTGTGCAGGCTGTTGCAGTTGTCGTAGATCGCTATGAGCGCCTGGAGGGTGGTGCGGATGTCGTTGAAGTCCATCTCCTGGGCGTGCAGGGAGCGGCCGGAGGTCTGGACGTGGTACTTCAGCTTCTGGGAGCGCTCGTTGGCCCCGTACTTCTCCTTCATCGCGACGGCCCAGATCCGGCGTGCGACCCGGCCGAGGACGGAGTACTCGGGGTCCATGCCGTTGGAGAAGAAGAACGACAGGTTCGGGGCGAAGTCGTCGATGTGCATGCCCCGGGCCAGGTAGGCCTCGACGTAGGTGAAGCCGTTGGCGAGGGTGAAGGCGAGCTGGCTGATGGGGTTCGCGCCGGCTTCGGCGATGTGATAGCCGGAGATGGACACGGAGTAGAAGTTGCGGACCTTGTGGGCGATGAACCACTCCTGGATGTCGGCCATCATCCGCAGGGAGAACTCGGTGGAGAACAGGCAGGTGTTCTGGCCCTGGTCCTCCTTGAGGATGTCGGCCTGCACCGTGCCGCGCACGTTCGCCAGCGCGTGCGCACGCAGCTCGGCAGCCTCGTCCGGCGACGGATCGCGGCCCTCGGCGGCGCGGAACCTGTCGGTCTGCTGGTCGATGACGGTGTTGAGGAAGAACGCCAGGATGGTCGGGGCGGGGCCGTTGATGGTCATGGAGACCGAAGTGGTCGGCGCGACGAGGTCGAAGCCGTCGTAGAGCGCCTTCATGTCGTCCAGCGTCGCCACCGACACACCGGAGGTGCCGACCTTGCCGTAGATGTCGGGGCGTTCGTCCGGGTCGCGGCCGTAGAGCGTCACCGAGTCGAAGGCGGTGGACAGGCGGGTGGCCGGCTGTCCCTCGGAGAGCAGCTTGAAGCGCCGGTTGGTGCGGAACGGGTCACCCTCGCCCGCGAACATCCGGGCGGGGTCCTCGCCGTCGCGTTTGAAGGGGAACACCCCGGCCGTGAACGGGAAGTGGCCCGGCAGGTTCTCCCGGCGCCAGAACCGCACCAGCTCGCCGTGGTCGGTGAACCTGGGCAGAGAGACGCGCGGGATGCTGCTTCCCGACAGGGACTCGCGGGTCAGCCTGGTGCGGATCTCCCTGTCCCGGACCTTCACCACCTGCTCGTCGCCGGAGTACGAGGCGACGACAGCGGGCCAGTTGGCGATCTGCTCCCCGACCTCGTGCGGCAGCCGCTTACGGGCGTCGTCGAGCAGCGCCCGGACGTTCCCGGCGTCGGAGCCCGCCTCGGTGAGCTCGCCCTCGACCGCCTCCAGACGCTGCACCCGCCTGGCCGCCTCGGCCAGCCGCCCGGTCTCCGCGTGGTACGTACGGACGGTGTCGGTGACGTCGGCGAGGTAGCGCACCCGGTCGGCGGGGACGACCTGGCGGATGCCCGAGGAGTGGCGCACGTCGACCGGTGCCAGCGCGCCCTCGGACAGCGGCAGCCCCTTCCCGGCCAGGTCGGTCCGCAGGTGCTGGTAGAGCGCGGTGACACCGTCGTCGTTGAAGGTCGCCGCCGAGGTGCCGTACACCGGCATGTCCTCGGGCCGCATGCCGAACGCCTCGCGGTTGCGCACCAGTTGGCGGCCCACGTCGCGCAGCGCGTCCTTGGCGCCGCGCCGCTCGAACTTGTTGATCGCCACGACGTCGGCGAAGTCGAGCATGTCGATCTTCTCCAGCTGCGAGGCGGCACCGAACTCCGGCGTCATCACGTACAGCGAGGTGCCGACGAACGGCACGATCGCCGCGTCGCCCTGGCCGATGCCAGGCGTCTCGACGATCACCAGGTCGAACCCGGCGGCCTTCACTACGTCGATCACATCGGACAGGTGCTCGGGCAGCTCCCGGCTGCCGCGGGTGGCCAGACTCCGGAAGAACACCCGGTCCCCGTCCAGGGAGTTCATCCGGATCCGGTCGCCGAGCAGCGCGCCTCCGCCGCGCCGGCGGGTCGGGTCGACCGCGATCACCGCGATCCGCAGCTTGTCGTCCTGGTCGACACGGAACCGGCGCACCAGTTCGTCGGTCAGCGAGGACTTGCCCGAGCCGCCCGTGCCGGTGATGCCGAGCACCGGTACGACCCGGGCCGCGGCGGCGGCACGCAACTGCTCCAGGAAGCCCCCGGGGAGCCTGCCGAGTTCGGCGCCCGTGACGGCGCGGGCGATCGCGAACCGGTCACCGGCGAGCACGGCGGCCGCGTCGGCCGGCCGGTCGTCCCAGAGGTCGAAGTCGCAGTCCCGCACGACCGAGTTGACCATCCCGGCGAGGCCCATCCGCTGCCCGTCCTCCGGGGAGAAGATGGTCACCCCGCTCCCGCGCAGCCGGGCGATCTCGCCGGGCACGATGACGCCGCCTCCGCCGCCCACCACCCGGACGTGCTCGGCCCCCTGGGAGCGCAAAGACTCGACGAGGTACTCGAAGTATTCGACGTGCCCGCCCTGGTAGGAGGAGACCGCCACGCCGTGTGCGTCCTCCTCCAGCACGGCGTCCACGACCTCCCGCACCGACCGGTTGTGTCCGAGGTGGATCACCTCGGCGCCTTGAGACTGGAGGATGCGCCGCATGATGTTGATCGACGCGTCGTGCCCGTCGAACAGAGCCGAAGCGGTGACCAGGCGGACGGGGTGCACGGGGCGATGCAGATCGCTCATGAGGCCTTCCCGGGCAGGGCGGGATGCTGCTGGACGAAACGAATACTAGGACGTCCTAGTAAATTGCAGGGAGTGATCACCGGAGTGATCGCCGTCACAGATCGAGAACCAGGCGGGGCCCGCACGAGCGGGAGACACAGATGAGCATGGTGTCGCCGGCGGCCCGCTCGTCCTCGGTCAGCAGCGCATCGCGGTGGTCGGGCGTGCCGTCGAGTACGTCGGTCTCGCAGGTACCGCACGTGCCTTCCCGGCAGGAGAAGTCGACCGCGACGCCGGCCTCCTCGACGGCTTCGAGGACCGAACGGCCCGGGGGCACGGTGAGGGTGAGCCCGGAACGGGCGAGCTCCAGCTCGAAGGCCTCGGTCGGGCCGGTGTCGGCCGTCCGCGCCGGGGCGAACCGTTCGACGCCCAGGGTGCCCGGCGGCCAGCTCGCGCACTGCTCCTGTACCGCTCGCAGCAGGGGCTCGGGTCCGCAGGCGTGCACCAGGGTGTTCTGTTCGGGCTCGCCGAGGTGGGCGGCGAGGTCCAGCAGGCCGTACTCGTCCTGCGGGCGCACGAGCACCCGGTCCCCGTACGGGGCGAGGCGGTCCAGGAATGCCATGGAGGCGCGGGTGCGGCCGCCGTACAGCAGACGCCAGTCCGCGCCCGCGGCCTCGGCGGCCTCGGCCATGGGAAGGATGGGCGTGATACCGACACCGCCGGCGATGAACAGATGGCGCGCGGCGGGCCGCAGCGGGAAGGTGTTCCGCGGTCCGCGGACGCGCACGGTGGAGCCTTCGCGCAGGTGGTCGTGGATGTAGGCGGAGCCGCCGCGGCCCCCCGGCTCGCGCAGCACGGCGATCTGCCAGGCCCGGCGTTCGGCCGGGTGCCCGCACAGGGAGTACTGACGGATCAGGTCGCCCCGTTCACCGCCTTCGCCGTCCAGGAGTACGTCGATGTGGGCGCCCGGCGTCCAGGAGGGGAGCGGCCCGCCGTCAGGGCGGCGAAGGGTGAGGGAGACCACGCCGTCGGCGGCGAGGGTGCGGGCGGCCACCGTGAGGGCTGTCAGGGCCGGGGGCAGTCGATCGTTCATGATGGTTCGGCTCCGGGTTCAGGCCTGTGCAGGTACATGCAGCAACAACGCGTCGCCCTGGCCGCCGCCCCCGCACAGGGCCGCCGCTCCACTGCCGCCGCCGCGCCGCCGCAGCTCCGCGGCGAGGGTCAGCACCAGCCGGGCGCCGGTCATGCCGACCGGGTGCCCGAGTGCGATCGCTCCGCCGTTGACGTTCACCTTGTCCGGGGAGACGCCCAGCTCACGTACGGAGGCCAGGGCCACTCCGGCGAACGCCTCGTTGATCTCGAACAGGTCCAGGTCGGCGGCCTTCATCCGGCCGTCCCGGGACAGGGCGTCGCGGACCGCGCCGGCCGGCTGGACGAGCAGCGAGGGGTCGGGACCCGCGACCGTGCCGTAGGCGCCGATCTCCGCGATCGGCGTCAGCCCCTCCCACCTGGCGCGCTCCGCGCTCATCACGACGACGGCCGCGGCGCCGTCGGAGAGCTGTGACGCGTTGCCCGCGGTGATGGTGCCCATGTCGGAGAAGGCCGGCTTCAGGCGCCCCAGGCTCTGGGCGGTGGCCCCCGGCCGTACGCCCTCGTCGGTGTCGACCACCGTCTCGCCCCGGCGCCCGGCCACGGTGACGGGGGCGATCTCCTGGGACAACACACCCGACTCCTGCGCGCGGGCGGCCCTTTGGTGGGAGAGCGCGCTGTACTCGTCCTGTTCCTCGCGGGTCAGGGCGAACGGCCGCTGGTAGCGCTCGGTTGCCGCGCCCATGGAAACGCCGTCGAAGGCGCAGACGAGGGCGTCGCGGTCGAGGGCGTCCTCCGCCGCGGCCGCACCGTACTTCCAGCCGCTGCGAGCTCCGCGCAACAGGTGCGGGGCGCCCGACATGGACTCCATGCCACCGGCGACGACCACCTCGTGACGGCCGGAGGCGACCATGAGGTCGGCCAGGGCGATGGCGTGCAGACCGGACAGACAGAGCTTGTTGACGGTGCTCGCGGGGACGGAGAAGGGAACGCCGGCGCGGACCGCGGCCTGCCGGGCCGGGTTGGGGCCGGCCCCGGCCTGGACGACATGGCCCATGACGACGGCTTCCACGGCCGTCGGCTCCAGAGCGACGCCGGCCAGTGCCGCGTCGATGGCGTGGGCGCCGAGGTCGACCGCGGACACGGTGCTCAGGGCACCCATCAGCTTGCCGATGGGCGTCCTCGCTCCGGCGACGATGACGGATCCGGGCATGACCGGAACCTCCTGGGGTGAGGGACGGGGTCAGGCGACCGCGTCGACGGCGCGTTCGGCGATCAGGTGGGCCGTCTCGTTCACCGAGTGCAGAACGATCCGGCCACCGGGCATGCGCCGCACCCGGCTGACGGACGTGTAGTCGGGGTGGAACCAGAACATCGTGGGCAGGCCGAGCACCGTCGCCAGATAGGTGTTGGTGATCCCGCCGTGGCACACGACCGCGACCCGCCCACCGGGACAGGCCTGGAGAACGGTGTCCATGGCCCGCACGGCTCGCGCGCGGAAGGCGTCCCAGTCAAGATCGGGCACGAAGTCCTCGTAACGCCCCTCGGCGAGCGCCGCCGCCCGGGGATCGTCCGCGCCGATCTGCTCCGGTGGCGTGTAGGGCTGGGACACGTCGGTGTCCCACTCGCGCAGGTCGTCGAGGACGGTGGCGGTCATGCCGGTGAGCCGTTCCAGGGGTGCCGCCGTCTCGCGGGCGCGCCGGAACGGGCTGGCGTACAGGGCGTCGACGTCCTCGTGCACGAGCCAGGCGGCGAGGCGCTCGGCCTGTGCGGTGCCCTCCGGCGACAGTCCCGGGTCGAACACGCCCGCCAGGGGGAGGCCGTGCCGGATGAGGAGGAGCTCGGTCATGGGTGATCCTTCGTACGGATGAGGGGTGGGGCGGGGCGGCTCAGCCGGCGATCGTCCGTTCCGAGTCCCAGTAGGGGCGGCGCATCGCGCGTTTGTCGAGCTTGCCCATCGCGTTGCGCGGGAGCTCGGGAACGAACTCGTACGACTTCGGGCACTTGTAGGCGGCGAGGCGGTCGCGGCAGAACCGGTCCAGCTCATCGGCCGGCGGCTCGTCCGCCCCCACCACGACCAGCGCCCGCAGGGACTCGCCGAAGTCCGGGTCGGGCACACCGATGACCGCGGCCTCGGCGACCGCCGGGTGCTGCCGCAGTACGGCCTCACTCTCCGCCGGGTACAGATTGACCCCGCCGGAGACCACGACGTCGGCGGCCCGGTCGGTGATGAAGATGTAGCCGTCCGCGTCGACGTAGCCGATGTCGCCGAGCGTGAAGACGCCGGGGGAGAGATAGGCGGACCGGGTCTTGGCCGGGTCCGCGTGGTAGCGGACGCCCTGGCCGTCGGGCGCACGGAAGGCCAGCAGCCCGCGTTCGCCGGGCGGGAGCCGCCGGCCGTCGTCATCGGTGACCAGGACCTCGAACGGGGGCCGGACGCGCCCGACCGAACCGGGGTGTGCCAGCCACTCCTCGCTGTCGATACGGGCCACGGTCCCCGCTTCGCTGGCGCCGTACGACTCGGTCAGCACCGGACCGAACCACTCGATCATGGCTCGCTTCACGTCCGGCGGACACGCGGAGCCGGTGTGGGACACCTGCCGCAGGCTGGAGACGTCGTACCGGGCGCGGACCTCATCCGGGAGGGCGAGCAGCCGCTGGAAATGGGTGGGCACCATCACCGTCGAGGAGACCCGCCACTTCCGCACCCGGCTGAGGAACGTCTCCGCGCCGAATCTGCCGAGGACGACCACCGGCTGACCGGCCGCCAGGTGCCGCAGCGAGGTCAGCGGGGCGTTGTGCTGCAGGGGGCCACAGACCAGGTGCGGTCCCGGCGGGAACCCGGGCCGGGCGGACATCGCGGCGAGGTAGGAGGAGTTGTCGGCCACCGGGCCGCTCACCCAGCGCACCTCGGTCCCGCGCGCCCGTCCGGTGGTGCCCGAGGTGTAGACGAGCAAAGGCCGGGCGGGACGGTCGGTGGGGACGGTACGCCCGGCGGGCGCGGCCGCCAGCCACAGGTCCCAGTCGAAGGCGTGCCCGATCGCCGGAGTTCCGTGCATCACCAGCGGAAGGCCCAGCTCCCGGGCCGCGTCCAGGGCGGCACCCGCCCCCGCGGGGCCGGTGATGATCGCGGTCACACCCGCGTCGATGATCTGGTCGACGAGTTCGCCCGACGTGAGGTTCCGGGACGTGGCCACGGTCCCGACCCCGGCACGCAGGCCGGCCAGATGGGCCACCAGCGTGGGGATCGCGTTGTCACCGAGGACGGCGACCCGGTTGTCGGGGCCGGGAGCGAACTCCAGCAGCCGTGCCGCCGCCCGCGCCACCCGGTCGGCGAGGCCGGACCAGGACAGCACGCCCAGGTCGTCCGCCAGGGCGGGCTCGTCGGGTGTCTCCTGGGCGCGACGGTCGAGTGGCAGCAGCGACATGGCTCCTCCGGCGGCTCCTCGGGCCTCTCCCGGTTCGCGGGGAGAGGGGATGCGGAGACTGTAGCGTTTATCAAGAAAGTGCGGAACACTCTGATCCCGAGCAAAGGCGTTCCCGCACGGCTCAGCGCTCAGAGGGGCATGCCTTCCGATCCCTCTTACTGAATTTGTTGCCTGGTAAGTGCCCGAGGAGGAGCCATGTCCCAGACCGACCCCGACGCGTGGCGTGCACAGGTCCGGCAGTGGCTGGCCACCGTGCTCGAACCGGCGCGGGTGCCGGAGGCTTCGGACCTCGCGGTGTTCCACAACCTCCCCGAGGACGAGGAACGCCTGCTGCTGGAGCGCTGCCGCGCCTACCAGCGGGCCCGCTTCGACGCCGGCTACCAGGCGCTGACCCTCCCCGCGGACAAGGGCGGACCGGGCCTGACAGCCGCCCACGTCGCGGCCTTCGCCCAGGAGGAGTCCGCCTTCGAGGTGCCGCCGTCCACCGAGCTCATCAGCGTCACCGTGCGCCTGGTCGCGATGGCCGTCTCCCTGTTCGGGACGGCGGAGCAGCGCCACGACCACGCACGCGCGTTCCTGCGCACCGACCTGCTGGCCTGCCAGCTCTTCAGCGAGCCCGGTGCCGGCTCCGACCTCGCCGCCCTGCGTACCCGCGCCCGCCAGGTCGACGGGGGCGAGTGGGTGATCGACGGTCAGAAGGTGTGGACCTCGGGCGCCCAGTTCGCCGACTACGGTCTGCTGCTCGCCCGCACCGACCCGGACGTCGTCAAACAGGCCGGCATCACCGCCTTCCTGGTCCCCATGGACGCCCCCGGGGTGGAGGTGCGCCCCATCCGGCAGATGAGCGGCGGCGCGTCCTTCAACGAGGTGTTCCTCAGCGGCGTACGCGTCCCCGACCGGCTCCGGATCGGGCGGCCCGGCCAGGGCTGGGAGGTCGCTACCACCACCCTCGCGTTCGAACGGACCGCTTCCGGCAGCGGCAACCGCCGCAAGGGCGGCACCTTCACGGACGTTCTCGCACTCGCCCGCTCCCTCGGCCGCACCTCGGATCCGCTGGTCCGTCAGCGACTCGCCGACCTGTACGTACGTGCCGCCCTGCGCACGGCAACCGTCGATCGCGTCGCCAGGACGAGCGCCGCCGGCGGCCGGCCGGGTCCCGAGGCGTCGTTGACCAAGCTCATGGCCTCCGACCTGCTCACCCGCACGGGACAGGTCGCCGCAGAGCTGATGGGGGCGCGGATCAGCGCCGACACGGGGGAACCGGGCACCTTTGCCTGGACACAGCATCTGCTCGGCGCCCCCGGCTACCGGCTGGCCGGAGGCACCGACCAGATCCAGCGCAACCTGATCGGCGAACGGGTGCTGAAGCTGCCGCCGGAGCCGCGTGCGGACCGGGCGCCGTTCTCCGAACTTCCCGGTGAATGAGGACTTCCCGCATCACAAAGGAGTGACATCGATGGATCTGGGACTGACAGGCGCGAAGGCGCTGGTGACCGGGGCGAGCCGGGGCATCGGCCGGGCGATCGCCGGAACCCTTGCGGCAGAGGGCTGCGCGCTGGCGCTGTGCGCCCGGGGCGAGGAGGGGCTGGCCAAGGCAGCCGCCGAACTGCGGGCCGAGGGAGCCACCGTGTTCGCGGAACCGGTCGACGTCACCGACCCGGCCGCCCTCGCGGGCTTCGTGGAGCGGGCGGCCGGTGAACTCGGCGGCCTGGACCTGCTGGTGTCCAACGTGTCGGCGGGCAACGTGAAGGGCCCCGAGTCCTGGGAGGCCAGCCTGCGCGGCGACCTGATCCCGTTCGCGGGACTCGTCGAGGCGGCCCTGCCGCACCTGGAGGCCTCCGAACGGGCCGCCGTCGTGGCCATCGGCACCACCAACGCCTCCGACACCGCGCGTCCGGCCGGGGCGAACTCCTACTCCGCGCTCAAGGCGGCCGTCGTCCAGCACGCCTCGGCCCTCGCGCACGCCCTCGCGCCGAAGGGCATCCGCGTCAACACCGTCTCGCCCGGCCCGGTCGACTTCCCCGGCGGCGCCTGGGAGACCATCCGCACCAGCCGCCCGGAGGTGTACGAGGAGGTGCTCGCCAAGCTGCCGATCGGCCGCTACGGCACCGCGGAGGACGTGGCCGCGGCGGTGGTGTTCCTGCTCGGGCGGACCGGCTCCTTCTGCGTCGGGGTCAACCTCGTGGTGGACGGCGGGCTGCTCACCCGCGTCCAGTACTGAGCCGTGGCGGGCCCGGCCGGCCGCCTGGACGCCGTACTGGTCTGCGGCGGCCGCTGGCACGACTTCGACCACGCGCGGCTGCGGCTGCTGGAACTGCTCGGGGAGCACGAGCGCGTGCGCACCACGGTCCACCAGGACTACGACTGTGTGGCCCAACTCGACCAGGCCGACCTGCTGGTCACCTACACCTGCGACGTCCGGCCCCGCCCGGCGCAGCGGGCCGCGCTGGCGCGGTTCGTCGAGCGGGGCGGGCGCTGGCTCGCCCTGCACGGCACCAACTCCGTGATCGAGCCGTCGACGGGCGACGGGCCGCGCGTGTTCACGACCCCACGGCACCTCGGGGACCTCGCGAAGGTGCTCGGCAGCCAGTTCCTCGCCCACCCGCCGATCGAACCGTACGAGGTGCGGGTGACCCGGCCCGACCACCCGCTGGTCGCCGGGATCGGCCCGTTCACCGTCACCGACGAGCTGTACGTGTGCGAGCTGCACGGGCAGCTGGAGGTGCTGCTGCACGCCGAGTACACGGGTCCGTGCCGCGGTTTCGCCGAGGGCGACACCGCGGCCCTGGACACCGCGCCCCGACCGGTGCTGTACCTCAAGCGGCACGGCCTCGGCGAGGTCTGCTACTTCACCCTCGGCCACTGCCGGGGCCGCTACGACATCCAGGACCTCGGCGTGACCGACACCGGGCGCGTGGACGTCGGGCCGTGGAGGACACCGGAGTTCCTGACGGTGCTCCGGCGCTGTGTGGAGCGGGCGGTGCGTGGGCGCAATCCGGCAGAGGAGCGGGCCGGCGCCTGAGCCAGGAGCCCGGGCGCCGGCCCCGTACGGATCGCGGCTCAGGCCTGCGGCAGTACCACCGCGCGGCCGTTGATCTCCCCGGCGTGCAGGCGCTCGTACGCCTCGGGCGCCTGTTCCAGGGTGAACGTCTCGACGTGGGAGGACACAAGGCCCTGCCGCGCGAGTCCGAGGACCTCCACGAGCTCCGTCCGGGTGCCCCAATAGGGGAAGGAGGCCGACACCTCGAACGGCAGCCCGCCCCCGAAGCCGACGGCCAGCGTGCCCCCGCCGAGGCCGACGACGGTGACATCGCCCTCCACCGCCACCGACGCGGCCGCGACGGCCAGGGTCGCCTCGGCTCCGACGAAGTCCAGGACGACCTCCGCTCCCGTGCCGTCGGTGAGTTCCCGGATCCGCGCGGCCGCCTCACCGTCGGACAGGAGCGTCTCGTGGGCGCCGACCTCGCGTGCCAGCTCCAGCTTCTCCTTGCCCACGTCGAGGGCGACCACCCTGGCGGGGGTCAGCGCGCGCAGCAGCTGCACGGCGAGGTGTCCCAGGCCGCCGACGCCGATCACCACCGCCGTGCTGCCGGGCAGCAGCTTCGGCAGTGACCTGCGGATCGCGTGATACGGGGTCAGCCCGGCGTCGGTCAGGGGCGCGGCCTGCACAGGGTCGAGTCCGTTCAGGGGGACCAGATGGCGGGGCGAGTCCACCACCACGTACTCCGCGAGGACGCCGGGCCGGCCGAGCCCCGGCGGCATGATGCCGAGCCCGGCGGCGTGCGGACAGCAGTTCTCCTTGCCCTCGGCGCACTTGTGGCAGCGCCCGCAGCCCCACGGGCCGTACACCGCCACCGCCTCGCCCTCCGCCACCGCGGTGACACCGGCGCCCACCTCCGCGACCGTCCCGACACCCTCGTGACCGAGTGTCATCGGCAGTGCGTAGGGGAACTGCTCCTCTGGCCAGCCCATCACCGCCAGGTCGGAGTGGCAGAGCCCCGCCGCGGTCACCTTCAACAGCACCTGCCCCGGGCCGGGTTCAGGCACCGGAACCTCCACGACCTCGGGGGCGTGCCCCACCCGCAGGTACTGAACAGCCTTCATCATCGGACCTCCTCGCTGGTAGAGATATCCGGCCGGGTTCCGGTCCGGCGGCGCAGAACGGCGGGCAGGGCGATACGGCCACCCGTGAGGACCAGCGCCACGATGAGGACCGAGCCGGTGAACAGACTCGCGGCCCACTGCGCGCTGGTGGCGAGCCCGAGGCCCGTGATGCCCGTGCCGAGCAGAAGCACCGCGAGCACCGTCCCCCAGGCGTTGAAACGGCCCGCCCGCAACTGGGTCGCCCCGACGAAGGCGGCGGCGTAGGCCGACAGCAGATACGGAGTGCCCGCGGTCGGCGATCCGGATCCGACCGAGGACGCGAAGACGACGCCGGCGAAACCGGAGAGCAGCGCGGAGGCCACCAGGGTCAGGAAGCGCAGCCGGTCGGTGCGCACGCCCTGCAGCCGGGCCGCGTCCGCGTTGAAGCCGGTCGCGTACAACCGGCGCCCGGTCGCGGTGTGTTCCAGCAGGAACCAGATGGCGAGGGCGGCGAGCAGCAGATACAGCACCGGCAGGGTGATGCCGCCCGCGTCGAGCTGGGCGATGCTCGCGAACGGCTCGGCGAGCAGCCGCACACCGGTGATGGAGCTGTCATTGGTGACCATGGTGATCAGGGACTGGATCAGCGCGCCGGTGGCCAGAGTCGCGATGAAGGAGTCGACGCGCAGGACCACCACCACTACGCCGTTGACGATCCCGACCAGCAGTGCGGCGGTCATCGCCAGGGCGATGGCCGAGCCGGGCCCCAGCCCGGCGGAGACCAGGAAGTGGGCGGTCAGCACGCTGGTGAGCGACATGGTGTAGGCGATCGAGAGGTCGAAGACCCGTGCGGCCAGCGGCGGGACGACGCTGAGGGCCACCAGACCCGCCACGGCGTTGCCGTTCAGTACCTGCTTGACCGTCGTGGTGGTCGGGAACGTGTCCGGCGCCCACACCGAGAAGAGCACGACGATGACCAGCCACACGTACACGGCGCCGATGTTGCGGAACGACAGGGCGGCCGCCGCCCGTCGGCCCCATGCCCCCGGTACGGACACCGCGGGTCTCTCCGGTGCGGACGGCGGGAGCTCCGCCGCCCTGGTCGGGGTGGACGTCATGTCACTCGGTTCCTTCCAGGGCTCATGTCACTCGGTTCCTTCCATGGCGTGCACGAGCGCGGGCTCGGTGATGTGCCGTCCGCTGATCTCCCGTGCGATCCGGCCGTCCCGCACCACCAGGACGCGGGTGCACAGCGCGAGCAGGTCCTGGGTGTCGGAAGAGGACACGATGACGCCCATGCCCTCATCGGCTTGACGCCCTATCAGGTCGTACAGCTGGAGACGGGTGGCGATGTCCACGCCCGCCGTGGGTTCGCACAGCGTCAGCACCGGCGGGCGCTGGGCCAGACACCGGGCCATCACGACCTTCTGCTGGTTGCCACCGCTCAGCGTGGTGATCAGGGCGCCGGCCGGACGGCGGCCGGCCGTCCGCACGCCGACCCGCCCGATCCAGTCCTCGGCCAGGGCCGACTCGCGGCGTCTGCGCAGCCGCCCGGAACGGGCGCGCAGCCGGTCCAGGAGCGGCAGGGTGAGGTTCTCGCCGACCGAGAAGGCGCCGATCACTCCCTCGCCCGCCCGGTCCGCCGGGACCAGGGGAAGCCCCAGGCGGCCGGCGTCACGCGCCTCGGTCCACCGCTCGGAGCGTCGCGGCAGCCGCACCCTCCCGCTCACCTGCCCGGCATGGGCCCCGCACACGGCGTACGGCACGATCTCGTGGCCCGAACCGACCAGACCGGTGACGCCCAGACGCTCGCCCCGGGCCAGGTCGAAGCCGACTCCCCGCAGGGGCCCGGCCCACAGGTCGCGGACCTCCAGCACGGGGTCGGCCGGACCGGGGGAGGGCGCCGGACGGTGGTCCGTCTCCATCTCCTCGCCCGCCATCAGCTCCGCGAGCGAACGCGGAGAGAGCTCGGCGACCGGGCGGGTGGCGATCCGGCGTCCGCCGCGGATCACGGTGACCCGGTCGGCGAGCGCGAAGATCTCGTCCATCCGGTGCGAGACGTACAGCACGGCGGCGCCGGCGTCGCGGACCTCCCGCACGATGTCGAACAGGCGGGCCACCTCGCCGGGCGGCAGCACGGCGGTGGGTTCGTCGAGCACCAGGACACCGCGCCGGCCCTCCCAGCCCTGCAGTGCGGCGGCGATGGCCACCACCGTGCGCTGCACGGGAGTTGCGCTCGCCAGGGGCCGGCGTACGTCGATGCCGAGGCCGAACCGTTCGACGAGGGCGGTCGTTCGCCGCTCCATTTCCGGCCAGCGGATGTTGCCGAAGGCCGTACGGGCGAAACCGTGACTGAGCGCGAGGTTGTCGATGGCGCTCAGCTCGTCCACAAGACCCAGCTCCTGGTGGACGAAGCGGAGCCGGTCGTGCCGGGAAGCGGTGACCTGGCCGAGGTCGAAGGGCTCGCCGTCGAGTTCGGCCACCGCGCCCGGCTCCGCGTGGTGGTAGCCGGCGAGGATCTTGATGAGAGTGGACTTGCCGGAGCCGTTCGGCCCGATCAGTGCGTGGATCTCACCGGGCGCGACCTCCAGGCCGACGTCCCTCAGCGCCTGGGTGCCGCCGAACCTCTTGGACAGCCCGGCCACCCGTAGCACCGGCCCGGTCAACTCAGCCCCCACAGCGCCCTGAACTGCGCCTGGTAGTCCTGGACGATCGGGAAGTCGCCGTCGGCCGAGGGCAGGTTGTCCTTCGTGACGAGCATGTTGGGCAGCACGGCCTTCTGGTCCACGGCCATGGACTGGCCGGTGAAGTGCCGGGCCAGCGCGTCCACCTGGAGCCAGGCCGTCTCGTGGGAGTTCAGCGCCATCGCGCCGTCGGTGAGACCGCTCTGGATGTACTGGTAGTTCTGCGCGTCACCGACGTTGACGACGACGCGCTTGCCGGTGATGCCGGCGGTCTTCAGCGCGGCCGGCACGCCCACGTTGAGCAGACCCAGGGAGAAGACCACATGGGTCACCTTCGGGTGCGACCGGAGGTACGACACCACACGGTCCGGCATGTCCTTGCCCACCGCGGTGATCGGCACGTCGACGTTGTCCAGCGCGCACCCCTCGCACCACTCCTTGTAGGTGGCCGCGAAGGAGTCCTTGACGGGCTTGAGGATCGTGTAGGCCGGCAGATCGAAGTAGACGGTGTTCGCCTTGGCGTCGCTGTTCGACACCACCCATGAGGCGAGCATCCGGCCCTGGACGCCGACGTCCTTCGGCCCGTTCTTCAGCAGGGAGACGCCGTCGCCCACCACCTCGTCGGCGTTCGACTGGATGACGGGGATGCCGGCCGCCTTCAGCCGGGCCAGCTGCTTGGCGTAGACGGCACGCGGGAAACCGGAGGCGACGACGGCGTCCGGCTTGTCGCGCAGGGCCTGCTCGTAGGCGGTCTGGACGGATTCCGGGGTGCCCTGGGTGGCGATCTGCTTCACCTGCCAGCCGAGTTCCCCGGCGGCCTCGGTGAAGAAGCCGGCGAGGTCCTTGCAGGACTGGACGCCGCAGAGGATGAAGTCGATCTTCTTGCCCTTGGGGATCTTCTTGCCGACGGGCCGGGTCACGGAGATCGTGGCCGGGCGCTGCGCGTACTTCTCCAGGGCCGCGCGGGCCGCCGTCAGGCCGGGCGATCCGGGCGCCGCCGCCTGCGTCGAGTCGGCGGCCTCGGTGGTGTCGCTGCTGCACGCCGCCAGGGTGAGCAGGGACGTGACGGCGACGATCGAGGTGAGGGCGCGGCGGACCGCGCGACGGGGTCTGGAACTCATCGTTGAGCACTCCCGTGGTGTGACGGAGAAACTTATGAGGCACTACAGCCTCAAGTGGGTCGGAGTGTGACATGGCCCAGCGGGCTTGGGGAGAGGGCTGCCGCGAGAAATTCCGGAATAACGGTGCGAAAGTGCGGTGACCTCGAAGGTGTGGAGATCGCTCACCGGCGCGAGTATTGCTCCCGGCTGTCACCGGTAACTACACTCACTCTAAAGTTTCTGCCAGAGGAGAGATGATGGACGAAACGTCGGAGCCGGTCACTGCGCGGTGCCCCGGGCCCAGCGTCCAGGACTACCTCGACCAGGACAGCCGCCCCGTTCCCCCCGCCCTGAGGTACGAGCGCAACGACCACCTCGGCAGCGAGGACATCGACACCGCCCGCTTCACCTCCCGTGCGTGGGCCGAACGCGAGATGCGGCAGGTCTGGCGGCGCGTCTGGCAGTTCGCCTGCCTGGAAAGCGAGATCCCCGAAGTCGGCGACCACGAGGTCTACGAGATCGGCGACGACTCCCTCATCGTCGTCCGCACGGCCCCCGGCGAGATCCGCGCCTTCGTCAACGTCTGCCTGCACCGCGGACGCAAACTGCGCACCGCCGGCGGCAACGTCAGCGAGTTCCGCTGCTCGTTCCACGGCTTCGCCTGGAACCTCGACGGCACGATGCAGACCCCGCCCTGCGCCTGGGACTTCCCGCACGTCACCCCGGAGAAGTTCGCACTCCCCGAGGCGCAGGTGGCCACCTGGCGCGGTTTCGTCTTCATCAACATGGACCCGTACGCCGAGTCCTTCGACCGCTACCGCGGCACCTTCGACGACTACTACATCTGGCCCTTGGAGAACCGCTACAAGTCGCTGCACATCGGCAAGGTGCTGCCCTGCAACTGGAAAGTCGCACAGGACGCGTTCATCGAGTCCTTCCATGTGATCGCCACGCACCCGCAGATGCTGCCGTGGCTCGCCGACGCCAACTCCCAGTACGACGTCATGGCGGACCAGCCGCACTGGAACCGGATGATCAACATCCAGGGCGCGCCCAGCCCGCACGTGGCGGACTCCGTCACGGAGGAGGACGTCCTGGAGACCTTCTACGACTCGCGCGCCTTCTACGCCGCCGCCCAGGGCCGTGACCTGGTGATGCAGGAGGGCGACGCACTGCCGGCGATCCCGCCCGGCGGCACCGCCCGCCAGGTCCTCGCCGAGCGGATGCGTGCCCAGCTGGCGGCCACCTCGCAGCAGGACTTCTCGAAGACCCCCGACACCGAACTGCTGGATGCCATCAACTACTTGCTGTTCCCCAACTTCAACCCCTGGGGCGGCGCCAAGTCGAACATCATCTACCGGTTCCGGCCCAACGGCCTCGACCCCGACTCCTGCACCGCCGAGATCATCTTCATGTCGTCCCCGAAGCAGCCCGGCGAGACGCCGCCCCCGGCGAAGATCCGCTGGGTGCCGGAGGACATGCTCTTCGCCGACATTCCCGAACTGGGTGTGCTCGGCCCCGTCTTCGACCAGGACTGCGAGAACCTGCCCTACGTCCAGCAGGGCCTCAAAGCGATGCGCAAGCCGGGCATCACCCTGGCCAACTACCAGGAGAGCCGCATCCGCCACTTCAACCGGACGCTCGACCGGTGGATGAGCGAGTGACCCACCGGGTGGCGGTCAGCCCCTCCGGCATCGAGCTCGACGTCCGCGACGGCGAGGACCTGTTCACCGCCGCCCAGCGGCTCGGCTACCGCTGGCCCACCGTCTGCGGCGGCAAGGGCACCTGCCGCACCTGCTTCGTCCAGGTCGAGGAGGGCGCCGAGAACTGTTCCCCCGTGGGCCCGCTGGAGCGCGAGGGCATCGAGTCCCTGCGCAGGCCGGTGGACGGCCTGACCCGGCTCGCCTGCCGCCTCCGGGTCGAGGGCCCGGTGACCGTGACCAAGCGCGGCGTGCGCCGCCGGATGCAGGAGTGAGACCCCATGTCCAAGCAAGTGATCCACCCACTGACCGGGCATGTGTACCGGCTCACCGAGGACGGACTGGTCGAGGTGACCGACCCCGGAACAGGGGCGCAGGGCGTCTTCGACTTCCAGGCCCGGTGGCAGTCGGGCGAACTGCGCCACGCAGACCTCCAGATGGCCGGCTGGGTCGGCCGCCTCGCCCGGCGGCGCACCAGCCCGCAGCCGGAGGAGTGACCCCGTGACGCCCCGTACCACCCGGGTGGTCTGTCTGGTGCGCCGGCCCGACGGGGAGCCGCTCCCCGGTGACTTCGCCGTAGAGGAACGGCCGCTGCCGCCGCTGGGGGAGGGGCAACTGCTGGTGCGCAACCTCTACATGAGCGTCGACCCGTCCATGCGCGGGCGCCTGGAGAGCACCGAGAAGCACTACACGCACAACTTCACCCCCGGAACACCGCTCGACGGCCGGGCGCTCGGTGTCGTGGAGGAGAGCCGCTGCGCCTCCGTACCGCCCGGGGCCTTCGTCCGTCACCAGCTGGGCTGGCGGGAGCGGGCCGTACTGGACGCCGCCGACACCGACGGGGCGGATCGCATCGACCCCCGGCTCGCCCCGCTGCCCACCTGGCTCGGCCTGCTCGGCCAGACCGGGTTCACCGCGTACGTGGGCCTGACCCGGATCGCGCAACTGCGCCCGGGCGACACCGTCTTCGTGTCGGCGGCGGCCGGCGCCGTCGGCACCGCCGCCGGCCAGTTCGCGCGCCTGCTGGGCGCGGACCGCGTCATCGGGACAGCCGGAGGGCCGGACAAATGCGCCCTGCTGGTGAAGGAGTTCGGCTACGACGCCGCCGCGGACTACCGTGCCGAGCCGGTGCGCGACGCGCTGGCCCGGCTGGCGCCCGACGGCATCGACGTGTACTTCGACAACGTCGGCGGTGAGCAGCTCGCCGCCGCGCTGCACGCGCTGCGCACCGGTGGCCGGGTCGCCCTGTGCGGCATGATGTCGCAGTTCGGCGGCGACCGGCGGCCCGCGGACATCAACCAGTTGATCCAGGCGGTCCTCAAGCGGCTGACCCTGTGCGGATTCATCGTGCGTGACCACGCCGACCTGCGGCCGGAGTTCGAGCGGCGGGTCGCGGGCTGGCTCGCCGAGGGCCGGATCACCGCGCGCGAGACCGTCGTGGAGGGCCTGGAGCACGCCGCGGGGGCACTGCTGTCCCTGCTCGGCGGCGGCAATGTCGGCAAGATGCTGGTCCGGCTGGACGAGTGCCGCTGAGACCGCCCGGGAACGGCGCCCCGGCAGGGGCGCCGTCTCAGCGCATGGGGCGTGACGTGGCGACGGTGTGGGCCGTCAGCGAGACGCCGACCCGGGTCAGCCCTGCCACGGCCGCCCGGAAGTCCTTGATGTGCGGGGTGGTGAAGTGCTCGTCGAGGGCCTGCCGCGAGGTCCAGTGCTCGTACACCCGGATACGCCGCTCGTCGGTGGGATCGGCGGTCATGGCGTAGTCCAGGCAGCCGGTTTCCTCCTCGCGGGTCCGCCGGCCCAGCTCGACGAGGGCCTCCAGCATCGTGCCGCGGTCGCCGGGTTCGTAGTCCATCCAGCCGGCGACGATGATGTCCTCAGCCATGGGTCTCCTTTCATGGTCATGAGCCACGGTTCTCCTCTCATGTTCATGCCCGCGGGCCCGTCGCCCCGGTGCAGGGGAGGCGACGGGCCCGCGGCGTTCTCAGCTGCCGAGCAGCGCCGGGACACTGTCCACGGTGACCGTGCCCGCGTTGCCGTCGACCGTGATCACCATCCCGTCCCGCAGCCGCCGCGTCCCGCCCTCGACGGAGATCACGGCCGGGATGCCCAGCTCACGGCAGACCACCACGGCGTGGCTGTTGAGCGCGCCCACGTCCACGACGGCAGCTCCGGCGACCAGGAACAGCGGGGTCCAGGCCGCGTCCGTGATCGGCGCGACCAGCACCTCACCGGGCTCCAGCGCCTCGCACGAGGCCGGGTCGGTGACCACCCGCACCTTGCCCGTGTACGTGCCGTGGCTGCCGCCCACACCACCGAGCACATCACCCTCGACGGCCGCCGGGGTCCGCTCCTCGGCGCGACGCGGCCAGCCGTCGATCTCGGTCTGCGCGTCCTCGGCGACGAAGAACGGCGGTTCCAGCTCGTGCAGGCCCGCGTACTCCTCCAGCCGTCGCGCGATGACGGGGCCGAAGGACTCCGGGGCGGCGACATAGTCGTCGAGTTCGGTGTCCAGCAGCATCATCACGTCCTCGGGCCGGGCGAAGAGCCCCGCCTCGACGCCGCGGCGGCCGAGTTCCCGTACGGCCATGCGGATCTCGTTGACGGCGGTGACGCAGTTCGCCTTGGTGCGCTCGCGGGCCGGGATCCACACCTGTGAGGCGTGCATGCCGGCGTCGAACACGGGCTGCGTCTCCTCGGGCAGCAGGGCCCGGATCTCCCGCGCCGTCCGCTCACGGCCCTCGGCCAGCCGGGTTCGTCGGGCGGCCGGGGAGTCGGCGTCGGGGCTGTGCCGGATCCGGTCGACCAGGGCCAGCGCCTGGACGGGTGCCGCCTCCCAGGACAGCGCGTGGATGTCCCACTCGTTGGGGCCGCGGTCGCCGTGCTCCGCCAGGAACTCCTCGAAGGCGTCACGGAACACCTTCAGGTCACCGCTCGCCCCGCCGAGCGCCTGCTCCACCACGGCCGGGCCCTGGTCGAACAGCGCGCTCAGCTCGGCGGAGGCGGCCACCTGCCGCGACAGTGTCCACAGTCCCGTCGACGGGGAGGCGGAGTCGACATCGCCGAGACCGCCGATCAGGTCGAGCATGGCGCCGGGGCGGCCCACGCTCGCGCACAACGGCCCGAGGATCGCCGGTCCCACGGACGCGGGCAGCGACGACTCGACGTGCCGCTGGAACGTCGTCTCCACCTCGTCCAGCAACGACCGTGCGTGCGCCACCAGTTCGGCGTCGGACAGCTGCGTCAGGTCGGGGCGCGAGCGGCGCAGGGCCCGCAGCCGTTCCCGGTCGGCGTCGGCCTCGGAGAAGCCGGCCTGGCCGAGCATCCGCTGGAGTGTGCCGCCCGCCTTGGCGGTGAGCTCGGCGTCCTGGTCGTCCGGGTGCGCCACGTACACCGGCGTGTCGGAGCGCTGACCGACGAAGGCCGCGTCGATCTGGTCCGCCGTCTGGCCCATGCGAATGCCGAACAGCCGCATGTGGGACAGGTTGAGGTAGAAGTGGCCGCCGAACATGCCGACGAACGGCGGTCGGGGGCCGGCCACCTCCTCCTCGCGATAGATGCCGAACCCGACGAAGCCGTGACGCCAGCCCTGCAGGCCCCGCCCCCAGACCAAAGTCCAGCCCAGCGGGCTAGCGGGGTCCGGCAACGTCTCGCCCGCGTTGGCCCGGGTGTAGTGCGGCAGTCGCTCACTGCGCTGCCAGTCCGTGATCCAGCTCTTCATGCCCGAGGTCTCCCGCTGTCCGTACCCGCGCCCGCCCATGCCCGTCCCGCGCCTACCACTGCGCCGTGCCGCCGTCGACGCTGATCAGCGTGCCGGTGATACCCGCCCCGGCCTCGCTCGCGAGCAGCGAGGCGACGGCCGCGATCTGCTCCACCGTGGTGATCTTCTTCGTGGCCGCGTGCTCGGCGAAGCGGCTCAGCCATGCCTCGTAGCTGATGCCCTCGGCTTCGGCGGCGGCCGGACCCGCGGCACGCATCAGGTCGGTGTCGACGGCGCCGGGGCAGATGGCGTTGCAGGTGATGCCCTGGGTGCCGTACTCGAAGGCGGTCGCCTTGGTCAGCCCGTGGATGGCGTGCTTGCTGGTGATGTAGTGGCTGATCGCGGGCTTGTTGGCCTGCTTGCCCTCCACGGAGGAGATGTTGATGATCCGGCCCCAGCCGCCTTCCAGCATCTTCGGCAACGCCCGGCGGGTGCCGTAGAAGTAGCCGTTGACGTTCAGCTTGAGGGCGTCGTGCCACGCCTCGTCGCTGAGCTGGTGGATCGGGGCGAAGCCGGAGCTGCCGCCGGCGTTGTTGACCCAGATGTCGAGCCTGCCGAAGCGCTCGGCGGCGAAGTCGGCGAGGTTCTCGATGTCCTCCTGGCTGCCCGCGTCACAGGGGTGGAAGACGGCCCGGTCCCCGGCGTCCATCTCCTCCAGGGCCTGCTTGCCCTTGACCTCGCTGCGGCCGCTGACGACGACCGTGGCGCCGTCGGCCAGGAAGGCCTCGGCGATGGCGCGGCCGATGCTGCGCGTGCTGCCCGTGATCACCGCGACACGTCCGTCGAGGCTGCCCGTAGCCACCATGGTGTTCTCCCACAAGTGTTGTTGGTTGCTCACCTGGCGGCTCTGGGGGCTGCTGCTGTGTCCCTGTCCAGGTGCCGGTGAATGGTGCGGTGGAAGTGCTGGAGCCCGGGCTCGTTGCGTCCGAAGACGAAGTCGGTCCCTTCGAGGGCCTTCAGGCCCTGCTGGACTCCGTAGGTGGTCGCGTAGTCCTCGTCGCGGACCACCTCGTGGAACCATGCGCCGAACCGGTCGGCGGCCTGGCGTTCCTCCTCGGTGACCGCCGGGTCCCGCAGCAGGATGATCTGCTGGGTCACCGACTCGGTCGCCGTCCGGGGGAGGACCAGGGAGACGGCGATCTTCTGACGCCAGCCGCCGGCGATCGCGAGGCCCGGGAAGAGCCAGTAGATGGGCCCGACGCAGTCCCCGGGGTCGCGCTGGTCCGCAGGCAGTTCGACCGCCCGTGCGATGGGACGCAGGGCGGGTGCGATGCGCTGATGGGGGCCCCAGGTGTCGTGGGCCATCATGTTCGAGAGGTTCGTCTCGAACACCGTCTTCGGGTGCAGGGAGGCGAAGTGGTACGTCTCCAGGTACCCGTCGAGGGTGACCTTCCAGTTGGGGCTGGTCAGCTCGCTGGTGGAGTAGTGGTGGCACTCCGCGAGACGGAGGCCCTCCAGCAGGGGCTGGAGATCGCCCAGCCAGCCGTCCAGGTCGGGCTCGGCCGCCGGGTCCAGCGAGACGAAGACGATCCCCGCGCGCTCCCCGGCCGGAAGCCGGACGAGACCGCGGCCCTCGCGGGGCACCTCCCCGAAGGTCTTCTCGGCGTACACGCCCCGCAACTCACCGGCCAGGTCGTACGACCAGGAGTGGTACGGGCAGGTGAGCCGCCTGGACACTCCGCAGCCGGGTTCGAGGAGCCTGGCCCCCCGGTGCCGGCAGGCGTTGATCATCGCGTGCACCGTGCCCTGCCGGTCGCGGGTGATCAGCACCGGGATGCCTAGCACGTCGATCGCCTTGTAGGTGTTCGGCCCCGGAAGCTCGCTGGACATGGCGAGCGGCAACGGAACGCTGCGATGGACGGCGTCCATCTCGCGCTGCCAGCGGCCGGCGTCGAGGTAGTGGGCCACGGGTTCCGTCCACTGGCCGTCCGCCTCGTGCGTCGTGTTCTCGCGGTAGTGCGCCACCACACGCTCGACGAGTTCGGCGGCCTCCCGGCGCATCGTCACGGAAGCGGCGTCGGTGGACCGGTCCTGGCTGATCCACGACGAGTATTCGGGGGTCGAGGGGACCGAGGGGGCCGGGGCAGGCGGCCTGCTCTCGGCGGCCGTTTCCCGAATCTCCGGCGAACTGGTCTGGACCACGATGTCCTCACAATCCTCCCAGCCGCGAGCCGGTGACCGGCTTCGGAGTGCGACAGCTGGGCTGTGACCGAAACGACAACAGGACTTAGTGTGCTCTGTCAATAGAAAGTGGCGAAGTTGCGGCTCGATGCCCCGTGGGGGTGGACGTGATGGTCATGACCCTGCCGTTCGAGGTGGGCCTGGTGGTGCGGGACCTGGAGTCGATGGAGCGCTTCTACTGCGACGTGCTCGGCTGTCGTGCCGAGCACCGCTCGCGCGTACCGGCGTCCGTAGCAGGCCCGGCGGGGCTCGGCGGCGAGCTGACGGTCGTCTGGCTGCGGGTGCCCTCCGGCGGGTGTGTCAAGTTGATCCTTCCCCGGTCGGCGCCGGTGTCGGCGCAGGCGACGGCCTTGCCGGCGCGGCGTCCGGGCTTGTCGTATCTCACCTTCCACGTCGACGACATGGACCCCGTGGTGGCGGCGCTGCCGGCCGCGGGCGCCCGGCCCTTGTCGCACCCTGTCGTGGTGCAGGCGCACGGTCGGCGCATCAGCTTCTGGGCGGATCCGGAAGGCAACGTCGTGGAGTTGGTGGACGCCCGGGGGCGCGACCCGGTCCCGGGGCGTAGTAATTAGAGACGCTGTTCAGTAAGGTGCCCTCTGCTGGTTACTGTAGACCGGCACAAGTAAGTCCGACCGGTGGCAACCTCCCTCGGACGAAGGGGCGGACGATGGCTCAACGAGCGTCAACGGCGTCGAAGAAATCCACGCAGGTCATCAGGGACCTGCACGAGCGCATGGTGCGCATCCGGCTGTTCGAGACCGAGGCGGGAAAGCTCATGGAGGCCGGCAAACTGCCCGGCTTCCTGCACCTCTATGTCGGCCAGGAGGCCGTGGCCGCCGGCGTGATGGCGGCCCTGCGCGACGACGACCAGATCACCTCCACCCACCGCGGTCACGGGCACGCCGTGGCCAAGGGCGTGGGCTTCCGCGCGATGTACGCCGAGCTGTACGGCCGGGTCACCGGCGCCTGCCTCGGCCGCGGCGGAAGCATGCACATCAACGACCTCACCCGCGGCATGCTCGGCGCCAACGGCATCGTGGGGGCGGGCGTCCCGATCGCCGTCGGCGCCGCCTTCGCCGCCCGGTACAAGGGTGAGGACAGCGTCGCCGTGACCTTCTTCGGCGACGGCGCGACCAACATCGGCGTCTGGCACGAGGGCGCCAACATGGCCGCGATCCTCGGCCTGCCCGTGGTCTTCGTCTGCGAGAACAACGGCTATGCGGAGTTCACCCCGCAGTCCGGGCACATGCTGCTCACCGACGTCGCCGACCGGGCCGCCGCCTACGGCATGCCCAGTGTGATCGTCGACGGCATGGACGCGGTCGCCGTCCATCGCGCCGCCACCGAAGCCGTCGCACGGGCCCGGGCCGGCGCGGGCCCGATGATGATCGAGGCCAAGACCTACCGCTACTTCGACCATCAGGGCGTCAAGGGCCTGCGCCACCCCTACCGCTCGGACGAGGAGGTCGCCGAGTGGAAGACCCGCGACCCCATCGACCTGATCGAGGCCCGGGCGGTCGCCGACGGCACCGCGACCCGCGCTGAACTGGACGACGTATGGCAGCGCACACGCGACGAGATCGCCGAGGCCATCGCGTACGCCGAGGCGAGCCCGCCGCCCGACCCCGCCGACCTGCTGCTCAACGTCTACTCGGGATGACCGCCATGACCACCACCGAAGCACCTGCCGTCGCCACGCGGAAACTCAGCTACGTCAAGGCCTTCAACGAGGGGCTCGCGCAGGCCATGCGCGAGGACGAGAACGTCTTCGTCGCCGGCGAGGACGTGGCCGGATACGGCGGCGTGTTCCGCATGTTCGACCACCTGCTCGACGAGTTCGGCCCCCGCCGCATGATCGACACCCCGATCTCCGAAGCCGCACTGGTCGGACTCGGCGTGGGGGCCGCAGCCCGGGGCCTGCGCCCCGTCGTCGACCTGATGTTCATGGACTTCATCGGCGTCTGCCTCGACCAGATCGTCAACCAGGCGGCCAAGATGAAGTACATGTTCGGCGGCGCGCTGTCCGTGCCGCTCACCATCACCACCGCCTCCGGAGCCGGCCTCGGCGCCGCCGCCCAGCACAGCCAGAGCCTGGAGGCCTGGCTGGCCCACGTGCCCGGCCTCAAGGTGGTCATGCCCAGCGACGCGTACACCGCCAAGGGCCTGACCGTCTCGGCCATCCGGGACGACAACCCGGTCGTCGTCATGCTCAACAAGGTCCTGCTCGGCAGCACCGGTGAGGTGCCCGAGGAGATTTACGGCATTCCGCTGGGCCGGGCGCACACCGCGCGGCACGGCTCCGACGTCACGGTGATCGCCCTGGGCCGCATGGTGGGGGAGGCCCTCGCGGCCGCCGACGAACTCGCCGCCGGGGGCGTGGAGATCGAGGTGATCGACCCCCGCACCGTGCAGCCGCTGGACACCGAGACGATGTTCGCCTCCGTCCGCCGCACCAACCGGGTGCTCGTGGTGCACGAGGCCGTCACCTTCGGCGGACTCGGAGCGGAGATCGCCGCCCAGATCCAGGACGCCGCCTTCGACTACCTGGACGCGCCGGTTCTGCGCCTCGGCGCCCCCTTCTCCCCGGTGCCCTTCTCCCCGGTCCTGGAGAAGGCGTACGTGCCCGATCGCGCGCGCATCGTCCAGGGCTGCCGGCGCCTCCTCGAAAGGTCGTGACCGTCGTGGCGGTCGAGGTTCTGCTGCCGAAGATCGGCCTGACCATGCAGGAAGGCACCATCGACGAATGGCTGGTGCCCACCGGCGCGGCCGTCGCGGAAGGCGACGCACTGTTGCGGCTGGCCACCGACAAGGTCGACGTGGACGTCGAAGCCGAGGCCGGGGGACTGTTCCACCCGGTGGTCCCTGCGGGCGCCACCGTCCCGGCCGGTGCCCTCATCGGCTGGCTCCTGGCCGAGGGCGAACAGCTCCCGGGCCCGGCGGGTGCGCCGATGCCGGCCGGGTCCGGGACCGGTCCGCAGCAGACCGTCCTGGCCGCTCCCCACGCCGACGGCGCTGCCGTGGCGCCCTCCGTCAACGGCACCGGTGACCGGCCGGCGTCCTCGCCGAACGCCCGGCGGGTCGCCAGGGCATCCGGCGTCGACCTCACCTCCGTACGCGGCACGGGGCCGGGCGGACGGATCGTTTCGGAGGATGTGGAAGAGTTCCTCGCGGCGCTCCCCGGCGACGACTCGGTGACACCCGTCCCGGCCGGCGGCGTCCCCTCCTCGCCGCTGGTCCGCAAGCTGGCGAAAGAGCGGGGCATCGACCTCTCCGGCGTCAACGGCACCGGGCCGGGCGGCCGGATCCGCCGGACCGACCTCGACGCCGTCCCCCCGCCGTCTCCCCGCAGGGACACGGCCCCCCGGCCCGGCGACGTCCTCCCGCTCACCGGGATGCGCGGCACCATCGCCCGCAGGATGCACGCCAGCCTCCAGGAGATGGCACAGCTGACGCACGGCTACGAGGTGCGGATGGACGCCGTGGAGTCCCTGCGGGACCGGCTCAAGGAGGAGTGGGCCGACAGCGAACTGCCGGTGCCCAGCATCAACGACTTCCTGCTGAAGGCCGCGGCCCTCGCCCTGCGTGAGCACCCACTGCTCAACGCGACGGTCCGGGACGACGGCATCCATCTCCTCGACGGCATCCACCTGGGCTTCGCGGTGGCCGTCCCGGGCGGCCTCATGGTCCCCGTGATCGAGGACGCGGTGGCGCTGCCTCTGCCCGAGATCGCCCGCCGGTCGAGGGCCCTGGCCCGGGCCGCACGCGAGGCGCGGATCTCCCCCGCCCAGCTGGAAGGGGCCACCTTCACCGTCACCTCGCTCGTCGGATACGGCGTCGACTTCTTCACACCCGTGATCAACCCCGGCAACGTCGCGATCCTCGGGGTGGGCAGGCTCAGGGACGGCGTCGAGTGGACGGACGGCCGGCCGCTGCGCACGCGGGTGCTCACCCTGAGCCTCACCTTCGACCACCGTGCCGTCGACGGGGCACCCGCCGCCGAATTTCTGCGCACGGTCGGCGAGTTGCTGCGCAAGCCTCTTCGCCTGCTGGTGTGAGCCGAGATCTATGGGGCCGGGTCGGCGATCCGCTCCGCGAGATCGCCGACCTCGCGGACGAAGAAGCGGTGTCCCAGTGACCGGTAGACGTCGTCGCCCCGGACCTGTGAGATCGCCGCGGTCTCCAGCAGTGCCAGCAACCCCAGACCGATCACCGCCGCCTCGGCGTCGGAGACGGACTCGCGGGCCTGGTGGATCAGGCGCACCAGTTCCTTCAGCAACTCCGTACGGCTCTCCTGGCGCAGCGCTTCCGCTTCCTGGCTCATGCCGGCCGACGACACGAAGAACACGGTGGCGGCGGAACGGTGTTCGCCCAGCCAGGCCAGCAGCGTGGTGACCGCCGCCCCCACGTCCGAGCCGGGCTCGAAGGCCTCCGTGAGCGCCTCCAACTGCTCGCGCAGCGCGGACGCGAACACCCGCATGGCTTCCGCCAGGACCTGGTCCTTGGAGGAGAAGTGGTAGTACACCGCGGCCGAGGTCATCTCCGCACGAGCGGCGATGTCGGCCACCGTCACCTCGTCCGGCGGCTGGGTGGCGAACAACTCCGTGGCCGCCTCGACCACCCACTGCTTGCGTGACGGCCGGTGTGCGGCGCGGGTTCCGGATGTCGTCATGGTGTCAAGTATGCCGTGACCTCGGTGTTCCGGAAGCACGTATGGTGCAGGAATTATGCGGACGGGTCGATGGGAGTTACTGGATAGAATCGCCAGTACCCCAGAGCCCAGGACGCGGGGTTCACGGCAGCCGGCAGGGAGCATCATGGCCACCACGAAGAACGGCAAGCAGCCCGCCCACCGACCCTCGCGGCGGCAGCACATCATCACCGCCGCCGTGCGGGTGTTCGGCCGCAACGGATTCGCCGAGACCAGCATTCAGGACATCGCGGACGAGGCCCAGGTGGTCCCCACCGCCGTCTACTACCACTTCGACGGCAAGGAGGAACTGCTCGAACTCGCCATGCGCCGGGTCTTCGACCAGCTGAGCGCGATCGTGGAGACGGCCCGGCCGACGTCCGAGCCAGGTGATGCGGAGGGTCTGGTCCGGGTCATCGACGCCGTGTGGGACTGGGTGGAGCGGAACCCGGATGAGGCCCGTCTGTACCAGCTTCAGGTCGCCTCCGCCAACGGCAAGGTCAAGGTGCTGCGGGACGAGTTCGAACAGCGCCACATCCAGCGCGGCTACGACTATCTGCCCGAGGGCACCACGCGCAGCCCCAAGGCGGCGAAGGCCCGGCACGCCGCGCAGGCGCTCGCGGTCCGGACGCTGATCAGTACGACCATGCTCGTCACCGCACTGCGGGCGGAGGGAGGCCCCCTGTCGCAGTTGCCTTCCCGGTCCGTGCTGGAGGCGGTCAGGGCCCTGGCACTGCGCATCGTCGCCGCCGAAGAGGAGCCGGCGAAGCCGGCCAGGTCACGGCCCTGAGGCGGTTCTCACCGGGGCGTCCCCGTCCTCCTCCGGACCGCTACCCGGGTTTCACACCGTCAGGACCGAGCACGCGCTGATCCCGGGCGCCCCGTACACATGGGTGAAGCCCACCCGGGGAGCGCCCGGCACCTGCGCACCGGGCGCCCGGCCCTGCAACTGCCGTACGACCTCGTGGAACTGACGCAGCCCCGAGGCGCCGACGGGCTCCCCGCCGGCCAGACAGCCGCCGTCGGTGTTGACCGGTATCCGGCCCGTGGGATCGGTGGCCCCGGCGGCCAGCAGTTCCTCCTGCTCGCCGTGGCCGCACAGCCCGGTCTCCGCCAGGTGGATCAGTTCCGAGCCGCTGTCGGTGTCCTGCAACTGGGCGACCTGTACGTCCGCGGGCCGCAGCCCCGCCGTGCGGAAGGCCGCCTCGGCGGCATCGACGCTGGGGCTGTGGTGCGGTCCCGGAGGTAGCCAGGGAGAGAACACCTCGAACGAACCGAACCGCCGGGTCCGGAAGGCCAGCGAAGCCAGCCGGACAGGCTGCTCGCACAGATCGAACGCGCGGTCGCCGCGTGCGAGCACCAGCGCCGCCGCGCCCTGTCCGGGAGAGCAGAACATGTACTGGGTGAGTGGGGGACTGACCTCCGCGGAGTCCAGGATCTCCTGCTCCGTCAGCGGCTTGCGCCGCCAGGCGAGGGGGTGCCGGGAGCCGTTGCGGAAGGCTCGCGCGGCGACCCGCGCCAGTGCCCGCTCCGGGATTCCGTGCTCGTACAGGTACCGCTGGGTCTTCAGCGCGAAGAACTGGGTCGTGAGCATCATGCCGGTCTCGGCGTACCAGTCGCCCAGGCCGTAGCGGGCAGCGGATACGTGGAACGCGCCCCGCTCGTGCTTGTCGAATCCCACGGCCAGTCCCAGGGAGGCCTCGCCCGCCCGCAGCGCGTTGGCCACCGCGAGCACGATGGAGGCACCGGTCGCGCAGCCGTTCTGCACGTTGACGAAGGGCACTCCGGTCAGGCCCAGACGGCCCACCAGGGTGTCGGGCTTGCCGGACACGTCGGAGCCGCCGGCCGCGTAGCCGATGTCCTCCCAGGTGACACCGGCGTCGGCCAGCGCCTCGCGTACCGCATGCACCGCCATGTCCATTCCGGTGACGCTCTCGTCGCGGCCGAAGGGACGCATGCCGCACCCGACCACGTAGACCTCGTCCGCGCGGCTCACCGCCCGGCCTGCCCGTCGGGCCCGAAGGCGAAGGTCAGTACCTCGGTCCCGTCCTCGTCCCGGTACGCGGGCACCGTGGTGAGCCGGACCGGCAGCCCGATCCGGATCTCCTCGCGGGGCACAGCCAGCCGCGCTTCGACGAGCACCTCACCGAGATCCACGTAGCCGACGTGGTACGGCCGGTGGCCCCCGGCCGGCGGCCGGTACGGCGGCTTCGGCGCGAACGCCTGGAGCGTCCACGACCAGATCCGCCCCCGCACCGGCAGCACGTGGGCGGACATGATCCCGTCCGGACACCGGGGACACGAGACCTGTCGGGGGAAGACGACCGTGCCGCAGTGGGCGCAGCGCGCTCCCACGAGCCGCACCGGCTCGCCGCTGTCGAACAGGTTCTCGTCGATGAGTCTGGTGGTGCTCATGCGCCCGCCTCCCACGTCACCAGCCCAGCAGCCCGGCCAGCCGTTCCCGATGGTGTGCGGTACCGCCCAGCAGGACCGCGTCGGACTGGGCACGCCGGAAGTACAGGTGCGCGTCGTGCTCCCAGGTGAAGCCCATCCCGCCGTGGAGCTGCACGCACTCGGCGGCCACGGAGACGAACGCCTCGCCGCACCACGCCTGCGCCACCGCCGCCGCTTCGGCCAGCTCCTCGGCCGGCTCCTTGGGCGATCCGTCCGTGCGGACCGCGCGGACCACGGCCGACCGTGCGGCCTCGACTTGGAGCAGCATGTCGGCACAGGCGTGCTTGACCGCCTGGAAGCCGCCGATCGCCCTGCCGAACTGGGTACGGTCGCGCACATGGGCCACCGTCATGTCCAAGGCGGCCTGCGCTCCGCCCAGTTGCTCGGCGGCCAGCGCCACCAGGGCCACGTCCAGGGCGCGGGAGATGATGTCCGCCCCCTCGCCCCCGACGGTCAGCGGCCGGGCCCGGGCGGCGGAGAAGGTGACCACCGCCTGGCCCCGGCTGAGGTCCAGGGTGGGTACCCGGCGCACCGTGACTCCCGGCTCGCGCGGGTCGGCCAGGAAGAGGTCCACGCCGTCGGGCCCGGCCGCGGCCACCACCAGCGCCGCCGCGTCGGCGCCGTCCAGGACGAACGGCGCGGTGCCGGTCAGCAGCGGAACGCCGCCCTGCCAGGAGGCGGCCACCGGCACGGCGTCCGCCCGCCACGTCCCGTCGGGCGCGGCCACCGCCAGCGCGTGCACAGTGCCCTCGGCCAGCGCGGCCAGCGCCTCGCCGGCCGTGGCGCAGCCGGTCAGCACCTGCCCGGCCAGCACGGTGGAGGACAGCAGCGGTACCGGTGCCAGTGTCCTGCCCAACTCCTCGCAGACGGCGGCGATCTCGGCGAGACCGCCGATGCCGCCCGCCGACTCGGGCAGGCCGAGGGCCGCCAGGCCGACCTGCCGGCCGAGGGTGTCCCACAATCCGCCGTCGATGCCGGGGGCCTCCTCGGACAGCCGGCGTACCGCGGCGGTGCCGCCGGCGTCGTCGCACACCGACCGCACGGTCGCGCGCAGGTCCTCCAGCTCGGCGTCCGACAGGGCCGCGCCGTCGGTCATGGTGCTCGTCATCGTGCGCTCCCGCTCTCCTCGCGCCGCTCTTCGTCCTGCTGTCGGCGCAGGGCACTGTGCGCGGCCGCCATCCGGGCCACCGGCACGCGGTGCGCGGAACAGGAGACGTAGTCGAGGCCGAGGTCGTCGCAGAACGCGATCGACTCCGGATCCCCACCGTGCTCACCGCAGACGCCCAGCTTGATACCGGGCCGCACCGCCCGTGCCCGCTCGGCGGCCAGACCGACCAGGGCACCCACTCCGTGCGGGTCCAGCCGGGCGAACGGGCTGGCCGTCAGGAAGCCGCGCTCCTGGTACGAGGCGAGCACCTGCCGCTCGACGTCGTCCCGGGAGAACCCGTAGGTGAGCTGGGTGAGGTCGTTGGTGCCGAAGGAGAAGAACTCGGCGTGCTCGGCGAGTTCACCGGCCAGCAGCGCGGCCCGCGGAGTCTCGATCATCGTGCCCAGCCGGTACGGGACCTCCACACCGGTGCGGGCGGCGACCGCCTCGGCGGCGCCGCGCACGTACGCGGCCGCGGCGGCCAGTTCCTCCGGCAGGCTGACGAGCGGGATCATCACCTCCAGCTCCGGCCGGACTCCGGTGGCGGCGACCTCGGCCCAGGCGGTGAAGAGCGCCTCGGCCTGCGCCGGATAGAGCCTCTCGTGCAGCAGTGCCAGCCGCACGCCGCGCAGCCCGAGCATCGGATTCGCCTCACGCAGTGCCGCGGCCCGCTGCTCCTCGGCCGCGTCCAGGGCCTGTCCGGGGGCGGGCAGGAACTCGTGCAGCGGGGCGTCCAGCAGGCGCACGGTCACCGGGCGGTTCCCGACCGCGGCCAGCAGCGCGTGGAAATCCTCGTGCTGGGCACGCTCCAGCGCTCGCAGGGCCTCGTCGCGGGCGCTCGGGTCGGCGGCCAGGAGCACCCGGCGGATCAGCGGCAGCCGCTCCCCGAGGAACTGGTGTTCCGTACGGCACAGCCCGACGCCCTCCGCGCCCAGGGCGAGAGCCGTTTCCACCTCGGCGGCCGTGTCGGCGTTCACCCGCACGCCCAGCCGGCGCATGCCGTCCGCCCACTCCAGCAGGGTGGACAGTTCGGGCGGCGGCCCGGCGACGCTGACGCTCAGTGTCCCCGCGTACACGGCGCCGGTGCGGCCGTCCAGCGAGACCGGGTCACCTTCGCGGACCACCCGCTCGCCGAAGCGAACCGTCCCGGCGGCCAGGTCGACATGCAGCCCCTCGGCGCCGCACACCGCGGGCTTGCCGGCGCCCCGTGCCACCACGGCGGCGTGCGAGGCGATGCCACCGCTGCCGGTCAGCACGGCGACGGAGGCCAGCATTCCGGGGACGTCCGCCGGGGTCGTCTCGGTGGCCACGAGCACGACCCGGGTACCGTCCGCGGCCAGTTCCAGGGCACGTTCACTGGACAGCACGACCGCTCCGGTGGCCGCGCCCGGGGACGCGGGCAGCCCCTTCACCAGGAGCTCCTCCCCACCGGTCAGCCGTAGCTGGGGGTGCAGCAGTTCCTGCACCTGCGCGGGGGCGATCCGTCGGACGGCCTCCTCGCGGCCGAGCGCCCCGTCCCGGGCCAGGTCCGCGGCCAGACACACCGCCGCTCTGAGCGGTGGGCGGAGCTGCGCCGAGGCGGCGAGCAGGGAGATCTCGTCGTCGCGCACCTCGAAGTCCACCGACACCGGCGCGCGCAGATGACGCTCCAGGGTGAGCAGGGAGTGCTCCAGCAGTGCGGTGCCGCCCGCGAGCCGGTCCAGCGGCTCACTGGTGTGCGGTGGCGGGGCGCTGCGGCGCACCCCCCGGAAGAAGGAGCCCCGGGCGGAGAGACGCCCGGTCTCGGGATCGCGGCTGACGGCCGTGCCGTAGCCCGAGTGGTCCGCCGGGCCGATGCGCAGGGCCTGCACATGCAGGGCGACGGCCAGCTCGGCGGGGAGCCGCTGAGCCCGGCGGGATCGTCTCGCGCGCGGCGAGTCCCACCGGCCGAGGAGGGCACTGGCGGCCAGCGCGAGCTGCTGCGCCGGGTCGTCGGGGAAGGGCCCGGAGCCGTGCTCGGCCACCAGGGCCAGCAGCATCTCCACCCGCGCCCGCGGCCCGGGCGTGTCCAGCAGGGCGTCGTCGAGCACCGCACCGGGCACGTCGAGGGCGTGCTCGGCGATCACCCGCACGGTGGCGGCCCACACCTCGTACAGCGCCTCCTCACGCCCGATGACGGCGCACAGGTCGCCGGCACCGGCGGGGGCGACGCCGAGACAGGCCAGGTCGGGCGGCAGGCCGGCGATCTCGGTCGGCGCGCTCGCCGACAGGCGCAGCAGCAGCGGCCGGGACGTGTCGCCGATCCGACGCCCCGAGAGCTGTTCGACCAGGGCCACGGCGGCTTCGGCGGTGTCGGGTTCGCACAGCGACGCGGCGGCGCCGGCGGGCACGGTTAGCCCCGGCACGACCGGCAGTCCGAGGGCCACCAGCCGGTCCATCGCCGCGCCGTGCGCGCCCAGCTCGTCGGCGTCGAGGCCGCGGATCCGTCCCTGCCCGTAGGGCACGAGGATCTGGCCGGAGGCCCCGGGAGACCCGGACGGTGTCAGTGGCGTCCCGGACTGGGCGAGGGGGCCCGCCTCGCGGTCGGTGACGCTCAACCCCGGCTCCTCGTGACCAGTTCCTCTTCGCGGGCCTCGTCCTCGGCGCGGCTGATTCCCAGCACCAGCAGCAGCTCCTGGTGCAGCCGCATCCACACGGTGTGGTAGGAGTCGCACAGCGGCGAGGCCAGCCACTGAGGCGCACCGTCGTCGAAGCGGTCGAGGGCCTCCTCCAGGGCCGTGAGGTACCGGCCGCTGCCCACGAGCACCTGGTCCAGCCTGCGCAGCACGGGCTGGATGGCCTCGTGCACGTCTTCCAGCGACTCGCGCACCTGGGCGTCGTAGACGTCGTCGGAATGGTCGTTGGCCGTGCCGTCGGGGCGGCACTGCCATGCCGTGCAGACATCGCGGATCTTACGGTTGACCGGCAGGAACGCCTCGTACGCCGCGGTGATCCGCTCCTCCTGCTCGGAGCCGGCGGGAACCCGCAGGATCCGCGCGACGGCGGCCTTGGCGCGCTCGGTCGGCAGCACCACCGGGCCCTTCACCATCGCCAGCCCGGCGTCGACCAGCGGACGGTGCTCGGACTCCGGCCGGCCACGCCACATGCCCCGTAGTACGAGGTCGACGACGGCTGCGGTGAGGGGCTCGTCGGATGCGTCCGGAAGATCCACGGCAGCAGATTGCATCGCCACACCTTTTCCCCGGTTCTGTGGTGACCGGTTCCTCGGCTCTGTGTTGCCCGGAGGCTACGCCCCGGCGGGCCTGTTAGTGAAGAGGGACTCAAGAAACACTTTCCGGCTCCCCGGCCTCGGACCGGCTGTCGCCGGCCTTCGGGCGGCGCCCCGCGGCGAGGAACGACGCCATGCGGTCCTGTGCCTCCCGGCCGTCCGCCAGGGCGGCGATCAGCCGCGCCTCTTCGGCGAGGTGGCGCCGCAGCTCCTCGCCGGCGCCGGTGCCGCGCAGCAGACCCTTCGCGGCTCGCAGCGCGGCACCCGCGCCGGCGGCCATATCGGACGCGGCCCGATACGCCGCGCCGTCCAGTTCCCGGTCCTCCACCGACCGGGAGACCAGGCCCCACCGTTCGGCGTCATCGCCGGTCAGCACCCGGTTGGTCAGGATCAGATCCGCCGCCCTCCGGGGGCCCGCCAGGCGTGGCAGGAACCACGAGGCCCCGCAGTCCGGTGTGAGGCCGATCGCCGTGTACGCCAGCCGGAACCGCGCGGACCGGGCCGCCAGGACGATGTCCCCCACGAGGGCGAGGCCGATCCCGCCGCCGGCGGCCGCGCCGCGCACGGCGGTCACCAACGGCACCGGCAGGTCGTGCAGAGCCTGTATCGCGGCGTGCGCGGCGCTCGCCACGGCGTGCACGTAGGCGCTGGTCTCCGCACCGCGGCCGGCGAACGTACGCAGGTCACCACCCACGCAGAAGCTGCCGCCCGCAGCGCGCAGCAGGACCGCGCCGCCCGGGTCCGCGGCCACTTCCAAGGCGCTGTCCCGCAGTGCCTCGGCCGTCCTGAGGTCCAGGGCGTTGCCCCGCTCCGGATCCTCCAGTCTCAGCTCGACGACCCGTCCGGGGTGGCGGACGATCCGGACCGGCTCGGTGCTCACGGGGAGGCTCATGGGCGTGTCTCCTGTCGTCTTCCCGTCGCCGGGTGCTTCCCGGCAAGATACTGAAGACGCTATACAGTTTCTAGGAAGCGACGGGCACCGAGGTCCGTACGCCGCCGGCGGGAGGTCCCGTGCCCATCCAGTTCGATGTCGATCCCACTGTCGCTCAACTAGCCGCCTCGACTGCGGAGTTCGTGCGCGAGGTTGTCATTCCGGCCGAGCGTGAGTGCGGTGGGTCCGTGCACGACGCGCCCGAGGCGCTGCGGGAAACCCTGCAGAAGGCCGCCCGGGAAGCGGGTGTGTTCGCTCCGCACGTCCCGGCGCGGTGGGGCGGACACGGGCTCGACCTGCGCGGGCAGGCGGTGGTGTTCGAAGCGGCCGGCTACTCGCTGCTCGGACCGCTGGCGCTGAACTGCGCGGCCCCGGACGAGGGCAACATGCACCTGCTGGAGAAGGTGGCCACCGGCGAGCAGCAGCAGAGGTATCTGCGTCCGCTCGCCGCGGGCGAGAGCCGCTCCTGCTTCGCCATGACCGAACCGGCTCCGGGAGCGGGTGCCGACCCCCGCTCCCTGCGCACCACCGCGACCCGCGTTCCCGGGGGCTGGCGTATCGACGGGCGGAAGTGGTTCATCACCGGTGCCCAGGGGGCCGACCTCGCCATCGTCATGGCCCGGACCTCCGGTGGCCCGGGCGACCCGGGCGGCGCCACCATGTTCCTGGTCGGCGCCGGCACCCCCGGCATGCGCCTCGTCCGGACGATCGAGACCCTGGACGAGTCGCTCTTCGCCGGGCACAGCGAGATCGTCTTCGAGGAGTGCGTGGTGGGGGAGGAGCAGGTGCTCGGTGCGGTCGACCGCGGCTTCGAAGGCGCCCAGGTCCGGCTCGGTCCCGCCCGGATGACCCACTGCATGCGCTGGCTGGGGGCCGCCCGCCGCGCCCAGGACGTCGCACTGGAGCGGGCGGGCAGCCGGATGGCGTTCGGCTCGGCGCTGGGAGACCTCGGCATGGTCCAGCAGATGCTGGCCGACTCCGAGATCGACATCGAAGCGAGCCGCGCACTGATCCTGCGCACCGCCTGGGAGCTGGACACCGCCTCCTCCGCCGCCTCTCAGCTCACCTCGGTGTCCAAGACCTTCGTGGCGGAGGCGGTGAACCGGGTGGTCGACCGGGCGGTGCAGATCTGCGGAGCGCTCGGCGTCTCGGCCGCGGACGCACCACTTGCCCGTCTCTTCAGGGAGGTGCGGCCGTTCCGGATCTACGACGGCCCGTCGGAGACACACCGTTTCGCCATAGCGCGCCGCGCGGTCCGGCCGTATCGGCAGCCGTGCCCGGGCGCCGCCGACGGCTGATCGATGACGGGCCGTCGGCGCCCGGGACGCCGCCGTGGACGTACTGGCACCTCGGTCCCGGCCTCGGGCCGGACTACTTGGAGGAGCAGCGAAGACGCGACTGGGCGCACAGCACCGGCCAGCGACAGCCGGTGGGCACGTCCTCCGCGCGTCACACGTCCCGAGGAGTACCTCGGCCACAAGGAACGGCCTGCTGGACACCGGCCCCAAGGGGTGCCCGGCGGCACGGGCGAATCAGCACCACGGTGCCCGCACGAGGGCGGCTCGGCCAGGTGAGGGAAGGCCGGGGCGCGGTAACCACTCGTGTCGGGCTCACTGCGATGTACTGCGGTGGGAGGTGCACCATGGCCGGGCGACTATGTGGTGTGACGCTGTCTGTCCTGCTCGCCGCTGGTGTCGTCGGCTGCGGCACCACGGCGGAACGGCAGGATGACGTACGCGATACCGCGGCCGCGTTCGAGCGGTCCCTCCGTGAACGGGCATACGACCGTGTGTGCGCGGTTCTCGCTCCCGCAACCGTCGAGGAACTTGAACGGTCGGCAGGCAGCCCCTGCGCGAAGGCGGTGAGCGAGGAGTCCTTGAGGCCAGGCGGTGCCGTACGGGGGACGGACGTGTACGGCAACCAAGCACGGGCGGTGCTCTCCTCGGACACCCTGTTCCTGTCCCACTTCACCGCCGGATGGAAGATCGTGGCCGCCGGCTGTACACCACAGCCGCAGGAGCCCTACGAGTGCCGGATCAAGGGCGGGTGAGGGGGTGAGGATCATGTTCACCGTGATCGTCGGGATCATCGCGGTCGGTCTCGCCTACATGGCGGCCCTGGGACTGATGCACCGATGACCGGCCACTCGCCCCGGACCACGCCGCCCGAGCGCCGGGGCCCGCTGAGCTTCGCGCGGGACAACGGCCTCGGGCTCGCCTTCACCGTGGCGTTCCTGGTGACGCTGGTCGGGCAGGCGATCGCCGGACATGCCGACTTCAACAACCAGATGGCCGCCGACCAGCTCCAGCAGATTTCTCTCGGCGAGTACGTCACCACATCCGATTTCGCCGTCGATGTCTCCGAGAACTGGCAGTCGGAGTACCTGCAGTTCTTCCTCTACGTCGGCGTGACCGTCTGGCTGCTGCAGCGCGGCTCCCCGGAGTCCAAGGAACTGCACAAGGCCGGCACCGAGTCCGACGAGGAGCAACTGGTCGGCGAGTACGCCGAGGAGGGCTCGCCCAGCTGGGTCAGGGCCGGCGGATGGCGTCGCGCGGTGTACTCGCACTCGCTGCTGCTGGCCATGGGGACCATTTTCCTGCTGTCCTGGATGGTCCAGTCGATCACCGGCGTGGCCGCCTACAACGAACAGCGGCTACGGCAGTTGCAGGCGCCGCTGAACTGGGCCGACTACCTCGGCGCGGCGGACTTCTGGAACCGCACCCTGCAGAACTGGCAGTCCGAACTGCTCGCGGTCGCCTCGATGGCCGTGTTGTCGATCTACCTGCGGCAACGCGGCTCCCCGGAGTCGAAGCCGGTGGGGGCGGCCCACGGGGCGACCGGCGTTGAAGGCTGAGTCCGGCAGCACTACGATCACCGGACATGGACTGACTCGAGCGCATCGCGAAGTCGAGGCAGTGGACCAGGAACGGGGCGCGGGCGCCACACGAGCCCCTCCTGCTTCTGTACGCCCTAGGCCGCCAGGCAGCCGTCGGCCTATCCATCACGGCGCCGTGCGCATAGCGTGCCCCAAGGCGACCAACAGCGGTCAACTGCGGTGCGAACCCGCTCTCACAGCGCCACGCCTGAGGCGCCGCCTCGTCGAGGGCGTGCAAGGGACCGGGGGATCGTGGACGAGACATTCGACGCGGCAGGAGTGTCACTGTGTTGCGCCGCAGCCATCCGGCTGGGCGGAGCCGTGGGGGTGCTGATCGAGCGATCCGGCCTGATTGATCACTACATTCCGATCATGGCGGGGTTGGAGAGCATCACGGCATTTCTCGACGGCCGAGAAGGCGACGACGACTTGCTCGGCTCAGAACATCGTGGCAGCGCAAGCGCTGAGCTTCGCGTCGAAGGCAGTGGCAGCCTGGCCCGCTTCGAGCTGGCTTGCCAGCAGGAGGCGGAGGACCAGCTACGGAAAGACGGTCTGCCTGCTCTGTGGGAACTGACGGAAGTCCGGTCGAAGCAGTATCGCCAGGCGGCGGACCAGCTCATCGGGTAGTCAACGCCTCAACCAAGCCCAGATCCGGTTCCGGCTCCACTGGGCGAACCGGCGGTAGACCGTGGCCAGGCCAGGCCGGGCCGAACACCTGCGGCAGCTGCCGCCATGCCGTCGCGCCAATCTGATGACTCGTCAGTGAAGTCAGCAGGTGGTCAGCATCAGTCCTGCGAAACCCTGCGAGAGCTTGCCGAACATGGGAATCGCAACAGGGGTGCCGTGATGTGCCTGACTCGTGAAGGTGCAGGTTAGGGCGAACAGCCAACTGCCCTGTGACCCCCCGCGATGCATCCTGCGCGCTTCCGATCAACCCCGTTCACCCCCCGCCCGCTTCCCTGCACATTCCTTTGGAAAATGCCAAAGCGTTCACCAGCGCCAAGCACACACCGTAGTGTCGTGCTCACGTTCGCGGGAACGGCCGTGCAGGGGAGGGGATTCGGCGTGCCCGGAATTGACGAGAGTCTGCTGGAGGCCATGCGGTTGCCCGGCGCGCGAGGGGCATCGGTGGTCGACTGGATCAGCGGTCTCGCCCTGGGCGCGGTGGGTGACGCACCGGGCGGTGACCTGGAGGCGACGGCGGCCGAGACCGCCGAACTCGCCCGGCTCGCCACGGAGAGCGGTCTCCTCGCACCGGCCGGCGGCGACGAGGGAGAGGTGTCCGGCAAAGAACCACCCGTACAGGACTTGATCATCACGAATTCTGACTCGTACCACCTGCTCAGGTTCGTCAGCACGACGTTCGACAGCACCGTGTTCGTGCACTTATGGCTCGACCGCAGTGACGGCAACCTGGCCCTGGCCCGCATCCGGCTGGCCGAGATGGCGGACAGACTGGTGCTCGGATGACCACGCCGACCCGCGCCTCCCGCACGGACCAACCGGCCTCGGCCCTGCTCGGCACCCTTGCCGCGCAGGGCGCGAGCGGCGCCCTGTCCACCGAGTCGGGCGTCGTCTACCTGGCCTCGGGACACGTCGTCCACGTCGAATCCGCCGTCACACCCGACCTCGGCGACCTGCTCACCCACAGCGGTGCGCTCGCCCCGGACGGCTGGTGGGCCGCGATCGACCAGGCCGGCCGCCGCTGCATGGTCGGCCGGCAACTGGTCGACAGCGGCCACCTCGCCGCCGGCGCGCTGGAACTGTGTCACCTGGGCGCCCTGTTCGACGCGGCGTACTTCGTCCTCGCCCATGACGGACCGGCACTCCGCTTCCGCCCCGGAGTCGCGCACTGGCTCGGCGCGGTCCGCTCCGTGCCGGTGGACGCCGTCCTGCGCGAGTCGAGACGCCGCCGCGAACTGCTGCAGCGCATATGGCCCGAACCCTGTGTCGACCTCGCCCCGCTCGCCCGGGTGCCCGACACCGACCCCTCGGACCTGCCGGCCCGCCGCAGCCGTACCCTCGCCCAGGTCGACGGCGTCCGCACCGCGGCCCAGATAGCCACGGCCCTCGCCTGCCGCACCTTCCACACCCTCGTCGAACTCCGCCGCCTGGCCGCCGCCGGCATGGTCGTCCCCGTGGCCACGGCCTCCGCCTCCGCTCCAGCCCCAGCCTCAGCCCCAACCCCCGTGTCCGCCGAGCCGGGCCCCGCCCCTCGTCCCGTCGTACCGGACGAGCCCGACACCGCACTGCTGCGACGGCTTCTGCACGCCTTGGAGGCACTGTGATCCGCGCGCGAAGACAGCGTGCCGAAAGGAGAATGCTCATGGCCGTCGAGACCGACGTCCTGGACGAACTGCGTCGGCTCCGCACCCGCGTACCCCGGCTTACGGGCTCCCTCGCGGCCACCGTCGACGGACTCGTCCTCGCCCACGACGTGCCGGAGGCCGAGCCGGAGGGGCTCGCGGCGCTCACCGCCGCCGCCCTCGGCGTCGCATATCGCCTGACCGACGCCGCCGGCCGCGGCGACTTCCGTGAACTGCTGGTGCGCGGCTCCCGGGGCTACGTCGCGACGTACGCGGCCGGAACCACCGCCGTCCTCACCCTCCTCGCCGAGGACCGAGTCAACGTCGGCCGCCTGCACCTGGAGGGCCGGCGCAGCGGCGCCCGGATCGCGGACCTGGTGGCCACGCGCGTCGGGCCGGGCACCGGCCGCCACGCCGACCGGCCCGCACCCGCCGAGCACCTCGCCGCAGCGCCCCCGGCCACGGCGCGCCCCATCGGCACCCTCCCGGTCCGCACACCGCAGCGGCCCACCCACCAGCCACGCCCGCACACCGGCCTCTGAGCCGCCCGAACCACCCGAACCTCACGACGACCCACCGAAGTAATACGGAACGAAAGGAACCGAGCGCATGGCCAACACCGAGACCGCGCTGAAGGAATGTCTGAGCTCCATCGACGGAGCCACGGCCGCAGCCCTCGTCGACTACACCAGCGGCATGGCCCTCGGCACCCTCGGCGGCACCAAGGACTTCAACCTGGAAGTCGCCGCCGCCGGCAACACCGACGTCGTACGAGCCAAGCTGCGCACCATGGAGCACCTGGGACTGAAGGAGGACATCGAGGACATCCTGATCACCCTCAACACCCAGTACCACCTCATCCGTCTGATCAAGGGGCGCGGAGGCAGCGGACTGTTCCTCTACCTCGTGCTCGACGGGAGCCGGTCCAACCTGGCGATGGCCCGCCATCAGCTCCGCCGTATCGAAGCCGAGCTGGAGGTCTGAGCCCGCACCACCCTGAACCGGCACCACGGGAGCCCTCCGGACGCGACACGGGCCGGAGGGCCCCGGCCCGCAGTCGGCCGCGACTACCGTTGAGGCCATGACGGCACCCCTGGACGTGCTGGTGGTGGGCGCGGGCCCGACCGGACTCGCGCTCGCGACGCAACTGCGCGCGTACGGCACCCCGTTCCGGATCGTGGACCGCTCACTGGACCGTGCCCGGGAGTCACGCGCGCCGGCCATCCAGCCCCGGACCCTGGAAATGCTGGCCGGATTCGGGGTGACGGACGACTTGGTCGGCCGGGGCAGTACGGCGGTCCGGCTCCACCTGCATCTGCCCCGGCGGGAGCTGCGGGTGCCGGTGTTCGACGTCGGCTGCGAGGACACCCCGTACCCCTTCCTGCTCTTCCTCCCGCAGTCGGAGACCGAAGCCGTCCTGACGGCCCGGCTGGCCGCCCGGGACGTGACCGTCGAACGAGGCACGGAACTGGTGAGCACCGAGCGGGAGGGCGGGTACGTCAGCTGCCGGCTCCGGCGCCCGGACGGCAGCCAGGAGACCGTGCGGGCGCGCTACGTCGTCGGCTGCGACGGAGCGCACAGCACCGTGCGCACCCAGGCGGGGATCGCCTTCGAGGGGCATGCCTATCCGCAGACGTTCTTCCTCGCCGACCTCGAGGTCGACGGGCTGGAGCCGGGCGCCGCGCACACCTACATGACCGCGGCCGGGATGCTGTTCTTCTTCCCGCTCGGTACACCGGCCACCTGGAGAATGATCGCGATGCGCCCGCCGGGTTTTCCCGCGGGCGAGGTGACACTGGACCTCCTCCAGCGGCTCGCCGACGATTGGACCATCGTCCGCACCGGCCGCACCGGGCACAACCACCCACGCCTGATCCTGCGCGATCCGGTCTGGATGACCGCCTTCCGCATCCACAATCGCGGCGCCACCCGCTACCGCAACGGCCCGTTCTTCCTCGCCGGGGACGCGGCGCACATCCACAGCCCGGCCGGGGGGCAGGGCATGAACACCGGCATCCAGGACGCCCTCAACCTGGGCTGGAAGATCGCTCATGTCTGCCGGGGCGCGGCGCCCGAGGAACTGCTGGAGACGTACGAGGCGGAGCGGGCCCCGGTCGGCCACGGCGTGCGCCGGCTCACCGACCGCGCGTTCACCGTCGGCACGAGCGGCAACCCGGTCCTCCGGCTCGCCCGCACCCGGCTCGCCCCGCGCCTGGCCCCGCTGCTGCTGCGCACGACCCGCCCCCGGGCACGACTCTTCCGCACGGTCTCCGAACTCGGCATCCACTACCGCCGCGGACCTGCCTCCACCAGCGGACCGCACCCACCACGACAGGGCCCGCGCGCGGGAGACCGGCTCCCCGATGTCCCGGCCGGACTCCACGAGCGCACCGCCGCACGGGGCTACCACCTCCTGCTCACCGGCCCGGCCCACCTCTGGCCACCGGATGTGCCGGAGCGTGGACCCCACGACCTGCTCAGCGTCCACCACCTCGGCTCGGACAGCCCTTGGCCGGACGTCACCCACGCCCTCGTACGCCCGGACGGATACGTGGGATACGTGTCGCGCGGCAGCGACCTGACCGGTCTGCGCGCGTACCTCGAGCGCTGGCTGCCGGGCCTGGTTCTCTAGGTCAGCGAAGACCGGCGAGCCACTCGATCAGGAGCCGATTGGTCTCGTCCGGCCTTTCCTGCTGCAGGAAGTGACCGCAGCCATCCAGGATATGAGAAGCCGTCAGGCCGGGCAGAGTCGTCGGGTACGCCTCGATAGCGTCGGCCAGCCAGGTCGTGGACGCGTCCAGGCCGCCGCCGATGAAGAGGGACGGCTGGGTGACGGGAGCGCCGGCGAGGCCGGCCAGGTCCTCCCAGTCCCGGTCCATGTTCCGGTAGCGGTTCAGGGCGCCGGTCATCCCCGTACGTTCGAACTCCCCGGCGTACACGTCCAGGTCGTCCTCGGCCAGCCAGTGCGGCAGCCGGCCGGCGGGGAAGCGGTCGCGCAGCTTTCCGCCGCGGGCGACGAAGTGCGGGTCGGGGGCGTCGGCTCCCGGCATCGTGTCGGCGGACAGGGCGGCGTAGAAGCCCGCGAGCCAGCCGCGTACGTCCGGCTCGATCTCGGCCTCGGCCCGGCCGGGCTCCTGGAAGTAGGAGACGTAGAACTCCTCGTCGCCGCCCATCCGGGCGAAGACCTCGCTGGGCCTCGGGCCGCCGGGCGGGGTGTAGGGCACGCTCAGGAGCCCCACCGCGCGGAACACCTCGGGCCGGAGCAGCGCGGAGGTCGCGGCGATGCCCGCACCCCAGTCGTGCCCGATGACCACTGCGGACCGCTCGCCCAGTGCACGCACCACGGCGACGTTGTCCTCCACCAACTCCCGCATCCGGTACGACTCCACCGCCGCGGGGCGGGACGAGCGCCCGTAGCCGCGGACGTCGACGGCCACCGCGCGGAAGCCGGCCGCGGCCAGCGCCGGCAGCTGGTGGCGCCAGGTGTACCAGGACTCGGGGAACCCGTGCAGCAGCAGAACGAGAGGTCCGTCTCCCTGCTGCACGAGGTGCGTGCGACCGGCCGGTGAAGGCACCAGACGGTGGGCCGGGCCGATGTCGGACGTCTGCGGCATGGATCCTCCTCGGGTATGCGGACCCTCTGATCATGCTGCGCCCGCCGGGAAGGACGTGAGGCCTGTTGCCGGAACGGCAAACAGGCCTCACGCTCATGCCATTTCAGCCGTGGTACGTGATGTACCCGTTGCCGTCCTTGTCGGAGCCGCTCTTGGTGTACGAGTGCACGTCGGCACGGCTGCCGGACGGCTTGTACACGTAGATCGTGTCCTTGTCGTTGTTCCACATGAAGTTGCAGTTGTCGCGGTAGACGACGTTCTTCGTGTCGGAGTCGGACCCGTTGCCGCCGCGCAGCTTCACGTAGTCACCGGGCTGAAGGGTGTGGCTGGCGGTGAAGGTGAACCTGTTCCCCGCGGCGTCCTTGACGACGTATCCCTTGAGATTCACCGTCGTCGACCGCGAGTAGTTCTTGATCGTCAGGTACTCCTCAGCGGTGTTCCCGCCCGAGCAGCGGTTGGAGTCGCGTCCCGGAGCGTCGTACTGGATGCCGCGGATCTTCAGCGCGGAGCTGTACTCGGCGGCCTGGGCCGGAACCGCCGTCAGGGCGGTCAGGGCTCCGGCGACGGCCGCCGTGGTGGCGACAAGGCGTATGTGCATGGACGTTCGTCCCCCCTGGCAAGGTCTTCTCGTGAAGGCCATGTGATGGTTCGGTGAAGCATCCGGATCGTACACGCTTCAAGCACGCATAAGGGCGGGTCCGGTGACATTGCCACCGGACCCGCCCTACAGGCGTACAGGACGGGCGTCAGGCGCCGCTCGCCCGCAGCATGTCCTCGCGCTCGACGAGCTTCACGCGCTCGCGGCCCTCCGGCTCGCCCAGCGCCTTCTCCGCGGCGTCCAGCTTGTACCAGCCATCCCAGGTGGTGAAGCGGACGTTCCGCTCGGCGAGGAACGCGTCCACCGCCTCGGGGGCGGGAGTGGCGGGCGTCTGCAGCCGGCCGTTCGCGTAGTCGTCCAGCAGGTTGGACACCGTCTCGTTGGCGTCGCCCTTGGTGTGCCCGATGAGGCCCACGGGGCCGCGCCGGATCCAGCCGGTGACGTACGTGGACTGGAGGTGCTCGCCGGACTCCTGCATGACACGCCCGCCCTCGTCGGGGACGGTGCCGGAGTCGATGTCCCACGGCAGCTTGGGGAGTTTGTCGGACAGGTAGCCCACCGCACGGTAGACCGCGCCGACGTCCCAGGTCTTGAAGGTGCCGGTGCCCTTGACGTTGCCCGTGCCGTCCAGCTCCGTGCGCTCGGTGCGCAGGCCGACGACCTTGCCGTCCTCGCCGAGGACCTCGACCGGCGACTCGAAGAAGTGCAGGAAGAGTTTGTGCGGCCGGTCGCCGACGTCGCGGATCGCCCAGTTCTCCAGGGTCTTGGCGACCATGTCGGCCTGCTTGTTGCCGCGCCGGGTGGCGATCGAACCCTCGTCGTAGTCGATGTCCTCGGGATCGACGATGACCTCGATGTTGGGGGAGTGGTCCAGCTCCCGCAGCTCCATCGGGCTGAACTTCGCCTGCGCCGGGCCCCGGCGGCCGAACACGTGGATCTCCTTGGCCCGGTTGGCCTTCAGACCCTCGTAGACGTTCGCGGGGATCTCCGTCGGCAGCAGCTCGTCCGCCGTCTTGGCCAGGACGCGCGCGATGTCGAGGGCGACGTTGCCGACGCCGAGCACGGCGACCTTCTCCGCCTCCAGCGGCCAGGTGCGCGGCACGTCGGGGTGGCCGTCGTACCAGGACACGAAGTCCGCCGCGCCGTACGAGCCGTCGAGCTCGATGCCGGGCAGGGGCAGCGCCCGGTCGGCCGTCGCGCCGGTGGCGAAGATCACGCCGTCGTAGAACGCGCGCAGGTCGTCCAGGCCGATGTCGGTGCCGTAGTCCACGTTGCCGAAGAGCCGGATCTGCGGCTTGTCGAGGACCTGGTGCAGGGCCGTGATGATGCCTTTGATCCGCGGGTGGTCGGGCGCCACGCCATAGCGGATCAGTCCGAACGGCGCCGGCATGCGCTCGAAGATGTCGATGGAAACACCGGGGTCGGCGGCCACCTCGGACTTGAGCAGGGCGTCGGCGGCGTAGATCCCGGCGGGGCCGGATCCGACGATGGCTACCCGCAGGGGGCGGGGCATGGTCAGGTTCCCTTCGAGTGGCGACAAGCGATCTCGTCGGGAAGCCTAAACTAAGGCAAGCCTAAGTCGGTACGCGGGTCCGGTCTATGAGCTCATAAGGCAACTTTATGACCACTCCCAACGGCTGCTTATGGCAGTGGCTGCTCCGCCCAGATCACCTTCCCGGCGGGCAGATAGCGCGTCCCCCAGCGCTCCGCGAGCTGGGCGACGAGGAACAGGCCCCGCCCGCCCTCGTCCGTCATGGTCGCGTACCGCAGATGCGGCGACGTGCTGCTGCTGTCGAAGACCTCGCAGATCAGGTTGCGGTCGCGCATCACCCGTACCTGGATGGGACCGTCGCCGTACCGGAGCGCGTTGGTGACCAGCTCGCTCAGGATCAGCTCGGTGGCGAACGACAACTCCTCCAGTCCCCACTCGGTCAGCTGCCGGGTGACCGCCGCCCGCACCTCGCCCACGGCCGCCGGGTCGGCCGGCACCGGCCACTCGGCGACCTGGCCGGCGGAGAGCGCCCGGGTGCGCGCGACGATCAGGGCGATGTCGTCGCTGGACCGGGCCGTGAGCTGCGAGTCCAGCACGACCCGGCAGGTGTCCTCCGGGGACTGACCGGCCCGGCCCAGTGCCTCGCGCAGCATCTCCAGGCCGACGTCTATGTCCCGCTCCCGGTCCTCGACCAGCCCGTCGGTGTAGAGCACGAGCCGGCTGCCCTCCGCCAGTTCCAGCTCCGCCGTCTCGAACGGCAGACCGCCGAGCCCGAGCGGGGGACCGGCGGGCACCTCCGCGAACTCGACACTGCCGTCGGGGTGGATCAGCGCCGGCGGGGGATGCCCGGCCCGCGCGACGGTGCAGCGCCGGGAGACCGGGTCGTAGACGGCGTACAGGCAGGTCGCGCCGGTGACCGGGGCGCTGCCGTCCTCCTCGGTCTCGTCCTGGTCGATACGGCCCACCAACTCGTCCAGCAGGGCGATGAGTTCGTCCGGCGGGAGGTCCAGGGCTGAGAAGTTGTGCACGGCGGTCCGCAGCCGCCCCATCGTGGCCGCGGCGTAGAGCCCGTGGCCGACGACGTCCCCGACCACGAGCGCGACCCGGGCCCCAGACAGCGGTAGTACGTCGAACCAGTCGCCGCCCACCCCGGCCTGTGCCGGCAGATAGCGGTAGGCGATCTCCAGCGCCCCCTGTTCGGGCAGGCTCCGGGGGAGCAGGCTCCGCTGGAGCGTCACGGCCATGCTGTGCTCGCGGGTGTAGCGGCGGGCGTTGTCGATCGAGACGGCGGCCCGCGCGACCAGCTCCTCCGCGAGGACCAGTTCGTCAGCGTCGAAGGGCTCCGGCTTCTCGAATCGCCAGAAGCTGACCACGCCCAGCACCAGGGTGCCCGCCCGCAGTGGCACGGTGATCAGGGAGTGGATGCCGTACTCCACGATGTGCGCGGAGCGCTCGAGGTCCTGAGCCTGCCAGCCCGGGGCCTCGCCCAGCCGGGGTTCCAGGACGGCCCGCCCGGTGTCGAGGCTGTGGCCCTGCGGAGAGGACTCGACGAACCTGATCCGCTCACCGACGGGGTAGAGCGGAGCGTCCTTGCGGATCCCGCTCAGCGCCGTACGGCTCAGCGCGGCGGCCGCGTCCGGCTGCCCGCCGCCCAGCACCGCGTCGTACAGGTCCACGGTGACGAAGTCGGCGAACCGGGGCACGGCCAGCTCGGTCAGCTCTTCTGCGGTACGCGTCACGTCCAGGCTCGTCCCGATGCCCACCCCGGCGTCGTACAGCATGTTGAGCCGTTCCCGCGCGGTCTCGGCCCGGCCGGACAGGGCACGCAGCTCCGTGGAGTCGCGCAGCGTGGCGACGCTGCCGGGCGGGCCGCCCGCGCTCTCCGTGGTGCGCTGGTTGACGGCCAGGAGCCGGTCCCCGACGAGGTGCACCTCGTCCGTGGCGATGCGCCCCGAGGCCAGCAGGTCGGCGGTGCCGGGGTCGAGCCCCAGGCCGAGGATGTGCCGGCCCTCGGCGTCGGCGGGCAGTCCCAGCAGGCGGTGTGCCTCGTCGTTGGCGAGCAGCAGGGTGCCCGAGCCGTCGAGGATGAGCACGCCCTCGCGGACGGCGTGCAGCACGGCGTCGTGGTGTTCGTACATCCGGGTCATCTCGTGCGGCCCGAGCCCGTGGGTCTGGCGCAGCAGCCGCCGGCTCACCAGCGCGGCGCCCGCCGTCGCCAGGGCCAATGCGACCGCGGCGGCGGCCAACACGAGCGGCAGCTGACGGTCGGCGGTGCCGCCGACGTTCTCGGTCGTGATGCCCGCCGACACCAGGCCCACGACCCGCCCGTCCGGGTCCTTCACCGGCACCACGGCTTGCACGAGGTGGCCGATCGTGCCCTCGATCTCCTCGGTCACCGGCTCCCCGGCCAGCGCGGGCGCGATCGTGCCGACGAACTTCTTCCCGATGCGGTCCGGCTTGGGGTGGGTGTAGCGGATGCCGTCGGTGTTCATGACGACGACGAAGTCGACCTTCGACTGCTCGCGGGCGGCCTCGGCGCGCGGCTGGAGCACCGCTGTGGGATCCGGGCTCTCCAGCGCCTCGACCGTGCCCGGCGCGTTGGCGAAGGTCTCCGCGACGGCGAGCGAACGGTTACGGGCCTCCTGGGTCGTGTCGTGCCGCACTTGCAGCACCAGCGCCACCACCGCGGCCACCACCAGCAGCAGCACGATCACCACGACGAGCAGGAACACCTGTCCGGCGACGCTGCGTCCGCCCACGACCGACCGCAGCCCCGCCGCCGGATGCCACCGCGACGGACCCGCCTCCCGCCGCTGCCGTGCGGACGGCGCAGCGCCGGGCCGCAGGGGCGATCGAGTCCCGGATCGACCCAAGAGTCGGACCATGTGCCATGTCTACACTGCCCGGCCCCGGGAGGCGAGGGGCATCACCCATGGTGACAGGGGGCCCTCACGGTTTCGTCACGTCTCCCGGCGCCTGCCGTCAGCACCCGGAGCCGTCTCGGAGCGGACGCGCACACTCACCTTGGCCCGATCGGAAACCTTCCGCAAAATCTCGGCGGCCTCAGGGCCCCGGGTCTCAGGTTCCCAGGGAGCGCGCGAGCTCGTTCGTGGCCCGGGCGATCTCGGTGTCCTCGTCGTCCATCAGCCCGCCCAGCTCGCCGCGCCGGGCACGCACCGCCTGGCGCGCCGCACGCTCCCACACCACCGGGTTCTCCCGGTGGTTCAGCAGCTTCGGATAGACGGCGGCGGTGCTTTCCCACTGCCGGGCGTCGGCGATGTTCTTGAGCAACTGGATGATCTGGGCGCGACAGGACACCTGCGGCAGCTTCGCCAGCTCCCAAAGGAACGGAACCGTGGCGGCGGTGGCCTGCGCCACGACGAAACCGAACTGGCAGATCCGCTTCCGCAGGTCCTCGAGAGCGGAGCGGGCGGTGTCGGGGTCGCCCCATGCGATGCCGTTGAGCAGGAGGGGAATCGCGGCCGCCGAACCGGTGGAGTCCTGGATGTCGCCCCACGGCACGCGGTCCATGGCCGTGAGCGGGGTGGCCCGGGCCACCCCGGCCGGGATGTCGGGGCGCTGTGGGCGCTCGCTGCTCGGGTGTTCCGTCGAAGCGCTGCGCATGGCGAGGGGCCTTTCCGCGGCAGTCGTGTCAGATGGGTGGACAGGTCGACAACCTGGCCCAGACCGTCTTGCCCGCCGGGGGACAGGGGGTCCAGCCCCATTCCTCGGACAGGGCGTCGACGATGCACAGGCCTCGGCCGTGCTCCTCGAGAGCGGAGCCGTCGGCGGGCGTGTGCAAGGGCGGATGGTCGTCGGGGTCGGAGACGGTGACCAGCAGATGGGTGGGATCCAGGCGGAATCCGAGCCGGACCTCCGGCGCGCCCGATGTCCCCGGCGCCGCGTGCGTCGCGGCGTTGGCGGTGAGCTCGGTGATGACGAGGGTGGTGTCTTCGCAGCAATGGTCGAGCGACCAGCTGTGCAGGGTGTCACGGGTGAAGGACCGGGCTCGCGCGAACCCCTCCCGGCTGCACTCGACGCGCAGGGCGGCCGAGGAGGGCAAGGCATCGGAGGGCCCCGGCCTCGTCACCGGCATCGAGGTGGCCTCGTACGGCGTCAGCGTGTGCGGGCCGGGCGGGAGACGGTGGCTCGTGCCGGGTGCGCTCGCCTGCGCCGCGCCGCCAATCGGCGGCCGGAGCACGTGCTGCACAGGTGATGACACGGCATCTCCCCGATGCGACGTCAGGACGCGGCGCCGGCCCAGGGGTTGACGCCGCAGCTATTATCCACGCTGACGGTGCTCGCGTGCAATTGCACGAGAAATTGCGTGAAAATCAAGCCGTCTTGGGTACACAAGCCGGGACGAGAGCGGCCGAGGGACGCGGCCGGTCCCGTCCGGACGGCCGAGCACACCGTGCGCGGCGGGTACGAGAACAGCGAGGAGACTGCGGTGCCACCAGTGCAGAACGGAGTGCGGGCAAGCATGCTGGACGCCCGCTGGATCAAGAGCCGGCACAGCAACGCCGAGGGCAACTGCGTCGAAGTCGCCCCTCTCGTCGACGGCGGGATCGCGATGCGCAACTCCCGGGATCCCGACGGGCCCGCGCTCGTCTACACGGCGGCGGAGGTTGCGGCGTTCCTGGCCGGTGCCAAGGACGGTGAGTTCGACCACCTGCTCTGAGGAGGGCGGGTGCGATAGGCTAAATCGCCCTTGTGTCCGGTCTGCTGGGAGTCAGGATGTCCGCCGCGTCGCATCGCATCTCCCGTCTGGAACCCTACCTGGACAGGCCGGAGCCGGCGCCGACTCTGCTGAAGATGCTGGTCGGTGTGCAGCTGGCAGGCTTCCGTGAGGACGCCGGGCTCGCCCAGGACCAGGCGGCGCGCGCTGTCGGGTTCAGTCCCGCGAAGCTGTCCCGCATCGAGTCGGGCAAGGGCCGCCGTCCGCCGACGGAGAACGACGTCCGTGCGCTGCTGCGCCTGTACGACACCGACGACTACGAGGTGTCGGTGCTGCTCAAGCTGCTGCAGCGGGCCGGGGAGCCGGGCTGGTGGCAGCGGTACGACAAGCGGCTGATGCCCGAGTGGTTCGACCGATTGGTCGGACTCCAGGAGGCCGCCGCCACCATCCGTACCTTCGAGATCCAGTACGTGCCGGGCCTGTTGCAGACCCCCGCCTACACCAGGGCCGTGGTCGAGCGGGGCCTGCCCAATGCCCCGGCCGGGGAGGTGCAACGGCGCGTCGAACTCCGCGAACGGCGGGCCCGGTTGCTGTCGCGACCCGAGGCCCCGCAGCTCTGGGCGATCATCGACGAGTCCGTGCTGCTGCGTGTCCTGGGCAGCACCGACGTGATGCGGGAACAGCTCGCGCACCTCGTCGAGATGGCCGGACGCCCCAACGTGACCCTGCAGATCGTGCCGCTGAGTGTCACCAACGCCTCGGCGCCTGCCATCCCGGTCACCTATCTGCGCTTCGGCGGCCTCGATCTGCCCGACGTGGTCTACCTGGAGCACATCAGGAGCGCGAACTTCCTCGAGGACCGCGACGAGACGGAGGAGTACCGGATCGCGCTGGACCGGCTCGCGGACGAGGCGCTCAAGCCCCGTGACTCCCAGGAACTGCTGCGTCAGACCATGGAGCAGCGCTACCCGTGACATGAGGGCGCCTCTCGCGGGACGACAGACGTCCCGCGAGAGGCAGTTCGGCGAGAGGCGCTCCCGCTACTTCTCCAGCGGAATCCGTCCGACGCCGCCGAACTCGATCCACTCGTGCGTCAGCTGACGCGGCGCCACCTCGGTGTCCGGACGCCAGGTGGACACCTCCACGAGGCCCGGCTCGAGGATCTCCAGGTCCTCGAAGTACGTCTCGACGTCCTTCGGCTCACGCACGCGGCCCCAGTGCCCCTGGGTTGCCTGGTCCATGAAGTTCGTGACGAAGTCACGGACTTCGGCATCCTCACTGACCAGCTGGCACATCACCAGGAAACTGCCGGGCGCGAGCCGCTCCCGGACGCGGCGGGCCACCGCGAGCGGCCCGTCGGTGTCACTGTCCGGGATGCAGTGGAACACCGAGTTGAAGAGCACACACACCGGCTCGGAGAAGTCGATCAGCCGCTTGGTGTCGGGGTGGTCGAAGATCAGGTCGGTCTCGCGCATGTCCGCGTGGATCACGGTGGTGCGCTCGTCCTGTTCCAGCAGCGCACGGCCGTGGACCAGCACCATCGGGTCGTTGTCGACGTACACCACGTGGGTCGTGGGGTCGATGCGCTGGGCGACCTGGTGCACATTGTCCTGCGTCGGCAGGCCTGAGCCGTGGTCCAGGTACTGCCGGATGCCGTACTCCTCGGACAGGGTCCGCACGACGCGCTGGAGGAATCGCCTGTTGTTGAGGGCCAGGCGGCGCGTGCTGGGCACGACCTTGTCGAGTTCCTCGCAGGCGGCGCGGTCCGCAGCGTAGTTGTCCTTGCCGCCCAGGTAGTGGTCGTACATGCGCGCCGCCGTCGGCACGGTCGCGTCGATCTCGGTGGACAACTGCTTCTCGGAGTGCATCGTTCCCCCTGCAAGGCGCCGCGCCAACGGACTGGCTGGACAGGAAGTACATCCTAGGGAGCGGGAGTTGGACGGTGCCAGCCTCTCGGCGCAGGTGCCCCCGATCGAACGACAAGAGGATTTCCCGCGAATTCGCCTCGTGCCCAATGTGTAACCCTTTGCGACCTCTGAGTCACCAGTGCTTCGGCTGCCTCGGAAGGGTTACTCGCCGGTGGAGGGTCGTTCTCCTCTGGAAGGTGGGGCCGTGGACACATCGGCTGACCGGATCGCGGATCCCTGGGGCGCCCGTACCCCGTACGAACCCGGTACGCCCTGGCCCGTCCGGACGGACACGCACCTGCGGGCCGGGATCGCCGAGTCCGACGTGGAGCGGTGGGTGCGGTCCGCCTCCCTGCTGCACTCCAACGGCGACGCCATGGACATCGCGGTGCGCGAGGGGCGCATCGTCGGGGTGCGAGGCCGGGCCGGGGACCGGGTGAACCGCGGGCGTCTGGGTCCCAAGGACCTCTACGGCTGGCAGGCGAACGGCTCCCCGGACAGGCTGACCAGGCCACTGGTCCGCGAGAACGGCCGGCTGGTGGAGCGCGACTGGGACACCGCCATGGACCGGATCACGGCCCGGACCAGGCAACTCCTGGACGACAAGGGCCCGGGCTCGATCGGCTTCTACACCACGGGGCAGCTGCTTCTGGAGGAGTACTACACCCTGGCCGTCCTCGCCCGCGCCGGCATCGGTACCAACCACCTGGACGGCAACACCCGCCTGTGCACGGCCACGGCCGCCGAGGCGCTCAAGGAGAGCTTTGGCTGCGACGGGCAGCCCGGCTCCTACGAGGACATCGACCACGCCGACACCGTCGCCCTCTTCGGCCACAACGTGGCGGAGACACAGACGGTGCTGTGGATGCGGCTCCTGGACCGCCTGGAGGGCGGCGACCCGCCCCGGCTGGTCTGTGTGGACCCGCGGTTCACCCAGGTCGCCCGGCGCGCCGACGTCCACCTCGCCCCCCGCGCGGGCACGAACGTCGCGCTCCTCAACGCGCTGCTGCACGAGATCATCCGCACCGGGCGGATCGACCGCGCCTACGTCGACGCGCACACCGTCGGCTTCGACGAACTGGCCGCCGCGGTCGAGGAGTGCACCCCCCGGTGGGCGGCCGGCATCTGCGACGTACCGGCGGCGCAGATCGAGCGGGCGGCGGAGATCCTCGGCACGGGGGAGCGGCTGCTGTCCACCGTCCTCCAGGGCGTGTACCAGTCCCATCAGGCCACCGCGGCCGCCGTCCAGATCAACAACCTGCATCTCATCCGCGGGATGCTGGGCCGCCCCGGCCGCGGACTGCTCCAGATGAACGGGCAGCCCAGCGCCGAGAACACCCGCGAGTGCGGCGCGGACGGCGACCTCCCGGGCTTCCGCAACTGGCAGAACGATGGGCACGTGGCCGAGCTGGCCGCCGTATGGAACGTGACCCCGCAGACCATCCCGCACTACGCGCCGCCCACCCACGCGATGCAGATCTTCCGCTACGCCGAGCAGGGCTCGATCGGCATGCTGTGGATCACCGGCACCAACCCCGCCGTGTCCCTGCCCGAGCTGTCCCGCATCCGCTCGGTCCTCGCCCAGGAAGGGCTGTTCGTGGTCGTACAGGACCTGTTCCTCACCGAGACCGCGCAGCTCGCCGACGTGGTCCTGCCCGCGGCGACCTGGGGCGAGAAGACCGGCACCCTCACCAACGCCGACCGCACGGTCCACCTGTCGGAGAAGGCCGTCGAACCACCCGGCGAGGCCCGCCCCGACCTGGACATCTTCCTCGACTTCGCCGCCCGCATGGACTTCCGCGACAAGGACGACGGGCCGCTGATCACCTGGCACGACCCGGAGTCCGCGTTCGCGGCGTGGCAGCGGTGCAGCGCCGGGCGCCCCTGCGACTACACGGGCCTCGACTACGACCGGCTGCGCGGCGGAAGTGGCATCCAGTGGCCCTGCACCGAGGAGGCCCCCGACGGCACCGCGCGCCTCTACACCGACGGCATCGCCTTCGCCCACCCCGGCACCTGCGAGAGCTACGGCAGGGACATGGTCACCGGGGCGAGCGTGGAGCCAGGTGAGTACCGGGCCCTCAACCCCGACGGCAAGGCGGTCATCAAGGCGGCGGAGTACCTGCCGCCCCACGAGGACACCTCCGCCGACTTTCCCCTCCAGCTGATCACCGGCCGGACCGTGTACCACTTCCACACCCGTACCAAGACCGCCCGGGCCCCCGAACTGAACGCCGCCGCCCCGGACGTCTGGGCGGAGATCTCGCCCGCCGAGGCCTCGGTGCAGGGGCTCGCCGACGGCGATATGGTGCGGGTCACGACCCCGCGCGGAGCGGTGCGGGCCAGGCTGCGCACCACCGCGATCCGCGACGGCATGGTGTTCCTGCCGTTCCACTACGGCTACTGGGACACCCCGGCGGGCCACCGGCCGCCCGACGACGGCCCGGGCCGCGCCGCGAACGAGACCACCGTCACCGACTGGGACCCGGTCTCCAAACAGCCCCTGTTCAAGACCGGCGCGGCGCGCGTCACCCTCGTCGCCCGCCGGGCGAGCGACACCGGGGCACGGAACGGGACGGCGGGGAGCGGCTCATGACCGGGATCGGCACCACACTGCGCCTCCTCCACGACGGCGAACGCGACCTGGAGCAGGACCTGTTGGCCGCCGCCGCACGGCACCGCGCCGACCACGAGTTCCACCACGTCGCCCTCGACGTCGCCCGCTGGTCCCGTGAGCACGCCACCCGCCTCGCCGACGCGGGCCACGACCACGGCGTCGATCTGCCCGGCCCGCGCGGCAACCCGTCACTCCGCGCGCTCACCGCACTGCGGGAAAAGGCGTCGGAGGCTCTCGGCCGACGCCCCGAGACCGGCCTGCTCCTCCTGAACGACCTGCGCGACCTGCACCTGGCGGCCACGCGGAACTCCCTGCACTGGGAGATGCTCGCCCAGGCGGCGCAGGCCACCCGGGACGAGCGTCTCCTGGCGCTGGTCGCCGACTGCCACCCGCAGACCCTCCGGCAGCTCCGCTGGACCGACACCATGATCAAACAACTGGCCCCGCAAGCCCTGACCAGTGCGTGACCCGGGCCGTCACCGGCGCTGCGCGGCGATCATGGCCCGGTACCAGTGGTAGCTGTCCTTCGGCGTCCGCCGCTGCGTGGCGTAGTCGACGCGGACGATGCCGAAGCGCTTGTCGTAGCCGAAGGCCCACTCGAAGTTGTCCAGGAGGGACCACACGTAGTAGCCGCGGACATCCACGCCGGCGTCCATCGCGGCCCGCAGCGCGGTGAGATGGTCACGCAGGTAGGCGACCCGGTCGCTGTCGTGGACGGCCCCGTCGGCGCTCACCTCGTCGTCCTCGGCCGAGCCGTTCTCGGTGATGTGGAGGGGCGGCAGGGCGTCGCCGTAGCGCTCCTTGAGCCCGACCAGCAGATCCGTGAAGGTGCGGGGTGCGACGGGCCAGCCCATGGCGGTGTGCCGCACCCCGGGCAGCCGTACCTCCTCGTAGTGGTTGTCGGTCGCCACGCGCAGCGCCGGGTCGCTCTCGCGGTACGGGGCGTCGGCGACGACTATCGGCCGGTAGTAGTTGATGCCGAGGAAGTCCAGCGGCTCGGAGATCAGTTCCAGGTCGCCGTCCCGCCGGAAGTCCTGGCCGGTGATCAGCTCGCCCCAGGTCTCCTCCTCGGCGGCCGGGTAGCGGCCCGCCAGGATCGGCTCGGTCCACACCAGGTTGTGAAGGGTGTCGGCGCGGGTCACCGCCGACCGGTCGGCGGGGGAGTCGGTGGCGGGGAGATTGCGGTCGAGGTTGAGGGTGACGCCCGCCTCGCGCACGCCGGCCGCCCGCAACGCCCGTACGGCCAGGCCGTGACCGACCAGCAGGTGATGGGCCGCGGCCAGCGCGCCCCGGCCCTCGCGGGCGCCCGGGGCGTGCCGGCCGACGGAGTAGCCGAGGAAGGCACTGCACCACGGCTCGTTGAGGGTGATCCAGCGCGGCACCCGGTCGCCCAGACGCGCGGCGACGACGGCCGCGTACTCGCCGAACCGCTCGGCGGTCTCCCGTACCCGCCAGCCGCCGCGGTCCTCCAGGGCCTGCGGCAGATCCCAGTGATAGAGCGTGGCCGCGGGCTCGACGCCGGCCGCGAGCAGTTCGTCGACCAGCCGCGAGTAGAAGTCCAGCCCCTTGGGATTCACCGGCCCGGACCCGTCGGGGACGATGCGCGGCCAGGCGATCGAGAACCGGTAGGAGTCCACGCCCAGCTCGCGCAGCAGCGCCACGTCCTGCGGGTACCGATGGTAGTGATCACAGGCGACATCGCCGCTGTCCCCGTTCGCGACCAGGCCGGGGGTATGGCAGTAGGTGTCCCAGATCGACGGCCCGCGGCCGTCCTCCTGCGCCGCGCCCTCGATCTGGTACGAGGCGGTGGCGGCCCCGAACACGAAGCCGGGCGGAAAACTCGGGAAGTCAGTCATGTGCACAACGATGCCCGTTCGACTTCTCGAACCAGCGAGCCATGGGGCAGGACGATGCGGCGGCGCCCTTAACGGAAATCCAAGATGGTGATCTGGTAATACTCAGAATTGGTCGAAGTTCGAGAGGATGTCCGCGGCCGCTATTCTCACCGGGTCGGGCCGATTCTCCAGGAGATGACCATGGACGATTACTACGACCTCGGCACCTACAGCCGCCCCGTGACCACGTCCTCCTCCACAGCTCAGCTCTGGTTCGATCGCGGACTGCTGTGGACGTACGCCTTCCACCACGAGGAAGCCGTCGCCTGCTTCGAAAAGGCCGCCGAGGCCGACCCGGAGTGCGCGATGGCGTATTGGGGCATCGCCTACGCGCTCGGTCCGAATTACAACAAGCCCTGGGAATTCTTCGACGACGACGAGTTGGTGCGAACGGTCGACCGCACCCACACGGCCGTCGAACGGGCCCACGACAAGGCTGTCAAGGCCACCCCGGTCGAACAGGCCCTGATCGCCGCGCTGCGCGCCCGCTATCCGCAGGCGGAAGCCGTCGAGGACTGCTCGGTCTGGAACGAGCCCTACGCGGACGCGATGCGTGCGGTGTACGAACTGGCGCCCCACGACCCGGACATCGCCACCCTCCACGCCGACGCCCTGATGAACCTCACCCCGTGGCAACTGTGGGACCTGAGGACCGGGCAGCCGGCCGAGGGCGCCCGGACCATGGAGGCCAAGGCCGTACTCGACGGCGCCCTCGCCACCGAAGCCGGCGTGGGGCATCCAGGGGTGCTGCACCTGTACATCCACCTGATGGAGATGTCCCCGACGCCGGAGCAGGCCCTCACCGTCGCCGACCGCCTGCGCGGCCTCGTGCCCGACGCCGGGCACCTGCACCACATGCCCTCGCACCTCGACGTCCTGTGCGGCGACTACCGCCGGGTCGTCGCGGCGAACAGCGAAGCGATCGCCGTCGACGAGAAGTACCACCGGCGCGCCGGCGCGATGAACTTCTACACCCTCTACCGGGCGCACAACTACCACTTCAAGATCTACGGGGCCATGTTCCTCGGCCAGGCCCAGGTCGCCCTCGACACCGCCGCTGAGCTGGAGGCGGCCATCCCCGAAGACCTGCTCCGCGTGCCGAGCCCCCCGATGGCCGACTGGCTCGAAGGCTTCCTGGCCATGCGCGTCCACGTGCTGATCCGCTTCGGCCGCTGGGCCGACATCCTCGCCCTGCCCGCGCCCGCGGACCCCGAGCTCTACGCGGTGACCACCGCCATGCGGCACTACGCCCGCGGCGTCGCCCTCTCGGCCACCGGCGAAACCGAATCCGCGGAGGCGGAACGCGAGCTCTTCCGCGAGGCGGTGAGCCGGGTGCCCGAGACGCGGATGCTGTTCAACAACACCTGCCACGACATCCTCGCCATCGCGTCGGCCATGCTCGACGGAGAGCTCGAATACCGCAGGGGCGATCACGACCTCGCCTTCGCCGCCCTGGAGCGCTCCATCGAACTGGACGACAGCCTCCCCTACGACGAGCCGTGGGGCTGGATGCAGCCCACCCGGCACGCCTACGGCGCACTGCTGCTGGAACAGGGCCGGGTGGCGGAGGCCGAGGCCGTCTACCGTGCGGACCTCGGCCTCGACGCCACCCTGCCCCGCGCGCAGCAGCACCCCGGCAACGTCTGGTCCCTGCACGGCTTCCACGAATGCCTGCTCCGGACGGGCAACACCGGGGAGGCCGCCCTCGTCGCCCAGCAGTTGAAGCTGGCGACCGCACTGGCCGACGTCCCCGTCGAGGCGTCCTGCTTCTGCCGCCTGGACACCGGACCCGGCTCCGGGACGGACGACGGGTGCTGCCACTGACCCGGTGGCGTTCAGTGGCGGCACTGATCGTGGTGTGCGGCGCGCCAGGTCTCGCAGTTGTAGGTGGTGACGGTGACGTCCTTGGCCGGCAGATAGAGGGGGCGCTGATTCCTGTAGTCGTAGAGGACCACCGTGTTCGGTCCGCGCCCGATGTAGAGCAGCCGGTTGGATTCGACACTGGTCAGGTCGAGCCGCTTGTCGCCGTCGTCGACCGTGAGCCGGATATCAGCGGGATACGCGCGGACGGACAGGAGGGTGACAGGGCCGATATGGAGTGGCTCGACCCACTTGCCGCCTTTGACGTTGTCGGCCATTTCGTCGGCCACGTAGGAGACGAGGGCTCCCACCAGGAGGATGCCCATGGCGCAGCAGGCGAGCATGGTCAGAGCGCGGCGCTCACGGCCCCACAGGAAGGCCCGGGCCCGATCGGTGCGGTGACGAAGGCCGGCCCGGCCCCAGCGGCGTGCCGCCGCGAGTCCGCCCGCGACGGCGGCGAAGAGGGCGGCCGATGTGACGATGCTCAGTGCCGCAAGGCCTGCGGAGCCGCTCAACTGCGTGGAGTATTCGATTCCCACGTCGCCGGGGGCCATTCCCAGTTCACGGTAGAACTGGTCGTACTCCACGGTGAGCAGTCCGAACAGCAGGGCGCTCGCGACGGCAAGGGCCGGTAACAGGGACTTTTCGATCCATGTGTTCCACTCCGGCGGTTCCGAGGCCAGCGCCGAGGCCGACCGGCTGGTGGGCGACGTGGAATGGGAGCTTCCTGCCTGCTGCGGCACCTGTGCCGGTGGGTCGGAGGAACGAGGCGTCGATTTCATGCGGGAACCGTAGTGAGCGCCATCCGGCGTACCCATGAAATCGACGCAATGGCATTTCAAACCACACGTTCAGGTGGCCCGACCTTCGCGTCCGTGACAGCCGTCAGGTCGCGGTCGCGGGTCTCCGGAGCCATGCGGGCGGCGACGAGGCTGATGACCATCATCAGTGTCATGTAGGCCGCGACGGGGATCCACGACCCGGAGAACGCGGTGAGGAGGGAGGCGCAGACGAGCGGGGCGACACCGCCGCCGAGGACCGAGGAGAACTCACGGCCCAGGGTGACACCGGCGTACCGGTAGCGGCTGCCGAACAACTCGGGGAAGTAGCTCATCTGCACGCCGACCGCGCCCTGGCCCGCCAGGACGAAGCCCACGATCATCGTCACGGTGATGGCGATCGGTGAGCCGGTGTCGAGCGCGATGAACGACGGACCGGGGAGCAGCACCAGTGCCAGGAGGATCGCGGAGTAGACAGGCTTGCGCCCGACGCGGTCCGAGAGGATGCCGAACCCGATGGCCCCGATCCCGCCGCAGGCGGCGCCGATCATGAGCACCTTCGGCACGAGAGAGGCGTCCACACCCACGCTGGAGACCAGGTACGAGGCCATGAAGACCTGATACGTGTACGACTGGGCGCTGACGCCGACGTTCATGAACAGGACGAGCAGCATGGGCCTGCGGCCGTGCCGGAAGACCTCGCCGACCGGCGACTTCGGCTTCTCGTGCTGCTCCTTGAACTCCTGGAACACCGGGCTCTCGGTGAGCCGGCGGCGGATGACCAGGGCGGCGAGCGTGACCAGCAGGCTGCTGCCGAAGACCAGACGCCAGCCCCAGCTCATCAGGGCGTCCTCCGGCAGGCTCTGCGCGAGTATCCACGCGACCGCTCCGAGCAGGGTGCCCAGGGCGGCACCGGTCATCACCAGGGAGGCCAGGCGCCCGCGTCGTCCGGGCGCCGCGGTTTCGGTGAGCAGCGTGGCGCCGCCGGCCTGTTCGGCGCCCGCCCCGAACCCCTGGAGGAAGCGGCAGGCGACCAGCAACGCGGGTGCCGCCAGGCCGACTTGGGAGTACGTCGGCAGCAGCCCGATGGCGAGGGTGGAGCCGCCCATGAGCAGCAGCGTGGCGACCAGGACCCACTTGCGGCCCAGCCGGTCGCCGTAGCGGGAGAAGAACAGGCCGCCCAGCGGACGGGCCGCGAACCCCACGGCGTACGTGGCGAAGCTGGCGAGCAGGGCGACGGCCGGCGAGACGTCGGGGAAGAACAACTGGCCGAAGACCAGGGCCGACGCCGTGCCGTAGATGACGAAGTCGTACTGTTCGAGGGCGGTGCCGATGAGCCCCGCCCAGGCGGCCCGGCGGACCGCGGCGGGGTCCGTGGCCGGGGGCTCGGCAGGTGCCGACGGCGGAGTCGGCTCATTCGTCAGGGGTTCGGTGGGAGTGTCCATCATCCATGCCTCCTTGGATGGGGATGGCCTCAGAACGCTGGGGGACGTCGAGGTGCGGCTCTGAGAAGAAGGGCTCCTAGAAGGGACGTGGTTCAGGCGGTCATGCCGCCGCGGCGGGCGACGACCTTGAGGTGGCTCAGGCGCCTGGCGGGCGGTCCGAGTCCGTGGCTTCGGCCGCGGCGCGAGCCGCTGCGGCCGTGCCGTGCCGTGCGAGGACACCGATGAGTTCGGCGACCCGCTGGGCGAAGGCGGGGTGTTCGGCGAGACCGTCCCCGAGCAGACCGGTGTCGATCACGGTGGTCACGAAGTCGGGTACGGAGGCGGTGCTTTCGGCGATCCGCTGGAGACGGCCGCGGGCCGGGTCCGCCATTTCGGCGGAATGCGGCCCCGCGTCGAGGCCCGGCGGCGCCATGCAGCACAGATAAGCGGCGACGGTGAGGGCGAGGTGATGAGGCATCCGCCCGGCCCGCAACTGGAGGAGTGCCGGATCCGGGACCCGCTGACGGAGCTTGACGGACCCGTCGGAGCCCACCTGCCGGGTGCGATGGCCGAGTGCCGAATTGGCCCAGCGGCCGAAGAGCCGCCCGACATAGGCGTCGAGGTCGATGTCGTCGGGGACGGTCAGGCTGGGGAGGTACTCGTCGTGCAGCACCCGGTGCGCCGCCTCGGAGATATGGGGTCGCGCGATCGCCTCGGGGATGGTCGCCCTGCCGTCCAGCGCGCCGAGGTAGGCGATGAGCGAGTGGGTGCCGTTCAGCAGCCGGAGCTTGAGCAGTTCGTACGGCGTGACGTCGTCGGTGAACAGTGCCCCGCCGTGCTCCCAGCCGGGCCGTCCCGCGGCGAAACGGTCCTGCATGACCCACATGCTGAACGGCTCGGCGGGGACGGGGATCTCGTCCCGCACTCCGAACCGTTCGGCGACGGTGGCCCGGTAGGCGTCCGTGGTGGCCGGCACGATCCGGTCCACCATGGTGTCCGGGAACGCCACGCTCTCGCCCAGCCACACGGACAGTTCGTCCCGCTCCGCCGGAGGCAGCGCCTGGACGAACTCCCCGACCAGCCGCGCGGTCTGTGAGCCGTTGGCCGCCAGGTTGTCGCAGCTCAGCACGGTCACCGGGGTCGCGGACGAACGCAGGCGGCGCTGCAGCCCGCGGACCACCTGGCCGATCGTGGTGCGCGGGGGAGTGCCGCCGCGCAGATCGGCCCGTACGTCGTCGTGGTCGAGATCGAGGTGTCCGGTGCGCGGCGAGAAGGTGTAGCCGTGCTCGGTCACCGTGAGGGAGACGATCCGGGTGCGCGGGGCCGCGATGGCGTCGAGGACGGCGTCCGGGTCGTGCGCCGCGACAAGCGCGCCGGTGTGCACCGCCGGTACGGTCAGCCGCTCGCCTTCCGGGGATATCTCCACGACGGTGTAGCGGTGGTCCTGCGCGCGCAGCGCGTCGGCGACGGCGGCGGAGCGGCTCGCGACGCCGAGGATTCCCCACGGGCCGTCGGTGTGTGCCAGCGCTGCGGCGGTGTGGACGGCCTGATGGGCGCGGTGGAAGTTGCCGAGGCCGAGGTGCACGATGCCGGTCTCGGCGACGGCGCGCCGGTGCGGCAGCGCGTGCTCCGGGACGGTGCCGGAGCCCAGACGGGGCAGCGAGGTCGTGGTCGTCATCTCACCAGTCCGTCATCGAGCCGTCGCGGCGGCGGGCCACCGGCAGGTAGGCGGGTTCGTACGGGAAGCGCGCCGCCAGCGTCTCGTCGACCTCGACGCCGAGTCCGGGGGCGTCGCCCGGGTGCAGATACCCGTCGGCGTACCTCCAGTCGTGCCGGAACACCTCGTGGACCAGCGGTTCGTAGCCCATGTACTCCTGGATGGCGAAGTTCGGGGTGGCGAGACCGACGTGCAGGGACGCGGCCAGTGCCACCGGGGAGACGTCGGAGGGGCCGTGCGGGCCGAGCTTGACCTGCCAGACCTCGGCCAGCGCGGCGATGCGCCGCAGATGGCTGATCCCGCCGGCGTGCGTGACACACGTCCGTACGTAGTCGATCAACTGCTCGGTGATGAGCGACTGGCATTCCCAGACGGTGTTGAACACCTCGCCGATCGCGAGTGGGGTCGTGGTGTGCCGACGGGTGTGCCGCAGTACTTCCTGGTTCTCCGCCGGAGTGACGTCCTCCAGCCAGAACAGGTCCACCTCCTCCAACGCCTTCCCGAGGCGCGCGGCCTCGTTGGGGGTGAGCCGGTGGTGGGAGTCGTGGAGCAGGTGAAGCTCGGGGCCGGCATGCTCCCGGACCGCGGCGAGCGCGCCGGGCGCGTGCCGCAGATAGGCGGGCGTGTCCCAGGTCTCCACGGTCGGCACCGAGCCCCGTCCGGCGGGCTCGTAGCTCGCCCCCGCCGCCGTGCTGCTCACCCCGTAGACCGTCTCCAGACCGGGCACGCCCATCTGTGCCCGGACCGCGAGGAAGCCACGCTCGCGCTGCGCGTCCACGGACTCCAGCAACTCCGGTACGTCCCAGCCGGTGGCATGCGTGTACGTCAGCACGCGCTCGCGGACCGGACCGCCGAGGAGTTGGTGCACGGGTTGCCCGGTGACCTTGCCCTTGATGTCCCACAGGGCCAGGTCGACCGCGCCGACGGCGGTCATCGTGACCGGGCCGCGTCGCCAGTAGACCCCGCGGTACAGGTACTGCCAGGTGTCCTCGACGCGCGCCGGGTCACGGCCCAGGAGCAGGGGTGCGACATGGTCGCGCAGGTAGGAGGCGACGGCGAGTTCACGGCCGTTGAGGGTGGCGTCGCCCCAGCCGGTCAGCCCCTGTTCCGTCGTGATCTTGAGAGCGACGAAGTTGCGGCCCGGGCTGGTGACGATGACATCCGCGGCGACGATGGTGTCCGGTTTGCTCATCGGGCCACCGCCACGATGTTGTCGAGGCTCTGGCCGCGGGCGAGTCGGCGGATGTTGGCGGTGATGTCGTCCGAACGCCGGGCGAAGGTGTGCCGGGACAGCCCGGACGAGTGCGGTGTCATCAGCACGTTGGGCAGCGAGCCGAACGGGTGCCGACTGGGCTGTCCGGTTTGGCCGCCCGACGGATAGTCGTACCAGACGTCGAGGGCCGCGCCCGCGATCACACCGTCGCGCAGCGCGTCGTACAGGGCGTCCTCGTCGACGACCGGGCCGCGGCCCACGTTGATCAGCACGCCGGATTCCCCCAACAGGGCCAGTTCCTTCGCCGCGATCAGTCCGGTGGTCCGCTCGGTGAGCGGTACGCAGACAACGACCACGTCCGCCGTTTCCAGCAGGGTGTCCAGGTCGTCGAGGGTTCCGGCCCAGAGCAGCCGCTCGGTCACGGCGTCCACGCCGCCGCTGCGCGTGACGGCCACGCCGCGCGCGCCGAACGCTCGCAACCGCTGCCAGGCGCGGGAGCCGATGTGACCGAAGCCCACGAAGCCCACCACGGCCTCGCCGAGGAGAGCGGAGTACGCCGGCGGCTCCCACGCGCCCTCGCGCAGCGCCGCGTCCTGGCGCAGGAAGCCGCGGCGCACCAGCACCGCCGTGGCCACGACGTACTCGGCGATCGCGTCCTCGTGGTGGAAGGTGTTGGCGACGAGCGCGCCCGGCGGCAGAGCGCCGACATCGATTCCGTCGGTGCCCGCACCGGCGGAGTGCACGAGCCGCAGGCCCTTCCCGGCAGCGGCCACTTCGGCGGGGCAGGTCCCCGACACCAGGACATCGGCGTCGCCCACGGCGGCCAGCAGGGCGTCGTGATCCCCGGCGGCGGACCAGCGCACCGTGGTCGAGCTCGGCAGAGCGGCCTCGAACTGTTCGCGGAACTGCGGGAGATGGGGATCGCTGACGACCACGGTCAGCCCCCTGCCGTCCTCGGCCCCGTTCGCCGCGTGTCGGTCTGTCATGCGTGCTGCTCCCTCGCGACGGAACGGGCGTGACCGGCGACCGGGCCGGTCGATCCGCGGACGACGAGCTGGGTGGGCAGCCGCAGCGTGCGCGGGTCCTGGCGCTCGCCGGACATGGAGGGGGCGAGCAGTTCCAGACTGAGCGAGCCCGCACGGTCCATCGGGACCGCGATGCTGGTCAGGGACGGGTGCGAGGTCGCGGCGAGCGGCATGTCGTCGATGCCCATGACGCTGAGGTCTTCCGGTACCCGCACCCCGAGCTGACGCGCTCCGGCGATCACGCCGAGCGCCACGAGGTCGTTGTGCGCGATGACGGCGGACGCACCGGAGGCCCTCACACCGGCCGCGGCCGCGGTACCTCCGGCCACCGTCTCGGACTGCCAGCCCAGGACGTCGAGTTCCACTCCCGACCGCTCGGCCTGTTCGCGGGCCAGGTCGACGCGGTGGCTGTTGGACCAGGAGTGCTGCGAGCCCTGGACGTAGGCGATGCGGCGGTGTCCGAGCGCGGTGAGGTAGTCGAGGGCCTGGCGCAGGCCGTCGGTGGCGTCGGCGAGGACGCAGTCGGCGGTCGTGGTCTCGCGGTTGACGAGGACGACGGGGGTCTCACCGCACAGGTCGAGCACCTCTTCGGCGTCCAGGCGCGGGGAACACACGACGAGCCCCGCGGACCTCGCACTGAGGTGGGCGATGACCTCGCGCTCGTGGTCCGGGTCGAAGTCGGTGTCCGCGAGCACGATGGTCTGCCGCCGGTGCCATCCCTGGGCCTGCGCGGCCTTGACGAAGGTGCCGAAGACCGGGTTGGCGATGTCGGGGACGATCACGGCCACCGTGGCGTTGTCGGTCGGCACCTCGACCGGGCGCGGCGGAGGCGGTTCGTACCCCACCTCCTGGGCCGCCTCCAGAACCTTGCGCAAGGTTGCCGGCCCCAGTCGCTGCGGATCGCTGAATGCCCGGGACGCCGTGGACAGCGCGACGTTCGCGCGCTTCGCCACCTCGGTCAACGTGGGGGCCACGTCGGTGCTCCGTTTCCTCGACGACGATGCCTGAACGGTGCTGCAATGTTGGGCAAGCTTGCACAAGCTTGTCAATGGTTGCGGCAAGGCTCTTGCCCACGCGGATGAGCTCAGCGATGGCTGTCTGGCTCAGCAGGGTGAGGACGGTCATGATGGCCACCCGCCGGGCATCGGTCGCGAGGGCTGGGGACGCGTCGGAAATCGGCCAGTGTGAGCAGCGCCGACGGCCTCCCGGCGCACCGCGGCCCGGACACGCCGCCGAGGCTACGACCGGCCCAGTGGCCGAACTTGACCGACAGTGCGGTCTGTTGAAGATCGGGCGCCTGGGGACGAGGAGCGGTGTGACCGAGGGGGGGAAGACCGCCGCCGCCAGCTCCGTACGCTCGGCGAGCCCTGCCCTACATTGGCGCCATGAGCCACCACTCCGAAGCGCCTGTCACGCCCGTCAGGGCCTTTGAACCTCCCTACTACGTAACCGTGTTCACCTCGGTGCGCACCCAGGACCAGGGCGGCTACAGCGAGGCCGCCGCCCGCATGGAAGAACTGGTGAAGGACGTCCCCGGGTTCCTGGGGATGGAGCACGCGCAGACCCCTGGGGGACTGGGCATCACCGTCGGGTACTTCCGCGACGCGGACGCCCTCACCGAGTGGCGCACGAACGCCGAGCACCGCGAGGCGCAGAAGCGCGGGCAAGCCGAGTGGTACCAGAGCTACACGCTGCATGTGGCGAAAGTGGAGCGGAGTCACGGCTTCACGCGAGCGCAGGACCCGCACAGACCGACAGCAGGCTGACCGATCACGGCCCTCCTACGTTTGACCAGCCCGTCCCGAGGTCACTCGGCAGATGACCCCGAAGTCGGACCCGACTTGGAGTGAGCGAATCGTGGCTGGAGAGCAGAAGTCCAAGGCGAAGGCCGAGCAGGCCAAGGGAAAGGCCAAGGAGACGATCGGCCGTGCGGTGGGCAACGAGCGGCTGACGGCCGAGGGCCGGGCGGAGCAGTCCAAGGGAGACGCCCGGCAGGCCAAGGAGAAGACCAAGGACGTCTTCAAGCACTGAGCGCGAGGGGGCCCTGCCGCGGCAGGGCCCCTGTCACGTGCCCGTAGGGAGCCCCGCGGTGCTCGTGTCGCCCCGGCGGACCCGGCAGACGATCACGGCCGTGAGCCGCTCGTAGGGAATCGGCCCGGCCTGCCGAGAGTCCCAACTGGTCGCGCGATGGTCGCCCAGGACATAGACATGCCCTGCGGGCACCCGGCCCGTCCCTCCGCCCGGCACCGGAACCACTTCGCCCGGCAGGGCCGCGACCCGCTTGATCATGCACGTGGGCGGCGCGGACCCGGCGGTGCGCCGGCCGGGCGCCGGCCTCAGTCTGATCGCCACCACCGTTCCGCGTCGTACCACGCGTATCCGGGTGAAGAGGTGGACCAAGCGCACCGGCAGCCTGGCGGCCAGCAGCCGGTCCCCGTCCGCGAAGGCCGGCCGCATGCTGCCCCCGCTGACATCGAGCAGTACGCAGCTCCCGCGCAGGACGAGGGCGAGCGCCCCGGCCGTCAGCACGAGTGCGGCCGGACCCGCCAGGCTCATCGGCATCACGGGCAGGCCCCCTCCGCCTCGGCCGGCTCGTCCCGGTAGCCGCTGGACTGGAGGGTGAACAACCGGTGGTAGGTGCCGCCGCGCGCGAGGAGCCCCCGGTGGTCGCCGAGTTCGCGGACCTGGCCTTCCTCCAGGACGGCGATGATGTCGGCGTCCTTGACCGCGCCGAGCCGGTGGGAGATCAGCACACTGGTCCGCCCGGCACGGCGTTCTCGCAGCCGGGCGTGGATCTCGTACTCGGCCGCCGGGTCGAGCCCCGAACTCGGCTCGTCCAGGATCAGCAGATCCGCTTCCGTACGAAGGAACGACCGGGCCAGGCCCATCCGCTGCCACTGTCCGCCGGACAACTGGACCCCGCTCCCGCCACCGTCGCCCTCTCCGGAGCGGAAGGTCCGGCTCAGCATGGTCGTGTAGCCGCCCGGCAGCCGGGTGAGATCCTCGTGCATGCCGGCCAGCCGTGCCGCCTCCTCGCAGCGCCGGGGCGCCTCGAGCGCGGTCAGCTCGCTGATGGCGATGTTCTCCCGGGCGGTGAGGTCGTAGCGCATCGGATCCTGGAACGTGGCGGCGATCCGTGCGCGCAGTTCGGCCGCCGGGATGTCGCGCAGGTCGGTGCCGTCCCACAGGATGCGTCCGTGTGTGGGGTCGTAGAACCGGCACAGGAGCTTGACCAGCGTGGACTTTCCGCAGCCGTTGACGCCCGCGAGGGCGAGTGCCGTGCCGTGTTCGATGCGCAGGTTCACGCCCCGCAGGACCCAGGGCAGTTCGTCCTCGTAGCGGAACCAGACGTCCTGGATCTCGATCGCCTCGCGCAGCGGGCCCGCCGGTCGGGGCCGGTGCGGGGCGGGGAGGTCGGGGCCGAGCCGGACGACGGTGACGTAGTGGTCGAACATCACCAGCGAGTGGTGCGCCTGGCCCAGTTCACCGGCCAGTCCGCCGATGCCGCTCTGCACGGCGGGGATCGCGGCCAGCAGCATGGAGACGTCGCCGACGGTCATCGCCCCGCGCGAGGCCGCCCCGACCGCCCACAGCAGACCGGCCCCGGCGAGCACGGCGGCGGCGGTCTGGAGCGCCGACTGGATGCGCAGTTCGCTGCGGTCCATCCGTTCCCGCAGGGCGTCGGCGGCACGGCGCTCGCTCATCATCCGGCCCCGCAGAAAGCCCCCGGCACCATAGAGCCGGATCTCCTTCGCGGCTTCCACGCTGGTGAGCAGGGTCGCGTAGAAGATCTCCCGGCGCTCGGAGGGGCTGATGTCCCAGAACGTCCGGGCGCGCCTTCGGCTGAGCGTGATCTCCGCCCAGAGCACCGGAAGGCCGGAGAGGGACACCACGGCCGCCAGGAACGGGTCGAGGACCGCGAGGGAAGCGACGAACCCGGCCAGCAATACCGCGCTGCGGATCAGACCGGCCGCCCCCTCGACCACCTGGGACGGGGCGAGACCCCCCGCCTGCTGGGCGAGCCGTAACTGGTCCAGGAACTCCGGGTGTTCGAACTGGCGCAGCCCGGTGAAGGTGTCGACGGCCGCGTGCAGGTCCTCGTGGGCGCGCAGGCTGGTCGCGCGCATCATCCGGGCCCGCAGATAGCCGGTGAGCTGAGGGGCTACGGCCGCCACCGTGCTGACGGCGGCCAGGGAGGTGGCCGGAGCGGCCATGCCGGCGGCGGACGTTCCCGAGGTGAGCGTGTCGAGGATGTCCTTGACCAGCCAGGTGGCCGCGACGGGCGCGGCGGCCGTCAGCAGGGTCACGGCGAGATGGCTCGCCAGCACCCAGGGGGACGAGCGGAACGCGAGCCGGAGCGCCAGGCACAGGGCACGGCCCAGGTCCCGGACGCCGGGAGTGGCGGGAGCACTGCCACGGCGGGCGGACGTACGGGCGGCGCCGGCGGACGGGCGGCTCATGCCGACCCGACCGGCGAGGCGGTGAGCGCCGCTTTGCCCACGGCCAGCACGGTGGGCGCCGTTCCGCCCGCGGCCGAGACGGCGAACTGGGAGGGATAGGCCGTGACGCCGAAGGCCGTGGTGCACGGGCCGTCAGGTTCCTCCACCAGCACCCGTGCGACGGGGACGAGTCGACGGGCCATCGTCTCGGACTCCTCGGTCTCCTCCGGCGTGGCACCGGGCGACACCACGACGGCGATCACCTGGCGACGGCCGCCCATCGCCCCGGCCTCCTCCACGAAGGCCGGCAGCTTGGTCCGGCACGGCAGGCAGCCGGTGGTGAAGAACGCCACCAAGGACCCGTCGGCGAGGTCCGTCTCGGTGAGCGGAACGCCCTCCACACAGCGCGTGGCGAATGAGCCCACGGTCGCCCCCACGGGGATGCCGCCCGTGTCGGCCCCCATGGTGCCGTCGGGCCGGTCGCGGAGTCTGCGGAGGACGGCGAGGGTCAGCAACAGATCCCAGGTGCACAGGGCGGCGACAGCCACGAGGGCGACGGCCAGGTAGACCATGGCGGGCCTCTCCGGATAGGCGGATCAGATGACGACTTGGTGACTTGGTGACTTGATGACTCAGCGACTTGGAGACTTGGCGAGTGACGGTCGCAACAGCGCGACCACTTCGTCCCCGGTCACCACGACCACGGCACACACGGCGCCGATCAGCCAGGCCGCGAACCAGCCCTGCCAGGACAGGGAGCCGGCGCCCGGTACCCCTGGCACGGCCAGCAGGACGGCGACGAGCAGCAAGGCGTTACGGACGAGTTGGGCCGCACCCGGCGCGTGGTCTCCGGACCCTCCGAAGCAGCGGCACGCGACCGCGCTGCCGTCGCGCACCGCGCGGGCGACCGCGTACGTGAAACCGGCCAGCAGGACCGCCGCCACCGACAGTCCGGCGCTGCCCCACCCCGGCACGAGGAGCGCCGGCACGGTCGCGCCCTCCAGGGCGACGATCCCGGCCGCCACCCAGGTCGCCCAAGGGCGGCGCACGCGCCCGAGCGTCACGACGGCGTCCGTGAACCCCGCGAACGGCGCCCGGCCGCGGGTCTTGCTCGCACAGGCCACCGCGAAGACGAGCGCGAGCAAGGCCTGGCACGTCGCCGAAAGGAAGATCACGAATGCTCCTCGAGTCGGGATGGGAAAGTGGCGGCCGGGCCCCGCCCCCCAAGGGGGCCCGGCCGCCTGGATAGGGCCGGTTTACGACGTACCGGCCTTACGACGTACCGGCCTTACGACGTGCAGCCGCACCGCACGAACTCGCGGCGGTTCAGATCGCACGACCACACGCGCTGCGTGTACTGGTTGTGCGAAGCACAGGGCTGGTTGCGGATGCAGCGGTACCACCACTCGCACGCCCCGGCGGTCTCCCGCGGCAGCAGGCGGTCCAGCATCCGGTCGGCGAGAGTGCGAATCGACTTCATCGGGCGAGATCCTTTCGTCAGGTGATCCCCGTGACGCACGGGGTGGTTGATCCGGCCGGTCGGCCTCGGACGGGCTCGACCGGGCAGGGCACCCAGCCTGTGTGGACGGGCGTTCAGCGCACCAGGGAGTTGGGCTGTCCCGGACGCGGCGGCGCTGTCCGGGCTGGTCGCGGCGCTGTCCGGGTGCTGTCCGGGTCCTGTCCGGCACTGTCGCGGAGCTGTCCGGAACACGAGAGTGAGGGGACGGGGATTGGCAGAATTCCGGATTGTCCATTGCCAGGGGCACGACGAGGATGGCCGGACATGGGGAGACAGCGTCCGTTGCCGCACGAGGCGTGCAGCGCCGCGGAGTTCGTGGTCTGCATGCGACGGCTCAAGGAACAGGCCGGTCTGACCTACCGGCAGTTGGAAGCGAACGCGGAACGGCGTGGTGACGTGCTCGCGCGGAGCACCGCGGCCGACGCGCTGCGCCGGGACTCGCTGCCGCGTGCCGAGGTGGTCGTCGCGTTCGTCCGCGCGTGCGGGGGAGACGAGGACGTCGCCGTCTGGCTGGAGGCCAGGGACCGGCTGGCCGCCGCCGAGCCACCGGAAGCGGACGAGGGCGCTACACCCGTGGACGGCGGGGCGGCACCCGGGGATGACGGGCGGACACCCGCGGCCGACGGCTCGTCCCCCACGCATGGCGGACAGACACCCGTAGACGACAGTTCAACGCGCGATGCCCCGGCACACGCCGTCGACGGACCGACGCCCGCCCCGGCAGCCGTCTCGACACCGGAACACCCCACCGGCCCCCTGGCCTTGCGCGCGGGCGACGGCTCGGTCTGGGGCCGGGTGAGGAACCGGCGTGCCCTGGCCGCTTCCCTCGTCGCCGCGCTCCTGCTCGCCGCCGTCGGAGCCTGGGCGCTGCTGCCCGGCGAGACGGGCGAACGGGGCGCGGGAACGCGCGCGGCCGGTGCCGGGCCACGCCTGGATCCCTCCTCGGTCCCCTCCTCAGCCACCGACGTCAAGGGCCCGCCACCGGGACCGTCCCGGATCCGCCCGGCCCTGGCGCCCAAGCTGTGCGTCACCGAGGGCCACGACCGCAAGGGGCGCTACCGGAGCCAGGTCGCCGTCCAGCGCCCCTGCGGCGACGCCACACCGCCCGACCTGGAACTGGTGTCGGTCGGCACCACAGGCTCGTACTACATCCAATGGCGCCATCCGGTGTACGGCGACGGCTGTCTCACCGCGCTGGGCAGCGGCCATGTCGTCGAGGGCTTGCTCGAACCCTGGCCCTGGGAGAGCTGCTCGGCGGACCGCACCAGCCAGCACTTCTTCTTCGACCCCGCCGGAGGCTCCGAGGCCGACGGCTACCGGATCCACGTGGTGCAGAACGGGATGTGTCTCGGGATCAAGGGCGCCGACGACCGGGCGGCCGGCGCCGAGATCGCCCAGCAGCGGTGCACCGGGGCTCGGGACCAGGAGTTCCTGGTGGACGCCGTCGAATGAAACCACCCGTCACACCGTGACCGAGGTCGCCTCCTCCAGGGGGAAGTGGCATGCCGCACCGTGGAGAGGCGCACCCGGCGGAGGCTCGGGTACGGCTTCGGCGCACAGGTCCCGCGCCCGGGGGCACCGGGTCCGGAACCGGCAACCGGACGGCGGGTCGGCGGGAGAGGGGATCTCGCCGGTGAGCACGATCCGTTGCCGTCGGCGCCCGCTCCCGGCCAGAGGCGAAGGGGCCGCCGACAGCAGCGCCTCCGTGTACGGATGGCGCGGCCGCTCGTAGACCTCCTCCGTCGGGCCCGACTCCACGATCCCGCCGAGGTACATCACGGCGACCCGGTCGGCGAGGTGCCGCACCACGGACAGGTCGTGCGAGATGAACACGTACGACAGCCCCAGCTCGTCCCGCAGGTCGCACAGGAGGTTCAGCACCTGCGCCTGCACCGAAAGGTCCAGCGCGGAGACGGGTTCGTCGCAGACGATCACTTCGGGTTCCAGCGCCAGGGCCCGGGCGATGCCGATGCGCTGCCGCTGCCCGCCGGAGAACTCGTGCGGGTGGCGGCCCGCGTCCGACGCGCGCAGGCCGACCATCTCCAGCAGTTCACCCACGCGCGCCGCCCGCCGTGCAGGAGGGACCAGGTCGCGATGGGTCAGCCACGGCTCCCCGATGAGATCCGCCGCGCTGAGGCGGGGGTTGAGCGATCCGAACGGATCCTGGAAGACCATCTGCACTTTCCGCCGCCAGGCGAGCAGTTCCGCACCCGACAACGCGAACGGGTCGACGTCCTCGTACCGCACGGTGCCCGCGTCGGGCCGCTCCAGCAGCAGGAGGATCCTGGCCAGCGTGGACTTGCCGCAGCCGGACTCGCCGACGAGGCCGAGGGTCTCCCCGCGTCCCAGGGTCAGGTCCACCCCGTCCAGCGCCCGCAGCCGGGTGCCGCCTCGCAGGGTCCGCCGGACCGTGAAGCTCTTGGCCAGGCCAGTGGCCTGCAGCAGGGTCCCGGGTTCAGGCATCGGCCAGTTCCTTCCCGAAGTGGCACGCGGCGGCCCGGCCTGCTCCGGTACCGGTCAGCGCGGGCCGGTGGGTGACGCACCGCTCCCGGGCCAGGGGACAGCGCGTACGGAAGGCACAGCCGGCCGGCACCGAGGCCGGGTCCGGCGGGCTCCCGGGGATCGACATCAGGCGGGAGCCCCGGTGCTGCTCGGCCGGCACCGACTCCAGCAGCCCCTGGGTGTAAGGGTGGTGAGGCCGGCCGAACACCTCGGCCACCGGCCCGGTCTCCACCACCGTCCCCGCGTACATGACGGCGACCCGGTCCGCGTGCTCGGCGGCGAGCCCGAGGTCGTGTGTGATGAGGACGAGGGCCGTCCGCTGCTCGCTCCGCAACTCGCCGAGCAGATCCATGATCTGCGCCTGCACGGTGACGTCCAGGGCCGTCGTGGGCTCGTCGGCGATCAGGACCTTCGGCCGCAGCGCGACCGCCGTCGCGATCAGCAGGCGCTGCCGCATGCCTCCCGAGAACTGGTGCGGGTACGCGGCCGCCCGGGAGCGGGCCTCCGGGATGCCCACGCGTTCCATCAGCTCAACGGCCCTGGCCCGCGCCGCGCGCCGGGACATGCCCTCGTGGATGCGGAACGGCTCAGCCAGCTGCGCTCCGACCGTGTGGACGGGGTTGAGCGCGCTCAGCGCGTCCTGGAAGACCATGGCCAGACCCGGCCCGGCCAGTCGGCGCCTGGCCCGTGCTCCGAGCCCGAGCAGATCTTCGCCGTCGAGCCGGACCTGCCCGCCCACGACCTCGGCGACCGGGTCGAGCAGACCGGCGACGGCGTGTGCGGTCATGCTCTTGCCGCAGCCCGACTCGCCCAGCAGCGCCAGCGTCTCGCCCGACCGCACGGCGAAGCTCACGCCTCGGACGACATGGACCGGCCCGGCCGGAGTGTGCACGTTGACGGACAGGTCGTCCACGACCAGGACACCGGCCGACGGCGACAGTTGGGTGCTGGTGCTGGTGCTGGTGCTGGTGCTGGTGCTGGTGCTGGTGCTCGTGCCGGTGCCGTGGTCGCTGTGTGCCACGGGGGCGGTTGCCGTAGAGGGGTCGGCGGAGACGGCACCGCTCGCGCTCGCCGTACGGTCTCCAGAACCGGCCGCGCTCCCCGCCGTCGAACGCTCGTCGGTGACCGCCGTACGCGACCCCCGCAACCGCCGCCCGAGCCCCTGCCGCCACCGCTGCCCCGGATCGGTCATCAGCCGGGCCCAGGAGGCGAGAACGGTCGCCGACACGGTCGTGACGACGATCGCGAGGCCGGGAAAGAGGGCGATCCACCACGCGCTCTGCAGCTCCTGCCGCCCCTGGGCGACCATCAACCCCCAGCTCATGTCCGGCGGTTGAATCCCGATGCCCAGAAAGCTCAGCGACGACTCGGCCAGCATCACGAAACAGAAGTCGAGCGCGGCGACGGTGAGCAGCGTGGGCAGCACGCTCGGCGCGACATGGCGCCGGACGGCCGCCCAGCTGCCCGTGCCGAACGTCCGGGCCGCGTCCATGAACAGCCGGCTGCGCAACTCCGCGGCCTCGGCCCTGGCGGTGCGCAGGTACACCGGGATCCGGGCGACGGCCAGCACCAGCACGATGCTCGCGGCACTCGGCGAGAACACATACAGCACGACCACGGCCAGCAGCAGGGAGGGGAAGCTGAGGATCACGTCGGCCACCCGCAGCGACACGCTCTCGCGCCAACCGCCGTGATAACCCGCCCACATGCCCCACACCGAGCCGATGACCAGTGAGCACAGCACGGCGGGCACCGCCACGGCCAGGGTCGTCCCGGCCGCGGCGAGCAGTCGCGCGGCGACGGGCCGGCCGAGGGAGTCGCTGCCGAGGACGAAGGCCCAGCCGTGGTCGAGACTGAAGGGAGGCCGGCCCGGGTCACGCAGGTTCTGACGGGTCGCCAGGTCCCCGGCCAGAAGTGGCCCCAGTACGGCGCTCAGCGCGACCAGGAGCAGGAGCAGGGCCGCCGCGCAGGCGAACCGGTCCCGGAGCAGCAGCGCGAACCACCGCCGCCGTACGGTCGTGGCGTCCGTCTGGGATATGGCCTTCTGAAGCATGTCCCGTCCTTGGCTCATGCCGCCGCCCGCTGCCGTACCCGCGGGTCGAGGAGCGCGTGGCAGAGGTCGACCAGGATGTTGAGGGCGAAGATGGCCAGAGCGGTCACGAGCACGGCCGCCTGGAGCACCGCGAAGTCGCGCTGCAGTACCGAGTCGATCATGAGCTTGCCGATACCGGGCCAGCCGAAGATGGTCTCCACGACGACCGCCCCGTTGACCAGCCCCACGGCCAGATCGCCCGCGACGGTCAGCGCCGGTGCGGCGGCGTTGCGCAGGGCGTGCCCGAAGACCACCCGGAGTTCGGAGGCTCCCTTGCCGCGCGCCACCTTCACATACGGGGCGGACAGCGCCGAGACCATGGCGCCGCGCACCACCTGGACCAGCACGCCGAACGGGCGGATGAGCAGGGTGGCCACGGGCAGCACCCACGCCGCCGCGCCGCTCGTGCCGGAGGTGGGCAGCCAGCCCAGGGTGACGGCGAAGACCAGCACGCCCATGATGGCGATCCAGAAGTCGGGGACGCTGGCGGCCGTGGAGGACAGGAAGCTCGCGATCCGGTCGGTCGCCGAGTTCGGGCGGTAGGCCGCCAGACTGCCGATGACCACCGCGCCCACGATGGCGAGCAGCATCGTCCAGCCGGCCAGTTGGAGCGTCGCGGGGAAGGCCCGCAGGACGGCCTCGCCCGCCGGCTGGGCGGTGCGCAGCGACTCGCCGAAGTCGAGGTGGGCGACCTGGCCGAGGTAGTCGCCGAACTGGGTGATGAGCGGTTCGTCCAGGCCGTTGCGGGCGGCGAACTCGGCCCGCATCTCGGGCGTCGCGCTCAGCGGCAGATACAGGTTGGCGGGGTCCCCGGTGAGGCGGGCCAGGAAGAAGACTCCGAGGACCACCACGAGCAGCGGGATGACGCTGGAGACCGCGCGGCGGCGCAGCAGGGTCAGCACGTGTTGTCCTCCCTCAGTCCGCGCGGCGCATGTCGGCGAGCCGCATCTCGTCGTTGGTGGCGGAGTCGGGCCGGTAGCGGACCTTGGGGGAGAGGGCCAGCAGTCCGGTCATGTTGGCCATGACGGCGTCCCGGACGACCTCGTCGTTCTGGTGGGTGAACGCGTCCGCGAACGCCTTCTGCCGGTTCCCGCCCGACGCGAGCTGCGCCTCCTCGATGAGCGTGTCGAGTGCCTCGGTGCCGTAGCTGCTCTGGGCGCCCTCGCTGCCGTAGATCTGTCCCATCGTGAACGCGGCGTCGCCCGCCTGGTTGCCGTGCTGGGCCTGGAGCAGGGTGGGGCCGGTGTCGCCGGCGGGAAAGGGGCGCAGCAGGTACTCCAGCCAGGCGTTGACGTCCAGCATCTTGATCCTGACCTTGAGCCCGGCCTTGATCAGACCGTCCTGGACGACCTCCATCGCCTCGGCGGCCTTCGGGTAGATGCCGTTGCGGCCGACGAGGGTGATGGTGGTGCCGGTGCGGACTCCGTCGGCGCGGGCCTCGGCGACGAGTCTCCGGGCCTTTTCCGGGTCGAACGGCCACGGCTTGATGCGCGGGTTGTAACCGGTGACGCCCTTCGACACGAGCTGCCCGCTTGGCCGGCCGGCGAAGACGGCGGTGACCAGCCCCTCCCGGTCGATCGCGTAGTTGACGGCCCGTCGGATCCGGATGTCGTCCAGGGGTGCCTCGGTGGCGTCCATCCGCAGGTAGGAGACCTCGTTGGTGGCGAACTCGACGGCACGGTCACCGGCCCCGTCCTCGGGAGCGAGCCCGATCGCGACATCCGCCTCGTTGTTGGTCACCATGGCCGCCCGCACACTGCCCTCGGCGCGCCAGACATAGGTGGCGGCGGCGAACTCGGGGGTCTTGCCCCAGTAGCCGGGGAAGCGTTTCAGCCGCAGGTGACGGCCCTGGTTCCAGTCGTCGATCCGGTAGGGCCCCGTGCCGACCGGCTCGCGCACCCGGGAGTCGGGGTCGGTGCTCGTCGGCACGATCTCGACGAAGGACAGACGCAGCGGCAGGATCGGGTCGGGCTTCGCCGTGGTGACCCGGAGCGTGGTGTCGTCGACCGGCGTGGCGGTGAGCTCGCTGTCCGCGAAGATGTAGCCGTCGACGTTGCAGTCGATCTTCGAGTCCGTGGCGCGCTCGATGGAGAACGCGGCGGCGGCCGCCGTGAAGGGCGTCCTGTCGTGGAAGCTGACGCCCTCGCGGAGGGTGAAGGTCCACGAAGTGGCCGAATCCCGGGTCCACTTGGTGGCGAGGGCGGGTTCCAGGCGCCCGGTGGACGGTTCGCGCTCGGTGAGCGCCTCCGTGATGTTGGCCCGTGTGACCCGGCCCGTCGCGGTCAGTGAGGCATCACAGGGTTCGAGGGTCGGCGGTTCCTCGGGAAGGACGATGCGCAGGGTGTCCGGACCGCCGCCGATGGGGTCGGCACCTGCCACCGAGCAGCCGGAGACGGCGAGCAGGGCGGCGAGGGAGGCGACGATCGGACGACTGCGGGTAGTGCCTGAACCGGTCACTGCGCCTCCGCGCTCGCTCGCGTACACAACAGAGAACGTCGTTTAGATATGTGGACAGTGGGTGGATGGTCATTATTGAGGTGGCGAGGCGGAACGCGTCAAGGGGTGTGCGTCGGTTCCCAACTCGCCTTACCTCTTGACGTGTTGATTGCCGTCCTAAAACATTCGGGAAACTCGATTGGTTCTGCGCGGTTCTGTTCGCTCCCGAAGGGAATTCATGTCCAGCAGACATCGCCTCGCCCCGGCCTTGGCGGTAGCCGTCCCCCTGGTACTCGGCGCGGGACTCGTGACCGTGCCTCCTGCCGCTGCCGCCGAACCGCCCGGCAGCGCGGTCACGGTACGGATCGACCCGTCCTACCGGCAGCAGGAGTTCGAAGGGTGGGGGACGAGCCTCGTCTGGTTCGCCAACATCACGGGCCGCTACCCGGAACCCATCCGCCAGAAGCTCGCCGACATGCTGTTCGGCGAGGACGGCCTCCGCCTCAACATCGCGCGCTACAACATCGGCGGCGGCAACGCGCCCGACGTCCGCAAGGACTACATGAAGACCGGCGCGACGATGGACGGCTTCTGGAAGGCCCCCGCGGGCACCACCAGGGAGGACACCGACTGGTGGAACCCCGGCGATCCCGAGCACTGGGACTGGTCCGCCGACCCGGGACAGCGCTGGTGGGTGGACCGGGTCAAGAACAAGGTGACCAAGTGGGAGGCCTTCAGCAACTCGCCGCCCTGGTTCCAGACCGTCAGCGGCTATGTCTCGGGAGGCTTCGACGCCAACACCGACCAGATACGGCCGGACCGCGTCGACGACTTCGCCGCCTACCTGGTCAAGGTGACGGAGCAACTGGAGAAGAGACACCGCATCAAGTTCGACACCCTCGCCCCGCTCAACGAGCCCAACACCAACTACTGGGGCACCCAGCTCGGCCCCGACGGACAGCCCACCGGCGGCCGCCAGGAGGGCGCCCACGCCGGCCCGGAACTCCAGCAGAAGGTCGTACTGGCCGTGCGCCGCGCCCTCGACAAGGCGAAGACCCGCGCCGCCGTCTCCGCCATGGACGAGACCAACCCGAGCACCTTCGTCCGCAACTGGAACGCCTACGACGACTCCGCTCGCGCCGCAGTCGACCAGCTCAACGTGCACACCTACGGCACGGGCATGCGCACCAGCGCCCGCGACAGCGCCAAGGCCGCCGACCGGCCGTTCTGGATGAGCGAGGTCGAGGGCACCTGGGGGACCGGCACCGACTTCACCGGCATGGAACCGGGGCTCGGCATCGCCACCCGGGTCGTCGAGGACATCCGGGAACTCGAGCCGTCCGCCTGGGTGTTGTGGCAGCCCGTGGAGGACTCCATCCCCCAGGCACAGGCCGGCAAGAACTGGGGCAGCATCCACATCCCGTTCAACTGCACGGCGAAGGACACCCTGGAGACCTGCCCGATCCGGGCCAACACCAAGTTCCACACCCTGCGCAACTTCACCCATCACATCCGCCCCGGTGACCACTTCGTGAAGGCCGACGACCCCTCAAGCGTCGCCGCCGTACGGAAGTCGGGACGCGGAGCGACCGTGGTGCACGTCAACAACGGCACGTCCCCGCGCACCGTGACCCTGGACCTCTCACGTTTCGGGCGCGTCGCACCCGGCGCCAAGGTGACCCCCGTGGTGACCAGCGCCGACGGGGCCCTCGTCCGCGGCACACCCGTCAAGGTCAAGGGCGACTCCGCTACGGTGACCGTGCCCGCCAAGTCGGTCACCTCCCTCCTCGTCGACGGTGTCTCCGGCACCGCCAAGGACGCCGCGCTCGTCCAGCCCGGCCACGTCTACCGCCTCCAGGGAGCCCAGAGCGGCAAGTTGCTGGCCCCGTCCGCCGACGGCGACGGCGTCGTCGTCCGTACGGCCGACCCGGCCGCCAAGTCCCAGCTGTGGTCCGTCAAGCAGCTGACCAAGGGCGACGGCAACCGGGAGCGCTACGTCCTCGTCAACGCCGCCACGGGCACGCGCCTCGCCCTGCGCGACGACGAAGCGGTGCTGGAAGAGAGCGACACCCCGGCCGCGCAGTGGATCATGTCGACCACGGGTGACGGCACCTGGACCTTCGTCAACGCCGCCACGGGCCGCCTGCTCGACGTAGTCGGCCAGTCGACCGGGGACGGAGCCCGCGTGTCGGCCTTCCTGCCCACTTCCAACGCCAACCAGCGCTGGGCCGTCACCGACGAGACGGTGCTCCGCACGCAGCAGGCCAAGGCGTTCACCGTCCCCGGCCGTACGCCCGAACTTCCCGGGACCGTGACGCCCGTCTACCGGGACGGCGCCCGGGGCTCGCTCCCCGTGCGGTGGACGCTGCCCTCCGAGTCACGCTGGCGCGAGCCCGGAACCGTCCGGGTCAAGGGGCGGGCGACCGACGCGCTCGGCCGGACCGTCCGGGCCGAAGCGGTCGTCACCGTGGACACCATCGCCTCGACGCAACCGGCCCGGGCCAAGACCTACACCGGCGGGCGCCCCGATCTGCCCACCACGGTCACCGGCATCGGACGGCACGGCGGAACCGCAGACCTGCCGGTCACCTGGGACCCCGCACCCGGCGGCGCGTTCGACGACGCCGGCGTGGTGACCCTGCGCGGCACCGCCCGGGTCCCCGGCGGAACGACGGTGGCGGCGGCCGTACGCGTCCAGGTCACCGCACCCCGGGAGACGAACACCGCGCTCGACGAAGGCGTGACGGTCGGCGCGACGTACACCGAGGGCGGCTACTCCGCCGAGGGCCTGCGCAACGGCAACACGTCCGAGAAGGCCTGGTCGAACTGGAGATCAGGCACGAAGAACCCGTCCGACACCATCACCTTCACCCTGCCCGAGGCACGCGATCTGACCCGGGTCGTGACCCACTTCCACCGCGACGGCTCCAACCTCAGCTTCGCGGAGTCCCTCAAGGTGCAGGTGCGCGGGACCGACGGCACCTGGGCCGACGCGAGCGACGAGGTCGCCGTGGGCTCCGAGGGAACACCTGTGATCGACGTCCCGGTACGCGCCACCGGCCCGGTGACCGGGGTGCGCGTGGCCATGACGGCACGCCCGGGCGGCTACATCACCCTCGGAGAGATCGAGCTGCGCGCCAAGGCACCGGGGACCTCCGCGGACGCCGGGGCCGCCTCGATCGAGGTCGACGGAGTGCCGGTCGGCGGCTTCGACCCGGACCGCACGAGCTACCGCGTGACCTCCGACCGCCCGGACCGGGCGAGGATCACCGCGACGGCTCGCGACCCGTACGCGAAGGTGACCGTCCGCAAGGAGACCTCACGGGCCGCCGTCGTGACCGTGGGAAGTGAGGACGGCTCGCGGACACGGGAGTACAGGATCGAGCTCTCTGACTCCTGACGCGTGAAAGCGCGGGGCCCGCACGCCCCGCGCTTTCACCGGACCACCGGGATCAGACGGGATCAGACCGCCGGAGCCGGGTACGTCGGGTACTCCACGCCGGACACGTGCTGCACGACACGGATGACCTGGCACGAGTAGCCGAACTCGTTGTCGTACCAGAGGTAGAGGATCGCGTTGTCGCCCTCGACCTTGGTGGCGCCGGCGTCGACGATCGAGGCGTGGCGCGAGCCGATGAAGTCGCTGGAGACCGCGTCCGGGGCGCTGATGAAGTCGATCTGGCGCTTCAGCGGCGAGGTCAGCGAGACGTCACGGAGGTAGTCGAGAACCTCCTGGCGGGTGGTCTCGCGCGCGAGCTGCAGATTGAGGATCGCGATGGAGACGTCCGGCACCGGCACCCGGATGGAGCTGCCGGTGATCTTCGCCTTCAGGTCGGGCAGCGCCTTGGAGACGGCGGAGGCGGCACCGGTCTCGGTGATGACCATGTTGAGCGGCGCGGAGCGGCCCCGGCGCTCGGACTTGTGGTAGTTGTCCAGCAGGTTCTGGTCGTTGGTGAACGAGTGGACGGTCTCCACGTGACCGCGCTGGACCCCGAACTCGTCGTCCATCGCCTTCAGCGGCGGCACCAGCGCGTTCGTGGTGCACGACGCGCAGGACAGGATCTGCTCGTCCGGCTTGATCGTGTCGTGGTTGACGCCGTGGACGATGTTCGGGACGTCGCCCTTGCCGGGCGCGGTCAGCACGACCTTGTCGATCCCGGGGCGCAGGTGCTGCGACAGGCCCTCGCGGTCGCGCCACTTGCCGGTGTTGTCGATGAGGATGGCGTCCTTGATGCCGTACGCCGTGTAGTCGACCTCGGACGGGTCGTTCGCGTAGATGACCTTGATCTCGTTGCCGTTGGCGACGATCGTGCTGTTCGCCTCGTCGACGGTGATCGTGCCCTGGAACTGGCCGTGGATCGAGTCGCGGCGCAGCAGCGAGGCCCGCTTGACGATGTCCTGCTCGCCCCCGCCCCGGACGACGATGGCCCGCAGCCGCAGACCGTTGCCCGAGCCGGACTTCTCGATGAGCAGCCGGGCCACGAGCCGGCCGATGCGGCCGAAGCCGTACAGGACGACGTCGCGGCCCTCGCGGCGCTCGATCTTGTTGGCCCCGGTGGCACCGGCGACGGCCTCGGCGGTGAACTCCGCGATCGACAGACCGCGGTCGTCCTCGCGGTACGTCGCGGCGAGCATGCCGATGTCGATCTGCGACGGCCCGAGGTCGAGCTCGGCCAGGGTCTTGAGGAACGGCAGCGTCTCGGTGACGGAGAGCTCCGCACCGGCGATCTGACGGGCGAACCGGTGGGTCTTGAGGATGCTGACCACCGACTTGTTCACCAGGGAGCGGCTGTGCAGCAGGACCGTCACGTCCCGCTCCCGGTGCAGCTTCCCGATGATCGGGATCATCGACTCCGCGATCTCCTCGCGGTTCTTCCAGTTGGTGAACGAGTCGTCGTTGACAGTCACAGATCCATCTTTCGAGCTAGGCGGCGCTCATATGTTAAACCGTCGATTTCCCGATCATGAACGGGGTGCCTCCGGAGCCTTCCGCGAGCCCCGGACGGCATGGCCTGAGACGATCGAAACGGAGCTTCCGCGCGAAAGGGACGCTCATGGAGTACGACGATGTCGCCGACGAGCTGTACGCCCTGCGGCCGGAGGAGTTCACCGCGGCCCGCGCATCCGCCGTCGCCGCCGCCCGTACCGCCGGTGACCGGGACCTCGCCGAGCGGATCGGCGCGTTGCGCAAGCCCAGCCTCGCGGCCTGGGTCGGCAACCTCCTGGTCCGGAGCCTCCCCGGCGAGGTCGAGCCCCTGCTCCGCCTGGGGGAGGGCCTGCGGCAGGCCCACCACGACCTGGACGGCCCACAACTGCGCGAGCTGAGCCGGCAGCAGCACGCGATCGTCCGTGCCCTGTCCGCGCAGGCCCGGCAGCTCGCCGCGGAGGCCGGTCATTCCATCGGCGACGGCGTGCAGCGTGAGGTCGAGAACACCCTGCACGCCGTTCTGGCGGACCCCGAAGCCGCCCGGGCCTGGGCGAGCGGCCGGCTGGTCAAGCCGCTGAGCGCCACCGTCGGCTTTCCGGCCGTCGGGGAGCGTGCCGTCGCGGGGAGCGGGGGAGTCAAGGGGCAGAGCCGCTCACCCGCCGAGGCCGCCCCTGCCCGTCCGGGCCGCAAGGACGACGGGCAGCAGCGGAAGCGAGTGGCCGAGGCCCGGCGGGACGCCGAGGCCGCCGAGCGGGAGCTGCGGGCGCTGCGGGACGAGGCGGCGGCCGCCGGCCGGGCGGTACAGGAGGCGAAAGAGCAGGTGGACGGCCTCCAGCGACGCGTCGGCGAGCTCACCGAGGAATTGGAACGCGTCCGGGGCGAGCATGAGCAGGCTCGCTTCGCCCAGCGGTCGGCCCGGGAACGGGCGCGCACGGCGGACCGCCGCGTCCGCGAGGCCGATCGCAAGGCCGCCACGGCCACCGCCAAGCTCGAACGCCTGACCTCCACGAACGCCTGAGCCTCTGTCAGAGGGAGAGGGCGCCGGTGAGGAGGGCGCCGGCGGTCATCACGAGTGTCGTGGCGAAGGCCCAGCGGAAGATGAAGCGCTGGTGCTCGCCGAGCTGGACACCGCTCATGCCGACCAGGATGAACGTGGAGGCGGTGAGCGGGCTGAGCGGGAAGCCCGTCGTCATCTGGCCGAGGATGGCGGCCCGGGCGACCTCCGCCGGGTCGGTGCCGAAGCCGTGCGCCGTCTCGGCGAGGACCGGCAGGACACCGAGGTAGTAGGCGTCCGGCGTGAAGACCAGGCTCAGCGGCATGCCCGTGACGGCCACCAGCACCGGCAGATGGCCACCGAGGGAGTCCGGGATCACGGACACGAGCGCCTCGGCCATCTCGTCGATCATCCCGGTCCCGGTGAGGACTCCGGTCAGCACCCCGGCCGCGAAGATCATCGTGGTGACGAGGACGACGTTCTTCGCGTGCTTGTCGAGCAGCGCCTGCTGCTGTTCCCACCTGGGGTGGTTGACCAGGAGGGCCACCGCGAACCCGAGGACGAACAGCACCGGCAGCGGCATGACCTCCAGGATCAGGGAGACGACGAGGACGACGGTCAGCAGCAGATTGAAGACGGTCAGCCAGAGCCGCGGCGTTTCCGTGACCCGGACGGCGCCGGGTCCGTCACCGGGCGCGGTCGCGGGAGCCGGCTCACCGACGACGGCCTCCTGGCCCGGTACCGCGAGGGCGCCCAGGCGCTTCCGCTCCCGGCGGCCGATCAGCCAGGCCGCCACCAGGACCCACCCGATGCCGAGGCCCATCGCGGGCAGTACGGGCGTGAAGACGTCCGAACTCTCCAGCTTCAGCGCCGCCATGGCACGCACCGTCGGCCCGCCCCAGGGGACCATGTTCATCACGCCCGCACCCAGACAGACGACCCCGGACAGCACCAGCGGACTCATGCCCAGCCTGCGATAGACGGGCAGCAGTGCCGAGACGGTGATGAGGAACGTCGAAGCCCCGTCGCCGTCCAGGGCCACGCACAGCGTCAGGACGGCCGTGGCGACGGTGATGCGCAGCGGATCGCCCTGGGCCATCCGCAGCAGACCGCGGATCAGCGGATCGAACAGGCCCGCGTCCACCATGAGGCTGAAGTACAGAACAGCGAAAGCGATCATGATGCCGGTGGGCGCCACCTGCGACAGCCCGTCGAGCACCATCCCGCCCAGCTCGCCCGCGAAGCCACCCGCCAGCGCCGCGAGCACCGGAAGCACCACCAGCGCGACCAGGACCGAGACGCGTCTGGTCATGGTGAGCAACAGGAACAGGGCGATCGTGGCGAAGCCCAGGGCTGCCTGCATGGTGGCGCTCGCTTTCAGAGCGGGGCGTACGGGGATAGCCGAGAGTGTCCGAGCACCGGAAGATCCCTGTCCAGCATCAAACCGGGATCTGTTCATGCGATCCGCGCATCAATCAGCCCGCGCTGACGTACGCTTCCCGGCCATGGAAGCCACCTTGCGACAGCTCTCGGCGTACGCGGCCGTCGCCCGGGCGACGAGTTTCACCGCGGCCGCCGGCCAGTTGGGCGTCTCCCAGTCGTCCCTCAGCCGCGCGGTCGCCGATCTGGAACGGCAGGTCGGCGCCCAGCTCCTCGAACGCGACACCCGCAACGTGCAGTTGACCGCCGCCGGTGCGGAAGCGCTGCGGATCGCCGAGCAGATCCTCAGCGCCCACCGGGCCGGGATGAATGAGCTGGACCGCTTCCTGCTCGGCGATTCCGGCACGGTCGCCGTCGCCACCCTGCCCTCGGTCGCCGCCGTGCTGCTCCCGCAGGTCATCTCCGGCTTCCGCGAGGCCCGGCCGCGGGTGGCCGTGCGTCTGCTCGACGGCCTGGAACGCGCGGTGCTCAACCGCGTGCTCTCCGGCGACGCGGACTTCGCGATCACCACGGTAGGGGTGCCGCCGGACCGGCTGGAGCACCGTCCTCTGGTCCGGGACCGCTTCGTCGCGGTCCTGCGCGAGGACCACCCCCTCGCCGAGCGTGACGAGGTCGGCTGGGCGGACCTGGCTCGCGAACCGTTCCTCGCCGTCGGACGCGACTCCAGCGTGCGGCGGCTGACCGACGCCGCCTTCGGTCAGGTCGACGCACATGCCGTACCGGCGGCGGAGGCCGGCGGTGTCGCCACGGTGGGCGGACTGGTGGCCGCCGGACTCGGTGTGAGCGCGCTGCCCGCTCTGGTACTGCCCCTGCTGGGCACGGGCCCCTTCGCCTTCCGGCCGCTCGTCGACCCCGTGGTCGACCGGCGCCTCGACATCGCCCTGCGGGCACGGCGCACTCTGCCCCGCGTCACCGAGCGCTTCCTGGAGACGCTCGAGGACTTCCGAGCCCAGGGCAGGGAACTGCCGCCCGGGGTGTCCTGGTCCTGAGGCCGCCTGGAGGCTCCTATTCATGCGTCAACCGCATTGATTGATGGCCTTCTTTTGCTGGACAGGCATTTCTGCGCGTCGGCAGTCTGAAGAGCCGGACCAGTTGAGCCGAGGGGACGCATCAGTGTCGGACGAGGACAAGCCGAACGCCACCGGGCAGGGACAGTTGCGCGGACTCAAGGTGGTCGAGTTCGCCCATGTGGTGGCCGGTCCGCTCGCGGGTTCGATGCTCGCCGACCAGGGCGCGGACGTCGTCCATGTCGAACCACCGGGCGCCGGTGACGCCGCCCGCGCGATGGGGCCCCGGCGCGACGGTGTTCCGCTGTGGTTCAAGGTCGCCGGCCGCAACAAGCGCTCCGTCACCCTCGATCTGCACCACGAGGCGGGCCGTGGGGTCGCCCACCGTCTCGTCGCCTGGGCGGACGTCGTCATCGTCACCCTGCGCGCCGGGCGGCTGCGCGACTGGGGCCTCGACTGGGAGGCCGTACACCGGATCAACCCCAAGGCGGTCCTGTTGCAGATCTCCGGCTTCGGCGCCACCTCCAGCCAGGCCGACGCCCCCGGCTTCGGCAAGATGGGCGAGGCCCGCAGCGGCGTCGTCCACCTCACCGGTTCCCCCGACGGTCCGCCCGTCCACACCGGCTTCTCGCACGGCGACGCCGTGACCGGCCTCATGGGTGCCTACGCCGTCCTCGCCGCCCTCCACCGGCGTGACCACGACCCCGAGTTCGACGGCGAGTGGATCGACCTCGCCCTGTTCGAGCCCCTCTTCCGGCTCGTCGAGTGGCAGGTCATCGTCCACGACCAGCTCGGCACGGTGCCGCAGCGCTCCGGCAACCAGCTGGCGGTCGCCCCCGCCGCGGTGATCAACACCTACCGCTCCCGCGACGAGCAGTGGATCACGGTGACCTCGGCGACCCTGCGCTCGGTACGCAACGTGGCCCGGCTGCTGGGCCTGCCTGAGGAGGAGTTCGCCACGTCGGAGCAGCAGCACGCACGACGCGGGGAGTTGGACGAGGGACTGCGGACCTGGGTGGCGGAGCGCTCCGAGGCCGAGTGCCTGGAGGCGTTCGCCCGCGCCGAGGTCGTGGCCTCCCGGGTGTTCGACGCGGCCGACATCGCCGCCGACCCCGTCTACGCCGAGCGCGACGACATCGTCACCGTCGACGATCCGGATCTGGGCGAGGTACGTATGCAGGCGGTCATCCCGCACTTCCGGCAACGCCCCGGCCGTATCTGGCGCACCGGCCCGGCGCTCGGCCAGGACAACGACCTCGTGTACCGGGACTGGCTCGGGCTGAGCGACGAGGAAGTGGCGGAGCTGGAGAAGAACGATGCCGTCTGAAGGCTGTACGCCCACGACCGGGCCGGCCGTCACCAAGGCCCCCACCCGGCCCCCGGCCCGGACCCCCTTGCGCTCCCTGCTCTTCGTCCCCGGCCATCGCACCGACTGGCTCCCCAAGGCCCGTGCCGTCGGCGCCGACGCCGTCATCCTCGACCTGGAGGACGCGGTGCCCGCGTCCGACAAGCCGCTCGCCCGCGCCCGGGTCGCCGAGGCGCTGGCGGAGGCCGCCGCGGAACCGGCCGGCGCCATGGCCCTGTTCATCCGGATCAATCCGCTCGACGACTGGACCGCCGCCGAGGAACTGCGTGCCGTCGTACGCCCCGGAGCGGCCGGGATCGTCCTGCCGAAAGTGCACACCGCCGCCGACGTACGGCTCGCCGACCGCCTGATCACCTGGTGCGAACAGGAACACGGCCTTCCCGTCGGCACGACGACCCTCGTCCCCCTGCTGGAGTCGGCCCGCGCGCTCCACGACGCCTACGACATCGCCGCCGCGGCCCCCCGGATCGCACACGCCGGTGCGCTGACCGCGCCCGGCGGAGACGTGGAGCGCGCCGTCGGCTACCGCTGGAGCCCCCAGGGCACCGAGACCCTGGCGCTGCGCTCCCGCGTACTGCTCGACGTCCGCGCCGCCGGAGCGCCGTACCCGGTGACCGGACTGTGGACGCACATCGCCGACCTGGCGGGCCTGCGCGCCTTCGCCGAACAGAACCGCGCACTCGGCTACGAGGGAATGATGGCCATCCATCCGACCCACATCCCCGTGATCAACGAGACCTTCGCCCCCACCCCCGAAGAGCTCGACCGCTGTGCCCGACTCGTCGCCGCCGTGGAGTCGGCCCAGCGCACCGGCACGGGCGCGCTCACCTTCGAGGGGCAGATGGTCGACGAGGCCATGGCGGCGACGGCACGTGCAGTGCTGACACGCCACGGGCACAGCTGACACCCGCGCCGACGGCGCCTCACGGCACAATCGCTGTGACGGAGTTCACAAACCTGCGATGAAGCCCGCCACACAAGGCCTCACGAAGACGACACCAAAATTGAACCGTTCGTTTTCTTGAACTAGTCGTGTTTGTGGCGCTAGGTTGTGCGGCATGACCGCATCCCAGAACCCGACCACCGCCGAGGAGCTCCGCGGTGCCGGCCTGCGGGTGACGGCCGCCCGCGTCGCGCTGCTCGAGACCGTGCGGGACGGTGACCACCTCGGCGCCGAGGTCATCGCCTCCGAGGTGCGCGGCCGCGTCGGCCACATCTCCGTCCAAGCCGTGTACGAGGGGCTTCACGCACTCACCGCGGCAGGACTCATACGCCGCCTCGACCCTCCCAACAGCCCGGCTCTCTACGAGGGACGGGTCGGCGACAACCACCACCACCTCGTCTGCCGGTCGTGCGGGGCCGTCGCCGACGTCGACTGCGCGGTCGGCCACGCCCCCTGCCTGACCGCGTCCGACGACCGCGGCTTCGCCGTCGACGAGGCCGAGGTCATCTACTGGGGCCTGTGCCCCGCCTGTTCAACGGCCGGCAGTTCCTGAGCACCGTGATCCACCCGAGCACCGTGATCCACCCGAGCACCGTGATCCACCCGAGCACCGTGATCCACCCCGTCCGGAAGGATTTCCATGACTGAGAACCACGACGCGATCGTCACCGACCCGAAGTCGGAGGAGACGGGAGGCGGCTGCCCGGTCGCGCACGGCCGCGCGCTGCACCCGACCCAGGGTGGTGGCAACCGCCAGTGGTGGCCCGAGCGGCTCAACCTGAAGATCCTCGCCAAGAACCCTGAGGTGGCCAACCCTCTCGGTGGGGACTTCGACTACGCCGAGGCCTTCAAGAACCTCGACCTCGACGCCGTCAAACAGGACATCGCCGAGGTACTGACCACTTCGCAGGACTGGTGGCCGGCCGACTTCGGCAACTACGGCCCGCTGATGGTCCGTATGGCCTGGCACAGCGCGGGCACCTACCGCATCAGCGACGGCCGCGGCGGCGCCGGCGCCGGCCAGCAGCGCTTCGCCCCGCTCAACAGCTGGCCGGACAACGGCAACCTCGACAAGGCCCGCCGTCTGCTGTGGCCGGTCAAGAAGAAGTACGGCCAGTCCATCTCCTGGGCCGACCTCCTGATCCTCACCGGCAACGTCGCCCTGGAGCAGATGGGCTTCGAGACCTTCGGCTTCGCCGGTGGCCGCGCCGACGTCTGGGAGGCCGAGGAGGACGTCTACTGGGGCCCCGAGACCACCTGGCTCGACGACAAGCGCTACACCGGCGACCGCGAGCTGGAGAACCCGCTCGGCGCCGTCCAGATGGGCCTCATCTACGTCAACCCCGAGGGCCCGAACGGCAACCCGGACCCGATCGCCGCGGCCCGCGACATCCGTGAGACGTTCCGCCGCATGGCGATGAACGACGAGGAGACCGTCGCCCTCATCGCCGGTGGCCACACCTTCGGCAAGACCCACGGCGCCGGCCCGGCCGACAATGTCGGCGCCGACCCCGAGGCCGCCTCCATGGAGGAGCAGGGCCTGGGCTGGAAGAGCACCTACGGCACGGGCAAGGGCGGCGACGCCATCACCTCGGGCCTCGAGGTCACCTGGACCAGCACGCCCACCCAGTGGAGCAACGGCTTCTTCAAGAACCTCTTCGAGTTCGAGTACGAGCTCGAGCAGAGCCCCGCCGGCGCCAACCAGTGGGTCGCCAAGGACGCCCCGGAGATCGTCCCGGACGCCCACGACTCGTCGAAGAAGCACCGTCCGAAGATGCTCACCACCGACCTGTCGCTGCGCTTCGACCCGATCTACGAGCCCATCTCCCGCCGGTTCTACGAGAACCCGCAGGAGTTCGCGGACGCCTTCGCCCGCGCCTGGTTCAAGCTGACCCACCGTGACATGGGCCCGAAGTCCCTGTACCTCGGCCCGGAGGTCCCGGAGGAGACGCTGATCTGGCAGGACCCGCTGCCCGAGGCCGAGGGCGAGACCATCGGCGCCGAGGACATCGAGACCCTCAAGACCAAGCTCCTCGAGTCGGGTCTGTCCGTCTCGCAGCTGGTCTCCACCGCGTGGGCCTCGGCGTCCACCTTCCGCGGCAGCGACAAGCGCGGCGGTGCCAACGGCGCCCGTATCCGCCTGCAGCCGCAGCGCGGCTGGGAGGTCAACGAGCCCGACGAGCTGGCGCAGGTGCTGCGGGTCCTCGAGGGCATCCAGCAGGACTTCAACTCCGGCGCCAAGAAGGTCTCCCTGGCCGACCTGATCGTCCTCGGTGGCTCCGCCGCCGTAGAGAAGGCCGCCAAGGAAGCCGGCTTCCAGGTGCAGGTTCCCTTCGCCGCGGGCCGGGTGGACGCGACGGAGGAGCACACCGACGCCGAGTCCTTCGAGGCGCTCGAGCCGACCGCCGACGGGTTCCGCAACTACCACGGCAAGGGCAACCGCCTGCCGGCCGAGTTCCTGCTGCTCGACAGGGCGAACCTGCTCACCCTGAGCGCTCCCGAGATGACCGTCCTGGTCGGTGGCCTGCGTGTCCTGGGCGCCAACTACCAGCAGTCCCAGCTCGGCGCCTTTACCAAGACGCCCGGCTCGCTGACGAACGACTTCTTCGTCAACCTGCTCGACCTGGGCATCGAGTGGAAGTCGACGTCCGAGGACCAGACCACCTTCGAGGGCCGCGACGCCGCCACCGGCGAGGTCAAGTGGGCCGGCTCCCGCGCCGACCTGGTCTTCGGCTCGAACTCCGAGCTGCGCGCGCTCGCCGAGGTCTACGCGAGCGACGACGCGAAGGAGAAGTTCGTGAACGACTTCGTCGCCGCGTGGGTCAAGGTCATGAACCTGGACCGGTTCGACCTGGTCTGATCACCTCCGTCTGACAGGACGCCCCGGGCCGGCCGGCCCGGGGCGTCCTGCTCCGCTTCTGAGGGATCGTCAAAGGCCGTTCAAGGTAAGAACATCACTTACCCAACTCTCACCATGAAAACGGCAAGGAACGGGGCCGGGACGGAATCCGGGCATACGTTCTGCTCGTGAACACAGATTCCACTGCCCACAGAGGCGCCGGCCGTGAACCGCACCCCTTCGCCGGTCCACGGCCGACCACCGGCGGTACCGTCCGCCGCACCCTTCTGCGCACCGCGCTGACCGGGGCCGCAGCCCTCGGCGCGGGCCTCGGCGCCCCCCGGCCGGCCACCGCCGCCCCCGGCGCGCCCCACGCCCCCGGATCGCGGCCCAGCACCCCGGCCGAGGCTCTCGAAGAGCTGGCCGCGGGCAACCGCCGCTGGCGCGCCTGCCGGGAGCGCCACCCGCACGAAACCCCCGAGATCCGGAAGACGTTGGCCACCGGCCAGCACCCCTTCGCGGTGGTACTCGGCTGTATCGACTCCCGCGTGCCCCCGGAGCTCGTCTTCGACCAGGGGCTGGGGGACCTGATGACCGTACGCACGGCCGGTGAGGTCCTGGACGAGGCCGTACTCGGCAGTGTTGCCTTCGGCGTTCTGGAACTCGGCATACCCCTGGTCGTCGTCCTCGGCCACCAGTCGTGCGGGGCGGTGCGGGCCGCCGTGGAGGCCGAGCAGTCCGGGAGCCACCTGCCCGCGCACATGCAGTACCTGGTTGACCAGATAAGCCCGGCCATAGACCACGGCCAGGAAGGCGACGCCCGCATCGACGCGACCGTCGACGCCAACGTCCGGCTCGTGCGCTCCAGGCTGGCGGCGGAACCCGACCTCGCCGCCAGGATCACCACGGGCAAGCTGGCGATCGTGGGCGCACGCTACGAACTGACCGACCAGACCGTCCACCGGGTCCGTTGAGACCCCGCCCGGTCCGCCGCACGCCGCGGAGGACCGGGCAGCCGGGTCACGCCTCCAACGGGTTGAAACGCGCCGCGGCCATCAGATACCAGGCGGTCGCCCCCGTGTGCCGGTAGGGGTAGTAGCCGAAGCCGAACCCCGTATCCAGCGGACTGCTCGCGGACACCACCCCACAGCGCTCGGCAAGCGCCCGGCCGCCGACGGTCTGACCGCCGCCCAGCAGATCCTGGGCCTGCTCGATCGAGGCGATCAGGCGCCGGGCGTGTGCCTCGTCACCACGGCCTCGCCGGTCCCGCAGGGCGAGCGCGAGGTGCGCCGTCCCCTCGAACCACACCCCGTTGCGATCGGGCCTGGGCTGGCCCTCGGCGATCGGCGCGTCCTCGTTCGCCACGAGACTCGCCGAGCTGAAGGTGACACCCTCGTACGACTGCCCCGCGGGCACCGTGCTGTTCGCGCGCCCGGCGTGATCCAGCACGGCCAGCTCGCCCGCCGCCCAGTCCAGCGAACGCGAGTGGCCACGGCCACGGGAGCCGAGGGCGAGATGGGTCCAGGTCTGTGTGTCCTCCGGCACGGGGGACTTGTTGACGGTCACGCCGTCGTTCGTGCCGGTGTAGAAGAAGCCCCCGGACGGCTCCCACATCCGCCGCACGAAAGCCTCGGCCCGCCCGCGCCGCTCCAGCCACACCCGGTCCCCGGTGAGCCGGGCCAGCCGGCCGAAGAGACACACCAGGTCCGTGTTGTGCTCGGTGGAGGTGAACGGCAGCTTCTGGTTCGCCCCGTCCACCCCGAACTTGTAGCCGCCCAGGGGCTCGTCGGTCCGGCCGTTGCGTTCGATCCACTCGCCGATCCGTACGGCGCCGGCGAGGAAACGGCGCTCCCCGGTACGGCGGGCGAGCGCGCTCAGCGCGATTCCCGCCCAGGCCATGTCGCCCACCGCCGTGCCGGTGAAGCCGAACTGGGTACCGACGTTGGCGGTGCCGTCCGCCCGCACGAAGCCGTCGGGCTGCGGTGAGCCGTCGTAGAAGGTGTACGGCCCGACGTTGTAGGCCTGCCGGAGCCGGCCGTCGTCGTACGCCGGGTCGTGCGACTGCGCGTGGAGCAGGGCGTCACCCAACACCGTGGCCCTGGCCCGGCCTTCCGCGGTCCGGGCCGCGAGGTGGGCCAGGATCGCCAGGGCGTTGTCGTAGGTGAACGCGGTGCTGAACAGACCCGCCTGGTCGGTGTAGCTCTGCGTCAGGCGGACGCGGCCGTGGTCGGGATAGGCGTCCATGGCCGCGGCGAGGAAGGCCCGTCCCCGAGCCGGGGCCGATCCCCGGCCGGCGCCGGGCGAACCGGCCGCCAGGGCCTGCCCGGAGCCGGCCGCGGTGAGCCCCGCGGCACTGATGCCGAGTCCGGCACCGATGAGCGAACGCCGGCTGAACGCCGGGCCTTGTCTGCCAGTCATGGGTCTCCCTTGAGAGCGCTCTCAGCACACACTGCGCGCTCATTCTGCTGACGCCCTTAAGGCGGGTCAACGCCCCTGCGGCAAAGGAGAGTTCCCGGCGGACACGAACGGCGGGTGGATCACTCGCACACGATCTCGTCACGCGGCGTGTAGTGCGTGCGGTACGGCTCCCTCTTCACTTCCCGGCCGTCGTTGTAGAAGATTCGTTCCACGGTGACGTCGAACCCTTCGAGCGGCGTCTGCGGCACACACTCCTTGTCCTTGCTCACCTTCTTCGACGGCTTCTTCACCTCGGTGCGCGGCCCCTTGACCGACTTGATCTCGTCGTACATACGGGTGCCGAGGAAGGAGACCGTCACGGACGTGTCCGTGGACTCGGCCCGGATGTAGATCGCTTTGCCGGAGTCGTTGGTGAATCTCAGGTCCAGGCTGCCCCAGGCGACCGTGGCCTCGCGGCCCTCCGGGTAGCGCTCGATGTAGAAGGAGTGCGCGCCGTGCTCCACGGGCTTGACCCCGGCGAAGAACAGCGCGTTGTACATGGTCGTCGCGACGGCTGAGACGCCGCCGCCGGACGCCTTCGTGAACTGGTCGTCGAGGATGATGATGCCCTCGACGAAGCCGTTCTCCTCGGTGCGCTCGCCGACGGTCCGGTTGAAGCTCCACGTCTCGTCCGGCTCGACTACGGAGCCGTTGATGAGTTCCACCGCCCGGCCGATGTTCTTCGTGCGGTACTCGGCCGGTTCGAAGTGAACGGTGAAGGAGGACATCTTCTCCGTCAGTCCCAGCTCCGGGGCGTTCTCCCGGGTGATCTCCGGCTGGGTCTCGCGTACGGCCACCTCGGCGCCGCGGTCGGCGCCCGAGCGTGTGAGCAGCGGCAGCACCGCCTTGCCCAGCGCCTTGTCGGTGACCTCCCGGCCCACCCGGGCGTCCTCTTCGACCACGACCTTGTCGCCGTCTGACCCCAGCTTCGCGTTCTCGGCGGTGGTGGTGACGTCGTCCAGCGGGCCGGCCACGGCGGGGTCGGCGCGCAGCCCCTTGGCGTCCAGTTCCGGTCTCAGCCGGCCGTCGCCGTCCGGCCGCATGGCCAGATGTTCGCCCAGCACGTCCTGGCCGACCGTGAACCGCCTGCCGCCCGCGGTGAGCGTGACAGGCGCCGACACGGCCGGCTCCGCGAACGTACGCACCGCCCGCCCGACCTCGTCGGCCGTGACCTTCGGGCGGGTCTCCCGGGCGGGCAGCGATGTGACCGCGTCGGCGTCCCCGCGCAGGAAGGAGGCGCGCAGGGGACCGACCGCGGCGTTCACGTCCAGCGCGTACCCCGTGCGCGGCGCGACCTCCTCGACCCGCCCGCCGTCGAAGGAGACGGCACCGTCACGGACCTTCTGGTCGAGCCCCTTCGCCAGCCGCCCGAGGGCCGCCCGTGCCTTGTCCTCGTCCAGGCGTACGACCGGCTCGATCATGCCGCCCGAACGGAAGAAACCGCCGAACACGCTGAGCGGATCGGCACCGGTGCGTGCGGCCCGGTCGACGGTCTCCCGGACATCGAAGGAGAGCCCGGCGCGCCGCGGATCGACCGTGCCCGTGCGCTCCCCGACCTTCACGGACAGGTCCCGCGCGCCGTCCGCACCCAGCCGCCGCTCCAGCTTCCGCACCGCCTCGGCGCGGCTCAGCCCTCCGATCTCCACCCCGCGCACGGTCGTGCCGGTGTCGATCTCCCCGCCCGTGAGCATCAGCCCGGCGAGATACAGACCGCCCACCCCCACGGCCAGCGCGCCGCCGGCCAGGGCGAGGGGCGGGAGGGAGGTGATGCGCGGAAGAGACTCTATTCGGGGGCGCATGGGTCTCCTGAAGATCGATACGAGGGTGCACCCGATGACGCGACGCTGCTGCGGGCAAACACGTCAAGCTATTCACAACCGGACGGCAAACCGGTATGGCCCAGACCACTTATGTCCGAGATCATGTCTGAACCGGCGGGAACGCCCGCCCTGCCCCGCCACGGCCACAGAGTGGTAACGACGAACAACGCTCCGGTCGTTGACGCGGTCTAGGCCACCATGAAGATCTCTTTCCTGATCCACAACGCCTACGGAATCGGAGGCACGATCACCACCACGTTCAACCTGGCCGGGGCCCTCGCCGAGCGGCACGACGTGGAGATCGTCTCCGCGTTACGCCACCGGGAGCACCCCAATCTCACCCCGCACCCCCGGGTGCGGCTGCGGCCGCTGGTGGACCTGCGCAAGGAAGCGGACCATCCGCTGCACCAGAGACCGGCGCGGGTGTACCCGCCCGCCGAGTACCGCCACCACCAGTACAGCGAGCTGACCGACCAGCGGATCGGCGAGCACCTCGAGTCGCTGGACGCCGACGTCGTCATCGGCACCCGCCCGGGCCTCAACGTGCACATCGCACGCCAGGCCCCGCAGCACATCCTGCGCGTCGGCCAGGAGCACCTCACCCTGGACAACCACTCGCCGCGGCTGCGCACCGCGCTGCGGCGCGCCTACCGCCGCCTGGACGTCGTCACCACCGTCACGGAAGCGGACGCCGCCGCCTACCGGCGCAAGATGTGGCTGCCCGGGGTCCATGTGGAGGCCCTCCCGAACAGCGTCCCGGACCCCGTGCTGCCTCCCGCCGACGGCACCGCCAAGATCGTGATCGCCGCCGGCCGGCTCGTGCGGGTGAAGCGCTACGACCTCCTCATCGAGGCGTTCGCCCAGGTCGCCGCCGCGTTCCCGGAGTGGCAGCTGCGCATCTACGGCAAGGGCGAGGAACAGTCCGCGCTGCGGCAGCTCATCGAACGCCTCGGACTGTGGAACAACGTGTTCCTGATGGGGGCCGCCACCCCCATGGAGGCCGAATGGGCCAAGGCCTCGATCGCCGCGGCCACGTCCGACTTCGAGCCGTTCGGCATGACCATCGTCGAGGCGATGCGCTGCGGACTGCCCGTCGTCAGCACCGACTGCCCCCACGGCCCCGCCGAGATCATCAAGGACGGCGCCGACGGCCGGCTGGTGCCGGTCGGGGACCGCGACGCCCTCGCCTCGGCCCTGCTGGAACTCGTCGGCGACGACGAGCGCCGCCGCCGCATGGGCCGCACCGCCCTGGAGAACGCCCACCGCTTCGCCCCGGTCCCCGTCGTCGCACAGGCCGAACGCATCATCCACGAGGCCATGACGGCCAAGAACACGGGCCGGCGGGCCACCGGGCACCGGACGGACAGCCCGCTGGCCGGACGCGGCCACGCCGCCCGCGACCTCGCCCACACCGCGGCCGCCGGCGCCCTGCGCGCGATACGGAAGGGACAGCGATGACCAAGCACCACGACACGCCCCCGCGCACCGACTGCGCCATCGACACGGACGGCCGGATCACCTTCAGCCTCCCCCCGGCCTCGGCCGCCGGCCCTCGGCTGCTCCTGGTGCTGCGCCCCAAGAAGGGGCGGCCCGAGACCACCCGCCACCACCTCGAGCTGGCACCCGACCCCGCCGACGGCAGGCGGCACGCCGTACTGGAGCCGCACCAGGCCCTCGACGAAGGCCGCTGGGACCTCTTTCTGCTGCCGGAACCGGGCGCCGAACGGCGGCGGCTGCGCCCCGGCCTGCGGGACCTGCGCGTCCTCGTCGACGGACACCTGCGCGACCGGCCCTCGCCGGTCGCCGTCCGGATCCCGTACGTCACGAAGGACGGATTCCTCGCGCTGCGGGCCTGGCTGCGCACCGCCCACGCCGAGGCCCGGACCATTGACGTCACCGAGAAGGCCATCACGGTCGAGGCCCGCCTGCACGGCGCCCGGCTCCACGAGGACGCCACCGTCCGGCTGCGCCTGCGCGGCAGCGACTCCGTACGGAGCATCCGCCCCCGGCTCGACGAGGACGGCAGGGGCTTCTCCTTCACCGCCGGCCGGCAGGACCTGGCGGTCGACGGCGGGGGAACCGGCCGGTTCTGGGACGCCTTCGTCCGGCCCACCGCCGACGCCCGGCCGATCAGGATCGGCCGGCTCCTCGACGACGTGGCGGACCGCAAGCACGTGTACGTCTACCCGGCCGTCACCGTGGACGGAACCGCCGCGCGTCCTTACTACACCGTCGACAACGACCTCGCGATCGAGATGACGTAAGCAGAATGCCGATATGCCCGAAATGAAAATCCATGGAGTTTCGGGTGGGTATTTCGTCACAGCGCAGCGACAGGCGTGTGTGGATTTTGTGTAATGCGACGGCAAAAAGGTCATGCGCTGGTTCTCAACAGCCGCAAATCGGAAGGGGACTTGCGGCTATAACCAAACTCAAGTACCTAGATGAATCATGAACCTGTTCAACCGCGTCGTGTCGTCCCGCCGGCAGGCGCCGCCCGTCCCCCCACAGCGTCCGGCCGGCGCACCGGCATCCCCCACCGCCGTGCTGCCGGACCCCCACCTGACGAACCTCACCGGTGAATGGGTCGTCGACCCCGCGCACAGCAGGATCGGCTTCTCCGTCCGGCATGCCATGGTGACCACCGTGCGCGGCTGTTTCCTGGAGTACGAAAGCCGGCTCTACTTCGACGCGCACGACCCCGCACGGTCGCGGGCCGACATCACACTGTTCACCTCCAGCGTCGACACCGGCGTGGAACAACGCGACGCCCACCTCGTCGGCCGCGACTTCCTCGACGCCGCGACCTATCCGCGTATGCGCTTCACCAGCACCGCCGTGGAACAGACGGGCTCGGACCTCTTCCGCATGTCGGGCGAGCTCACCATCAAAGGCGTCTCACGACCCGTCGTACTGGATTTGACCTACATCGGACACGTCACCGACCCCTTCGGATACGAAAGGGCCGGATTCGACGGCACCACCACCATCAACCGCTCCGACTGGGGGCTGACGTACAACAGCAGGCTGGCGGAGGGCGGCGCGATGGTGAGCGAGAAGGTGCGCCTGCAGCTCGATATCGCCGCCATCCGGATGGCCCCGTCGGCCGGCTGACACTGCGGGTGCGGCCGTACGGCTCACGACGCGGTGCCGGCCCCGGTCACGACCCGGAACGTGGCCGGGCCGAGTTCGAGGACCCCGTCGCTCAGCGGCGTGCACCGCACACCGCCCCGCCCGCGCAGGGCCCGCTGGGCGCCGGGGCCGATCGTCACGTCCATCCAGGCGCAGGGCCGGGCGGGCCGGTGCACGGCGAACTCCACCGGCCCGCCGCCGCAGTCCAGCGAGATCGTCGTACCGATGTACGCGTCGATGTCGATGCCGGCGAGCAGGATGTTCCGGCGTGTGTGCCGAAGGTCGGCGTCCTCCGGGAGGCTCTCCGAGGCCATGATGGTCACCGACGCGTTCCGGTGGGCGGGCCGGGCGTAGTAGCGGTCGCCGACCAGCCCCAGACCGCGGCGCACCTCCGCCCGGGGGACGCGCTCGTCCGACGGGCCGGGGGAGGGCCCGTCCGACGGCCGTCCGGCCAGCCGGTGTGCGGGCGACACCAGCAGCTGCAGCACCTCCACCTCGGTCATGACGCCCAGCCTACGTCTCGGTGACGGGGCGGCCCCGGGTCCGTCACTCGTCCTTCCTCCGCCCGAGCCCTCCCTCCTCCAGGGGGGTCCGGCCGTCCGCCGACTCGCCCGCGGTGAGGTGCTCCAGGACCTCGACCAGTTCCTGGCACGCGCGCTCCACGGAATGCCGGGTGTTGATCTGCTCGGTGATCACGGCCGACAGGATGAGCGCCGTCAGGGCCATCGCACCGTTGAAGGCCTGCAGCTTGAGCATCACCTCCACGCGGCTGAGCCCGTCGAAGGCCCCCACCCGGTCGGTCGCCGCGACCGTGACCACGATCGAGGCGAAGAGGGCGCACAGCATGCTGCCCGCCAGCTGGAACCGCAGAGCCGCCCAGATCAGCAGGGGATAGACGAGGAACAGCAGACTGAGCCAGCTGTGCGCGGACAGCGGCACGACACAGCAGGCGATCAGCGCCAGGCCCGAGGCCTCCTTCCAGCGCGCCAGCCGCAGGGGCGGACGGAAGCGAGCCACCAGGAGCAGCACCGGGGTGACGATCAGCACCCCCATCGCGTCACCCACCCACCAGGCCAGCCACACGGCCCAGAAGCTCGGCCAGTCGAGCTTGCCCGTGGCGATCAGGAGGCCGGCGCCCACGGTCGAGCTGATCAGCATGGCGGTGAACGCCCCGAGGAACACCAGGGCGAGACCGTCCCGCAGCCGCGCGAGGTCCGTACGGAAACCGGCCCGGCGCAGCAGCAGGTACCCCACGATGGGCGCCGCCGTGTTGCCCGCCAGGACGCCGAGCGCCGAGGGCGTGACGGAGGTGAGGGACACGATGACGAGAAAGGCCCCCAGGGCGATCCCCGGCCAGCAGCGCAGCCCCAAGATCAGCAGGAAGGCGACCGAGACGCCGGTGGGGGGCCAGATGGGTGTGACGACCGAGCCCTCGACGACCAGCTCCCGCAGCAGGCCCAGCTTCCCCGACGCGTAATAGCAGGCGGCGACGGCCAGCGTCTGCAGAGCGAGGACGACCGGCGTACGCAGATCCTGGCTACCCACCACAGCAGCCATCAGACACCGAGGCCGCCGCGTCGGCGAGGTGGGAGGCGGGCCCTGCGGCCCTATGGCTGAGCGTCCGGCCCGTCGAGGCCGACCACCAGGACGGCGGCGTCGTCGTCGTGCCCCACCCGCTCGGCGCCCTTGATCACGGCCGCCGCGAGCGCGTCCACGTCCATGCCCGCCACCGCGGCGATGCCCGCGAGCCGCGTCACCTGATCCAGTCCCTCCTCCAGCGGCATCGACGGCCCCTCCACGACACCGTCCGTGAGCAGTACGAACACACCGCCCGTGGTGAGTTCGTACCGGGTCACCGGATACGGCGTCCCCGTCTGGACACCCAGCGGCGGACCGCCCTCGTCCGCGGTGAGGCCGGACTTCCCGTCGGCCGTGGCCCAGATGCAGGGCAGGTGCCCCGCCCGCGCGCTCTCCAGCACCCCGGCGCACGGATCGAGTCGCATGAAGGTGCAGGTGGCGAACAGGTCCGAGCCGAGGGACAGCAGCAGATCGTTGGTCCGGGCCAGGACCTCGCCCGGCTCACTGGTGACGGAGGCCAGGGCCCGCAGTCCGGCCCGCACCTGCCCCATGAAGGCGGCCGCCTCGATGTTGTGGCCCTGGACGTCACCGATGGACAGACCGATGCGGCCGTCGCCCAGTGTGAAGGCGTCGTACCAGTCGCCGCCCACGTTGAGGCCCTGGCACGCGGGCGCGTAGCGCACGGCCAGATGCAGCCGCCGGGCGACGGGCAGATCGCGCGGGAGCATGTCGCTCTGCAGCGCGAGGGCCAGTTCGACCCGGGAGCGCTGCATCTCGGCCTGGGCTCGCGCCTGGGCCGTCAGGTCCCCGAGCCTGGTCAGCAGCTCGTCGCCGTCGTCCGTGGTGCCGGTGCGGGACATTGATCACTCCGGCGAGGGTGGTCACGGTCGGTGACAACCCTCGGTGGCAAATCACCTAAAATGCGTCCATAGGATGATACTCAGTTGAGGGCTTGGACGACGACTCGCGCACTCCGAGGGTGCTCACCGCATCGAGCGGACCACCCCGGAGTCCGTACGCCTGCCGACCGCCGCCAGGACGAAGGTCACGCTGATCAGCAACGCCCAGGCGCCGAACTTCGCCACACCCACCGGCTCCCAGCCGTGCTCCTGGTACGGATAGCGCCACGCGCCGACCAGGGTGGCCAGATTCTCCGCCACCCACAGGAAGAACCCGATCAGGACGAACGACACGGCCAGCGGCATCTGCCGGCGCACGCCCCGCACCGTGAAGCGCACCGACGTCCTCAGCGTGACGGCCACCAGCAGCCCGGCCAGCACCCACCGCACGTCGGGCAGCCAGTGATGACTGAAGAAGTTGACGTAGATGGCCGCGGCCACCGCGGCGGTCGCACGCGGCCGGTAGCGCACGATCTCCAGGTCGAACAGATGCCAGGCGCGGCAGATGTAGCTGCCGACGGCCGCGTAGAGGAAACCTCCGTAGAGCGGGACACCGGCGAACTTCAGCACAGCCGGTTCCGGGTAGCTCCAGGAGCCGAGCGACACCTTCACCAGCTCGAAGGCCAGACCGATGACATGGCAGACCGCGATGACGGCGACGTCCCGCCCGTTCTCCCAGCCGCGCATCCAGAACACCAGCGTGAGCAGCACGCCGTAGACGACCAGCAGGTCGTAGCGCGCCACGGGGAGTTCGGGCAGCAGCGTGGACATGGCCACGCCGCACAGCAGGGCGATGGCGAAGGCGCAGGCCCGTGTCTGTGTCCAGGCGAAGTCGAGCAGCTGACGCACCGGTCCGGCCCAGGGGCCGGTGAGGCTTGAAGGGATCATGGTGCCCTGTAGGACGGCATCGCACGCCGACCGGTTGCGGCGACTCTCCCGCCCGCCGCTCGTGGGGCGAGGGGCCGAAGATCCGCTTTACGGTATCCTGGTGCGATCTGTTCCGAAATGGGCCCTTTTATCGTCCGGCTGCGCGCCCATCGTGTTGATCATGGGCTGGGCGGTGTCGGCATCCCTGCAGGGCCCCTCCTACGACCCCGCCGTCCAGACGATCAGCGTCCTCGCGGCACCCGGCGGCTCCAGCTACTGGGTGATGACAGCCGCCTTCATCACCCTGGGCATCTGCCACCTGCTCACCGCCTGGGGACTGCGCCCGGCCGCGCCCGCGGGACGCGCCGCCCTGGCGGCCGGGGGTGTGTCGGCCTTGGCCGTGGCCCTGTTTCCGGCGCCGAGCAGCGGCGGCTCCCTCACCCACGGTTCGGTCGCCGTCGTCGGCTTCGTCGTCCTCGCGGTCTGGCCCGTTCTGGCCGCCAGAAGGGGGGACACCGTGCCCTGGGCCCTGAGGCCCTACCCCTCCCTGGGGGCGACCGTCGTCATGGCGCTGGGGGCGGCATGGTTCCTGGCCGAAATCCACCAGCAAGGTGCCCCTGGCGCCGCCGAACGCGCGGTGACGACGATCCAGTCGGTCTGGCCTTTCACGGTCGTCCTGTCCTGCTTCTCCGTTCCCCGGTCCGCACGCGACGAGTACCGGGGCTGACCTCACTCCCCGTCCCGGTAGTCAGGTTCGAGGGCCTCACAGCGGCTGCCGCGTGAGGGTGCCCCAGAGCAGGAGCGTGCCGGCGTCGCCGCCGACGGCGAGCGTGCGGCCGTAGAGCGAGGGCGCCCACTTCCTTCCGAGCTGTACGCCATCTCAGCGGGAAGCCAGACCCCGCTCCTGGGCCGCCGCTCCGAAGTAGTCGCCGCCCTTGCGCTTGACGTCGTCCGTGCCCCAGGCCTGCTCCCCGTCGGCCGCGGAACCGTCCGCCCTGCCGGCGTTCGGCCGGAGCGGTGCCGGGACCAGCCTCGGTATGTGCTTCGAGCAGTGGATGTACGCCTCCTCGACCTCGACCTCCACCCATACGTGGGGACGGCGGCCGGGCACCGGATCAACCGGTAGGCCCGGACACCTCCGGCGCATCGTGTCGTCGGCGACCAGCCGCGCCCGGCCGTTGACATGCAGACCGATGCGGTCCCGGGAGAAGTCGATCATCAGCAGGCCGACGTGGGGGTTCTCCCGGATGTTGCCGAGCGAGGCCATGACGCCGTTCCCGCGGTACTCCGGGTAGGCCAAAGCCTTTTCATCGAGTACCCGGAGAAAGCCGGGCGGTCCGGCCCGGAAGGTGCTGTCGCACTCGCCGTGACTGTCCGAGGTCGCGAGGAAGAACATCTCCTGGCGGGCCACGAACTCCCGCATACGGGGGTTGAGCCGGTCCAGCACCTGCTCGTCGTAGAACCGGTCGGCGCGGTCGACGGTGCCCAACTCGTGCTGGATCTGGTGCTCGCCATGACTTCCGGGCCGGTCTGTCCGCTCATCGTGGTGCAACGGTCCTCCTGACGGGGATCTCGGATCACCTCGGCCCAAGTGGCTGATTCGGCCACCTGGCAGGCCGAAAAGCACCACCGGCCATGCGGAAGAGGGTAGAGCAGTCGTTCGCAGGGACTGATGGCTGCTTCTTTTGGCGTAGGAGTTCTTGTTCTCAATTCGCTACTTATGTGACGCGATGCAACCGTCTACATATGATTTCGTCACAGAACGCTCAAAAAATGTTCAGCACTCGCGACTGCCGCCGCCGCAGGGCGAGTACGGCCTTCGTGCTCTTCGCGGTCGCCGCGATACTCGGCGTCGCCACCAGAGCGGAGGCCCTTCCGGCTGCCCAGTTCGGACCTGACTGGGACGCCATCGCCGCGTGCGAGTCCGGTGGGAACTGGAAGGCGAACACCGGCAACGGCCATTACGGCGGCCTGCAGTTCACCCAGTCCAGCTGGGTGGCCGCCGGGGGACGGAAGTTCGCCCCGCGCGCCGATCTGGCCACCCGCAAGGAGCAGATCGCCGTGGCCAGGCGTTTGGCCGCGCTGCAGGGCATGTCCGCATGGTCCTGCGCGTGAGTGAAGTGGCCCCGGTCGCCGCCGACTTCTGAGCCACTGGGCACCTGCTCAGCCGATGGCGAGTCAGAACTCACCGTGCGGATGGCTGGTTGCGATGGTTCCCCCGCTCCTGAGCACCGGCACCGCTTCGAGCACGAGTATGGCGAGGTCGTCGGCGATGGGCTGGTTGCTGAAGTCATGGGTGATCTGGCGGATCCGCTCGGCGATGGCTTTGGCGCCGAGGCCGGTACACGTGGCGAGTATGCGTGCGAGGCCGTTGTCGTCGTCGAGTTGATGCGCGCCGTTGCGGCGTTCGGTGACGCCGTCGGTGACACAGAGGAGTGTTTCGCCTGGTGTGAGGGTGATGGTGTCGGCGTGGTAGTTGGTGTGTTCTTCCACGCCCAGGAGTATTTGGGGGTGCGCGGCGGAGGTGACGGTGCCGTTCGTCGTCAGTCGCAGGGGCGGCGGATGTCCGGCGCTGGCGATGGTGCACCGGGTGTTGCCGGTGACGGCGTCGGGTTCGAGTTCTCCGTAGAGCAGGCTGAGCAGGCGGGGGCCTTCGTGTTCGCCACGGGGTGCGGTCGTTTCGGCGGCTTCCTCGGCCATCGCGCGGTTGAGGCGGTTGAGGAGGGTTTCGACGCCGTGGCCCTCGCGTGCGAGCAGCCGTACGAGGTGGCGGGCGAGGCCCGTGACGGACATGGCTTCCATGTCGTGGCCGGAGACGTCACCGAGAAGGAAGCACCACCGGTGCCCGCCCATGGGGAACAGGTCGTAGAAGTCACCGCCGACGGTCTGCCCCTCCGCCCAGGGCTCGTAGACGATCGCCGTGTCGACGCCGGGGATGGCGGCGAGTGAGGCGGGGAGCTGCCGGCGCTGGAGCGTGCGGCTGATCGTGGCCTGGCGGGTGTAGTGGCGGGCGGTGACCACCGCCTGGGCCGTGCGGCGGGCGACGTCCTCGACGAGCCGTACGACGGTGTCGGTGAGTTCGGGTTGGCCTGCCTGGCCGATGAGGAGCGTGCCGTGGTACCGGCCACCGGCGACGAGGGGGAAGGCCAGTGCGGAGCCGCCTGTGTTGCGGTCGGCCTCGTCGGGGGCGGATTCGCATTCGGGCCAGGGCCAGGGGAGACCGGTCGTGCTGAGCGCCGCGCTCGGGGGATCTTTCTCCAGGGACCGGCGGAGGGCGCGGATGTGCTGTTCGTCGGTGTGCCAGACGCGGGAGAGCCGTACCCCGGCGTGGTCGGTGGTGAGCCATATGGCGCACCAGTCGGCGAGTCTGGGCACCAGCAGCTGTCCGGCGAGGGCGGCGACCATGTCCTCGTCCAGCTGTCCTGCGAGGAGCTCTCCGGCCTCGGCGAGGAACCACTGTCCTTCGCGCTCCGCCCACTGTGCTCTGTGAGCGGGGTGTCCGCGCGGCAGCACGGGCTCGGGGGGAGGCGGCGGGCGACGGGCGGCCTCGGCCGGGAGGCCGGCGATGCGGCGCTCGGTGGCGGCGAGCGGAGGCGCCGTCGTCGCGCATTCCAGGCGCACCCACGTCGCCCTTCCGGTACGCCGGCAGGTCACGCCCCAGGATTCGGCCAATGTGTGCATGAGCTGCCTGCGGTAGCCGTGCACGGGGCTGTGCGGGCTTGTCGTGCCGCCTGGGCGCCGGGCGGTGCCGTGCTCCAGCACCTCGACCACGACACCCACCCACCCGGTCCCGGCTTGCACGGCTTCGGCCCACCCGGCCCCGGAACCGGTCGGTGCGGCCCCGGCTCCGGCCTCGAGGTGACAGGCGACTTCCAGCCCGGACCCGGAGTGTGCGGCGGCATTGGTGACGAGTTCGCTGGCGAGGAGCACGGCATCGTCGACCGACCGGTCGCTGATCGCCGGCGCGGTGGGGGAGTGGGGCGCGGTCCGTTCGGTGAGCACGGCACGTACGAACTTGCGTGCCGCCACGGCCGCGAGTTCGTTGGCGGGTACATGCATCCGTGCTGCTGGTGTTGAACGCGGACCCAAGGACCGTCCTGTCTGCGACCCCGCTTGTGGCCTCACGGCAACCCCTGCCCAGCTCACTGCGGACCAGTACAGGTCGAATGTAGCCTAAATGGGGAGTGGTCATATTTTGTGCCAAGAGAAGTGTGTTGCCATGGATTCTGTCGCTCGCTCCGAACTCGCTTCCTCCGAGCCGGAATCCGGGGAGCGGGAGCCCGCTGGAACCGGTTCCACGGCCCCGGACCGACCTTCCGCCGACCCCGGGGACGAGTGGGTGCACGTGGCTCAGCTGCGTCCGCTGCTGGCGGCCATGAGATCTCTTTGTGACGGCGACTTCACGGTACGCATGGGTAACGTGCCCGAAGGCATCCTGGCCGAGCTGGCGGGGGAGTTCGACCAGATCACCACGCGGAACGCGCATCTGGCTTTGGAGCTGGAGCGGGTGCGCAGGGAGGTGCTCCGGCAGGGGCGGCTGGACGAGCGGCTGGCGGCGAGCCCCGGGTCGGGCGGATGGACGACGGGCGTGGACGCGGCCAACGCGCTGCTGGAGGCGCTGGCCGTCCCGATCGTGAACGCCACGCGCGTCCTGGACGCGGTCGCCGACGGCGATCTGACGCAGCGCGCCGACCTGCACGACGGCAGGCGCCAGCACCGCGGTGATCTGCGGCGCCTGGGGCGCGGGGTGAACCGCATGGTGGAGCAGCTGTCGCTGTTCACCGGTGAGCTGACCCGCGTCTCCCGGGAGGTCGGTACCGAGGGCCGTCTCGGAGGGCGTGCCACGGTGCAGGGGCTGTCCGGCGACTGGCGCTACGTGACCGAGGCCGTCAACACGATGGCGTCCCGGCTGACCGCGCAGGTGCGCGACATCGCGGTGGTGACCACGGCGGTCGCACGCGGCGATCTGACCCGGCAGGTCACGGTGGAGGCGACCGGCGAGCTGCTGGAGCTCAAGCTGACGGTCAACACCATGGTCGACCAGCTGCGGGCGTTCGCCGACGAGGTCACCCGGGTCTCCCGCGAGGTCGGCACGGAGGGACAGCTGGGCGGCCGGGCCCAGGTACCCGGCGTGTCCGGGGTGTGGAAGGACCTCACGGACAACGTCAACTTCATGGCGTCGAACCTGACCTCCCAGGTCCGCAACATCGCCCAGGTGACCACGGCCGTCGCCACCGGCGATCTGAGCCAGAAGATCACGGTGGACGCCCGGGGCGAGATCCTCCAGCTGAAGCTGACGGTGAACACGATGGTCGACCAGCTGTCGGCGTTCGCGGGCGAGGTCACCCGGGTCGCCCGCGAGGTGGGCACCGAGGGCCGTCTCGGCGGCCGGGCCCAGGTCCGCGGGGTCTCGGGGGTGTGGAAGGACCTCACCGAGAACGTCAACTTCATGGCGGACAACCTGACCTCGCAGGTGCGCAACATCGCCCAGGTGGCGACGGCGGTCGCCCAGGGCGACCTGGGCAAGACGATCACGGTGGAGGCCAAGGGCGAGATCCTGGAGCTCAAGTCGACGATCAACACGATGGTCGACCAGCTGTCGGCGTTCGCGGGCGAGGTCACCCGGGTCGCCCGCGAGGTCGGTACCGAGGGCAATCTGGGCGGGCAGGCGCAGGTCCGCGGAGTGTCGGGAGTGTGGGAGGAGCTGACGGACAACGTCAACTTCATGGCGTCGAACCTGACTTCGCAGGTGCGCAACATCGCCCAGGTGACGACGTCCGTCGCCAACGGCGACCTGTCGAAGAAGATCACCGTCGACGCCCGCGGCGAGATCCTGCAGCTGAAGGAGACCGTGAACACGATGGTCGACCAGCTGCGGGCGTTCGCCGATGAGGTCACCCGGGTCGCCCGCGAGGTCGGTACCGAGGGCCGCCTGGGGGGCCGGGCCCAGGTCCGCGGGGCGTCGGGGGTGTGGAAGGACCTCACGGACAACGTCAACTTCATGGCCTACAACCTGACCTCGCAGGTCCGCAACATCGCCCAGGTGGCCACGGCCGTCGCCCAGGGCGACCTGTCCAAGAAGATCGACGTGGACGCGCGCGGCGAGATCCTGGAGCTGAAGACCACCATCAACACGATGGTCGACACGCTCTCCTCGTTCTCCTCCGAGGTCACCCGCGTCGCCCGGGAGGTCGGCAGCGAGGGGCAGCTGGGCGGCCAGGCGCGAGTCGAGGGCGTCTACGGAACGTGGAAACGGCTGACCACCAACGTCAACGAGCTGGCGCTGAATCTCACCACCCAGGTCCGCGCGATCGCGGAGGTGGCCAGCGCGGTCACCCAGGGCGACATGTCCCGCGCCATCACGGTCGAGGCTCAGGGCGAGGTCGCCGAGCTGAAGGACAACATCAACCTCATGGTCTCCAATCTCCGCGAGACCACCCGTGCCAAGGACTGGCTGGAGTCGAACCTGACCCGCATGGCCGCGCTCATGCAGGGCCACCGCGACCTGGTGGAGGTCGCCGACCTGATCCTGCGCGAGCTGACGCCACTGGTGAACGCGCAGTTCGGTGCGTTCTTCCTGGCCGAGGCGGGGGCGCCGCCGGGTGAGGGCCTGGAGTTCATCGCCGGGTACGGCACCGACCAGGCCGGCGGGGGCAGCCCGCTGCCGGGCACCGGCACCCCGGGCCGCGGGCTGATCGCACAGGCCGCGCAGGAGAAGAAGCGCATCCTCATCACGGACGTCCCGCCCGACTACATCACCATCAACTCCGGGCTCGGCACGGCCCGTCCGGCCAGCATCGTCATCCTGCCCATCCTCTTCGAGGACCAGGTGCTCGGAGTGATCGAGCTCGCCTCGCTCAGCAAGTTCAACGATGTGCACCTGGCCTTCATCGACCAGTTCGTCAACACGATCGGCGTCTCGACCAACACGATCATCGCCAACTCCCGTACGGAGTCGCTGCTGTCGGAGTCCCAGCGGCTCACCTCCGAACTGCGCGAGCGGTCCGACGAACTGCAGCGCTCCAACGCCGAACTCGAGGAGAAGGCCGCACTGCTCGCGACCGCCTCGCAGTACAAGTCGGAGTTCCTGGCGAACATGTCGCACGAACTGCGCACGCCGCTGAACTCCCTGCTGATCCTGGCCCGGCTGCTCGCCGACAACCCCGACGGTCACCTGGCCGAGCAGGAGGTGCAGTTCGCGACCACCATCTACCGCTCCGGCTCGGACCTGCTCCAGCTGATCAGCGACATCCTCGACCTGTCGAAGATCGAGGCCGGACGGATGGACGTGCGCCCCAAGACCCTCCCGCTGATCAAGCTGCTCGACTACGTCCACGCGACCTTCCGGCCGCTCACCATCGACCGCGGCCTGGGCTTCGAGATCGCGGTCGAGAAGGACGTACCGGGCGAGCTGTACTCCGACGAGCAGCGCCTTCAGCAGGTACTGCGCAATCTGCTGTCCAACGCGGTGAAGTTCACTCACGACGGTCATGTGGAGCTGCGCGTCAGCCGGGTGCTGGGCATGCACTTCACCGAGGAGACGCTCAGGAACGCCGAAGCCGTCATCGCGTTCTCCGTGAAGGACACCGGGATCGGCATCGCCCCCGAGAAGCTTCCGATGATCTTCGAGGCGTTCCAGCAGTCCGAGGGCACCACCAACCGCAAGTACGGCGGTACCGGCCTCGGCCTGTCCATCAGCCGGGAGATCGCCGGAATGCTCGGCGGCAAGATCGTCGCCGAGAGCGAGCCGGGCGTGGGCTCGCGCTTCACCCTCTACATCCCCGCCCTCCACCCCGGCGCCACCGCGGTACAGGGCCCCGCCGACCCGCGCACCGCCGGCACCGCGCCCGCCCCTCCGGAAGCCGGGCCCCCGGCGGACGGCGCCGGGGATTCCTCACCCGAGCACATGCTCGACAGCGCGGAAACCCTCCAGCCCGGCACCCCGGCCCCGGATCACCTGCCGGACGATCTGGCGGGCGGACAGACCACCGAACCCGCCAACGGCCGCGAGGACACCTGGCCGGAGACCACACGGCTCAAGGAATGGCTCAGCGGCCGCCCCGGCCGCGTCCTGGCGGGCCGCCGCATCCTCATCGTCGACGACGACATCCGCAACGTCTTCGCCCTCACCCACGCACTGGGCCGGGTCGGCATCACCGTGCGGTACGCCGAGAACGGCCGGGAGGGCCTCGAGGTCCTGGAACGTGCCGCTGACCTCTCCCTGGTCCTGATGGACATCATGATGCCCGAGATGGACGGGTACGAGACCATCCGCACCATCCGGGACACCCCCCGGCTCGCCCACCTGCCGATCATCGCCCTCACCGCCAAGGCCATGCCCCAGGACCGCGACAAGGCGATCGACAGCGGAGCCAATGACTACGTGCCCAAACCGGTCAACATCGACCGTCTGCTCTCGGCCATCTGCGACCTGCTCGACCCGCCCACCGAGCCCTCGGTGCCCGCACAGGCCCCGGGTGCCGCCGACGAACCGGGACCACCACCCGCTCACGACGCCGCCGACGACCCGCCTGAGGACGCACGATGAACACCAACCTGGCCCACCCGTGCAGCATCCTCATCGTCGACGACATGGAGGAGAACCTCATCGCCTTCGAAGCCGTACTCGGCCCACTGCACCAGCACCTGGTCCGCGCACGCTCCGGAGAACAGGCCCTGAAGGCCATGCTGCGCCAGGAGTTCGCCGTCGTCCTGCTCGACGTCCGCATGCCCGGCATGGACGGCTTCGAGACCGCCGCCAACATCAAGCGCCTCGACCAGACCAAGGACGTCCCCATCATCCTGGTGACCGGCACCGAGGGCGGCGCCGACTACGCCTACCGGGGATACGCCATCGGCGCCGCCGACTTCATCGCCAAACCGGTCGACCCCTGGGTGCTGCGCACCAAGGTCACCGTCTTCCTCGATCTGCACCGCAAGAACCGCCAGCTGGCGATGCGCGCAACCGGCACGGACACGGACCGGCTCACAGAGATCACCCAACAGCTCTCCGAGATCGAACTGCTCCTGCGCGACAGACCGGAAGGCGAACCCGGCACGGCAGCGCTCGCCGACCGCATCGCAGAGGTGGAGCGTGCCGTGGGATCCCTCCTTTCGGGCGACGTCACGCACGCACCCGGAGTCAACCCCTGATCGGGTTAAAGAAGCAGGTTAAATGGCGAGGTAAGGGTTGCTAGGGTGGCCGTGCGAAGGGAGATCCGCATGGCCACGGAGGAAGAGCTGTTCGCGTCCGTCGACGCGCTGTTGGAGGAGGAGCCGCAGCTCCCGCCCCCGGCGGAACGCGCCCGGTTGCGTGAGGCCGCCGGTATCACCCAGGCCCGTCTCGCTCTCGCACTGAAGACGTCGACGCAGACGGTGAAGAACTACGAGAACGGCAGGAGCGAGCCGAAATCGCCCCGCCTGGAGGCGTACCAGCGCCTGCTCAACGGCTGGGCGGCGAAATACCCCGCGCACGGCACCCCAACGGCCCCAGCCGCCCCGCCGCGACACGAGACACCGGCCACCCTCACCGACCCGGCCGCCCCCGAACCTAAGAGCTCAGCGCCGGTGGAGACGCCCGCCGTCCAGACCGCCCCTCAGCCCTCCGCCCGTCCGGCCGCCCGCCCAGTGACGTCGTCGCGGCGCCCGGCCGCGAAGAACGCCACCAAGCCCCCAGTCGACTCCGGCTTCCCGCACGGCCCGCTCGCCGTCCTGGACGACGACGGCTCCGCGTACGGCGTTGACGGGATCGTGCTGGACTGCCCCGCCTCCACCATCCCGGAGTTGGTGGAGTGGACGCTGCACGAGTCCGGGCTCGGCGCGTCCAGACTGCACCGCAACGGCCGTGACGCCGATCCGCTGATCGTGCTCACCACGGCCGCCGCCGTGAAGCTCGGCTTGCCCGAGCGGTTGGAGGACCGCCGGGGCCTGCGGCTGGCGGAGGATCACCCGGTCGTCAAGCAGCTCGCCAGGGCGAAGTGGAAGCTGACCCAACGCGGATTCGGCCCCTGGGCCCGCGTGTACCGCCCGGCCCAGGGCAACCAGCGGCAGTGCGTGCAGCTCGCCGTCCTGCCCTGGGACGCCCTCGACGAGCGGTCCTGGCCCGGCGTCGCGGACTCGGCGCCTGCCGACATCGCCCGCGTCCTGGGCGTCTACGCACAGCGGGTCCTCACCCCGCGCGGGTCGACGGCCGTCTCAGGACTGGAGCTGATGACAGCGCTGCGCCCGCCCACGCGCGCGGTGCAGGACCGTACGACCGGCCAGTGGAGTTCGGGCCACAACCCCGGCTCGCTCGGAACGGAACCGATCGACCCGGCCCCGCCGGAGTGCGTCCCCGAACACCCACTGGTCGTGCACCACGACTGGCAGGGCGGCTTCCTCGACGAGGAGGCCTACCAGTGGGTGCGCGACGTCAACCTGCTCACCGGGGACGAGGTCTCCCTGCCCTGGGCGCTCGGCCTCGACCTGAACACCGCCTTCCTCGCCTCCGCCGCCCGCCTGGTGGTCGGCCTGTCCGCCCCGGACCACTTCCACACCCCGAAGTTCAACCCGAAGATTCCAGGCTCCTGGCTGGTCGACCTCTCGCACGTCGAGCTCGACCCGCGTCTGCCCAGCCCGTTCACACCGTCCGGCATCCCTCCCGCCGGCCCGGCCTGGTATCAGACCCACACCGTCGCCTACGCCCAGGAACTCGGCTACAACGTCCAGCCGCTGGAGGCGTACCTGCGGCGGGAGACCGGCGCCTATCTGGACCCGTGGCACGACCGGCTGCGGACCGCGTACCTCGACACCATGGCCGACCTCGGCGTCACCCGGGACCTGGACGACCACGTGTTCCTCGCCGCCATGGAGCGGCACAAGGACGCCGACCCGGCCATGGCCGCCGTGCTCGCCGCCATCAAGGCCACGGTGAAGGGCGGAGTCGGCAAACTCCGCGAGCGCCCTCAGGGCAAGAACTACAAGGAGGGCGATGCCTGGCCGGCCATGGAGCGCCCGACCTGGCGCCCGGACATCCGGGCCGCGGTCATCTCCAAGGCCCGGGTCAACATGCACCGCAAGCTGCTCAACATGGCCCGGATGACGGGCCTGTACCCGCTCGCCGTGCTGTCCGACTGCGTCGTCTACCCCTCGCCGTCCCGCTCGCCGATCGACATCCTCCCCTACAGCACGTCCGGCAAGCCCATCCCCGGCACCTTCCGCCTCGGGCCCACCCCGGGCCTGGCGAAGTTCGAAGGCGTCCAGGAGATGTCCTGGGCGGTCGACCTGATGGAGGCGGGCTACAACCCCGCCCGCCACATCAAGGGCGGCGACGCCGTCCTGGAAGAAGGGGAGTAGCCGGTGAGGGAGATCGAGGACGCGATCGAACGTGCCGACCGGGAGTCCTTCACCCGTGAGCCGCCCAAGACGCTGAAGGGCCGGATCGGCTATCTGATCCGGCAGTTGGGCAGCGCGAAGGCCGTCGCCCAGGAGATCGGCGTCACCGCCGACTCCGTGAACCGGTACCGGCGCGGCGCCCGCAAGCACCCCCGCGCCGACGTCGCCGCGAAGATCGACGAGGCGGTACGGGCCCGCTGGCAGCCGCAGGTACGCAAGCGCCGCCGGCGACAGGCCGCCACCACGGGCGGCATCACGGTGGAGACGAGGGCCCGGTTCGGCTACACCGCGCCGATCGGCACAACGGACGACGGCCGCTTCCGCCGCCTCACGGTCCACCTCCCACCGGAGTACGCCGGCCGGCTCTTCGACGCTCGCGACGCCGGCGCCGGCGACCAGCAGCTGCGGCAGATCATCGCCGACGGATTCAAGGACGTGTACTTCCAGGACGGCGGAGTCCGCGCGATGGGCCTGTCGGACGTCGCCATCAACGACATCGACTACCTGGATCTCGACTACTGACGAGGCCTCCGGCGAACACGAGCTCTTGCCGGAGTCGCTCAGGTGCCGGCCGAAGAACCGGTTCCCGCCGTCCACCTCGAACCATGGGGTGCCGGTCTGTCCGCCCATATCGGCGTGCAGCGTCTTCTCTTCGGTGCCGAAGGCGTCGAAGGGGCGGGGACGGCATGCCACTGCGACCTGTCGACGTGAACATAAAGGCCCTTGACGACTCGGCGGTCGGACGGTTCTGGGCGGAGGGGCTCGGCTGGGGCGTTTCCAGCGAGGGACCCGGTGTGACCAACGTCGAACCCGTCGGCGGCTACGTCTGGCCGGACCCGGTCGCCGTCTGCGTCGACGTCGACGTCGTCATCGTCCCGGAACCCAAGTCGACGACGAAGAACCGTGTGCACCTCGATCTCGCCACCACGTCCGTGGCCCATCAGGCGGAGTTGGTCGCGCGCCTCCAGGCTCTCGGCGCGACGCCCGCCGACGTGGGCCAGGCCGACGTGCCGTGGACGGTCCTCGCCGACCCGGAGGGCAACGAGTTCCGTGTGCTGGAACCTCGGGAGATCTACCGCGACACCGGGCCGATCGCCTCGATCGTGGTCGACTGCGAGGATCCGCGGGCCGTGGCCCGGTTCTGGGGCGAGGCGACGGGACTGGACCCTGCACGAGGTGACCGACGACCATGCGGTACTGCGCTCCGCCAAGGGAGTCGGCCCGTACCTCGAGTTCCTCCGCACACCCGGCGGGAAGACCGTGCCAGACCGCGTTCACATCGACCTGCTGCCGTACCCCGGCGACGACAAGGCAGCGGAGGCGTTCTGCGTCCTGCGCTCGTCCTGACACGGAGCCCTGACGACACCTCGAGTCGCCCGCCCGCGTCCTCCGCAGCGGCTCAGGCCAACTGCATCCGGTAGCCGATCTGCTGGGCCAGGCTCAGCTCCTGGCACATGTACCACATGCTGGTGATCTTGCGAGAGGTCGGCGAAGCCCGCCCGTGTGCCGTTCGAACCTGGCCACGGTGAGCGTTCACCTCCACCCATTGCAACGCAGCTTCCCTTCGGTCGTTGCGTTAGCTTCGTATCATTGCAACGAATTCATGGCGATGAACTGGAACTATGGAGGGAATGAGCAATGAATATGTTGCCAATCCTGCGAACGCAACGTAGCGTTTATGCATTAGGAAACACTGGCTCGATCAGGGGGGTTGGATCATGGCGGCGCAGAGCCGACAACAGACGGCACCCACCGTGTCCACCGCCTTCGCCCGCTTCGTCCTTTGCGGTGGCGGAGTGGGGCTCGCCTCCAGCTTCGCCGTGGCAGCGCTCGCCTTCTGGATCTCATGGGCTCTGGCCAACGCCCTGATCACCGCGGTTTCCACGCTCATCGCAACCGAGTTGCACGCCCGCTTCACGTTCGGCGCCGGCCGGCGCGCGACGTGGCGCCAGCATGCGCAGTCGGCCGGATCCGCGACGGCCGCGTACGCGATGACGTGCGTGGCGATGCTGGCCCTGCACCATTGGGTGGCGGCGCCCAGTGCGGTGCTCGAGCAGGTCGTCTATCTGTCGGCCTGCGCACTCGCCGGTGTCGCGCGGTTCGCGGTGCTGCGCCTGCTTGTCTTCGCGCGGAGCCACTCACAGGTCGCGGCCGCCACCCGCACAGCCCGTCCTGTGCACGTGACGGTGGCCCGCGCCGCAGCACCGGCCGGCCTGGCCGGCGGCGCGGCGGCGCTCTGCCGGACCGTCTGACACTTCCAGAAGCACAGGGGCGATGAGTCTCGCCGTGGTTGCCGGTCTATATCTCCAGCACGTGGTCAAATCGGACCGGATTCAAGGAGAGCATCATGACCGCTTCCTACACGTTCGACGTCTTCTCCAGCCTCGACGGCTTCGGTGCCGCGGGCGGTGACTGGACCGGCTACTGGGGCAAGCAGGGGCCCGAGCTTCTCGAACACCGCCTTGCCCTGTACGGCGAGGAACAGCGGATGGTCTTCGGGGCCAACACCTATCGGGCTTTCGCGCAGATGCTGGCATCGAGCACCGAGGAATCCGACGTGCGCGACCCATGGGTCACAAGGATGAGGAGCCTGCCGGCAACGGTGGTGTCGACCACGCTGAAGGGAGCCCTCGACTGGCCGGACGCGAAGGTCGTGAGCGGCGATGCCGTCGACGTCGTCGCCCGGCTGAAGAAGGAGTCCGAGGTGCCGTTGCGTTCGCACGGCAGCCTCTCGATGAACCGGGCGCTGATGGCCGCCGGCCTGGTCGACCGCGTCCAGGTGACGCTCTTCCCTGTGATCACCGGCCGGACCGGGCTCGACCCGATCTTCCGGGGCGCAGCCGACTTCGACCTCGAGCTGATCGAGCACCGAACGCTCGACGGCCACATCCAGGAGCTCATCTACCGGCCCACCCTGCACGGCTGAATCCGCCACGACGTTTACAGAAGTGAGGCACCAACGCTCCATAATGAGGCGGCACTTGCCACTCGTGGGGCGGCAACCACTACGGTGCGGCCATGGTCAGCAGCATGCGCGAGTCGGGAGTCCGCGGCCGTACACGACGGGTGATCCTCGGCGCTGCGGCGTCCGTACTGTCCCGTAGGCGTGATGCGACTCTGGCGGACATCGCGGCCGCGGCGGACGTCGGGCGCAGCACCCTCCAGCGGTACTTCCCGGACCGGGAGATGCTCGTCGCTGCGGTCGTCGAGCACTCCCTCCATCTGCTCGACGAGTCATTGAAGGAGGCCCGCATCGAGCAGGGCCCGCCACTGCAGGCGCTGCGCCGGCTGGTGGTCGCGATGCTCGACGTCGGCGATCACGTGTTGTTCCTGTACGGCGACCCGCGGATCACCCAGGCCGTCACCGCGCGAAGCGGCCCCGATCCGGCCTCCAGGGCGATCACGCGGCTGCTCGGGCGAGGCCAGGCCGAGGGGCTCCTGGACGCGGAGGTGAGCGTCGAGTGGATCGAGCATGTGCTGTGGGCCCACGTGTGCGCCGGCTGCATGGCAGTCAGCGAGGGGTCTCTGCCGCGCCATGGTGCCTCCGCATGGGTCATCCGCACGCTGGAGAACGGCATCGGGGCTCGCGACACCTGACGGACGTGAGGAAACGAGACGAAAGGTGAACGATGACGATCCTGGTGACGGGGGCAGGCGGCCAAGTCGGGCGGAACATCGTGCGGCAACTCGTGGAGATGAAGCATGACGTGCGGGCGCTGACCCGCAGTGCACAGGCAAGGGCGTTTCCGCGTGAGGTCCGGGTCCACGAGGGCGATCTCGCCCGTCCACAGACGCTGACGGGCGCCCTTGAGGGCGTCGACGCGCTCTTCCTCTTCCCTGTCGCGGCCACAGCCGAGGAGGTGGTCGGCCTGGCGAAGGCGGCGGGCGTGCACCGCATCGTGGTGCTATCTTCCGGCGCGGTCACCAGCGGCTACGACACCGACTTCCACCTGCCGGTGGAGCAGGCGGTCGAGGCGTCGGGGCTGGAGTGGACGCACGTGCGCCCCGGCGAGTTCGCCATGAACAAGCTCGCCCTGTGGGGGCCGCCCATCCGCGCGGAGCGTGTGGTGCGCGACCCGTTCCCGGACGCCGCGTGGTTCCCGGTGCATGAGCGGGACATCGCCGACGTGGCCTGCCTAGCCCTGACCGAGGAGGGCCACTCGGGGCAGGCGTACACCCTCAACGGACCCGAACTCCTCACGCACCGGCGCCAGGTGGAGCTCATCGCCGAGGCGATGGGGGAGGAGATCCGCTTCGAGGTGGTGACGCCGCAGGAGGCCCGTGGGATCTATCGCGAGCAGGGCGGCTTCGCGGCGGAGAACGCCGACTTCCTCCTCGGATTCGAGGATTACGGCGGTGATGAGCCGGACCCGTCGCAGGCCGAGGCGTACAACCCCTCGTCCCTGGGTCCCCCGCCGACGGCGGAAGCGGTCACCAAGCGTCCCGCCCGCACCTTCGCGCAGTGGGCCCGAGACCACGCCGAGGATTTCCGTCCCTGACGGGCAACTAGCCTATGGGGGGCAGGATTTGATGCTTGGCTGACCGCCACAACCGTTTCCCGTTGTGGCGTCGCGCGGCATGTAGGCTCCAATTTGATCAGTCGTCCATTGGCTTGGAGGAAGCATCCATGACGAAGGGCCCGTTCGTAGCCATGACCGCCGCGACCGCTGCGCTGGGGACCGCACTTGGTTTCCTCGCGCTTCAGCTGCGCGCCAACGGCTACGAGCAGTACGTCGAATCGGTAGCCACCTTCAGCGTCCTGATGTATGTCACAGCCGCTCTGGTTGTGGTGACCTGGGTCCGCGACGGCCGGCCGCACGCGAACTGAGTTCCTCGGGAGAAACGCGAGGCAATCACCGACGAGACGCAGCGGGCCGGCGGTGGGTGAGGCCGTCCACCGCCAACTGCTGATACCGGCTGCCGGTATGGCGGATGCGTAGGAACAAGCGCTCCCACTCGACGCCGAAGTACAGCAGGTTCTCGATGTCGATCACGACGGATCGGCCGCCCCGGTCGACCATGACGTGGTTCAGGCCCAGCGCAGGGCCCGTCCCCTTGCCCGCGCAGCGGAGGGGGCCGCTCAGGTGAGGAGTTTCGCGAGCTGGGCCATCTCGGTGGGCGGGTCGATCACCGGCTGGATGAGAAGTTCGTCGATGCCGGCCTGTTCCAGGGTGGCAATGCGGGCGAGGAGGTCGTCGCGGGTTCCGACCAGGGCCAGGGTGCTCATCAACGAGGGCAGAACCAGGTCCCGGTCCTCCGGTGCGATGCGTCCGAGGTAGTTGCGGTAGAGCTTGGTGTGCCGGTCCGGCGCGGTGGCGGTGGTGCCGCGCCGGTCGAGGAGCCGCCGCACCGCCTCGCGTTCCTCGGGGCCCAGTTGCTCGGTGAAGGCGGGATTCTCGGCTGCCGTGTCGGCGGCGAAGGCCAGCAGCGACAGGACGAGGTGGCCGGTCGCGTCCCGGCCCGCGTCGCCGTGGGGGTCCTCGTCCTCCTCGAGTACGTGGAGCGAGGTGACCACGTAGGAGTCCGTGTGGGAGTCGAGTTCGCGGGGTGTGTCTTGTGCGGCCTGATGGCGGGTGTCGTGCAGCGCGTCCCAGGCGGTGGGGTCCAGCAGGCCGAAGGAGATGAGTCCGGTGCTGCGGCGGCCGGCGACGGCGGCGGCTTGCGGCCCGAGCGCGGCGATGACGAACTCGATCGGGTCGGCGGTGTTCACGTGCGCCCCGGTGTGCAGGAACCGGATGTCGCGGACCCGGTCACCTTCGCGGTACTCGGTCGAGCGTCCGGCGCACAGGTCCTGTAGTGCGGCGGTGAAGTTCTCCAGCCTGGCCGTCGTGGTCGGCCGCATGCCCAGGGTGCGCCGGGCGGTGTTTCCGGTGCCGACGCCGCAGATGATCCGGCCCGGTGCCAGGGCGTTGAGGCTGGCGAGCCCGCTCGCGGCGGCCGGAGCCGAGCGCAGCGCCGGTGAGGTCACGCCGATGCCGAGCCTGATGCGGCTGGTGGCCTTCGCGCACAGGCTCAAGGCGACGAAGGGATCGCCGTGGACCATCGGGGTGTCGTTGACCCAGAAGCTGTGCAAGCCCAACTCCTCGGCCCGCACGGCGAGGTCCTCCACTCCGGGGTGCGCGCTGACCACGATGCCTGCACGCATCACAACCTCCGAGGTATGCGGCTGGAAGCGAACTTCCTCAGCATGACAGGCCCCGACGCAGAGCCGGGCTGCTTCGCCAGCGGTTGATGACGCACTGCACCTCAGGACCACGTCGACCTTGCTGCCACGCCGCAGGGTCGCGATGGCCCGCCATCACGACGCTGGTGACCAGGGCTGATGTTCGCGCCACGGCTACTCGGTCACGAGGACAATGCAGCCCGCTCGGATTCGGCCAGCAGTATGCAGAACTCGTTGCCTTCCGGGTCGGCGAGAATGACCCAGCCCCAGCCGTCGGGCTTGCGATGATCGGCGACCAGCGAGGCGCCCAGCTTCAGCAGCCGCTCGACCTCTGCGTCTCGTGAGGTGTCCGGGCGTAGGCACAGATGGAGCCTGTTCTTGGTCGACTTCGGCTCTGGAACCTCGTTGAAGTGCAAGGCCGGGCCGCCGGGCAGCATGATCTCCGTCTCGTCGTCACCCGGTTTGTCCTCGGGATCCAGCGGGTGTCCGGTCACATCGCTCCAGAACTGCGCCAGCCGGTAGGCGTTCGCACAGTCGATCGCAATATTCGACACTGTAGAAGGCATGCGCGCGATCATGTCGGAGCCCGCGTCCCGCTCGCCACCGGAATATCGCGGAACCCGCAGGGGCAGTTGCCTGACACGACACCTGACCACAGGCGACGAGCCGCTGACCTCCCGCTCAGGCAGGTTCCGAGTCGCCGAGAGATCGTCAACTGCCTTGTGGGCCGATTCAGTTGGCTGCAACCATCCCGGCATGGACGCGCGAGTAGTCGGAATTCCCGACGTGGACGGCACCGAACAGGTAGCTGTTGTGATCGATGTGATGCGGGCGTTCACCACCGCCGCATGGGCGTTCCACCGTGGTGCAGACAAGATCGTTCTCGCCGTCGACGAGGGCGAGGCGCTGGAGATCAAGGCGGGTCACCCGGGTTGGCTCACACTCAAGGACGGGGCACCGGTCACCGGGTTCGACCTGGCCAACTCCCCTGGCCTGCTCCGGGAGGCCAGGGGAGTTGGCCAGCCGCACCGTGATTCAGAAGACCACTGCGGGAACGGTCGGTGCCCTGGCGGTTGTCGAGGCGAAGTTGGCGCTGTGCGCAAGCTTCGTCGTGGCCGGCGCGACGGCCCGAGCGTTGGTGGATGTCGGCGCCGACTCGGTGACGTTCGTTGCCACCGGCGAGGACGGCCGTGCCGCCGAGGATCTGGCCTGCGCCGAGTACTTGAACCGGCTCCTGGCCGGAGACCGTGCCACCCCCGAGCTTTATCTTCACCGCGCCCGCACCTCCCCTGCCGCGGACGACCTCCGCAGCGGGCGACGACTCGGCGCTCACCCCACCGATGTGGAGTTGTGTCTGGAGGTCGACCGGTTCGACTTCGCCATGAAGGTAGGGATCGAGGATGGGATGGCAGTGCTGCGGCCTCTCAGCTGACCTCGAGTTGGTGGCTTGAGCACGGCAGTTGCCCGGGCTGAACACCAGGTTGTGTGGGGCGGCTGAACTTGAAGGGGGCTCGGCCCGCCGCTCAGTCAGCCAGGCGGGATCCGGTCTTGTGGCCCGTCATCCACCTTGGCCGCTTCGTCGTCCCTCTGTGCCCGCTTGGCCACGGCCGGATCGGTCGAGTCCGAGACCAGCTCCGCGATGCGCAGGGTGCACTCCCACTGTGTCAGCTTGCCTTTGATCACCACCAGGTATGACTCCTGGTCGGTGAAGCGATATACGTGGCGCCACTTCTCGACGATGTTCTTGCTGGGTAGATACGTGTGGAGTGCGGCACGGAGTGCCTTCAATGCCTGGTCCTTCGTTTCCTGTCCACGACAGATGAACTCGGTCCTGTACGTGTCGCTGTAGTACTGCGCGATCACGACCCAGTTGCCCATGCGACTCCCCTCGGCGCCGTTGTCAGTCAGCCACAGCTCAACCTCCGGAGCAAGAGCGATGGGGACCGGTCCAAGGTCCTTGTGCGAGGGCGAGCATGTGCTGTGGGCTCACGTGCGCGCCGGCTGCAGCCCAATCCAGTGGCAGTGCTCGACGGTGTAGGCGTTCGCGATGCTCAGCCGTTCATCCTGGGAGGCGACGGGGCGTGGTATCTCCCACATGCGGTCAGCGCCGGTCCTCATGACAACTCAGCGGGCAGCTCCATGGGAGCCCTGATGCCGCCCTCGCGCTTGGCCCACTGAGCTCGACGGTTCGTCGCCATCCTGCCCCGCGTATCGACTGGCACTTCGGCCGGTGCGACTCCAATGTCGAGCGGGCTCGGCCCCGGTGAACCATCTCGACGACAGCGGCAGGCCACGCGAGGTGGCGCTGGCGGATCTGGTGCTCTGGACCGCGATCCTCTGTTCTGGACCGTGATCCTCACACTCGCGGGGGCGCGCGATTATATGCAGCTCATGAGGCTTCAGCAGTAACCCAGATCACGGCCGGGTCACGGTGTAGATCATTTACGCCATGGGCAGCCTCGTAGCGTTCTCGATTCAACTTTCGTTCTGCGAAGCCCAGTTCGAGTGTGCAGGCGGTCTCGACGGCCGCCTGTTTGCAGGCCGGGGGGACTCTGCGGTCCGTCTCCCGAAAGGAAGCGCATGGCTCAGGACGTCAACGTTCGACCGCCCCTTCGACTCTCCCAGCAGACGTCTTGAGTACGCCCAGGAGCGTCTTCTGTGCCGGATCCGAGACATGCGCATGGTCCGCAGCCAGGCCGGGGTTCGAGAAGTGCAAGTCATGGGGTCTGCCGCATGCCACCGCCCGCGCCTACCCACACGCCTCGGCCGATGACAAGAACCAGTTCTCCCCGGCCTTCCTCTTCGATGGCCACTTAGACGCCCACCTGCCGGACCGGGCCCACCGCGTATCCGAGATGGCGCGTGAGCTGATCGTCCCCTCGCTGCACGCGGGCAGCAGTCCGCGCGTGCTCCGCCTCATCGAAGAAGGCCAAGCTCCCGCTGATCGGCCATACGGGGCGGCCGGCATCGGATCCTCTGGCATTCCTTTAGCCGGCGGCGGCGCACCAGGCATCCGGTGGTCGCGCCGCGCCTGACCGGCAGCGAGTGCTCCTGATCAACACTGCTGAGGCGGCCATGCCGTGCGTCTCGCAGCAGGAGTGCCACGACAAGGGCGGGCCGTTCGTGGGAGTCCGGCGCTGTCGAGGACGAAGCTGCCGTGGACGAGCAGTCCGCCCCCTTTCGAGAACCGAGCGGGCAAGGAGCAGTTCGTCCTCGAAGGACAGCACGGCTCGCCCATCTGCCCAGGCCGTCGACGCGGCAGTCGTGCCTCTCGCGGCCGTTCAAAGCCGGAGCCGTTCGCGTCAGTCCGGCTGCAGGCGCGGCCGCCGCGGAAGGCACAAAAGATTCGCGGACGCGACCGGCCACACCAGGGGCCGTTCGATTCCTCTGTACGGAACACAGTTTGAAGGGAGACCGGTGTGAAATCTCGAGGCGTGGGTGCTGTTGCGAAGGTGTCCGCCGACAGCGTTCCGGCGCAGCCCAGCGCCCAGCTCCAGCCCGGGGAGGCAGGGGAGGCCCTGGCCCGTCTCTTGGCGAAGGGCATCAATGGGTGCACGGAGGAGTACCGCGACTGCCAGAGCGCCGCTCAGCAGCGGCTGGACGCCCTCGGATCCCCCCACTCCAGCACCACGCTGCCTGTGGAGGGAGCCCTCCAACTGGCGCCGCGCGCGTTCCTCCCGCCCGACGAGGAGGGCCACGCCAGGTTGACGCAACTCGACACCAGCCTGCGCATGATCGAAGCCGCCTTCCCTCAAGTCAGCACCGATACTGAGGTATGCCGACTGACCAGCAGGATGCTGGAGGGGGCCTGGAGGAGCCGAGCACTCACCCCGCCGCGCGAGGAACAGCAGATATCCGACTGTGCCTGCTCTCTCTGCAGCCGGCTGCCCACACCCCCGTCACGGACGCTGAGTGACTACAGCTGGCGGCAGAGCGCGGGTCGTCCCCTCACCCACAAGACCTGGCCGTACCGCCGGGAACTCAACAGCGTCCTGACCGGTGGATGGTCTTGGACCCGGCAGATGAACGATCTCGAACGAGACCTGGGGCACCGCCACCGCTTCGAAGACGACATCCTCGTCTTCCACGAATACAAACGCGTTGTCGACACCATCGACACCACGCGCCTCACCGAACTCGCCAAAGGCCGCTTGGCTGAGAATTTCAGCACCAACAGCGCACGGGCCCTGGTCTCCGGACTCTTCGCAGCCCATAAGCGATCCGTCGACGAGTACTGGCTCCAACAGCACCACACGGGCAACGTCATACTTCCCCAGACCAACCCACTGAGCCAGAGCAGCTACTCACTCCTGCAAATGCTGGACTGCCTTTTCTGGCACGTCTCACCCGACACCGAGCTCTGGCAGGAAGAACACCTGGCCTCCCTGCTGCTGTGCCGCGTCATCGACGACATGGTCGACGTACGAGCCGACGCCCTCACGGGCGAGATCAGCAACTTCTGGCTCGCTGACATGCCCACCCACACCAAGGCGCTCTACGCCGCATGTGCCATAGCCCTCGTCAAGTACGGCTGCATGCCCGAGGCGCACAACCCGATGTGGAACACCTGGCTGATGACCACCACCATCGTCTGGATGGGGCTCACGGGCCGCCACGCCCTGTGGTTCGACGGCATCACCCAGGGCCTTCCCTCAGCCGAGGCGTGCCCCCTTTGCGACCTGCAGCCCAACGCATGCACCGGCATCCTCACCCACGGCACCACCCTCACCATCGCCCCGCGGCCCACCGCCCCCGCACTGAGCCCCCGGACCGCCGAGCTATCCGCACGCTGCCGAGCCCAGTACCCCCAGACATGGCCCCTTTTCGACGCCGAACTCCATGCCTTCGAAGCACTGCACGGCCCTTGGTACGGCAACATCGACAGCACATGGGAGATTCTGCGCCGCACCTACCTCGCCGCCGTGGAGGCATCCAGCGCCGCACCGTCCCCGGCCCGCGCTCGTCATGTCCAACAGGATGCAGGCGTAGTCGGATCTGAAATGTTTCACACCCTGCACGACCCCCGGACCGGGAGGGAAGACACCACACTGCTCGCCTACATGTTCGGCTGCGCCCACCCGCATTTCCTCTGGAACGCCACGGGATACCGCCCCACGAGCCTCGCAGGCGACTGGCTCGACGGCTGACACCTCACCCACCTGTTCCAGAAGACGAGTAGATGGTGGGGATGTTCCCCACCATCGCCCTCGGACCGCCCTGCTGCGTCCTGTACTGAATCCCGAGACTCCGACGGTGCTGTCAACCGCCCTTGGCGTCGAGGGAGGAGATCGATTCGCTCGGGTCATCTGAATCCAGGCCGTCGACCCGCCGTCAGCGCCGACGACGGCAGCGAGCTGCAAATCTGGATCCAAACGAACCGGCCCAGGCCCACGACCACGCTCGGCTGACCAGCGTGGGGAGGGGTTCCCTCCTCCCCTCCCCACCAGCTCGTCCCACGTGGCGCAGGACACGCTCATGACAGGATTGCACTTCGGAAGGTTCAGGGAAGTCATAGGGGCGCCCATGATTGCAGTGAAGGGATGACTCGTGACGTCCACTGCGCCTCCCCCCATACCTCGAGCCGCAGGATCGTTTCCGTTCATCGGCCACGCTCTGAAAATGCGCGACAACCTCGGCTTCATCGACTCGCTGCGCGAGACACGGGAACCACTCGTCGAGATAGTCCTGCAACCCGGGACGCGCACCATCGTGGTCCAGGACCCGGCCCTGATCCACCAGATGCTCAAGACCCTGGGGCCCTCCCTCGACAAGGGCCGGCTCTACGACAAGCTGGGCCAGCTGCTGGGCGACAGTGTCGTCACCGCCACCGGCCGGACCCACGTACGCAAACGCCGCCAGGTGCAACCGGCGTTCGCTCACACCGAGATCAGCCGGTACGTCGACATCATGCGCGCCGAGGTGGCCGCCACGGTCGACGGCTGGGAGCTTGGGCGGGCCCTCGACGTACGCGAGGCGATGGTCGGGCTCAGCCTCGACATGCTGGCCAAGACGGTGTTCGCCGGCAGCCTCGACGACGCCGTCTTCCGCCGGCTGCGCAGCGACCTGTCGGTGGTGTTGAACGACGTCGGGGTGCGCATCATGCTGCCCGACTGGACCGAGCGCCTGCCGCTGCCCTTCAACCGCCGCTTCGACCGGGCCCGGGCCGGCGTACGCGCCACCATCAACACCGCCGTCGACGAACTGCAGGCCTCCGGGCACGACACCGGGGACATGCTTTCCATGCTGCTGCGCGCCATCGACGAGGAGACCGGCGAGCCGCTGACCGGGCATCAGATCTGCTCCGAGATCCTCACGCTGGCCGTCGCGGGCACCGAGACCACCGCGTCGGTGCTGTCCTGGGCCCTGTACGAACTCGCCCGCAATCCCGACATCGAGGCCCGGGTCCTGGCCGAGCTGGACGAGGTCCTCGGTGAACGGCCGGTCACCTTCGACGACGTGACCCGGCTGCCGTACCTGAACCGGGTGATCACCGAGACCCTGCGGCTGCATCACCCCGGCTGGCTGGTCACCCGCCGTACCACCGAGGAGACCCGGCTCGGCGAGTGGACGCTGCCCGCCGGCACCGAACTGGCCTACTGCCAGCACGCCCTGCACCGCCACCCCGAGCGCTTCCCCGATCCGAACACCTTCACCCCGGACCGGTGGACCGACCCCGCGCAGGAACCTCCGCCGGGCGCGTTCCTGCCTTTCGGGGACGGCAAGCACAAGTGCATGGGGGACCGTCTCGCCCTCACCGAGATGGTCACGGCGCTCGCGACGATGCTGCGTTCGGTACGGCTGGAACTCTCCGAGGGCCAGGTCATCCGCCAGGTCGCCCGGCTCACCGTACGGCCGCGCACCCTGCGGATGACGGTCCGTCCCCGGAACCGCCCCCGAGCCGAGGCCGGCCTCTAGCGCGTGTCTCTTCGATGGGTTGGTCAGTTGATCGGATGTGCGCCCCTGTTCGATGCCCGACGGGGGCGTGACCCGCTGGCTGATCAGGCGCAGCGAGCGCAACCGGGCGGCGGGGACGGGCCCGACGATCTCGCGGTGCCAAGACCGCGACCGTCGACGGCCGAAATCCCAGGGCCTCACGGATCTGCTTGCGGTGTTACTCGCCAGCCCGGCCGGCCAGCGTGCGCTTCGCGAAATCGGGGCACTGTTCTCGCCAAGCAAGGATGGCTTCCTCTATCGGCCCGATCGGCCCTATCAGCTACCGCGCCCGTCGATCACTCCATACCCGGTCGGCACAGCCGCTTCGGGCTCGTTCGGCACGGGCCGAGCTTCCGCCCCACTCCGAGTGGTCGCAGTGCCGGAAGGTCCGCTTCCCCTCGCGACCGGAAGCCTCGCGGCACCCTGTCCCCGCTCGATCATGCCCAGCGCCACCCCGACGATGATGATCGCGCCGCCCGTCACCTGGGCGAGCCGGATGGACTCCCCGTTGATCACGACGGCGCCGATGACACCGAAGACCGGGACCAGATTGAGGATGTTGACCGCGACGCTCGAATCCATCCTGCGCAGGCCGTAGTTGTAGAGCAGGAAGCCGCCGACCGAGCATGCCACGGCCAAGTAGACCAGCAGTGATGAGGCGGTCGCGCCCGGCATCCGCCAGTCGTCGGCCTCCAGCAGGGACGCGAGCAGGAAGCCGGCCGCGCCCGCCAGAGTCTGGTAGTAGGTGACGCTCGCGGCGTCCTGGCCGGCGCTCGCGCGCTTGCCGAGCACGTTGTAGCCGGCCCACGCCAGCCCGCCGAGCAGCAGCAAAATGTCCCCCAGCCAGCGCGAACCGCCGCCGACCTCGGCTCCGTTGCGCACGACGAGGAAGGCACCGACGGTGGCCAGCAGCACGCCGGTCACCCTCAGCAGGGGCATCCGGCTGCGGAAGACAACCAGTTCCACCAGCATCGTCATCAGCGGGTACGTGGCCACGATCAGCGACGCGTCGGATGCCGTGGAGAGGTCGACGCCGACATTCTCCAGGATGAAGTACACGGTGATGCCGAGGAACCCGCTCAGGTAGAGCTGCCGCCGCTGCCGCGGGTCCGGCCGGGTCGGACGGTGCCGACTCAGCCGTACCATCACGCCTAGTAGTAGCGCCGCGAGCGTGAACCTGATGGCGCCGATACTGAGCGGGCCGACATCCTCCAGCACCTTCTTGGTCACCGCGTACGAACTGCTCCAGAACAGCGCGGCCGCCATGACCGCACACACCGCCCACATCGTGGGTCCCCGCTTACGCATGCCAAGTCGCCCTTCACTACTCACTGCCGCCGACCACACCGTGACCGAATGAACGTCAGTGAATTAGGCTGGAGGCTAACAAGATCATCGAAGATGATGCGAATAGTCCGAATTACCTTCGGAATTCGGCGGGATGAGGCAAGCATGGACGAACTAGATTCGGCGTTGGTGCGGATGCTCCAGGAGGACGGTCGGCGCACCAACCGTGACATGGCCCAGGACCTCGGTATCGCCCCGTCCACCTGTCTGGAGCGAATCCGGTCGCTGCGCAGGAGCGGCATCCTGACGGGATTTCACGCGGAGGCGGACCTCGCGGCGATCGGCCGCGGGCTGCAGGCGGTGATCGCTGTACGGATCCGCCCGCCGACACGTGCGGCGATCGAGGCCTTCCAGACCTTCCTCGAGGCCATGCCCGAGGTCATCTCGATCTTCGTTCTCACCGGGACCGACGACTTCCTCGTGCACGTCGCCGTCCGTGACACGGACCATCTGCACGCAGTGGTCCTGGACAAGCTGACGAAGCGCCCGGAACTGGCCGACGTACGGACGTCGGTGGTCTACGCGCACATGCGCAAGAAGGTCATCGGTCCGGCGTGACACCGGCGCGGACCCGACTCGTGGCGGATCAGCGGGCCGGTGGTGCCGCCTCCTCGGCCGCCGAGAGGAGACATCGGCGGGGGAGAAGTGGGTGACCAGCCGGTGGCCTCCGGGTGGTGCTCGGGTTCGGCCGGGCTCACCGTACGGGTGCGCCCGGGCCGAGTGGGATGCCCGTGAGGTACCAGGTGAAGAACAGCAGCACCCACACGACCAGCATGATCATGGCGATGGGCAGGGTGAAGGAGACCAGGGTGCCGATGCCGGCCGAGCGGCGCAGGGTCTGCAGGTAGCCGACGCAGAGCATGAACGAGGTGCTCATCGGGGTGATGGAGTTCGTGCAGGAGTCGGCGATGCGGTAGAGGGCCATGGTGGTGGCCGGGCTGGTGCCGAGGAGCATGAGCATGGGTACCAGTGCCGGGGCGACCAGGGTCCACAGGGCGGAGCCGGAGGTGATGAGGAGGTTCATCAGCGCGACCGCGACGATCAGCAGGGCGAACAGCGCCGGCGTGGGCGCGTCCAGCCCCCGCAGGAAGCCGGCGCCTTCGACGGCGACGATCGTGGCGATGTTGGTCCATTTGAACAGGGCGAGGAACTGGGACACGGCGAAGAAGAGCACCAGCAGCGGTGCGATGGAGCGCACACCGTCCGCCATGAACTCCGGTATCGCGCGGCTCCCCCTGATGCGCCCGGTGAGCCGCCCGTACACGCTGCCGACGATCAGGAAGAAGACGGTGAGGAAGACGGCGATGGCGTTCATGAAGGTGGACTCCACGATCGCGCCGCCCTTACCGCGCAGCGGCGACGAGGCGGGCAGCATCGCGAGCACGATCAGCGTGGCGTAGCCGAGCACGGCCAGCCCGGTCAGCTTCAGGGCCCGCAGCTCGGTGGCGTCGTCGATCTCGGAGGCCACCGTCCGCCCGGCCGCGGCGGCCTCCAGGTCCGCGTCGGGGATCAGGTGGTGCTCGCGTTTGGCGAGGATCTTGTCCACGACCAGGGCGATGGTGCCGGCCAGCACGAACGCCGAGACGGTGGTGAAGTACATGTTGTCCGTCGCGCGGACCACCACGTCCTTGTCGACGAGTTGGGCGGCCTCGGTGGCCACGGAGGCGAACAGCGCGTCGCCGGGCGCGATCAGCGGGTTGGCGTCGCCCGCGGCGTTGATCGACACGAACGCGACGATCATGCCGAGCATCGGGGACCGGCCCAGGGCCCGGAAGGCCACCGCCCCGAGCGGGATGAGGACCACGTATGCGGAGTCGGACAGGAACTTCCCCAGCACACCGCCCAGGGCCACGCCCAGGACGACCGTGCGCGGGGACAGGCCCGACAGCAGGCGGCGGGCCAGCGCCTCGAAGAGCCCCGAACGCTCGGCGACAGCCACGCCGAGCATCACCATCAGCACGGTGCCCAGCGGCCCGAAGGTGACGAAGGAGTCCTGTGCGCTCGTGACGAGGTCCCGTACGGCGTCCCCCGACAGCGCACTGCGCACACCGACCAGGTCACCCGAGGAGGGATCCTCGACCTTCAGTCCGGAGACGTTCAGTGCCCAGCTTGCGACGGCCACGACCGCGCACAGGATCCAGAACAGCCAGAAAGGATGTGGCAGCGCGTTCCCCGCGCGCTCGACCAGGTCGAGGATCCGGGAGCCGCGGCCTCCAGCGTCGGGCCGGGGGCCGCGGCCCTCCTCGTCGGGTTCGGTGGCCTGCACCTCTGACGGCACCTCCCCGATATGGCTGTCGGGTGTGCTCATGGCGGCCTCCTGCGAGGGCGGGTAGAGCGCGGGTAGGGCGGGTGATGGGGAAGCGGGGGCGTGGCGCGCAAGCGCCGAGAGCGGTGCGACAAGGGGCTCGGAGCCGGCCACGATCCGCCGCGATGGGAACGCGGGGCGTTCCTGGGATGGGCTGCACGGTAGGTCCCGTGTCCGGTCCCGTCACCGTCCTGCGGAACAGTTGACCTGATGACATCGAGTGATCGCCATAACCAGGTCCGCTGTTTAGCGTCACGGGAGTGACCCCGTACGACACCTCCCACGCCGGCCGGCCCGAACCGGTCCAGGACGGTGCCCTGTGGCGCCGCACCCTGCGCATCCCCATGCGACACGGCGTCCGTCTCACCGCCGACCTGTACTGCGAGGAGTGTTCGTCGGATGAGCGGCTGGGAGTGTTCACCAGGGCGTTCGCCCTGAGCGGCCGTGAGGCTGAACTCCTTCGCCGCCTGACGAAAGGCGGCGACAGCCACACCACGGCCCGCCGGATGTTCCTGTCGATGCGCCCCGGCCACATGGTGTGCCGCGCGCATTCTGTGGACGATGGAAGGAACGGCGCACGGATGCCGGCGGTCCGCCACCCGGAGGCCGGAAGGAGTCTGAGGTATGGGTGCGACAGAACCCGGCCGGGATGACCCCGGCGGGGCGCATGTGGTGCCGTCCCAGCCGGGTGGCCTGCTCGATGTGCTGAACGTGGCCGCCGTCCTCCTCGACGCAGGGGGCAGGATCGATCTCTGGAGCCCGCAGGCGGAGATCCTCTTCGGTTACACCGCCGAGGAGGCCCTGGGTCAGGACGCTGGCCACCTGTTGATCGACGAAGAGCACCTCGACACGGTCCTGGCACTGTTCGCCCAGGTCATGCGGGACGGCGAGAGCTGGGCGGGGGTCTTCCCGGTCAGGCACAAGGATGGCAGTACGCGCCTGGTGGAGTTCCGCAACATGCGGCTGCAGGACGATCAGCGTGACTATTGGGCGCTGGGCCTGGCTACGGACCAGGCAACCCTGCGACAGGTGGAGCGGAACCTGTCCCTGTCCGCCCAGCTGGTGTCCCAGTCACCGATCGGCCTGGGCATGCTGGACACCGATCTCCGGTACATCTCGGTCAACCCCGCGGAGGAGCGGATGAACGGTGTGCCGGCCTCCGACCACGTGGGCCGGCACGTCCATGAGGTGCTGCCTTTCATCGACGAGACCTTCGAAGCAGCCATGCGTGAGGTCCTCGCCACCGGGGCCCCGATCGTGGACCAGTACACCGTCGGCCGCACAGCGGCCGATCCGGACCATGATCATGCCTGGTCGATCTCGTTCTACCGGCTCGAGACTTCCAATGGGAAGGTGCTGGGAGTGGCCACGTCCAGCGTCGACGTCACCGAGCGGCACCGCGCAGTCGAGGAACAGCGTCACGCCGTCCTCACCCTCCAGCGCAGCCTGCTGCCCCACCCCGCTCGACGGCGGCCTGGTCTCGACGTCTCCTACCGCTATCGGCCCGCCCAGGCGATCATGGAGATCGGCGGCGACTGGTTCGACGTCATTCCCCTGGCCGGCGACAAGACCGCCCTTGTCGTCGGCGACGTCATGGGGAGCGGTGTCGCAGCCGCGGCCACCATGGGACAGCTGCGCACCGCCACCAGAACCCTGGCCGACCTCGATCTGGCCCCCGATCAGGTCCTGCACCACCTCGATCACATCACCGACGATCTCGACACGATCGCGACCTGCGTCTATGCCGTGTTCGACCCCCGCATCGCACGGTGCCACGTCTCCCTTGCCGGGCACCTGCCGCCGGTCCTTCTGCGGCCGGACGGTACACGCGAACTGCTGAACCTGCCTACCGGGGCGCCTTTGGGCGGCTGTGGCGTCACTTTTGACACCACCTCTTTCGTCTTCGGCACGGGTGATCTGCTCCTCCTCTACACCGACGGCCTTGTCGAAACGCGTGACCAGCCCATCGACGCCGGCCTGAACGCTCTCCTCGAGGCCCTCGACGACCCCGGCCGCTCTCTCGACGCCACCTGCGACCTGCTTCTGCGCACCTTGCGGGATGGAAGCGACCACGATGACGTAGCCCTCCTCGCTGCCCGGGCAGGGCACAGTCCCGCCGGTGAGACGAACATCGGGGCATGAGAGCTCAGCTTGTCTTTGTGATCTGTCCTCTCACCCGGACACAGCCACCCGGGTCCGCGAGGCGTTCCCCGTCCGGGGCAGCCCGGCCGGCCTCTCGGGAAGCGTCATACCAGTCCTTTGACCTGCGGAATCAGGCGGGCGGAGGCTCCTCGGCCGCACGGGGACGGGTCAGCGCAGCGCCGCCGCCACCAGTCCGCTGATCTCCGCGTCGGACACGCTTCCGCCGTTCACCAAGCGGTCGAAGACCAGCCCGTCCATGCACGTCAGCAAGGTGACGGTACGGGTCTCGGCGTCCGTGATGCCTTGCGCGGTCAGGAAGTTGAGTACGACCTGTCGCCCCGCGTTCTCGCGCGGCACGAGGATCTCCCGCAGCTCGGGGTGATGGACGCTCTCGATGGCGCACGCGTAGCGCGCGAGGGAGCGCCGCCGCCCCTCTCCCGTCAGTCGCTGTTCGAGGAAGGCGGCGATCCCGGCCACCAGCTCCTCAGTGCTCTGCGGTACCGGTGTCCGGCTCCCGATTTCCTGGAGTTCCCTCTGATCGAGGGCGACCAGGCGCCGGACCAGTGCGGTGAGAAGTGCCTGGCGGGTGCGGTAGTAGGCGGAGGTGGTGCCGGGTGGCAGGCTCGCCGCCCGGTCCACCGCGCGGTGGGTCAGTCCTCGCATCCCGGCATCGGCGAGCACTGTGATGGCTGTGTCGGCAAGAACGGTTCGTCGATCATCAGGCACCCCCTATTTCTACACCTGTAGAGGCCAGGGATACGCTTCTTCTACATCCGTAGAAACGGTGCGGCAGGTGGCAGGGGAGGGGCTGGGCATGGGCGGCAGCGCGGTGGTAGTCGGGGGAGGCGTCGGCGGGCTGGCCGCGGCGATCGGCCTGCGCCGGATCGGCTGGGAGGTGACGGTCGTCGAACGGGCTCGGGTCCTGGCCGACGTGGGCGCGGGCATCTCCCTGCACGCCAACGGCATACGCGCCCTCGACGCCCTTGGCGTGGGCGAAGCGGTACGTGCTGCCGCGCGGCCCCAGTACACCGGGGGCACTCGCACGCCCGGCGGCGGGTGGCTGGCCCGGATGGACGGAGCCGTACTGGAGCGCGAGCTGGGCACGCCGATCGTCGGCATCCCCCGCGCCGTGCTGCATCGCCTGCTGCGGGAGGCCTTGCCTTGCGAGTGCCTGGTCATCGGGGCCGAGGTGATGTCGATCGACCGCTCGGACCCCAGCCGGGTGCGGGTGCCGGTCAAGGAGGGTCTCCTGGACGCGGATCTGGTCGTGGCGGCCGACGGGGTGGACAGCCGGCTGCGCGGCCAGTTGTTCCCTGACCACCCCGGACCCGTCTACAGCGGATCGACGGTCCTGCGTGCCGTCACCGAGCAAACGGTGCCGTTGCGCACCGACTTCGAACTGACCTGGGGCAAGGGCGCCGAGTTCGGGCATATCGCCTTCACCGACGGCCGGGCCGAATGGCACGCGGTGCTCAACTCGCCGCCCGGAGTACGGCACGCGGACGCCCTGGCCGCGATGCGCCGCCGGTTCGGCGGCTGGCACGACCCGATCCCCGCACTGCTGGACGCGACCCGGCCGGACGCGGTCCTGCACCACGACATCCATGAACTGGCAACGCCCTTGCCCGCCTTCACCGCGGGCCGGATCGCACTGCTCGGTGACGCGGCACACGCCATGACCCCTAACCTCGGCCAGGGCGCCTGCCAGGCCCTGGAGGACGCGGTCACCCTGACCGCTGCGCTCACCACCGAGCCCACGGTCGCATCAGCATTGGCCCGTTACGACGCCGCACGCCGCCCGCGCAGCCAGTCAGTGGCCCGGGCCGCGCGCCAGGCCGGCCGGGTGGGCCAGCAACTGTCCCACCCGCTGGCCGTGGCCCTGCGCAACACGGCCATGCGGCTGGCCCCCTCTGGCGTGACCGTCCGGGCCATCCTGCGGCACGCCGACTGGGCCCCGCCGAGCCTGAGCTGACGGCACCGGACTCGTCTCTGGCCACGGACATTTAGGGGGGCGGAACATCACCCGGGCCTGGCGACTCCGACCGTATGGCCCCCTCAACGAGGTCATCATCGAGTGCAGTCGCTCAGGGCTGTCACGCTGTCCCGCAGCGACTGCGCAGGAGTTCCACACCGTCGTCTTCGAGATCGTCGCAGTAGGCCGCGCGCGCAGTCATGGCCATTACCAGGGCCAAGGTGCGGCCGTACACAACAGGCCCGGAACCAGTCGCGAACGGGCCGTCATCCGCTACCAGTCTCAGCCCGGCGATGCGTCCCTTGGCAACGACCACGAGGTCTGAGCCCCGGTAGCACTCGGCCGTCTCCGTGACGACCCCGATCGGGTGGTCGCGGCGGAGGCCCAGCGGGCGCCGGATGTGGAGGCCCCTGAACCCGGATCGCGCGCACGTCAGCTACCGCAGTTGGCGCGCCAACCTCACCAGGGGCTGCCCAGGGTTGCCGGATTCTCATCGACATTCTGGAGCAAGTGGTGGTTGCACCGATTTCCCGAGGGGACGTCCTGAGCGGGGACATGCCTGTGGGCCCCGGGTGTTCCCGGAGCCCACAGGCCGGCTGCTGTTTGGTGGGTTACCAGCGATACCAGCGGCCCTTGCGGCCTCCTGTGCCCGCACTGCGCAGCACGAAGCCCAGCAGCCAGACGACGAGCACGATGACGGCGATCCACCACAGTGCCTTCAGTGCGAATCCCGCGCCGAAGAGGATCAGGGCCAGGAGCAGGACGAGAATCAGGGGAACCATAGTTATCAACCTCCGTCGCTCCTCGTGCCCGGCTATTTGAAGAACACGCGGCCGATCTGCCTGGTTTCTTCACCGTTCTTGCGGGAACTGGACCCAGATTCGTTACCTCAAGACCGGGGTCTTCCTGGAGGGCCTTGGGAGTCAGCCGTGTTCCGGTTCAGGCGGATTGTGCCCTCTTCAGTGCGTGTCGAGGGCTCGTTGGACATCTTCGGGCAAGGGCTCACCGCTCACCCAGTCGATGATGAGGCCGGCGATCGTGCGCAGTTTGATGTTGGTGTGCTGGGAGACGTCTTGGAGGACGTCGAAGCCTTGCTGGGGGCGTAGCCCGCCGAGAGCGATGATGACGCCGATTGCCTGATCGATCACGGCGTGTGAGGTGATGGCTGTTTGCAGGTGGTCGTTGTCCCGCTGCAGATGCATGATCGTGGCGGTGGGGTCCTCCAACTCGGGGGGCTGGCGCACATCAGCCGGCGTGGGACGGCCGTCGTGCGGGAAATTCATTGTTCTCATCCTCCAGAACAGCTCTTTGCCCGGTTCGCGCGTTGGGCGGAACGGTGAAGACGACAACACCACTCTTACCCTCATACGTCCGGGAGGGATCAGTGTCCGGCGCGGCGATGTCCGGCGGCCAAGGAGGCCGCGTCCCGCGGCGAGAGGGGGGTTGGCTTCGGTGGCACGCGGGGGTCGGGTTCCCGGGAGTCCATCAGCGCGAGGCTCCCTCGGTTCGACAAACGAGCTGAGGGAGCTGTCGCGGGGCGAGCAGGGGCGCATCGCAGAGCACCACCGCCGTCAGGGCCACAGAGCGAGAACCCCGCGGTCAGGTTCCAACAACATTGTCGAGGATGGTGTCGAGTTCCATGGTGCGGCTGACCAGCGCTTGGGCGGTGTCGGCGAGGCTGACCTGGTGGCGGTCGGCGTAGCCGGCCAGCAGGCGCCCCGCCTCGTTGAGCGGCAGACCCTGGTACGCGGCGATCATGCCCTTGGCGATCTCGAGGACGGATTTGGCGGCGATGGCGCCTTGGACGCGCGTGACGACGTCGTCGCCGCGCGGTTCGGCGGACCAGTGCATCAGGCCCAGGGCAGCGGAGTCCGCCAGGGCCTGGGCGAGGTGGAGGTCGCCGTCCGGCAGAGCCCCGGTACGGGCGTTCAGCAGGGTGAGCGCGCCCAGTTTGCGGTCGTGGAGGCGTACCGGCACGGTGTGCAGGGACTGGTATCCCGCATCGGCCATGGCGGCGGCGAGGGCGGGCCAGCGCTCGTGCTCCGTGGTCATGTCGGGGACGCTGCGGGCCTCGCCGGTGCGGTAGCAGTCCATGCAGGGGCCGCGCCCGGTCTGCATCTGCATCAGCTCGATGAACAGCGCCTCGTCCTCGGTGGCGGCCATCGTCTTCAGGGTGCCCCGGGCGTCGGCGACCATCACTGCGGCCGCGTCCACGTCCAGCAGCCCTCGGCAACTGCGCACCAGCCGATCGAAAAGGCGTAGGGGGTCGAAGTCCGGCGTGTAGGTGTCCGCCAGGTCGACGAACGCCTTCGCCAGCTCCCGCTCGCGGTTCATGCTCGCCTCCCCGGCGGTGTCGTCATGCATGCTCACGTGATTACTCATGGCCGAGGTCCGTGCTGCCGGCGATGATGGCCCGCGCGATGGTCAGTGACGTGCTGCCCTGTGCGAAGGCCCGGGCGCGCAGTCTCAAAAGGGCCTCTTCGGCGCTCACTCCCAATCGCACCATGAGCATCCCGGTGGCTTGGTGGATCTCCTCCCGGTCCGACTCTGCTCCTTCCAGCCACGTTACGACTCCACCGCTGTCGGATGAAGCGTGGTCCAGGGCGGTGACGGCCAGAGTGAGGGCGTCGGCGACCAGGAGTGCGGTGCGCACGTGATCGTCATCGAGTGGCCCGGCGGCCTCTCGGTACAGGTCGAGCGTGCCCAGAGCCCCCGCGGCGCCCGACAGGGGCAAGGAGAACACGGCCTCGGCGCCAGCCTTGGCCGCCTGGACGGAGAAGAGCGGCCAACGACGCGCGTCCGGAGCCCGGGTCAGATCGGCTGCGAAGATGGGGGCCCGCAGCCGGATGGCATCGGTGCCAGGGCCTTCGCCCAGCGTGTACTGGATCTCCGCGAGCTGAGCGGCCACCTCATCGCTGGCACACAGAACAACACTGACGCCCGCGTCCCGGCCGACAACCGACAGCGACAACCCCGAGACGTCCGGCACGAGAGAGACGCACGCCCGGCACAGGGCCTCGGGTACCGAGGAAGGAGAAAGCTCGCGAACAGCGTCGATCAGCTCGCGGGCGATACGGGCCCGCAAGAGGTGCGTCTCCCGCTCCGCGTCCCCGCCGTCCGGTTCCGGCCCGGACATCGCCATCACCTCCCCGCGCAGCAACCCATCCGACCCGTCCGATCTTGCCGCATCAGCGTGATTCAGCGCGGCACGCCCGACGCAACCGCCAAGGTTGGGGGCTCGCAGCCCTGGGCGCCGATCTCAGTGCACTCGCCGTCGAGCGCGGTTTCAGACCCATGGTCGGTGACCTACCCACACGTCGCCTGCCTCGACTCCGTCCTCTCCCTCCTCGACGTGAACACCGTGACCAGCATGCCTCCTGGGCCCTTTGCGCCGATGCAGTTCGGGCGCACGCAGCGGCCTTGTGCCTTAAAGAACGGTGCCGAAATAGGTATGGCGTCTTCCGCAGCCTGCGGTGACCCGAACGGGGTACCCCCTGGCCCGGCAGTCGTGGCAGAGCGAGAACGGGGGAGAAGATGACCGGAGCCGTTGCAGGAGGGCGGCGCCTAAAGGCGGCATTCCATGGTCGGCTGGCCCGGATGGGGCAGTGGTTCGGCCGGGCGGGTTCGGACGGGCACGAGCGGCACACTCTGGCCCTCATCGGCAAGAGCACCCTCGCGGCCACCGTCTCCTGGGTGATCGCGAACGATGTCATGGCCGCGCAGTCGCCGGCGTTCGCACCGTTCTCCGCGGTGCTGATCATGCAGGTCACCGTCTACCGGTCGCTGGTGCAGGCTCTGCGCTGTGTCGGTGCGGTCGCCGTGGGCGTGGGACTGCAAGGAGTGCTGGGCCTGCTGGCCGGCCCACACCTGTTCACGTTCGTGATGGTGACGCTGGTAGCCCTGGCCATCGGACGGTGGCGGCCCTTGGGCTCCCAGGGTTCCCAGGTGGCCACCGCGGCGTTCTTCGCCTTCTCCACCTACGTCGCCGCCACCAGCGACGCACAGCGCTGGTCCCAGCTCGGGCAGATCATCGTGCTCGTGCTCATCGGCTGCGGCATCGGCGTCGTGGTGAACACGCTGGTGCTGCCTCCCCTGCGCTACCGCAGCGCCGAGTACGGCATCCATATCCTCGCCCACTCGCTGTACGGCCTGGTCCGTGACATGTATCCGGCGTTGCGCGAGGGGAAGCCAGAAAAGGAACGCACCCGGCAATGGCGCCTGCGCGCTGCCGACTTGGCGCCGATCGTGCAGCAGGCCCAGTCCTCGATCCACACCGCCCGGGAGAGCACCCTCTACAACCCGCGACGCCTGTGGCGCCCACATCGCCACCGCTCCTCCTTCGGTGGCTACCAGGCTGTTGTCGACGCCCTGGAACGTGTCTCCCACCAGGTGGCTTCCATGACCCGCAGCCTCGACCAATGGCGCGATGCCGACGCCGGCCGGGGCTACGTCGACTTCGCCCGCTCCTACGGCGACTTCCTGGCTTCCCTCTGTCCCATCGCCGAGTTGCTCAGCCAGGTCGACGAGGACCATCTGCAGGAGCATTCCCGCCAGCTGTGTGAAGCCGCCGAGCAGGCTCAACGGTGCCGCGACCGACTGGAGGAGGAGGCCCGCGCCGGCTCCCTCGCCCTGAGTGACCCGGCCCAGCCGTACGGCATCCTCATGGCCGAGGCCGCCAGGCTGACGGACGAGTTCCAGTACACCTGCAAAGTGCTCGAGCACGGCGTCGCAGCTGCTCAGGCCGTACCCGCCGCTACCACAGCGGGAAGCGAGATCGGCTAAGCCCGGCGCCTGTCGCACCGGCCTGCTCGCCAGGTTGTTCTGTCACCGCGAACCAGGTGATCGCGTGGGTGAGGAAGGCGGCGCAAACGGCGGCCCTCTCATTGGGCAGATTCTTGGCGTAGGCCAGGCGGGAGTGGTCGTCCAGGGCGGTGTGCAGGCAGGCGTAGCCGGTGTCGTTGCAGTGGTCAGCCCTTCACTCAACTCTCCCTGACGCCGGTCCAGCCCGGTCAGACGCGCGGACACGGAAGTGGACGCGGCGGGCACGGGCCTCTCGAATCTTGCGGCCGGTTCCATGCTGTGGTCGCCCGGGCCGGACGGATCTGTACGTCGATCCGCTCCGCGAGGTCGCCCAGGGGTGGCGGCAGCTTCCCCTTCGAAACCCACGTGGGCGGGCGTCCACAGCGGGGACCGTCCGGCGCCGGGTTTCCGCGGTCTCCCGGACGAAGTGGTGACGGTTGCGAGGTGCAGGGGAGCAGGTGGACAGCGGAGCTATGGGTACTCGCCGCTGCATGATGAAGCGCGCGCTGTGGCAGGGGCTGGTGGCCGGCACGGCCGGGGTGCTGGTGATGACAGTGGGCGAGAAGGCGGAGCAGCGGCTGACCGGTCGCCGTGACTCCCACGTGCCCGCCCGGACCCTGGAACGCCTGACTGGCATGTCAGAGGATCCCGGACGTCAGCCCGTGCCGGTGAACCTGGCCATGCACGTGGGGCAGGGCGCCCTCCTCGGCGTACTGCGGTCGGTGATGTCACACGCCGGGTTGCGCGGCCCTTGGTCGTCGGCGAAGTTCGCCGTCGTCCGGGTCACCAGCGACCAGATCCTGGAGAACGCCACCGGTGTCGGTGCCCCGCCCCAGACCTGGCCGCGCAGCGAACTCGTCGTCGACCTGCTGCACAAGACGGTGTACGCCTTCGCGACCGGTGTCGTCGCTGATGCCTTGGCCGCTCGTTCAGGTCCCGGCCCGGGGCAGAGCCACGCGGAGGTTCGCACCGGCCGACAGGCGGACGTGGGCCCCGTGCCTCGTGACCATGCCCGGAGGCGATAACGCCGCCCGACGGTTACTGGTGGTCGTGCCGCCACGGCGACGGCCCCAGGGATGAGCGGGGTTCCTCAGAAGGTTCGTCCCGGTCGAGTGTGCCCCAGGGCCCGGGCTGTTCGGTGATGATGCGGCAGGCGTCCGTGATGACCTGGTCGGCGATCCAGCCGAGGGGTTCGATCTCCGTCACCAGGGGTTCGTTGTCCGGTCCGCGGGCCGTCTCGGAGCCGTGCAGGACCCAGGGCCGGGTGCGGGCGTCCTTGACGTGCGGCAGGTGGCAGTAGTCGTACAGCCGGCGGGCGACCCAGACTCGCACGGGCCGCTCGCCCCACCAGTCCTCGAGGTCCAGCGGGCTGGCAGACAGGCCCGGCAGCTTGATGCCGGTCAGATCGTCCGTACTGCTCGTCTTCGGCAGGTCGCTCTCCGGCCCGCGGGACCAGCGCACGTAGAGGCCGTGGCGGTGGGTGATGAGCTGGGTCAGCTCATCGAGGCTGCTGAACGTCGGCAGGTCGGCGGTCGTGGTCATGGTGCTTGTCGGCCGATTCCGGGGGCGGTCAGGTGGTCAGGAGGGAGTCGTCTTCGGTACGGGCGCCGGGCAGCCGGTGGCGGGCGGCCACAAGGGCGGCGTCGATATCGCGAGTGCCGGTCGACACGCACAGCGTGTAGGCGACGTCCTCCATACGCCTGCGCGCTTCCGGGGGGCCGTGTTCGGCGTGCAGGACGCGCAGCGTCTCGTATTGCTCGATGAGTTTCTTCAGCACGACGGGGTGTGCCAAGAGCATAGGGAGCCTCCCTCGTCACCATTGCTCACATGGGTCATACACCGACCCGTGTGCCCCTGGCCCCGGCCGCCAATCCGGTGCGTTCCCGCACCGGCGGCCAGGAGGTCCGGGGGACCGGCGTTCGGCTCAGTCGGTGGACAGGGCCTGGAGCAGGTCGCCGACCTTGGGATCGGGCAGGGATCGGGCGACGTCGGCCTGGGCGACCATGCCGACCAGGTCATGCCCGTCGATCACCGGCAGACGGCGCACCTTGTGTTCCGTCATGGTGCGCAGGATCTCCTCCACGTCGTCGTCGGCGCCGATGGTCACGGCCTCGCCCTGGGCCAGCTCGCCGGCCGGGCAGGTCGCGGGGTCCTTGCCCGCGCCGAGAACCTTCACCACGACATCCCGGTCGGTCAGTACCCCCTTGAGCTTGTTGTCCGTGCCACAGATCGGCAAGGCACCGACACCGAGGACCTTCATCTTGCGGGCCGCGTCCAGCACCGTCTCCTCGGCCCCGACGCACTCGGCCCCGCCCGTCATGATGTCCCGCGCCTTCGTCATCAGATTCACTCCCTGTGGCTGTCGGCCGTTCCCGACTACCGCGTCGGCGGACGGTCGTATGCGGTGGCTGGAGGCGTGGGTTCCCCACCATCACCTGCCGTAACGCTTGCTGCGCTCTGAGCTCACCGCGCCGGCAGCGGCGCGCCGTCCCAGCAGAGCGGTATCCGTCGGCCATGACGATCTCCAGGCCGTGCTGTCCCCCCGGCCGACGTCCGCGGCCCGGGCCACCGGCAGCACCGATCGGAGTTCCGCACCAAGACCTCCACCGTCTCGCCCGTGTGTCGTCGGCCAGCGTCGTCACTGTGGTGTGTCTGCGCTGCCGTTTGCGGGCTGCGCGACCGGGGTCTACTTGCCCATCGCTTTGCGCACGGCGTCCTTGGTGCGGTCCATGAGGGCTGCGACGGGGCCCAGGGCCACGTTCTTCGCCCCGGACTCGACGCCCGGATGGGGCCGAGTGGGTGCCATGGCCTCGGCGGCCTTGATCGCCCTCGCCATCGTGGCCAGGTCGGTGACGTCGGTGCTGCGGCGGATGTGGGTGAACTCGTAGCGTTCCTCGGCGCGCGCGTGCTCCTGGACGTCCTTGCGCAGCTTGAGCAGCTGGGGCATGAACTTCGGGTCGTCGGTGTCCATTTCGTCGAGGGCTGCCAGTGATTCCTTGGCCGCCCTCTCCTCGGCGAGACGGTCCTTCACCACCTGCTCGCCACCGGGGAAGCCTTTCCGGGCGAAGGGGTGGACGACCTCTTCCTCGGCGGTCTCGTGCACGGCCAGCAATCGCACCAGACGACGGAAGGCATCCCGGCGTTCCTCGCCCTTGGTGGCCTCGACCTGGTCGAAGAGATTGCGGATGTCACCGTGCTGGCGCATCAGCAACGCGACGACGTCGTCGTCCTTGGACTTGTCGTCGCCTGCGTGCGGGGTGTGCAGATCGGACATCCCGGCCTCCCTACTTCTCGCGCTGCGCGGGGTCGGGGTGTTCGCCCTCGGACTGGACGCGGTACTCGCGGCCGAACATCCCGTCGTGCTCGGTCATGACCCGGTCGCTCGGTGGCGCCTCCCCGCCGTGGATCTGCTCCTGCATCTGCTCGAACCGCTCGTGTGCCTCACGCACATATCCGGCCCCGAGCGTGGTCAAGTCCATCTGCGTGTCGAGCAGTTCGCGCAGGTAGCCCTTGTTCGGCTCGAAGGTGAGCATGTTGGGCAGCTCGGGGGCCAGAACCGAGGCGGGGTCGCGGCCGTCGTGGCGGCGCATCAGGTCGCAGGCGGCGTGCAGGTGCTCCAGCTCCATGTTCAGGTGCAGCTCCCAGATCGCCTTGATCCTGGGGTCGCTCTCCTGCTCCATGAAGGAGTGGTAGAGGTAGCACTCGTTGTACTCGTGGTTGACCAGCTGCTCCCACCACGTCTCACCCGGGTCCACGAGGGACTCGTAGTGGGTGACGTGCTCCTCCTCGATCAGCCCGATCTCCTGGTAGAGCTGCCGGGCGATCGGCTCCATGTACGTGGGGCCGGTGTTCATGTAGAAGTTCATGGTCTGCTGCTCCGCCGACATGATCGTCAGGGCGTGCAGCTTCGACAGCGGGTTCGTCTGGTCCTTGGCGTACGGGTCACGGACGTTGTCGACCGGGTCGCGGTGGTGGAACCGGGTGGGACGGCCGGGCATGACCTCGGTGAGTCCGTCGACGATCGACTCCGCCTTGCGGTGCTCGATCATCTCGTAGAGGTTGGCGTACCGGTACAGGTGGTCGAAGTCCTCCAGCACACCGAACTGGTACGCCTGCTTCAGGTACGGGTCCGGCTCCATCCGCGCCACCCACGCCGTCAGGTCCACCGCGACCTGCTCGTAGGCGATGGTCGTCTCCAGCACCGACGACACACCCGGCAGCAGCCAGTTCACGACCTTCTGCTGCTGTGCCTCGATGTAGCGCACCCGCGCCAGCTGCCGCTTGACCTCCGGATCGACCGTGTTCCGCGCCAGCTGGTGGCTGAACAGGATTGCCTCCACCTCGATGCCGTTCATCGTGATGATCCGGCACCGGGTGTACGGGTCACAGTGGTCGGGATCGATCGGTTGCACATTGAGCTCACGCCAGTTGCGCAACTGGCGGTCCAACGGGATGCCACGCTGCTCCAACGGATTGAAGGTCACGGAGGCGCTCCTCGTGAAGGGGGAAGGGCGAGGCGGCGAGGTACCCCTGCCGCTGCACTGCATGTCCGCGACCAGGGCACCGCCACCATGTTTCAGCCACTCGGCTCTCCCGGCCACCGCACACACTCGGACGGCCGGAGGCGTCCCCCCATCGAGCGGGCCGGTGGGCTGTTCGGCTGCACTGCCCGGCATTGTGGCGATCGGTCGGACTGGTCAAGGCATCCCAGGGTGCGGACGTCGGAGCTGTGCCTTCCTCGACCAGTCACCCCGCTCGCACAGACCCGTCGGCGCGCTGCGGCGGGATTTCGTCAGCGGTTGATCAGGGACGCCAGCATGCTCACTCCCGCGACGCAGACCAGGACGGCGCAGGCGCCGGCCGCATGGCGTCTGAGCAGGGCCTGCCGGAGGGTGGTGTAGCGGGTCTCGTACTCCTGCCGCAGTTGGTCGGCCCGCCGGGCGGTGGTGAGCAGCAGGTCACGGGTGACGTCGAGGCGCCAGCGGACGTAGTGGCCGGTGAGCTCCTCGGCTTGGGCGGTGGTCAGCCAGGGCATCCGCGCGCAGAGATTCTCGGCCTCACGTCGCGTCTGGTCGTGGTGGGCCTGAGCGAGGAGGAAACCCTCGGCCTCGTCGGCCAGCCCACTGTCCCCTTCATCGGCCGGCGCCTGGTGTCGTCCGCGTCTCACGGCCGTTCGCCCTTGTGCCCTTCCACGTCCACGGCATCGCGTCGTCCGGTGTTCTCGGCTTCGTCCAACTGGGCCACGTCAGGGTGGTGCAAGTCGAAGGCGGGGGATTCGGAGCGGATGCGCGGCAAGGTGACGAAGTTGTGCCGCGGGGGCGGGCACGAGGTCGCCCACTCCAGTGAACGCCCGTACCCCCAAGGGTCGTTGAGCTCAACGAGCTTGCCTCGCTGTGCGGTCCTGTACACGTTGTACAGGAAGGGCAGGGTGGACAGGCCCAGGAGGAAGGCACCGATGGAGGAGACGGTGTTGAGGGCGGTGAAGCCGTCAGCGGCGAGGTAGTCGGCGTAGCGGCGTGGCATGCCCTCGGCGCCCAGCCAGTGCTGCACCAGGAACGTGGTGTGGAAGCCGACGAACAGCGTCCAGAAGTGGATCTTCTCCAGACGGGTGTCGAGCATGGTGCCGGTCATCTTCGGCCACCAGAAGCTGAACCCGCCGAACATCGCGAACACGATGGTGCCGAACAGCACGTAGTGGAAGTGGGCGATCACGAAGTAGGAGTCGGTGACGTGCCAGTCGAGCGGCGGGGAGCCCAGGATGACGCCGGTCAGGCCGCCGAAGAGGAAGGTGACCAGGAAGCCCGCAGCCCACAGTATCGGCGGCTCGAAGGACAGTGAGCCCTTCCACATCGTGCCGATCCAGTTGAAGAACTTCACGCCCGTCGGCACGGCGATCAGATAGGTCATGAAGGAGAAGAACGGCAGCAGTACCGCGCCGGTGGCGAACATGTGGTGCGCCCACACCGTCACCGACAGGCCGGCGATGGCGACGGTGGCGCCGATCAGCCCGGTGTAACCGAAGATCGGCTTGCGGGCGAAGACCGGGATGATCTCGGTGATCACACCGAAGAACGGCAGCGCCAGGATGTAGACCTCGGGATGGCCGAAGAACCAGAACAGGTGCTGCCACAGCACCGCGCCCCCGTTCTCGGCGTTGAACACCTGCGCGCCGAACCGGCGGTCGGCCTCCAGCACGAGCAGGGCGGCGGCCAGGACCGGGAAGGCGAGCAGTACCAGCACCGAGGTGAGCAGCACGTTCCAGGTGAAGATCGACATGCGGAACATGGTCATGCCCGGGGCGCGCATGCAGATGATGGTGGTGATGAAGTTGACCGCGCCGAGGATGGTGCCGAACCCCGACAGCGCCAGCCCCATGATCCACAAATCCCCGCCGATGTAGGGGGTACGCTCGCCGCCACTGAGCGGCGTGTAGGCGGTCCAGCCGAAGTCGGCGGACCCCTGCGGGGTGAGGAAGCTGCCGAGCACGATCAGGCCGCCGAAGAGGAACAGCCAGTACGAGAACATGTTCAGCCGCGGGAACGCCACGTCAGGCGAGCCGATCTGCAGCGGCATGACCGCGTTGGCGAAGCCGGCGAAGGTGGGCGTCGCGAACAGCAGCAGCATGATCGTGCCGTGCATGGTGAACGCCTGGTTGTACTGCTCGCTGGACACGATCTGCAGCCCCGGCCGGGCCAACTCCGCCCGGATGACCATCGCCAGCGCCCCGGCGATCAGGAAGAACCCGAACGACGTGATCAGGTACAGGTGCCCGATCTTCTTGTGATCGGTGGTCGTCAGCCAGGAAACGATCACCTTCCCCCTGCCGCGGCGCCCCACCGCGGGTACGGGCGCAACCGGTTCTGTGTGTGTCGCCATCAGTCCTCGATCGGCAGCAACGGTGCAAGTTTGGATAGGGCGGGAACGTATGAACCCGGGAGGAAACTAGCCCTGGCGAAGTCCCGGCGATGCGTCACCACTGCCTGGGCCTGGGCTGAATGGTCGAAGGAGCCATCCGTTCGAGCGGCGCCGAGGTTGTTTGAGGGCGGTGCCCAGGCCGACGCGGCGGATGCGGGCCCGGCCGGTGGATCAGTCGGGACCCCGGGCAGCGCCCTCGCGCGGCAACGCCGTGATCACGTGCGCGATGGCTGGATACGGGTCGGTGGCGATGCGACTGTCCAGATGGTGGAGGCGTCCACGAGCAGCTCGGTGCGGAGGATACCGGCCGCACCGGCCGCGCCCTGGTCTTCGGAGCTGGAGCCGGGGAGCGGGAGATAGGCCACGTCCCGCTGCGGTACGAGCGGAACATCTGACACCGGTTCCACGCCGCCCCGGTCTCGTCCAGCCCCGGTGAACTCACCGTCGGAGCCGATCTCCACCGCCCCTTGGGTGCCGCCCGTCTGGGCAGCCACACCTGCCTGGTGGGCCCCGGGCAGGCTGGGCGAAACGTCATGGAACAACGGAGAGTTGACGATGAGGACGACGATGATTCGCTCCCGCCCGGGCCGAGGAGGAGTACCCGACGAGTCGTCGGTCACCTCGGCGCCGAGCGGGCCGGTCTCGTCGTCGACGAGACCGGCGACGTGAAGAAGGGGAACGCGACTGCCGGGGAGCAGCGCCACTACACCGGCACCGCCGGGCGGATCGAGATCTCCCAGGTCGCGGTCTACCTTGTCAATGCCACGCCGCGTGGACACGCCGCCGTTGTCGTGAGTTGTACCTACCCCGCACCGAAGTACCCACTTTTCGCGGCAAGTTCCGTGTCAACGTGCTGATGCGCAAGGTGCCCCGACGCGGGTGGCAGCTGGCAGCAACTGGCCGCGGGCGCAGGGGCAGAGGCCCGCGCCGATACGACTGGGTCGCCGTCGAAGCACCGGGTCCGCCCCCACACCACCTGGCTGCGCCGGGTGACCCTCGCGATGCTCGCTCACGCCTTCCTGGCCGTCATCCGCGCTGGCGAGCACATGACATCGTCGACACCAGGCCCGCGCCCGCGACTGCCACTACCGCCGACGCGAGGCCACAACATGAAGATCCACGACTGCGGATGGAGTATTGATTGACTGAGCTCAGAAGCAACCGGCCGAAGTCACTGCGGCCCGAGGGCCCCTCATGCCGCCGTTAGCGCCGCCAGTGCGCGGCCCATCGCGGCGTTGAACTCTTCCGGCGTCAGCGGCAGCCGGGACTTGACGTCCCGGCTCCACTGGTCGGCGAGGACCTCGGCGGAGCCCGCCTCGACACCGTCGAGCGCCGCGTCGGCCAGGTCCGACGGCGCCATCTTGGCCACGGGCCAGCCCGCGGCCATGTCGGTGTCGGCCAGGCCGAGGTGCACTGCTGTCACGAGCGTGCCCTGCTCGGCGAGTTCCAGGCGGACGCCGTTGGTCATGGCCCAGGCGGCGGCCTTGGTCAGGTGGTAGGCATTGGCGCCCTTGCCCCCGAACCATGACATGGCGGAGAGGACGTTGACGATCGCACCCCCGCCGTTCCTGGCGAGCGCCGGCGCGAACTCCCGGATCATTCCCAGGTGGCCGAACATGTTGGTCTCCAGCTCGTGCCGTACCGCGTCCAGAGAGCCGGTCACCAGGTCGGTCCCCGTACTGATCCCCGCGTTGTTGATGAGCAGCGAGACGTCCGGGGCGGCCTCGGCCGCGGCCCGCACGGATGCGGGGTCGGCGATGTCGAGGGGCAGCACCTCGGCCCCGGGCAGGTCCACGGTCTCGGGCCGGCGAGCCGTCGCGTAGACCTTGCGGGCGCCCCGTTCGAGCAGGCGCTGGGCGAAGGCGCGGCCCAGGCCGCGGTTGGCTCCGGTGACAAGGGCGACTGAGTTGTTGATGTCCATGCCCCGTACGCTAAAACCTGACGCTAACGTCAGAGGCAAGTGCTGATCATCAGGGCCGGGGGAGAGGAATCGCCATGACCGTCACGGAGGCCGCGGGCGAGCGGCTGATCCGCATCGGCGAGGTGGCGCGTGGTGCCGGCGTCTCGGTACGCGCCGTGCGCTACTACGAGCAGCAGGGGTTGCTCATCGCGGAGCGCAGCCCATCCGGCCAGCGCCTCTACCGGCAGGACGCCGTCACCCTGGTCCGTTTCTTCCAGGAGATGTTCGCCGCCGGCCTGACCAGCCGAAGAATCACGGAACTCCTTCCGTGCTGGGACTCCGGGCACACCGACGCCGAGCAACGAGCCATGCTGCGCGCCGAGCGGGACCGCATCCAGGCCAAGGTCGACGACTTGCAGGCTGTCCTGGACCGCCTCGACGAGGTCATCGCGATCACGGACACGCACCCGTAGACGCGGTCGGTCGGACGTCGCACCAGCGATCTACGGCTCGAGTACTAGGCAGTCCCGCCGCCGAAACGAGTGCCTGTGACCAACACACCCTTATTGCTCGGAGCCTCTCACACGCCGCTGCGCGTCCCTGTCGCGCTGTGCGACGTGCCGGCGATGTCCCCGACGCCGGCGCAGGCGTGCCTCTTTGGGATGCGATGTCGGCTCCCGCAGCTCCTCCATGCGCCCCAGCAGATGCCGACCAGGATGCTCCGGTGCCGCCCGACCGCCTGACCGTGAGTGCGAAGTGCAGACCGTAGATCGCACAGCCGTCCGCAGCGCTGCGGGCCTCCTTCACGGCGGCGTCGAGCGCCTCCATGAACGGTCTGGTGTCAAAGTCGCCACTGGTGAAGGAAGGGCGGGCGTCGTCGAGGATCAGCACGAGGCCACGGGTGGCCCGCCGCAGGTCCATCAGCTGCTGAAACTCTGCCTCGTCGCGGGTGCGTTGTCGCTGACGCTCATGTTGGGGCTGGCCATGTCGGCCCGTTAAGACGGGGACTGCGATAGTGGCGGCGGCTCCGAGAACGGCGCCGCCCAGAGCACCGACAAGTCCGTAGAGGGCTGCTGCATCTGGTACAAGCTCGCCGTTAGCTACGAGGCGACCGTGCCGCACGACGATGTCTGATTGCCGCCAGCAAGATCCTCCTGCGGTGATCACACTGGCGACATGACGATGTCATCCCCTACGGACTCAGTGACAGTCCTCACCGGCATGTATGCGGCTGAGGCGGCGTACTTGGCGGCAGGAGGCCCTGGCGAGGCTTCGTTCGACCTGCTCGCCCCTTTCTTCGCGCCGGATGTCGAGCTGCATCAAGCAACTGCCCTGCCCTATGGAGGTACTTGGCGTGGGCACAACGGCATGGCGCAGTTCTTCCTCATGATGGGAGAGGTGTGGGACTCGTTCGACATGGTGGAGCAGGAGTTTCTTGCCACCGGTGAGACCGCAGTCGTGCTCACAAAGGTTCGTGCTCGCGCTCGTGCGACCGGGCGTGAACTCAGCTTCCCGATCCTGCAAGCGATCACGGTCAGGGACGGGCGGATCACCGAGGTGCGTCCGTTCTACTGGGACACGCGGGCTATCGCCGACGCCTGCGCCGTGCCGGCACCCACAGACTGAGGCCGACGGTAAATCCGCTGGTCATGGCCACACGTTGAGGACTGCGTGGCACTCGCGGTGGTCGGTCTTGTCGAACTTCGGCGACCGACCGCCTCGGGAGCGGAGCTTCTGGCAGTTGCGGAATGCGGTCAGCCGGGACTGGAATGGTCGCCTTGATCCCGCGTCTTCGCAGGTAGGCCCGGTTGCGGTGGGAGTCGTACGCCTTGTCGGCCCGCACCCGGTCCGGTCTTCCGCGGGGTCAGCCAGAACCCATGGCCCGGCTGTCCACCAGCTGCCGCCGCGTCCACACCGGCGGACGGCCCGGGTTGATGTCCTGCGGCAACAGCGGCTTTAGCCGCTCCCACTGGCCAATCGTCAGATCACCACGTCCCATTATGCCGTGCTCCAGGCTGTCGACTCCGGCCAGGACGGCGTTGCGACTGCCTTCGCTGGTCTGGCAGTGCGCGGCCACTCGGCCGCCGATCGTATGCACGGCCTGGACGACAGCAGTGAGGGTGTCCAGCGGCAGTGCGGGTTCGGCATGCCTCCAGTCCCCGATGACCTTGCACCGGCATGTCCGGGTCCTCGTCCACCCAGTCGGGGATCCGGGCTGCGGACCCGGCCGTGCGTACCAGCAGCACTCCGGAGTCTCGGTGATCGGTCAGGTGCCGCCGAAGCGTCTCGTCGCTGAACGGGGTCTCGATGTCTTCGGTGCCGGAATGGGTATGTGCATCAGCTGGGCCGGGCAGCAGCCAGCCGCCGTCAATGACGAGGTCGGCATCCGGGGCAGCCCCGGCCCTCAGCTGGTCGCCATCGATCCAGAAGGATCGCTCCTCCCGCTCGGGCATTACGACGCCGCGCACTTGCAGCACCACCAGCGGCCTCCCCACGAACCCGCCTCGTCAGTCCGCTCTCCGAGTACTCAGCGCTCGAAGTCTCGCTCCGGCGCGGACGAGGGCGAAGAGATGAGGTGCGTTCACCGCGCGCCAACAGCCTGCAGCGTCTCCACCCACATGACAGAGGGATCCCCCGGCGGCACGATCCTGCATGCGGGCTTGGCCAGCCCCGCCGACGGCACCCCTTCCCGACTACCGCTTTCCCCCGTGCTCCGTTGGGTGGATGCGGCTCAGTCGCGTCGTCCCGCGCCGTGCAGCAGCGTGTCAACGATACGCGTGGCCAGCGCGTCCGGATTCTGTGCGTCCGGGTCCTCGTGGGCGCCGGGCCCGTGAAGGGCCTCGCCGATGAGGGCGTAGTAGACCCGTCGTGTCCACTCCAAATCTGCCGCGGGATCGAGGAGCCCCTCGCGCTGGGCTCGGGCGAGAAAGGCGAGAGACCGGGCGTTGATCTCGGCCCAGACATCCTTGGCGGCATCGTTCTGCGCCAAGGGGTTACCGAGCGTGAACCGCCAGGCGCCCTTGACCCGCAGCGTGTTCGCGGTAGCGCGGTGCAACGCGACCAGTGGGGGAGCGGTGTCCAGGTGGGCATCGTCGATGGCGTCGGTGAGCTGCTGCTTCGCAGAAGCAGCCAGCGCCTCGATGAGGGCCTGCCGGTTCGCGAACCGCCGGTGCACCGTCGTCCTGGCCAGGCCCGCAGCCTCGGCGATCTGCTCCATCGGCGCGCCGGGATCCTCGGCGAGCACCCTCTCGGCCGCCTCCAGAATCGCGCGCACGCTGCGTTCGGCGTCAGCTCGCAGAGCTCGTCCCATGGCGTCTCCTTCCCGTCATCGACTCCTGCCGCCCAAAGAAGATACCTCTGAGCTGCACATCAGCCAAAAACTGCAACATCGAAGTTGCAGTTTGGCGAGAAACAGATACTCTGGAGATGCTGTTAACGTCAGGAGGTCGACGGAAGCCGAGAGGCGACCAGGCTCCGCGGAAGCCGCAATTCGTTGTGAACATGATCAAATTTAAGGAGCTCATGATGGTCAAGAAACGACCTGTAGCACTCGTGACAGGCGCGTCCTCCGGCATCGGAGAGGCCGCTGCCCTCGCCCTCGTCGAAGCGGGTTTCGACGTGATCGGAACCAGCCGGAACACCGCGAAGGTCGCCCCCCGGGACGGTGTGACATTCCTTGACCTCGACGTGAGCAGTGACGCCTCGGTTGCCGCGCTGGTCCAGCAAGTCATCGATCGGTTCGGCCGCATTGACGTCCTGGTCAACAACGCCGGCATCGGCTCGTCGGGCGCCACCGAGGAAAGTTCCCTGACGCAGCATCAGCACGTCTTCGACATCAACGTCTTCGGTGTCATCCGCATGACGAAGGCCGTCCTGCCCCACATGCGTTCCCAGGGCCGTGGCCGCATCATCAACCTGTCGTCGATCTACGGGTTCATTCCTCAGCCCTACATGGCCGCCTACATCGCGTCCAAACACGCGGTCGAGGGGTATTCCGAGTCCGTGGACCACGAGGTCCGTGAGCACGGCGTGCGGGTTCTGCTCGTCGAGCCCGGCGGGACCAACACCGCGTTCGAGGGCAACCTGGTGCAGCCCGACACACCGCTGCCGGTCTACGCGAAACAGCGGCGCATCGTCGACCAGGTGGTCGCCGAGGTGGTCACGGGCGGCGACGCCCCCGCCGTTGTCGCCCAGGCCATCGTCACGGCGGCCACCGCACGCAAGCCGCGGCTGCGCACCACAGCCGGGCCGTTCGCCCGGCGCATCAGTCTGCTACGCCGCATCGCTCCCGCCCGGGCGTTCGACCAGCAGATCCGCAAGTTCAACAAGCTGGCCGGCTGACGAAGGCGAGCGCCAACCGTCCTTCAGCCCAACGCCGGCCTCTACCGGCCCCTTCGGCCCGACCGGGATCGTTCGACTTCAGGCAGCCAGGACGTCCCGCAGTTCCCGACGGCGCGTTCGTCGTGCGTTCACGGTGGGGGAGATCTTGCCCTGGCCGGTGAAGCCGTCGGCGGGACGGAGTACTAACTGGGTGCGGTCGGGCTGATGGATGATGACTAGCTCCGCACCGCTCGGAATCGCTTCACGCCATTGCCCGCACCCACGGCCAGGACCACCACTGTTACTACCGTGTAGAAGGAGTCTGGGGTCTGCCAGCCGCCGTTGACATCCGACAGGAAGGCCGGGTTGAAGAACTCCTGCCGATGCAGGACCCGTGCCAGCGGGAGCGTGAGGGCCGCCTCGGCGGCGAGGTTCCAGACCGCCAGCGATCGTGTCCACACCCGCACCGCTCGGATCGCGTCGAGCGTCACGAGGCCGGCGAGTCCGGCGAGTCCGGCGAGGATAGGCCAGATCCAGCTTGACCACGGGCCCGGGTCGAGCACGTCAAGGCGTATGCCGTCGCCGGTGCGGTAGGGCTGCGCAGTGTGTTGCCATATGACCAGGACGATCAGCAGCGCGTGCCATGCCATCCGGGTGTAGGCCGCCACGTTGTGCTCTTTCGACGTGGCGGTGGCCAACAGTCCACCGGTGAGCAGTCGTAGTTGGCGGCGAACTGTCGCTGTCCGTGGGCCGATGCCGTCCTGTGTGCAGCGCAGCAACGCGGCGGCGGCGAGCAGGATCGGGAACAAGACCAGGAAGTGCAGAGCCCGCACGTAGGGATTGAGATCGGTAAGTACCAGGATCCCCCCGATCAACGCCTGCGCCGGCACCACCAGCGCCAGCACCTGCACCCGGTCAGCCAAAGCATGATTTCGGAGGAGCGGGCCGGGCTTGGATCGTCGCGGCGACCAGCGCGACGGCCGCCAGCTCGAGGACGACGCCGATCAGGCGGTTACCGAACTCGATGTAGCCATGAACGCCCATCTCGGGAGTAGCGACCAACGAGGCATCGGTGCATCGTGGCCAAGTCGGGCAGCCCAATCCGGAGCCGGTCAACCGGGCGACCACGGTTGGGTGCTGAGCTCACTTCGGCCCTGTCTTGTTTCACTTCGGCTCGTCACCCAGCAGTGCGGCAACGAGGGTGCTCTTGAGCCATGCTTCGTAGTCATCGAGAGACCAGCCGGAGCCCACGACGAGGCTGTCGTACACCCCGGAGCTCATCAAGGCGACGGCGATGTCCTCAGCCTTCGGATCGACGCCACGCCCGGTTCCGCGGACGCGCTCGATGACCATCTCGACACCGAGCCTGTTTCGTCGTGCCCCTTCTGCTTGCGTGACAGCGATTTCTGGGGCGACCGCGGCACCGGAGGTCAGCATGGTGACGAGGTCGCCACAACGTTCCCGGACCTGGCGGCTGGCCCTGGCCAACAGCCCAAGCAGCTCGACGGGGTCTGTCATCTCTGCCGCCTCGGCCATCAGTTCCGGGAGACCAGCCTCCTCGTCCATCAGATCGACCAGCCCGGTGAGGACTCCGGCCTTTGAACCGAAGTGCGCGTAGATGGTCTGGGGTGCGACGCCGGCTTCCTTCGCGATCGAGCGGATCGGCGTGCGGGCGTAGCCATGTGTTGCGAACAGCCTGCGCGCGGCGGTGAGGATCGTGCGCAGTGTGAGCGCCTCGCGCCGATCCCGGAGCCGGACGACCCCCGGTAGATCCGACATGTATGCTCCCAACTAGAACAGCGTTCCAGTGTTTGGATCGCTGTTCTCGACCCTATCAACGGGCGACTGTGAGGGAGAAACGCATGAAGCTCGTCATCTTCGGGGCGAACGGCCCCACTGGACGACTCGTCACGCAGCGTGCACTCGCCGAGGGGCACACCGTGACCGCCGTGACCAGGCGGCCCCATGCCTTCCCGATCGAAGAGCAACGGCTGCGGGTGGCGGGCGCGGACGCCCTGGACGCGGCAGCGGTGGACGAGGTGGTGGCCGGACACGATCGCGTCATCTCGACCGTCGGCATCCCGTACACCCGGGAGCCGGTCACGATCTTTTCCCAGAGCGCGCGCAACATCATGGCGGCGATGGGCCGACACGGCCTGCGGCGACTGGTGTGCGTGACCTCGATCGGCGTACACCCCGAGCTCCCGCCAGAAGAGAAGTTCTTCTTCCGTAAGGTGATCGGGCCGATCCTGCTGGCCATGGGGCGCCCTCTGTACGAGGACGCACGCCGCATGGAGGAGATCGTGCGGGCCACCGATCTCGACTGGACGATCGTCCGTCCGTCAGGACTGTTCGACGCAACGACCGTCACCGACTACCGCATCGCCGTCGCACCACAGCGGCTGCCCGGCATGTTCACCTCTCGCACCGATTTAGCCGACGTGCTACTGCGCGAGGCCGTGGACGACCGACACGTGCGCGCCTGCATCGAGGTGATCACCGCCCAGGGCACGCCGAACTACGCCAGCGTCTTCCTCAAAGAGGCACTGCATATCGGCAAGTGATGAACTTGGAATGATCTTGGTACGTGGCACGGGGAGATCTGACGGACGCGCAATGGGCGGTGCTGGAACCGCCGTTGCCGAAGGAAAGAATCCCGGACGACCGCCGACGTGGGCCATGCGGCAGCTGATCGACGGCATACGGTGCCGGGTCGGGTTCCGGGTCCGTACCGGCGTCCCTTGGCGGGACCTCCCCGCCGAGTACGGCCCGTGGGGCCGGGCGTACGCCGTGTTCCGCCGCTGGCAGCGGGACGGCACCTGGCATCGGATCTTCACCGAGCTCCATGCCCAGGCTGACGCGAAAGAGCTGATCACCTGGGACATCAACGTCGGGGTCGGTGGTGGTGAGGGTCTGTGGTGATGTTCTGGGGTGGGGTGGGGTGGCGCGGGGCTGGTCAGCGATTGTTTGTGGGTGGGTGGACGAGACAGGCACTCACGGGCAAGATCGCCTGGTCACCGGGGGCGCGGACTGGGAGCCATGACTGTACGACTGCTGGCCGAGCAGGGCGCCAACGTCGCCTTCACCCATGTCAGCTCCGAGAAGCAGGCCCAGGTCGTCATCGACCACGTGCGTCTCAAGGGAGCGAAGGTCATCGCCTTCAAGTCCGCCCAGGCAGACATGAGTTGAGCGTCGGCGCTGATTGACGACGTGGTCGCGCACTTCGGCGGCCTGGACATCCTCGTCAACAACGCGGCGATCTCGGTGGAGCAGGGCCGCGCGGCGGACGACCTAGACGCCGACCGCCGCACTGGACCGGATGCATCCCACCAACTACCTCGGCGTGATCGCCGTCATCCGGGCCGCCTCCCGAGCGCTGCGCGCGGGCGGCCGCATCATTACGGTGACTTCCGGACTGGGCTCCCGGGTCGGTGTCCGGGCCTTGCCGACTACTCGGCGACCAAGTCGGGGATCGAGACGCACACCATGGGGGTCGCACGGGACCTCGGGCCGACGGCGTGGAAGGGCCGCACCCCGAGACCCTCAACGCTCTTTTCAGCTAGCTGTCCCTGCAAGGCATGGGGCACCCCGACGAAATCGCCGCGGCGATCGCCTTCCTGGCGAGCCCGCCGCGTCGTACGTCACGGTCGCGGTGCTGGACGCCCACGATGGGCGCAACGCCTGAACCGGAACTCTGCCGCGCACCGAAAGAAATGTCCGTCGCCGTGCGACGGCGCTACATGGATCGGGCGATCGCTGCGCTCAGGACCACTCACGATTCGGCACCTGCCTTTCCCACCCCGCTGCCCAGCCTTCCGGGGCGAGGCCCCAGGGCTTGGGACCGGTGCCGTCCGTCCACGCCTGGAGGGAGGCCCGATCCACGCACACGATGCCGCACTGGTCGGCGTACTCCACCGCTGGCGTGGTGAAGTCGCTTGTGGTGACCAGCACGGCGACATCGGCCTCGTGGACGGTGAAGCACGTGCCGCCGAAACGCTGGAGATCCTGAGAGCCGACCCGGTGTGAGTCGCCGTAGTGCTTGCACTGGATGACGATCCGGCGCCCGTCGGCCGTCACGGCCACCACATCGGCGCCCAGGTCCCCCGCCCCTCCCACAACCTCGACGGTAGAACAGCCGTCGCGTTCACAGAGGGCGGCGATCGCCTCCTCGAACTCCTCGGGCGTCAAGTCGTCGTAACCGACGGCGACCTCAGCAGCTGGGCGCTGAGACGGAATCGCAAGAGCCTCCAGTTCATCGGCCGTCTCCCTTGCCGCCTCGTCGAGCGCTGATGCGGCTCGGCGGGCCGCCCTCGCCACGTGCAACCGGTGCCGCAGGCCCACGAGACTTGCCACGCCCACGACGACCAGGACGCACACCCAGGCGGGGCGCCGCTCGAGAGTGCCGGCCATCATGCGCACGGCGAATCCGACGACGCTCACCACCACAGCGAGGAAGACGAAGAACAGGGTGGTCGAGCGAAGGTCGAACTTGTGCCGCCGGTTCGCAGCCGATTTACGAAACGCAGGTGCGGTCACGACATGCCCCTCCTCATGGGACCAATGGAAGATCACTTCCACCGTCTTCCCAAGATCAGGACCTTCATCGTCCCGCCGCGGTGTCGTACATCGCTCCAAGAGGACGAAGAACGAAGAACATCCATCTATACCGCCCGTGCGTGATGTTGACCGCAGGTCGTCACTTTTCGTAGCGAGCCCGTGCTGTGGCACGCGCGCGGCGCGGTTCCCGGTCGGGAAGCAGCCCTCTCGTCCGCCCCCCGCTCCTGGCCGGGAGATCTCCCGCCCATTCAGGAACAGGTCAGCTGGCGAGTGTGAGCGCAAGAGCAGACGTGAGCGGAGCACCCAGCTGGGGGTCACCGAACACCGAACGGACGAACTCGCTGGGGAGAGCCTGGCGAGCGCAAAGCCCGCGCGGGATTCGCCTGCGGTCGGTACTGTCCCGTGCGACGCCGACGCCGACGCCGACGACCAGGCCGCGCTACACCGGGGCACGGGTCCAGCGCTCCCAGCGCACCTACGCGTCAGGCTCTTGGCGTAGGACCAGGAAGCAGCGCAGCCGTACGCCGGGCTTGCCGCGGTTGAATCTGGCAGCTGGCCGATCATGTTTCCTGGGTCGTGAGGACACTCTAAGTTTTGGGCCCGGGTTCCTGGGCGGCCCTCCCATTCGGCGTTGGTGTGGTGCGCGATGGCGACCGGCTGGCCGTATACACAACCTGTCCACGCGGGTTGGGGTACGGCGTCTGTTCGCCTCGGCGCGCCACCCTCCCGGAGGCGATCGCACTGTCACGCGAAAGTGAGTAACAGCAGGCCGGATGCGGAGCGCTCGGTTCTGGCCCTTGTTGCGGGGCCAAGGCCCGCCAGAGGACGATCTTCCGCCTGTTCGCCCGCACCGAAGAGTCGTCACCGCATCCCTGTGTTGAAACAGGGGCGGTGCTTGTCGTGTCGGTGGGAAGGAGGATCCGTAACCAAGGGAGGCTGATGTGTTGCGCGATCGGATGGGTCTGGCGGATGTGCTGGCGGCGGCGGAGGATGCCGCGCCGGTGGACTCCCTCGATGTCGTGGCGCGCAATCTGCGGGAGCGGTTCGGCGCGCGGTACGTGTCGTTCCTGTTCGTAGACGTGGTGGGCCGGCGCCTGCTGCGGGTCAGCGACAAGTCGAACGCGCAGCAGGAGCACCGCACCGAGCACGTTCCGCTCGCTGACAGCAGTGTCTACGACGAGGTTTTGCATACCCAGAAGGTGGTGCGGGCGCCGGAGGACGGGCAGGGGCAGCGGGTGCTGGCCCCTGTCACCAACCGGGGTGACGCCATTGGTGTGTTGGAGTTGTTCCTCACCGAAGTGACGGAGGATGTGCTGGAGCAGGTGGAGGAGGCTGCGCACGCGCTGGCGTACATCATCGTCACCGACCGCCGATTCACCGACCTCTACCACTGGGGCAACCGCACCGCATCGGTCAGCCTGGCCGCGGAGATCCAGCGCCAGCTGCTGCCCTCGGCCGCCTCCTGCGAGGCCGCCGAGTTCGCCCTCGCCGGCGCCCTGGTCCCGGCCTCCGACATCGCCGGTGACACCTACGACTACTCCCTCGACCAGAACACCCTGCACTTGTCCATCACCGACGCCATGGGGCACGACGTCGACGCCGCCCTCATGGCCACCCTGTTGGTCAACGCCTCCCGCGGCGCCCGCCGCGCCGGCACCGGCCTTGCCGAACAGGCCCGCCAGACCCACCAGGCCCTCCTCGACCACGGCCGCCGTACCTTCGCCACCGGCCAGCTACTGCGCATCGCCCTGGACGGGACCAGCGCACAGCTCGTCAACGCCGGCCACCTGTGGCCGCTGCGACTGCGCGACGGCAAGGTCGAGGAACTGCCCCTAACCGTGAACCTGCCCTTCGGCGTTGTCGGGCAGGGCCCTTACCAGGTGCAGGACCTGGATCTGCGCCCCGGCGACCGCCTCGTGCTCTACACCGACGGCATGCAGGAACGTCAGGCCGAGACGGTCGACCTGCCCCGCCTCATGTGCGAGACCGCCGCCGAGCACCCCCGCGAGGTCGTGCGCACCCTGGTCGGCGCGGTCGCCGACGCCTACGGCGGCCGTCAGCCGAGAGACGACGCCACCGTCCTGTGCCTGGACTGGCACGGCCCCGAACGCGAGGGCCGGGGCAACCCCGGCTTGCTCAGGAGAAACCGGCAGGAGGGAGTCGACGAAGACATCCCGCGTGCGGTCGGCTCCCACGCCACGGTCGACCGGGCCATCGGTGTTCTCATCGCGGCTCACGGCATTTCGACGGCCGCCGCCTTCGAGATGCTGGGCGAAGTCTCCCAGCACACGAACATCAAGCTGCACTCGGTCGCGGAATCCGTACTCGCCTGGGCGTTGGGGCAGCCACTGCCGGGACCTGTGGGCCAGCAGCTGGAAGCAGCGGTGCAACGGCGCATGCCGGGTGAGGCACCGGAAGAGCCCCGGTAGGGGAGCGCGATCGATGGAACACGGCCTCGTCCAGCGGGTGGCACAGGGCCGGCGTGGCCCGCTCCCTATTCAACCCGAAGGTCGGCGAACTGATCCGAGAAACCCATCCGAGTAACCAGGGCGCGGTTCCCCCGGTGGCTCCCCGCTCCGGGCGCGAGGAGGAGCGGAGCCGACCGTGCGAGGCGGCGGTGCGGGGCCGCCGCCCGGCGGACGGGTTTGACGCGCCATCAGGTCTGGCGCTGTCCCCCCCCGGTCGGAGCTGGCCGTGGTTGGTGACGGTGCTGTTCATGCAGGCCGACACAAAGTTCTGGGACTCGCTGGTGGCTTGCACTCGCTGGGGATGGGCCGGCGCCCGACTGTCCGCCCAACTGGGCTTAAAGGTCGGACGGATGACCTTGCTGCGAAGGGTCATGGCGCTGCCCGACCCGCAGCTCAACACACCGCGCGTGCTCGGCGTGAGCGATTTCGCGACCCGCCGCGGGTCCTGCGGGGAGGCCCATCGCGTGGTCGACGTACTCCCGACGCGCGACTCCGGGCCGCTGGCCGCGTGTGGGCCACTCACCCGGGTGTGGAGATCATCTGTCGGGACCGGGCGGGCGCCTTGGCCGAAGGCGCACGGCTCGGCGCTCCCACCGTGATCCAGGTCGCCGACCGGTTTCATCTGTGGCAAGGCATCGGCCGGGCCGTTGAGACTGGTCTCGCTGCCCACCGCGAGTGCCTGAGTGCACCAACGCCGCGTACTAAAAGTGACGTTAAGACGTCCAACTGCACTTCGGGTGCGCGCCTCGAACCGGCCCCTGACGGCCGCCGGGCCCAGCGCAAGAAAGCCGCGCACACCATGGTCCACGAACTGCTCGCCCAGGGCTGCTCGTGCAGGGCGACCGCCCGGCATCTGCCTCAACACCGTGCTGCGCTTCGCACGCGCCGCCGACTGGCAAGACACCCTCCGAGAGAACCGCTCCCGCCCAGCCGGTTGGACCCCTAGCTGGAGCGGCGATTGCCTGGCCTGACAGGCTTCGCACTCCACCTGCTCCGAGACCTCGACGGGTTGACCGCCGGCCTCACCCTCCACTGGAGCTCCGGCGGTACGGAGGAGGCCGTGAACCGCATCAAAAAGATCAATAGCCAACTCTACGGACGAGCCGGATTCGAACTACTCCGAAAGTTGATCCTGCTTCAGTGACCATGCATGGCCGCTCCTCCAAGAACTGTGCCGTATCGAGCTGTTGACGTCCCCGGGACGGCCGCCTCTGTGAGGGGACCTGTCTTGCCACGGAAAATTGAAAATGCAAGGGTTTGTGCATGACACCTGCATTCAGCGGTTCGTCCCCCTATTGCTATTCCAACTCGCTGGCGATGGTCCTGGGGATCGACGCGCCTGCGCCGTCGGCAATTGAGGTATTGACCGGATCTCCGTACTGCCCAGTTGACCGAGGGTGAACTGCCCCACTTCGATCCCTACGGGTGGATCCCGACCTCGGGCTGGACCAGGCCATCGATCTGCTCGGCTGGACATGTCGGCGCACCAGCGGCGGCGAGGCGACGGAGGCCATTGACCGTCTCCGGCAAGCCAGCAAGTCGGGACCAGTGCTGGCCGGCCCGGTCGATGTCGGGTTGCTTCTGCACCAGCCATGGTCCGCGGGGGAGCCCAATGGCTGTGACCACTGGGTCGTGGTCCTCGCGGTGGACGATGAGCAGGTCCTCTTCCACGATCCCGACGGCTTTCCTTTCGCTACGTTGCCCATCGGCGCATTTGCTGCTGCATGGAGCAGCCAGCTGGTGGAGTGTGCAGGCCCCTTCACTATGCGCAGCGATTTCCGGCGCGTGCGTCACGTCGATGTCCTTGCCGCGCTGCGGAATTCGCCCCCGACAGCGCAACGATGGCTTGCTGGTGGCCAACAAGACGAATGCCAGACCCCACCCGGCGCCTTGGGCCAAGGTGCTGCGGTCGAACGTCTCGCTGCCCAGATACTGACTGGGCTGGACGACCGTACTCACGGTCATCTGGCTGGCTTCGCCGTCCGGGTCGGCACCCGTCGCCTTGCCGATGCGTCACTGTGGCTGGACCGGGTGGGTGCGCGTAATGCCGCCGAGGTCGCCGGCTTCCAAGCCCGGCTGCTGGGAAGCGTGCAATACAACCTTGTTGCGGGTGAGACGCAAGCGGCGGCAGCCACACTCCGACAACTCGTAGATACCTACGGTGAATTACACAATGCGCTTGAGGCGACTTTCGGGAATTGATGCCTGCGCAGCCAGCATCAGCGGAACTACTCCTCAAGCCGGTCCTGCTTCAGTGACCCTCCGCAACTGCTCCCCAAGATCTGTGCCAGAACGAGTTTCGACAGCGGTCTTGCCGCATGGGCTGAGCGCCGGGCTCGATCAGTGCAGGATTTGGACCGCGTAGAGGGCGCTGATGCTTGTGGCGAGGGTGGCGCGCAGGAGATGAAGCGCGGTCTCTGGTAGAAGCGGCTGGACACGGGCGCCGACGTAGCCGCCGACCAGGCCCCGGAGCCCGCAGGGCAAGCCCAGCGGCCGATCGGGAGCAACGTCGCCGGTGGCGGCCAAGAGAGAGCAGCGCGTAGGTGATTGCGCCGACCACGGACGTCACGAATGTGGAGACCAGAGCGGTGGGCGCGACGATGGCCACTGGAGCTCCGCGGCCGACGAGGATTGGGCCGAGCAGGGAGCCGCCCCGATCCCGTAGATGCCTCGGGCGACGCCGACGGCCAGGGCCGGCGATGTCGTCGCGCGGAGCTTCGGCTCGCGGGTGGCGCGGGCTGGTGGTGGGCGCACGGTCCAGTACCGGGCCCGGACGGCATCGCCTGCGCAAGCCGTCATGGCCAGCGGGCACTTCAGGCGCGCTCGGTCGGCGCTTCCCGCAACAGCCGTTCGCGACGCCCGTGGCCTGCACTTCGCTGTTCATCGCTGGCGCCGCTGGCGCCGCTGACGTGCTCCGTGAACAGCACGCCCCTCCGTACGCCGCCCGTCATCACCGCCAGCTTCCCGTGCCAGGGAGCCTGCCAGCTCTGCAGGCTCATGCCCCACGCCAGATCGGCCGGCTCGCCGCGAAGAGTGACAGGCCCGGTCCGGATAGACGAGACGCACCCGGCCTTCCTGGCCGGGTGCGTCAGTGCCCTGACGGGGCGTGGAATGAGGCGTTCAGGTCCCGCCCGCGGTGTGGGGTCTGCGGTGGTGGCCGCCGTGCCGGTGGTGGCACCAGGACTCGTCACGCTGCCATCCTTGATGGGGGAGCGCCGCTTCCACGCCGATCTGCCGCCCCTGAACTGCTGAGTTGCCCGCATGTGAGAATGTCGCCTGTGACCGGATCGTCTTCCCCGCCCGACGCCGAAGGCACGTCTGGCAACCACGGCCTGGGTTCCCGTACCGCTGTCATGCTCGTGTTCGCGTCCTCTGCCGCGGTCCTGGTGGTCGAGATCGTGGCTCTGCGGTTGCTGGCGCCCTACCTCGGGCTCACCCTCGAGACCAGCACCATGGTGATCGGCATCGCTCTCACCGCTATCGCCTTCGGCTCCTGGCTGGGTGGGCGTATCGCCGACCTGGTCGATCCGCGACGGCTTCTGGGCCCTTCGCTCGGAATCTCGGGAGCGGTCGTGGCACTCACGCCCGCCGTGCTGCGCACCACCGCGGAGTGGGGGCCGGTGATGCTCTTGCTGATCGCGTCGCTGACCATCCTCGTGCCGGGCGCGCTGCTGTCCGCGGTGACGCCGATCGTCACCAAGTTGCGTCTCACCAGCCTTGCCGAGACCGGAACGGTGGTCGGCCGACTGTCCGGCGTCGGCACTGTGGGCGCCATTGTCGGCACGGTCCTCACCGGCTTCGTCCTCGTATCGCGGTTGCCGGTGAGCGGCATACTGATCGGCCTCGGAACGCTGCTGGTGGCCGGCTCGGCACTGGTCGAGCGGCGAACGCGCGGGTGGAGCGGCACCCCCGCCCTGACACTCGTGGTGGTTGCCGGCGGGCTCGCCGCCGTGGTCGCGCCCGGTGACTGTGACACGGAGACCAAGTACCACTGCGCACGGGTCGTCGCGGACCCCGACCGAGGCGGCGGTCGCACGCTCGTTCTGGACGGTCTGCGGCACTCCTACGTCGACCTGGACGACCCGACCTTCCTGAAGTTCGCGTATGTTCGCGCCATCGCGTCGGTCGTCGATGCCGGCTTTCCCGCAGGTGAGTCGCTCACTGCCCATCACCTCGGCGGCGGCGGGCTCACCTTTCCCCGTTACCTCGCGGCCACACGGCCCGGGACGCGCAGTCTCGTATCCGAGATCGACAGCGGAGTGGTACGTATCAACCGCGACCGCCTCGGTCTGACACCGGGAGCCGGTGTCGACGTACGCGTCGAGGACGGCCGACTCGGTCTGCGGCGACTGGACGACGGCAGTCGTGATCTCGTCGTCGGCGACGCCTTCGGGGGCGTCAGCGTGCCGTGGCACCTCACCACGGTGGAAGCGATGACTGACGTACGGCGGGTGCTCAGCGAGGACGGCCTGTACGTCGTCAACCTCATCGATCACGGTCGTATGGCGTTCGCGCGTGCCGAAGTGGCCACCCTCAGCTCGACTTTCCAGCACGTCGCCCTGGTCGGCGAACCCTCGGACATCGGCCTCGACCCGACCGCCACCGCCGAGGGCGGCAATGTGGTGGTGCTCGCCTCCAACCGCCCCGTCGACCTGCCGGCGCTCCAAAAGGCGCTGGACGCCCGGCAAACCGGCTGGAAGATCGCCGCCGGCGACGACCTCGCCTCCTGGACGGGCGATGCCAGGCCGCTCACCGACGACTACGCACCAGTCGACCAGCTCCTCCAGCCCTCCGGCCCACAGAGCAGCCAGTGACGGCATCTCGCCCGGCCGCCGTCCGGGTCGAGGACGTACACGCGGACCTGCCCGCTGCCGTGCCCGAAGATCTGGAAGGGATCCGGTAGGTGCGGTTGTCCGAGTCGCCCCCCGTCGACCTGGTCGCGATGAGCGCCCTGGCCGACCGGCACCGCATCGCCGTGGCCGCTGCTGCACCTGGGCGTGGCCGGCTTCGAGGAACTCGGTGACGTACGGCTGTCGCTGACGGCGGCTCAGGCCGTCGAGGCTCGCCGCCTGCTCGGCGACACCTTCGTAATGCCTGTGCACGCCGAGGGCTAGGCGCACTACACCGAAGACCGCAGCCACGCCCAGCAGGCCTTCGACGCCGCCGGAGCCCCGCTGCACTGGCCCACCCCAGTCCGGCCCATCACCCAGCCGGACCCGCACACCGACGACACCTCACCCAGCGCCGTCGGCGCACCGGCCCGCTCCTTCTACGCTGCCGTGGACGCCCGTCCATTCGACCCGGAACGCGTACGGGCCCATGGCATCCACACCGGAGCCGCATTCCTCGGCGCCCAGCAGTCGGTGCCCGCGTGGACTTCGTCGGCACCGACCTGTTCACCGCCGGCAGCGGAGCCTTCACCGCACAAGGCCACGTCGAAGACCTGCTCACGCTCAGCAGCCAACTGCGCACGGGCCACACCGGATCGTGACCGCGTCACCGACTGCCGTAGACAGGTTCCTGTCCCGCTCCCGGTGCGAACATGGCGTGTTCGTCGAACAGGCAACCCAGTCCGTCGAGGTCCCGGTCCTTGAGGTACTGGGCGAAGCGTTCGTGCACAACCGCCGGTGTCATGTTCTTTCCCTCGTTGCGGACGGGCGATCGGCTACAGGCCGATCTGCGTGAGCCACTGACCAGTGGTGCGCGGCTGCAGACCCAGAAGCTGCTGGGCGCTGTTGTGCGCGCTGATGGTGTTGTCCGGCACGGTGGCGAGGCGCTCGTACAGTGCGGTGACCGCGGCCGCTCCCGCGTCTCCGATCAAGGGGACGAGCAGGTGGCCGAACGCCTCAGGCGAGAGCGGTTCGTAGGACACGCGTCGGCCGAGGTGGTCGGTGAAGGCCCGTGCGAGGTCGGGGCCCGTGATCCCGGGGTGCTGACCCACGGCGATCGTGCCGGTGATGTCGGGCCGGTCGAACAGGGCGGCGGCGACGTCGGCGTTGTCCAGGTGCGACGACCAGGAGACCGGGAAGTCCGCGGCCGGCGGGTAGCGCAGCACTCCCTTGATGCGCACGACGTCGAGGATCGGCGGCAAAAGCAGGTTCTCCAGGAAGAGCCGTGGAGCGATCACCGCGTGCGACAGACCGGTCTCCTCCAGGCCGCGTACGAGTGTTTGGACGGCGGAGTCGTCCGGGGCCTGGAGCTGGGGGTGGGAGCTGTCGATGATGGCGCCGCTGGTGGAGACCACCACCCGGCGGGGCCTCGCCTGGGAGAGGGCGGCAACGATGTTGCGCGCGTAGGCCAGTCGGTCCTCCTCCGAGACAACAGGCAGATGCACGAAGACGCCGTCGGCACCCGCGTAGACGCTCGCCAGCTGCTGGACGGAGGTGTAGCCGGCCGCGACGACCGGGGTGCCGTCCGGGTGGGTACCGGGCTTGCGGCCCACCGCCACGACAGGCTTGCCAGCGGTCTTCAGGAGGGAGAGGAGGGGGCTGCCCTGGGCGCCCGCGGCGCCGTGGATGACGTAGCTCATGACATCATTAGTGCACACGATGCACCGGTTACATCAACTGCACTATTGGAGTAGTGTCCGGTATGTGACAACGAACATTCCGCCTCTTCCCGAATGCGGGGTCGCCCGGTTCCTGGCCGTGCTGGAAGGGCCGTGGGCGACTCTGGTAGTGCGGGAGCTGCTGCCGGGCAAGCGCCGCTTCTCCGAACTGCGTGCCGCGCTTCCAGGGATCAGTCCGCACACCCTGACCAGCCGTCTGCGAAGGTTCGAGGCCTACGGGATTGTGACCCGTTCCGTCCACGCCGAGGTACCGCCGCGCGTCGAATACGAGCTCACGCCGCTCGGGCAGCAGCTGCGCACGGTGCTGGACGCGATGGCGCAGTGGGGTGAGACCGTCCAGGATCCCCAGCTCTCTGTGTCCGCCGCCATCGCGGAGGACGTCGACGCTGCTGAGGCGCCAGCGCCAGTGCTGCACAACGGGTCGGCGTTGGCTCCGTATCCGGCTCCACATCGTATGACTGATCACTAATTGGACAGGCACATCCGATCAACCGGCCAACGCGCTGAAGAGACATGCCTGTCGACCATCGTCTGGTGCGATCGCCAAGGTAGTGGCCTCACGGGCGCACTCAGGTGTGCATCTCGGCCGGGACGGGACGGAGGGCCAGTCCGGCGGGTTCGGTCTGGCCCTCAACGCCGTCGTGCTGTGGACGACCCGCCGCCTTGACGCGGCCGTCGACCAGCTCCGCGCCGAGAGCCACGAGATCCCGGGCGGGAAGGTCAGACGCTGGTGGTGCTGCCGCTCAGGCAGCTTCTTCGTGTGCCAGGTTGCCGCCCAGTTCGCGGGAGGCTTCGGCCTGGGCGAGGAGTTCCTTGGCCTTGGCCGTGGCGCCTTCGATGGCGTCGGTGCCGGCGAGGAAGCGCAGCGGCGGCTCGATCTGGTCGGCGAGGGTCAGCAGGGCGTGGGCGAGCTTGGCGGGGTCGCCGGGTTGCTGTCCGTTGATGCTCTTCCAGGCTTCGACCGTGGCGGTGGTGCGCTCGGCGTAGTCGTCGATGGTCGGCTCGGGCCAGGTGGTGGAGGCGTCCACGAGCAGCTCGGTGCGGAAGAAGCCGGGCTCCACGATCGTGGTGCGGATGTTGTAGGGCTTGATGTCGTGGTGCAGGGCTTCCATCCAGCCCTCGACGCCGAACTTGGAGGCGGCGTAGGCGGAATTGAACTCCGAGCCGACCAGGCCGGCGATCGAGGACAGGGTGATGATGTGGCCGTCGCGCTGAGCGCGCATGACGGGCAGGACAGCGCGGGTGACGTTCATGGGCCCGTAGAGGTTGGTCTCGATCTGCCGGTGCATGTGCTCCGGGGAGATCTCCTCGAAGAAGCCGGCGTAGAAGTTCCCGGCGTTGTTGATCAGGATGTCGATGCGGCCGAACCGGTCGACCGCGGCCTGCGCGGCGGCCTGTGCGTCCTCGAGGCTGGTGACGTCCAGCTTGGTGGCGAGCAGGTTGTCCTGCGGGCCGCCCAGGGTCTTCTCGACCTCCTCGGGGCGGCGGCCGGTGGCGACGACCTGGTGGCCGGTGGCGAGGGCCTGGCGGGCGATGTCGGTACCCAGGCCGCGTCCGGCACCGGTGACGAAGATGACCTTGCTCATGACGGGTTCCTTTCCGGGGCCGTATGCGGCCCGGGTGGATGGGGGTGGTTGATGGGTTGCCTTGGCCGGGGAGGCCGGGCGATGGAGGTGCTCAGGCTTGCTCGGTGGGCATGATCCACAGCTCGCCGACGGCGGCGTGGCGGGGACGGGTGACCATGTAGGCGACGCCGTCGGCGATGTCCTCGGGGGCGAGGACCTCGGTTCCCTCGAAGAAGGGGTTGATCACCTCGTCGCGGATCTCGGGCTTGTTGTGCGTGCCCAGTTCGCTCTCCACGGCGCCCGGCTCGAGGACACCGACGCGTACGTGGCGCTGGGTGATTTCCTGGCGCAGGGACTCGGTGAAGGCGTGGACGCCGAACTTGGTGGCGTTGTACACGCCGAAGCCCTTGCTCGCCACGCGGCCGGCATACGAGCCGATGTTGACGATGTCGGCGACCTGGCGCGGGTCCTGTTCGGCGGCCTTCAGCAGGTGTGGCAGGGCGGCCCGGGTGATGTAGAGCAGGCCCTGGACGTTGACGGCGATCATGCGGTCCCACTCCTCGGCGTCCGCGCCTTCGACGGGGCCCAGAAGCATCAGGCCGGCGTTGTTGACCAGGGTGTCCAGCCGTCCGAGCCGCTCGATGACCTGCTGTACGGCGCCCTCGGCCTGGACACGGTCGGTGATGTCCGCTGCCACCACCAGTGCCGTGCCACCGGCCTGCTCGATCTCGGCAGCGAGGGCTTCCAGGCGGTCCTTGCGGCGGGCCACCAGCGCCACCGAGGCGCCCTGCTCGGCGAGCTCGCGGGCGGTGGCGGCACCGATGCCGCTGCTCGCGCCGGTGACGACCGCGACCGTGCCGGTCAGTTTTGGAGCCATGGGGGTCCTCATCTCCAGACGTACTAAGGGCAGAACGGCGGGCAGCGGCAGCGACGATCTCCTACGACCGGCACGGCGACTTCTCGAAGGATCAGTGCCGTGCACCGGGCCCGCTCTCTCCAGGCAACCACCCGCGAACGTCCCGGGGAGCGCCATGAAGGGCACCGCTCTTCCGGGGGTCTGCCAGTACCCCCTTCAGCACGCTGACCTGCCAGGTACCGCCGTACCGTGGACCCATGGACCGCAGCAGCGAGATCCGTGAGTTCCTGCGCACCCGCCGGGCCCGGATCACCCCCGAACAGGCCGGCCTCGCCCCGCACGGCGGCGTCCGCCGCGTGCCGGGGCTGCGCCGCGAGGAAGTCGCCCAGCTCGCCGGAGTCAGCGTCGACTACTACATCCGCCTGGAGCGGGGCCGCACCCAGGGCGTCTCCGAATCCGTTCTGGAGGCCGTCGCCCGCGCCCTGCATCTAGATGACACCGAACGTGCGCACCTCTTCGAGCTCGCCCAGCCCACCGCTACCCGGGCCCGCCGCAAGCGCGCCCTCGCCCCGCAGCGAGTCCACCCGGTCCTCTACCGGACTTTGGACTCTCTCAGCGTCCCCGCGGTGGTCCAGGGACGACGTACAGACGTCCTGGCCGCAAACCGGCTGGCCCACGCCCTCTACACCGACTTCGAGGCCCGGCCTCACCGCGAGCGCAACTTCGCCCGCTTCGTCTTCCTCGACGAGGCAGCCCGCACGTTGTACGCCGACTGGGACCGGGTCGCCGGCGACTGTCTGGCCATGCTGCGCCTGTACGCCGGACGTCACCCCGACGACCCGCAGCTCACCGAGCTGATCGGGGAACTGTCCCTGCACAGCGACACCTTCCGCAGCATGTGGGCCGACCACGACGTCCAAGCCCACACCACCGGTACCAAACGCCTCCACCACCCGCTCGTCGGCGACCTCACCCTCGACTACGTGGTCCTGGCCGTAGAAGGCGACCCCGAACAGACCCTCACCATCTACACCCCCGAACCGGCTTCCCCTTCTGCCCAAGCCCTGGGCCTCCTCGCCAGCTGGAGTGGCACTTCGGGCACCGGGCCGCACGCTCGTGAAGAGAAGACCGACTCAGCTGGAGGTTGAGAGGTCGTTGGCCTGGATCATGCCAGCCCGTCGGCATGCCCTGTGGTGCTCGGTGGGGCGGATCTGACCTAGCGCCGGTCGTTGCTCTCCCGCACCCGTTCGACCAGGCCCTTGGCCTCCACCCGGTCGAGCCGTTCGGGAATGGGGTGGGGGAGGCCGCGTCGTCGCAGGTAACGGGGGTCGTTCCTCGACGTGTAGGCCTTGCCGACCAGAACGTGCTCAGGTTGGCGGCGTGGCCGCACGATTCCGATGAGGCAGCGTAGTTGGCCGAGCCGGGCGGGGAGTTCTGGGGTTGGGCTGGGCTGGGCGCACCCTGGGTCCCCCGGGCCCGCACCGCCGCCGGTGCCCCGGCGTGGCTGCGGCTTCCGGGGCGGGTCAGCGCACCGCGGTGTCCTCCCCGGCGGTGAGCCGCGCGAGTGTCCGCCCCGGAGGGCAAGGCGTCGGAAGAGCTGTGGGACGGTTGCTCCACCACGCCTTCGGCGACCTCGACGGACACCGGCCCGCCCTCCTGGGCGTGCACGACACCGTCGACGACCCATGGCCTACCGCGCCGAGCTGTCGGCCCGCGTGAACCAGCCCGTCCTGTCCGACGACCCGATCCTCCAGCAGGCGCTCCCTCTGCCGGACTCCTGGTGGCAGGAGCTTGCCGGGGTGCTGGAGATGGACCTGCACTGGGCGAACCTCACCGCATCCCTGCAGATCCTGGACTGGGAAAGCTGGGGCAGCGCGCCAGTGGGTTTCGACCCCGGCATGCTCTACGCCCACACCCTGCTCCAGCCAGACACCGCCATCCGCGTCCGCGCCGCCTTTCCCGTCCCGGGCGGCCCGGCCTGCCTCGTGGTGTCCTGGCACTGTGCGTGGGTTGGGGGAGGGGATGGCCGTTCTGTGGTGTGTGTCGTGGGCTGCTGGAGCGTCAAGGGGGATCATCCGGGCTTCGTCGTGAGCCGTTCGGCCAGGAAGGCGATGATGTCGTCGCGGGCCTGCATGGTGGGGTGGCCGTCCTGGTCGACGAGGTGTGCGGTGACGACGCTGTGGGCGCATCCGACGACGTCGCGGAAGAAGGGCGGGGGGTTGGTGTTCGCTGTTCTGGCTGGCAGGACGCGGCCGTCGAATGCGTCCCCGAGCAGCGCTCGGTAGGCCGCGAACCGCCGGCCCGTGCACCACGTGTCGTTGTCGAAGCGGTAGGCGAGGACTTGCAGTCCGTCGCGTGTGATGCGTTCTGCCACGGCAGCGGCGTCTTCGTCGCTGATCTCCAGAGCGCCGGGGTCATCGAGTGGAAGCGAGGGATGGTTGACCACGGGGGCGATGACGGCGGGTTCGAGTGCCATGGTCAGGGCGAAGTTGCCGGTGAAGCACAGCCCGACGGCGCCGACGCCGGGCCCGCCACGCTCGGCGTGGGCCAGGCGCGCGAGGCCGCGCAGCCAGGTGACCACGGGGCTCGTGCCGCCGCCGGCGAAGGCACGGAATTCGGCGCTGACGCACGCGCGTCGAACGACGCTTTCGCGCGCCTCGGTCAGCGGGTAGGCGCCGTCGACGCCGAAGAGGGAGGGCAGATACACGGAGAAGCCGGCGTCGCGCACCCAGCGCGCGAACCGCGCGACGTCGGGGCTGATGCCGGGCATCTCGGGCATGAGGATGACGGCTGGACCTGTCCCGGCGACGTACACGGTCTTGTCGACGCCATCGACGCTGACGGATGTGCGTGTGAAGTCGTCCAACGGGTCGCTCTGTCCTCGCATGATGGTCATGACCGAGATGATGGTGAGCGGCCCCTTCTCGTGAGAAGCGGCGGGATCGCCACCTGTCCGGGTAATATCGCCACTCGTTCGAAACCGCCGGAGGGCCACATGAGTCCGCTGCGAGTCGGCGTGCTGGCCTACCCGGGCTGCTTCGCCTCAGAGGTCTTCGGAGTTCCCGACCTCCTGGCCATGGCAACGCACGTGGCCGCCGCGCAAGGCTCGCTTCAGCCGGCCTACGAGGCATCGGTCATCTCGCCCCGGCGGCGTGTGATCTCCTGCGGGGGCTCGGTCCTGGACGTCTCGCCTGTCCGCCCCGTGGACGTCCTGATCGTGCCGGGCTTCGAGCTCGCGCCCACGCTCGATCTCGACGCGACACTGGCGGACCTGCAACCGGAATTAGCCTCGATCCGATCTCAGGCAGCCTCGCAGACCGCCGTGGTGTCGATCTGCGTGGGCGCCTTCCTGGTCGCTGAGGCCGGGCTGCTCGCAGGGCGCGAAGCGACCACGTCCTGGTTGTTCGCGGACCGGTTCGCCCGCAGGTACACCGACGTGCGCCTGCGCCCGGAGAACCTGGTCGTGACCGACCGGGGGGTGACGACCACCGCCGCCTTCAGTGCCATGTACGACTTCGCGCTGCAGTTCGTCCGCGAGCACCACGGCCCCGGCGTCGCCCGTAGCACCGCGCGGATCGCCCTGGTCGATGACGCACGTTCCACGCAGACTCCTTATGTCGACTTGGGGCTCATACCTCCCATGGGCAGGGAGTTCTCACTCAGCGTCAAGCGCTGGCTCGACCAAAACCTCCCCGCTCCCTACAACCTGGCCGCCCTCGCTCAAGAGTTCCACGTCAGCACGCGAACCCTGCTCCGTCGTTTCGGTGAGGAAGCCGGCGAGACGCCCCTGGCGTACCTGCAAGCGGCCCGGGTGCGTCGAGCCAGACACCTGCTGGAGACGACCGACAGGACCATCGCACGTATCGCCGCCGACGTCGGTTACCGCGACTCCGGGGCGTTCGGCGGTATCTTCGCCCGGCATACGGGTCGGCGGCCGGGGGAGTACCGGGCGGTATTCCGTCGCCGCGGCGACCGGCAGGAGCCGGCGCGCCACACGGGCCGTCGCCGATGATGGCTCCAGGACGTCTCGCACACCGTTGGCGGGGCGGATCGCCTTGATCATGCGGACAGCGCGTGTGTGGCGGCCGGGATCGGCTCGACGCACGTGCCGCCTGCGCTGAGCGCAGCAGTCGTGGACGCGCCCGTCGTGCTTGTACCGGCCGTTGCGCGCCCGCGTCGGCCGAGAGCGGCCGTGGCTCCGCCTGACCTCTCTGAGCTGCAACTTCTGCGGATAGAGAGCCGTGCGCACGGCACCAGCGTCCCGGCATGCGCCGGAGCGGTGCCGCGCTCGCGCACACCCCTGAATCCGCGGATTCCGCGGCCCGTCGTGGTCGCGCGTGGAGGGGAGGGCACGATGATCGCCGAGGAGATGGACAAGCTCAAGGAGTCCTCGGGCACGGCGTTCGACGACGCCTTCATGGAGATGATCATCAAGCACCACGAGGGCGCGTTGGCCATGGCCCGGACCGAACAGGCCGACGGTGCTTACCCCCCCGGCCAGGAAGATGGCCGGTGACATCATCACCTTGCAGAGCGCCGAGATCAGCCAGATGAACCAACTGCTCGGCACGGACTGACCCGAGGCCGACAGCACGGGGCGGGCGCCCAGCGTGCCCGCCCCGTCCCTGTGTGCCCACCGCGTGAACGGGACGCGCCTGCCGGCCGCGGCCGGCCCCGACACGGTCCACGAATCCATCGACGAATCCATCGACGCGGCATGCACCCGCACGGTGCCCCATCGGATCGCCGCTGCGCCCGATCACCCCTGGAAAAATACCCCTAGGGGGTATACCGTTGGCGGAAGACGGGAACGGACCACACTGGACGGGAATGGGGATGAAGGTCATGGACCACACCGCTCACCACGCCAGCACCGTGCACGACCACGCCGCGCACGAGGGTCACCACGGCGGGCCTGCCGGAGCGTCCTGGGGCATGGCGGCGAAGGCAACCCTGCACTGCCTGACCGGGTGCGCCATCGGCGAGATCACCGGTATGGCGATCGGCACCGCCCTGCTGTGGGGCAACGTCCCTACCATGGCGCTGGCGATCGGGCTGGCATTCCTTTTCGGATACTCGTTCACGCTGTTCGCCGTCGTGCGGGCCGGCCTGGACCTCAAGACCGCGATCAAGGTGGCGCTGGCCGCCGACACCGTCTCCATCGCGGTGATGGAGCTGGTCGACAACGGCATCATCGCTCTGGTCCCCGGGGCCATGGACGCCCACCTGGACGAGGCACTGTTCTGGGGCGCGCTGCTGGGCGGCTTCGCTGTGGCCTTCCTTGTCACCACCCCGCTCAACAAGTGGATGATCGGCCGAGGCAAGGGCCACGCCGTCGTCCACGCCTACCACTGACCTCAGCAGCCGCCGAGCGGCCGGGAGCCCCCGCCAAGGGCTCCCAGGGCCCGGGCGTATGTCACGGCGTGGCCGGGCGCGGCTAACGTGCGCTGGCAGATCGGCCGAACACGGCCGGGCACGTCGCCGGGATCCACTACGCCACATGCGCACCCACCACGCCCGCGTGGCCGAGGCCCTGGACGGACTCCTCCGCAGTCCTCTCGGATGCGACTTCCATCTATACCGCCCTTGCGTGAGGTGACGCGCTGACAGATGGACACGCCGTGAGGGGACTGAGGCGCGGCATATCTCCGCCACGGTGTGCCACCCCGCAGGGGACCGGGCGGTCACCGAAAGTGAGTAACAGCAGGCTGGGCGCCAGTACTCAGGATTTAGCCTGGAAAACTGGCCTGTGCTGTGCTCCCGAGGGGTGTCGGTCTGGACGACTGTCTAAGGTGCGTTCTCGGTTCGCCTACCGCTGGGGGCTCTGCGCGGCCGCAGTCCGCGTCGCGCTGTCTCGCCCGCGAGGGGCGCAGCGGGCTGCGGCCGCCCTCGGCAGTCCGGGTCGTGCCTGGCTGATGTTCGTTTGTCTTCAGCAGAGTGCGCACCTCCGGGCGGCGACCTATGCACGAGCAGCCGGCCACTGGCCCGGCCCACTTCGTCGCCTTCGACCTGCTCCGGGCGGGCGCCGACCTGACAGCGCAGCCCTACCAGGCTCGCCACGCGGCACTGGAACCGCTCTTCGCTGATCACAGCCTGCAAGGGCCCTGGACTGTGCCCCTCCACGACCGACCCCAAGGCCCGCCGCGGCGCGAACCTCGTGCTGGTGGCCCGCCGGGCGGACCGGCTTGAAAGCCTGGCCGCCGAACTCACCCGCGGCCACGGCGTCACGGTGACCGCCGTCGCCCGCGATCGCGGCCTGCCCGACGCCGGCCGCACGCTGCGTGCCGAACTCGAGTCCCGCGACATCTACGCCACCGGACTGGTCAACAACGCCGGTTTCGGCACCCACGACGCGTTTACCGACGAGGATCCCGACCGCCTGCAAAGCATGATCGCGCTGAACGCCAGCGCGCTGGTCGACCTCAGCCGCGCCTACATCGCCCCGCTGACCTCTGCCGACACCGGCGTCCTGATCAACGTCGCGAGCCTGCTGGGCTTCCAGCCGACCCCATACCTGAGCGTCTACGGCGCCACCAAGGCATTCGTCCTCAGCTTCACCGAATCGCTGTGGGAGGAGACCCGCGGTACGAACCTGCGCGTCCTGGCCCTGTGCCCCGCCACCCGGGCCGAGTTCTACGACGTCGCCGGGAGCAGGTCGTGACGATTGCCCTCGACTGTCCTCGACACGCTCGACCGCCGATCCGCGCCCCCCTCAGTGATCACCAACGGCCGGCCGCTCGCCCGCGAGTACGCCGTCATGGCGAGCCAGGGCCGGTTCAAGGCGAGAGCCGGCCAGTGCCCCAATCGTGTTGACCGCCTCCGGCAGGCAGTGCTGGAGTCGGCACGTGGACAGCATCCCCGCCAATCGGCGGCTCTGGAACCAGATCAGCAGCGCCTACCAGCGCAAGCATGACCCGCACATCGGCGCCGCACCCCGGCTGTGGGGCATGTACTCCATCCCCGACGCGCACCTGAACGCCCTTGGCGACGTCACCGGCAAGCGCGTCCTCGAACTCGGCTGCGGTGCCGGCCAGTGGTCCAGGGCGCTCGCCGCCGAGGGCGCCATCGTGGTCGGGCTCGACCTGTCCGAAGCCCAACTCGCCGCAGCGGCCCGCGCGATGGGAGCGGCCCGCTACCCGCTAGTGCAAGGCGCCGCCGAACAGCTCCCCTTCGCCGCAGACAGCTTCGACCTGGTGTTCTGCGACTTCGGTGGGCTCAGTTGGGCGCCCCCGCACCTGGCCGTCCCGCAGGCCGCACGTGTCTTGGGCCGAGGTGGGCGCCTGGTGTTCAACGTCGCCAGCCCATGGTTCGAAGCTTGCTACGACGAAGCCGCCGGCCGCGTGACCACGACGCTGCAGCAGGACTACTTCGGGCTGAACACCATCGCCGAAGACGACGGCGCGACCAGCTATCAGCTCACCTACGGCGACTGGGTCAAGGTCCTGCGCGGCGCGGGTCTCATCATCGACGACCTCATCGAGCCGCGGCCCGATATCGGAACACGCAACGGCTACAACGAAACCGACCCACCCGACTGGGCACACCGCTGGCCGGCGGAACTGCTCTGGGTAACCCACAAACCGTAAGTCCCGCCGCGCCGAGACGCGAAGGCATCCCCTCACCGGACATGCCCAGGGCCCCGGCTGATCCTGGGCGGAGCCAGAGCCGGATCGAGGCGAGGGTGCGGTCCCGTGGAAGACGTAGGCGCGTTGTCGAAACGTGTGGCCACGGCCCGGGTCCGGCCCGCACGCGTATGCAAGTGCGGGCGCACCCACCGTGAGGAAGCCCCCCTTGTCCGCGGCCTGTTCACCCAGGGTATCGGCCGCTAAACGCCGGTTCCTGATCTGGTAGAGGGCCGTGTGCACATCCTGTCGGACGCAAACGGACTGCCGTCTTTGTCGGCGTCTCTGCCGGCAACACCCACGACAGCGAGGGACTGTAGCCGATGGTGGAGGGTCACCAAACGAGACACGACCCCCACAACGGCCGCCACTTCGAGTCCCAGCGACCGCGCCGACCTGCGCAGATGGCTCCGCGGCAAACGCATCGGCGTCCGCATCGCCCGCTACAAGCGACTCATCCGCCTCACCACATAGGACATGGTTTAAGCCGAGGATGAGGACGTCGGGCTGGCTGTGGGAGCGGGGCAAGTTCCGCGGCCTGTTCCACAGACAGACCTGCGGCCCCGTCGGGGTCCGCGTGCTCCACTTTCGGATTGTCGCAATGAGTCACTTGAGTCTCCAGTGGCTGGAGGGTTCAGGATCGCGCCCATGGAAGACGAACGACCCGACGTGCTCACCATCGGCCAGCTTGCGCTCCGCACCGGACTTCCGGTGCGTACCCTGCGCTTCTGGTCGGACGAGGGAGCGGTGCCGCCCGTGGCTCGCTCCGCGAGCGGTTACCGGCTGTACGACGCCGGGTCCGTGGCCCGTGTCGAGCTGGTCCGCACCCTGCGGGAGCTGGGCCTCGGTATCGATGACGTGTGCCGGGTGCTGAGCGGCCGGACCACGGTCGCCGAGGTCGCCGGCGCGCAGGTGGCCGCGCTCGATGCGCAGATCCGCTCGCTCAAGGTGAGCCGGGCCGTCCTGTCCACCGTGGCGACGCGTGGTTCGACCGCTGAGGAGACAGCACTGATGAACCGGCTGGCGCGGCTTTCCGCCGCCGAACGCAAGCAGATCATCGACGAGTTCAAGGAGGAGGTGTTCGGCGGTCTCGACGTCGAGCCGCACCTGCGCGACCGCCTGCACACCCTCAGCATCGAATTGCCCGACGATCCCACACCCGATCAGGTAGACGCCTGGATCGAATTGGCCGAACTGGTGCGGGACCCCGGCTTTCGCGCCCGGTTGCGCACCTGGATGCAGCTCAACACGCCCGTGCCGGGGCAGGGCCGTCCCCCCGGGGCGTCCGTCTGGTGGGCCAGGCAGGTCGTGCAGACCGTCGCGGAGGTCAGGAAACGCGGGGTCGCCCCCGAGGGACCGGAGGCGGCCGAGGCGCTGTCCGAGCTGTTCGGCGATGCCGATCGGACTGCCGTACGGCGCAGCGTGGAGGCCGGGATCGATGCGGGGGCGGAGCGCTACCGCAGGCTTGTCGCCCGCGTGCGCGGGCAGGGTTCGGCGCCCGATGCGACCGAGGAACTGGAGTGGCTGGCGCGGGCTCTGCGCGCCGCAGATCAGGACTGACCGGCCGCATGTAGGCGTCCCGGGCGGCCCCTCCCATCGAAGTCCCCGCCGACCCAGGGCCGACCATCGTCACCCACACCCTCGCCCCCACCGCGACCCACGCCACCGTATTCCTGCGGCTTCCCACCCACACCCCAAGTCCGGCTCCCAGACACCGGACCCGGCAGCTGACAGCGGCCCCCACAAAAACGCTGCCCGTCATTCCGCATCGGCGTCTTTGTTCGCGTCCCGGACGCGGAAGGCTCGCAGGCCCTGCCTAGGGCCGCTGTCCTGGATATTGCACAGATAGCGGCCCAGGAAGTTGATGTGCCGTTCCTTGAACGGAGAAAGCCGGGCGACATCCTCGTCCCGAATCTCGTAGCTCTCGGCACGGCCGATGCGGATCCTGTGACCGGCCGCATGGAACCGAGGTTGAAGGCGACGGCGTAGCCGGCCGTGTCATCCGCGCCTCGCCGCACTTCACTGACCGGCAGCAACTGGCTTGGGATGGGACCGGATGACCATCATCGACAGCTGCCTGTTCCTCGCCAGTCACGGGGAGCAGTCCCGCCTGTACCTCGTTCGCGTCGTTCGCGTTGAACGCCGACGCCTGGAAGGCCAAGTGGCCGCGCCGGGAACAGTTGGTCCGGCCGGCAGGGTTGCATCGACCGAGGGCCCGGCGCCGCACGGGCGGGGAACACGGAGACCACAAGGTCGTCCGCCCCACCAGGATCCGGGCCTCAGGATCGCGGTACGCCTGCCGCGCGCTTTGAAAAGACGTACTTCTGCAGGAGGACTGTTTCATGACTGGCCGGCCTATGACGCTCATGGCAGTACACGCCCACCCTGACGACGAGGCCACCGGAACCGGGGGTGTCCTCGCGCGGTACGCGGCGGAAGGCATCCGCACGGTTCTCGTCACGTGTACCGACGGCGGTTGCGGTGACGGACCGGGGGGGCGTCAAGCCCGGCGATCCCGGGCATGATCCGGCGGCGATCGCCGTGATGCGCCGTCAGGAACTCGAGGCGAGCCGTGAGGTTCTGAAGATCAGCGATCTGGAGATGCTGGACTACGCCGACTCCGGGATGATGGGCTGGCCGAGCAACGACGCCCCCGGATCCTTCTGGCAGACCCCCGTGGCGGAAGGCGCCGCCCGCCTCGCCGATCTCATGCGGCACTACCGCCCCGATGTGGTCGTCACCTATGACGAGAACGGCTTCTACGGCCACCCCGACCACATCCAGGCCCACCGCATCACAATGGCGGCGCTGGAGATGACCGAGCTGTCACCGAAGGTGTACTGGACCACGATGCCCCGCTCGGGGATGCAGCGGTTCGGCGAGATCATGCGCGAGTTTCATCCGGACATGCCGGAGCCGGATCCTGCCGAGGCCGCCGCGATGGCCGAGATCGGTCTTCCCGACGATGAGATCACCACGTGGGTGGACACCACCGCGTTCAGCGGTCAGAAGTTCGACGCGCTGGCCGCGCACGCCAGCCAGGGGGAGAACATCTTCTTCCTCAGGATGGGCAAGGAGAGGTTCGGCGAGTTGATGGGCATGGAGACCTTCGTACGTGTCCAAGACGCCACTGGCGCTGCCATACCCGAGAACGATCTATTCGCAGGACTGCGCTGATCCGCTCGTCCGACGGGCCGGGACATCGCATCGACAGCCTGATGCGATCGAGCGGGTCGCACACCGGGAGGCTTGTCCACGCGAGTTCCGCTCCGGCAGGCCGCGTCCAGGGTCTCGCCGGCGGCGTCGGCGCGTCCCCGCGCTTCCGACCCGACACCGCGCTTGCCCCCAGGCCATCTGGCAGCCGTACAGGGGGGAGACGTGCGGGCTGCTGACTCACAAGGCGCGCAGCAGCCCGGGTCAGCCCGGCGGTCTGCTCCGAACAGGACAGACCGTCGAGGAAGCGACACGAAGCTGAGGGTCCGATGTCCGACACGCCGTGAGTCAACAGAAGAAGCAGCAGGCCACGGGGACGGTCTGCGACACCGACCGCCGGGCCCTACACGGGCCAGGAGGACCGCACGATCCGCGTGCCGACCTTCGTGGTCGCACCTTGTGTTCGCTCCGTTCTGGAGCGCCAGGCGCGGGGCTGGGAGTTGCGGTTCTGGCGTACGTCCAGGTAGCAGCGCAGCCGTACGCCGGGCTCGCCGGGGGCCCGGGTCGTCCGGTCCGCCGGGGCCGTGGCCCACTGCCCGGCGAGCGCCTCCCCGGGCGGTGGGAGGCCTCCACGGCGTAGGGCGTCGGTCAGCGCGCGGCCGAGCAGTCCGCCTCATGAAGGCCCGGGGTGAACCTCCGGTGTTTTGCGACGTTGAGCCTGGATCGTCTGCCATCGAAGTGGGAGGTTCAGACGACGGCGATGGCGTCGATCTCGACGAGGAACCCGGGGCCCAAGCCGGCTACGACGTGGACCGTGATCGCCGGCGGCGGGTCGGCGCGGTTCCACACCTCCTGGAAAGCGGCCACACCCTCTTCGAACGTGTGGCCGTCCACCACGGCGATAGTCCAGTGGACGATGTTCGCCAGGCTCGCCCCCTCGCTCTCCAGGATGGTCGCGAGGTTCCGGAACGCCTGACTGGCCTGCTCCCCGACGGTGGGTCCGACGACCTTGCCGTCGGCGTCGACGCCGTTCTGTCCCCCGATGTAGATCGTCTTCGCCGGCTGTTCGACCACGACGGCCTGACTGAAGGCCGGGCTGCGATGCAGCCCGTCGGGATTGATGTGCCGCACACCCATGTCTTGCCTCCTCTGAGAACGAAACCAGTTATAGGGGTTATCCATGCGGCACCACTTATAGTGGTTTCATGCGAACGAGCGCAACTGGACGGGTGTTGCACGACCCCAAGGGAGGGTCGTTCCGGTTCGACGCCGGCGCCACCTGCCTGGACTTCGCCCACACCGGCGGCGAGGGTCAGTACGCAGTGTTCGAGACCCTCCACGAGCCCGCCGACTTGGGCGAATGGCTGGCCCAGCCTCCACTGGCCGCGGTCATGACAGTGCCCGTGACGGTTCGCGAACTGGCCGCGGCCAAAGCCCTTCGTCAAGCGATCTGGGACGCGGCGCACGCCCGGGCAGCGTGCCGCCCCCTGCCGGCCGGGGCGGTCGCGACCATCAACCGGGCCGCGGCAGCGGCATCGCTGGTCCCCGAGCTTGCCGCCGACGGCACGACCACGGGCTGGGCTCCACCGGTGCGGGCCGGGCAAGCGCTGTCAACGCTGGGGCGGGAGATGATCGAGCTGCTGTCCGGGCCGCTTGCCGGGCGCATTCGCGAGTGTGCGAGCGACAACTGCCCGCTGGTGTTCGTGGACTCGTCTCGCCCCGGCGCCCGGCGCTGGTGCGCGATGGAACGCTGCGGCAACCGCCACAAGCTCCGGACTCTCCGCGCCCGGCGGGCCACGGATTCGTGACGCAGCCTCCAGATGTGGCGACGGCGTGGTGGAGGCCGTCTCCCCGTTGGCGGCAGTCGCGCAGGATCTTGCAGTTCTTCATCCGGGCGAAGGTGTGCTCGACACGGGCCCGCACCCGCCGGTGCTCGGCGTTGTCTTCCTCGCGGCCGCGCAGGGGGGCGCCCGGCTCGTCTCCGGAGCGGGACGATCAGCCCCTTGCCCAGGTAGGCGCCGTCCGCGATCGCTGTCGTCCCGGCCGCTACGGCGGGCAGGTCGGACTCGCGCCAGGCGTGGGCGTCTGACTTGTTGCCGGGTGCGGGCCGGGCCGACCTGCCGGTCACGGCCCGGGATCAGTGGGTTCCCCGACGGGCCGGCAGCGGTACCGGCCTGCCGGGGGCACTTCCGATCAGGTGAAGTTCTTGGTGAAGAACTCGTCGAGCTTGTCGAAGGGGATGAGGTCCTTGCGGTCGTACAGGTCGACGTGGTCCGCGCCCGGGACGATCACAAGATCGACGGTGTCGGGTGCCATCGCCTGGACGTCCTCGGAGTAGTAGCGGGAGTGCGCGTCGGCGCCGGCTACCAGGAGGGCCTTGCGGGGCGCGAGCATGTCGATGTTCGTCATCTGCCGGAAGGCGAAGAACGACATCGGCGTGGTCGCGGTCCACGCGGTGGTGGAGTTGATCGAGCGCGGGTGGTAGCCGCGCTCGGTGCGGTAGTAGTCGAAGAAGATCTTCGTGATCGGGTCGGCGTCCGCCGGGAGGGTCTTGGGCAGGACGCGGTTCGAGGGGGCGGGGTTGCCGTTCTTGTCGAAGGGGATCTCGTGGGACCCGCGCGCGAACGTGCCGTTCTCGGCGTCGTTCCAGCGCTGCAGGCTGAGGTGGTCCACGATCTTCTGGCGCTGCTCACGCGTGTAGTAGTCCTCGTGGCCGCGGGACATGCTGCGCGACATGTCGTACATCACGGACGTGGCGACCGCCTTGATACGGCTGTCCGCGGCCGCCGCGGTGAGAGCCATGCCGCTGAGGCCGCAGATGCCCTGCACGCCGATCCGCTCGCGGTCGACGATCTTCTGCAGGCCGAGGAAGTCGACGGCGGCGCTGAAATCCTCGGTGTAGATGTCGGGCGAGGCCACGTCGCGCGCCGTGCCACCGCTTTCCCCGGTGAAGGAGGGGTCGAAGGCGAGGGCGACGTAGCCGCGGCGGGCGAACTCGTTGGCGTAGAGCCCCGAGGCCTGTTCCTTGACCGCACCGAACGGGCCGCTGACCGCCAGGGCAGGCAGCTTGCCCCTGGCGTTCTTCGGCACGTAGAGGTCCGCGGCGACGTCGATGCCATAGCGGTTCTTGAACCGCACCGAGGTGCGCTTGACGTTCTTGTCCAGCGCGAAGGTGTAGCCGCCCTTGGCCGTGGTCTTGCCCGTGGCCTTGCCCTGCCCCGTGGCGCCCGCGGCGCGGCTGGCCTCCTCACCGAAGGAGGGGGCGGCCGTGAAGGCGGTGGCGGTGGCGGCGCCGGTGGCGGCGATCAGCCCGAGCGCTTTGCGACGTTCCATGGAGTGGACCTCATATTCGATCGGTTGGGAAAAGGCGCGACGGTCGTAGGTGTCGTGACCGACGCGCGATTCCCAGGAAACTGCTTCTGCGCCGGGCGTGGCAGGTCGGGTTTATGGGGGGTACAAGCTCGACCCCCCACCCCGCGGGGCAAACGAACTCCTGCTGCGACGGGTGGATTCGGTCGCCGTCGGCCAGGCCCTCGATCGTGGTGCTTCGAATTCAGTAGACGTGCGTACGTCTGCGTTTTCAGGGAGGGATCAGCGGCAGCAGGGCGGCACAGCAGGAAGCGGGACCGCGTCGCCGCAGAAGAACCGTGCATGTCGCAGCCATGGCCCGAACAAGGGGAGGAGACGCGGGCAGCGGACAGCCCGCGTCTCCTCCCCTCGAGCGCTGCGTCAGGGCTTGACGAGGACCTTGAGGCTCTTGCGGTCGGCCATGCCCTGGTAGCCGGCCGGGACGCCGTCGAGGTTCGTGGAGACGTCGAAGACCTTGCCGGGTTCGATGGTGCCGTTGAGGATGTCGGGCATCAGTTCCTCGATGTAGGCGCGCACCGGTGCGGGGCCGCCTGCCAGGCGGATGTTGTGGCGGAAGAGACTGCCGAAGCCGATCGGTGCCTCCTCGTACTGCGGGACGCCGACGCGGCTGATGACACCGCCCGGCCGGACGATGCCGGTGGCCTGCTGGTAGGCGGGCATGTTGCCGACGCACTCCAGGACCACGTGCGTGCCGTGACCACCGGTCAGCTCCCGCACCTGGGCGATGCCTTCGTCGCCGCGGGCGGAGACGACATCGGTGGCGCCGAACTCGCGGCCGAGGTCGGTGCGCGCCTGGTGACGGCCCATCAGGATGATCTGTTCGGCGCCCAGGCACTTGGCCGACAGCACTCCCAGCAGACCAACGGCGCCGTCACCTATCACGGTCACGCGGGTGCGCTCATTGACACCGCCCGCGACGGCTGCGTGGTGGCCGGTGCCGAGGACGTCCGAGAGGGTCAGCAGGGACGGGATGAGGGCGGAGTCGGCGGTGACGGGGAGCTTGACGAGGGTGCCGTCGGCAAGGGGGACGCGGACCGCTTCGGCTTGGCCGCCCTCCTCGGCTTCGCCGTCCCAGAAGTTGGCCTGGCCGTGGGCGCAGGAGGTGTGCAGGCCCTCGCGGCAGAACTCGCACGTGTTGTCGGAGATGGCGAAGGGTGCGACGACCAGGTCGCCGGGCTTGACGGTGGTCACCTCCGGGCCGGTGTCCTCGACGATGCCGATGAACTCGTGGCCCATCCGGGCGGGGCCGTCCTCCGGCTTGTGGGAGGCGTAGGGCCACAGGTCGCTGCCGCAGACACAGGAGGCGGTGATCCGCACCAGCGCGTCGGTGGGGTGCTTGATGACGGGGTCGGGGACGTTCTCGACGCGGACGTCGCCGGCGCCGTACAGGAGTGTTGCGCGCATCAGTGGTGCTCCGTTTCCAGGTAGTGGGTGATGGAGGCGGCGTGGGGTCAGCCGGCGATCGAGAGCAGGATCTTGCCGATGGTCTGGCGGTCTCCCGGCAGGCGGTGTGCCTGGGCGGCGTCGGCCAGGGGGAGAAGCCGGGAGATGCGTGGTTCCAGCCAGCCGTTCGCGATGCCCTCGATCACCACGTTGGCGCGAGAGCATGTCGTCGCTGGCTTGCATGAAGTGCCAGAGGTCGCCGCCGGACAACGACAGCGAGCGCTCGGTGAGCACGCTGGGTGAGATGGGGTCGGCGGGGCCGCTGGCCGCACCGAAGATCACGATGTGTCCACGCAGGGCGGCTACTTGAAGGTTTCCTTGGAAGGTGCTCGCTCCGACGCCGTCGATGACGAGATCGGCGCCGTGCCCGCTGGTCAGGCGCAGGGTCTCTTCCGCGAAGTCCTGTTCGGTGTAGCGAATGACGTCGTGGGCGCCTGCTTGGCGGACCACTTCTGCCTTCCTCGGTGGACACCGTCCCGATGACGTGGGCGCCCAGGTGGCGTGCCCATTGCACCAGAAGCAGTCCCACCCCGCCTGCGGCGGCGTGGATGAGGACCACGTCTCCTTCGGACGGCTTGCGGTATTCGTGGATCAGGTAGTGGGCTCCTCATTTCCGTGAAGGATGCGTGCTGCGTACGGGCGTGAGCCTCCGCGGCGGCCTAGACGGCTGCTGCGGAGCGGCGGCGCTGGAGGAGCGCGATGGCGATGGTGGGGATCAGGGTGAGGGCGGCGACGGCAGCGCCGACCATGGCGGGGCCGGTGGTCCCGAGCGAGGTGTCGAGGGTGAGGCCGGCGACCCAGGAGCCGATGGCGGTGCCGAGGTTGAATGCCGAGACGGTCAGGGCGGAGGCCAGGACGGGCGCCTGGCGTGCGAAGCGGACGGCCAAGGACATCAGCACCGGGTTGGCGCCGAGCCCGAAGAAGCCCAGCAGGGCGACCAGAATGATGGTGGGCACGGCGTGGCCGGCCAGCAGGGAGATCGCCAGGAGCAGGAGCGTGGCTCCCGCGGCGGCCACGACGGTCACCGTGTGCGGGCGGCGGTCGCCCAGACGGCCTCCGACGAGCGAGCCGGCCAGGGCGCCCAGGCCGAAGCCGGCCAGGACGAGCGGCACCATCGCGGACGCGATGCCCGAGCGGTCGGTCAGCAGGGGTGAGATGTAGGAGTACGCCGCCAGCACACCGCCGGTCGTGGTGGCGCAGGCCGCCAGTACCAGCCATACACGGCCGGAGCGCAGAGCGGTCAGCTCCGAGCGGATCGACACCGCTTGCTGATCGCCGTCGTCGTGGGGGACGGTGCGGGCGATGAGCGCGATGGCCGCCGCGGAGAGGGCCGCGAGCGCCCAGAAGGGGCCGCGCCAGCCCATGAGCTGTCCGGCGAATGCGCCCAGCGGCACGCCGACGACGTTGGCGAGCATGGCGCCGGCGCCGACCAGCCCCAAGGCGCGGGAGCTGGCGGCAGGGCCCGCGGCGCGCGCGGCGGCCACATTGGCCACCGCCCAGAAGGCGCCCGTGGCGATCGCGGTCAGGAACCGTGCCGCCAGGACCAGGGTGAAGTCCGAGCCGAGGGCGACGATGACGTGTCCGGCGGCGAAGACGCCCAGAGCGAGCATCAGCGTGAGCCGCTTGGGCAACCGCAGAGTCAGCATCGCCATCAGCGGCGCGCCGACGATCATCCCGATGGCGAAGACGGTGATCATCAGGCCTGTCTGGGCGACACTGACCTGCAGGTCTCCCGCGATCTCCGGCAGCAGACCGGCCACGACGAATTCGGTGGTGCCCATCAGGAACGTGCCCAGTGCGAGCACGTAGACGACGAGGGGAAGCCTGGCACGCGGTGCCTGATGAGGCTGCTCGGTCCGTGCTTCGGCGGGGGCGTGGAGGGTCGCTCCTCGCGTACTCAAGGTCCATCTCCTGGGGTTCGTGATCGAGGTACGCGTCCCAGGGAACTGCCTGTCCAAGGGTTGAGGAAGGTTGCGTTTATGGGGGGTACAAGCTCAACCTCCCTCCGCGCGCCCCGGTGGCTACGGTGGAACGCATGGACGACCACAGTGACCACCGCACCGAGATCCGGGACTTTCTCGCCAGCCGCCGCGCCAAGATCACCCCGGAGCAGGCCGGGCTGCCCACCAGCGGCCGCCGCCGGGTCCCGGGGCTGCGGCGTGAGGAAGTCGCCGTGCTCGCCGGAGTGAGCACCGAGTGGTACACCCGCCTGGAGAAGGGGCACATCAGCGGCGTCTCCGAAGACGTCCTCGCCGCCGTCGCCCAAGCCCTGCAGCTGGACGAGGACGAACGCACCTACCTGTTCGATCTGGCCCGCGCCGCCAGGCCCGCCCGGCGCGCGCCGTCCCGCCGCAGGGACGTCGAAGTCCCGCCCCGCATTCAGTGGCTGCTCGACTCCATCACGATGTCCGCTGCCTTCGTACGCAACGGCCGCCTGGACGTCATCGCCCACAACGCGCTCGGCCGGGCCCTGCACGCTCCGATGTTCGCCAGCCCCACCACCGACAAGCGCGGCCGCGCAAACTTCGCCCGGTACCACTTCCTCGATACCGGCTCACAGGACTTCTTCGTCGATTGGGAGGCCGGCGCCGCCGCCACCGTCGCGCTGCTGCGTGCCGAGGCTGGGCGTGAACCGCATGACCGGGTCCTGCGCGAACTGATCGGCGAGCTGTCCACGGTCAGCGCCGACTTCCGCACCCTGTGGGCCGCGCACGACGTCCGTATCCGCCACGAGGGCATCAAACGGCTACAACACCCGGAGGTCGGCCCCCTGGAGCTGACCTACCAGTCTGTGGACCTGCCCGTGTCGCAGCGAGCTGTGCACGACCTGAGCCTCTACACCGCCGAACCAGGCAGCACCTCCGAAGAGCGCCTCAACCTCCTCGCCAGCCTGGCAGCCACCCACGCCGGGGCGACCGAGGCCACCGACCAACTGCACTGAGCGGCTGAGCAGGGCGTCGTCTGCAGGCCGTTGAGCCCTCATCGGCCACCGTGTACTCGTTCACCTCGTCCACATCGTTCGCCAACCCAGCGGGTGACGAACGGACGCGCGTTCACTGACAGGTCGCCGGCAGCGCGCCCAGCCTCCGGTGGCGGGTCCATCCGCATGCAGATCGTGGGGCACAGTGGTGGGGCTGGAGCTGATGACGCGCATCGCTATGCCGACCGGAAACCGCTGAGTGGACCCACACAGCCCAGGTGGTGGCGATCGGCGGCAGCCAGTCCGGGCTCGCGCCGCTGACGCGCGGCTTATTCACATGTCCTGGCCGTGGTGGTGCACAAGGACAGCGAGGAGCCGGGCCAACTGCTCGCGTTCCGGCGGCGTAAGTGGCGCAAGGACCTCGCTCTCCGCTTGGGCCAGCAGTTTGTCCAGCTTCAGCAGTTGCCGGTGGCCCTGCCGGGTGAGGGTAATGACGTTCTGTCGGCGGTCGGCGGGGTTGGGGGAGCGTTCCACCAGTCCGCGATCGGCCAGCTCGTTGATGACCGTGACCATGTCACTGCGGTAGATCCCGGTGCGGGAGACCAGTTCTGCCTGGCTCGCGGGTCCGAACTCGTCCAGCGTGGCGAGTACCGCGTAATGCCACTTGCGGGCATCCGCCCGCACCAGCTTCTCGTTCACCAGACGATCCGACTGGATCGCGGCCAGTGACAGGAGCCGGGTCCGTAGATTCCGCAGCCGTGCGGCAGTGGCCTGCCGGTCGGCCGAGCGAGCCGTGTCCGGCGTGTAGTTACTCATGCCCGCATCCCTTGCGTTAGTCACACGAACAAAATACTCTGCCTGGCGATAGAATGTTAGTGTGACGAACCAATTGGAGGACGTCATGCCGGTGGCGAAGGTGCTGGACTCGACGATGTTCTACGAGGAGGCCGGCAGCGGCACCCCCTTCGTCTTTCTGCACGGCAACCCAAGCTCATCGCACCTGTGGCGCAAGGTGCTGCCCGAAGTCGACCTGCCCGCCCGCCTGCTCGCCCCGGACTTGATCGGCATGGGCCGCTCAGGCAAGCCCAACGTCCCGTACCGGTTCGGCGACCACGCCCGCTACCTGGACGACTGGTTCGACCAGCTGGGCCTGGACGGGGTGGTGCTCGTCGGCCACGACTGGGGCGGCGCACTCGCCTTCGACTGGGCGACCCGCCACCCTGACCGGATCCGCAGTATGGCCTTCTTCGAAACCATCGTTCGGCCGATGTCCTGGAGCGAGCTGGGCGACGGACCGCGCTCGCGCGCCCAGGCCATGCGCGGACCTCAGGGCGAGACGCTGGTGCTGGATCAAAACGCCTTCCTGGAGTCGGCCTTCACCGGCGGCGTGCTGAACCCAGTCAGCGAGGCGGACATGCAGGTCTACCGGGCGCCGTTCCCCACTCGGGAAAGCCGTCGCCCGGTGCTGGAGTGGGCACGCTCGCTACCGCTGGACGGGAAGCCGACCGATGTCGCCGAACGGGTCGAGCAGTACGTCAAATGGCTGGCCGGCAGCGGCGAGGTACCCAAGTTGCTCCTCACGTTCGACTCTTCGCCCACCTTGCTGATCGGCAAAGAGATGGCCGAATGGTGCGCGGCGAACATTGCCGCGCTGGAAACCCGGCACTGCGGACCGGCCGGCCACCACGCACCCGAGGACCAACCCCAGGCCATCGCCGACGCCATTGGCGCATGGGCTCGGCGGCACAGTTTGACCGGCGACCAGCGACGCTGATCACACACGGATCTGTCGATGGAGGTGATTCGGTTGTTGAGCCAGCCAGCCAGCCACCGGGACCCTTGACCACGACGACCCGACCCAGGCCTGTTGACCGACCCGAACAGGACAAGGCTGTTGCTGGTCATGCCCTTGTGGGCGAACAGGCCCACGCATTTCGCGCCCACAGCCGAGGCGGGTATCCGCGTCATCTGGATGTCAGGAACCATGCCCGCTCCACGGTGGGTCGACGGAGGACGGGATGGGAGCTGGGGTGAATCGGGATGGGAGCTGGGGTGAATGGCGGGTTGAGGATGATGGCTGCCGACCGTCGTTCGTACGGTCCATGCGGTGACCACGAGGAACTGTCATTCCATGCGGATCACGCGCCACGCATCGTCCTGCCGGTCCACCAGGAATCTGGTGTAGCCGAAGGGATTGGTGTCCAACCGTACGGTGTGCTGAGTCCCCCGCTTCTCCGCCCTGGTGTCGTCATCGGTCAGCTTCATAGCCGCCACGGCTTCGCGTTCCGCGGCGGTCAGCGGGTCGGCCAGATCCCTTACGGCGGAGGGGCAGTCATCCTTCCCCTGCTGGGTGGTCAGGGCGGTGGCAGCGGGTTTCGTCAAGAGGCCACAGGCCTCTGCTCCGTCTCCTCGGCCAAGCGCATGCAGCAGCGTGTTGGCGGTATCGGTGGCTGCATCCTCGTCCGCCTGGGCCTCCCGGCCCGACGGTATGACGAACACCGTGAAGGTAATGCCGAACACGACGACCAGGGCCCCAAGGATGATGAACGTTGCAGCATGATCGCGGTTGCTCATGACTCGGAGCCTACGAGGTAAGTGCAGGGCGTGGGCGCTACCTTGGCCATCTTGGCCATGTTAGGGAGCCTTGGGCCGCTGACATCAGTTCCTGACACCAACAGAGACGGACGGCAGCGGTCGACACCGGATGCTGTCGGACGACCGACCATGGCACATAGAGGGTTGGCCGACGTGACAGGATTCCCATGATCGACGTGGTAGGTCCGATGCAACGCGGCGGAGTGCAATGCCTGAAGGGCTGGGCGAGCCCGCGCACTGCGGTCCCATCGAACGGCTCAGAACTCATCCAGCAGTCCGCTTCCCACCCGGCGCAGCTGGGCAACTTCTCTCCCAGAGGCAACAGACCGCCGTTTCGACGTGCTCGGAGGCTGCTGGAGGTCAGCAGGTCGACGGCACCTGTACTTGTGGGGCGAACCGGGGCCAGTCCCGGTGCCCTTCCCTGTGTGACACGCGGCAGAGCGTGGTGGACACTCGGGACGCGTTCAGGTCCCAGACGTGTGCGGTGCCGTCCTCCGCGACGCTCGCGAGGGTCTCCTCACGAGGGGAGAAGGCGACCGTGCCGACGGCCGCCTGGTGACCGCGCAGCACCGCGTGCAGACGGTAGTCGTGCCGCGTGTCGTACAGATGGATGCCCAAGGCCCCGCCTGCGGCGGCAAGGAGCCCGCCGTCGGGCGCGTAGTCGAGGGTGTGCACCTCACCGGTGAGGTCGGAGAGTTCGGCCGGGAGCGCGCGGTGCGGTGTCCGGTCGGGCCGGAGGTCCCACAGCCGCACCCGGTAGTCGTTGCCCCCGCTCGCGAGGGTCGCGCCGTCCGGCGACAGGGCGACGGCGCGTACCTCGTCGGTATGGGTCCCCAGCACGGCCGGATCGGGAAACGGTCCGTCGGGTGCTGTGGGGATCCGCGCGACGCGGACCCGGCCGTCGTCACCGCCGATGGCGAGCGACGTCCCGGCCGCGCCGAAGTCGAGGGCGCAGACCTGGAGCCGCTCGCGCCCGGGCGGAAACGTGTGCAGCAGAGCCGTGCCGCGCCACACCTGCACGCCGCCGTCGCTCGTGCCGACGGCGGCGGTCCGGCCGTCGCCGCTGAGGGCGAGGCCGCAACTCCCCGCGGGAACGGACACCTCGGTCGTCTGCGCGGTGGCCGTGTCGCGCACGACGAGCTTGCCGTCGCCGGTGAGGGCTGCTTGCCGTCGGCCGGTGGCGTCCGAGGCGATACGGACGGGGACGCTCGCGCCGGGCAGCGACAACCGGGCGGCCCGCGCGTGGCTGTCCACGTCCCACACCAGGGAGGGGCGTTCGACGCCGGGCGTGTCCGAGGGGGCAGCGGCTGTCGTCACGAGCAGTCCGCCCTGGGCCATGAACGCCGCCGAGTACCGCTGGAGACCGCGGTTGCCCGGCAGGAACCCGCGGCGCAGATCCCACAACAGCGTGCTGCCGTCCATGGCGGAGGACATCAGTCCCGTGCCGTCCTTGGTGTAGCTGACGGCGAAGATGCCCTGAGTGTGGCCGTCGAGGGTGACCAGCTGGCGTCGGTCGGCGATGTGCCAGAGCCTGACCTTCAGATCGAAGCCGGCCGCGGCGAGAGTAGTCCCGTCGGGGCTGAACGCGACCGAGATGAGCGTGTTGCCCGCGCCGGTGAGCGCCGCCACCTGCCGTCGGCTCCCGTGGGTTCGCCAGACGCGGGCCGTGTTGTCGCCACCCGCCGTGGCGAGGAGGCCGCCGTCGCGGGAGAAGGCGATGCCGTACAAGGGCTTCGAACTGCCTTCGTAGGTGTGCAGCAGCCGTCGGGAGCGCGTGTCCCACAGACGGGCGGCGTGGTCCTCGCCGCAAGCGGCGACCAGCTTCCCGTCCGGGCTGAAGGCGACTGCGAACGACTCCCCGGCGGGGCCGCGCAGCATGCCCGCGCGCCGGCCGGTGCGGGCCGACAGCAGCACGATGTCCGGGTTCTTCCCGGCGACCGCGATCAGGTCGCGATCAGGGCTCAGCGCCAGATACTCGATGGCGAAGGGCAGCTCGGTGACCCACCGCGCGTGGGGCGAGCCGTGGCCCCACAGGCGTACCGTTCCGCTCTCCCCGGCGGCTACGACCATGTCCGCGTTGGCGCTGACCGCGACACCGTGTACCGGGTCGCCCGGCATGCGCAGCGCCCGGCGGCGCGTACGGCTCGCGAGGTCCCACTCCTCGACCAGGCCCTGCTCGCTGTGTGTGACCAGGGTGCGGCCGTCGGCGGACAGGGCGTGGCCCACGAGCTGTGCGGGTGTACGACTGTGCCGCAGCCGTCCGTCGAAGAAGTCGGCCTGGGCGCTGAGCAGGGCACTGCGCGAGGCAGTGTCCCCGGTGTGCCGGTAGGCCTCTACGGCCAGCAACTGAGAGGCTTCGGGGTACCCCTGCTCGCGCGCGTCGGCCGAGGCGCGGGCCAGTTGGGCGTAGAGCACGTCGGTGGTCCTGCGCTGGGCGATCGACCGCTGGTCGAGGGCGAACCCCGTGGCGACGGCGGCCAGTACCAGCGCCGTGGCCATCGCGGCGACGAGGCGGCGCAGGCGCCGTACGCGCTGCCGCTCCCTGCGCGATTCCTGCTGCTGCGTGTCGAGGCCCGCCCGCAGGAACCGCGTCTCCGCCGGGCCGAGGCGGCCCTCCTGCGCCAGGTCCTGGGCGGCGGCGAGCCGGGTACCCCGGTACAGCAGGGCGGGATCCTCACCCGAGCGCTGCCAGGAACCGGCCGCGAGGATCAACTCCTCGTGCTGACGCAGGGCCGAAGCGTCTGCCGTGATCCACTCCCGCAGGCGGGGCCAGGCGCGCAGCAGCGCCTCATGGCTGATCTCGATATGGTCGGCGTCCACGATGAGGAGCCGTGCCGTGGTGAACGCCTCCACCACGGCTGTGGTGGAGGCGTCGGCATCGTCCAGGAGTTCACCGCGAGGCACCCGGCGCCGGGTGTGGTCCTCAGCGTCGCCCACCCGTACCAGCCGGAGCAGCACGTGCCGGGCCCTGCCTCGGTGCTCGGGGGCGAGTGTCGCGTAAGCGCGCTCGGCGGTGGCGGCCACGGCGCCGTGCACGCCCCCGGTGAGCTCGTACCCAGCGACACTGAGCTCGCCGTCGGCGCCGCGCTGCTGCCAGGTGGCGCGCAGGGCGTGGGAGAGCAGGGGCAGGGCCGCACTGGACGACCCGGTGGCGTCGGTGGCGGTGGTCAGGCCGAGGTCGCGGAGCAGGAGTTCGACCAGTCCCGGTTCCAGGCGCAGCCCCGCCCGGACGGCGGGTTCGGTGATGGCCCGACGCAGCTCGGCCGTCGTCATCGGGCCCAGCGGGAGCTGCCGGACACGGAGCGCGGACACCAGCGGCGGATGGGCGAGACAGTGGCCGTAGAAGTCCGCGCGCATGCCGAGGACGACAGCGGTGCCGGCCGCAGCCCACCCGCACAGCGCGGAGATGAACTCGGCTCGCTCGGCGGGGCGCTCGCAGAGGGTGAACACCTCCTCGAACTGGTCGACGACGATGAGGGTGCGGTCCTCGAAGGGCCGCTCCGCTGCGGCCCGGCGCAGGACTTCGGCAGGGGCGGCGGTCGGAGTGAGATACAGGGCGGTGGGACGGCCCGGGCCGCGTACCGGAAGGGCTCCCCGCTCCACGCCCGGCATGAGCCCGGCCCGCAGCAGTGAGGACTTTCCGGCGCCGGAGGGTCCCACGACACATGCGGGATGTCCGGCCGTCGAGGGGTCGGCGAGGATGCGCAGCAGCTCGGCGACCGCGCGCTCCCGGCCGAAGAACCAGCGGGCGTCCCGCTCACGGAACGCGGCGAGCCCTGGATAGGGGCATGCCCCCGCGTCCGGATCGCCCACGAGCGCGAGCAGCGCACCGTGCGCCTCGAGCACGCGGTCGCAGCTGCGGGCGAATTCCTCGCTCGGCCTCTTCTCGCCGCGTTCGACACGGCTGATGTGTCCGCGGCTGTAATGGATGAGCTCGGCCAGCCGGGCCAGCGACAGATCCGCCGCCGCACGCCGCTCCCTCAACTCCCGGGCGAAGCCGAGCCCGCCACCATCCTCGGCCAGGCCGTCCATGGCGTCGCCGCTCCGTCGCTCACCATTCGTGCTCCCGCCCGGAACCTCCTCACCCTGCTCCCTCTCGCCCGGCATCTCCTCCCCGCACCCATCGGCACCAGGCACCGCAACCTCCCAGGACTGTCGTACCGCCCGCACCCTGCCCCGCACATGGTGGCCTGGCCCGGCAGGCCGAGAAACGGAGAGCTGCCCGCGTTCACCCGTAGTGACGACGTCGCCCGGCCTTGCCGTCCGTCGCCCGCCCTCGTGTGGTCGCGGTGCCCGGCCCTGTTGTCCGTCGCCTGTCGGTGGAGGCGACGGACAACCGCTTCCGCCCCCCGAGCACGCTGCCGAACATCAAGTGGCACCGGGCAGCTCGTCCGGCACCCAACCCGGCGGCGGCTCGCGAAAGGACGCCGCCCACGATCCGCAAGGAGTACCCATGCGCACAAGCACTCTCGCCCGCACAACGGTGGCCGCCTCGATGCTCGCCGGCCTCGCCGCGATGGTCCCGACGGCGGGCGCGGCACCGGAAACAGGCGCCGCGGTCGCGGCACCTCGGGCCCGGGTCTGCCTGGTCATCGACCCGAACTACCGCGAGTACGGCGCTCCTCTGGGGCACGTCGGCTGGATGGTCCAGGACCCGGCCCGTAACCGCTGGGTGGGCGGCGCCACCGAGATCGGCGACCTCCCGGCACAGCCGGGGGCCAATCCGGACCGGGCCGCTTTCGGCAGCTGGTCGGCGCGTGGCACCTACCGCGCCATCATCGACACGTTCAAGGCCAAGCGCGGCGGCTACGAGAAGATGCGCTGCCGCTACTCCCGGCACGGGGACGCGGACAACGCGGTCAAGGTGTTCAATCGCAGTACCTACCGTGCCTACCACCTGCTGACCGACAACTGCCTGACCCGGTCGGTGGCGGCGTTCAAGGCATACTCGTCCGAATTCCGGTCCCTGCCCGACGGCAAGCGCACCCGTCCCAACGCCTACTACGACGACACGCTGCGGGGCTGGACGACGATCCGCCTCTGACCCCTGTCCCCGGCAGCCAGGGGAGCCGCCGTCTTCTCGGCGGCTCCCCCAGGCGTATGTCACACCGTCCGCCACGGGGCCATCGAGGGGTGGGTCGAGGACGACACGGAGTAACGCACGGACCGACGCCGGCCCGCACGACGAGGCAGTACGCCGTCCGCGAGGGGACGGTCCGCGCCTGGCCGAGGTACTCCCGGAGCGTGCTGGGGGGCACGAGCGATAAGGGGGAGTGGTTCATCAGCGCGGCGCCCTGGGAGCCGCGGAGATGGTCGCGTATAGCGGTCAGCACGGGGTGCTGGTCCCCGCTGCGGAACAGCAGCACGTGCGGGTAGACCGGGGTCGGGTCGTGCAACGGGATGCGTCGTAGTTCGTAAGTCGTGGGTCTGGGGCCACAGGTAACGGTCCCGCTGCCGACGAGGGTGGCCGGCGGGGCCGAGTCGGCCAGCGCGTCCATCAGGGCCTCATCACCCGAAGTTGGGGCCGAGCGCGTCGACGCTCAGGCCGAAGGCCTCGGACAGCGCCTGATAGAACGCCGCCCACTTCGGGCCCGGCCTGATCCCAGGGATCCAGATGCGGTGACCGGCCAGGTCCCGGGACCTGGCCTGCCGGCCCGGCACGGAAGGTCGCGTCGACGGTCCCCGTCCGCAGCGCTTCAACATCCACGCTCCTCCCTTACTTCCACAACCATGGGTTGTGGCTGGTGTGGTGCACGGTTGTTTGATCGAGTGTTCTGCGCGGTGGTGGGATGAGCGCATGTCTACCCGCACAGAGCAGGTCATGTATGTCCGGACGCCTGAGTTCACGCGTCATGCGGAGCGGATCGCGGAGGTGACCGATGCGACGTCTCGACTGAACGTGCTTCCGTTCAGCGACAGTGAAGGCCGCGCGAAACTACTTTCTGTTGTGTTCGGTGGTCGGCTGCCGGAGTCCGTGATGATCTACCCGCCGTTCTTCACCGAGTACGGGCTGAACACGACGTTCGGGGAGAACGTCTTCGTCAACCAGGGATGCACCTTCATGGACAAGGGTGGCATCCGTATCGGGAACGGCGTCATGATCGCCCCGAAGGTCAGCCTCATCACTGGAGGCCATCCACTGCCCTTGGCCGAGCGCCGCGAGTTCCTCTCCTTCGCTCCGATCGTCATCGAGGACGATGTCTGGATCGGGACGGCTGCCGTGATCACGCAGGGGGTGACCATCGGTGCCGGTGCGGTGGTCGCTGCCGGTGCGGTGGTCACTCGTGATGTCCCTGCCGGCACCGTGGTCGCGGGAGTGCCCGCCCGGGTGATCAAGACGATTGACAACGAGTAAGTGCCAACGGTTGTGGATTCGCTCGACTTTCGAAGTTCTGGCAGGGCTTGGTGATCAGTGGCGGTGCCGAGGCTTGCTGTGGCTCGCGGCCGTCAGGCTGGCTCCGTCGCCTGGTGCCGACGGGCGAGGACCACCAGGCCGCCGATGACCGCGAGGCCCATGAGGACGGCCCCGAACACCGTGGCACCGCTGGTCAGGCCCACGGCGTCGCTGAGGTAACCGGCGGACACGGGCAGTAGCCCCGCCGGGACGTACCCGCCGACATTGAGCGCGGCGTTGGCCTCCGCGAGGCGCTGGGGCGGGACGCTGGAGTTGAGCAGCGACAGTCCGCCGAGCTGGCCCATGCCCTGGCCCGCGCCGGCGAGCAGCGCGGAGGCGATCAGGATCGGCACCGACGAGGTGTGCACGGCGACGATCAGCGTGATCATGCTCAGCGTGGTGCTGACCGCGCCGGCCATGAGGATGGTGCGCCGGTCGAGGCGTTGCACGGCGAACTGCACGCCGGTGGCGGCGAGGAACATGACGAAGGCCATGGCGCCGGCGACGATCCGGCTGGTGGTGCCGAGCAGACCTGACAGGAGCGAGGGGCCAAGCGATAGGACGAAGGAGGTGGCCGTAATGCCGGGCGCGAACACGGCGACGCCGAGGGCGAGTTGGCGGCCGTTGCCGCGTGGCACGCCGGGCACCCGCACCCAGGCGCCCTTCGCGGGCGCCGCGGGGCGCCGGAGAGGCATGCGCAGCACGGCAAGTGCCGCGGTGAGGAGCAGCACGGCCTCGACGACGAAGACAGTGACGGTCGGCCCGGGCAGCGACTCGGAAAGTACCCCGGCCAGGAGCGGGCCGAGACCGGCACCGAAGACCATCGCACAGGAGGCGAGTAGGGCGGCGAGCCGCCTGCGCTCGGGACCAGCCACGTCGGTCACCGCGGCCATGCCGGCCGAAACGACGGCGCCGACGGCGATTCCGGTGAACAGCCGTGCCACGATCAGCGCGGCCACCGTGGTGGCGGTCGCGAAGATCACACAGGCGGCCAAGGCGAGTACCAGGGCGGGCAGCAGCACGGGCTTGCGCCCGAGCCGGTCGGAGACCACTCCGGACACCAGGAGCGAGCCGATGAGCCCGAGGATGTAGAACGCGAACACCACGGTCAGGGTGCCTTTGGAGAAGCCGATGTCGCGCTGCCACAGCACGTACAACGGCGTTGCCGCGTTCGAGAGGACGAAGACGGCCGTGACCGGCCAGGCGGCCAGCCATACCCACCCCAGCGGAGCGGCGGAGCCGCCGCCGGGCTCCGCGGTGCCACTTCGTTGCTTCCCGTCGACGGCCTGGACGGGCGCGTTCGGGGTCTCGGACATGACTGTTCCCTCCGACTTCCTTGCAGTACGACTTGAGTCGAACTTAGCAGGCAGTACGATTGGAGTCGTACAGAGGAATCGAGTTATGAGAGGCTGCCCATGTCTTCGACCGCGGCCACCGCATCCGCCATCAAGGTGCTCCCGGCCCCTCCCGGCCTACCCGAACCGCTGCCGGAGCCGACGGTCGAGGAGCTGCGTTTGGAGACCGTTCTCGGGGCGCTCAGCGATCCCTTGCGGCTGACGATCGTCCGCAAACTCCTCCTGGAATCAGAGCAGTTCGACCACTCCTGCGGCTGGTTCGGCTTCGACCGGCCCAAGTCGTCGCTCACGCACCACTTCAAGGCCCTACGCGAGGCGGGGGTCACGCGCCAGCGCCAGTACGGGCTCGAACGCCGCAGTCACGTACGCGTCGACGACCTGAACGCCTGCTTCCCCGGCCTACTCGACCTGGTCGCGGCCTGGGCCCCAAAGGCATGACGAGGCGCCGCTTGACGAACGACGGCAGGCGGGCGAGGGCCACAGCAAGCCCCGACACCGCCGCGCCGCACGGTCACTCGCCAGCCGGAACGGCGAAAGCCGAGGGATTCGTTCATTCATGATCAGGCGGCGGCCTCGGGACGCTCGACGAGCCGACCGTTCTGGAAGCGGGCCCCAGTGCGGACGAGGGCGACCAGGTGCGGCGCGGTCAGCCGCAAACGGCATTTCGTGGTCGACACCCGCGGCCTGCCCCTTCGACGCTCCCTGTCCTGCCGGCGAATCTTCGGGGGCGTCTTCGAACGTCAGCCGAAGCCGCGGAGCGACGTGAGAACGTACCCCAGCAGGACGAGGAAGGAGCTGCCGACGGCGAGGAGCATCTGCGGCAGGCTCGGCTGGCCCCCCAGCATCAGGGGACTCCAGCCCCAGAACACCAGCACCGTCAGCGCGGTGCGCGCTGTCTGGAGCGGCGCCGACCAGGCCATCTCCTGAAGGTCGTCGGCGTTGGGCACGAGGGTGAACACAGGGGCCAGGATCGCGCCGAAGAGTGCGACAACGATGAAGGCGATCAACGAGCCCATGCCCAACTCGTCGTCCTGGAAGGCCTTCCAGCGGTTCTCGGCGAGTGTGGGCAGGTCCTTGCTCTCGTTGACGTAACCGCCGAGACCGAGGTCGGACCGGGCCCATAGGACGTGGACCTCGGTGCCTTTGCCGGGCTTCTCGTACGTATAGGCGCCGCGCACGGTGAGCCGTTCGGCACCGCCGGGCACGGCGACCACGAGCCGGGACGCGTATCCCTTTACGACACCGTCGCTCAACTCCTCTCGTATCGACTGCCGTTCCAAGACCGTCGCGGTGCTCACCTCTGCGCCTGCGTCGCGCAGGGCGTCGAGCTTCTCGCCTGCGTTGGACGAGGTCAGGAGGGCGGCCCCGAACACGGCGGAGGAGAACGCGACGAGTGCCCAGAGGGCACCGGTGCGAAGCTTGACCCAGAACTCGTCCGTGAACCCGTCGGCCTTCGGCGCGCCGCGCAGCACGCACAGCGCCACTGCCCGCGCCACCGCACACCCCACGGCGACGGCACCCCACACGAAAGGTTCGTGCCAGGGCCGGGCCATGGCGGTGGCCCCCAGCAGCCACATGCAGGCGACGGCGGCCGCGACCCACGCCGCGAGCGAGCACAGCCGTACGAGCCATATCAGCGCCGAACGCACAGACCCCCCGATGTCATGTGAAGCGACCTCACGGCAGCGTGCGCATCGACGTGCCGATGTACACGGCCAGGACGAACAGGAAACCACTCCCGGCGAACGCCGTCTCCATCAGGGGCGGCTCCCGCTCAGTGCAGGGGCCGCCGGTTTGAGTGGGCCGGCGTTTCCGGCAGCCACCGCAGCTCAAGCCGCCTCGCAACCCGGTTTCCCGGGCCCGCACATCAGCTCGCACGCCGACGGGCTTTCCACCCCGAGGCTGTCAAGAGGAGCCGCAGCTCCCGCCTTCGGCGGAGCGCGGCCGACTGCGTGAGGCTGCCTCCGAGCCGCAGTCGCTGCGCCTGGAGGTCTACCAGCGGCTGCTGAAGGGCTGGGCGGCGAAGTACCCCGCACACGGCCGCCTCGACTCCCCGGCGGTGCCAGTTCGCTCTCAGCAGCGCAGTCCGATGATCTTGTAACAGGCAGGGAGATCGTTGTCGTCGGTCAGCCTCGCGACGGTGGTGCCCGCGACCGTCGCGAGGCCGAGCACCACCAGCGCGACGACGGCCCTCGCTTGCAGCGGGAGCGCGTCCCACCGGCGGCGACGGACCCGTGAGGGTTCCGGCCGGCGGACATTGAATCCAGGAGCGGGTTGGTGCGCTCGCAGTTGACGTGCCTGCGCGCTGTCTGGGCGACACAGCCCGGCATTGGGATGCTCGGCTTCCAAGGCGTGCTGGACAGAGGTCCGGACCTCCCGGCCGGACTCGGCCCAGACATCCGACCCACAGACCTTGCAGACGTACGCGGGCATGCACCCCCCCAAGACGCGGCCCGGTCAGCGTAGCGGCCGCCGCCAGGTCGGGAGGCTGACCGGTCCCTCTCTCGTCCTCGACAGTGCGGCCGGGGCGAACGCTAGGCACAATGCCGCAGGCGCTGCCGGGAGGATGGAGTGGCCAGTGCACTGGCTGAGGGGGTGGGACCATCTGAAGCCGCTGCTGTCGCAGCGCGAACGACCCTTCCGACACCCTGGCCGCAAGCCGTTGCCTGCCCGCACCCCTCCGAGTGGCCCTTTGCCGCTCGGTGGCCGGGACGTGGGTCTGGGTCAGCATGTCCAAGGGACTGAACGGGCGTCTAGTTGCAGAAGGCGGTGTCCGTTGCGGACATGACCGCCTTCGCGCTCTTCTCCGGGTCGCTGAACGTGCCGGGGAGTGCGGTCACCGCCAGGCCGACGGAGCGGCCGTCGCCGGTGGCGCCTCCCCGGGTCTCGTAGCCGTCGATGTCGCCACCGTGCCCCCCCCAGTACACGCCGCCGCAGCTCAGCGGAATACTGAAGAGGCCCAGGCCATAGCGCCATCCGGGCATGAGCGGTGCTTCAACGGTCTTACGCATCTCGGCCAGCTGGGCGGGCGCCAGGAGCTTGCCGTCGAGCAGCTGTCGGGCGAACTTCGCGAGGTCGCTCGGCGTGGAGATCAGCTGGCCGGCGGCACCGCCCCAGGAGGGGTCCTGCACCGGCCGTTCGGTGATCTTCTCGATCAGCATGCCCGCAAGGAGGTAGTTGGTGTTGCTGTACTTCCACTTGGTGCCGGGGGTGAAGTCCGCGGGGTGGGCCAGGGCCGTGCCGCAGCAAGCAGGTCATGGGGGTGGAAGAACTTGTGCTGGACCTTCCGGAAGTTCTCCAGGCCTATGTGTTCGGTGTAGTTGGGAAGGCCGCTGGTGTGCTGCAGCAACTGGCGGACGGTGATCTTCCTGCCGTCGATGCCCTGTCCCCGTACGACTCCGGGCAGATACGTGTCGATGGGCTCGTCCAGTGCGACCTCGCCCTCGGCGACCAGTTGCAGGACCACGACCGCGGTGAACGTCTTGGTGTTGCTGCCGGCCCGTACGTAGCCGTCGTGCGGAACCGGAACCCGCTCGTTCAGCCGCGCGGACCCGGAGACCAGCGAGGAGGTACGACCGTCCTTGCGCACCCACGCGAACTCTGCGGGGTATTTGTCCTCGCTCACCAGCGAGTCGAGGCTCTTCTGCAGCGCCTTGTTTCCGCTCGCTACCGCTGCCGCGTCCTGTGGCGGATTCGCCACGGCCGCGACGGTGGTGACAGATCCCACCAGGCCAGCCGCCGCGATGACCAACAAGCCCTTCCGCACTCCTGAGATGGTTCCCTACACCGCAGCGTCCGCACGGCATGGTCACGGGTCGTCGTGGGCTGAACCGGTGTGGATGAGGCGTCGACCACGGCCCGGATGGCCGCGGCGACATCCCGCGGCGCTTCCGACTGCGAAAAGTGGCCGACGTCCTCAAGGGCGGTCACACGGGCTTGCGGCAGCATTCCCCGTGTCTCCTCCAGCCGCGTTCCGTCGCGTCGCCACCGATTTTGTCGCCGACCTGCCCGGCGACGCTCGTCGCTAGCTTGTCCTGGTCGCCCTCTCCAGTGGCGAGCCGGCCCTCTCAGCTGGCCCTGGCTAACAGGCGCCAACACAATGAGGCAGACGGCCCACCGGCGGGGGCACGTGTTCGTATGGCGCTTCGAGCGGGGCTTCGGCGATGCCTATGTTTTGGTCGCCTTCAAACGGTTCGAGCCGACTGCTGTGGCCGGACCAGCAGTCGTCAACTGCGACTGGTAGTCGACAGGTTGCGCTGGCTGCCAGCGTGTAGTGTCCGGTTGCGTGCTGGCTGAACGACGACACCAACTCATCCTGCAAGCCCTGCGCTCGGGCGGCACGGCGTCCGTGACTGACCTCGCCGAGCAGCTTGATGCCAGTGCGGCGACCATCCGTCGGGACCTCCTGAAACTGGAGGGGGACGGGTTGCTTACCCGGGTGCATGGAGGAGCGGTCGTCGAGGAGGATCAGCCGCCCTTCGACGAGGCCGCCATGGTTCAGGTGAGGGTGAAAGACGAGATCGCCGCCCAAGCAGCCAGGATGATCGAGGACGGCCAGTCGGTCATTCTCGACAGCGGAACCACGGTGCACCGGCTGGCGCTCCAACTGCGCGGCCGCCGACTCACTGTAATCACCAACAACCTCGCGGTCTACGACGAACTCATCGATGACGAGAACATCGACCTGATGTTGCTCGGGGGCATGGTCATTCGTGAATCACGCATGTTGGACGGCTTCATGGCCGAGGATAACCTCCGGCAAGTCCATGCAGACTGGCTGTTCATGGGAGCTTGCGGCCTTCGCCCTGGAGGCCAGGTCATGGACACCACCGTCGCCGAGGTGCCCGCCAGGCGCGCCATGATTTCCGCCAGCGACAAAGTGGTCCTTCTAGCCGACAAGAGCAAGTTCCCGGGAACCGGCATGGTGAAGATCTGCGATCCGGAAGACCTGGATGTGGTCATCACCAACGCGTCGGAAGACGACGCGACCTGTATGGCCCTGCGTGAGGCCGGCGTGAGGGTGATACCGGCAGCTCCGGACGCAGTCGGCGGCTGACACAGCACCTCGTACTGCCGGTGAACGATGAGACAGCAGGCGAGTCTGAGGAACGCCTCACGGATGTCAGCCCTGCGTTCCCACCGGATTCGAAAACGCCGGAAGCCGGGCACGCCCTCACCGCGGTCCTCGCGCCCGTCGAGGCCTGTGGTTAGGTCGCTGAGGGCGCGAGCTTTTCAGACACCCTCAACCGCGCCGCCTACACCCTCGGAGGGCTCATCGCGTCCGGCCGCCTCCCTGAGGACGCTGAACAGGCCCTCAAGGACACCGCGGCCGCGGCCCGCCCGGGCCAGGAACTACGCATCCAGCAGATCATCCGCAGCGGCCTCGCTGCCGGCAGGAAGCGCCACCTCCACACAGGCGGGAGGCGCACCTCCCCCTGCGCGACGGAACGTCGAAGGACACCGAGCGTGCCGCCGTGGCCGAGCTGATGCACATCCGATCACCGAGTTCCTGCGGATCGGCGACGGGCGGGGCTTGGACGTCGGCGGCTGGCGAAGGCACCGAGAATGCGCAGACCTCCGAGACTCACTCGACCGCCAGCGCGGTGACAGCCGCGGCGCCTCGGGCGATCTGGCTGACACGCTCGGCAGCTGTGCTGACGTATCCAAGGTTGAGGGGCGGGACCGCGCCGACGTGGTTGAAGGCGAGGTGGTCTCTGCGTCCACCCCAGAACCGACTCCGGGACGACCCGCCTGGTCGTGGGCCGCCCTCCGGTGGCACCATCTGTGGGATGCCCCTGCCCTCTTCCCTTCAGGTCGGTCCCTACACCGTCATCGCCCTTGCCGACGGCGTGGGCCCCTTCTTCTCCCCCAGGTCGGAGGCGTTCCCCGACGCCACCACCGAGCAGTGGGCGGCGGCCGACCGGCTCGATCCCGGTGCGCTCGACGCCGATGGGCGCTGGCGGCTCCAGTTCCGCGCGTTCGCGATCCGCAGCGACCGGGGTGTGACGCTGGTCGACGCGGGGATCGGACCGGCCGACAGCCCGGCGGCCTCGTGGGCGCCCGTGCCCGGGGCGCTGCCGGCCTCGTTGGCCGCCGCGGGTATCGAACCGTCCGATGTGGACACCGTGGTGCTCACGCACCTCCACACCGACCACGTGGGCTGGGCCGTCGTCGGCGGCGAGCAGACGCGGCCGTTCTTCCCGAACGCCGCATACCTGTTGCAGCAGGCCGAACTCGACGCGATCGAGGAGATCAACCCGCAGCTGCGGTCCACCGTGATCGACCCGCTGCTCCGAGCCGGTCAGCTACGGCTGCTCGACGGTGACACCCCGCTGCGCAGCGGTGAGCGCGTGTTCGCCACGCCCGGTCACACACCCGGACACCAGAGCGTGACCGTCGCGTCCGGGCGTGAGCTGGTCGCCGTCACCGGTGATCTGCTCGTGCACGCGATCCAGGTGCTCCACCCCGAACTCGCCTACGCCCACGAAATGGACCCTGGGCAGGCAAGGGCCTCAAGGGAACAGGTGCTCCGGAGCCGGGCGGCCGACACTCTTTACCTTGCGACCCCGCACCTGACCGAGCCGTTCCTCACTCGCTGACCCACCAGGCGCGGCCGGGGTGGCGAGTCGGAGCACGATCCAGTTCTGCAGGTGGGCGATGCCGTGCTCGACCCCGGACACGACGCGAGGACGCGCTGCGGAGTTCCCAGCCCTGCGCATGGACACAGAACTCACGGCGCCGGCACACGACTGCTCACCGCTGGATGACCTAGCAGGCCCTCGCCAAGGCACCGGAGAGCTGCCCTTGCACGTGGTCTGGCCCGGCCGCAACGGCTACCCCCAGACCTGCTTGTCGCCCAATGCCGGTGATGCGACGCCCAAGACATGTCCCGCAACAATCACGCAGGATAGTGACGCAACCAGTTGTCGAACGGCTGAGGAGTCAGTCGAGGCCGGTCGCCCATGCCGTCAGCGCGACGAAGTCGTCGACGACAAGCCGCATCGGGGGTCTACCGGGTGCAGTACGACATCCCCGGAACCGGGCTTCAGGGGGGTCGCAGCGTCCAAGAACGCTGCGACCCCACCGTCACGCGGCGTCGGCAGGGGATGCTCCAGTACTTCAGCGACCTTCCGCACAAGCCTTTCAGCAGACAGGCGCCCGGCCTCGCATCGGAGGACCGGGCGCGTGACCGGGGTGCGCCGCTGCGGGCGGCAGCGGTCAAGGGACTGGTTCGAGGAACTCGGCCAACGCTGACGCAGCCCGCACCCCGGCGGCCACAGTTGTCCAGAGTGCGTGATCCATCACAGCAGGTGATCGGGCGCAGGGCTGGACGCCATGACATCGTCCAGGTCCCGCAGCTGACCTGCCGGCTCCCGTCAATCGCATTGAATAGCGCCACGACGACCTCCAGCGGTTCTGAGATCAGTCGCTGCCTCTCTGAATCGAGTCGCTTGTACGCCACGCCTCCGCAACGACGCATCGTGACCAGAGTCACCGCGCAGCCCGGCGCGAAGAAGGCCCTTCCCGCCGTACGGACGGGCGAAGTGTCAGAGAGTGCCGGAGTCGGCGATGGTGATGGTGGCTGAGGTACGGCCGGACCGCGAGCCGTAGCCCTCGATCTTCCGTACGAGTTCCATGCTGCTCTCGTCGGCGACCTCACCGAATACGACGTGCTTGCCGTCAAGCCACGACGTCACGATCGTGGTGATGAAGAACTGAGAGCCGTTGGTGTTCGGGCCGGCGTTGGCCATGGAGAGCTGGCCTGGCTTGGTGTGCTTGAGCGTGAAGTTCTCGTCGGGGAACTTCTCGCCGTAGATGCTCTTGCCGCCCGTGCCGTCGCCGCGGGTGAAGTCGCCGCCCTGGAGCATGAACTCCGGGATGACGCGGTGGAAGGACGAGCCCTTGTAGCCGAAGCCCTTCTCGCCGGTTGCCAGCGCGCGGAAGTTTTCCACGGTCTTGGGGGCGACGTCGTCGAACAGGTTCATGTTGATCCGGCCGGCGGGAACATCGTCGATGGTGATGTCAAAGAAAACCTTGATAGTCATGCCCCCATCCTGGCATCTGGCACCGTCCGGAGCCCAAGCGCCCCGAGGGTCTCTCCGCTCCCTCGCAGACCGCGTGGCGCCGAGACGCTGGACGGCGCAGAGGCCGGTGCTCAGTGTCGGTCGGATCCGAACAGTGCGTCGATGATCCGCCGCAGTACTGCCTCTTCCTGATCGGTGTCTTCCGTCCGCTCGTATTCGGTCAGCGCAATACCGGCGAGCGTGAATTCTTCTGTCAGTGCCCGCACCGCTCCGAGCAGGTCTTCGACGCCGAGTCCGCCGGGCTCGGGTGTGCCGACGGCCGGGAATATCTGCGGGTCGAGGACATCGAGGTCGATGTGCACGTATACCGCCTCGGCGCCGGTGGCGCGCACTGAGGCCAGGAGCGGGCCTGGTTGGGCCAGTTGCTCGACGCTGAGGTGCCGTATGCCGCGGCGCTCGATGAGGTCTCGTTCGCCCGGGTCCAGCGACCGGGCGCCCGCCAGCACGAGGCGGTCGGGCGAAAGGCTCCGCACGGGTTGCAGGCCCTCGGGTCCGTCGCCGATGAGCGCGCGCAGCACCATGCCGTGGAACGCTCCGGACGGCGAGGACCGCGGGGTGTTGAGGTCTGCGTGCGCGTCGAACCACACCAGCGCCAGACGGTCCCCGAAAAGGGAGAGCGCGGTTTCGACCGGTGCGAGATCGACGGCGCAGTCGCCGCCGATGGTCACTGTCGGGGCCCCCGGTGGGACCTCGGCCAGGGCCTCGCGCACTGCTTGCAGGTGTCGCTCCAGCACGTCGGCGTTCCGTACGCCGCCCAGCCAGGTCCCGACTCCGCCGTCGAGAGCGACCGTGCGCCGCCGGCCTTCGGGAATCAGCTCGGCAAGCCGGGCAGCCCCACTGCGCAACCGGCCGGCGGTCGCGGACCCCGACCCCTGCCACTGCGCCACCTCAAGTACGACCTGATCAGACACGAAGATCTCCCCTCCATGATGATCAACGCAGCCTATGCCGCGTCACCGGCCGTCCTGCAAGCCTCGCAACTGCGCAGGCCGAGAGGCCGGGGCACCTCTGGGGTCGTAGTGCTGGAACACCATCGACCTCGATCACGAAGCGGGAGCGGGAGCGATCCGGAGCCAAGAGCAGGAAGTCCATCTGATGCAGATGCGGGGCCTCGACTGCTTGCGAGGTCCGCCCTCATTCAGCGGTTGTTGGGGCTCAGCAGCGTGGCCGCCGCGGCGATGAAGGCGACGGATGCCTCCTTGGCCGTATGCCGCTGGGCATCCAGCTCGGTCCGGTCGACGGCCTTGCGCAGCGCGAATGTGGCATCTGCGGCCTGCTGGGCCGGGCCGGCCAGCTCGGGGACCAGGACCTGGAGGCGGATGTAGGGCGCGGTGATTGCCGTCCGGGTGTCGTGGGACCTCGTCTGGGCTTCCAACTGGTGCTCGGTGCCTGCCTCGGTCAGAGCAAGACGCTCCCGATGGAACATCGCCGAGCGGTGCGCGTCCAGGGCGGCGGCGAAGTCGGTGACGGCGCTGAGCTGGTCCTGGCGGTGGCTGTCGGCGCGCTCCTCGGCGCGTGCGGTGCGTGCCGAACGGTGCTGGAGGAGTCCGGCGGTCACGGCACCGGCGAGGGTGCCGAGTACGGCAACGATCGAAGGCCATATGGACATCAGGTGTTGGGTCCTCTGTCGTACCAGGCGGGAACGGATCCGTGGAGCTGGGCGCACGCCAGCCAATCAGGTCGTCGCCTCACTGGTCCAGGTCGCCACGAAGTGCGCCGGTCACTCCCGTGCCGCCTGAGCGGCAGCTGCCCCGCGTCGGGCGAGTCGCTGCTGCAGCCCCTAGCACGCCAGCCGGTCCCGCTGACACACGACCAGCTCGCCATTTATGCGAGCTACCACACTTGTCTCATCAACAGCCCTTCTTGCGCTGGCAGATCACCGGCGTGAGTGGTCCAAGGGCGCGGAGAAGGCGCCCGCGCTTCGGCTCCGGGACGGTGGACGCCTCTGGAGCCAGTGAGGTGATCGAAGAGGGACGGGGCAGTGCCCGTGATCGCGGATCTGTGTGCGACGGGCCGAGCCCGCTTAGAGCTGGTTTCATTTGCTGGGTTGGGGACCGGTTCTCGACACGAGTTGAGCCAGCTGGCGCAGGCGTTGGCAGTAGCAGAGGTCGTCTGCTTTGTTGACCAACGGCAGGATCTGGTCCAGGTCTGCGATGCAGTCGCGCAGGATCCGGTGACGTTCTGCGTCGAGAACGCCACCATTGTTTAGCCAGGTGGACACGCATCCGGCGATGCCGGCGTCAAGCAGCACCATGTCGATGCCCGCCAACTCGGCACCGCGCAGGCCGGCGGGGAAGGCGGCGTGCAGGTGTTCCTGCCACAGGTGGGCCACAACGGCCTCGTGCTCAGTAGGGCTGTTCACACGACTCATCTTCGTGCAGTGTTCTTCACGGCGGTGCTGATCACCTGCTCAAACGGCGGTGACAGATGAGGGCTGCGGCTATGCCGACGAAGGCCAGGAAGTGCTCGGCCCTGCGTTCGAAGCGGCGGTGCAATCGTCGGCATCCAGCCGGCCACGACACTGTCCTCTCAGCAACCCAGCGGTGTCTGCCCAGCCGCTGTGAGGACTCGATGCCCTTGCGGACGATGCGGTGCCGTATGCCGCGCTTGCCCAGCCAGCGGCACAGGTGGTCGTAGTCGTAGCCCTTGTCGGCATGGAGCTTGGCCGGGCGGCGAGGCCGCGGGCCGCGCCGGGAACGGATAGGCGGGATGCCGCGCACCAGCGGTTTCAGACCGAGGCTGTCGTGCATGGTGGCGCCAGAGATGCCCAGCGACAGAGGCAGTCCGTTTCGGTCCGTGATCCGCTTCGGGCTGCGAGGGTTCCACCTGCTGCAGGCAGTACACGCACCTGGACTCCGAGTCGACGCGGCCCATGCACCGTCGGCAGTCCCCGAGCTCGAGGACCGGGCCCCGGCCGTCCGGGACGCCTTCGCCGTTCTGGAGGAAGCCGTGGCGGCCGGGCACGTGACTGGTACGGCGTCGCGACGTGGGTGGGCCTGGAGGAAGGGGCCCTCACGGTGGGAGTTGCTCTTCTTGGCCGGTGAAGCGCCGTCATCGGTCGCTAGTGCTGTGACCGGGCTGGTTCGCCGGGTGGCGGTATTGTCCGCGCATGAGTCAGTTCCCCTGCGCGTTGGAAGCCCTCGTCGTGCGTACCGACTTCTCGGCAGACGGTGCTTGGGAGGCTCTGCGGGCGGCGCTGTTCTCGCCCAGCGAGGACGGGTTCTTGGCCAACGTCGCCCTCGTCGATGACCGCCAGTACGAGGCTCTGTCACCTGCCCACGCTCTCGAGCTGATCCCCGCGGAGTACCAGCACCCACTTCTTGTCTTGGCGGACTCCGTGGCTGTCGCCTCGGCTGAACTGCCGCTCCTCGTAGTGGACAGGTCGAGTGGGCATGGGCGTAGCGTCCGCGTTGTGGCGGCCGAGCTGTGGAGCATCGAGAACAACCTCTCGGGCGCGAACATGGACTTCGAGGAGTTCGCTCGCGCCGTCAACGACGACGGCGTGTTCCGAGGCTTCTGAGGCCACCAGGAGTGTCAGGCTGCGGGTGCGTGCAGGGCCCGTCAACGGATGCCCTTCTCGCTTTGGACGGGGCCGACTGCTGTCTGCGAATCGGGCGCGGTCGGAGCGTGGGGGTGGGAGCAGGGCGACGAAGCGGTCGAGCTCCTGCTGCGCCTCCTCGACGAGCAGTCCTGGATACCGGAAGCCGGCCGCGAGCGCCTGCAGCCGCCCGGCCCACGGCGACACGTTGCACGTCACCACCGCGTGGTCGGAGTGAATCGTCGCACCCTCAAGGCGCCCGAGGATGATCTCCTCCAGCGGATCCCACTCGGCGTGGGAGCTGACCGGCGAGACGAGCCGCTCCCCGGCGCCGTCGTCGACGGTGTCCGCTGACCGGCCGGGTCTCTGTTCTCGCGCCTTAGCTCAGCCGCTTTCGCGTCCTGAAATCCCGCTGCACGGATCATGGATCCAGGGCGGTGACATGATCACTCGCAAAGCGGGCTCCGGTCAGTGGCCCGTCCAGCCCGTGACGTCCTTCCAGACACTGCTGCGCGCCGAGCTGATCGGTATCTGCTCCGGTACATAGTGATCACATCGCGGGTTGTGGCAGGGGCCTGCGGTCCAGTGGGGGACGTAGACCCCCATGCTCTTGTGTCGTTCCACCACGGCATCCACCGGCTGCTTGCATGAGCGGCAGACGTATGCGGACGGCGTGGTCGCCGGGGGTTTCTGCTCACTACTCATAGTTAATACTTTACGACCGCTTTACGTGAAATTGGAGCCGCTTTGGCGTGGTTTTCCAGAGCTGAATCAGCCGCTGCGGTCCCCTTGCCTCCCGTAGGTGTGGTCACCGGACGTCGGGCGGTTCAGCGGGGTCCTGGGGAGCAGGTGGCGGGGCGGGGCCACCTAGGGGCGAGCTTTCGGCGCTGCCGGGCTCGGCGGGCTGAGCGGGATGCGTGCCGTCGGCCTGGTCGGGCGGTGGTCGCAGCATGCTGAGCGCGACGGAAACGGCCAGGACGGTGGCGATGACGGCGAGGCTGATGGGCGAGGGTATTTCGGGAACGGCGGTGCTGATCGTCTCGTGCGTGGCCTGGAGGATGAGCTTGACGCCGATGAAGGCGAGGATGACCGCCAGGCCCGTGCTGAGGTAGTGGAACCGGTCGAGCAGCCCCGCCAGCATGAAGTACAGGGCGCGCAGGCCGAGGATGGCGAAGGCGTTGCTGGTGTAGACGATGAAGGCGTCGCTGCTGACGGCCAGCACGGCGGGCACGCTGTCGACGGCGAAGACGAGGTCGGCGGCCTCGATCGCGGCGACGACGGCCAGGAGCGGGGTGGCAACGCGTCGTCCGGCCTCCTTGACGAAGAAGTGCGGCCCGGCGTACTCGTCCCGCACCGGGACGACCTTGCGGAGCAGCCTGACGGCCAGGCTCTTGCCGGGGTCGAAGCTCTCCTCCTCGCCCTTGAGGATCTTGTACGTGCTCCAGAAGAGGATGGCGGCGAAGACGAACAGTACGGCCGTGAAGCGGCTGACCACCGCCACGCCCGCGGCGAGGAAGACGCCGCGGAAGACCAGGGCGCCCAGGACCCCGAGGAACAGCACGCGGTGCTGGTAGGCGCGCGGCACCTGGAAGTAGCCGAAGATCAGTGCGAAGACGAAGAGGTTGTCGACGGACAGGCTCTTCTCCAGCAGCCAGGCGGTGGTGTACTCGACCCCTGCGGTCGTACCGACCACGAGGAACACCGTCGCACCGAAGACGATCGCCAGGCCCACCCACACCCCGCTCCACGCGGCGGCCTCACGGAAACCGATCACATGGGCCTGCCGGTGCGCCAGCAGATCGACCGCCAGCGACACCAGCACGGTGACGGCGAACACCGCCCACAACCAGAACGGAACGTCATACACGGGCCCGGCCCCTCGAGCGTGGTCGACCGGAGGTCTCTCTTCGAGTCTGGGGCACGCCTCGGCGGTTGTCGCCCAGTGTGGGAGGCGCCAGAGGCCCGGTGACCGGCTGTGGGTCCCCCGTCGCGACGTTTCTTGGAGGCCGAGGAGCCCCGTCCGGCTCGGGATGGCAGTGCCTGGCACTGGCTCACGCCGGTCAGACCGACCTCGGCTCGTCCACGCATCGTGCCGCCCGGCCGGGTCGTCGCCCCGTGACCGGCCTGCCTTTCTCGTGGCCGGGATTGCGCGGGACACGGGGTGCCGGGGAGACTCGAAGTGCACGATGTGGGAACCGGAAGAGGAGCCCTGACGCTCGAGGGCAGGCCGGAGGGCCGGACGCCCGGCTCCCTCATCTGAAGAGAGACCACGATGGCGCACGAAGACGACGCCCAGCAGGCCGTACGGAACACGCCGGGGATGCGCACCGACGGCGACGGCGTCACGCGCCGCCGTCGGCTGCGGGAGCGGCACGTCGAGGAGACGGTCGAGGTCGCGGTGCCGGTACGGACGGCGTACAACCAGTGGACGCAGTTCAAGACCTTCCCGCGCTTTTCGACCGTGGTGCACGGCGTCGAGCAGATCAGGCCCACCGTGGTCGCCTGGACCATCGGCTACGGGCCCCTGCGCCGCCGCTTCGCGGTCGAGATTCTCGAGCAGGACCCCGACGCCTACCTGGCCTGGCGCGGTCTGGAGCAGAAACCCTCCCACCAGGGCGAGGTCGAGTTCAGGCCGACGGAGTCCGGCGGCACCGCGATCACTGTCCGGATGCTCCTGGAACCGCGTGGAGCCGCACGGATCCTCACCCGCTCGTCCAGGGCAGCCCGGCTGACGGCCCGGCTGGTGCGGGGCGAACTCGTGAACTTCAAGCAGTTCATCGAGGGACTGGGGCAGGAGGGCGGTGCTTGGCGCGGCACCATCCGCAACGGCCGCGTGCAGCACGACCGTCCGGAACCGCCCAGGAGCCGCGTGGCCCAGTGGCCTGTCGGCTGACCGGCGTGCCGGACACGGAAAGAGAAAGGCGAACCGATGCAGAACCCGCCCGGCGAGGAGCCGGAGACCACCCTCTCCGTCACACCGCCGAAGAAGTGGGCGGCCGGAGTCCCCGCGGTCGTGCACGCGCTGGAGTACTCCCTGGAGCAGACATCCCCGCGCAACACCGGGGTGGACCTGCTGACCATGAACCAGGTGGGTGGTGTCGACTGCCCCGGCTGCGCATGGGCGGACCCGGCCCCGGGCCGCCGCCATCGCAACGAGTACTGCGAGAACGGCGCCAAGCACATCAACGACGAGGCCACCACGCGCCGGGTCACGGCCGACTTCTTCCGTGAGCACAGCGTCTCGGACCTCGCCGGCCGCTCCGACATGTGGCTCAACCAGCAGGGCCGGCTCACCGAGCCGATGATCAAGCGGCCCGGCTCCGAGCACTACGAACCCATCAGCTGGAACGACGCCCTGGGCGTCCTCACGCAGGAACTGAAAGCGCTGGACTCCCCCGACGAGGCCGTCTTCTACACCTCCGGCCGCGCCAGCAACGAGGCCGCCTTCGTCCTGCAGCTCTTCGCCCGCGCCTTCGGCACCAACAACCTGCCCGACTGCAGCAACATGTGCCACGAGTCCAGCGGCTTCGCCCTGAGCGAGACCCTGGGCACCGGCAAGGGCACCGTCAGCCTCACCGACCTCCACCACGCCGACCTGATCTTCCTGGTCGGCCAGAACCCGGGCAGCAACCACCCACGCCAGCTCAGCGCCCTGGAGGAGGCCAAGCACAACGGCGCCCGGATCGTGGCGGTCAACCCGCTGCCCGAGGCCGGTCTGCGGCGCTTCAAGAACCCGCAGAAGCCGAGCGGGGTCCTCGGACGCGGCACCCAGATCGCCGACCGCTTCCTGCACATCAAGCCCGGCGGCGACCTCGCCCTGTTCCAGGCCCTCAACCTCCTTCTGCTGGAGGCCGAGGACGCGGCGCCCGGCACCGTCCTGGACCACGACTTCATCGACGCCCACACCACCGGCTTCGAGGAGTTCGCCCGGCACGTCCGCACCGTCGACTGGGACGACGTGCGCACGGCGACCGGGCTGACCCGTGCGGAGATCGAGAAGGTCCGCGACGAGGTTTTGAACAGCGAACGGGTCATCGTCTGCTGGGCGATGGGCATCACCCAGCACAAGCACGGCGTGCCCACCGTCCGGGAGATCGTCAACTTCCTGATGCTGCGCGGCAACCTGGGGCGCGCCGGTACCGGCGCCTGCCCGGTACGCGGCCACAGCAACGTCCAGGGCGACCGCACGATGGGAATCTGGGAGCAGATGCCGGACACCTTCCTCGACGCCCTGCAGAAGGAGTTCGGCTTCGACCCGCCGCGCCCGCACGGACTGGACTCGGTGGACTCGATCAAGGCGATGCGCGAGGGTCGCGTCAAGGTCTTCCTCGCCCTGGCCGGCAACTTCGTCCGCGCCGCTCCCGACAGCAAGGCCACCGAGGAGGCGATGCGCTCATGCCGGCTGACCGCCCACATCTCCACCAAGCTCAACCGCTCGCACACCGTCTGCGGCGACACCGCGCTGATCCTGCCGACTCTGGGGCGCACCGAGCGTGACATGCAGGCCGACGGCGAGCAGTTCGTCACCGTCGAGAACTCCATGAGCGAGGTGCACACCTCCCAGGGCCGCCTCGAACCGGCCTCCCCGCTGCTGCTCAGCGAAGTCGCCATCCTGTCCCGGCTCGCCCGCCGCACCGTGGACGGCAAGGCGGACATCCCCTGGGACACGTTCGAAGGCGACTACGGCACCATCCGCGACCGCATCTCCCGCATCGTGCCGGGCTTCCACGACTTCAACGCGCGGGTGACCCGCCCCGGGGGCTTCCAACTGCCCAACCCGGTGAACGAGGGCGTCTTCAACAACAAGGTCGGCAAGGCCCTGTTCACCTGTAACGAGCGCGTGGTCCCCCGGGCACCCGAGGGCCATCTGCTGCTTCAGACGCTGCGCTCGCACGACCAGTGGAACACCGTCCCCTACACCAACAACGACCGCTACCGCGGCATCCACGGCAGCCGCCACGTCGTCCTCGTCAACCCGGTCGACCTGACCGAACTCGGTCTCGCTCAGGGAGATCGCGTCGACCTGGTGAGCGTCTGGGCGGACGGCACCGAGCGCCGGGCCGAAAACTTCGAGGTCGTTCCCTACCAGGCCGCCAAGGGCTCGGCCGCCGCCTACTACCCGGAGACGAACGTCCTGGTGCCGCTGGACAGCGTCGCCGACATCAGCAACCAGCCCACGTCGAAGGGCATCGTCGTGCGCCTCGAACCCACCCTCGACCGAACACAGCCCACCCCCGCCTGACCTGCGGCACGATCCCGACGGGGCCCGACGACATCGGGCCCCGTCGGGGTGTTCGGCGTGGACCTGGTATCGGAGCGGCTGCAGGACCATGACATCAGACTGCCGCTCGTCGTCGGTGAACTCCTGCCCGCGCAACTGGGGGACCAGCTTGCCAAGGTGTCATGAAGCTGTGGCAGGAACCGACGGGTCGAGGTACTCGACGGTGTGCTCGATCTCGCGGACGCCGGCGTGGTTTCCCTGGTCACCACCACACCAGGGCACACCGCTGTGATGTGTCGGATGCCCATCCCTCGAAGGTTGCATGAGGGTTGGCATCGGTCCAAATGCTCCGGGCGGGCCTGCAGGCCGGGGTCCAAGGCCAGCGTGCTGGTGAGCAACAGCACCTGGGCCGTCGGGTGTTCTGGAGCATAGAGGCTGTCTCCGCCGTCGTCGCCGGGGATCGGGTTGGGCTGGATTTCGATCCGCCCGTTGGGGCTCCCTATGCCGCGACGGTGGCGGGGCGCTCAACCGGTTGGCCGCGTTCGAAGCGGGCACCGGCTCGGACGAGGGCGACGAGAGGGGGGTGCATTCACGGCTCGCCACCGCTGCTGGGCGGACTCGACAAGCTTGAAGACCATGGCCAGGGCGGCGGTGCGGGGAGCCGGCGCCGCGAGGGACCTTGGTGCGAAGGCGGGCGGTGACGAACGTGGACTCGATCGGGCTGGTCGTCCGCAGGTGGATCCAGTGTTCGGCGGGAAAGTCGTAGAAGGCCAGCAGCTCAGCAGCTCTGCCTCGTCGTCGGTGATCTTCTTGACCGCCTTGGGGGAACTTCGCGCCGTAGAGCTGGGCGAACGTCTTGAACGCTTTGGCCGCGAGGCCGCGGACCTCGGTGTTGTAGATGTCTTGAAGCGCCTTGCGGGCGCCGGACTGGGTCGACTTCGGCAAAGCGTTGAGCACGTTGGCCGTTTTGTGAACCCAGCACCTCAGATGCCGGGAGGCGGGGAAGACTGCGGCCAGGGCCTTCAGAAGCCGAGCGCGCCGTCGCCGACCGCCAGGACTGGGGCACGCATCCCCGGCGGGCGTAGTCGCGCAGCAGGTCCGCCCAGGACTCGCCCGACTCGCGACAGCCGTTCTTAAGCGCGACCAGCTCCCTGCTGCCGTCGGCGCGCACGCCGAGGAGGACGAGCACGCAGCCAGTCCATCGTGGCCCCCCTGCTCGACCTCCTGACCGATGCCCATACCGGTGGCGGTGGCGAGGGATCTCCAGAGGGGTGGCACGCGACGTGGATGAGACCGGCGGCTACGGGGAAGTCGCTCAAAACCGCCACGCTGGACTGCACCCGGCGGAGCCGGAGGCCCAGCCATGACTCCTCAGCCCCCGGCCGCCGCAGACCGAGCCTCCCGCCCCACTGTTCGACACGCAGACAGCCCTCGTCCGCGCCGGCGAAACTGCGCCAGACCGGTGCCGGCGGAGCCGTCCTCGTCACTGATGTCGAACTGGTGGTTCTGAGTGGGCCGTGGAGTGCTCGGGATGCACACGGCGACGCCCTCGATTCCGCGGCGGACCCTCGGAGTCGCCGCCGTACTGATGCCGGCGTACCACCTGGCGAGCGGCGACGGAGTCAGGAGCGCGGGTTCTTGGTGTACGGGGTGGCGCAGGAATCCAGGGCCCGACCGCCCTCCAGAACAGCTACCTCGATCCGGGCACCCTTGATGCCGCCGGAGTCGGTGGCGTGGGTGCCGAACTCGTTGGTCTTGCCGCTGCCCGAGGCGTTCACCTTCCAGGGCCAGTAGCGGGTCGAGTCGTCACGGCGCACGGTCACCAGACGGGCACCGACGGCGTGCCCGTCCGCCCTTTTGTCGGTGATGGTGAAGGTGACCGGGTTGACGGTGTTGCGGCCGACCCAGGTCCAGGTCGCGCTGCCGCTTCCGGCCCAGTGGGTGCCCGTGAGCACGGAGCAGCTGTAGCCGCCCGCGGCCGAAGCGTCGGGGGCCGCCGGTCCTGCAAGCAGAGTCGCGGCGGCACCGGTGACGGTGAGCGTCACCAGCGTTGTGCGGGAACGGCTCATGATTGTCTTCATCGTCAACCCTCCGTTGTCCAGCGATGTTTCCTCCAGCCTGCCCGGAGCCCTGCGGGGTGTCCTTGGCGTGGAGTCCACACCTCTTCGGGATGCGTCCACTCCTGCGCGTGGGCCTCAGCGCGAGGAGGCGGCCGTAGCTCGGTACTCCGTGGGCGACATGCCGTAGGCCGTACGGAACGCGCGGGTGAACTCAGGGGCGCGGGAGAAGCCCCAGCGGGCCGCGATGGCGTGGACCGGGGTGGATCGCATGGCGGGCTCCGCGAGGTCACGGCGGGCGTGTTCCAGTCGCTGGCGGCGGATCCAGGCGGCGACCGTCTCTTCCTCGTCCTGAAAGAGGCGGTACAGGTAGCTGCGGGAGATGTGATGTTCAGCGGCGATGGTGCGGGGTGTCAGGCGTGAGTCATGAAGATGCTGCTGGACGAAGGCGCGGATGCGCAGGATGAGGGTCTGCCGGTGGGTTTCTGGCGAGAGCGAGTCGCTGGCGTCCAGCGCGTTGGCGAACAGGGCGGACAGCAGGTCGATCACCACGGTCCCGAGCCGGGGCCCGTCGTCCGGCGCGTAGGCATGGTTCTTCTGCGAGAGTTGGGTAAGCAGTTGTGCCAGCAGAGCGCCGAACCCGTCTTGCGTTGTCAGCCGCAGCCCAGCCACCTGGTCGAGCCGGCTGCGGGGCAGCGACAACAGTGCCTTGGGGACCTCCACCCCTACTCCCGCGTGTGGCTTTGCGTCGTCGCCTGCGTGGACGTCGACGGGCCGTGAGGTGTCGATCACACACAGGCTGTCCGGGCCGTGAACCGTCTCCTTCTCGCCCCGGACGGCACGCAGCGCCCCGCTCAGGGGCAGAGACAGGTGCAGGCCCTCCGGATCGGACTGCCGGATGAGTTTCGGTGTCCGCCGGAAGCACACCGGCTCGAATGTCGTCGGCCACACCGACACGGCGCCGAGGTCCAGTACACGCTGCGAAGCCCGGAACCCTGACCAGTGCTCACTGCGCAGCTGAAGGGGTGCGTGTGTCCGCCCGACCAGTTCGCGCCAGCAGTCGAACCGGTCCTCCGGCGGCAGCTCTTCACTCCGGAACACCCTCTCGGGCAGCATGGTTCGCTCCTCGGCCGCTTCACAGGTTCCTGAAAGTGTGCACCTTGCTCGATGCGGACATCGCAGGAGTACGCATGCGCCCGCGAGGCGATCCCCGTCCGGGGCAGCCCGGCCAGGCCTCGCCGCCGAAGCGACCGTGTGGTCGAGTGGCGAACGTGCGGGTGGAGCGGCATCCCCGCCCTGACACTCGTGGTGGTTGCCGGCGGATTCGCCGCCGTGGTCGCGCCCGACTCGGTGTCACAGGACAAGGCCAGCTCTGCCCGGCTCGGACGGCTTGCATCGAGGCCGAGGGTGCCCGGTGAGTGCGGGGATGTTTCGGGGCGCTCAGGGCGAGCGCTGTGGATCGTTCGAATGGGACGTGAAGAGGACCTCCTTCCGGGCGCCTCGTTTCCACCGTCGGGGGGCCGGGCGCAGGCAGGCGGTGATGTGTTTGCCCTCGGTGCGCAGGGCGACGTCGACGGTGTGGCTGACCCTGTGCACCACGTGCATTCCGTGGCCCCCGATGCGGTTCGGATCGCTTGCTTTCATCACCGGCCTGCGGGGTGAGGCGTCCCAAACGGTGATGGCCAGTTCGTCGTGTGTCCAGTGCAGGTTCATCCCGCAGGGGCCGGGTGCGTGCCGGGCGGCGTTGGTGACGAGTTCGCTGACGACGAGTTCGGCGTCCAGGAGCAAAGAGGGCGGTAGGGGCGCGAGGCCGGTGTGCGGGGCATGGCTGAGGAAGGCGCTCAGGGCGAGACGCGCCTCGGCCGCGCGGACGGCGCCTTCGGCCCATTCAGCGCTGAAGCGCAATGCGGCGTGCTCGTCCCTGCCCTGCTCATCCGCCTGCTTCATAAGCGGGATGACCATACGGGATCTTTCGTTGTCGTTTGCTGGATTGAGGTGGAGCTCTCCGACCGCTTACCCGGCCGCGGACCACACATACGGGGACGACGTCTCTTACCCGCCCCGCTGCCTTGCACTTCTCGTCCTCGTGGCCGTCTGGTCGTGGTCGGCGAACGGGCGTCATCAGTGAGTTCAGCGCGGCGTGCCCTGGCAGACATCGGCTTTACCAGCCCCAACCGGGCAGGAACAGATCGCCTCCACCCTGGGCAGACTGGTCCCGCGAGCCGCGCGGGGCGGGAGTTCACCGACGACGAGTGAGAGACCGTCCGCTGACAGAGCGGAGGAGAGCACCGTGCCCGGCGTGGAGTCCGGCCCAGCATGCCGTCGGTCTGCTGACCGCGCGGACGGTGTGCGTTGTCGTCCTGCTCACCGCTCGCTGAACAGCTCCGGGCACGCGGCCGAACCGGACGAAGCCGCCGGGCAGCAGCCAGAGCAGTCGACCTCCGCGATCAGCTGCGCCGACCAGCAGCGCCACACGTCTCAGCCTGACCAGGGCAGGGGAGCGGCCCCGCGGCCTTTTCCCCTTACACCCGTGGGTGATGACCTGGCCGGGAGCATGTCAGGCCACCCGCCCGGTCAGCGTTGGAGCGCGACCCGCCGGACCACGCCGTCGGATGTCCACCGTCGCTGGCGCCACATGCGGCACAAGCTCCTCCTCGACCACAACGATTGCCCTTGGCGCGGCCAGCCGCAGTGGATAACCGCCACGAAGGGGAACTCGGCAATTTCGGCAGAAGCAGGGAGGAAGGGCGTGGATGTGGAGCGAGAGGCGAGTGGACGGGCGATGCTCGCCGGTCTGCTGGACGCCAGTCACCTGATGCCCCTCGACGTGTTGCCGCAGAAGGCCAGCGAGTTTGCCCGGATCGGGGGTTTCACCGACCTGCTCATCTACGTGACGGACCTGGAGCGCCGAGAGCTGCACCTGCTGCCCGGGCCGAACGAAGTCCCTTCGGACACCGCAAGAGACATCCGGATCGAGGGCACCACCCCCGGCCGGGCCTTCCAGTACGGCCGGCTCGCCTCCTCCCTGAAGGAGGCGGCCGGCATCGATTGGTGGCTTCCGATCGTGGACGGCACCGAGCGCGTCGGAGTGCTGCGCGTGCGCTCCGTGTACGACGATGCCCGTGCCCGCGAGGACGCCGACCGCCTCGCCGCGCTCCTGGCGCTGCTGATCGTCGCCAAACGGACCTCAAGTGACACACTCGCCCGGCTGACGCGGACCGAGCCGCTGAACATCGGGGCCGAGATGGCGTGGAACCTGATGCCGCCGAGCACCTATGCCGACGGGCGCATCGTGATCTCGGCGTCGCTGGAGCCGGCCTACCGGATCAGCGGCGACGTGTACGAGTACGCCCTCGACGGCCCCCTGGTGCATCTGACGATCTTCGACGCGATGGGCCACGACAACGCAGCGGGGCTGTGCGGAGCCCTGGCCCTGGGGGCCTGCCGCAACGCCCGCCGCCAGGGCGCCGACCTCGTCGCCAAGGCAGAGGCCGTGGAAGCCGCCCTGATCGACCAGTACGGCCAGCGCCGCTACGTCACCGGCATCCTCGCCACCCTCGACACCCGCACCGGCGTGCTGAGCTGGGTCAACCGCGGCCACCAGCCTCCGATCATCATCCGTGCGAACCGCTGGAGCAGCCACCTCAAGTGTCCGCCGGCCCATCCCATGGGCACCGACCTGGGACTGCCCAGCACCGTCTGCTGCGAACAGCTGCAACCGGGCGACCGCATCGTTCTCTACACCGACGGCATCACCGAAGCGCGGAGCGCCGACGACACCGAGTTCGGCATCGAACGCTTCACCGACTTCCTCATCCGCCACCACGCCGACGACCTGCCCGTCCCGGAAACCCTGCGCCGCCTCATCCGGGCCGTCATGGACTACCACGACGGCCACCTCCAGGACGACGCCACCATACTGATGTGCGAATGGCTGGGCCCTGCCGTCGATCACACCGCGCCGGCAGCAGCCCTGACCGGACTGCCGGCCAGTGATCCACCACCCATCTCAGCCGGCACAAGGAAGGACGGGAGCAACCCGCGATGAACTCCGTCCTGCGCATCGACACGGCCGACACCCGCGGCCAGACCAGTGCCCTCACGGTGACCGGGGACATGGACCTGGCCACCGTCTCCGTCCTGAAAGGCGCCGTGGGCGAGGTCCTCAGCGATCACCGCACCGTGATCCTGGATCTGACCGGTGTCACGTTCTGTGACTCCTCCGGCCTCAACACCCTCATCCTCCTGCGCCGCCGCGCCCAGGACGCCGGCGGCCTGCTGATCCTGGCCGCACCGCCACGGCAGATGATGCGCCTGCTCAGCATCACCGGCGCCGAAAGCGTGTTCGCCATCTATGGCAGCCTGACCGAAGCCTGGCAGGCACACCCCCCTCCTGGCACTCCGCCCACGGCCTGACCGCCCTTGCCCAGGCCATCCCCGGCCCGGCACCTCACCACGGCCCGCCCGGAAACGACCTTCCCAAGACACGGGCGCCTCGAGGTGCCGCCCTACAGCTCGTCACGTTCGAGCTGCGAGGGGGGTGCCCCTATGTCCTGGGTCAAGGGATACGAGGGTGCGTCGGGTCGGTGGTCCGCGCCCCGCTTCTGACTCACACGGCCGGTTTCTCCGTCCTGGTGCGGCTGCGCGCCGGGTGAGCAGCTGGCTGTGCCATGAACTGGCCCTGCCGCGTAGGTTGTGGAAGTCATGCGGGGGAGTGGGAGGTAATGACGCGGAAGAGCCGAGGCTGGACATCGGTCACGATCTTGGCTGCGTGCCCCGGACCGCGGTGAAGACGTTGATCGGTGTGGCGACGGGACGGCCGGGTTCGATACGTGTGCTAATGGTCATGTCTGCTTGTTTCCTGCATCCATGTGCCGGTTATCGCATGTCACGTGCGGCAAGGGCAGCGGTAGACCGTTGGAGAGCAGTCCCCGGCCCTTCGCGCGGGGGGTGCCCCTGCGTGTTCCTGGCCCTTCCCGCTGCCAGGAGTCTCCTTGACCTGAAGTGCGATTGAGCTTTTAGCGTTCTCCTCAGGTTGATCATCTGACGACAGGAGAACGTGCCCGTGATCCTCGTGACCGGAGCCACCGGAAACATAGGAAGTGCGCTGATGAGGGAGTTGCACGCATGTGATGTGGGGCCGTTAAGAGGTCTCACCCGTGACGCTTCACGGGCCACGTTCCCCGAAGGGGTCGAGGCCGTTGAGGGCAACTTGGCGGAGCCGGAATCGTTGAAGCCCGCTCTGGATGGGGTGCGCTCGCTGTTCCTCGTGTCGCGTCTGGGTCCGGATGCCGAGATTGTCGAGGCCGCCCGGCTGGCGGGTGTGGAGCATGTGGTGCTGGTGTCGTCCATCACGGTCCAGACTCATCCGCACCTGGGCCCCGCCGACGAGAATCGTGCGGTCGAGCACCTGCTCCAGGACAGTGGCTTGGCCTGGACGATCCTGCGGCCGACACAATTCGCCTCGAATGCTCTGATGTGGGCGGCGTCGATCCGCGACCATGAAACGGTCCGCGCGCCGTATGCGGACACCGGGCTGCCCACGATCCACCCCGCGGACATCGCATCCGTGGCGCGGGTGGCGCTGACCGAGCCCGGCCACAAGGAGCGGACGTATGCCCTGACCGGTCCGGAGCCGGTGACCGCCCGTCAGCAGGTCGAGGCCATAGCGGCAGCAATCGGGCGGAATGTTCCCTTCGTCGAGATCAGTCGGCAGGAGGCTCACGCCCAGATGGCCGCGGTCTTCGGGGACGAGGCCGCGGACGCGGTGCTCGACGTCACGGGCGGAGACGTCAACGACGAACTGCTGGTGGTGCGCGACACGGTTTCACAGGTCACCGGCTCCCCGGCCAGATCGTTCCGGCAGTGGGCTGCGGAGAATGCCGACCTCTTCCGTTGAGGACACCTGGCCGGTCAGGATTGCGGGTCAGAGTGTGGCGGCCTTCTCGGCGCGGGCTTTGGTCTGGGCGAGACGGTAGGAGTCCGTGCCTGTATCGATGATGATCCGCCAGCAGTTCGCCGACCTCGCCGAAGGCGCCGCCCGTGACCAGATGCCATATCGAGCCTTTCTCGCCGAACTGCTGATGGCCGAGTGCGACGACCGGGCCCGCCGGCGTTTCGAGCGCCGGATCAAGGCCGCCTCCTTCCCCAGGGACAAGAGCCTGGCCAGCAGCGGGGCGAAGGCGGGTATCTCGTTGCTCTTCGCGGTGATCTGGCGCTGGGCGATCACGGTCTGGCAGGCGTGGCGCGGCGGCGAGCAGTGCACGGCGCCGAGGTCGTCACCGTAGCCGCGCACGGTCTTGCCATCGACAGCCAGGCCGATCAGCCTGTCGCCCGCTTCGTCGACCGGGTCGGCGGTGTACCGGGCGGGCCAGGCGCCCACCGCGTCGTCCCGGGCGTCGCCGTCCAGGCGGCCCAAGAGCCGTCCCAACGTGGAGGCGTTCGGTGTGCCGGCAGTCAGCCCGAACCGTTCACGCAGGTCGCAGTCGGTATCCGTGGCGAAGCGGGCGATGGCGGCGAGGCACGTGGTGCGCCGAGGACGGCGACCAGGCACAGCGCGAGCAGGGAGCCCAGACGGTAGCGGCGGCCTCGGACCCGGCGGGGGGATCGGGTATCCGGTCCAGCACGTCCGCCAGGAAGGCGAGCTGCAGCAGTTCCGGATCCGGGCAGGTGGGGTTCACTGCTTTCAGTCGGGCCATTCGGTCACTGGTCGATCTGGCGGGGTGAACCCGCTCGCCACTCACCTGCGAGCGCATCCGTCCTGGCTGCTCACGCTGCGGTCAACCGTTCGGCGGCATCCCAGAGTTCGCCTTCACGCCGTGGATCGTAGGACTCCTCCGACGAGCGGTCCACACGGCTGCGGTCGACGTAGGAACCGGTCGGCGCCCGGGGCGTGCCGAGGACGACGTCAGCGAGGTAGCGGCCCGCGGCGTTGCGGCTGGTGGCGAACGGGGTGAGGGTCATCACCGGCAGGATGCGCCGCATCGCGAACCGGGAGACGGGGTCGGCGTTGCGGGCGAGGCCGGTGCCAGGGACGAAGCCCGGGTTGTAGGCGATGGCGTCGATCCCGGCCGGAAGACGGCGCGCGTACTCGTGCACAAGGTAGATGGCCGCCAGCTTGCTCGTCGAGTACGCAGTGCGCCCGGCGACCACGGTGTGCGGGTTGGGGAAGGCGCCGGTGCGGGCGAGGACGTTCGGCGGCTTCCAGGCCGGGCCGGGCACCATGCCCATGTTGTGCTTGAAGTCGCCGAAGTGGGTGTCGCTGCCGGTGATCACGATCCGGGCGGGAGCGGCGAAGCAGTCCTGGAGCAGGCGAACGAACAGGTGGTTGGCGAGCACGTTGACCGCGAAGGTGGACTCGAACCCGTCGGGTGTCTCGGTGAGCGCGTTCGTGTACTGCATGCCCGCGTTGCCCACGAAGCCGCGCAGCGGTGGGAGGTCACCGCGATCGAGCCGGTCACGGATCTCGGTGGCGGCCGAGCGGACGCTGTCCAGCGAGCCGAGGTCCGCTGAGACGTGCGAGACCGTGTGCCCGCCCGTAGCGAGTTCCGCAGCGAGCTGTGCGCCGGAGGACCCGCGGGCGACGACAAGGAGGTGCACGTCCGGCGACCGGCGCAGGAGCTGCCCGGCGGCGACACGGCCGATCCCGCGGCTCGCGCCCGTCATCACGATGGTGTGCTTCATGGAAGGCTCCTTCACTGCTTCGCCGATGGCGTCCGGCTCGGACACACGTCCACGTTCGCCGCTCGCGCCACCGCCAACCAGTGCCGTCCCCGTCACTAGGACTGGCAGTACCCATGCTCGTCCTGGGCCGCGCGGCGAGAATGACCTCATGGCTTCCTCCCGCTCCGCTTTCGGCGCCCTCGTGCGCGCCTGGCGAGACCGTCTCTCTCCGGCCGACGCCGGCTTCGCCGTGACGGACGGCCGTCGTGCCCCGGGACTGCGCCGCGAAGAGCTCGCGCAACTGGCCGGCGTTTCCGTCGACTACGTCCTCCGCCTGGAACAGGGACGCGCGAAGAACCCCTCGGCCCAGGTCGTCTGCGCCCTCGCACGGGCTCTTCAGCTCTCCCGCGTCGAGCGCGACCAGCTGTACCGAAGCGCCGGGCTCCTGCCGCCGCAGGACGGGACGGTCAGCACCCACGTGCCCGCGGGCATCCAACGGCTCGCCGCGCGTCTGGGCGACGTCCCGATCGGCGTGTTCAGCGCAGACTGGACCCTGGTGCGGTGGAACACCATGTGGAGCGCCGTGTTCGGCGACGCCTCCGTCGTCCCGCCCGTCGAACGGAACCTCGCCCGTGCGCTCTTCGGCAACGGCGTTGCACACGCCTCGATGCTGCCCGTCCAATCCGACCGCGGACCAGACGTCTTCGAGGCGTCGATCGTCGCCGACCTCAAGGACGCGGTGTCTCGCTACCCCAGGGACGCCCAGCTCGATCGTCTCGTGCACGAACTGCGAGCTGTGTCCGACGCCTTCGCTCATCACTGGGCCACGCAGACGACCGCCGCCCAACACACCAGCGACCGCAAGACGATCCGACATCCGGAGATCGGCGACATCCAGCTCGACTGCGACGTCCTCATCGTCCCCGGCGCCGACCTGCGCATGGTCACCTACACGGCAGCGACCGGAAGCAGCGACGCGGGGAAACTGGACCTTCTTCGCGTAACAGGTGGCCATAGCGCCATCGCACTCCCCTGACCGGCGACTGCTGGGAGGCTTCACCAGGTCGACCGGGGCGAACCGTCGACGCCGACACGGCCCCGGCCGGGCGGCTGCTCAGTCGGGTGGGACGGCTGGGTCGATGATCCGATACCCCACCCCGGGTGTGGTGGCGATGACCGGGGGGTCGCCGAGTTTGCGGCGCAGGCGGCTGATGGTCACTGTGACGGTGTTGGTGAACGGGTCGGCGTGTTCGTCCCAGACCTGTTCGAGGAGGTCCTCCGTGCTGAGGAAGGCGGGGCTCGCGTTCAGGAGGGCTTCGAGTACCGCGAATTCCTTGACGGAGAGGTCGAGTTGATGGCCGTCGCGGCTGGCGGTGCGGCGCATCGGGTCGAGTTCGATGCCCGCCGTGCGCAGGGTGCGGGACCGGGCGGCGGGGCGGCGGCGGGCCAGGGCGCGGATGCGCAGGACGAGTTCGGGAAAGTGGAAGGGCTTGGCGAGGTAGTCGTCGGCGCCGAGGGTCAGTCCGCTGACGCGGTCCCCGGGTGAGTCGGCGGCGGTCAGCATGAGGACCATCACGCGGCCGTCTCCCTCGGTGATCATCCGGCAGAGGGTGTCGCCGTGGATGCCCGGCAGGTCGCGGTCGAGCACGACGACGTCGTACGCGTTGACGTCCAGCTTGGCCGCGGCGTCGAGCCCGTCGTGGGCCACGTCCACGGCCATGCCCTGGTCGCGCAGCCCCTCGGCGATGACTTCGGCGAGTGTGCGGGCGTCCTCGACCATCAGGACTCTCAACGCGCCACGCTCGTCTCTGTGTCGGGGGCTTCCGCCGTCGCCCTGCCGTCCGTACGGGGGAGGGTGATGGTGACGCGCAGGCCGCCGTCGGGGCGGGCGCGCAGGTCCAGGGTGCCGTGGTGGGCCTGGGTGATGGCCGCGACGATGGAGAGGCCGAGGCCGCTGCCCTGGCCGGTGCCGGTCCGGTCGGCGCCAAGGCGACGGAAGGGCTGCGTGAGGTCTGCCACCCGCCGCTGGTCGAGGACCGGTCCGCTGGACTCGATGACGAGGGACACTGCGCCTGCGTCGTCTCCTTCGGCCTGTACCGCGACACTGATCCAGCCCTCGGGGTCGTTGTGCGCGATCGCGTTGTCGACCACGTTGTCGACCGCGCGGCGCAGCAGTGTCTGGCTGCCCCACACCCACGCGGAGTCGTCGATCCGGTTCTCACGCACGGTCAGGCCCTTGGCCGCGATGTCCTCTGCCCGTCCGGTGAGGGCGGTCAGCGCGAGGTGGCCGAGGGGGAGGCGCGCCGAGTCGGTGAACTCGCCGTGCTGGGTGCGCGCCAGGACGAGGAGGCTCTCCAGCAGCCGGTCCACCTGGTCGAGTTCGGCGCGCATCCGGGCGGCCAGCGTGGCCGTGGTCTCGGGTACCGGGCCCGGCTTGGCGAGGGCCACGTCCAGGGAGGCCCGCATCGTGGTGAGCGGGGTGCGCAGCTCGTGGGAGGCGTTGGCGACGAAGAGCCGCTGGGCGTCGAAGGAGCCCTCCAGGCGGCCGAGGAGGTCGTCGATGGTGTCGGCGAGGTCCTTCACCTCGTCGCCGGGGCCGCCGATGGCCAGGCGTTCGTGGAGGCTGTCGGCGGTGATCCGGCGGGTGGCCGCTGTCATCACGCGCAGCGGGCGCAGCACCCGGCCGGCGACGAACCAGCCGAGCCCGACCGAGAGCACCGCCATGACGCCGAGGGCGATGGCGGAGCCGACGAGGATCTGCCGGGACTGGGTGTCGTGCGCCTGGGCCAGCTGTTGCTCCAGCTCGTCGATGCGGCCCTGGGCGTGTGCCGCCGTGGCGGGTTGATCGGTGCCGCCGCCGGGGGCCGTTTGGCTGGAGCGCGATCCGCCGGATGCCACCACGGCCGCGATGGCCAGCAGCGCCGTTCCCGACAGCAGGAACAGAGTCACGTACAAGGCGGTGAAGCGGGTGCGGGCAGTGCCACGGCGCAGGCCGAGCCGGGCGGTCAGGCCCATGAGCCGTCGGGGCGGACCCCATCTCATCCGCATGCTCCCCTCTCGCCACCGCACCAGGACACGTACCAGGTCAGGCTAAGCCGAGGCGCCTAACAGCGAGATGACAGTGACCGTTCGGCCCCTGTAACTCGCTCCGTCACAGGGTGGGGCCCATGAGCGATGAGAGTACGAAGGCGACGATCGAGGTCATCGGTCTGCGTAAACGCTTCGGGCCACAACTGGCTCTGGACGGCATGACGTTCATCGTGCGGCCCGGGCGGGTGACCGGCTTCGTCGGCCCGAACGGCGCGGGCAAGTCCACCACCATGCGCGTGATACTGGGCCTTGACGCGGCTGAGGAGGGAAAGGCCCTGGTCGACGGGGTGCCGTACCGCACCCTGCGCCGCCCGCTCCGGCATCTGGGGGCGCTGCTCGACGCCTCCGCGCTGCAGCCGAGCCGTACCGCCCGTAACCACCTGCTGTGGCTGGCCCACTCGCAGGGCGTGCCGGCCCGGCGGGTGGACGAGGTAATCGATCAGGTTGGCCTGGGCAAGGCGGCCCGCCGTAAGGCCGGCGGCTTCTCGCTGGGCATGCGCCAGCGCCTGGGAATCGCGGCGGCGCTGCTCGGTGACCCGCCAGTGGTCATGCTGGACGAGCCGTTCAACGGCCTCGACCCCGACGGCATCGTGTGGATGCGCGGCTTCCTGGCGGAGCTGGCCCGGCAGGGCCGTGCCGTCCTGGTCTCCAGTCACCTGATGAGCGAACTCGAGGACACCGCCGACCATCTCGTGGTGATCGGCCGCGGCCGGGTCGTCGCGGACACCGGCGTGTCCGAGCTGCTCGCCGAGGCGTCCGGCGGCCGGGTCACCCTGCGTACCTCCGCGCCTCCGCGCGCCGCCCAGGTCCTGCACGGCGCGGGTGCCACCGTTCTCGCCACCGGCCCCGACACCCTCGGCGTCACGGGCCTGCCCGACGAGGAGATCGTGGCCCTGCTCGCCCGGAACGGGGTGCCGTTCTCCCAGGTGTCCGCGCACCGGGCGACGCTCGAAGAGGCGTACATGGAGCTCACCCGCGACGCGGTGGAGTACCGGGGCATCCCGGCGGGGGAGGCCACGCGATGACCGCCACCCTCACCCCTCGCCCCCCGGCCGCGAGGCGCGCTGAGCGGGGCGGGTTCCTCAGGGCGCTGCACGCCGAGTGGACGAAGTTCCGTACGGTGCGCGGCTGGGTCCTTGCCATGGCGGGGGCGCTCCTGGTGACGATCGTGGTCGGCCTGCTGGGCACGGCCGCCCCAGCCCCCGGCGGTCGCGGCGCCGACTCCGCCTCGTACCCGAGGGGCCCCGGCGGCGAGGCCGTCAACGACAGCTTCTACTTCATCCACAAGACGCTCACCGGAGACGGCACCCTCACCGTTCCCCTGCGGTCGCTGACCGGTGTGGCCGACACCGGGACCGGCAAGACGGCCCAGGGGGCCCAGGGGGCCCAGCCCTGGGCGAAGGCCGGGATCATCGTGAAGGAAGGCCTCGCCCAGGGATCCCCGTACGCGGCGGTCATGGCCACCGGCGGCCACGGCGTACGCATGCAGTACGACTACACGCACGACACGGCGGGTCCTTCCGGCAAGGTCTCCCAGGAGTCCCCGCGCTGGCTGCGCCTGGTCCGCTCCGGTGACAGTCTCACCGGTTCCACCTCCACCGACGGCTCCCACTGGAGCAAGGTCGGCCATGCGAAGCTGCCGGGGCTTGCGCGCACCGTGCAGGCCGGGCTTTTCGCGACGTCACCGCAGGCGAAGCAGGACACCGCGGCGGGCACGGGCTTCAGCCCTGCCGTGGCCACAGGCACCTTCGGCCGCCCCGCCCTCACCGGCGACTGGTCCCAAGAGGCGTGGCGCGGCACACAGGTGGGTGGCGACGCGGGCACCTCCGGCAGCTACACGAACACCACCAAGGGCGGCTTCACCCAGACCGACGGCGGCGGGTTCACCGTGACCGGGGCCGGTGACATCGCACCGGTCGTCGGCGGGCCCGTCATGGGCGTCGGCTTCTCCGTCGAGAACTTCCTCGTCGGCACCTTTGCCGGGCTGATCGTGGTGATCGCCGTGGGCACGGTGTTCATCACTGGCGAGTACCGGCGCGGTCTGCTGCGTACGACCATGGCGGCAACTCCCCTGCGAGGCTGGGTGCTTGGTGCCAAGGCGCTGGTGGCCGGGGGCGTCGCGTTCGCCATGGGCCTGGTGGCCGCCGCGATCACCCTTCCCGTCGGGGAACGCAGCGCGCTCGGCAGGGGCTTCCATGTCTTCCCCGCCACGTCGGCGACCGAAGTGCGCGTCATGGCCGGCACCGGCCTGCTCTGCGCGGCCGCCGCCGTGCTCGCCCTCGGCGTCGGTGCCCTGCTGCGGCGCAGCGGCACGGCGGTCGCCCTGGTCATCGCGTCGATCGTGCTGCCCTTCCTGCTTGCCACCTCCGGCGTACTGCCCCCGGGCGTCTCGGAGTGGCTGCTGCGGGTGACCCCGGCTGCGGGCTTCGCCATTCAGCAGACCCTGCCGCGGTACGCGCAGGTGCTCAGCGTGTACGAGCCCTCGACCGGCTACTACCCGCTGGCGCCATGGGCCGGCCTCGCTGTGCTGTGCGGATACGCCGCGCTCGCCTTCGGTCTGGCCGTGGTGCGGCTGCGCGGGAGGGACGTATGAGCCTCTTGAGCGGTGCACGACTCACGAGCACGGCGGACGGCGCGTGGCGAGGGGACTTCGGCCGCGCCCTGCACGCGGAGTGGACGAAGCTGCGCACCGCAGGGGGAATGGGCAGGTTGCTCCTGCTCGCCGTCGCGCTGACCGTGGCCGTCGGCTGCGGCACCGCCAAGGCCGTGAAGTGCCCGGACGCGGGGTGCGGCCAGGACGCCGTCAAGCTCGCCCTGACCGGCGTCACCGTCGGGCAGGCGGTCATCGCCGTCTTCGCGGTGCTGGCCGTCAGCGGCGAGTACGGCACCGGCATGATCCGCACCACGTTCACGGCGGTGCCGAACCGGCTCACCGTCCTCACCGCCAAGGCGACGGTCCTCACCACGGGAGTCCTGGCCTCCGGGACGGCTGCCGCACTGGCCTCCCTCCTCACCGGCCGCTACATCCTGCCCGGCAACGGATTCACCGAGGCGCACGGCTACGCCCCGCTGTCCCTGGCCGACGGCCCGACCCTGCGCGCGGCCGTGGGCTCAGTCCTCTACCTCGCTCTGATCGCCCTGATCGGTCTCGGCGTGGCGACGGCGGTACGGGAAGCGGCGACCGCCATCGGGATCGTGCTCGGGCTGCTCTACCTCTTCCCGGTCGTCACCCAGGTCGTCAACGACCCGGAGTGGCAGCGCCACCTCCAGCAGATCTCGCCCATGACCGCCGGGCTCGCGGTCCAAGCCACCGTCCATCTGCGCGAGCTGCCCATCGGCCCATGGGCCGGCCTGGGCGTGCTCGCCACGTGGGCCGCGGCCGCGCTGCTGGTCGGCAGCCTGCTGCTGCACAGGCGCGACGCGTAGCCGAATCGAGCCGTCCGTGAGCACGGTGGCTTCGGGCCTGACACGGTCAACGATCCAGCCGACCGGGAGCGACGCCGGGCGGGTCTTCAGGATGCCGACCCGGACCCACCGTCCGGCGCCGATCGGGCCGCTTCCGCCTCGGGCACGGTGCGGGGGCAGGGCACCATGGACGCCGTGGCGGCGAGGGCGAGGTGTGAGTTCATGTCCAGCTCGAACCGGCCGTAGGGGTTCACGTGGGTCCAGTACAGCGGGGACAGGGCCCGCCGGCGGGCGTCGGTGAGCCGCTTCTGCCACTTCTCCTCGCTCAGTATGTCCTGAAGCAGCAGGGTGTTGACGTGCACCGACGCCGACTGGAGCAGCTGCGGGGCGAGCATGGTCCGGGGGACAGCCGGGTCGGGGGCGTGGGATCACAGGAGGCGGAACCGGCCGCGTCGGCCGGGCGCTCCAGGGGGCAGCGGTCTGCTCCGGCGGCTACCAAGGCGGCCGCGGCGATCCATGCTTTGTGCCATGCCTGGTCCAGGAAGGGGCCTGCGCCCGGGCCCGGGTGAGCCACTGCGTCTTGCCGCTGCGGTGAGCGAAGCGGACCAGGGCGGGGGCGGCATCGCTGGTTTCGCGCCAGTGGCCGGCGCAGCGGTCGGCCACGTACTGCGTGATGGCGGAAACGGCGAGGGCGGCGGCCGTGCGGCGCCAGGACAGGCGCAGCCCGAGCTAGTGGGAGGCGGCCGCCAGAGCGAGGCCCTGCGTTGCAGTGTAGGAGGCGACGTGCCTGACTCAGGCGGCCCCGGTCGGCTCTGGATCGACCGACGCCGGCTGCGGACCACCTACATCGCCCAGCGAGGCAAGCGCGGATGGTCCCTGCCACCGACGATCGACCCCAATCACTCGCCGCAGGTCGAAGGTGATCACTACCTGTCTGCGGCGACACCGGCCCAGCGAGCCGTCCTCGAAGAGATCATCTCCGACGCGCAAGGCGATTTGTGGCGTCAACCTCTGACGTGAGCTTCACCGAAGCGGATCTCCACGGCACCGATCTCCGTGGGACCAAGAATCCAACTGCCGACCAACTCCTGGACGCATACCCGGACACGTCCACCAAGCTGCCTCCCAAACTCGCCCAGAACGTCAAGGTGCGCGCTCGGATCCGGGATTGCGGGTCGCACGGGTATCAGTGCGCGAAAGGGTAGATGAGCCGACCTGACTTGCCCCGTCGAGTCCGAGGGCGGCGAGCTGGATGAACGACGGCGGCCGGTTCCACCGCCGGCACCTGCTCGCCGAAGTCCGCCGTCAGCTCGCCCTTGTGCTGCGTGGACCCGGGCCCGGAGGACCGTGCGGGGATTGCCTCGTACAGGTCCTGGGCGCGGCGGTGGACCAGGCCGGTGCGGTAGCCGTCCGGCAGCGCGGTCAGGGCGGCGATCGCGCAGTCCAGGCCTGGTCGCCGTCGTCATGGGAACAGGCGGCCGTGTCGATAGCAAGGTGCGCGGCATGCTGCTGCCGCATCCAGGAGAGACCGCACGATCCGTGTGCCGACCAGCGGCCCGCACCTGTGTTCGCGGTCCGTCCTGGACAGCACCGGGCGTGGGGCTAGGAGTTGAGGTTCTGGCGCACGTCCAGGGAGCAGCGCAGCCGTACGCCGGGCCCGGGTCGTCCGATCAGCGGGAGCCGTGACACCGTCCTCACCGAACTCTGCTTCTCGCCCAGTGGTGTCCAGACCGTCCTCCCGTTCGCGGCAGAGCGGGTCGAAGGGTCCGTCGGAGCCGAAGGTGCCGCGGGTGCTCTGGACGAGGACCTGGAAGCCGCGCTCCGCCAGCGGCCTGGCCATCTGGCCCCCGACCAGGCCGGCCCTGCCGTAGGGAGTGCGGACCAGTGCGGTCGGCAGGCCGTCGCCGCCGGACTTCGGAATCCAGCGGTCGGCCAGCAGGACGGCCCCGTCGCGCATCGGCACGCGCAGGTCGCGCTGGATGGTCAGGTTCCTGGTGACGGGTGGAGGAAGGCGCAGGGTGCGCTGGGTGATGTGGCTGCCGAGGTTCATCGGAGGTGCCCTCCTGGTGAGGGAGCGGGGGTGGGGCGGTTGGGGGTGAGCGCCGAGGTGAGGCGCAGCAGGCGGTCTGCCAGTTCTTCGGGGACCAGGGGGTCCTCCGCCTCGATCACCCAGTCGTTGACGATTGCGCCGGTCCCGCCGGTGACCAGGCCTTCAGATCCTCGGCCGTGGTCTCGTCGAGGTCGCCGAACTGTTCCCGCAGGCCCGCCGTGGTGATGAGCGAGCCGAACAGCCTGTTCAGCGCGCGTGTCATCGGGAAGGCGCAGGACCCGGTGAGCATGGCGCGGTAGACGGGCCGGTGCCGGGCGAAGTGCCGGGCCATGGCCAGCAGGCGCTCGTGGGGCGAAGAGTTGTCGTCCCCCGCCTCGGCGGCGATGAGCTCCCGCTCGACCAGGTCGGTCGCGGCCGCCACGAGGAGCGCGTCGCGGTCCCCGAACTGGAGGTACACCAGCTGCCTGCTGACGTCGGCGGCCTCGGAGAGGTCGATGACGGGGAGGGCGGTGGTGCCGCGCTCATTCACTATGACCAGGGAAGGACCAGCGCGCCCCAGGCGACGATGGGTCCGAGGGCGACGATGCCGCCGGTGTATCCGATGACCTGGCGGTAGAAGCGGCGGGGGTCCACACCGCGGGCGTTGCTGAGGACCAGTGCGCCGTTGGTGGAGAAGGGCGAGGTGTCCACGATCGTCGTGGAGACGGCGAGAGCGGCGATGAGCCCGGCGGCGCTGAGGTGGCTGGAGAGCAGCAGCGGTACGGCGATCGGGATGATCGCGGTGAGGATCGCGGTGGAGGAGGCGAAGGCAGAGGTGATGGCCACGGTGAAGCACAGCAGCAGGGCGACGGCGATCGGGGCGCCGAGGTTCGCGGCGTGCTCGGAGATGTTCTCGATGATGCCGGCCTTCTCCAGCATGGCGATGTAGGTCATCATGCCCGCGACCAGCAGCAGGGTGGACCAGCTGACACCGTCCACGGCTTTTTCCTGCCGCTTCATGTCCACAAGGGCCAGCAGGGCACCGGCCGCAAGGGCCAGGAAGCCGATCTCCAGATGGAAGCCGAGAGCGCCGACCACGAGGGCCACCAGGCAGGCGAGGGTGAGCCACTGGCGCCAGTCGGGACTGCCGGAGACGGCCGGATCCTCGTCCTCCGCGGCGTCCTCGGAGCCCTCGGCCAGCGGGGCGGGGCGCTTGGCGAGCAGCGCGTAGGTGAGTGCCGACAGCACCAGGTTGATCAGGAAGCTCGCGCTGAACAGCGTCACCGCGGAGACCTGCAGTTCGGTCTTGTCGACCAGGCCGAGCACGAGCGCACCGGAGACGGCTAGCGGGGAGAACGCGCCCGCGTGCCCGCCGCTGATGACCATCATGCCCACGACCAGCGGGTTGAGCTTGTAGCGGTAGGCGAAGTTCATGCCGATCGGCGCGAGGATCGCGACCGCGGCGGGAGTGAAGGTGCCGAACGCGGTCAGCAAGGCGGCCACCAGGAACAGCACCCAGGGGATGAGCGCGACCTTGCCGCGCACCAGCCGTACCCCGGCCGCGACGAGCCAGTCGATGGTGCCGTTGCGGCGGGCGACGGAGAACAGGTAGGTGACCCCGACGATGGTGACGAAGAGCTTCGCCGGGAACCCCTCGAAGATCTCGTCCTCGGTGAGGCCGAGCGAGGCGGTGCCGACGGCGAAGGTGGCGACGAAGGCGAGGATGCCCAGGTTGATCGGCAGCACTGTGCCGACCACGAACATCACCAGCAGCGCGCCTATGGAGATCACTTCAGCAGACATCTTTGTCCTTGGGGCGAGGGGGAGGGGCGCGCCCCGGGGGCGCGAGGGTATCCCGGTGCGGACGGCTGGGGGACCGGCCGACCGAGGTGATGTCCGTCCCGGTTCAGGCGGCTTGCGTGCGGCCTGTTTCCGGGACGTGGACGCGTCCTGTTTCCGGGACGTAGATACGGGCGTCGGCGAGCAGCCGTGCCGCGCGTTGCACGGTGACCCGCCTCGGCAGGCCGTCCCGTACGTCGGTGCAGCGGACCGCGACGATGCCGGCGGGTGTGCCGAGCCGCAGCCATTCGTCGGCCGGGCCGCCCGCGGTCCGGCAGACCACGGAGCCCTCGACGAGCCCGGCCGCGGCGACGGCGACGGCGGAGGTCAGGCCGATCGCGGGGTGCGGGGCGTTCATGCTGAGCATGCGTACCGAGATGTCGTAGTCCTCGGCCCCGAGCCGCTCCCCGAGGGTGGTGGTGTACGGAACGGGCGGGCCCACCAGGCCCACCTTGGGTACCGCGTCGCCCGGTTCTTCGCCCGGCTTGAGCAGCCCCATCGGCGGTGCGGCGGTATGGCGCACGGTGCGCAACCAGGGCACGTCCGTACTGATCCGCTCCAGTGGCTCGGCGCCGGTGCGTCCTGCGCTGAGGGCGTCGATGAGGACGACGGGCGCTCCGGCGTCCACCATGCTCACCCGTACCGGCTCGGCGGCAGCGACCGGCAGGTCCTGCGCGGCCTGCCCGGTGGGGAGCAGTAAACCGGTGGCGCCGCCGGCCGGATCGCGGAAGGTGAGGCCGACGGCGACCCCTCCGGCGCGGGTGCCGGGAACGGCTTGGCGGCCGAAGTGGTGCACGACGCTACCGGTGGTGTCCACGAAACCTTCGAGGACCGCGCCGGTGTTGGTGTTGCGCATCACCACACGAGTCCGGTCACCGGTGATCGCCACCATGCCCTTCGCCACCGCGTACAGGGCGACCCCCGTGGCGCAGTTGCCGCAGTTGCTCGTCCACTCGACCGAGCCCGTGCCGATGCCCACTTGGGCGAAGAGATAGTCCACGTCCACGCCGGGCTCGGGGGAAGCGCTCACAACCGCCGCCTTCGAGGTGGTGGGAGTCGCCCCGCCCACGCCGTCCAGTTCCCCGGGGTCGGTGGCGCCGTACGCGGAGACCAGCAGCTTCTCCAGTTCGCCACGGCCGGATGGGACGTCGACCTGGTTGAACAGCCAGCATTTGCTGGTGCCGCCACGCACCAGGGTCGCGGGAGTGTGCACGTCTGAGCTCTTCCTTGATCAACGAGGGGAGGGAAGGGCCGAGGCGGTGGTTACGGGCGCATTGCGGGCCGGTGAACCGCTCGGCGATTGCGGAGACCTTCGCAGAGGCGTGACTTCGGAACAATCGCAGTTTGCTTCACCTGGGTTTAGCTCAGCTAAAGTCGTCGGCATGCTGAACGTGCGTCGTCTGCTGCTGCTCACCGAGGCCACCGAACGCGGTTCGCTCACCGCCGCGGCGGATGCGCTGGGCATGACCACCTCCGCCGCCTCCCAGCAGATGTCCCTGCTGGAGCGGGAGGCCGGTCAGCCCTTGCTCGAGCGGCTGCCGCGCGGGATCCGTCCCACACCGGCGGGTGCCGCGCTGGCCGAGCGCGGTCAGGCGATCCGCCGTGAACTGCGCGCCGCCCAGGCCGATCTGGACTCCTTCACGGCCCTCGACCAGGGCACGCTACGGCTCGGTTCCTTCCCCACGGCGAGCGCGTCCCTGTTGCCGCTCGCGCTCACCCGCTTCCGCCGCCGCCACACCGGCATCCGCATCGAGGTACGCGCCGGGGTCCTTGCCGAGCTCCGCGAGATGCTGCACACGGGCGAGGTGGAGCAGGGGCTGCTCTGGGACTACGAGTGGAATCGCCTCGACGATCCGGCGCTCTCCCTCACCCACCTCCTGGACGACCCCACGGTCTTGGTCGTCCCCGCCGACTCACCCCTGCGCACCCACCCCTCCGTGCGCCTGGGCGACCTCGCCGAACAGGAGTGGATCATCCGTGCCGACAACCACCCCGTCGCCGATGTCCTTCGCCGCAGCTGTCGCCAGGCGGGCTTCGAGCCGCGGATCGCGTATTCCTCGCACGACTACCAGGAGGCGCAGGCCATGGTCGCCGCCGGGCTCGGTATCGCCCTCGCCCCCCGGCTGGCGCTCACCAGCCGGCGTAGCGACGTACGTCTCCTGCCCTTCGCGTCCGACGTCCCGGCCCCCACCCGCCGCATACTTCTCGCCCGTGCCGCGGCACGCACCGCCACCCCACCCGCCCAGGCGATGGCCCAGGTCCTGCGCGCGGTGGCGCAGCGGTTCGCCGCCCCGGGCCTGCACCGGGCCCAGCTCGGAGCGGTCCGACGGGGCTGAGAACACGGACCAGTACCGGGGCCCCGGCGCGCCCTCGGGCATGGAGCCACGTGGGTACAGGGCATATCGGCTTGATGGTGCGGTGCGCGCCCGGAGACTGAGTGATTGTGTCGGTGAGAAGCAGCAACATGTGACGGTGAGTTCTGGGAACGCCCGGGGGCACTCAGCTGTCGGAATGTCGATGAGTTTCAGCAACGCCGCGAAGTCCACGCCTTGTGGCTCGCTCACGTCTTCGTCATGTAGGTGTGGGTTCGGGTGTAGGGCGTGAAGCCCATGGACTCGTAGAGCTGTCTCGGGACGGGGTAGGCGGCATCTCCGCGGCAGCAGACGCTGATCGTGCCGTAGAAGGTGAGCCGGTCGACGAAGGCCGTGCAGAGCCGGGAATCGGTGAAAATCTGGGCCCAGCCGCCGAAGGCTTCGTCGGAGGCGATAGCGACGCTGTTCTTCTCTTCGCGTTCGGTCAGCACCTGGAACAGCAGCTCGGTGCCGTGCTTGTCGCGAGCATCCATAGCCTCTCGTCCTGCCCGCCCGCGGAACCGAACGCCCAGCCGCCTCCGTGGAAGTGCAAGTACACGCCGTCAACGTGGTCCGGCACGAAGACCCGTGCCTTCACCCCGCCCTCAACGACGCGGTCCTAGGCAGTCCTCGTCAGTGATCGTCACGCTGCCGACGCTCGCAACCGTCCGCGACAACGCCCTGGCACCGTTTGTCGGTGAGCCCCCGTCACACTCCTGTCGTATCAGCGACCAGGCCACCGCGCTCGAGCGCCGGCCTCGCCACGTACAGATCTCCATGGTCGGGACTGGAGCAGCTCCGCGACGGCGAACTGCTGCGTGAGGTAGACGGTTCGCCGCCGTTGCATCGGTCGGCTGAGGCATGTCTGTGCGTGCGAGATCCGCCCAGGGAGAGGCACAGGGCTGGGGCGTGTGTGGAGATGTTGATCAGAATGGAGGACGGAGTCGGTCGGCCCGCCTGGCTTCTGCAAATCGGTGATGAGGAGCCGGTAGCCGACGTCGAGTGCTTCGTGGTCGAGCAGGTCGGCATGTCGGTGGTGTTACCGGCTGGATGACAACGTCGCTGATCTGGGCGAACTTCGGCCCGGAGCTGCGGATCGAGGTATGCCTCGGGCCGGGCTCGCTGCCGTCACTTGCGCAGCCGACACCGGCCGTTCTGCACGCCGGTGCACGATGCACGACTCCGCGATTTCGACGCCGTCGCGGCCGCAGGCGGAGGGCTTGTGGGTCAGGCGGCTTCGTCCCATTGCCGGGGTAAGTCGTCGTCCTCCCGGTGGCCAAGCTCCGCCCTTGTGCAGGACTCCCCTGCGATGAGCGAACCGGGCAGAACCCTGCCCTCCTGCCGCACCAACACCGCCTCCGACCGGCTCGCCCGAGACGCTGCCGGATACCTCGCGCGCAACAACTCCGCCAGGCGCGGGTTGATCTCCACAGCCAAGTGCCGGCCGCGCCCGGCGGGATGTCGTGAGCGCGTGTCGGTGAGAGCCGACCCCCGTCGGGCAAGTTGTGTGCCCATGGGGTGGTGGGGTGGCGGTCAGTGCAGCCGTCGCACGTAGGCGTCCGCTTTCGGGCTGCGCGGGCCCGGGGTGAGGTTGTCGGCTGTGGAGGAGAAGGCCACCGCCCGGGCCCGGGCATCGAGCGGCCGGTCCCCGGAGTCGGCCTGGACCGGCGTGCCGGCGGTGTCGGTGATCGCCATCCTGGTGCGGCCGTTGCGCAGGTCGCGCAGGTACCAGGTGCCCGGGTCCGAAGTGCCCGCGAACGCCCGGAAGAGCAGGTACCGTCCGTCGGGGCTCAGCGCCCCGTCGGCGGTCGACAGGGCGGGGTCAGGCGCCTCGACGATGCGCAGGGTGTCGGTGCGCAGGTTGCGGACGAAGACGTTGGAACCGTCGCCGTTGGTGTCCTCGGGACCGAGGTCGGTGGATGTCGAGGTGAAGGAGGCGTAGCGGCCGTTGCCGCTGATGCCGGCCTGGGAGGCCCTGCCGTTGCCGCGGGCGCCGTCGGGGGTGGTGTGCAGCGACCGGTGGGTCCCGGTGAGCGGGTCAGCCACCTTTACGTCGGAGGCCGGATTGGCGTAAGGCCAGTAGCTGCTGTTCGTGTACACCATGACGCTGCCGTCGTCGCTGAGCAGCGGCCTGGTGGCCCGGTGCAGGGCGAACGGGTGCTTCGTCAGCTCCCCGGTGCGCATGTCGCGCACGGCGACCAACGCGCCCGGTCGGGGGACCGTCTCGCTCACGGCGAACGCGACATACCGGCCGTCGGCGCTGACGGACGCATGCAGCGCCCACGTCAGGTAATTGCCGAGGTCGTTGCCGACGTATTTCAATTCCCTGGTCCGCAGGTCGCGCCAGTAGACCGACTGCTTGTCGTGGACTTCGCCCGGAACCAGGTCGGTCGAGGCCGACACGAAGACCACGTACCGTCCGTTCGCGCTGATGGCTCCCTCGGTGCCGCCGAGCCCGGACTGCCCTCCGGCGGCGTCGGTGCTGACACGCTGGATGCGGCCGGTCCTCAGGTCCCGCAGGAAGACGTCCGGGGCACCGTTCGTGTCGCCGGGGACCAGGTTGGAGGCCGACGACGTGAAGACCGCGTAGCGGCCGTCGGCGCTCAGCGACGGGGCGTCCGACGCGCCATCGCCACCTTGGCTGAGGCGGACGGTGTGCCAGGCGCCCGGCTTCGTCCCGTGGTGCTCGCGGTGCGGGTCGTGCGGTGCCGCCTGCGCCCCCGCGGGCGCCAGCAGCGCCGCCACGCACACACAGGCGGTGACGGCCACGGCTGCTACTCCAAGTCTGCTCCGCATGGATGCCTTCCCCCTTGACTCGCGCGGACGTGGCCGCCGCCCGGGCTCGGCGTGCCCCGCACCAGACATCGGCGGCGGCCGTGGGCGTCGACCGGGGGCTCATCGGACGTCGCGGCGGCCGGCGGCGAGCCCGATAAAACTCCAGCTGCCGCCCCTGAGCAATCCGATGAATGCTGTACAACCAGGCAGCGAGATCAGCGGTCCGTACGCGCAACCCCCCGGGTGTGCGGCAGTTGCTACGAGAAGGGCTCGCGATCGCTGGCCTGAACTCGACGGTGGCCCGAAGCACCAGGGGCTCCCGACGCAGGCTGGCCCGGTGCATCTGCAGAAGCCGCCCGAGCCCGACTCCCAGGCCGCTGTCGCCCACGCCCGGGGACTCCTCACCGACGCCTGGCGCCTCAAGCCCCCGGCCGGCGGGACCTCAGCGGCGACGTCGCCGACGGCCCTTGCCCCGGTCGACGACGACCAGGTGGTGGGGACTCCGCGAGGCCCACGAACACCACCTGCCGGGCCAACGAGCTGCGCGGCCGCCGGCCCGCGCGTGCGGCCTCGACCGGACCGCCCCTCAGAGATGATCTCGATTGGCGTTGTGGGGCGGCCGTGGCCGCCGGGCTGGGGCTACTGTTCAGCCGCGCGCGGTGATGCCGGGTGGGGCTGACTGTTGTCTGTGGGTCGGGCACATCGGTGGGTGGGGGAGAGGCTAGCTGTAGTCGTTGTGGTTGATGTGTCAGCGGGCGGGTTTGGTGGTTGGGGTTGTCGCCGCGCGGGTTGTGGATGGAGGCACCGCTGCTGTGGGTGACGGCCAGGTGCGAGTCGCTGTGGTTGCGTTTGTCATGGATGTGGGTGGTGCGGTCGGGGTTGGTCTTTGGGCGGATGCAGACGTGGCCGGGCGGGGAGTCGATGCGATGGCTGTTCACTGCATCGGAAGCGGGGGAGCGGAGGGGGGAACGGTCATCGGGGGTGAGGGCCGGGGGCGGCGATTGCCACGGCCCGTATGAGGTTTTGATCGCGCACTGCAGGTACTGGTTGCCGGGGCCGGGACGGTGTTGCGCGGCGGGTTCACTCCACTGGGCGCCCGGGGCGCCTGTTTGTGGTCCTGATGCCTCATACGTGCCGGGGATGTTGTCCTCGGTGCGCAGCCTGGTGGGGCCCTGCTTGCCGTGTACCGCGAATGGCGCGGAGCTGGCATGTTCGGCTGATGATGTTGCTTGGGTCGTTTTTAACTGCCGGACGTCGTTTTGTGCGAGGCAGCCGGGGTGTCAGGTGCTGTGGGCGGGCTCGGGGGCGGTGGGGTGCGGTGCTGAGGTGGTCAGTTCTCGGGGGGCCGGGCCGGGTGGGTCTGGCCTGTGGCGTCTGGGTCCTCCGGCCATCTTGATCAGCAGCGCTGTCGGTAGGAACACGGTGTCGCATACGACCATGACCAGGGACAGGAACGGGATGCCGAGCAGGAGGGCGATCCCGAGGTGCTCGGTGATCATGACCGCTAGGAGGATGTTCTTGGCTTTGCGGTTGCCGAGGACGAAGGGGAAGGCCACTTGCGTCGAGACGGTGAGGTAGGTGAGGGCCAAGACGAGCACGGCGTTGGCCGCGACGGCGGCCGAGAGCCCGGGCCAGGGGGTGAAGTAGTCGAGGTGCAGTGCGTAGTGGAGGGCGGAGCCCTCCTGCCAGCGCAGGCCCTGGATCTTGTACCAGCCGGCTGTGGAGTAGATCAGGCAGACCTGCGCGGCGATCACCAGCATCGCGGCGTTGTGGAGCATGGCCGCGCAGCCGTCCAGTACGGTGCGTGCTTCGTGCTTCGCCAAGCGCTGGTTCACCGCGTACCAGAGGCCGTGCACCGCCCACAGGAGCCACAGGATGAGCGGCCATCCGCCCTGGACGGGAAGGCCGAACGCCCAGAAGAGCAGGGCGCCCGCTACCGACCAGAGCACGACACCGGTCCTGTCGGGCAAGTTGGTGTCCTCCGCCCGGGCAGCACGGGTGCGCAGGGCGTCGAGGGACCACACTTGGGCGCAGCGGGTGAACACCAGATAGATCACCATGATGCGGATGATGTTGTCGCCACCGTCCCCCACCAGGGTGTTGCGGTTCTCCAGCGACATCACCCCCACCATGAGCAGGACGGTCATGGTCCGAGTGCGCCAGCCGAGCATGACGGCGAGTGACGCCACGATCGTCAGCGTGTAGACGATCTCGAACCAGAGCTGCCCGCTCCACCAGCTCAATACGGTGAAGGTGTCCTCCTCCTGGATCAGGGTGAGGGCCATGTCGTGTGACAGGGGGCTGCGGTCGCCGTACAGGACGCGGCGGTGCGGCCATTCGCGCAGCAGGAACGCCGTGATGACGGCGGCCAGTCCGATCCGGAAGGCCGCGGCCTGGTAGGGGGCCTGTGTGACGCAGGCGAACCGGGCAAGTCGCTGGAAGGGTACGGTGCTCAACTCACAGCTTTCTGTAGTCCTGGTCCGTGACCGGCCACCAGGGCAGTACCCGGTAGGTGGTGGTGTCCGGGGTCTTGTGTGTGCTCCACGACGGCGGTGGCACCACTGTGAAGCGGCCGGCTACCTGGAGGCCGACGATGGGCCGGCCCTGCCGCTCGCGTCCGATCCGTTGGAGGACGACGCGCTTGAGGTAGGTGCGGGACAGCTCGCTGAGCCGGCCCCTGTGCGGCCGGTCCTTGGGGCTGTGGCTGTTGATGTAGCCGTCCCAGGCCCGGCGGAGCATGTTCTGGTCCGCGTGGCTGGGCACGGGATTGCCCCTGATCGCCTCGATGTCCTCAGCTGTGATGTTGACCCATCCCGAGACGACGGGGGTGCCGTCGTCGCCTGCGGTGCGCAGCCGGACACCGACGACCTCGTTGCGCTGCTGCGGGTTGGGCGCGAACAGCCTCCAGTCCTGGCCGAACTCCGGCTGCACGTAGGCATTGACCACGTCGCGGTGCCGGGTGGTGACGGCGTTGGAGGGGGCAAGGCTGAGGAAGATCATGGCGAGGTGGAGGATCACGGCCCCGGAGAGGAGGAGCCCGATCGCCATGAGCGTGCCCACCGCCCACGGGGACCAGCGCGGTCCCGCGCCGTCGTCCTGCGCCGGGCGGGGGTGGGGAAGCGCGGCGCTGGGTGCCGTGGAGGGATGCATTGACGTTCCTTCCGCGAAGGTGAAATGGCTCGTGCGGCGGACGTGGGATGTCCACCGCACGAGCCGTCTGTTACAACGGGCAGTTGTCGACGCGGCTACCCGTGAAGTTGATGTCCGGGTGGCGGTCGCTGAGCTCGTCTGCGATGCGGTTGGTGTCGTCGCCGCCGTAGTACTGCGGGTTCTGCAGGACGAAGAGGATCGTCGGGTTGGTCGGCGCCCCTGCGTTGATACCTGCCTGCGTCCGCGACGGCAGGTCACCGCCGAACACCGAACTGTAGGACTCGTTGCCGGTCAGACCCGTGGGGCCCCAGGCCTCAGGGTGGTGGTTGCGCCAGAAGCCGGGCGAGCACCACTCGGCGTCCCCGGGCGGGGTGGTGGTGCCGTTCGTGGTCGGCGGCGTGGTGGTGCCGTTCGTGGTCGGCGGCGTGGTGGTGCCGTTGGTGGTCGGCGGGGTGGTGGTCGTGCCGATCAGGCCGATCAGCCCCGTGGTGACATCGCCGATCAGCTCCTGCTTGAACTCGATGTGCTTCGTGCAGTAGCCGAACGACTTGCCCACGCAGCTGTGGTCCAGGTTGTAATTCTCGACATGGACCTTCTTGCCGCCCTTGTGGCCCTTGTGCCCCTTGCCGTCCTTGTGGCCCTTGTGGCCGTGGCCCTTTCCGTCTTTGTGGCCCTTCCCGCTTCCCTTGTCCCCCTCCTTGGCGGGGAGGTGTGAACGGACTTGCGTCCCGCCCGGGTGATGCAGGTCGATCGCCTGCGAAATCGTGGTGATGCCCATTGTCAGGGCGCCTACGGAAACAGCGATGGCGAGGGCTCTAATAGAGCGCATCAGTTCCCTTCCTTCTCGGGGAAAAGCAGAATTGAATCTGGCGATCCAAGAACGAAGGGCTACAGAAAAGGTGGCGACCACGAATGCGCCGAATGGGTCGGTTTCCGGGCCTTCTCACCTGCATGGCCCATCACCGAGACGGCTGGACACGCTCCTCCTGCGCTGACGGAGGCGCGCCGAAACCTGAAGGATCGGAGACGCCGACGGCGGCAGGTCCGCGAACGAGATCGGCCACGCGACGTCATCGATGGGGAGCCACGGCGCAGCGGCCAGGCGGTGGATGTCACCCCGGTGAAGGCTTTGACCTCGCGGTGGAGGTGGGCCTGGTCGACGTAGCCGCTTGCAGCCGCCACCTGGGCGGCGGCGCTGCCCGCCGCGAGGAGATGGGCGGCATGGTCGAAGCGCACCAGCCGGGCGGCTTGCTTGGAGGTGAGGCCTATCTGGGACCGGAAGGCGGGACCACAGGCGCTTACGGCTCCATCCGACCTCGTTCGCCAGGCTGTCGACACGTACCCGTCCCCGGCTGGTGAGCATCAGCCACCAGGCAGCAGCCACCTCTGGATCAAGCGACGGGCGGGCGCTCAGCCGTCGGTCAAGGGCATCCCCTGCGATCGTGAACCGCTCGTCCCACGACGCGGTGGTTCGCAGTTTCTCCTCGGCTCGCCCGGCATCGCGGCTGCAGACATCCTCCAGGGAGACCACCGTCCCGCTGAGGTCGGTCGATGCGCGGAACACCGCAACCACCAGGACCGGCGACAACGGGATCTGGAGGCACTCGATCTCCCCCCCGGCCGCCCGGCCTCCGAGCCGAAGGTCGCGCGGTGCCAGTCCAACGACCGTGCTGCCGCATTCGCGCCGACCGTGGGAGTCGTAGACAAGGCTGTCTCTCACTCAGGTCCACGAACAGAGTGACCGAGGGGTGCGCGACCATGGCGATATCCACGCGCGCCGGGGCACGTTCGCGGAACCCAGCCATGCTGACCCCCGGGAGTCGGCCCACCTGCCGGGGCACGGCGACCTGCACCGACGCCCAGTCAGGTGGTGATTCGGTGGACCTCACAGCACCAGGCTAGGCGATGGGCGTCAGCGGCCCGTCGCCGTGAAGCCCAGCAGCAACTTGCCGGTCGCCTCCGGCGCTTCGAGCATGGGGAGGTGCCCGACGTCCGGCAGCTGCTCGACTCGCGCGTTCGTCACCGTGTCGTATTGGTGCGCTGAAGACGGATCCCAGCGACGGTCGGCAGCACCGAAGATCACCAGAACTGGGACGTCGAGTGCGGTCAGGCGCGCGGGTACGCTCCTCTCGGCGATGTACGCGCCGTTTTGGCGCAGCACCGTCCTGAGCGTGCGGTAGCCAATGGCCCGTGCCTCGGCGACCAGGTCGTCCGGGACGTCCACCGGGCGGTTGCACACCACGGTCACCCCCCGGCGGAGCATCGCGTCGGAACGGACTCTCCACAGAAGCGGGCCGAGCGGCGGGGCGATCAGCACCCGAAGGAGGACGGGCTGCGGAAGAAGCGCGTCGGGACTGGGGCCACTGCTGATCAGCGCGAGCGAACTCACTAGGTCCGGGCGCTGTTCGGCGAGGGCGGTGGCGATGTATCCGCCGCTGGAGTGCCCGGCCACGGTGACCGGACGAAGGCCGAGCTCATCGAGCGCCGCGGCCAGGCGGGCTGCCTGCTCAGGCACGTCGTACGACGGCGCGGGCGGGGACTGACCGTGGCCCGGGAGGTCGACCCGGATGACGTGATACCTGCTGGCCAGTGCCGGCACTACCGGACCCCAGGAGTTGCCCGAGGCCCCCGATCCGTGGATGAGCACTAGCGGCGGCGCCTCCCGCGGGCCGTCGTGGACCATGTGCATCCCGAGCAAGTGCTCGCCGTCGTAGATACCCATGCACGTGAGGATGCCTGCGCTGCCGGCCTCGGTCTTGTACAAATGTCGTCACGGGGCCGACGATCGCCAGGACTTCCGTCTCCACGGCGAGCGGGACTTCCGCGAAAGCCAGGCCGTTTGAGCCGCCATCTGCAGTTTCGAACTGCCGGGCATTCATACAGGTCAACGAGTCCCTATGTGCTAGCTGCACCGTGACAGGGCAGCCGGGGCACGGGGCAGCTCAGTCGGCTGCGGAGCACGGGAGGCGGTGACGATCGCGATGTTTTGCGCACTGCTGGTGACAACAGCGCGCCGCGTCGGTGACAACTACCCTGCCTCGCCCGACTGAAGTCGCAGTTCAGCGGGCTCCGGAGGTGACAGCTATCGTGCTTCGGCTCACCGTTTTCGAGACGAAAGAAGGCGGCCGAACCGACGGGCCGCCGAATGCCTCACCCACGGCGAAGTTACCACGCGCCCGTCCCGCCGGCCTCGCCCGCTCCGACCACGGCCGCGCAGCTGCTCGCCCAGCTCTGCGAGAGCAGCCGCGCCGGCACGTGGGTGCCGGCCTTCGAGCCGGACTGGGCACGGGCAGCGAGGATTCCCGGCACAGCTACAGCCTCAGCCCGCTCCACGATGTCGTGATCACTTGGCAGGCCCGCCTTGCAGCGGCCCCGGCCGTGGAGGCGTTCCTCGCCGACGGCTGCGACGACTCCGACGGCGTCGGCCTGGCAGCTCACTCGACAACCTCGCCCGGGACCTGACCCGGAACTTCTGGTCGGATCTGGAACTGCACCACCCCAGCATCTCCTCCCTCGATCTGCCGCCCGGGTTGCGGGCGCGTGGAAGGAGCGGATGCGTACCCGCATCCAGCGGCAGATGGAGGAGCCTGCCCGGTGGGGGCCTTGGGCAGCCCCCTGCCCGATCAAGGAGGCGGAGACCTCCAACCGCAAGAACGTCAAGCGGACCAAGGCCCGCATGGACCAGCGCACCCGGGAGCGGCTTCCGGCCCTGCAGACCTTCGCGAAGGCCGCGGCCGATCACCTGCGTCATCACACCGTCGGGCTCCAGGCCCTCCTGGCCGTGGAGCCCGGCGCCACCTTCACGCTCGGCGACGAGGTCTTCGTCCGCACCAGGAACGCGACCACAGCGGCAGCCCGTGACGCCCAGGGCAACCTTGTTCGTTTTGACTTCGCCGAGCATCGTGCGTTCTGGGCCTGGGCCGCGGTGGAGTTCCTGCGCCACACCGGCGCCCGCATCGAGGAGATGCTGGAGACCAGTCATCACGCCATGATCCAGTACCGGCTTCCCACCACCGGCGAGGTCGTCCCCTTGCTGCAGATCGCTCCGTCCAAGAACGACCAGGAGCGGGTGCTGCTCGTCAGTCCCGAACTGGCCGACGTCCTGGCCACGATCATCCGGCGGGTCCGTGGCCGCAAGACCGGCACTATCCCGCTCCTGGCTGCCTACGACTACGAGGAACGCGCCTGGAATCAGCCAGCACCGCTGCTGTTCCAGTGGGACCGGGGTGGGGAGATGTCCCGTATGAGCGGCGAGTTCATCCGCAAGGCGCTTGGTGATGTGCTTGCCTTCACTGGGTTGACTGACTCAACCGGTCAGCCCCTGCATTTCGCCCCGCACGATTTCCGGCGCGTTTTCATCACGGATGCTATTCGTTCCGGTCTGCCGCCACACATCGCGCAGGTCATCGCAGGCCACGCCAACATCAATACCACCATGGGCTATTACGCCGTCTACCCTGCCGAAACCATCGAAGCCCACCGCGCCTTCATCATCCGGCGCCGCTCACTGCGCCCCGCCGAGGAATACCGCACGCCGACCGAGGCCGAGTGGGAGGACTTCCTCGGTCACTTCGAGCGTCGCAAGCTCTCCGTCTGCACCTGTGCCCGCGCCTACGGCACCGCCTGCGCCCACGAGCATGCCTGCATCCGCTGCTCGATGCTCACCCAGGCCGAACGCGAGGGCTGGCTGGGCGAGATCGAAGGACTCGAAGTCAGCCTCGCCGGCGCCCAGGACAAACTCGCGCAGCTCGACGCGCAAGCCCGCAACCGTCAGGTCGTCGATCTCGGAATGCCCCCCTTGTCCATTTGACCGGGCAGGTCTTCAGCCGTCGGATCGGACGGCGCCATCTCATCGTGCTGCGGTTTGGTCCACAGCGCGATGACTGCTGCGAGGCGGGAGACGATGGCCAACAGGCCGAACAGGTTCGGGTAGCCGCCGAGGAGGGGTGCGAGGCGGCGCCCGCGAAGGGCGCGAGCGCGGCTGCGTTGGTGGAGGGGGCTGCCAGGCGTGCTGCGGGTACCGGTCACCGCCACCTACCCGCTGGAGCAGGCCGCGGAGGCGTTCGCCGCCTTCGGTGCCGGCACCTCGGGCAAGATCGCCGTCTCCTGCTCCAGACCATGCCCGACGAAAGAGGTAGGGCATGCCCGCCAGGGAGTCCGCCCATGTCGCCTGACCAGCTGCTGATGGGCGCCGTCCAATACGACCGTTACGGAGGCCCCGAAGTGCTCTCCGTCGGTGCCGTTCCGTGTCCGCCCCCGGGGCCGGGCCGGGCCAGGTGCTCGTTCCGGTCCACGCATCCAGCGTCAATCCGATCGACGTGAAAATCCGCTCCGGTGGAATGCGTCTGCGCCTGCCTGTACTGGGACCCATACGAGCGCCGCGGCCAGGCCGAAGGCGTCTGCTGCAGCTGCCTCAGCGAGAAACCCGCCCCGCGCAGCTCCTACTTCAGAGAAGTGACCAAACCAAAGCTGATCGCACCGCTCCAGATGTTCCGGGGCATGACAGACCTCCGCGGCCACCCCGAGCAACACCAGGCTATGAAGGCAACTGCAGACGCGCACCTGCACTCGCGTCGGCATCGCCGGACCGTTCGACTTCAGGACATCGGGGAAGCTGACGGCAACCAGCCGCTGCACCTTGCTCCAGGTCGTGAGCCGCGGGGACCACCTCTACCTTGAAGGCCGCTGAGGCACTGGGCTGAGGGACTGCGCGGCCGCAGAAGCCGCCGGCGGTTCCCCGCCACGGCGGCGTCATGGCTCGATGGTGTTGCGGCCCTTCCGCGTCCGTGGTGCCGGACGCGAAGGGCGGTGCGTGTCTGCCACGGGCCGGGCAGTACCGGACTGGTGCCCGGCCATCGCCATGGGCCACGTACCAGGCTCGGCCCGCCAGAAGGTCACTTCAGCGACTTCGGAAACGGGCACTCAGGACCCCGTTTCCCCGGCTTGTGAGACGCCCGATGTCCTATGGGGCGGTGTGCGGGCCTCGAGCGCCTGTGCGCCCCGTCGGGCACCCTGCCGACCAAGAGCAGGCGCGGCGCACGGTCGACCCCATGGGGGATAACAGGTGTGTTGGGCGCGGGGATGGCACGGACTGCCCGAACGGGGAGGACGAGACGCTCGTGGACGGCGTGCGGTGTGAGGAGTGCCGGCACCACTACGGGCTGGATGAGACCGAGCGCGGCCGGTGGGCGGAGGTGGGTGACGGGCTGACACGGCCGATGGGGGATACGGACGAGGCCGGGCACCGCGGCGCCGCGTAGGGGGCAGACAGGAATGTCCTGCATAAGGGTCTCCCGGCTGGTGGCCACGATCTGTCCGTAGTCGCCTCGCCCTGGAGGGGCTTGGCGAGGACCGCCGCCTGTGGATGAGCGACCTCCAGAGCACGCTGTACCTGCGCCGTACCGGCGGTGACGGCTGACCTGTGGGGCCCGGCCGGGACTTGCCTGGGAAGGTTCGGGCCCGGCCGGGTCGTGCCAGTCCACCTTGAGCGGTACGACGGCTGATCGAAGTCTCTTGCCGCCCGTGTAGCGGCCTCGACGCATGGCAGGGGCTTGGAAGGGCACGTCATTCGCTTGCGGTGTCCTCGGCTTCCCAGCGCAGCAGGTCGCCCGGCTGGCACTCGAGTACCTCGCAGAGTGCGGCGAGCGTCGCGAAGCGCACCGCCTTGGCGCGGCCGTTCTTGAGTACCGCCAGGTTGGCGGGCGTGATCCCTACGCGGTCCGCGAGCTCGCCCACGGACATCTTCCGCCTGGCCAGCATCACGTCGATGTCGACAGCGATCGGCATCAGATCACCTCGTCCAGCTCGGCCTGCATCTGCGACGCTTCGACGTCGCGCGCGACGGCCTGGGCGAGCAGCATCCGCAGCACGAGGACGATGAGCGCGACCCCCAGGATGGCCACACCGATCCCGCCCATGATGACGGTGACGCCCGGGTCGTCCCGCTGGCCTGGCGCATTGATGACCGTGACCGCGAACCACAGGAGGGCAGCCCCGACGATCGCTCCGATCACGCCGTCCACGTACCGGAAGGCGGCGTGGGAGAACACGGTTCCGCGTCGCACCATCGTCACCAGCCGCCATACGCAGATCAGGGCGACCTGGGCCGACAGCATGCCCATGATCGTGATCGCCCGCAGCGCGGTCAGCGGGAGCGACCCGTCCTCCGGGTCGCTCCCGCTGACCAATGTCCACACCATCAACGCCTGCACGAACACGGTGCCGACGAGCACCAGCACGAGCACGGTGCGCAGTGCACGCACGGGCAGCTTTCCCATGACCCATCCTTCCATCGAAACGCGATGGGAATCTATCGAGATTCGATAAGCAGAGCAAGGGCTGGGATGAAAGGTGAGCGGCACTCTTGCTGTCTGCGAATCGGGCACGATCGGTACGTGGGGAGGGGTCAGCCGCAGTCGTTGCGGTTGATTTTCAGGGAGCGGTCTGGTCGTTGAGGTTGTAGCCGCGCAGGGCCGCTCGGGGCGGGCGTGGTCGGCGGCGGATGCCGGCAGGGTGACCACCGAGACGAGAGCGCCGACGGTGAGTGCGGCGGCGGTGAGACGGCGAGCGATGCCAGAAGGAAAGCGGACATGAGGTCACGGGGGCCTCGGTGTGGGTGCTGCAGTTGGGCTGTTGGGGTGCTCAGTGGTCCGCGGCTGGCGTGCCGCTCTCGGTCGGGGGCGACCGGTCAGCAGACTGAGCGGGCAGCGGTGCCCGGGTGGACCGCTCTGCCGGGATGTGGCGAGGGTTAGCCGGGGGAGCGCCGGTTCCCGTCGGCGAGGCAGCCGTGGTGCGTGCGCAATGAGGTTGCGGCCGCCCTGGCCCTGGCTGATATCTCCCAAGTGGCTTGGGTGTCACGTCGTGACGCCGCAGGCAGGGCAGAACGTGAAGAGGCGGTCGTGACAGACGGTGAGGTGGACCGGTCGGAAGGCATCGGGGAGCGGCTGCTGGGATTGCTGCTGGACCGGTCTCATCTCATGTCGCCGCAGCTGATGGCTCCATTGATCGCGGAGGAAGTGGCCAGGATCGGCGGGCGTGAGGTATCGGTACTGCTGCAGGACTACGCGCAGGAGCTGCTGGTGCCGCTGCCGGGCAGGAGACTGGTGGTCGGTGAGCCCGAGACCATCGGGGACTCACCGGCCGGGCAGGCTTTCCTGAGGATGGACATCGTCGAGGTAGCGCAGGACGGCGCCGTACGCATGTACCTGCCGTTGCTGGACGGCAGCGACCAGGTCGGTGTGCTGGCCGTGACCCTGGACGTCGTGGACGACCACGACCGGCGTCTGCTGCGCAGACTCGCCAGTCTGGTCGCCGACATGATGGTCACCAAACACGCCTATACCGATCTCTTCTTCCAGGCCCGCCGCAGGGAGCCGATGAGTCTGGCCGCGGAGATGCAGTGGACGCTGCTGCCGCCGCTGGCCATGTCTGTGCCGCAAGTCGCCGTGGCCGGCATCCTGGAGCCCGCTTACAGCGTCGCCGGCGACAGCTTCGACTACGCCCTCAACGACAACATCCTGCACGTGGCCATCATCGACGCCATGGGCCACGACCTGGACGCCGCCACTATGGCCACCGTCGCCATCGGCGCCTACCGGCACGCCCGGCGTGCCGACATCAGCCTGGCGGAGAAGTACGCGTTCATGGACCAGGCCATCAGCCGGCAGTTCGGGCCCGACCACTTCGTCACCGCGCTGATGATGCACCTGAACATCGCCACCGGCCACCTCGAATGGGTCAACGCGGGCCACCCCTCACCCTTGCTGATCCGGGGAGGCAAGGTCGTCCGGCCACTGCGGGGCCCGACCACGCTTCCGGTGGGCTTCGGCGGTGAACAACCCCGGATCAGCGAACTCCGCCTCCAGCGCGGCGACATGGTCCTGTGCTACACGGACGGCGTCATCGAGGAACACGAGCCCGGCAGCGAGCCCTTCGGAGAGAACCAGCTCATCGAGTGCGTCAACCGCATGGAACAGGTCGAGCACGGAGTACGGGCGAAGGTGCGCTGGCTGTCTCACACGCTGAAGGACGAGCGCGGCGGACGCACGAGCGACGACGCCACCCTCTTCCTGATCGAATGGCGAGGAGGCGCCGCCGACCACCTCACCGAACTGGACTGACCGCTGGCTCTGAAATTCTGTTCCGCAAGCGCACCGGCGCCTCCGCCGAGGTCCGCCGGTACCTAACCGCGGCAGATGCCGAGCTCGGCTACCAGGTCCGCGGGCTGCGAACCGCGCTGTCGAGCGCGGCCGGCAGTGGGAGGCGCGTGCCACCATCGTCGCCTACGCCAACCACATCCAGTCGCTGAGCCTGCGCAACGCCGAACTCGAAGCGGAGAACGCCACCCTGCGCGAAACTCTCCACCAGGGGGCGGCACCGTGGCCTCCCTCCCTGTGACTCCTTGAATGCTGCCGCCGGAAGGACTGCCGGGCCTCCTCTCACGGGAAGAGGCCCGACCAGGCCATAAGCCGGCCAGAACCGCGATGGCAGACCACTCCGGCTGCACGCCGGGTATTCCTGGAGCACCACGCCCCTGGCCGTGGGTGACGCTCAGCTGTGTGGTCCTGCGCCGTGCAGGAGTGTGTCGATGACGAGGGTGGCCAGCATGTCCGGATCCTGATCGGCCGGGTCCTAGATCCCTCATGGCCTGCGCTGGCTTCCTGCCGCGCCCGACGTCTATCCGTCACTTCGCGGAGCGCCTCCCTTTACAAGGTACTGACACGGCTGTTCGCCGCTCCGGTCACCAAGGCGATCGCCCCGATGATCGAGCTGATCGACGATCTTGTCGTTCGAGAGCGGAAGCGATACGACTGATCAGCGCCCAGCGGGCTCCCACCACACCAGATTGGCGGCCGCCTGGGCCACCGGCTCGATGATCTCCCAAGCCTCGGCGACCAGCCCCTCGTCGATCCGCCAGATATCGACGACCGCGATCTCCGGCCCGGCATCGGGGAGCTGTCGCCGCGAGTGCATCACGACATGATTACCGTCGGCCAGCAGGTGGTGGACCTCCACTCGCATACCGGCGAGCGGGGTGAGTGCTGCTTGTACGGCGGCGAGCCATTCCGCTTTGGTCGATGAAGTCGAGTCCGGCCTGTGATGGACGAAGTCATCGCTCAGCACCGGTTCGAGCGCGTCGACGCTGCCCGTCTCGATCAGTTCCGTCAATGCCCGTTGAACGATGCTCTTGTTGTCTGTGGTCATGGACGCAGTGTTTCTGCGGTCACAACGGTTGTCGATGAAGTCGGATTTCATGGCGTGCGGCTCCACGATGAGTACTCTCGATGACCGTGCATACGGTTGGGGAGCTCTTGCGGCAGTGGCGGCATCGCCGACGACTCAGCCAACTCGATCTCGCGATCGCGGCCGACGTCTCGGCCCGTCACGTCAGCCTGGTCGAGACGGGCAAGTCCAACCCGAGCGCCGACATGGTCCTCCGGCTCGCGGACCAGCTCGATGTGCCGTTGCGTGATCGCAACCGGCTGTTGCTCGCGGCCGGCTTCGCACCCCGGTACGCCGAGCGGCCACTCGATGACGGTGCGCTGTCGGCGGCCCGGGACGCGGTCGAGAGGGTGCTCCGTGCGCATGAGCCGTACCCGGCGGTGGCCTTCGATCGCCGGTGGAACATCGTGATGACCAATCGCGCGGTCGAGCCGTTCTTCGCGGACGTCGATCCCGACCTGCTACTGCCGCCGATCAACCTGGTGCGGCTGGGGCTGGACCCACGTGGGTTCGCCCCTATGGTCGTCAATCTGGCCGACGTGCGTGTGGTGTTCCGCTCCCGAATCAGGCGTCAGCTCGCCGTTGCTCCCGACGCTGAGCTCACCGCGCTCTACGAGGAACTGCTGGAGCCCAACTCCGAGGACGCGTCGAGCCGATCGGTCGAATCCGATGTCCTGATCCCGATGATCCTTCGCTTCAACGGACGGGAGCTGCGGCTGTTCTCGACCATCACCACGTTCGGTACTCCGATGGACATCACGCTGGACGAGGTCGCGATCGAGTCGTATTACCCGGCGGACGCAGAGAGCGCCACCTACTTCGGGGAGCCCAACGGTGACGTTCGAGCAGATGCCTCCCCCTGATCGGTTGGATCGGATGGCCACGCCCTCGCCCGGTACACCGACGAGCTGGGCAGGGCGCAGCACCGGTGACGGGCCCGCATCCGGGCCCCGCCACCCGGGCGGGAGCCAACCGATGGGTGAAGACCGCCTGTGACAGATCACCACACGTTCCCACCGCCGCCGGGATTGGGACCTGCAGGGCAGCCTCGCCGCTACCGTCCGCTCCGACGTTGGCCACCGACCTGACCAAGCCAACACAGCGCCAGCAGTGCGTCCTGCACCCGCAACACAAAGAGCGTCCGTGCCGGATGCGTCCGGCACGGACCTCGCTCAGACTCTCACGCGGGGCTACGTCCTCGCCCAGTCGAGTCCGAGGTCGGCGAGCTGTTGGTGTCCAGGCGCCGTGTTTGTGATCAGGAGCGAGTGTTCTGGCTGGGTTGATCAGTTTTGGTGTGCGTCTGTGGTCGGACGGTGCTGGTGCCTCGGTAGCCGTGGCGGCAGCGGCTGCCGGCCCTTGGCTGGGGGCCTGATCTGCAGGGTTTGTCAGGTAGCGGGCCGGGGTGATCAGGTCGTGTCAGCTGCGCTGTGCAAGGTGCATGTTCAGTGATCGTTTGTATGCGGCGGTGCTCGAACGAGCCGCCCGAGTTCGGGGCCGGGGCACAACGCGCATGGCTCCCCGTAGAGGGCTGCCCAGTGGCGTTGCCGACCCGTACCGCGTCCTCGGGATGCTCGTCCGAGTGGGGCGGTCGAACATGAGGGCACCGGCTACCGGATCGCGTTACGGATGATGGCCATCGCTGCAGCGTCTCCCGAAGGAGCGGTCCGCCGCGTCGCGGTTCCGTACCTGCTGGACCTGCACCGGGCTATAGGGCACACCGTCCATCTGTGCGTCCTGTGCGGCCGCCGGGCAGCACCACCGGCATGACATGCCGGTCCCGCCGAATATACCGCCGCCCGCCCGCGTTCGGCGCACCACAGGTGGTCTGGGAGGATGGCCGGCAGCCGTCCGTTCGGGTCCGGGAACCCGCGGGCGGCGAGAGGCGGGCGGGGACGGGCAGCGGCCTGGCGGGCGGGAGAGCGGAGCGGTGCGGCACATGCCGGAGTACCCGGAGTATTTCGCCGCGGTCGTGTTCGCAGCGGGCGGCGTCGTCAACGCCCTGCTGGCACCGCACCGGTTCTCCCCCGCCGTCCTGTTCTGCCTTGCGGTGACTTCTGCCGGACTCGGCGTGGCCGGTCGCAGTGCGGCGGCCCACCCGACCATCGCCACCGTTCTTGCCGTCGCCGCCTTGCTCCTGGCGCTCGCGTTGGGCCTGCTGTTGCTGGCCGACGGCGTTTTTCTGGTTCGGCGCTACGGACCGCAGGCAGCCCTGCTGGCCACCGGGGCCGCCGGCTGCGCGGTGCTTGCGGTGCTCGGCCTCGACGCAGTCTTCCACGCGGTCGGCGGCGAGGCGTTCGGTGTCCTCATGGTCGCGGTGAACGCGGCCGCGGGATACCTCACTTTGCTCTTCCTCGTCTTCGCCGCCTACGTGTTCGTCCGGGGCCGTAGCACCCCGCTGCCGGAAACCACCCATGTCGTCGTCCTGGGCGCCGGGCTCAACGGCGACCGGCCCGGCCCGTTGCTGACCCGCAGGCTGGAGCGCGCCCTTGCGATCGACGCCGCCCGCGCACCGGACACGCCTCGTGTGGTGTTCGTCGTCTCGGGCGGCCAGGGCGACGACGAGGTCCGCTCCGAGGCGGACGCGATGGCCGACTATCTGCGCGGACGCGGAGTGCCCGCCGACCGGATCGTGCGGGAAGACCGCTCGGTCAACACCGGGCAGAACCTCCGCTTCAGCGCGGCCCTTGTGCACGGCACCACTCCGGGCCACCGTGCCACCGCGGTCACCAGCAGCTTCCACGTCTACCGCACGACCCTGCTGGCCCGCCGCGTCGGCGTGCCCGTGCACGTCGTGGGCGCGCCGACCTCCCCCGCCTACTGGCTGGCCGCGACACTGCGCGAATTCGCCGCCATCCTGTGGCTGGACCGCCTCTCCTTGGTTGGACTCAGCCTGCTGCTGGCAGTGCCGGTGGCGACGGCGGTCTTCGAGCACTGAAGCGCCGGCCGCAGACCTCGTCAGAGGTCCTGACAAAGGCGCCGTGCATGGCGCGGTTGAGGAGGGGAGAGTGCTGGCCGGGCTGCCTGACCGGTGCGTGCAGCCCGCTGCGCGGGGTGCACGCGGCTAGCTCGTCGAGGTCGGCGTCCAGGTTGATGAGGACAAGGACAGCACTAGAACTTGGGCCCGGGGTCCCTGGGCCGCCCTCCCATGCGGTGGTCGCTCCAGTCGATGCCGTCGTCGCGCTCCTTGCCCGAGGCGAGCCCGAGGAACCCGAGTAGGGGAGCTGCGACGAGGATGGCCCCGCACAGGCTGCCGATCGTGACGTAGGCCGCCGCGGCGGTGAGGGCCCAGAACAGGACGTCGCACACGATCCTCGCCCACAGCGGGAACGGGGTCCGCCACGCGTGGTAACGGCGGTATAGGCGCACGAGCTTGCCGGAGGCGCGCTTGGATCGGCCAGCCTGTCCCTGACCTGCCCTTACAGCGTGGCCGTTGCCGTACCCGCGTCCCTTTTTGTCGCCCATGGAACTCTTTTGTCCCTTCGAGTGTCCGTGACCACAGCAGCTCTCTATCCTCTGGGCGAGCAGCCGTCGCTCACGACCCGATGCGTGCGAGCGGGAGCGTGAATCTGCGCGGGCAGTCGTCGCTCGCCGGCGGGCCGGTTGGTGGTGCGCTGGGCACGGAGGCGCGGTGTTCGCAGTGCTGGCACCTTCGCCCCACCGACGACCCCAGGGTCCAAGGCGGACTAGACAGCTGGCCGGAGAGGGGTGATCTCAGCTGTGGAAGTTGATGTAGCCGTTGTGGTCGGGGTTGTCGTTGCGGTTGGTGTAGGCGTGGACGTCGGCGCGGCTGCCTGAGGGCTTGTACAGGTAGATGGTGTCCTTGTCGTTGTTCCACAGAAAGTTGCAGTTGTCGCGGTAGACGACGTTGTGGGTGTCGGAGTCGCTGCCGTGGCCGCCGCGCAGCTTCACATAGTCACCGGGCTGCAGGTAGTGGTTGGGCGGCTGCCGGCGGCGTCCTTGATGACGTAGCCCTTGAGGTTGATCGTCGAGCGGGACGAGTAGTTCTTCACCGTCAGGTACTCCTGGTTGGTGTTGCCCGAGGAGCAGCTGTTGGAGTCCCGGCCCGGCGCGTCGTACTGCACTCCGCGAATCTTCAACGCCGAGCTGTACTCGGCGGCGTGTGCGGGAATGAAGGACAGGGCGGTCAGCGCGCCGGCGGCCACAGCGGCAGCCGTGGCGAGGTTCTTGCGCAAGAGCGGGCTCCCCATGGTTGAGCGGGTGGTGTTGCCTGTGCAGGACACGCCCTCGGGTCCCGCGGTTGCGCGGAGAAGAGGACGTTCACTCGTTCGAAGGACGCGAGGGTGACGGCCAAGTGTCGCCACAGCGGTTCGGTGTCTGCTTGCTGAGCCTGCGTGCGGCCCTGGCCCCTGAACAACATGGCGGGGCCGCACTCGGGCGAAGACCTGAGCGTCCCGCTCGCCGTACCGGCGAGACCGCCAAACGCACGGCGCGGACGGCGAATGGTCGGCGGAGCGGGTCTCCTGGGACTGAGCAACGTTGACACGCTTCGCGCCGCGGAGCGAGCGCGATCCCGTACACGCTGGGGTGCCACGAGCCGAGTTCCCGGCGTACCTGCAGGTAGCAGCGCAGTCGTCGCCGGACTCGCCGGGAGCCTGCGTCGTATGGTCCGCCGTCGCCCACTGCGTGCTGAGCAGTTGCTGGACGGCGAAGGCGGTCTGGTCGTCGCAGACCGCGACCTCCACCACGGCCAAGCCCGGCTCCGCTACGTGCACTTCGTTGATCGGCGTCCGGGTCTCGTGGAAAAAGAGAATCGGCGGGCAGCACCCGGACCGGCATCGGCACAGGGTGTCCAATAAGACGCGTCAGAGCTCTCAGTAGATCAGGACAGAAGGGCCTGGCTGTCGACCTCGTGTCAGAAGGCGTCGACTCGTATGTTGAAGACGTCGGGGACTCCTGGAACGGCTGGTGGGCGTCTCCCACCATGACCTCGAAGCGGGCGCCTGGGATGGCCTCGGCCGTGACCCGCCCGAGCCGCGGTGGTGGGGCGATGTCCTGTTCGCTGGCCAGAACGAGGGTGGGTGCGGTGATGCTGGCGGCGTCGGATGGCCCAGGTGCGTGGCCGCCCGCAGGCTCCGGCCGACGTGGGTGAGGTGCTCCACGAGTTCTTCGGGTGTGGGCCTTCTCGGCGGTGTTGTGCTCACGTGCGTCACCCTGGTCGTGGGCCCGCCGACGTGTACAGGCCGGATGGTGCAAACCACCTGGTGGGGGAGGGCCGCAGGGCCGCTCGCAGTTTACCCAGCGTCGAACCCTGCCCGCATACAAGGGCCGGACGTGCCTCAGATCGCGGGTCGCCTAGGGCCGGTTGGAGGAGCCCTTCGACGGCTTGCTTTTGCTGCTCGGCTTGCCCTGGCCTTTGCCGGTCCTGCTCGGCTGCGGCGGCGACGGGTTGGTCTTGTCTGCTGGGCCGGTCATCTGAGTGCAGTAGGCCGCCCACCTGCTGTTCACCGCCAGCGGCGTGGATGAGGCGTTGCCAGGCCGTGGCGTCCAGGGCGTGGCCTCGGTTATTGATGCGCTCGTAGGCACGGCAGTGCGCCTGGACGTTCTTGGCCGTGTCGGGGCGCTTGGCGGGCGTGGGCGGTGCCGTGCTGGCCCCGGGGCTCTTATGTGGCTCAGCGGAGGCTACGCGAGAGCGGGTTCGCACCGCTGTTGACCGCTGTTGTTCGCCCACCGGGCAGGCGTCCAACGATCAAGAACCACAGCTGCCGTGTCTGTTCTGTCCAGCGTTTCGGGCGGTAGCTTGGTGGAGAAAGGCCCTAAAGGAGGGCGATTCGATGCCGTGGTTTGTATGGCTACTCACCGCCGCGGCACTGCCGAGACGACCAAAACGGTCGTTGGCCGCACGCGCCGGATCAGCGACAGCAGGGCGACGGCCCTGACGACAGCGGCGGTTCGTACGCCGAAGCCGGCCCTCACGGCGTCGAACAGCCCCGCCAGTCCGGCGAGGACGACGACGAGCAAGATCTCCCCGGCGATCCGCCCGCGACTCCAGGGACGCGCGACGGCAGGCCGGAGCCGGAGCAGTAGCGACCGGGCGACGCGGGCGGTGTTTCCTTCGTCCACTCTCACGGGCCGACGATAGACAGCCCCCGGGAGCGCCCGCGTCATCCCTGCGTCGTGCTGGCGGACGACGAAAGTAAACAACCCCGTTCAGGACATGGGCGGTTGGGGTCTGCCGCACTGTCGTCCTTGGTGGTTGCGGGCCACGACTTCCGAGGGCTGATCCGGGGCGCCCGTCGTGGCGACGATGGTTCGGCAGAGCACGAACAGCGGTGAGCAGTGCACACCTGGACCGAGCAGGCCTTGCAGTGCCAGAGACCGGAAAAGCGGGAGACGTCACGTGGACAACGCACACCTGCAGGCGCACGGGGGGTTCAACATCCGGCAGAGGACGGCCCTCATGGTCAACCGATACGGGGTGACCGTGGCCCGTCCCGACGGCTCCGAGGGCGAGGTCGTCGCCTTCGCCGAGCAGAAGCGGATGACCCTCAAGGAGCAGGTGACCATCTACACCGACGAATCCACGGACCACGTCCTGTGCACCTTAGAGGCCCGCCAGATCGTGGATCTCGGCGCCGTCTACGACGTACGGGACGCGCTGGGCAACACCATTGGGTCCTTCCAGGAAAAGCCCGTCGCCTCCTTGCTGCGCTCCACGTGGAGCATGGACCAGCCGGGCACGACAGAACTCACCCGGCGCGAGCGCAGTTGGGTGGTGGCCGTCGTCCGCCGGGTCTGGGACCGGCTGCCGTTCACCGACTTCGTGCCGTTCATATGGCCGTACCACTTCGATTTCACCGCGGGCGACAAGCGGTTGATGGCATTCGACAAGAAGTTCGGACTGCGCGACCGGTACGTACTCGACATCGCAGCCCCCGACCTCGACCGCCGCCTCGCCATCGCACAGGCCGTGGCCCTGGACGCACTGCAATCGCGCTGACCACCAAACGTGATCGCCGAGATCCTGCGCAAGTTCCACCGCCAGGCCGACCGCGAAGCGGTGTTCTCGGCAACCTCGCGCGGCTGCCCACCTCCTCCGGGCAGACCGCCGACCCCTCAGCGTTCAAGGCAGGTTCCCGGGCGGAAGCACGTGTAGCCCCAATTCGCGGTACACAGTTTCCGGGCGCCGGGATGAGACCCGCCAAGCCAGGTCCTCGAAGTAGCGCATGGGTTGCCGCTGATGTTCTTGACGCTCCAGATAGACGTAGGGGGCCAGCAGATTCCACGCCCGCAGCAGGCTCCCGCCGTAGGCGCCGATGATCAGGGCCTCGTCAACCAGACCGTGCGCGACCAGCTTGCCGAGGTCGTTGTAGAAGAGACCGACACGCTGGATGTACCGCCTGCTTTCCTCAGGGAGCTGCTGATAGGCAACGGGCTGTGGGTGTTCGACTGTCAGCCGGTACAGCACGTACTCCACTGCTTCGAGGTAGTCATCGCCTCGTGTGTCCCGAAACCCCTCCAGGATCATCGCCAGCACCGTCGACTTCCGAGATGACCTGAGCTGACTCCACGCCAGCCAGGCTGATGTGACAAGCGCGATCACTGAAACCAGCAACGTCACAAAGTTCAGATCCATTCGTCCCCCACTTCTGCCGAATCACAGTGCCAGCACAGTGCACCGCCCGGCTCTTGAAGGGCATACCCGCGCAGCTCAGCGTGACGGACTTCGACGTCCACATCATCTGCGACGGCCCCGCCACTCTGGTGGCCTCACCTCCGGCGCCCGCGAGAAGTTCGCCACCGTCCTCCTGCCCGGGGCAGCGCCGGCACCTGGCAACGGCGAGCAGCCCGGACCGCCACAGCCCCGCGCCGCTGCAGCCGTTTCTGCAGGCGTTCGAAGGCGAGCCGGTCCGCCACCCACACGACGAGTTCGCCGTTTATGTGGGCTACCACATCTGTCTCATCGAAGGCTCTTCATCCGTCGGCGGATCACTGGCGTGAGTGGTTCGGAGGCGTGGGGAAGGGGTTGCTGCGGGCCGCCCGGGACGATTACCCGGACAGGCTGAGCACGGCGATGCAGGCCCGGCTGGGCTTCACCGCGGTCCGGGTCGGCCGGGGCCGGGGCCGCCCGTTGGATGCCTACTCCGATGCGCTGTTCGATGCGGTGCAGGCTGCGGCCTTGGCCGATGTGCGGGCGGTGCGCGATCGGATGCTGGCCGGTGACCGACGCCTGGACGAGCGACGACGGGACGACTCCACTGTCCCGCTCGTGGAACAGGTCATGGGCACGCTGAGCGAACTGAACGGCCCCTTCTGATCCGGCGAAACCGCCTGTCGGCGGCTCGTCAGACACCGCAACCACTATGTGGCAGTCCTGTCATGATCCGTTTCGTCTGGTGGTGATGTTCTCGGTGGTGGCGGATGGTTCGATCCATGAGCTGAGGATCCGGAGTTTCTCCTCGCTGGGGGAGCCGGGGGCGGGTGACCAGACGGTGAGGTGCTGGTCGGGGTCTCCGCTCCAGTAGAAGCTGTCCCAGTCGAAGGTGAACTCGCCGAGGTCGGGGTGGTGGATGGTCTTGCTGCCGAAGTTCTGGCTGGCGACGTGGCGGCTTGCCCACCATTGCCGGAAGAGGGGATAGCCGACCGAGAGTTCGCCGACGAGGTTCACGAGCCGTGGGTCCTTGGGGTTGTCGACGGCCTGCATGCGCAGGAGGGCGACACCGGTACGGGCCATGCCCTCCCAGTCGGCGTAGAAGTCCTTCATGCGCTCGTCGGCGAATAGCATCCGGACGTAGTTGCGCTCGTGTGGGGCCATCTTGTCGATGTCGATGAGCAGCGCTGCGGCGAGGGGGTTCCAGGCGAGGTAGTCGAGGTATTTCCCCACCACGAACGCAGGCGTGAGGGTCAGCTGGTCCAGGAGGCGCTGGATCTGCGGTCGCACCGGCGTCGGCCGGCGTCTGGGTGAGGTGCGTCGGTCGGCCTGTCGGGCGAGCCCTTCGACGTAGGTGCGCTCGACCGGTGTGAGGCGCAGTGTGTGAGCGAGGGCGTCGAGTACCGGTGGGGAGGGTGCGAGACGGCCCTGTTCGATGCGGCTGTAGTAGTCCTGGCTGATCGAGGCGTGCGCGGCGACTTCTTCCCGGCGCAGGCCGCTCACACGCCGCGATCCAGGGTCCCCCGGGGGCAGACCGAGCGCGGCCGGGCTGAGCTCGCTGCGGCGGGCCTTCAGGAACTGGCCCAGCTCCTCCAGGTGCGGGTTCTTCGCGCTCACGCTCACATCTCTCATTGTCGCCCCTGTGCAGAACCGCGCCCGGGTCAAGAGGGGGGCGGACGCGACTCTGCCGGAGCGAAGTACGTGTGGGGCTGGCGGCGAGCGCCTAGACCAGGTGGGCGCGGAAGAACCGCGTCACGTTCGCGACGGCGTTGTCGATCTGCGCGGGCGAGTCGTAGTAGTCGTAGTGGGTTCCGTCGGCCCACACGAGCTCCTTCTCGCCCTGGACGCTCTCGTAGAGTGCCTTCGCCTTGGCCGGGAACGCTGAGCCGTCGGAGTGCACCACCATCGTCGGTGTCGTGACCTTCGGGGCCTGGCTGAGCGGGTCGAGGGAGAACCACGTGTCCCAGGACGAGACATCGAACTCGTTCTTGTACTGGGGGACACCTCCGCGCGCCGGGTTGGTGTAGTAGTCGTAATTGCCGGGCCTCGGGCTGTAGTTGGCGGCCTTCCGGTCGGTTTCGCTGTACACCGGGATGATCGTCGCCTTGCCCGTGCGCTCGAACTTGCGACGGGCGGCAGCGGCGTCCGCGAGACGCCGGGCAATCCCGTCCTCGCCGTAGGTGCCCTTGAACGTGTCCTCGTCGGCCAGGAAGGCCGCGACCGTCGCGAAGCCCTTCACGCGCGGGTCCTGCGCGGCAAGGTAGGTGCCGTTGCTGGCCGAGGTGCACACGCCGACCATGCCGACGGCATCCACATTCGGCTGCTCGCTCAGGTAGGTGACGGCGGCCTGGAGATCGCTCAGCTTCTCGTCCGGCGACTCGAACTGACGCGGCGCGCCGGCGCTCTCGCCGTAGTGGGCGTAGTCGAAGGCCAGCGCGACAAAGCCCTGCTCAGCGAACTTCCGCGCATAGGTGCTGGACATCATCTCCTTCACCGAGCTGAGCGAGCCCTGAACGATGACCGCCTGGTAGTGACCGTTTTCGTTGAAGCCGTCGGGAGTGAACAGGTCACCCACCAGGGTCAGACCATCACGATCAAAATTGATTTTGCGCTGCACGGTTGTGTCTGCCTTCGAGGTGTCGGCGTTGATGGGCTTTGGCTTGGTGGCCGCCGTCGCGGCGGGGGTGAACGCGGCGCCTGCCGCGATCGCGCCTGCGGCGCCGATCAGGCCGCGCCGCGTGACGCGGGACCGGGGGCGACGGGACGTGGGGGGAACGGTCATGGGGCGTCCTTACCTGCCTTACGTCTTCCTTGGAGATGCGCATTCTTTGGTCGTTCCTGATGCCTGCAAGGCATCCGTTCCCGCGCGCCAGCCTTACGTGAAGTCACAATGGAGATCACGGTTCCAGAGAACGTTGTTTACCTTGTGCTTCCCGGTCGGGTGTCGCCTCCGGCGAACGATGCCGCGGCGCGCAGCGACACCCCAAGGGTCTGCCTTGCCGCCGAAACCGACAATGGGAAAGAATTTTCCTAGGCAGCAATACGCAGGTCAGCGACCCATCGCACTGCCGCGCGCCCCGCCTCGCCACACCTCCAGGACGTTCCGATCAAAGCCCGCGACTGGAGTCCACAGACAGAACCCCGCCACTTCTGCCGCGCGGCTGCGGGACGACCGGGGCGACGGCGAGGCCGACACCGAGATGCGCCGCCAGCTGGCCAACCGCTACACCACCGTGCCTCCGTTCCTGCCCTGCCGCGGGCGATGCGGTTGGACGATGCCAGTCCGGGGAGTGTGAGACACCAACGAGCTGAGACACGTCTACAGGTCACATAACGCCGTCCAGCCCGGTTTCCTCTGGCAGCTGCGCCAGGGCCGCCGCCCGGATCTCGGGGAACGCGGGCGTCATGTCCGTGCCGCGCCGTGAGCGCAGCAGCACGCGCCCGCCCTCCGTCGCCGTTTCGATCATGTGACGGCGGGTGAGCACCGTCGGTAATGAGCACGGGGGCGTTGGCCTGCAGGGCACCTCGTGCAGCGTTACGGTTTTTATAGGGCCGCTCAAGTGAGGAGGCCGGAAGGATGCTGGTGGAGTCGCTGACGGCGCTGGCTGCTGCTGGGGGCACTGCGGTGGTGCAGGCTGCGAGTACGGACGCGTGGACGGGGTTCCGGCAGGCGGTTGCGCGCTGGTTCGGGCGGGGCGACGCCCAGAGGGAGCAAGCGGAGTTGGAGCGGCTTGACCGGACCGCCGCCGCCCTGGAGACCGCTGATCCGGCCCAAGTGGAGAGGGCGCGGATCAGCCAGGAAGCCGCCTGGCAAGCCCGCATCGAGGCGACGCTGGAGCGCCTAGATGAAACAGAGCGCGACCGGGCTGCTGATCAGCTCCGTGTCCTGCTGGCCGATCAGGTCCCGGGAGTCGCTGTGACTGCTGGGCCGGGCGGAGTGGCCACCGGGGGAAACCTGCACATCCGCGCCGAGCAGGGATCGATCGCGGGCGCTGTCATCCGGGATGCACACATCGGCCCTCATCCGGCGCCGGATCCGCCCCAGGACTGAGCGGACCGGCCAGCGAACCCCGGGCACCCGACGCCATCGGGGTGCCAGGGAGTATTACGGCCAACGATCGCAGCATCGCCGCCCACTGGATCGGCAAGATCGTCCACTACGCCGCCCCACGTCCCCCGGTGACCTGGCCGCACCAGGTCGGCACGTTGCCGCGGGAGGCCGGCTGGTTCCAGGGCCGAGCCACGGTCCGGCAACTGGAGCAATCGCGGGACAGTGGCGGGATCCAGGTGTTGGTCGGCTTGGGCGGAGTTGGGAAAACCCAGCTCGCTGCCCACCACGCCCGTACTTTGTGGCAGACGAGGCAGCTTGACCTGCTGGTGTGGACAACCGCTGCCACCCGCGACGCGATCATCGCCAGTTACGCCCAGGCTGCTGTTGAGGTGATCGGCGCTGACCCCGCCAACCCGGAGTCCGCAGCGTGCGCGTTTCTGGCCTGGTTGGAGCCCAAGCCGGGCATGGCGCGGCGCTGGCTGGTGGTACTCGACGATCTTGCCGAACCAGCCGACCTTCGCGGCCTGTGGCCTCCGAGCAGCACATACGGCCGCACACTGATCACTACACGCCGCCGCGATGCCACTCTCACCGGTCATGGCCGCCGCCTGGTGCCGGTTGGCCTGTTCACGTCGGACGAGGCAACCTCTTATCTCACCGCCGCGCTGGCCGGCCACGGCCGTTACGAGCCCGTCGATGTGCTCGCCGATCTTGCCGACAGTTTCGGGTACCTGCCGCTGGCGCTAGCCCAGGCTGTCTCCTACCTCGTCGATACCGGCCTGGGCTGCACGGAGTATCGGGCCCTGCTTACAGACAGTGTTCGTAGCCTCACGGATTCGCTGCCCGACTCCTCTGGACTGCCCGACGACCAGACCTCCACAATCGAGGCCTTGTGGTCATTGTCCGTGGAGCGCGCTGACCAGCTCCCGCCGGCGGGGCTGGCCCGCCCCATGCTGAGACTCGGTGCGATGCTCGATCGCAACGGCATCCCCGCGCCCGTTCTGATCAGCGCGCCGGTACTCGCCTACCTCACCCTGTGGCGCACCCTGGCTGCCTCGGGGCAAGCGCAAACAACAGAGGTCACGGCTCAGGACGCCATACAGGCGCTTCGGGCGCTGCATCGGCTCAGCCTGATTGACCACACGCCCAGCAGCATCAATGAAGCAGTCCGCATCCACCAGCTCGTCCAGCGCGCCGTCCGAGAACACATATCTGCTGACCTGTACGAGCAACTCGCCCTTACGGCCGCCGACGCCTTGATCGCCGCCTGGCCCGAGGTTGAACGAGACGCCGCCCTTGCCCAGGCTCTGCGTGCCAATACTGCTGCGCTCACCTTCCACGCCGAAGACGCCCTTTATCAGACAGAAGCCCACCCTGTGCTCTTCCGTTCCGGTCAGAGCCTTGGCGACGCTGGCCAAGTCGCCGCGTCCCGCGACTACTTCCAGCATCTGGCCAGCACTACCCAGCACCATCTGGGCCCCGACCACCGAGACACTCACACCGCCCGTCACAACTTCGCTCACTTCCGGGGGCTGGCCGGAGATGCGGCTGGAGCAGCTACCGCCCTCGAACAACTACTCACAGACCTGGAACGTGTGCTGGGTCCCGGCCACCCAGGCACCTTTGGGGCACGAGACAGCCTTGCCTTCTGGTGGGGGGAGTCGGGGGATGCGGCGGGCGCAACTGCCGCTCACGAGCAACTGCTGGAGCAGATGCTTCAAGTGCTGCACCCCGAGCATCCCGACACCCTCAGCGTCCGGAACAACCTTGCCTTGTGGCGGGGAGAGGCGGGGGATGCAGCTGGGGCAGTCACCGCCTTGGAGCAGTTGCTCACAGACCGGGAGCGTGTGTCGGGACCTGACAATCCCAGCACCCTCATTGCCCGGAGCAATCTCGCCCGCTGGCGGGGAAAGGCGGGGGATGCGGCTGGCGCAGCTACCGCCTTCGAGTATCTGCTCACAGACTGGGAACGTGTGCTGGGTCCCGGCCACCCAGGCACCTTTGGGGCACGAAACAGCCTTGCCTTCTGGCGAGGGGAGTCGGGGGATGCGGCGGGCGCAGCTGCCGCTTACGAGCAACTGCTGGAGCAGATGCTTCAAGTGCTGGGCCCGGACCACCCCTCCACTCTCACTATCCGTAACAACTTTGCCCACTTCCGGGGCATGGCGGGGGATGCGGCTGGCGCAGCTACCGCCTTGGAGCAGCTACTCACAGACCGGGAGCGTGTGTCGGGACCTGACCATCCCAGTACCCTCAGCGTCCGGAGCCATCTGGCCTTTTGGCGGGGGGAGGCGGGGGATGCGGTCGGCGCAGCTGTTGCCTTTGCGCGACTGCTGCCTGACCAGGAGCGTGTGCTGGGCCCGGATCACCCTGACACCCTCATTGCCCGGAGCAACCTCGCCCGCTGGCGGGGGGAGGCGCGGGATGCGGCTGGCGCCGCGGCCGTCCTTGAGGAGTCGCTGGACCAGATGCGGCGTGTGTGGGGACCCGACCACCCCGACACCCTCATTGCCCGGAGCAACCAGGCCAGCTGGCGGGGGGAGGCGGGGGATGCGGCTGGCGCAGCTGCGATCTTCGAGGAATTGCTGGACCAGATGCGGCGTGTGTGGGGACCCGACCACCCCGACACCCTCGTGGCACGGAGCCATCTGGCCTTTTGGCGGGGGGAAGCGGGGGATGCGGCTGGCGCAGCTGTTGCCTTTGCGCGACTGCTGCCTGACCAGGAGCGTGTGCTGGGCCCGGACCACCCCTACACTCTCGCCGCCCAGCACAACCTCGCTCACTTCCGGGCACTGGCGGGAGGCGCAGCCGTTCCTCGATCAACGGCTGACTCCCCATAGAAGATCTTGACAGCTGAGGCGCAGTGGACAACGGGCAGGTATAAACCCTGTCCATAATTTCGGCTCCGCGGTCCACCCAGCGGGCAGGGCAGTGCTGTCCACGGCCACAGTGAGCATCGGCTCGGCTAACTGACCTCAGCCCGTTGATGGCACGCCGTGGAGACGGCGGCCTCAGCTTCGACCGTTTCCGTGTCGACCCTGCGCTGGCCTTGCTTCAGTGGCCGGACGACGTCCTCAGCCAGTTTCTCTTCGACCACGGTGACAACGGCTCCTTCATGCGCGACTACGGCGGCATCGACCTACGCGAGATCACCTGGCGGCTCGAAACGATCCCGGCCGCGGACTTCGATGGGATGCCGACCGGAGCGTCCGATGCCGGCTGTATCGAGGACTTCGCAAAGGACCCGGTGTACTGGGTCAAGATTCGTCCCTCAGAGGTCGGCCGTCACTGGGAAGAGCACGGGACGTGGATGCGCCCGCCGATCCTGATCGACCGACGGCTCCTGGCCCCGTCGGACAGCGGTCTTCAGGTCCTGGAGGGCAGAACACGCGTCGGCGTCCTACGAGGTCGGCGGCGCGACGGACTACACGCCGCGCCCCACCATCAAGCCTGGGTCGGACACGCCCCGACAGTGCCAACCGGGCCCCTCAGCGCAGCAAAGCGACGGCACCCGTCGCTGTACGCTCGATTTTCGGCTCGACCGACCAGGTGGCCATTCGACACGGCTCACGCGGTCTGCCGCTGTCTCGCCTTCGCCCTGGCGAACGTCTCCAGCCCGCTTCGAGGGTGCATATAGACATAGCGGTCGGCAGCGAGGATCTGCACGGTGTTGAGCTCGTCGACGACGGCTCTGGGGATGCTGCCCAGCAAATTTTTTGGTCCCAAGGCCAGCAAGTGCCCGGGACCGATGGGCAGGACGATAGAGTGCGCGTCCCCGAAGGCCATGTTGTACGAGAAGGGCCTGACGTCCGTGCGCACGGTCACCGCAGGATTGTCGCCGATCAGGAACTGCCCGCCCTCCGGCGTCAACACCTCCAGATGCCACTTCGCCGCCATGGCTCCCACTTTGGTGAACATGTTCTCGATGCTCGTGCGAAACAGCTTGCCGCTCCCGAAGTCCTGGGTGACCTCGGACTGCTCGATGAGACGCTCGGCAATGGAACCGAGGAAGCCGGAGCCAGGCAGATGGAGCCCGGTCTGGCGCAGCGCCTCACGACGGAGCTGTTCCGGGTACTGCCTGATGAGCTTGCTGCGGACCTTCACGCTCACAGTCTCGAACGCGCTGGTGTAAACGCTGCGATAGCGGTGTGAGCGCACATAGTGGAGGACCACCAGGTCGCGCAGCACCTCGACATGCAGGGGGTCGGCGAACGGAGTACCAGCTTGCACGGCCGTGAGCGCGGCGGGGACACGCGTCTCCACCGATCCCCACAGATCCTCGGCAGACGTAGAGTCGAACGCCACGAAGTCCCTGGCTGCGCCGCACGCCCCGGGGCCCCTCAGCTTCTGCCGGCGTTCCGGGTTCCACACGTCGAAGGGCAACAGCTGCCGGCCGCTGCCCTTCGATCCAAGCATCGTGAACTGCCGGAGGAGGACCTGGGAGACGAGGTGCTGCTTGGAGATGTGGGCTACCTTCACCAGCCAGATTCTCTCAAGCGCCCGGCGTACGGGGCCGAGGATTTGACCGACCCGCCGCGCGGGCTCCGGCGTCTGCTGCAGCTGACGTTCAGCGCCGCGTTGCGCCCTGCCGAAGAACGACGGGCACGGCCGTCACACAGCCCGCTGGAGGAGCGGCCCGTGTGCGATCTCTCGGGTTGGTGTCGGTGGTGGTGGGAGTCGGTGTTGCTGGTCCCGGGGTTGGTGTTCTGGGGCTGGTCAGTGAGTGTTTGTGGGTGGGTGGTCCGCTGTCATGAGGTGAGAGATTGAGGGGTGGGATCGCTGTCGTGGGGATTTATCGCATGGCGGCTGATGCTGTCTCAGGTTCGTGAGTTCTTAAGCGGTGAAGTGGGCCGGGCCGGTGTGATCGTGGGGTGGAAGAGGTAAGGGCCGGTCGTGGGGCTGTGCTGCCCCGCGGGGTTGGTGGTGCGTCGTCTGCTGGAGCGTCAGCAGGCGGGGGAGTTGTCGACGCGGCATGTGCGTGCGGTCGCTGAGACGGTGGGTGTTTCGGAGCGTACGGTCTGGCGCTGGCTGGAGCAGGCGAAGGCGACCGGGCAGGTGGAGGCGCCGGTCCGGCAGGGGTATGCGGTGTCGGACGAGGTGTGGGCGCTGCTGGGCGAGGTGGGAGGGAATGTCGCTGAGCTGAGGCGCCGGCTGGCCGCGGCTGGCGGCGGGGCCTCGGTTCCGTCGGCGTCGACGCTGCACCGGGTGATCCGCAGGGACCGCCGGGCCGGGCGGGCTTTGCTGACCGGGCGGGAGCCTGAGGTGGCCGGGCCGCGCCGGCCGGATCCCCTCAGCGAGCTGGGCCTGAACGTCGTGGCCGGCCAAGGCACAGACGGGCAGGTGTTTCTGCGGGAGCAGAAGCATCTGGCACAGGTCCCGGTCCTGGTTCCGGGCGCGCAGGTGGTGCACACGCCTGCTGTGCGGTCGGTGCTGCGGACGGTCGCGCACGCGGCCGTGGTCGGGGCGGTGGTGTGTCTGTACGGCGACGCCGGCCAGGGCAAGACCGTCGCGCTGCAGTACGCCCTGTCCCAGCTGCCGCACCCGGCCAGGGTCCGCCGGGTCCACGTCGGGGTGCACCCGACGGTTCCCGATTGCGCCGGGTACTCGCGGACGCCCTGGAGCTGGGCAGGCGTCTGCCGCGCGGTGCGGGGGAGGCCGACCTGATGCTGGTGAACGCGCTACGACAGCCTCGCGTGCTGGTATTGGACGAGGCGCAGCGTCTTCCGGGGCCGGCGCTGGAGTTTCTGCGCGGGCTGTGGGACCACCCGGACACGGACACGGCACTTGTGCTCGCGGGTGCGGGCAGCGAACGGGCGCTGCGCCGGGTGCCCGCGCTGGCGTCTCGGGTGCTGACCTGGGAGTTGGTGCCGCGTCTTCGCCCGGGCGAGGTGGCCACCGTGATGGCTGCCTTCCATCCGCTGTGGGAGGACGTGAGCGAGGACGATGTCGTGTGGGTGGACGAGCATGTGGGCCACGGCAATTTCCGGACGTGGGCGAAGCTGACCTCGCACCTGACCGCCGAGATCTACGGCAGGAGCCGGGCGGTGGTGGACCGCGGGTTGCTGGAGCGGGCCTGCGCACGGCTCATGGGGCCGCTGTGACCGGCGCCTCCAGGCCGGGAGAGGCTGGCGGCCACGAGGACGGTCCGCACGCGCGGGGAGGTCTGCCTTCTTCCTCCCTGTCGGCGCTGCGCGGCCCTGCCGTGCGCAGGCTGCTCGCTCTGCGGCAGGACCAGAAACTGACGACCCGGCATGTACGGCTGATGGCTCAGTCGTTGGAAGTGACCGAGCGCACGGTGTGGCGGTGGCTTGCCGCTGCCGAGCGTGACGAGTCCGCGGCCGCGGAGCCCGGGGCGCGGGCCCAGAGCAAAGACCGCTTCTCCGTCACCCCGGAGGTGCGCCGCCTGCTGGCCATGTGGAAGGGCAACGTCGCGGCGGTCCATCGCGAGCTGATAGCTCGCGCAGCCAAGGGCGAGGGGGAGCCACTGTGGATTCCCGGCCCTGATCTGGTGCGCTTCGGGATGTGAGCTGGGAACACGTGGTCAAGCTGGATAGTCCGGACCGAAGTGCGCGTGGTACCTGACCTCTGCAGGTTGCGTTCTGTTCGGCTATGGCCAGCGATGTGTGTCCCTGTGAGCTGCGAGTTCGTGACTGAGCTGGAAAGTCACAGCTACCACGAGAATCCCTATGAATTATCTTGGGTTTGTGCAGGTCAGAGACGTGCGGGGGCGCGGTGTAACTGTTCGGGTGACCGAGGTGTCGGCTTGAGGGAACAGGCGAGCGTCCCGCCTGGCGAGGTGCCTCACGGGTGACCTTGGGCCTGTTGAGCAGCGAGCTCCTCGATGATGCTGGCCTGCTCGCGAATGTCGTCTGCCTGCGCGGGGGTGGGCTCGTACTGTGTGAGGCTGCTGATCTCTGCTCTGGCCGCAGCGATGTCTCCGGTACGGGCGAGGACCACGGCTCGGTGAGACCTGAGTCCGACGATGAGTTCGGGCAGGTTGTAGGCCTGGGTGATGGGCAGGAGCTGCCGGTCGATCAGGCTCAGGGCGGCCTGGGTTTCGTCGAAGCGCAGCAGGGTCTCGACCACGTCCTGGCCGAGGTCGACGGCGGACCGCCAGGCCCCGGTGATCATGTAGAGCTTCATCGCGGGGAACACGGCGCTGCCGTAGTCGAGTTTGAGCTGACGGCAGCACTTGACATGCATGGCGAAGCAGTCGGCGAGGCGTTTGTAGTCGTCGGGTGTCTCGCTGTCTGAGCAGGCTTGCTGCAGTGCCTCGATAGGTCCGTGGAGGTCGGCCGGGGCCAGGCCGAGGTGATCGCAGTATGCGTCAGCGAGCTCTAGGGCCGCGGGGCCTGCGGCTCGGTAGCTGCCCGCGTGGTAGAGCCCCTGAACGTAGCCGTAGCGCAGGGCTCGCTCCAGGAAAGAGGGGGCGGGAAGTTCAGCCAGGGCTGTCCTGAATGCGGCATCGAGGGCTTCGATGTCACCGGTGTGCCCGTGCAGAGGGAACTGGCGGGTGGCCACCAGGACCTTCTCGCGTGGTCCGATCCCGCTGCCGCCCTCTGAGACGAGGGCTTCCATGGCGTGGACGTGGCGTGCGTAGGCGTCCCAATCGTCATCCCCGTAGGCCCAGGTGGCCAACGCACTGTGCGCATCAAGGCGGTCGACGGCGTCCCGACCCGGGTCCTGCGCCACGTCCGCGATCACCGTGCGCAGTTCGCGTGGGAAGCCACCCTCGTAGAAGCCCTCCTGGCTGGTGATCTCCAGCAAGAGGTCGATCTGGCCGGTATCGGCGAGCAACCGCATCCAGCGGGCCAGCCGCGGCAGCTCCCTGTGGCCCTCGAGAAGATCAGCCAGGGTCTGCTCGACACGGCGGGCGGCTTGCTCAGGCAGGTCATGCGACGCACCGAGGGCCAACGGTGCGGCCGCATCGTGGAGTTTGGTGAAACCGTCGGCGAATGTCTGTACGAGGCCGAGGCCTGCGAGTTCGCGAACGGCCCCGGCCGCGGCAGCGGGACGTGTCGGTCCCGCGGCTGCCGCCAGCTGCTGCAATTCCGGGCTGCTCAGGGGAACTTCGGCGATGGCCATGAGGCCGGCCATCGTGCGTGCCAGCACGGAAAGGTGCCCGAAGGTCTCTGCCAGGATGCGTTCCTGGGCCGTGGGGGCGAGGTGGGTCTGCTCCTGCACCGCCGCGCAGAAGGCGGCACCGTCACCTGCGTAGAGAGTGCGGGTGAGCGCCGCGGAGTTGAGGACGTACAGCGGCAAACCAGCTGTGAGCGCCAAGACCCGCTGTGCGGTGGGGTAGTCCAGGGTGCAGTCTTCGGCGGCGAAGACGGCGGCCACGGTGTCGGAGTCCCAGCCGGGCAAGGACTCGGCGGGGACACCCAGGTGCGCGGCGAGCGCGGTCTGGTCCGGGTGGGGGTGGCCCAGCAGTGTGATCTGGGCCGTCGGCAGCGCCTGGACAAGCAGTCGTACGTCGTCGGACGGGAGGTCGTGCACGTTGTCGATGACGACCGCGATGGCTGTGCCGTCGTGGGCCAGTCGGCCGTGCACGGCCCGCAGGACGTCGATGCCGGCCCCGCTCGGCAGGCTGACGGCATCGGGCCCGCTCAGGTGCCGGGCAGCAACCTCCCGGGCCAGCGCACCGGGCACCACCGCGGGCGGCATCTGGCCGGCATCGAAGTAGGTCACCGGGAGCGGGCACCGGGCGGCGGCGTTCGCCGCCCAGGTCGTCTTCCCGGCCCCGGAGAAGCCCGTCACCAGCCGCACGCGCTGCTCGCCCGTCAGCTCCGGTTCGCTGCCATGCGGCCAGTAGACGTCGGGAACCTGGGGAAAGGCCTGCAGCTCCTCGACGAACTGCTCGTACAGGGCGGGCAGTTCACCGGCATGAAAGGCTCGCCCATGGGCTCCGGCACTCGCGTACTGGACGCGGGCAGCCAGCTTCCACACCAGCGTCTGCGCTCCCAGGGACCCGAACGGCACCTGGGCGGCCTGCTCGGTGCACCACTGCAGGACACCGGTGAGATCCGCAGCAGCGGGCGGCAGCCACGTCTCCTGCGGATCGGGATGGCCCGGCCACACCAGCGACACGCCCGCCGGCCAGCCCGGCTGCTGGGTCCGTCGCAGCAGATCTGGCCCCGGTGCGGTATTGCTGACCACGACCAGCTTGGGCGTGCCGAGGCGCCGCCCTGCCATGTGCTCGGCGCGTAGCTTGGCGAACTGCTCGACCGACCCCCTGATGTCGCTCCACATCAGATTGCCCTGCCGGGTCTTGACCTGCAGGTAGAGATACCGATCCGGAAGCACGACCTCCAGGTCCTCGTCCAGCTCCATCAGCAGCGTTTGCGCACCGGCCTGACGCAGCCGCAGCAGGCAGCCCACGGCGTACAGGTTCTGGTAGGTGAACCCGCGGTGCAGGGACGTGATCCGCCGCAGCTGTGCCGCATTGAGCGGGGCAGCCGGCCCTGTGGCGGTGTCGCTGGCCGGTGGCGGTTCCTTGTCGTGCACGCCGCCAGGGTAGCGGCCCGCCCGCAGCAGCCGTACGTCCCGCATCGCGGTGGTCCGGGCCCGCCGCCTCCCGCAACGCGATGTCGGCGGCCGTCAGGGGCGCTGGAGCAGGCAATCTCGTCGTCGCCGAGACTGCATTGGTGCGCAGGGTGCTGGTCAACGCTGGGTCCAAGGGGCCGGGATCCGGAAAAAGCTCGCGGACGGAAACGGCATGCCCTCCCAGGACCCCCGGCCCGGGGAGCCTTCCAGGCCGCACCCGCCGTGACGCATGTTCGTCTGCCGAGACGGTTCGTGGACCGGCCAGGCCGGGCGGTGAGAAAGAGCCGAGCCTGCCGGGGCACATGGGGCGTCGAGCGGGATCCACCCCGTAGCGCGCCGGATGCCTCACCACGGCCTGCAGCGGCCGATCTTGGTGCATGGCATGCCAGGTCAGGCCGCAAAGCAAGCGATGACACAGCACGTGGGCCACCACCTCGTGATGGTCACCCGGTCCCGCCCCTGCTCGCGAAGAGGTCGCGTGCCGGCCGTGTCCGGGGCTGGCAAGGACCCCTGACGTTGGCCCTGTTGACGCATGAAATGCCTGATGAGGCCGTGTTGTCAGTGGCGCATGGTAGATGTGAAGACAGGGAGAACTTGTGTGGTTTTCCCGTTGATTGATCAAAGCCGAGTTAAGAGGCAGGGCATGGTCGAGACGGAACTTCCCGAGCGTGGGGTGGTGTTCTGGCCTGTCGGCACGGGCGACTCCACCACGATCGTGCTCGGGGGCGACCTGGTCCTCCAGGTCGATCTGCGGGACATGAAACAGGCCGACGAGGAAGGGGCAGTGGTCGCCGCCGTCATCGACCGGCTGGTGGATACCCTGCCGCGCCCCGACTGGCTGGACGGGGAGACGCCCTACCTGGCGGTGTTCGCCCTGACCCACGCCGACCTGGACCACTGCTGCGGGTTCGGTGACCTGCTGGACAGCGACATCCTGATCGGGGAGATCTGGGCAACACCCCGGCTGTGGCGGGAGATCTCCGAGGACAAGACCATGTGCCAGGACGCCCAACTCTTCCAGGACGAAGTCGAGCGCCGCGTCGCCGCCACCCTGGAGGCCCTCGAGAACGGTGAGGAGCCCGCCAGCGGCAACCGGGTACGGATCATCGGCTACGACGACGACCGCGACCAGCACTCCTACAACGAGCTGCCCGACGAGTACTTCACCTTCCCCGGCAAGACGATCACAATGATCGACGGCAACGACCTGTCCGAGACGTTCGAGGCGTTCGTCCACGCCCCGTTCAAGGGCGACTGCGCCGGCGAGCGCAACGAGACCTCCCTCGCCCTGCAGATCCGCATGCACACCGGCGACGGCACGACGGGCCGGCTGCTCCTCCTCGGCGACCTCGCCTACCCCACGATCAAGAAAATCTTCGACAACAGCAAGTACTACGGCAACACCGACCGGGTGGAGTGGGACCTGCTGCTCTCCCCGCACCACTGCTCCAAGAAGGTCATGTACGCCAAGGGCGAGGATGGTGAGGAGGAGCGCAAGCAGGACATCCTCGACCAGTTCGAGACCTACGCCAGCGCGGACGCGCGGGTGATCGCCAGTTCGCGGCCCTTCCGGGACCAGGACGAGAAGGGGCACAACCCGCCCCATCTGCTGGCCCGTGACGCCTACGAGGAGATCACCGTGCTGCCGGTGCTGTGCACGGGGGAGTACCCCACCCAGGACGAGCCCCGGCCGGTGGTGTTCGCCCTGGAGCCCTTCTTCGGGTTCGAACTCGTCGACGTCGCCGAGTTGGAGAGCAAGTCCCTGGTGATGAAGGCCGCGGGCGGTGGCCGCCGGATGCTGGCCGCGCTGGGCACCACCCGCTTCCCGGCCGCCGCGTTCACCGCCACCGCCGCGCTTCCCTCCCCGCGGGCGGCCGCCGCCGCGCGCAGCGCCGTCGAACAGGCCCGCGGAGACAAGGCCGCGCCCGCCACGCCCTTGGGATTCGGTGACGCGTGAGCGACCGAACCACTACGGCCGTCACGCCAGGCCAGCAACTTGCCCTCGACCAGCTCCGGCAGATCACCGGCTCCGACCGCGGTGGGGTCTTCCTCTCCCACGTGGACACGGCACCCGCGGCCCCTAAGGGCTTCGTGGAGGCGCGCATCAGCGTGGGCTGCGCCGGTCTGCCCCGCGGCTGCGCAGCGAAGAACCCGTCACGCTCTACATCCCGCCGGACTTCCCCTTCGAGACCCCGATGGTGTACTCCCGGCACAGCCGCTTCGCCGGGGCCCCGCACGTCGTCTGGGCCCATTTCCCGTGCCTGTACCGCTCCACGGCGACCGAGTGGGACCCGGCCGACGGCATGTACGGGTTCATCACGCGCCTGCTGGACTGGTTCAGGGCCGCCGCGGCCGGGGAACTGGATGCGCCCGGCGAGCCCCTGCACCCACCCCACGCGGTGGGCGACTACGCGGATGGTCTGCTCGTCGTCCGCCGCGATGCGCCCGCCGCCGAGGACGACGAGCCGTGGCTGGGCGCGGCCCTCCTGCACCGCATCAGTGATGAGCGCAGTGACGTGGTCGGCTGGCTCCCCTTCGGCCAACCGTGGCCGCCCACCCTCGCCGATGCCCGCGCCGCAGCCCAACTCCCCAACGACGCCGAGGTGTTCCTCGCTCCGGCCGTGATCACCGCAGACCACCTGACCTTCGAATACCCCGACACCGCACGTGCGCTCATCACCGCCCTCGCCCGCGGCCGCATCACCGCACGCATGGTCCTTGGTCTCGTCGGCGTGGCAGCCGACCACAACCGCCGCCTGCGCACTACCGCCGAGCAGACCGGCCCGGATGGCACACCGCACCCGGCCGCCCCGGTCCACCTGCTGCTGGGCACCCCCTCCCGGGGGACCAGCGGCCACGGCGTCCGCCGGACCCACCTGGTGGCCTGGCACCTGCCCGACTTCGCCGACAAACTCGCCCGTCTCGCCGTCACCGCCTACGTCGACCGCCAACTGCCCGAACTCGGCGACGAGGTCATGCAGATCGGCGAGGAATGGCTCGACACCCTGACCACCCGGTGGATCCGCCTGTACGAGGCCCGTCCCGAGGTCACCGTCCGCCGCGATCACCACACTCCGGCGGCGTGGCTGCACGGCAAACGCATCCTTGTCCTGGGCGCCGGGGCACTGGGCGCGCCCGCCGCCGATATCTGCGCCCGTGCCGGTGCCGCCCACATCACCGTCGTCGACCAGTCACTCGTGCATCCCGGCATCCATGCCCGCCAGCCCTACGCCGACGCCGACATCGGCTATCCCAAGGCCGACGCCCTTGCCGCCCGCCTCAATGAGATCGCCCCGCACGCCACCCGCATCGAGCCCGTCGTCGCCGACATCACCCGCCGTTTCTCCGCCCTTGACGTGCACTCCTTCGACCTGATCCTGGACTGCACCGCCAACCGTGTCGTACGGGCCTACCTCGAACGCGCCCGCCGCACCGACCCGACCGCCTGGCCGCACCTGGCCACCGTGATGATCGGCCACCAGGCCACCCGCGGCATCGCCGCACTCTCACCCCGCTCGGCCACCGGCGGAGGCACCGACGTGCTGCGCCGCACCGCCCTGGCCGCCCGCCAGGATTCCACCCGTGCCCTGGCCGACATGGTCGAGGATTTCTTCCCCACCGAGCCCCGCACCGAGCTCTTCCAGCCCGAACCCGGCTGCTCGGACGCCACCTTCACCGGCTCGGCCGCCGACGTCACCGCCCTGGCCGGACAGCTCATGACCGGCATCCTCCACGCCCTCAACGCCCCCGACGACCGGCACACCATGGCCGCGCTCACCGTCCGCACCCCGAGCGGCCCCACCGACCCCCAGCCCGCCGGACCGCGCTGGCTGGCCTGGCCCAACGACACAATCGTCACCGACGACGCCACCGGCTACGACATCCGTATCGCCCCCGCCGCCCTCGCCGAGATGCGGGCCGAAGCCCGCCGCGGCGCCCGCGTCCGCGGCCCGCGCGTCGAAACCGGCGGCATGCTGCTGGGCGCCATCGACGACTCCACCGGCATCATCTACGTCGACGAGGCCACCGGACCGCCCCCGGACTCCCTGCTGGCCGAGACCTACTTCCAGCACGGCCTGCACGGCGTCACCCGCCACCTCGCCGCCCGCCGCACCGCGACCGGCAACACCAGCCGCTTCCTCGGCCTGTGGCACACCCACCCCCACTCGCCGGCACAGCCCAGCGCCACCGACCGCACGGCCATGGAACTGCTGACCCTGCCCCTGGACGACGCCCCCGCCCGCGCCCTCGTCCTCATCGCCGGCGGACCGCAACCCGTCTGGGACAAATGGCTCGCCACCGGCGACGGACCAGACCTCTACGCCCGCCTCGCCACCCGCACCACCGCAGCCACCACCCCACCAGCAGAGACGCTGCCACCCGGCCGCCCCCGCTCGGCCCTCTGGTGGCCCGGCGGCTACGCCACCCGCCCCACCACCGCCGACAGCACCGTGCCCGCCCCACGCCGATCGGACGACCCCCGCCCATGACCCGCACCCTCGGCCTTGCCCTGTCCGGCGGAGGCTCCCGCGCGGCCGCCTTCCACCTCGGCTGCCTGCGCGCCCTGCATGACCGCGATCTCCTCGACCGCATCCGCGTCGTCTCTGGCATCTCCGGCGGATCCCTGCTCGCCGCCCTATGGGCCTACGGCCCGCCCGACTTCGCAGACTTCGACGCCCGCACCACCGACCTGCTGCGCTCCGGCGTGCAACTCGACATCGCACGACAGGCGTTTACGCCCTCTGCCGTCATCCGCAACCTCACCGCAGCCGCCCGTGCCGGCACCCGCCAACTGTTCACCCGCACTACTGACGTCAGCGTCGCCCGTCCCGCCAACCGCACCGACGCGCTCGCCGCCGTCCTGGCCCGCAAGGCCTTCGCCACTGCCACCATGGCCGACGTCACCCACCCCGGCCTGGACGTCGTTCTGACCGCCACCGACCTGGCCACCACCAACGCCGTCCGTTTCGGCAGTGCCCGCAGCGGCTGCTCCCGCTACGGCACCATCACCGAGCCCGTCCACGTCGCCACCGCCGTAGCTGCCTCCGCCGCCTATCCCGCCTTCCTGCCAGCTCTGGAGCGCACCTTCACCTTTCAGCACCACGACGGGCACAGCCAGCAGCACACCGTGCTGCTCACCGACGGCGGCGTCTACGACAACCTCGGCCTGTCCGTCCTGGAACCCGGACGCTCACCGCGCCACACCCAGCACGTCTACGACGTGCCCTTCATCATCGCCTGCGACGCCGGCGTGGGCGAACTCCCCCTGCAAACACCGCACTTCATGACCGGCCGTCTCAGCCGCTCCTTCGTCACCGTCCATCGCAAAGCCCAGGACTCCGCCCGCTCCCGCCTGCACGAATGGGCCGCAAGCGGACGTATCGACGGCTTCGCCCTGGCCTACCTAGGCATGAAGGACCACCGCCTGCCCGCACCGCCCGCCGACCTCGTCCCGCGCAGCGCGGTCGCCACCTACCCCACCAACTTCCGTGCCATGAACCGCACTCACTTCGACGCCATCACCACCCGCGGCGAACAACTCATGCGCACTGTCCTGCCGATGTACCTGCGCTCTTCCCAGCGCTGACATACAGCCAGCGCATTCCTGCGCTGCGCACACCAGGAAGCCCGCCGCCGCAGCGCGGCGAGGGGAGGGTGAGAAACCCCGCCCTCAGACCCCGGGCCATCGCCGCGGCGTGCGTGAGCCGGTACGGGCTACAGGTTGCGACGGCAGCTCTCTTGGGCCAGTCCGGGCAGGCCGTGCCGAGACCACCAGTGGAGGTGCCCGTCAGAGAACTGCGGCTGGGTGAGGTCCGCCCCGGTCAGCACGATCGGCAGGACGGGATGAACGAACCCTTGATGATCATTGAGTGTGATCGGGGGATGCGTGCACAGTCTCTGCAGAGCGTCCCGCTCGCTGGGCTCAAGGTGATCGCGCAGCACGGCGGCCAGGAGGTAGCACTCCACCCCCTGCTCCCGAAGGCGGGTCTGAATGGCGGTCAGCACGGCGAGGTCGTCCTGGTTGATGAGATCGCCCGGCTGGGCACTCAGCCCACCCTTGACCTCGCCGACCACCACCACCGGCTGTGGCCCGTCGTCCAGCACCACCACGAGGTCCACCTCACGCGGCCCACCCGGGAACTCGAAGCTGACGCCCAGCTGGCACGTCATCGTCGTCCCGCCGGCAGCGGGCAGCAAACCGGCAGGAAAGAGCTGCTGGTGGTAACAGGCAAGAACAGTCGCGGCTGCCATCACCGGCCGGGTCTCGGCCATCAGGTTCCGCGTGATGCCATCCGCGAGTCGGAAATGCCAGTCAAAGCGCCGCGGTGATGAGCCCAGGAGATAGCCGAGCGGAAACCGGCGCCCGCAGTGCGAGCAGTCCATTTCCGCTTCCAGCCGAGGCGCAGGCACCGCGGTGAACCCCTTGCACTCAGGGCAGTGAAGCGGGGCGACCGGCTCCAGAAGGCCACGCTGCTGCGGGGCCAGGACCACCTTCGTGGCGTAGCTCGCGCGACCGTCCGGCGTGCTCACGGGCCCCGGCCAGTGCTCCCGGTACTTGTTGGCGAGCCCTACGAGCCGGTCGTGGACCAGGCCGTCGGCACTCTTGGACGCCGTGTGGAGCACCTGCCAGACGGCGGGCTCGCATCCGGCCGCGCTGCTGATGCCTCCCAGGCGGCGGATCAGCCCTGTCACCTTGCGCCCGTTGACCTCCTGGCGCGGCTGCCAGCCGGAACCGCGGAAGAGGCCGTTGAGGATGTCGGCGTTGTCCAGCAGGCAAAGGTGCACCTTGTCGGTGCCGCTGTCGGCCAGGACACCGCAGACCCTGCCGCCGCGGGCGGGCCGGTGAAATGGTTCCGGATGATTCGCGGGCTGTGTATCGAGCAGACTGCTCAGCGAACGAAGGTTGGGCACCAGGGGCGTCCAACCGGGATGACCGTCACGCACATCGGTGAAGGTGACGTGGGCCGCCACGATTCCGGCGTAGTGACGGTCCGGCCGCCAGCGGGCCGGCCCCACCTGCGGCATCGGTACGGCCAGAGTCCTCTGTTGCGGCGCAAGGGGCACCGAGAATTCCTTGACCGAGGCAGTCAGGAACGGATGACGCCCACGCCGGGGCAGAGCGTGCTTCACCGAGCTGCCGGGCAGCGCGGTGATGCCCAAGTCATCCAGCAGGACGGCGAGATCCTCAGGAATGGGAAGATGCCGGGTGATCACGCTGATCGTCGGTCCCAGGTCGAGACCGTCGCCCCGCACCGAACGGCCGAGTGCGTCCTCGCGTAGGGCGGCGCGGAGCCATTGCTCAGCCACGGTGCGAACCCGGTCGGCATGCGTTGCCGGCCAGGGCAGAACGTGGTGACCGGCAGCCCGGGCGGTCCACAAGAGCATGAGATCAGCGGGATCCGCTGCATCCACCAGGACGATCACGCTCGTCGAGTCGTCCGAGTCGTACTCCACATCGAGGCAGGTCAGGCCGATCGGGGTGACCAGACCCTCGAAGGCAGGAACGGGGGCATCGACCCCGATCGTGCGGCTCTCGGCAACGCGAGCGAAGCGGGACCGCAGTTCGGCCGCGGCAGGATAGTCGCCGTAATGGCCGAACCACACCTCGAACAACGGGCCCAGAGGATCTGCCGTGTCCCACTCGGGCAGCACGAACGCGTGCTGGGGTGCGGGGTCATCCAGCAGCCACTCCACGCCCAACACTCCCGGAGCCGCCAGCGGTTCGTGACTGCCGAAGGGAGTGCCGTGCTCAGGCTTCCACCGGTAGCCCTCTTGACCCGCGACCTCACACGCTGCGGAATCGCCCGCCACTGGGTAGAAAACGTCGACCGCAAGAGCCTCGGCAGTGTGAAGAGTGTCCGGGGCGTCGGGCGCCAGCCACGGAAAGTACGCCCCGCCCCAGACACAGGTGCAGGCCTGCACCGCGCTGGAGACGGCCTCGGCGTCAGGCTGGAGAACCATTCCGACCCGAACTGGCCGGACGCAGATCATTCCACTGGCGTGCCCGCTCTGAGCCATCCCGCATGTCCTCGTCCGTCCCGCTCAACAGCGACAGGCTACCGCTCAGGGGCCCCGGGGGCTGTCTGAGTTGGGCGATGTCCGGACCCGTGCATCGCCCGACCTGGCTGCGTGCCATGAGTGATCCGGCTGTGGGACCCATTCGCCCCGCGCTCAGAAAACCATGTGCCGCTGACTGGGCATCAAGGCCCCGTCACCGCCCTTGCTGCCCTGCCCATTCTGACGCCGAACGTGACCTGCTCGTCAGCGCCTGCTCGGACGACGCCAGCATCCGCGTGTGGGACCACCACACGGGACAGGAGGTTCTCCGCCTGGTCACCGGCGCACCCGTCACCTCATTCGTCGTACTCCCCGCCAGCTCCGCCAACCGCACTACCGCTCCCGCGGTCATCGTCGGCAGTCCCACGGGAACGGCCGCTGTCACCGTGCACCTCCAACCTCCAGGCGGCACAATGCGCGAGGACGCCTGAACTCCTTCCAGGCGCCGATCCAGAAGGGCCACAGAGCAGCGACCACCCCCACAACGGTGGGTCGGCCCCCGCGCGAACGGAACCCCCGCTGCAGTGTTGACATTTGAGCAATGATTCGCGAATCATGAATCATGTCTCAACAGGACGTGGAGCGGCTGCGTGAGGCGTCCGTGCGGGTCTTCGGCAACCGCTACCGGGCAGAGCTGATGTGGGCGCTCGCGGCAGCGGGCGAGCGGGGCGTGTGCCTGGGAGACCTTGCCGCCGCCCGCAACGCACCGGCGAGTGTCTACCAGGCGCCGATCCGGGCGCTGGTGGACGCTGGACTGGCCGAGCGGCTGCCGCGGGTGGCGGGGGAGCGGCGCCGCTGGTATCGGCGCAGCGACAACGACGCGCTCTGGCAGTGTCTCGAGGGCCTGTTGAGCTGTTTGGCAGAACAGTCCGTACCGGTACGGGTTGGATAGTCGGCGGGGCCGCCGCGTGCGGCCGGAGCCTGGTGAGGCAGGGTGGAGGCCATGGTGACCTTGGCGAACTCCGTGATCAGCCGTTCCGTGCGGACGGCTTCGGCCGCCCTGCTGGAGGCGGGCACCCAGACCAAGGCCGCCTCCCTGCAGGGCATTGAGGCCCTGTTCTTCCACCGGCTGGACGCCGCCGAGCACGCCCGGCGCCAGGACGCCGCCGCAGGACGGCTGGATCGGATGGCGGCGCTGGAAACCCTCCTGACGCTGCCGGTGGGCATCCCCGTCCCCCTCGCCTCGCTCGAGGCCGGCCAGCGGCGGGCCATACGCGCCCTGCCAGCGGGCGCCGCGGACCGTGACCGCACGACGGTGACCCGGCGCGCGGTCCGGCCGGTGCGCGTGGACCTGGCCGTGGTGCGCGCTGCCGGATGGCGCCAGGGACTGCGGGACGCGGGCCGGTTCGCGCCGTTCTGCCGCCGCGCCATGCTGCTCACCCGCCGCCCCGCACACCTGGAAGAGCTGCTGGCCGAGGCCGACTTCTACGGCATCGGCGTGTTCCTCGCCGCCGAGCACGGTGTAGAGATGCTGCTCGCGCCGCAGGAGTACCGGCCGCAGCGGCACACCGCCGCCGCCTGGTGCTTCGTCGAGGAGCTGTATCAGCTCCTGCGCTGATGGTCGGCCTCCGCCTGCCCGGTCGCTCCGTCCGTCACCGAGGCCGGGGCGGCCAGCGCCCACCGCCTCAGCTGCTGGGGCACCTTGAAGGCGTCCGGCTGCCGCAGTTGCGCGTTCACCAGCGGATACCGCTCCACCGCCGCGCGGCAGCGCTCGTGCCACCACTGCTGGCGTGCCAGCCCGGGAGTGATCGCAGTCAGCGTGCGCAGCCACTCCATCAGCACGGCCACATTGTGCGCGGCGGCCCGTGCCGGCCGTTCGCCAGCATTGCTGGCGAATTCATCCAGTGCCCACACCCCCTCACACGCTGCGCAGCCGCAGACGGGAGCCTCCGCACCGGCGAAGCGGTCGGCCAGGGTCTTGCCGAGGAAGAAGTCCATCAGCTCGGCGAACAGCACGTGCGGCGACGTCGAAAAGCCCTTGCTGGTCTTGGCCTTCTCGCCAGGGGCCACGATGTGCCGCAGCCGGCTGCCTGCACCGAACGCCGTGAACGTCGCCCCCGCAGCCAGCGCGCCGAAGGCCGCCAGATCGGTGCGTAGCAACGCCGCTCCCGGCACTTCCTCGATCACCCGCCGCAGGTGGTCGACGGCCCGTGCATGACGCGCGAGAGGGTCCATCTGCCCGCCCAGCATGATCGCCTTGGGCCCCTTCACCAGCCGCAAACAGGCGATCAGCTGCCGCACCGCGTCCTCTTCCCGCAGCCAGCACACGTCGACCGGCGCCGCGAAGACCACCTGCGCATCGTCCAGGTCGGCCACCCGCCGCACCGCCGCCTTGAGGGCGTCGGAGTCCTCGGCGCGAATGTAGCCGGTCGGGGTCACTGGGGCGGTAACACCGACCGCCCGCTGCTCCGCCAGCGATACCTCAAGCGGATCGTCGAAGGCGAAGGTGTCCTCCGACGCGGGCGGGAACGGCTCCTCCTCGCTGGCCGCCCGCACCTCGTACACGGCCGGATCGACCAGCAGCGGCCCGCTGAACTGCTCCTGCTCGCGCAGCCTCTTCGCCTTCCGCAGCGCGTTCGTCCCGCACAGCACCAGCCCGCTGCGGCCCTCATCAAGCTGTCCGAGCAGATAACCGACACGGGCTGGAGACACCTGCAGCAGCATGCGCTCCTGCAGAACACCCAGCGCACCGGACAGGGCCTGCGGCGCGTCGGGAGGTTCCGTGAGATCTGAGCGGGGACGCGGCAGCGGAGCAGACGGGTCGATCATGGCCTCACCTTCGAAGCGGCTTAGGGGATAACGAGCGGTCGCCTGCCACATACAGGCGCTTGAAGTCCTCGGGCAGCAGGCGGGCGCACGCGGCCGCCTCGTCGATCGCCAGGCCGAGGTCGGACAACAGGGTGTCCACCAGTGCCGGGACGCGCGTGGGCCGCTCCAACTCCACCTCGACCGGTTCGGCCGTTCGGTAGCCGAGCGCCGACATCTCCACCATCACCGTGCGGTACTGCCATTCGGTGATGGCGTTCAGGGTGAGCGCGCGCCGCAGCAGCGCGCTCATCGACACCCGCCAGACGCGCTTGAGCTCCGCCAGCCGCGCCAAGTCCACACCGTCGGCGAACGCCTGCCGGATATCGGCCGCGGGCATCAGGAACTCCGCGGCGAACGCGTCGGCCTGCTTTTCCTGCTCGCTCGACGTGCCGGGCGCGGGATGCATCACTAGATGGCCCAGCTCATGCGCGACACTGAAGCGGCAACGATCGCCCGGCGCATGGTCGTTGACCAGGACCAGCGGGACCTGCAGGTCGTCCCACTGACTGACCGCATCCAGCAGCTCACTGCCGAGACTGCGCATCACGACCAGGCCGCCGGCCTCCTCGATCGCGGCGATCACATCCGCCACCGGGCCCCTGGGCAGGCCCCAGGCGCGGCGCACCTGGCGGGCCGCATCCTTGGCCGTCGTGAAGTCATCCAGAAGCACGCGGGAGAAGCGGTGCTGCACGCCCGCTGCCGCTGCGGCCCGCGCGAGACCCGTCACCTGCACCCGTACCAGGGCGAGTTGAGCGTGGATGCGGCGCAGGGCAGAGGACGACAGAGAGGCTCTCTTGCGGTGATGGATCAGTCCCACCCCCACCCCGCTCACCCGGGGATCCAGACTCAGCAGGTCTACCGGGTAACCCAGGGCGGCGGCATACAGCTGAAGACGATCGTCGGCGACCACAAGGCGTCCCGACTCCGCGCGGCTGACATACCCCTGGGACACGACCGCGGCCCCGGCAGGAGAGTCCTTGGTCATGGCCGCGGCCACCTCGACCTGCGTCATGCCCCGCGACTCGCGCGCGAGTGCGAGCATGCCGGGATGCGCCTGCAGGTCACCGGACGCCATCACACCCCACCACCTCAGATCAGTCCTCAAAACATTAACACGGAATATTCCGGAGCTGATTCGGCTTCCTGGTGGGCTCCGTCACAGCCAACAGCCCTCTGCTGAAGGGCCGTGCAGCAGACCGGAAACCGCGCGGCCGCCCCCGCCGTCCCCCGGTGATCCAGTCACGGCAGGACTCGGCGGGACCGGCCGGGGTCCGGGCCGGTCAGTGACGGCGTGGTCCGCCCTGCAGCGGCTTGCCGACACGCGCCGGACGGCCCCGGACCGACGGCATGATGTGAAGACCCCGACGGTGCGGGGGAGTTGCGCACCACATCACGTCCGGGAACGGCGCGTGGTGCGACGCAAGCGAGAAGAGGAATGCGCAAGTGAACACGGTACGAGCCCGGGTGTGGCAGTTCCAGGTGCAGGAGGCGGTGGTGACCGTCACGGAGGTCGGGCAGGGCGAGTTGCCGGTCGGGCTGGCCCGGCTCATCCACATCAACGCGCTCGCCTGCGACCACAACCGCGTCCTCGACTACCGGACCAAGCAACTCGAGGTCCGTCTCCTTGCCAGCTACCTCCATACCGCCGGGGCCGACGGCCCACTTCGGGTCGATCACCGCGCGTTCACGGCGAGCTCGCGGCATATCCGCGGCTTCGTCGCCGAAAGCTCAGGCCTGGGCATGCTGACGGCGGCCGGTGAAGCGCTCTTCGCCTGGGACAACACGGCGCATCCGCTGCACAGCTTCGACGCACTGCCCGGTAGCCTGACGGACTATCAGAACGACGGGATCCGGCCCGATTTGCTGTTCCACCTGCCCGGCGGCCGGGTTGCGGGAGAGGCCCGCGGCCGACACCGCCGCACCAAGACACTCCTGCCGAAACGGCCCCTTGCCGAGCAGAAGAACCGGCTGCAGGACCTGGCCCGCTGGTCCGCCGCCCACCAGGACCACGCCTACTTCATGAGCTGGGTCTGGATCGGCCGCTCCGGCGTCGCCGTGGACATCTTCCTCCCCCAGGACAAACGCTGGGACGGTGCACTCGACGTCCGCTGGAAGCGGCAGAGCGAAGGCCACCAGTGGCGCTTTCCCGTGCACGAGCGACGGCGCAGACCACCAGAGGGCCCCCTCGGGCAGATGCCGACCGATGAGTCTGAACCGCCGCTCACCCCGCCGTCCGCCACGGACGCACTGCGGACCGCGATGCCGGTGCCCGTCGCTGCCCGCACACAACCCACGGCCGACCCGCTCTCACAGACCGGCCGCCTGGTGCAGCGGCTGTACGACACCGCCCCCGAACTCGATGCGGAATTCGTCGGCAATCCCGTCCGCGGCACCTGGGTACCCGCCGACGCGCTGGGACCTGCCCAGCACGAGGTGCTGCTGGCCGTCCTGGCCGAACAGCCCCCACCCCAGGCCGGCGTCCGAGAGCGCCTCGCACGGGCCGAAGGCCGCTTCGACGCCTGCCTCGACGGACGTCTGCTGACCGTCGTGCGTTCTGCAGCCGAGCCGCCGCCAAGCTGGCAAGACCTGGAAGAGGTGCTGCTGAGCCCGGCGTGACACACACCCAAGCCTGCCCGTAACCGGTAGGGGTGCCCGACGCCCAGGCGTCCAACGGACGCTGCCCAAGGCCCGCTGGACGCCGGGCAGCCTTCCCGCCGGGTGTGGGAGCCCTGTTCTCGGTCATGCCGATCCGGGCAGCTCACTCAGCAGAGCCTTCACGGTCTGCTGCCACCTGCGGGCTTCCTTCCGCAACGGGAATCATGCGTGGGCAGTCTGCCGGTCCAGATCGGTGAACTCCTGCAACCTTGCCGCCAGTTCAGCGCAACCGGTGCCGTTGTTGCGGGCTGCCGCAGAATGCCGACAGCGCGGGCACGCCGAGCAGCAGGCTGCCGCGAGGATCGTGCTGTCTGCCCCCGGCCGGTTGCGGGACAGACAACACGAAGGGTCATGCGACGCGGAACGGTACCTGCCGCTCGACCAGCAGCCGGGCCAGCTGGTCGCTCTCCTCGTCGGGCAGGGCGACGGCGGCCAGGCGGCGGGCGCGGGTGACGGCGACGTACCAGACACGCAGGACCTCGTCGGTGGCCGGGTCTGCGGTGGCCCAGCGCTGGACGCTTCCGGCATCGGGCAGCAACAGCAGGACACCGTCTGCTTCATCGCCCTTGAGCTGGTGGACGATGTTGGTGCGGATCCCGGTGGCCGCCTGGGGGCGGGACACGGTGGGTTTTCCGGCGGGGCGGCCCTTTCTGCCTTGCGGAGCAGCCCCGGGCAAAGCGGGCCAGGCCTTCATGGCCTGCCAGACCTGCGGCCCCCATTCCCGGTGGGGCGCAGGCAGGCTGTGCAGGAAGGCGAACGCCGTGCGGTTGACCTGTCCGGCCGAGAGACGGTGGCGGGCCGTGATGCGGTCGGGGCCGCCGGTCTCGCCCGGGTACCAGTAGCCGAACAGGACGCGCACGGCGACCGCGCAGGCCCGGGCGAGGTCATCGCCGCTGGCGCTCGGGGTGTGGGTGACGGTGCGGGCCCAGGCCAGGCTGGTGATGGCTTTGGTGTTGGGCTTCTCCCGGGTGATGCCCGGCAAGGTGGCGTACTTGTAGGCGGTCACCAGGCAGTCCTTGGCCGGGACGGCGTACTCCTCGGCCAGCGTGCGGAAGGCGTCGACGATGCCGGCACCGGTCGGGGCGTGCAGGTGCCGGCTGCCGGAGTCGACGAACCGGGTGGGCAGCACGAGGACGGGGATGTCGTCGTCGCGCACCACGGAGGTGTCCGGCGGGCGCTGCCCCGTGCGCAGGGTGGACGCGAGCCGGCAGATGACGGGGGAGCTGCGCCAGTTGCCGGTCAGACGGTGCGGGGCGGGGGAGAGCTGAGCGGCGAAGGACTGGAGAGCCCGGGGTTCGGCGCCGCGCCAGGCGTAGATGGCCTGGTCCGGGTCGCCGACGAGAACCAGCGGCAGGCCGGCGTCGTGCAGCAGCTGAAGGATCGCCAGGTCGGCGGCGGAGCAGTCCTGTGCCTCGTCGACGACGACTTCCGCGAACCGGGAGAGCAGCGGGGGCAGCAGAGCGGCCGCGGTCTTGGCGTGGCGCAGGTTCCACAGGGCCAAGACCCGCGCCTCGTGCCCGGTCAAATAGCCTTCGTCACACCACGCCTTGCGGGTTTCGAAGATCTTCTTCTCCCACTGCGCGCGGCTGTAGGAGGTGTCCTTGATGAGCTGGCGGGTGTCGTAGTCGAGCTTGTCCCAGGCAACAGCCTCGCGCGCTTCGCGGTAGGAGGGATCTATCGTCATGGGGAAGCGGTGCAGGTTGATCTCCCGGTCCGTGCCCTGCACCGGGGCCTTGATGCTTGCCCAGGATTCCAGCAGACGGGGCGCCGGCTGGGCCGCCCGCCGCGGCTTGACCAGGAACTCCCACAGGAACGAGTCGAGCGTGCCGATGAAGTGCGGTGCCTGCACCAGATCGGCGCGGCCCGCCGAGCGGCAGCGCCGGGCCATCTGATCCCGCGCCACCCGCGTGAACGAGATCAGCGCCCGCCCCTTCCGCAGCCGTCGCCGGGGCGACTGCAGATGCCGGTTGGTGATCACATGCGTCTTGCCCGCACCCGGGCAGGCAGCCACGTAGGCAGGCGCGGCCACGGCCATGGCGGCCTGCTGCTGCTTCTCGGCGTCGGCCCGCACCGGATCCGTCTGCTCAGGCGTCGTCATGGCGCGCCCACTGCAGGCGTGCTCGTGTCCTGGGCGGTGATGAAACGGATGGCACCCGCCAGGTAGTCAGGCACCGTGAACGGCACCACCCGGTCGGCCAGCACGTCGGCGAGTTCCTGCGCGAACCGGCCCTTGGAGATCTCGGTGCCCTTCAGGGTGGCTAGGGCGGCGTTCAACGGCCCCACCAAGGCGACTCCAACTGGCCCCAGTTGAAGGGTGATTGGTGAAGATCGGGCGACCCGATTTGGCTCCGAAGGGCGGCTTGTTCTGGGACCACCAGGGGTTGGAACGGCGCAAAGCCACGGTGGTGCGCCAGCGTTGGCATGATGGGTCTGGTGCCGAGGGGCCCGGCGCGGGGAATGACAAGATCAGTGTGCCGGATCAGACCTGCTAGGGGAGGAGCCCGAGATGAGGGCGGATGGTGTGGAGTCGGCCTGGGACCGAACCGTCTGCGGCCGGTTTCCGGAGATCCCCGAGGATCGTCGCATCGCGGTCGAGCGGTTCCTCGCCAACCGGCCCGAGCTCGTGCCGTATGCCAGCAACCTCCTGCAACGGCCCGACATCGCGCCGCTCGCGGTCGATATGTTGCTGAAGTTTGAGGAGTTCGAGGCGGAGGAGCGGACACGGCGCGAAACCGTTCCCGAGGCCCCAAGTGCTGCCGACGCTGGCGGGCAAAATGCATGGCTTAACCACGTTGCTGCCTTGCCGACCGACGATCTCCAACGCCTCGCCGTCGAACTGGACGATGGGATCGGCCAGCACCATGACGTCGCTGATCAGTGACCGCTGGCTGCGTGGAAGGCGAGTTGAGGTCGGTTAGTTTGTCCCGATGATCTTGTTCGCTTTGGTGCGGGCCAGGCGATAGGACTCGGTGCCAGTCTCGATGAGGGTGGCGTTGAAGGTGAGCCGGTCGACGATGGCCGCGCAGAGCCGCGGGTCGGTAAAGGTCTTTGACCAGCCCGTGAACGCTTCGTTGGAGGCGATGGCGATACTGTTCTTTTCCTCCCGCTCGGTCAGAACCTGGAAGAGCATCTCGGCGCCGCGGCGGTCGAGTTCGAGGTAGCCGAGCTCGTCGATTTCGAGCAGGTCGACGCGTCCGTAGCGGGCGATGGTCTTGCCGAGCTGTTTGTCGTCGGCGGCCTCGACGAGCTCATTCACCAGGCTGGCGGCGGTGGTGTAGCGGACGCGGTAGCCGGCCATGGCGGCCGCGGTGCCCAAGCCGATGAGCAGGTGGGATTTGCCGGTGCCGGAGTCCCCGATCAGACACAGCGGGTAGCCCTTGGTGATCCAGTCGCAGGTGGCGAGGCTGTGGATGACGGCCGGATCGACATTGGGGTTGGCGCGGTAGTCGAAGTCGCGCAGTGACTTCTCGCGGGGGAAGTGGGCAGCACGGATGCGGCGTTCGGCCCGGCGGCGGTCGCGGTCTTCGCACTCGGCCATCAGCAGCTCGGCGAGAAAGCCCGCATAGGAGAGCCCTTCGCGTTCGGCGCGGGCGATGGTGTCGGCGGCCTGGGCCCGCATGGTGGGCAGCCGGAGCATGCGGCAGGCGGTGTCGATCGCGGCATCGGACGCCTGGGCAGTGAGGGCGTGATGAGCGGCAGTCATGACGAGTCCTTCCGGCGTAGGTGGAGCAGTTCGTCCCACTGCTCCAGGCGGGGCAGGGGGCGGGCGTCTTCGGGCAGGGGCCTGGCCAGGCGGTGCGCGGTGAGGTGGCTGACCTGCGGCATCTGCGGATCAGCAGGTTGCAGCCGGTCGGGGGCTGCCGGAGCGGCAGTGACGGTCGGGGCCCGGCCGTCGGCCTGTGCGGCCTTGCGGGCCTCCAGAGCAATCACGTCCTCGCTGCAGGTGCCCAGCTTGAGTGCGGCGCGAAGGCCCGCGATCACATCGGCGTGCTGCTGATGGCGGTGCAGGAGCAGGATCCTGACCAGGGCTTTCGTCCCGTCGATCTCGCCGAGCTGCTGCTTGGCCAGAGCCCAGAACGCCTCGTGCTCGGCGGTGAAGGTGCCCTCGGCGCGGGCTTGGTGCAGTGCCTCGGAGCGGTCCAACGCGCCGGGCTTGCGCAGAAGCACCTCCAGATAGTGGTCCAGGACCATAACATCGAAACGGCGACGAGCACCGACCTCACGCCATGACGATCCACGGGACAGGGCCTGCACTCCCGAAGCCGAACGTCATCGCTCCGAGATCAACGACCGACAGGCGACCCTTGGGCCCTCCTCGGCAACACCCTCCCGGACATACAGCTTCACCCCGCCCGCCCACTGAAGTACCCAGCCCCGCCAAGTCAGGCGCTCACCCGCCATGTGAAGCGCTCAGTCACACCGGCGGACCGGCGCTGTGTGTGCAAGCAACAGCAGGGACCGGCCTGTCGCGCGTCTGAGCACGCGGACCACGTGAATCCTTGTGGGTGAGAGTGGCGAGCAAGGCACGGGCGCGTGGCCCAGCTGTGAAGGGACCTCAGGCCAGGCTGTGAACTGCTGGGTGCTGCCGCCCCTTGCCGTTGCCTGCCCACCAGGCGGCCCACTGCCTTCGCTGGCCCGCCTGATCCATCTGTTCTGCTGCGGCGGCCGAGTGGTGGCGGAGAGCCCTCGAGCCCCTCGGGTGTGATGGGCGCGGCGCAGGAGACCGGGGCGCCCTGGTCGGCAGCTGCATGCCGACCGGGTCAGGCGGCGCCGAGTTGGGGGGTGTGCCGCTGCTGCATGGTTCCGAACACCTCGTCGAATGCGAGGGAGCGTCTCGTGGGCACCAGGTGGTAGGGGGAGCCTGAGCCTGCGGCGGGTTGCGGACCCGTGCGGCCCAGCATGAGGACGTCCAGGGGAGTGAGGACGTCGAGGTTGTCGAAGACGTAGCAGATCGGCAGCTGCGTCCATGCGGCGAGCTGGAGGTGCGCCATGACGGCAGCCCGCTCCACCGCATGGCGATGGGTGATGCGGCTGGTCATGCGGCTCTTGCAGTCGATCAGAAACACCTGCCGGTCCTTGGCGACCACTAGATCGGGTGTCCAGCGCAGTGAACTCTCGGTGCCCCGCAGGGCGACTCGCACAGCTTCGGTCAGCACGCCCTGGCCCCAGGGGCTGACGTCCCATCCGCGCAGGGCGAGTTCCTCGGCGACGCGCCTTTCGTGTGCGTCGCCCACGGCCTTCCTTTGCTGAAAGCTCGGCATACCGGCAAGTGTTGCTCTCCTCCTCGGGCTCGAAACAACCCGGTGCCCCGTCTCGGACACTCCTGGCCAGGGATGTTGGCGGTCGTTGTCGTTCATTGGCGTTCATGGGTGTCCGCCGGTGTCTCTCTGCGTCTCATGGTGTCTCACGCTGTCTCGAAACAATATGACCGGATCTGATCCCTGCAGCCGTGCGCCGGAGTTGCGGCCCACTTGCCGTACGTCTCTTCGTCCCACCGTGGCATGACCGGACGATGGCGGGACGCGGATCCGACGTGCTGCCTCCCGTGCCGTTTCGGAGGGAAGGGCTGTCAGGTGATCACCTTCCTGGTGTGGCGCTGCTCGGTACGCCGCGTTCGGGGAGGAGGCGCCAGGCGATCTCGTCGTGCTCCCTGAGGTGCTGCCAGGAGGCAAGGAGACGGCAGTGGACCAGTTGGTCGAGGAGATCCTCCACCTGCTGCTGGGACTGACTGCCCAGCCGGGCAAGCACGTCGAGTTCCGCACTTCCGAAGCCGTCAGACGTGTGAGCTGCCAGGATCAGAGCGTTGAGCTGCACCGTGGGGGACATCCCGCGCGGTGCGACCAGCGGAACGGGGTTCAGGGCCCAGTGCGCCGCGCGGGCGCGGGTGCCGCGGCCGGATGTCTGGGAGTGCATGTCCGCATCGAGCAGCCGCGCCTCCACATGGGGACGCCGCGGGCCGGAACAGCGCAGCCACCCGGCGTGTTCCAGTTCGCTCCACAGTTCTGCACGGCCGTGCAGCCGCATGCTGCGCAGAAGGCCGTGGGGGAGCCGGACGCGGCCTCGGCCGTCGGCGCGCAGGGCGCACTGCAGGGCCAGCAGTCGGGCGGCGGGGGAGGAGAAGCGGGGCAGGGCGACGGCGAGGTAGGTGAGCATTTCCCGCACGCGCTGCTGCTCCGGCGGGCCGTAGGCGGGCACCCTGCGTTCTGGCTGCGGCCCGCCGGCGGAGGAACGGATGCGAACGGGACTGAGCAGTGTCGGCGGCACGATGGCGGTGTGGCTCATCGCGGCGGCGCAGGCGGCACAGGCGTCTGCGAGCCGCCACGTGCGGCCGCTGCGATCCCGGGTCAGGGCAAGCAGGACGGGGCCGGCGCAGCCACGGTGACGGGGGTGCCAGTGGCAGCCCCGGGCCCGGCACTGGCAGGTGCGCAGGTGCCCGGGCAGCGTGTCGGCGCGGGCGTGGCGGGCCAGATGGGTCAGGGCGGCCGACCGGGCGGAGGCGGCCTGCACGGGATGGTGCGGGGTGCAGCGGGGGCAGGCCAGGGCCGGCCCGCCCGGCTGCGGGCGCAGTTCCACCGTCCAGGTGCGCTGCACCGCGGCGTGCATGCTGGCAAGCCGCATCGGCTCGGTGCCCTCCCATCTGCTCAGCGTCGGCGAGGTGTGGCGTCCTCCCGGTCAGGCGAGCGCGGGAGTCGGCCGCACCGTAGTGCAGATCTCTGCACTCGTGCAGTGCCGGCTGTGGCGTAGCTGTTGTGCTTGCTTAATGATCTTGATTGTGGCGTGGTGTTGCTCAGTTGTGTTGAGCGGTGTGTTCGTTTCGTGGGTGGGGT
>NZ_JBWKHE010000003.1:0-488130 GCF_056433405.1 Streptomyces sp. NPDC044719
TTTCCCTTTCCGGCGGTTCCGACTCTATCAGATCCTTTCGGGCCTGATCCCCAGTCAGTGGGGTTTGTCTTTGCGGCTGTTGGGCCGTTCCGACGTGTCCAACCTTAGCGCGGTCTCTCGCCGTTTCCCAAATCGAGTCGATGTCGAGTCGATCAGGCCGTCGAGTCCCAATTCGAATTGAATTCGGGCACGCCGAAATCAACCCCGCTGGGAGCGATCTTGCTAGTGGTTGGGTGCCGCTTGAGCGGCGGAAGTGCTGTCGCAGAACCGTTACGGCTCCGCGGCAACCCGAAGAACTTTACGGATCGGGCAGAGGGGTGTCAAGCCGCCCTTGTCAAGATCTTTTGAGGGACGTCAGTCCAGGTCTGAGAGGCGGCCGCCGGCATCCGGCTGGGCGTCCTCCACCCTGCGCAACAGGCGGGTGAGGACGCCGCCGAGCGCGGTGCGCTCGACGGGGGACAGATCCTGGAGCAGGTCCTCCTCGAAGACCGATGCCAGGCGCATTGCCTCCAGCCACTTCTCACGCCCCTCGGATGTCAGCTCCACGATGACTCGTACGCGGTTGGACTCGTCTCGCTCTCGGGTAACCAGCCCTTCGCCGACCATGCGGTCGATCCGGTGGGTCATGGCGGCCGGTGTGAGACCGAGGCGCTTGGCGAGGTCGCTGGGGCCCAGACGGTAGGGAGCGCCGGAGAGGACGAGGGCCTTGAGGACCTCCCACTCTGTGTTGCTGATGCCGAGGGTCGAGGTCTGACGGCCGTAGGCGACGTTCATGCGGCGGTTCAGGCGGGAGAGGGCCGAGACGATCTGCTCCACCTGGGGGTCGAGGTCCTGGAACTCGCGCTGGTACGCGGCGATCTGTTCTTCGAGGGTCGGCTCACTGGGGCCGGGGGTGTCGCCCATGGCGGCAGTATGGCACGGACCTTCTTTGCCTTGAAGTCCTTGGGTGTGTACTCTTTAGCTTCGAAGTTTAGTTTCGAAGTCTTCACTCCTAACTTGTGAGAGAGGTGAACGTGACCAGGGCGATGGGCGCAGCGATGCGCCGGATTCACGTGGGTAACGCACTCAGCGCGTTCGGGCTCGGCTTCACGGTCCCCTACCTGTACGTCTATGTGGCGCAGGTGCGGGGACTGGGAGCCATGACGGCGGGTCTTGTGCTCGCCGTCTTCGCTGTGGCCGCGCTGGTTGTGCTGCCGTTCGCCGGGCGGGCCATCGTCCGGCGCGGCCCGCTGCCGGTGTTGCTCGTCGCCCTGATCACCGCCGCCATAGGTGCCCTGAGTCTGGGGATCGCGAGCAGTGCGGCGGCCGTGCTGGTGTCGGCTTCTCTGCTGGGGGCCGGGCAGGCCGTGATGCAGCCGGCGCTGGCGACGATGATCGTGGACTGCTCGTCGGCGGAGACGCGGTCACGCGCCTTCGCCACGCAGTTCTTCCTGCAGAACCTCGGGCTCGGTGTCGGTGGCCTCATCGGTGGCCATCTGGTCGACACGACCAGTGCCGCCTCCTTCACCCTTCTCTTCGCGATCGAGGCGGCGATGTTCCTGCTGCTGGTCGTGGTGATGGTGACGGTCCGGGTGCCGCACGCTCCGCGGATCGAAGGCGCGCCCGTGGCGTCGGGGCGGGGCAGCTGGAAGCAGTTGCTGGGCAATCGGGCCATGGTGCAGCTGTGTGTGCTGGGCTTCGTGTTGTTCTTCGCCTGCTACGGGCAGTTCGAGTCGGGGCTGAGCGCGTACGGGGTCGAGGCCGCCGGGATATCGACGTCGGCGCTGGGGACGGCGCTGGCGGCGAACACCCTGATGATCGTCGTGGCGCAGTTCGCCGTGCTGCGGTTCGTGGAGCGGCGGAGGCGGTCACGGGTGATCGCGGCCGTGGGGCTGATCTGGGCCGTGGCATGGGCCGTCGCCGGGTACGCGGGGCTGGGGCACGGGAGCCAGGAGATGGCGACGGCCGCGTTCGTCTCGACGTACGCGTTGTTCGGGCTGGGCGAGGCGATGCTGTCGCCGACCGTGGCCCCGCTGGTCGCGGATCTCGCGCCGGAGGGGATGGCCGGGCAGTACAACTCGGCGTTCGCCCTGGTGAAGCAGCTCGCGCTGGCCGTCGGGCCGGCGGTGGGCGGGCCGCTGGGGGCCTCGCTGCACGCGCCGTACATCGTGGCGTTCCTGTTGTTCTCCCTCGGGATCACCGTCCTCGCCGTGCGGTTGGGGCGGCAGCTGACCGAGGCGCAGGATCAGCCGTGGCTCGTGAAGAGCCGGGTCGTGGCGCGGGGTGGGGCGCCCGTTTCCGCTGACGTCTGATCCACCGGCCGTCGGCTAGGTCGTCCGGGTGCGCGGCAGGGCGAATTCGCACCACACCGCCTTGCCACCGCCCGGGGTGCGTCTGCAGCCCCAGTTCGACGCGATGGTGGCGACGATGGCGATGCCCCGGCCCGACTCGTCGCCCGGTTCCGCGCGGCGGCGCCTGGGGAGGTGGTCGTCGCCGTCGGTGACTTCGATGATCAGGCGGCGGTCGGTGCGGCGCAGGCGCAGTCGCATCGGCGGGGTGCCGTGCTGGAGGGAGTTGGCGACCAGTTCGCTGGTGGCCAGGACGCCCAGGTCGTGCAGGTCGGCGGGGAAGCGCCAGCTGGTCAGGACGCCGGAGGCGAAGGCACGCGCGCGTGGGGCCGCTTCCACGCCGCCGAGGAGTTCCAGGGCGGCGTTGCGGAAGAGCTCGCCTTCCGCACCTTTGCGGGCGGGGTGCTGGAGGACCAGGACGGCCACGTCGTCGTCATGGTCGGGCGTCACGCCCGCCGAGCGGACCAGACGGTCGCAGACGACCTGGGGTGTGCCGGTGGCGCCGGCCAGGGCTCGCTCCAGGGCGGCGATGCCCTCGTCCAGGTCGGCATCGCGGCGCTCCACCAGGCCGTCCGTGTAGAGGACGGCCGTGGAGCCGGGGCTGAGGGGGATCGAGCCGGAGGAGTGCATCCAGCCGCCGGTGCCGAGCGGGGGGCCGGTGGGTTCCTCGGCGCGCAGGACCGTGCCGTTCTCGTCGCGGACGAGGATGGGGAGGTGGCCGGCCGAGGCGTAGACCAGCTTGCCCTCGTTCGGGTCGTGGACCGCGTACGCGCAGGTGGCGATCTGGTTGGCGTCGATCTCGGCGGCCAGGCCGTCGAGGAGCTGCAGGACCTCGTGCGGGGGCAGGTCGAGGCGGGCGTAGGCGCGGACCGCCGTGCGGAGCTGGCCCATCACCGCCGCCGCCCGGACGCCGCGGCCCATGACGTCGCCGATGACCAGGGCCGTGCGGCCGCCGCCCAGGGTGATCACGTCGTACCAGTCGCCGCCGACCGCGGCCTCCGTGCCGCCGGGGTGGTAGGTGGCGGCGACGCGCAGGTCGTCCGGTTCTTCGAGTTCCTGGGGGAGCAGGGATCTCTGCAGGGTCACCGCTGTTTCGCGCTGGCGGCGTTCGCTGGCGCGCAGGCGTTCGGCGGCTTCGGCGTGGTCGGTGACGTCCGTGGCGAAGACCAGGACACCGCGGCTCTCGCTGCCGCCCTCTCCGTCGCCCTGGGCGACCGGGGTGCAGGTGAAGGTGTAGGAGCGGCCGTCGGGGGCCTTGCGGGACTTCACCGTGCGGGGCTTGCCGCTGCGCTGGACCTGGTCCAGGAGGGGGAACAGGCCGAGGGCGTCCAGCTCCGGGAGGACCTCGCGGGCTCGTTCGCCCAGGGGGCGTACGCCGAAGGCGGTCGTGTAGGCGTCGTTGACGTAGGCGATGCGGTGGTCGGGTCCGTGGACGAGGGCGACGAGGGAGGGGACGCGGTCGAGGACCTCGCGCACCCGCAGTTCGTCGACGGCGGGTACGGACGGGGTCTCGTCGGTCAGCTGTTCGACGCGGGCGGCGGGTACGGAGCCGTCCCCCCGCCGGTCCGGGGAGGCCGTCTGCTCGGTCCGCGCTGCGGCGCGGCGCTGCGTTCCGGGGAGCCGGGCGCTCCAGCGCGTGAAGTTCACGAATCCTTGCCTCGTGTAGTCGTCGGCGGCCGGCACCGGAACCGGCCGGGGCCCCGGGGGCCCGCACCGGGGCGAGCGGTGGCACGCCCGCGGTGGTGGACCAGTCTGGCAGTGCGTGGACCGGACCGGCATCCGTCAGACGCCGGGCCGGCCGGTGGAGTTCCTGGGTCCGGTCAGGACGACCCCTTCGGGTTGTGCGGAGGGTCTTGAGAAGGCTTTCCACCGGCCGCGAGTTCGAACTCCGCCCGGGGGTGTTCGAGTGAACCCAGCGAGACGATCTCCCGTTTGAACAGTCCGGCCAGGCACCATTCGGCGAGCACGCGCGCCTTGCGGTTGAAGGTGGGCACGCGGCTGAGGTGGTAGGCGCGGTGCATGAACCAGGCGGGGTAGCCCTTGAGCTTGCGTCCGTAGACGTGGGCGACGCCCTTGTGCAGGCCCAGGGAGGCGACCGATCCGACGTACTTGTGGGTGTAGGTGGTGAGGGGTTCGCCGCGCAGGGCGTGCACGATGTTGTCGCCGAGGACCCGGGCCTGGCGGACGGCGTGCTGGGCGTTGGGGGCGCACTCGCCGCCGGGCTTCTCGGCGGTGACGTCGGGGACGGCCGCGGCGTCTCCCGCCGCCCACGCGTGCGTGGTGCCCTCGATCGTGAGTTCCGGCGTGCACTTGAGCCGTCCGCGGTCGTTGCGGGGCAGGTCGGTGGCGGCGAGGACCGGGTGGGGTTTCACGCCGGCGGTCCAGACGACGGTACGGGTGGGGAAGCGGGCGCCGTCGCTGAGGGCCGCCACCCGGTCCGCGCAGGAGTCCAGGCGGGTCCGCAGGCGTACGTCGATGTTGCGGCGGCGCAGTTCGGTGACGGTGTAGCGGCCCATCTCCTCGCCGACCTCGGGCAGGATGCGGTCCGAGGCCTCGACGAGGATCCACTTCATGTCCTCGGGCCGGATGTTGTGGTAGTAGCGCGCGGCGTAGCGGGCCATGTCCTCCAGTTCGCCGAGTGCCTCCACACCGGCGAAGCCGCCGCCGACGAAGACGAAGGTGAGGGCCGCGTCGCGGATCGCGGGGTCGCGGGTGGAGGAGGCGATGTCCATCTGCTCGATGACGTGGTTGCGCAGGCCGATGGCCTCCTCGACGGTCTTGAAGCCGATGCCGTGGTCGGCGAGGCCGGGGACCGGCAGGGTGCGCGAGACGGAGCCGGGGGCGAGGACGAGTTCGTCGTAGGCCAGCCGCTCTCCGCCGGTGCCCTCCTCCGGGGTGGCGAGGGTGCTGATGGTGGCGGTGCGTTTCGCGTGGTCGACGGCGGTCGCCTCGCCGATGACGACGCGGCACCGGTCGAGGACGCGGCGCAGCGGTACGACGACGTGGCGGGGCGAGATGGCGCCGGCGGCGGCCTCGGGAAGGAAGGGCTGGTACGTCATGTACGGGTCGGGTGTGACGACCGTGATCTCCACCTCGTCCCGGTCCAGTTCCCGTTTCAGTCTGCGCTGCAGGCGCAGGGCCGTGTACATCCCGACGTAGCCACCACCGACAACGAGAATGCGCGCACGTTCCTTCACCATCCCATGACGCACCCGTCGCTTGCGTTTGTCCACAGCCTCGACCAATTGTGTGACCGGAGCGGAAGAGCGCGCGGAGTTGGCCGGATTATCAGCCTGTGAAGGAAACGTGCAGGTCAGCTGGGGTGGTGCGAGGGGCGCGCAGGGGCACATTCAGGACGTATACGGCCCGTACTCCGATCGGTGGGCGCTCCGTGCGGAACCTGCCCCTTCTGAATTGACTCCCTCTCAACTATGTTCGTGTGTCGACGGGGTGTAGGGGGAAGCGCTCACCGGGTCCGCGACGGGCGGGCCTGGGGACCCGGGCCTGTTCCCCCCGTCCCGGCATCGAATGGCGGGGAGTCTCCGGGGGGAGACGTCATTACCGGGGGAATGCGTATGCATGTTCAGGATTCTCATTGGTCGTCCGCGTCCGCTCTCACGGCGGGCGGCGCGACGTTGAGCGCGGCGGTGGGCAGCGGACGCGGGGACGGCCCGCGCACCACACCGCTGCGTGTGGACGCACAGCGCAATCTGGAGCACGTGCTGCGTGCTGCGCGTGAGGTCTTCGGCGAGCTGGGGTACGGCGCGCCGATGGAGGACGTGGCGCGGCGCGCGCGGGTCGGCGTGGGCACGGTGTACCGGCGGTTCCCGAGCAAGGACGTCCTGGTGCGGCGGATAGCCGAGGAGGAGACCTCCCGGCTGACCGACCAGGCGCGTGCGGCGCTCGGGCAGGAGGACGAGCCGTGGTCGGCGCTGTCGCGCTTCCTGCGCACGTCGGTGGCCTCCGGCGCCGGGCGGCTGCTGCCGCCGCAGGTGCTGCGGGTCTCGGTCGAGGAGGACCGTGCCGGTCAGGCGCGGGTGCCGCAGCAGCGGACGCAGCCGGGTACGACGGAGCTGCGGCTGGTTCCGGAGGAGCCGGTGGCGGTAGCCGCGGTACCGGCGGTCGCCGCGGAGGACGACGCCGGGGCGGCGGCGCTGCTCGAGGTCGTGGGTCAGCTCGTGGAGCGGGCGCGTGCGGCGGGTGAGCTGCGGCCGGACGTGTCGGTGTCGGACGTACTGCTGGTGATCGCGACGGCCGCGCCCTCGCTGCCGGACGCGGCTCAGCAGGCGGCTGCCTCGGCCCGGCTGCTGGACATCCTGCTGGAGGGACTGCGCTCGCGGCCGTGAGTGGAGGGGCCCGGAGTGAAGGGGCCCGGAGGCAAAAAGGGGAGCCTTCCCCGAAAGGGTGATGGTTAGTACTGGCGTGCGGTAAATCCCCACGGATGAGTGATCGTCCGAACTCCGGGGTCCTGACCAAGAGCCCCTGTGGCACTCTGACCCGGTGGTCTGGACGGGTTGGGCGGCTGGCGGGGGCTTTCCGCGATGAGCGTTGACGGGCGGGACGAGTCGAGCGGTAGCGGTGACACCACGGCCGGCGGCCCGTTCCCGCCGCACGTACCGAGCCAGGGCGGGCGCGCGAGCGTCCCGCCGGGCGGGCATCCGGCCGACGGCTCGGTCCCTGCACAGCGCGACCGGCACGAGGACGGCGTCCTGCCGCCGCCCCGCGAGCTCCCGCCGGCCGACGCCGAGCTCATCGAGTGGATGCGGTCGGGCGACGACACGGCATACGAGGAGCTGTACCGGCGCCATGCGCAGGCCGTGCGCCGGTACGCCCGGACCTGCTGCCGTGACGCGTACACCGCGGACGACCTGACCGCCGAGGTCTTCGCCCGCATGCTCCAGGCGGTGCGCGGCGGCTCCGGCCCCCAGCACGCCGTCCGCGCGTACCTGCTCACCTCCGTGCGGCGCGTCGCCGCCTCCTGGACGAGATCGGCGCGGCGGGAACAGCTCGTCGACGACTTCGCGGTCTTCGCCGCCCAGTCCGCGCACGGGCCCGACGTGTCCGACGGCGACACGCTCGAACTGGGCGCGGATGTACGGGCCATGCACCAGGCCGAGCGGTCCATGGCCATGCAGGCCTTCCGGTCGCTGCCCGAGCGGTGGCAGGCCGTGCTGTGGCACACCGAGGTCGAGGACGAGTCGCCCAGCGAGGTCGCCACGCTCTTCGGCCTGGACGCCAACGGCACGCGGGTGCTCGCCAGCCGGGCTCGTGAGGGCCTCAAGCAGGCCTACCTCCAGGCCCACGTCAGCGCCACGCTCACCGGCGACGAGGAGTGCGCGCGCTACGCCGACCAGCTCGGCACCTACGCCCGCGGCCGGCTGCGCACTCGTGCCGAGCGGGGGCTGCGCAAGCACCTGGAGGAGTGTGCGAAGTGCCGGCTGGCCGCGAGCCAGATCGCGGAAGTGGCCGGTGGCATCCCCGCCGTCGTACCGGTCGCCGTCATCGGCTGGTTCGGTGCCGCCGGGTACGCCAAGGTGGCCGGGCTCATCGCCGGAGGGGCGGGAGCGGCCGGTGCCGCGGGTGCGGCCGCGACGGCGGGCGCAGGCTCGTCCGGCGCGGCAGCGGGCGCGGGCGCCGGTTCGTCCGGTGGGGCGGGAAGCGGCGGCGGTGCGGCGGCGTCCGAGGGGATCGGCGCGCCCCTGAAGGCCGGTATCGCGGCCGGTGTGGTCGCCGTGGGCGTGGTGGCCGCGGTGGTGATGGCCCTGGCCGGCAACGAGAAGCCGAAGGAGGAAGCGCAGACAGCTCCCCCTTCCCCGGCCTCCCCGACATCACCGGTGGTGCGGCCCGGCGAGCCCACGCCCCCGTCTTCCCCTTCGCAGCGGGAGCCCGGGCCGCGGGCCCCGGGGATCGTGCCCGCGCGCGCGGAGACGCCCGCGCCGACACCGACCACCCCAGAGTCCGGCCCGGAGTCCGGCCCGCGTCCCACCCGCTCCCCGGCCGGGACACCGGCACCGGAGCCCACCTCGCCGCCCACGCCCCCGGGGCCGACACCGCCCTCGGCACCCACGCCCACACCGCCCCCGACCGAGGCGCCGCCCGCCCCGGCCGTCTACCGGTGGAGCGAACTGTCGTACGACATCAGCGGTGACGGCACCGAGCCCGAGATGCGGATCGGGACGAGCAGCTGGGTCTGGAAGCGGTACGGCATGTCGGTCGGCGACCAGCGGTACCCGCACGGCGTCACCGTGCATGGCCGCTCCTCCGTCACCATCGACCTCAACCGGTCCTGCACCTCGTACGACGCGCTCGTCGGTGTGGACGACCTGACGCTGAGACTCGGCAAGGTGTACTTCTCCGTCTACGCCGACGGGGTCCGGCTGTGGCGGTCCGGGCTGGTCCAGGGCGGGGACCCGGCCGTCCCCGTCCATGTGAACCTCGCCGGCCGCAGCACCGTACGGCTGGTCGTGGAACCGCGGGGCGCACTCGACAACGTGGCCCTGGCGGACTGGGCGGAGTCGAGGTTCACCTGCGCCTAGCGCGGCTCGGCGGCGTACGAACTCCGCGCCTCGGCCAGCTCGCGCAGGACGTCGTCAGCGGTGAGGGCCATGCCCCGGGCACGCTCCGACTCGCAGCGGACGCTGCCCAGGGCGGCGCGAGCGGTGGCCGCGGTCCGTTCCGCCTGGGCGTGTTCCGGCATGGGACGGGGACGGCCGGCCCGCCAGTGGTCGCCGGCGCCGAGCAGCCGTGCCGCACGCCTGAAGTCGCCGAGATCGGCCAGCAGTCCCGCCGCGCTGTCCACGACCGTCGCCCGGATCACGTCGGAGCACCGCCGGTCCACGGCTTCGCGCAGGGCTCGGGCCAGTTTGGCCAGGGCGGGCCCCGGAGCGGTCTCGCTCGCCGTGATCACGGCGTCGATCAGATCCAGCATCACCATGAACTGGGGCGGCGGAGTGCCACGCTGGGCCTCCCCGCGCGCCGCCTCGCACAGCTCGCGCGCCCGCGCGATGTGTCCCTCCTCGAACGCCATCTGGGCCCGCAGCAGCAGGACGAACGCCTTGGAGTCCGCCACGACGTACCGGTCGGCGGCGGCGCTCGCCTCGTCCAGCGCCGCCAGCGCGGCCGGGCGGTCTCCCGCCCGGTAGGCGATCTCGGCGAGCCGGGCGATGAGGAACGGTGACTCGGCGTACGCGCCCACCTCGTAGGCGAGCCGCAGGGCCTCCTCGTACTCCCCCTTGGCCTGCTCGAAGCGGCCGCGCGCCATGGCGGCCTCACCGGCCGCGCTGCACACCTGGGCCCGCAGCCAGCGGTCTCCGGAACGGCGGCTGAGGGTGCGCAGTTCCGCGAGGTCGTCGTCGACGCCGTCCAGGTCGCCGGGGGCGTCGACCACCATGTGCGTACGGAACATCAGGGCGACGGCGGTCTCCCAGTCGCCGCCGTGGACACGGCAGTTGGCGACGGCGGAGTCCATGGCGGCGCGGACGTCCGCCAGCTCCCCCACGAAGGAGGCGATCATCGGCCAGACGAGCCCCGGGATCCCGGCCGCCCGCGGTCCGCCGGCCTCGAAGTAGGCCCACACCCGCGTCACATACTGGCGCCGCTCGCCCACGAACGCGTTCATGGGCGTGTCCTCGGCCATGAAGAACAGATGCAGCATGCGCAGTTGCATCCGCAGGGCGTGCAGCGGATGTTCCGCTTCCCCCTCCGGGGCGGTGAGGAAGTGGTCGACGGGGTCGGGCACGCCCGGTCCGCCGCCGGACGGCACCCGCCCCGTGGCATCCATCGCCGCTCCCAGGCGCAGGGTGCGGTCGAGCCACTCCATGCCCTCGTGCCGGTAGGTGCGCAGCCACCAGAACCAGCCCATGGCCAGGGCGAGGGCACCGGCCTCCGCCTCGTCCCCAACGGTGAGGGTTCGGTCGAGGGCCGCGCGGACGTTGTCCAGCTCGGTCTCCAGGCGGGAGATCCAGGGCAGTTGCCCGGCGGAGCGCAGCAGCGGGTCGGCCCGCTCGACGAGCGCGCGCACCCACGCGTGGTGCCTGCGCTCGGCCGCTGCCCGCAGTTGCGGCACTTCGGCGGCACGCTCGACCGCGTACTCGTGGATGGTCTCCAGCATGCGGTACCGCATCCCGGCGGAGCCGTCGCCCTCGCCGGGGGCGGCCACGACGAGGGACTTGTCGACGAGCGCCCCGACCAGCTCGGCGGCGGGCCCGGTGCACACCGCCTCGGCCGCCGCGAGGTCCCAGCCGCCCGCGAACACGGACACCTCGCACAGCGTCGTCCGCTCGGCCTCGTCGAGCAGGTCCCACGACCAGTCGACGACGGCACGCAGGGTCTGCTGGCGGGGCAGGACCGTGCGGCTCCCGGAGGTGAGGAGGCGGAAGCGGTCGTCGAGCCGGTCGGCGATCTGCCGGGGTGTGAGCAGCCGGAGCCGGGCCGCCGCCAGCTCGATGGCGAGCGGCAGACCGTCCAGCCGCCGGCAGATCTCCGCCACGGCCCGCTCGTCACGGAGCGCGGCGTCCGTGTCGGAACGGACGGCGGCGGCGCGCTCCGCGAACAGCCGGCGGGCCTGGTCCGGGCGCAGGGGCTCCACCGGACGGACCAACTCGCCCGGCACGCCCAGGGGTTCACGGCTGGTGGCGAGGATCGTGAGGCCGGGGCAGTGGGTCAGCAGGGTTTCGGCGAGGTGGGCGGCGGCGCCGATGACATGCTCGCAGTTGTCGAGGATCAGGACGTGGCTGCGCGGGGAGCAATACTCCACGAGCAGGGCGACCGGGTCGTCCGGCACGGCCGTCAGCTCGCTGGTCATCAGCACGGTCTCGCGCAGACCGAGCGCGCTGACCACCGCTCCGGGCACCGCCTCCGGCCGGTCGAGCGGGGCGAGCTCGGCCAGCCAGGCCTGCGGAAGCCCGGCGGCGGCCTCCTCGGCGAGACGGGTCTTGCCGGAGCCGCCCGGTCCGGTGAGGGTGACGAGCCGGGCCCTGTGCACATCGGAACGGATGGCGCTGAGCTCGGGTTCCCGGCCGACGAAAGAGGTCAGACGAGGGCGGATGTTGCCGGTGCGCTCGGGCCGTGCAGGCGGGGGTTTCCGGTTCTGCGCTGCCGCGCCGAGCAGCTCTGCGTGCAGGGCGCGCAACCGCGGGCCCGGGTCGGTACCGAGGCCCTCGGCGAGGGCGCGGCGGGCCGACTCGTACGCGGCGAGGGCGTCGGCTTGCCGGCCGGTGTCGCGCAGGGCGCGGATGAGAAGCGCGTGCAGGGGCTCGTCGTACGGGTGCACGGCGGTCAGTTCCCGCAGTTCCGGTACGACGTCCAGTGCGCGGCCGAGCCGTAGGCGGGCCTCGGCCCGGCCCCGGGCGGCCTCCAGGCGGGTGGTCTCCGGGCGGGTCGCGGCGGAGCGGTCGGGAAGGTCGGCGAGGGCGGGGCCGCGCCAGAGGGCGAGGGCGTCGTCGAGGTGCCGTTCCGCGAGGGCGGGGGTGTCGGCGGCGAGGGCGTCGGTGCCTTGCTGGACGAGCCGTTCGAAGACGAAGAGGTCGATGTCGTCCTGCGTGGCGGTGAGGCGGTAGCCGCCGGATGCGGAGGTCGTCACGGCGTTCTTGCCGAGTGCGCGGCGGAGGCGGCCGATGAGGGCTTGGAGGGCGGCGGGGGCGTCCTGGGGTGGGTCGTCCGGCCATACCTCGTCGATCAGCGTCTTGGGTGTGGTGGTGTGGGAGGGGCGTAGGGCGAGGGCGGTGAGCAGGGCGCGGAGGCGGGGGCCGCCGAGGGGGACGGTTGTGCCGTGGTCGTCCTCTGCCGTGGTGGTGCCCAGGATTCTGTACCGCACGGGGTCATTGTCGCTGGGGTGGGGGTGGGGGGCTGGGGGTTTTCGGGGTGGAGTGTTGCTGCCGTGTGTTTCAGGTGCCGTGTGTTGCCGCTGGGGCGGGGTTTTGCGCTGCTCGGCATGAGAAGGTGCGCGGCGTTGGTGCTGGGGCCGGGTGGGTGCGCAGCCCGGCATGAGAAGGTGCGCGGCGTCGGTGCTGGGGCCGGGTGGGTGCGCAGCCCGGCGTAGCGGGGTGCCGCTGCGCCCACCCGTGCCGCCCCTAGCGGCACGCATGCCCGCAGCTCAGCGGCACACACGCCCGCAGCGGGGCGGCACGCATGCCCGCAGCTCAGCGGCAGCAATGCCCGCAGCCAGGGCGGCTCGGCTATGCCCGGCGGCCCCCGGCGCCCGCCCCCAGTGCTCCCCGCTGGGGGGCGATTCCCGCCGGTACCGCTCGTTGGCGGGCCGGGGTGCCCGTCCAGCAGGTGCCGCGGCGGGCCAGGAGGCGGCGGAGCCAGAGTTCGAGGGAGACCAGGTCGGCCAGGCCGTCGAGGGGGAGGGGTTCGCCGGCCGCCGCGGAGCGCAGGGCCTTGCGGACCACTCGGGCCTCGACCAGGCCCGCTTCCGCGAGGAGGGGCGTGTCGAACAGGGTCACCAGGGAGTCCGCCGCCACTCTGAGGCCCGTCCGGGCCGCGGCCGCCTCGGTCGCCTGGGTCGGGACGCCCCACCCGGGCGGCAGTTCCCGCACTCCGGCCCCCTCCAGCACCGTACGCAGGATCGCCGCACGCGCCCCGGGCCGTACCCGCAACGCCTCGGGCAGCGCCCGGGCCGCGCGCACGACCTGGTTGTCGAGGAAGGGCGCGTGCAGCCGCTGGAAGCGGATCTCCGCGGCCTGCTCCAGCACCCGCAGGTCCGCCGCGTGCCGCGCCAGCGCCGCACGCGCGCGGAAGTCACCCGGCCGCTGCCCCGGCCCCACCAACTCCGACCGGTGCGTGGACGCCTGAAGGCGAACAGATACTTCAGCGAGTGCCTCACCGGTCAGCCAGCGCGCGGCCGGCCCGGGTCTGCCCCAGGTCAGCGCGGCGAGCGAGGCCTCCACCGCGCCGCCCGGCGCGTCGAGGCCGTCGTCCGGCCGGTGGTCGAGCAGTCGTTCGGCCAGGGACTCGATACCCGACCGGTACGGCGTACGGGACAGCCGTCGCGCCGCCGCGTACACGCGCGCGGGGACCAGCACCGACCCGTCCGCCTTGGCCAGCGCGGCGACCGGCCGCACGAGATGACGCCGCCTGCGGTCCATCAGCAGGTCGGCCAGCCGGGCCGGATGGGCGTCCAGGACCTGACGGGCCCCGTAGCCGGTGAAGTGGTCCGCGCTGCCGGACGCCAGCCGTGCCCGGTGCCGGGCCGCCGACACCAGGCAGGGCCCGGGTTCGTCGGTCAGCGGGCCGTCCAGGTCGGCGTACGGAAGGGTCTCCTCACCGCCCGCCACGACCACGTGGTGCAGCCGCGGGTTCGCCGCCAGCGCGCCCGCCCGCTCCAGCTCGGCCTCCTGCCCCGCGACGGCGAGGTCGTTGAACGTGACCGCCAGCAGCCGCTCCCCCGCGCCCGTGCCGTGTCCCAGGACCGTGCCCGGCATCCCGGGCAGCCCCGAGGCGAGCAGCGCCAGTGTCCCCGAGGCCGGCCCGCCGGACAGGTCCGCCCCGATGCCCGGGACGGGCATCCCGCGCGCGGCACGCCGCTCGGCGGGTCCCATGCCGGGCACGGGGCCCGGGTCTATGTCCGCCCCGGGGACGTGCCGCGGCGCGGACAGCCGTGTCCGCACGGCCTCCACCAGCGCGTCACGCACGGCGTCGACCGCGCTGTCGGGGTCGGCCGGAGGCGCCGCCACCGCCAGCGAGGCGACGGGCTCGTACCCGGCGATCTCCCGCGCACCGGCGCGCAGGATCAGGGCATGCCCCGGCGGAATGCGCTTCACGCCGTCGTACGGCGTGGAGTCGTGCAGCGCGGCGGGTACGTCGGGGGCGGCCAGCAGCGCGGCGAGGTGCCCGAAGTCGAGGTTGGCCTCGATGAGGTCGGCCAGCGGCAGCGCGGCCGTCGCGTACGCCGTACCGCCGGCCCAGGGCGTGTGGAACACCGGCCGCGCGCCCGCGAGATCGCCGCAGACGGTGAGCCTCCTGCCGACCTGCACGATCGCGGTGTAGCTCCCCGGCCAGGCGGTGAGATGCCGAAGTGCCCCGCCGCGCGCGGCGAACAGCGCGACGCGCAGCTGCTCGTCGGTGGCACCGCAGATGCCGAGGACGGCGATGCGGGTCTGGTCGTCGGCCTTCACGACCCGGACCTCGTCGGGGCGCCAGTCTCCGACCGCCCACAGCGGATCGGGGTCACCCCACAGGAGTTGGGAACCCACCGGGTGCACGGTCTCGCCGTCCCGCCCCGTCGCCCCCGCCGAACCGGCGGCAAGTGCTCCCGCGGCGGTGCTGCTCCATCCCACCAACCACCGCATCGCCGCCTCCACAGGCTGTGGACAACCAGTGCACCGTACGAACCGGTTCACCATGCTGCCATGAAGGAAGCACTCCAGAGGGCCCTGACGCCGCTTGCGCTCCGTCGAATGCGCCCCGGCGGCGACACCCGCACCGCCCCGAACGCCCCGGGCACAGCAAAGACGGCCGGGACGCAAGGCGCCCCAGCGACACGTCTCGCCTGCGACTGCGGCGCGAATGCGCCCTCAATACGCGCCCCGAATACGCCCGATGCGCCCTCAAGTACCGTGGTCGGAGCCCTGATACCCCATGACCGGCGGGGTCGATTTTCGGCCAAATCGCCGTTACGCGGACAGCGTCGAACACGCTCCGTACAGGATCGGCGCACCACCACCCGATCGCGCAGTCCGGGAGACGGAGCACGCCTCCCGGACCGTTCCGCCGCCCGCGGGGATGTAGGCGGCGGTGTCCCCCAGCCCACTGGATCCAGTACAGCGGGCCGACCCACGCAATGACCATGGAACCGCTCCCGCGATGGCTGGAGAAGAGCGCACGGGCAGGCGCACGGCCACACAGTGGGAGCACGCCGCAACAGCCCGTATCTGAACCGCACTTCAGTACGGACCACAATCCCGCCAACCGGAACAATGCCCCTTAACGCTTGGGATGCGGCGAACTACGCTGGGTTTACGAATGCCGCGTGGTTATGCCAGTGCGGCAGCCGTCTGTGTCGAGGGGTGGCTCATGTCCAGGGAGCAACGCGGGCCGAACGAGAAACTCGGCGCCGTTCTCGCCCTCGCGGGAATCAGCAACGCGGGCCTCGCCCGGCGTGTCAACGACCTCGGCGCCCAGCGCGGTCTGACGCTTCGCTACGACAAGACGTCGGTGGCGCGCTGGGTGTCGAAGGGCATGGTGCCGCAGGGTGCGGCGCCGCACCTCATCGCCGCCGCCATCGGCCAGAAGCTCGGCCGCCCGGTGCCGCTCCACGAGATCGGCCTGGCGGACGCGGATCCCGCGCCCGAAGTCGGCCTCGCCTTCCCGCGGGACGTCGGCCAGGCGGTGCGGTCCGCGACGGAGCTGTACCGCCTCGACCTCGCGGGCCGCCGGGCCGGCACCGGCGGCATCTGGCAGTCGCTGGCCGGATCGTTCGCGGTGAGCGCGTACGCGACACCCGCTTCACGATGGCTGATAACCCCGGCCGACAGTTCGGTCGCGCGTGACGTGGGCCCCGGCGAGGGCTCCGGCGCACCGCTCAAAGTCGGCCACAGCGATGTGCAGAAGCTGCGGGAGGCCGCCGAGGACGCACGGCGCTGGGACTCCAAGTACGGCGGCGGCGACTGGCGTTCCTCGATGGTCCCCGAGTGCTTAAGGGTGGAGGCCGCCCCCCTGCTGCTCGGCTCCTACTCCGACGAGGTCGGCCGGGCCCTCTTCGGCGCCTCCGCCGAACTCACCCGGCTCGCGGGCTGGATGGCCTTCGACACCGGCCAGCAGGAAGCGGCCCAGCGCTACTACATCCAGGCCCTGCGCCTGGCCCGGGCGGCGGCGGACGTCCCCCTCGGGGGCTACGTCCTGGCCTCCATGTCCCTCCAGGCCACCTACCGCGGCTTCGGCGACGAGGGCGTGGACCTCGCCCAGGCCGCCCTGGAACGCAACCGCGGGCTGGCGACGGCCCGCACCATGAGCTTCTTCCGCCTCGTCGAGGCACGCGCGCACGCCCGCGCCAGTGACGCCCCCGCGGCCGGCGGCGCCCTGAAGGCGGCCGAGAGCTGGCTCGAGCGGGCCCGTCCCGGCGACAACGACCCGAGCTGGCTCGGCTTCTACTCCTACGACCGTTTCGCCGCCGACGCGGCCGAGTGCTACCGCGATCTCAAGGCGCCCCGCCAGGTCCGCCGGTTCACCGAGCAGGCGCTCTCGAAGCCGACGGAGGAGTTCGTCCGCTCGCACGGTCTGCGCCTCGTCGTCTCGGCGGTGGCCGAACTGGAGTCGGGAAACCTGGACGCGGCGTGCGAGCAGGGGGTGCGGGCGGTGGAGGTCGCCGGGCGTATCTCGTCCGCCCGGACCACGGAGTACGTGAAGGATCTTCTGCACCGGCTGGAGCCGTACGGGGACGAGCCGCGGGTGGTGGAACTCCGCGAACGTGCCCGGCCGCTGCTGGTGGCTCCCGCCTGAGCGCCGGGATCGCCGCCGTCCGCGCGTTTGAAGGCGATGTCAGTGGCGCAGTGCACTATCGAGGTGGGAGGTGGTGCTCGTGCGGTTCGCCCACGACTGTGACGTGCTGGTGATCGGGGGCGGGATCGTCGGTCTGTCGACGGCGTACGCGATCACACGCGCCGCACCGGGCACACGTGTCACGGTGCTGGAGAAGGAACCGGGCCCCGCCCGGCACCAGACCGGCCGCAACAGCGGCGTCATCCACAGCGGTGTCTACTACCGCCCCGGCTCCCTCAAGGCGCGCTACGCGGTGCGGGGCGCCGCCGAGATGGTCAAGTTCTGCGCCGAGTACGGCATCCCGCACTCCGTCACCGGAAAGCTGATCGTCGCGACCGACCGCTCCGAGCTGCCCCGGCTGCACGCGCTCGTGCAGCGCGGCCGGGAGAACGGGATCCCGGTGCGGGAGCTGTGCGCGTCCCAGATCATGGAGTACGAGCCGGAGGTGCGGGGCCTCGCCGCCATACACGTCGGCACGACCGGCATCTGCGACTTCGTCGCGGTCGCCCGCCAGCTGGCCCACGGCTCGGGCGCGGAGATCCGCTACGGCACGCGCGTCGTGCGCGTCGACCGCCGCCCCGAGCTGGGCGTCGCCGCGCTCACCTCGGGCGGGGACGTGGTGCGCGGGCGGGTCCTGGTGAACTGCGCGGGCCTGTACAGCGACGAGATCGCCCGGCTGACCGGGGACGATCCGGACGTCCAGATCGTGCCGTTCCGGGGCGAGTACTACGAACTCGCCCGGCCGGAGCTCGTACGGGGCCTGGTCTACCCCGTCCCCGACCCGGCGTTCCCGTTCCTCGGGGTGCACCTCACCCGCGGCATCGACGGCGGTGTCCACGTCGGGCCCAACGCGGTGCCGGCCCTGGCCCGCGAAGGGTACGGATGGGGCACGGTCCGCTGGCGCGAGCTGGGGTCGACCCTGGCCTGGCCGGGATCCTGGCGGATCGCGCGCCGGCACTGGCGGTACGGGGCGGGTGAGCTGCGGCGGTCGCTGTCCAAGGCGGCGTTCACGGACGCGGTGGGCAGGCTGCTGCCCGGGGTGTCCGAGGACGACCTGGTGCCGACGGCGGCGGGAGTACGGGCCCAGGCCGTGCTGCGTGACGGCACGCTGGTGGACGACTTCCTGATCCGTGAGGGCGCTCGCACGGTGCATGTGCTGAACGCGCCGTCTCCTGCGGCTACGGCGTCCTTGCCGATCGGGCGGGAGGTGGCGCGGAGGGCGTTGAGCGGGCTGTGACGCCGGACACGGATGGTTGTCGAGTGCTCGGGGCGTCGGTGCTGAGGGCGGGGGGGGTCGCAGCCCGGCGTGGCGGGGTGCCTCCCCCACTCTCGGCTTCGCTCGAGCGGGGGGACCCCCACCGCCCACCCGTGCCGCCCCTAGCGGCACGCATGCCCGCAGCGGGGGCGGCTCGCGTGCCCGCGGCTGGGGCAGCTGACCGCGACGGCCGTAAAATCGGCCTCACTGTGTCTGACTCCGTGAATACCCCCGAAAGCCCCCAGCCGCCCACCACCCCCGACGGCGAGCACCCTGCCCATGCGCCCGGTGTGTCCATCCGGCACACCCGGGCCAAGGGAGAGCCGCGCTTTCCCGACGGGCCGAAGGCCGATCCCGCCGGGTCGCACTTCGAGCGGCGGATCCGGAGTTTTCAGCCGCGGCGGAGCCGGGTGACCGCGGGGCAGGCGGACGCGCTGCAGCGGTTGTGGCCCAAGTGGGGACTGGACATCGACGGGCACCCAGGGCTCGACCTCCCCGACCTGTTCGGCAACGACAACCCCGTCGTCCTGGAGATCGGCTTCGGCATGGGCGAGGCGACCGCCCAGATGGCCGCCGCCGACCCCCGCACCAACATCCTCGCCGTCGACGTCCACACCCCCGGCCAGGGCAACCTGCTCAATCTCGCCGACCGGAACGGCATGTCCAACATCCGGGTGGCGAACGGCGACGCGATCATCCTGCTCCGCGAGATGCTCGCCCCGGACTCCCTCGACGGCCTCCGCGTCTACTTCCCCGACCCCTGGCCCAAGAAGCGGCACCACAAGCGCAGGCTCATCCAGCCCGAATTCCTGACCCTCGCCGCGACCCGCCTCAAGCCCGGCGGGACCGTGCACTGCGCCACCGACTGGGAACCGTACGCCGAGCAGATGCTCGAGGTCCTCACCGCACACCCCGCCTTCGAGAACACGCAGGCGGACGGCGGTTTCGCGCCCCGTCCCGACTTCCGTCCGCTGACCCGTTTCGAGGGCCAGGGACTGGACAAAGGACATGTCGTGAACGACCTCCTCTTCCGTCGCGTACAGCACGTGGACCAGCCCCCCGCCGGCGCCTGACCGCCCCCGGCCTCTTCCGCCTGCGGACAGCGCCCATCCGTCGTTAGGGTCAATGCCGTGGCCACCTGCCCCCCACACCCGTCGTACCCCAGCGGTCCCCCCGACGGCGTGCCCCTCACCGGCACCTCCACCGCCGGCCTGCGGCACGCCCACTGGTGGCAGCGCGCCTGGGTGCGCTACGGCGCGCTGTCCACGCTCCTCGTGATCTCCGGCCTCGTCATCCTGGCCCTGGTCCGCGAGGAGACCGGCACGGAGGGGTTCCTGGTCGGGCTCGGGCTGGCCGTCCTCCCGGTGCCCCTGCTCATAGCCGCGTTCCGCTGGCTGGACCGGGTCGAGCCGGGCCCCTGGCGGAACCTGCTGTTCTCCTTCGCCTGGGGCGCCTGCGCGGCGGCACTGATAGCGATCGTCGCCAACAGCTTCGCTACCCAGTGGATAGCGACGGCGACCGCGGACCCGACGAGCGCGGACACGCTCGGCGCGACCGTCATCGCGCCGGTGGTCGAGGAGTCGGCCAAGGCGGCGGCCGTTTTACTGGTCTTCCTCTTCCGGCGGCGTGACTTCACCGGCATCGTCGACGGAGTCGTCATAGCCGGCGTCACGGCCACCGGCTTCGCGTTCACGGAGAACATCCTCTACCTGGGCATGGCCTTCGGCACCGACCAGCTCGCCGGGCACAGCGGCATCGCCTCCGTCACGGCGGCGACCTTCTTCGTGCGGATCGTCATGTCGCCGTTCGCGCACCCGCTCTTCACGGTCCTCACGGGCATCGGCTTCGGCATCTCCGCGCTCGCGGCGGACCGCCAGCACATCCGCCGCGTCGCCTTCCCGCTCTGCGGGCTGCTGCTCGCCATGGGCATGCACGCGATGTGGAACGGCTCGTCGGGGTTCGGCGAGTACGGGTTCTTCGCCGTGTACGCGGCGTTCATGGTGCCCATCTTCGGGCTGCTGACATGGCTGGTGATCTGGACCCGGCAGCGGGAGCTGAGGACCGTACAGGCGGAGCTGCCCGCGTACGCCGTCACCGGCTGGCTGACTCCGGCGGAACCGTACGCGCTCGGCTCGATGCGGGCCCGGCGGATCGCCCGCCAGTACGCCCGCGACCACGCGGGGAAGACCGCGGCGCGGGCGGTGGCGGAGTACGAGTCCTACGCGACGTCTCTGGCGTTCCTGCGGCACCGGGGCCGCCGCGGCCGCGCCGGTGCCGACTTCGTCGTACGGGAGCGGGAGCTGCTGGAGGAACTGTGGCGGCGCCGGGAGGCCGCCCGCCCCGCGCTGGACCACGCGGCGCGGATCACGGCCCCTCCCGTACCGGTGGCGGCCCCGCCCTGGCCGGTGTACGGGGCGTACGGGTACGGCCATCCGACGACGCCGTTCTCCGCCCCGCCGACGCCGTACCCCGCGTACAACCCGTACCGGTCCTAGCCGAGGCGGTCCACCTTCGCGGACCGCTCAGGCCGAAGCCTCCGTGAGCCGGTCCACCTCCGCCTGCGTCAGCGTGAGCTCCCCGACACCGAGCAGCGCCGGCAGCTGGTCCACCGTGCGGGCGGACGCGATCGGCGCGGCCACCGTCGGCCGGGCCGCGAGCCAGGACAGGGCGACCGTGGCGACGGGGACGTCGTGGGCCGCGGCTATCTCGTCGAGGGCGTCGAGGACCCGGCGGCCCCGCTCGGTCTCCAGGTGCTTGGCGGCACCGCCGGCCCGCGCGCTGTCGACGGTCGTACCGGGCCGGTACTTGCCGGTGAGGAAGCCGGACGCGAGCGCGTAGTACGGGACGGCCGCCAGGCCGGAGCGCTCGGCGAGGTCCTGGAGCTCGCCCTCGTAGGTGTCGCGGGAGACCAGGTTGTAGTGGGGCTGGAGCGCCACATAGCGGGCGAGGCCCTCACGGTCGGAGAACTCCAGGGAGGCCCGCAGCCGTTCCGCCGAGATGTTGGAGGCGGCGATGTGCCGCACCTTCCCGGCCTTCACCAGCTCGTCGAGCGCCCCGATGATCTCCTCCACGGGCACGTCGGGCCGGTCGAAGTGGGTGTAGTAGAGGTCGATGTAGTCGGTGCGCAGGCGGCGCAGCGAGGCGTCCGCGGCGGCTTTGATGTTGGCGGCCGACAGGCCCTGGAACTCGGGGTGCTGGCTGACCTTCGTGGCGACGACGACATCGGCGCGGTTGCCGCGCGCCTGAAGCCACGTGCCGAGGACGGTCTCGGACTCGCCGCCCTGGTTGCCGTCGACCCAGGCCGAGTAGACGTCGGCGGTGTCGACGAAGTTGCCGCCGGCGGCGGTGTAGGCGTCGAGGACGGCGAAGGACTGTGCCTCGTCGGCGGTCCAGCCGAAGACGTTGCCGCCGAGGGCGAGCGGGAAGATCTCGAGGTCGGAGGAGCCGAGCTTGCGAAGAGAAGTCATGCCTCTCGTCAACGGCCGTGCCGGAGCGGCTCATTCCAGGTCAGACGCAAAAGTCGTGTAAACGGCCGCCGCACATGCCGGAAACCGGCAGCCCTGACGTCGGGGGGGCGTCGTCAGGGCTGCCGGTGCTTCGACTGGCTTGTGGCGCTTACGGGTTCAGGCCCTTGCCCCGCAGCCACGCCATCGGGTCGATCCCGCTGCTGGAACCGCCGGAGTGAACTTCGAGGTGCAGGTGGGCACCGGTGACGTTGCCGGTGGCGCCGACGCGGCCGATGACATCACCCGTGCTGACCTTCTGGCCGACGCTGACGCCGATGGAGGACTGGTGCGCGTACCAGATCTCCGTGCCGTCATCGAGGGTGAGGACCGTCTTGTAGCCGTACGAGCCGTTCCAGCCCGCCTCGGTGATGGTGCCGCTGTGCACCGCCTTGATCGGCGTGCCCGTGGGGGCGGCGAAGTCGAGACCCGTGTGGTAGCCGGAGGACCAGTAGGCGCCGGCCTGGCCGAAGCTGGAGGTGATGGTGTACGAGGAGGTCGGCAGCGTGAACTGCTTGGCGAGGGCGGCGAGCCGCTCGGCCTCGGCCTTCTTCTTGGCCTCCTCCTCCGCCTTCCTCTTGGCCTCGGCGGCCTTGGCCTTGGCTTCCTCCTCCGCCTTGGCGACGGCTTCGGCGGCCGCCTTCTCTGCGGCGTCGGCGGCGTCCTGCGCGGCCTTGGTGTCGATCTGGTCCTGCTGGTGCTCGACCTGGGCCATGATCCGGGCGCGCAGCGCCTCGCCGGCGTCGGAGGAGCCCTGCTCGGTGTCCGCCGTGGCCGTCGTGCCGAGGCCGCTCAGCGGAGTCGCGGAGCCCGCGGGGGTGTCGTCGTCCGAGATGAGGGAACCCACCGAGGGCAGGTCCGGCACGGAGATGGACACCGGCGGCTTGCCGGTCTGGGCGCTGGCCATGCCGCCCGCGCCCACGGCGGCTATGACGCCGACGCCCAGGACGGTGGAGCTGCGGGCGAGACCTCCGCCGCGCTGCTTGGTGACGCGATGCCGGCCACGGACGGGACGGATGGATTCCTCGGTGGGGTTCCACTCCTGGAACGGGCCCTCGTCGGTGCGCTGACCGCCGTAGCCGAAAGTCTCGGTGTCGCGCTGGTTCTGCGCGAACGGGGCCGCGGGGGCAGGCCGGTTGGACGCCACGTGGGCGTACTCCTTTCCTTCCTTCTCGCCTACCGGGTTAGCTGACGGGTTCGGAGCAGGAAGGTCTCCTACGCGCGTATACCAACCGTGCTTCCACGGCGGTTTACGCCCGATTCACCCCAAGTGGTGGTTCCCCGGTTCCCTTTCGGGATTCGGCGCGTGCGCACGGAGCCGCCTTCTGTGACGGCTGGGACGACCGCGCTGCGTTATCGAACGTTAATAGACCCGGGGAGCGTATTCCAGCGATTCCACTTGATCATTAACCTTTTTCGTGCGGACTTACCTGCCACGACCGGCTTAAATCGGGCGAGTTACCCGCTCCGCAAGTGACTGCTGGGTATTGACGGTGTGTCAGTTGCTCTGCGGAGCGGCGCGCTTCGCTCACGGGCAGTAATCGGGGTGTGGAGAAGCGGAAAACACCGAGGGCCGGAACCCTTTCGGATTCCGGCCCTCGGCCTTCAGTAGCGGGGACAGGATTTGAACCTGCGACCTCTGGGTTATGAGCCCAGCGAGCTACCGAGCTGCTCCACCCCGCGTCGTTGTGATTCCAGTGTACGCCATCCGCGGGACCACTCGTGACCACCCACCCGCTACAGCAGATGGCGGTTCGGGGCCTTGGCCCGGTGCTCGTGCTCTGGGAGGACGACGACCTCCGCCCCGCCGGCCGCCAGGACTCCGCTGCCGTCGGCGCCCTGGACGAAGGTGTCCGGCTCACGCCAGGCCGTGACCACACGGCGTACGCCCGCGTCGAGGAGCAGCCGGGCGCAGGGTGCGGGGCGGGAGGCGCGGCGGGCGCAGGGCTCCAGGCTGCTGTAGACCGTGGCGGTGGCGAGGCGCGGGTCGGACGGGTCGAGCTTCGCCAGGGCCGCCTCCTCGGCGTGCGCTACGGGGTCGCCGCCCTCGCGGGAGTGGCCGCGGGCCAGTTCCGTGCCGTCGGCCGCGACCACCACCGCGCCCACGCTGAACGCCGTGTCCGACGGCGGGCAGAGGTCCGCCAGTTCGCAGGCGAGGGCCAGCCAGTGGTGGTCGGCGGCGGTGGGGAGGGGGCCGGTGCCCGGGGCGGTGGGTTCGTAGCGCATGAGGACCACGTCCTCGATGCGCCGCGTCTCCAGCAGCCGGAGCCTGCCGCCCTGGTAGCCGCCGGGCCCGAAGAGGCGGGGTGCCTTCGGATCGCCCACGAAGAGCGGGGCGAGCACCAGCTGGAGTTCGTCGGCCAGGCCCTGGGTGAGGAGCTGGGTGTGGATCAGACCGCCGCCCTCGACCATGAGCCGCCGTACGCCCCGTACGTCGTGCAGGTGGGTGAGGAGCCGGCGCCAGTCGAGGCCGGTGCCGAGGGGGACCACGTCGGTGGCGAGGCCGAGGGCCCGGGCGCGCTCGGCGCCCTGGTCGGTCGTGTAGAGGACCTTCTCGCCGCCGGTGTGCCAGAACTTGGCGTCCGGGTCGAGGTCGCCGGAGCCGCTGACGGTGACCTTGAGGGGGTACTCCGGTTTCCCGGCGGCCCGGCGGGCGGCCCGGCGTTCCTCGGAGTTCACCAGGAGCCGGGGGTTGTCGGCGCGGATGGTGCCGGCGCCGATCAGGATGGCGTCGACGCCGGCCCGGACCTCGTCGACCCGGTCGAAGTCGGCCGGGCTCGACAGGAGCAGGCGGTCGGGTCCGGTGTCGTCCAGGTAGCCGTCGAGGGAGACGGCTGCGGACAGCAGGACGTACGGGTGAGGCATCGACGCTCCGCGGCTGGTCGGGACGGCGGGACTGGACAAGGTCACCCAGGCGGCCTTGGTTCAAGTTTGAAACAAACCTACACTGACGGCATGACGACTCGCTGGCTCACCCCCGAGGAGCAACGCGCCTGGCGCGCGTACATCGCCTCCTCGCTGCTCCTGGAGGACGCGATCGACCGGCAGCTCCAGCAGGACGCCGGCATGCCGCACCTTTACTACTCCATCCTGTCCGTCCTGTCGGAGTCCCCCGAGCAGCGCCTGCGCATGACCGATCTCGCCGAGCGGCTGAAGATCACGCGCAGCCGCCTGACGTACGCGGTGACGCGGCTGGAGAAGGACGGCATGCTGCGGCGCGAGGCCTGCCGCTACGACAAGCGGGGCAGCATCGCCGTACTGACCGAGGCGGGGTTCGCCGTACTGGAACGCGCCGCGCCCGGGCATGTCGAGACCGTGCGGAGCTTCGTCTTCGACCGGCTCAGCGAGGAGCAGGTGGCGCAGCTGGAGGAGATCTCCGCGGCGATCGCGCAGGGGCTCCAGGAGGACGGGAGCCGGCCGACGTCGGACGACGTGCCGTGGCGGCGGAGGTCGTCATCGGCCTGTTCGTGACTCCCGTCACACCATCCGGCTTCCCAATCTGATTGCTTCAAATTTAAAGCACGGGTAGTGTTCCGAACCGTGGATCTGCTTCAAATCTGAAGCAGACGGCTGTGCAGCCGAACAGGAACGGAACCCGGAGGCCCCGCATGCCCGACACCCCCGACGTCATCGCCACTCAGCGCTCCCGCGTCCGGGTACCGCTGCGCTTCCACGACGGCTACGAGGTCGACGCCGAACTCGTCACCTTCCACGGCCTGGCCGACAACCAGGAACACGTGGCCGTCGTCCTGGGCGAGCCCGGCCCGGTCCCGCTGGTGCGACTGCACTCCGAGTGCCTGACCGGGGACGTGTTCGGCTCGGCCCGCTGTGACTGCGGTCCGCAGCTGCGCGAGGCGGTCGAGCGCATAGCCGACCGCGGCGGCGTGCTCCTCTACCTCCGCCAGGAGGGCCGGGGCATCGGCCTCTACAACAAGCTCGACGCGTACGCCCTCCAGGACGAGGGCCTCGACACGTACGAGGCGAACGCCGCCCTGGGGTTGCCGGAGGACGCCCGCGACTACACGGCGGCGGCCCAGATGCTGAAGGCCCTGGGCATCAAGGAGCTGGACCTGCTCTCCAACAACCCCGACAAGGCGGGACAGTTGCGCACCCTGGGCGTCGATGTGCGCGACCGCGTCCCCACGGGCGTCTTCACCACCGCGCACAACGTCCGTTATCTGCGCGCCAAGGTCCTGCAGACCCAGCACACGCTGCCGCTGGCCGCGTTGACGGAGCTCAGCGCGGGCTGAACGGGGCCCGGCCCGGCCGGGTGCCGAACGGGGCTGCTTGTCCCTCGGCTCATCGGGTACAGCCTTTGAAAGAGAGCGATCTCCGCAGTACCCGGAGCTTATGGAAAGTGACGTTTCGTGACCGATCTCGGCGCCCCCGGCGACTCCCGGGCGAGGGGACCGGGCGACGGACCGGAAACCGTCGCGTCGCAGATCGCCGATGCCGTGGACAGTCTGACGGCCCTGTGGTCGGTCGCCGCCCAGGAGGCGTCCCTGCGCCTGTCGCCGCACCAGCTGCGGGCGCTGCGCACCGTGGAGGCGGGGCCGGGCCTGAACGTCACGGCCCTGGCGGACGAGCTGGACATCGGCCTCCCCACGGCCAGCCGGCTCTGCGACCGGCTCGCGGCGGCCGGCCTGCTGGAACGGGCCCCGCACCCGGGCACCCGTCGTGAGGTACAGCTGTGGCTCACCCCGCACGGCCGGCATGTCCTGAGCGATGTCGCAGACCGCCGGACCGAGGCCCTGGCCACGGCTCTGGCGGCGATGGAACCGGCGGAACGGGTGGCTCTGAGCCGGGGGTTGCGGGGATTCCTGGCGGCACGGGACGCTGCCGCGCCGCATCCTGACGGAACCGAGTGAGTCAGGCCCCCGAGCCGTGCCGCATCCTGACGGAATCGAGTGAGTCAGGCCCCCGAGCCGTGCCGCCCTCCACCACCGGCGCCCAGTACGGCCACACACGTGTCGTCCCGCACCGGAAGGGCCGCGCTCCCGGCGTCCCGCAGCACCGCGACGGCCACCACCGCCGGGTCGCAGGAGAGGAGCACGCCGTCGTCCGGCGGCGTCCAGCGGCTGGGCAGCCCGTCGCTGTGCAGGACGAGCAGGCTGTCCTCCCGCCACGGAACGCGCTGCACGGGCACGGACGCCGGGGCCTGCGCGCCCACGATGCCGGGGTGGGACAGCAGCGGCTTCCAGGCGCCGCCGGTGCGTAGCCGGCCGCCGACGTTGCCGATCCCGGCGAAGCTCAACTGCGCGGACCGGAGGTCGAGTTGGGCCACGGCGACGGCCGCGCCCCGGGTGGGCCGCAGGGCCCTGCCCAAGTGCCGCAGGATCTCGGCGGGCGGCAGGTCGGCCACCCCGCGCAGTCCGGCCACGGCGGCGCCGGACGCCTCGGCGGCCTTGGGCCCGTGGCCGAGCCCGTCGGCGAGCAGGAGGGTCACGCGGTCGCCGCCGTACACCCGGCTCCACGCGTCACCGGAGTACTCGGCCCGGCCGAGGGGGACGTTGACGCCGCCCACCCGCGGGCCCGGCACGGGCCGCGCCCCTCTGACGGCCCGCTCGTGGCCGATGCGGGCCACGGCCACGGTGCCCCGTCCGGGTGCGCTGTGCAGGTCGAAGTCGTTCGCTATGCGCCGGCACGTGCCGAGGCCGGCGCCCAGGGAGGACGCGGTGGTGTAGCCGTCGCGCATGGCCGCCGCGATGTCCGGGATGCCCGGTCCGTGGTCCAGCGAGACGATCTGCACGGACGTCTCCGGGGTGCCGTCGCGGCCGCGCTCGACGAGGTTGATGACGACGCGCCCGCCGTCCGCGTGCCGCAGCAGGTTGGTCGCCAGCTCCGTCGCCACGAGCGCGGCGGTCGCGGTGCGGGGCTCGGGCAGCCCGGCGCGGGCGCTGGCCTCCTCGGCCGCCACCCGGACGTCCCGCACCCGGGTCGAGTCGTCCACCGGCACGTCCCACACCCTGCTCATCAGGCCCCCGGCCGGGACGGCGGTACGGCGGTGGCCCAGGCGGTGACGGTGACGGTGGTCCCCTCGCCGGGCCGGCTCTCCACCTCGAACTCGTGCACCAGCCGCTTGGCCCCGCTCATGCCGAGACCGAGCCCGCCGCCGCTGGTGTAGCCGTCGGTCATCGCCTGGTCGAGGTCGCGGATGCCGGGCCCGTTGTCGACGAAGGCCAGCCGCAGTCCGCTCGACGGCCCGAGGCCCAGCGGGGTGATCTCCACATGGCCGCCCCCGCCGTGGACGAGGGTGTTGCGGGCCAGTTCGCTGGCCGCCGTGACGAGCTTGGTCTGCTGAACCAGCCCGAAGCCGAGCTCGGCGGCGGCCTGCCTGACCTGCTGCCGCACCCAGGCCAGATCGGCGTCCGAGCCGATGGGCAGGCTCGTCGGCGCGGCATGGCGGGAGGCCTGCATCAGGGACTCCCCTCACTGTGACGCTCGCCGGCGGCGAGCAGCTCCATCGCGCGTTCGACGTCCAGGGCCGTACGCAGGCCCGGCAGGGTGAGCCCCAGTTCGACCAGGGTGATCGCCACCGCCGGGCGCATCCCGGCCAGCACCGTACGGGCGGCCAGCAGTCCGGCTCCGGCGGCGATCTCGGCGAGGACCCGCCCCAGGAAAGAGTCGACCATGTCGACGCCGGAGATGTCGATGACCACTCCGGTCACGCGCGTGTGCGCGATCCGGGCCGTGATGTCCTGCTGGAGCTGCTCGGCCATCCCGTCGTGCAGCTCTCCCTGGAGGGTGACCAGCAGGGTGTCGCCCAGCTGGAGGACCGGCACCGTGAAGGCGTGTCCCCCCGCGGATCCGGGCACCCCCGGCCCGAGCCCGGTCACCGCACGCCCGCGTCGGCCGCCGGGCCGGCCGACCGGAGCGGCGCGATCTCGACGCCCTGCCGGCTGAGCGCGTAGGCCAGCGCGTCCTCCAGGCTCGCGCGCGTGAGCACCGTGCCGAGGTCGATGCCCAGGTGGACGATGGTCTGCGCGATCGCGGGCCGGATCCCGGAGACGATGCACTCGGCGCCCATCAGCCGGGCCGCCGCCACCGTCTTCATCAGGTGCTGGGCGACCAGCGAGTCGACCGTGGGCACACCGGTGATGTCGAGGATGGCGAACCGGGCGCGCTCGGCGACGATCGCGTCCAGCAGGCTCTCCATGACCACCTGGCTGCGCGCGCTGTCCAGCGTGCCGATCAGCGGCACGGCGACGGTGCTCTCCCAGAGTTTGATCACCGGGGTGGCCGCTTCGAGCAGTTGCTCGCGCTGCCGTGCGATCAGTTCCTCGCCCGCGCTGACCAACGTCTCCATCACGACCATGCGCAGCGTGCCCATGAGCACGGTCAGGGCCAGCACGCTCTCCTGGGCCTCGGGGGCGTACGGGTCCGGGAACTCGGCGCGGAGCAGTTCGGTCACCGGTGCGCGCAGGGCGGCCACCTCGTCGGCGACCCCGTCCGGGTCGGTTCCCGTACGGGCACGGGAGGCCGCCATCCGGCCCAACTGGTCGCGCACCGGCTCGAATCCGGGCGCCCGGATGTCCTCCGTCCGGCCGGAAGCCGCCACCGCCGCCAGCGCGGCGGCCACGGACCGGCCCGCCTCCACGGCCTCGTCCCGTGAGACGGTGAAGACCGTGCGGAACAGCGCGGCGTCCGCCCATCGTTGGGCGATCTGCTCCCGGCGCTGCTCGAGGAAGGCGCTCACCTGGTAATGGGCCGGCTCCTGTTCCGCGTTCCGTTCCGATTCCGACACTTGCATCGCTCCCTTGCACGGACCGGACCGAGGCCGCGCTACGGGACCCCAGCCATTACTTGCCGTATGACAAACATTAGTGCCGATGCGGGGCGACACCAAACAACTGCCCCTCGCCGCCCCTGGCCTGCGCCTTCCCCGTCCCTCATCGACCACGCCAGTCCAGGCACACCACCAGGGCGTCGTCGTCCGCGACCGGCCCGCCGCGATGGCCGCTCAGTTCGCGCAGCACGGCCCGGGGCACATCGGCGGCCGGGAGCAGCCGGGTCGACTGGATCGCCCGGGCCAGGGCGGTGGCGCCGTACGCCTCTCCACCCGGGGAGGCGACGTCGTACACCCCGTCGCTGACGAAGACGAGCCGGTCGCCGGGCTCGGCCCGGAACTCCTGGGCCACGTAGTCGGTCTCCTCGAACATGCCGAGCGGCAGCTGGGCGTCGAAGTCCACCCGCTCCACCGCGCCCCGGCGCAGCCGCAGCAGTTGCGGGGAACCGGCGTCCACCGCCCGGACCCGCCCGGTGGCCAGATCGAAGTCGAGCATGAGCACGGACAGATAGCAGCGGCCCCGGTAGTGCGCGTACACCGCCTGGTCGGCCAGGGCGGCCTGGTCGGCGAGAGGGAGACCGGCCCGGCGTGCGTTGCGCAGGGCGTTGATCGCCAGGTTCGTCAGCAGGGAGGCCTCGATGCCCTCGCCCATGCCGTTGGTGACGTAGAGGCTCAGCCGGTCGGCCGTGGCGGACCAGTCGAAGTTGTCGCCGAAGATCGCGTAGGCCGGTTCCAGCTGGGCGCCCAGCTCGTACTCGGGGCGAACGCAGGAGCGGCCCGGCAGCAACTGCCACTGCATCTCGGCGGCCAGGGTGAGGCGGCCCCTGCGGCGAGCCTGGAGGTACAGGTCGGTGTCCCGCTCGGCCACGACCACCTCGTGTGCCAGCACCTGGGCGATCTCGGCGAGTTCGCCGAGGCAGCCGTCGGCGTGCTCACCGCCCGGCAGGACCACGGTCAGTACGCCGAGCCGGTCGCCGCGCACGGTGACGGGCAGATGCGCGCGCACCTTGTCCACCGGGTCACCCGGAAGGGCCTCCACCCAGGGCTCCTGAGCCCCGAAGGCCCGGCCCGCCGGGCTGTTGTGCACGGACACCGGCTGCAGGGTGTGCGGCAGCACGGACACCGGCTGGAGCACCGTCAGTCCGTAGTCGGCCAGGAAAAGCTCGACGGAGTCCGCCGCGTACTGATCGGTCAGTACACGACGGACCGCGTCCAGCAGTTGATGGGGTGCCGCCGTGCGCAGGGCGCGCTCGGCGGCCACGAATCTGTTCACGATCGTCGTCACGATGGTCGACACACCAATCCTTGGTCCGAATGCGCGGTAGGCGGTTGTGACCCTCGCCCGGGCCACCCCCGGTCCCCCGCGCGCCTAGTACGCTGACGGCCACCCCGGTGCCTGCGAGAGTGTGACTGTGACTTCCCTCCGACCCCGCCCTGAGCCAGCAGAGGTCGCACGTGTGACCTCCACGGCCGCGGAGTTGCTGGAAGTCCTCTGGGGCCGGGCCTCGACGGCACCCGCCTCCGCCTCCCAGCTGCGCGTGCTGCTCATCCTCGAGCACCACGAGGGCATCAACCTGCGCACCCTCGCCGACTCCCTGGCCTCCACACCGCCCTCGACGAGCCGGCTCTGCGACCGGCTGCAGGCGACCGGGTTCGTCGAGCGCGTGGTGAGTCCGGTGGACCGCCGCGAGGTGCGCCTGCGCCTCAGCGGCCGGGGCCGTACGTTCCTCGCCGATCTGCGCGTACGACGGGAGCAGGCGCTGCGCGAGGTGCTCGACCAGATGCCCGCGGCCAAGCGGGTCGCGCTGCTGCAGGGGCTCGAGGCGTTCTGCGACGTGGCGGCGGCCCGGATACACGACGCCTCCGACGACTCCGGCTCGCCCGGCACCCGGACTGCCTGAACTCCTCCCCGCCACGCCGCCCCACCCTCCTGTCCGTACCGTCGCAGACTTTTGTGGGTACCCCGACACCGCCCCGACCTGCACCGACTGTGGTCAACGTCTCGATGGGGCATATGCGGGGCATGAGCCGGGCGACTGCGGGTAGCGGCGCTGGAGGTGGCCTGTCGGGGGATGGAAGCGGGCCGGGACTACGAGGGAGGGCCCGTGACGGCGACCACACGCATCGGCACGACGACGGATTCCGGTACCGAGACCAGTGAGGTGCTGCCCCGGATCGCCGAGCCGCAGAAGCTCGCCCCGCAGGACGCGCGCGAGCTGACCGGACAGTTCCTGGACCGGCTCGCCGTACTGGAGGAGGGCACTCCCGAGTACCAGTACGCGCGCAACACGCTCATCGAGATGAACATGTCGCTGGTGCGGTTCGCGGCCCGCCGGTTCCGCGGCAGCGGCCAGGCGATGGAGGACGTCGTCCAGGTCGGCATCATCGGGCTGATCAAGGCGATCGACCGCTTCGAGGTCTCCCGCGAGGTGCAGTTCACCAGCTTCGCGGTGCCCTACATCATCGGCGAGATCAAGCGGTTCTTCCGTGACACCTCTTGGGCCGTGCACGTGCCGCGCCGCCTCCAGGAGGCGCGTACCGAACTCGCCAAGGCCACCGAGGAACTGGCCTCACGCCTCGGCCGCGCGCCCCGGGTCGCCGAACTGGCGGCCCTGATGAACCTCACCGAGGAGCAGGTCGTCGAGGCCCAGGTCGCGGCGAACGGCTACCTCTCCTCCTCCCTCGACGCGACGGTCGGCGGCGACGCGGACGAAAGCGACGCGACGCTCTCGGAGTTCATCGGTGAGGAGGACCCGGCCCTCGAACTGGTCGAGGACTTCCACGCCCTCGCCCCCCTGGTCGCCGAACTCGACGAACGCCAGCGCCTCATCCTCCATCTGCGCTTCGTGGAGGAACTCACCCAGGCCGAGATCGGCGCGCGCCTAGGCATCTCCCAGATGCACGTCTCCCGCCTGATCTCCCGGACGGTGGCGCGACTGCGGGCGGGAATGCTGACGACGGGCTGAGCCGCCCCGGAATCGACCTGAGCCCCGGTCCGGACGCTGTCCGGACCGGGGCTCTTCGGTGGTTCCGCCCCGAACCCGCCGCATACGCCAACGCCCGCTCCTGGGCGGCCCCTCGGAGCTTCCTGCGTCGAGATGCGACCTGGGAGGCACCAGCGCACGCTGGAGACACGTGCAGCACCTTCGGGAGGTGGTTGAGGATGCGACGAGCGCACGTGATCGCTGCGGCTGTTCTCCTTTCCGCAGGCCTGATCGGAGGTCCTGCTGCGGCGGCGCCGCAGGTCATCCCGGAACGCACCGAACGCGTCGTAGCGCAGGGGCCGGACGACATATGCGACTTCACGAATCGTCGGCCCACCCTCCAACAAGGTTCATCCGGGGCGGTTGTCCAGCAAGCCCAGTGCTATCTCAATGAGGCTGTAGGAGCCGGGCTGGACGTGGACGGAGACTTCGGCGGGCAGACGCGAAGCGCGGTGACGGCCTTCCAGCGATGCGCCGAAATCGTCGTCGACGGACGTATCGGAGCGCAGACCTGGTCCTTCCTTTCCTTCTGGGCCAACGACCCGGGCCGCCCCTTCTTCTGCTGACACTCGGCGAGGCGGGAGCAACGGTTGAAAACGCAGCAGCGCCCGACCCGGCCGAAGCCGACTCAGGCGCTGCGTAGCAGGTCAGAGGGCATATCCCCTGCCTACCAGCCGTAGGCCCTGTGGGACTCGAACCCACAACCAATGGATTAAAAGTCCACTGCTCTGCCAATTGAGCTAAGGGCCCAGGTGATGTTGCCCCCACGAGCATAGCCGCAGGACGGCGAGTCTCCGATCGGGTATCGGAACGTGACGGTCACACACCACCGTACGGGACGCAAAGCAGAGCGCCGTGGTCCGCCCGTCGGGGCGGGACCACGGCGCTCCACACTGCTATGCGTCAGCCGTTGCGCTTCCAGCGCGGCTTGTCCTCGCGGCGGCCGAAGGAGCCCCCGCCTCGGTGGTCGTCACGACGGCCGTTCGGGCGGTCGTGCCCGCCGGAGCGGTAGCCCGGACGGTCGTCCCGGCGGTCCCGGTTGAAGGGACGGTCGCTGCCACGGTGCCCACCGCGCTCGTCGCGGCGGAAGCCGCCACGGTCACGGTCCCGGTTGAAACCGCCCCCACGCTCGTCACGCCGCTCGAACGAACGGCCGCCACGGTCACCACCGCGGTCACGGTCGAAGGACCGCCCGCCGCGGTCGTCACGCCGGAAGCCCCCGCGCTCGCCCCGGTCACCCCGGTCGTCCCGACGGAAACCACGGTCGCGGTCGAAGGAACGCCCACCACGGTCACCACCGCGGTCACGGTCACGGTCCCGGTTGAAACCGCCCCCACGCTCGTCACGCCGCTCGAACGAACGGCCACCACGGTCGCCACCGCGGTCACGGTCGAAGGACCGGCCACCACGGTCGCCACCACGGTCACGGTCGAAGGACCGCTCCCGGTCGGCGTACCGGTCACGCCCGAAGCCGCCGCCACGCTCCTCGCGCCGCTCCCGGCGCTCGTACGACGGGGAGGACTCGGCGCGCTCCTCGCGCGCGACGTCCTGCGCGGTCGGCTGCTCCGGCACCGAGACCTCGACACCGGCCGGAACGTCCACGGCCGAGCCGGACTCACCGGCGGCCGCGGGCTCCTCGCCCCGCTCACGCGCGACCCGCGCGAGCAGCCGGTCGGCCTCCTCACGCAGCTCGGTCGCACGCCGCTGCGCCCGCTCCAGCTCCTTGGTGAGCTGGGCCACCTCGCGCTCGGCCTGCTGCGCGGAGTTGCCCACGGACTCGGCCTGGACCTCGGTCATCGACCGGGCGCCGGTGATCTCGGCGACCTCCGGGTCGAAGGCCGCGCCGCCCTGGATGATGTGGCGCGTGGCGTCGACGCCCGCGTCCTCCATCAGCCGGAAGATCTGACGCCGCTGGTGCGGGAGCGAGAGGGAGACGACGGTGCCCGTGCGGCCGGCACGCGCCGTACGGCCCGCCCGGTGCAGGTAGTCCTTGTGGTCCCCGGCCGGGTCCACGTTCAGCACCAGGTCGATGCCGTCGACGTGGATACCGCGCGCGGCGACATCCGTGGCGACCAGGACGTTGACGTAGCCGTCCTTGAAGTCGGCCAGCGTCCGCGTCCGCGCGCCCTGGGTCATGCCGCCGTGCAGCGCGTCGGCCTTCGCACCGGCGTCGCGCAGCTGCTCGGCGACGCGGTCGGCGCCCAGCTGGGTGCGGACGAAGATGATCGTGCGGCCCTTGCGGGAGGCGATGGCCGCGGTGACCGGCGCCTTGTCCTTGGGCTTCACGATGAGGATGTGGTGCGACATGGTCGTGACGGCGCCCTGGGCGGCGTCGACCTCGTGGCTGACCGGGTTGTTCAGGTACCGGTCGACCAGGGTCTTGATCTCGTTCTCCATGGTCGCGGAGAACAGCATCCGCTGGCCGCCCGCCGGAACCTGGTCCAGCAGCTCGGTGACCTCGGGCATGAAGCCCAGGTCGGACATCTGGTCGGCCTCGTCGAGAACGGCGATCTGCACGTTCTCCAGCGAGCAGGCGCCGCGGTTGATGATGTCGCGCAGCCGGCCCGGGGTGGCGACCAGGATGTCGACGCCCCGCTCCAGGGCGTAGATCTGGTTGCCCATCGACGTACCGCCGCAGACGACCTTCATCTTCAGCCCCATGACATCGCCGTAGGGCTGGAGCGCGTCGGCGACCTGCATGGCGAGCTCACGGGTCGGCGTGAGGATGACGGCGCGCGGCTTGTGCTTCTCGGTGCGGCCGCCGGCGAGCGTCGCCAGGGTCGGCAGACCGAAGGAGAGGGTCTTGCCGGAGCCGGTGCGGCCACGGCCGAGGATGTCCTTGCCGGCCAGGGCGTCCGGAATGGTCGCGGCCTGGATGGGGAAGGGGGTGGTCACGCCGTTCTGTGCGAGCTTGCGCACGACGCCCTCGGGCAGGCCGAGGTCGGCGAAAGTCACTTCGGGGGTGACGTCGGCTGCCTCGTTCTCGGGCACGACGACGTGATCAGTACTGGCGATGGACATGCGAATGCGAAACCTTCCGGAGTCTCGATCGGCACGCGCCCGTCAACTCCGTGATTCGCGATTCGCAATACGACCGCCTCAATGCGGTCCACCACGGCAAAGGAGAGTACGCGCCACACGGCGCGCTCTGTAGTGGCGCCGGGCAAGAATGGGATCAAACGATCTGCCACCATACGCACTCCGGGCCCCGCAAGGCAAACCGGACTCCACAGGAGACAGACCGGGACGCCCTCCGTCGGCCACTGGCCCGGAGAACCTCCCGCCGTTTCCAACCCACCACCCCCACACCCTGTTCCCGCCAAGTCCCCGCCGTGACGCAGCTCACCGCAGTGCTACGCCGGTTCGCCCGCCTCCGGGGCCGGCTCCCGCTGCGCCAGCTGCGGCCCGGGCGGCTCGTGCGCCGACGACGAAGGCTCCGGAGTCGGCTCGGGAGATGCCGTCGGCTCGGGCGGTGTCGGAGTGGGCTCCGGTTCGACCGTCCGGGTGGGAGTGGGCGGCGCCGGCGGCTTCGGCGTCGGCTTGGCGGGCTTCCCCGGCTTGCCGCCGCCCGGCGCGGACGCGCTCACCGCGGTGGACGGCGACGCCTCGGGAGCCGCCGACTCCCCGTGCCTGCCGCGCTCGCCCTTCCCGCCCTTCTTCCCCTTGCCCCGCCCGTGCTTGCCGTCGGCCGCCGCCGCATCGGCCCCGCCAGCGCCGCCCGACACCGCCGGCCCGCCGTCGGGCGCCTCCCCGCCGCGCTGCCCCGCGGAGTGCGACGGCTTGGCACTCCCGCCCGCGCCGTCGTCGCCGACGCTCATGCAGCCGGCGGCAGCGGCGACGGCCACGACCGTGGCGGCCAGGCGGACGGGTACGTACAAGGGGCGCACGGGGCCACCTCCGGGAAGGGTGATGGAGTCAACACCTTCAACTCCCGCCGCCCACAAGAGGACACGCGCCCCGCGTTCACATCACGCTCAGCCGTAGCCCAGGGCGTGAAGGCGCTCGTCGTCGATGCCGAAGTGGTGCGCGATCTCGTGCACCACGGTGACCTCCGTCTCCGCGACGACGTCCTCCCGCGACTCGCACATCCGCAGGGTCGGGTTCCGGTAGATCGTGATCCGGTCCGGCAATACACCGGCGTACCACTCCCCCCGGTCGGTCAGCGGGGTCCCCTCGTACAGCCCGAGCAGCTCGGGATCGTCCGCCGGCGGCTCGTCCTCGACGAACACCGCGACGTTGTCCATCAGTCGGGTCAGCTCCGGCGGAATCCGGTCGAGCGCCTCGGCGACCAGTTCCTCGAACTCCTCGCGCGTCATCTCCAGCACAGGCCCATTGTCGGCCACGACCCGGCCGTACGAGAGCCATCCGGCGTCGCATATCAGGCCCGGGACTTGGGCATACGGGATCAATGGCCCGCGTCCCCGCCGCAGTCCTGAGTGTCCTGAACCCGATCCGCAAGCCCGCGCGCGCCCTGGCCCGTCGCTACCGCTCCCGCCAGGCGCCCACCACGATCGAGCTCGTACGGCAGCCGCATCCGTGGGCCCGGGCGGCCGGACTCGTGGCCGTCGTCCTCCTCGGCGCCTGGCTGGGCCTGCTGGTCGTGGGCAACGTCCGGGTCCCGGTCGGCCCCATGAACACCACCATGACCCTGCGCCCCTCCTTCACCGGCGGCACCAAGATCAACGTCTCACCGCTGGGCGCCCTGGCGCTGGACAGCCACAACGCCCCCGTCCGCCTGGACGTGAACGTCGACCAGCTCGACCCGGATCGCTCGCAGGCCTTGGTCGACCACCCCGAACGGCTCTCCGGCCTCCAGGACGAGGTCACCGAGGACGTCGGCCGCGGCACTCTCGACCTGGCCGTCCGCTCGAGCGTCGCCGTCGTCGCCGGCGCCACCGCCCTCGGCCTCGCGGTCTACCGCCGCCCCCGCCGCGCCCTGGCCGCGGGCGGCCTCGCCCTCACCCTCCTCGCCGCCTCGGGCGGCACGGCCTACGCCACCTGGCGCCCCGACTCCGTCCTGGAGCCCAAGTTCTCCGGCCTGCTCACCTCGGCCCCCTCCCTGGTCGGCAACGCGCGCAGCATCGTCACCGAATTCGACGTCTACCAGAAGGAATTGGCCCGCCTGGTCACCAACGTGACCAAGCTCTACGACGCCACCTCGACACTCCCGGCCTATGCGCCCGACCCGTCCACCATCCGGGTCCTGCATGTCTCCGACATCCACCTCAACCCGGCGAGCTGGAAGATCATCGCCTCGCTCGTGGAGCAGTACAAGGTGGACGTGATCGTCGACTCGGGCGACACGATGGACCACGGAACGGCAGCCGAGAACGGCTTCCTGGACCCCATCGAGGACCTCGGGGCGCCCTATGTCTGGGTCCGCGGCAACCACGACTCGATGCTCACCCAGCGCTATATGGAGGACCTGAAGAACGTCCACGTCCTGGACAACGGCCGGGCGACGACGATCAAGGGCCTGCGTTTCGCGGGCATCGGTGATCCGCAGTTCACTCCGGACCGCTCAAAGCAGCTCGGCGCCGCACAGTCCCAGGAGCTGGCGGGTGCCCGGCTGGCGACGGCCCTGCGCGACCAGCGCACGGCCGGCACCCCGGTGGACGTCGCCGTCGCCCACGAACCGGCGGCGGCCCGCGAGGTCGACGGCGAGGTCCCCCTGGTCCTGGCCGGTCACTTGCACCACGACGAGACGGAGGTCCTGAAGTACGGCACCCGACTGCGCATCGAGGGCTCCACCGGCGGCAGTGGCCTGCGCGCCATCGAGGGCAAGCATCCGGACCCCATCGAGGCGTCGATCCTGTACTTCGACCGGGACTCCCGCCACCTCCAGGCCTGGGACGAGATCGAGCTGGGCGGCCTCGGCCTCACGACGGCCGAGGTCAGCCGCCATCTGCCGGAGGAGAACCAGCCCGGCGCGAGCCCGTCACCGAGCTCCCCGAGCACCCCCACGGAGGGCACCCCCTCCGCCTCCCCCTAAACCGTTTTGGCGATAGCTCCCGCCATCCCATATGCTTCTCACGTCCCCGACGCGCTGAGAAGCGCGCAGGCGGGCCGATAGCCCTCATCGTCTAGCGGCCTAGGACGCCGCCCTTTCAAGGCGGTAGCACGGGTTCGAATCCCGTTGGGGGCACGCACCACCATGTGCGACACTGTCGTACGACACGCTTGGTCCTGTGGAGCAGTTTGGAGTGCTCGCCACCCTGTCAAGGTGGAGGCCGCGGGTTCAAATCCCGTCAGGACCGCTGAGGTTTCACGTGAAACCTCGTGGCTGGGTAGCTCAGTTGGTACGAGCGTCCGCCTGAAAAGCGGAAGGTCGCCGGTTCGACCCCGGCCCCAGCCACCGCAGCCCTTCAAGGGCATGAGCCCCCTCCAGCATCGCCGGAGGGGGCTCAGTCATGTCCTGCTCCTGGCCTGGCTCATGTCGACGCCACGTCCTGCCGAGGGCCGGCCCAGGTGGTCAGGGCGGTCAGCAGTGCGTCGTGGTCGTGGTCGTCCGCGGCCCACGCGATGTAGCCGTCCGGCCGGACCAGCAGCACCGCCGGGGCCTTCGAGCGGGCGGCCGGGGTGACGGTGATCGTCCGGCCCTCCCAGCCCGTCACCTCGGGAAAACTGCTGATGAGCACGAAACGGCAGGCGCGCAGTGCCTCGTACAGCCGCGTAGGCGAGCCGGGGCCGGGGCTCGGGGCCAGTTCCAGGTCGGGAGCGCGGCGGCCGGTGAGCGGGTGGGCACCGGAGGGTGCCGGGTAGGAGATGGCGAGACCCGTCGCCTTGGCCGCCAGACGGTCGGCCACGGGTGGAATGGCGGCGGCGGCACGCGAGAGCAGGTTCATGGCGGTGCTCAGCACGGGCGAATGGATCAGCGCCAGCCGCATCATCCTGCCGCTGTCCCGGATCACTTCCCGCCCGATCGGGTGCCGCTCGGCCTGATAACCGTCGAGCAGCCGCTCCGGCGCCCACCCGCGTACCACCGCCGCCAGCCGCCAGGCGAGATTGGCGGCGTCCTGCAGGCCGGTGTTCATGCCCTGACCACCGGCCGGAGAGTGCACATGCGCGGCGTCGCCCGCGAGCAGTACCCGCCCGAGCCGGTACCGCGGCGCCTGGCGTTCGTCGGTCTGGAAGCGGGAGAGCCAGCGCGGGTCGTGCATGCCGAAGTCGGTCCCGAGGGCCTTGCGGGTGATCGTCCGTACGTCCTCCAGATCGAGAGGAGCCTCGACCGGCAACTGCCTGTCGCGGTCCCAGGCGACCACCCGGTGCCAGCCGTCGCCCAGCGGGGAGACGAAGGCGATCCCCTCCCGGACCGCGTTCGCCACCGGCATGGCCTGCGGCACGGCCAGCCGGACATCGGCGAGCATCACCGAGCGCAGGGCGGCCCGGCCGGGGAACGGAAACCCCAGCTCCCGCCGCACGACACTGTTCATGCCGTCCGCGCCGACCAGGTAACGGGCGCGGCGAGTCCGGGGTGCGCCGTGGGACCGGCGCACGGTGACGCTCACGCCGTCGGCGTCCTGCTCGACCCCGGTGACCTCCGCGCCGGCCACCACCTCGGCCCCGAGCGCCTCGGCCCGTTTCGCCAGCACCGCCTCGGTCGCGTACTGAGGGGTCAGCAGCATGAACGGGAATCTGCTCGGCAGCCGCCGCAGATCCAGCTGAGCGTCCCCGATCATCTGGAGCTTGCCGATCTGGACACCGCCGGCGACGAGTTCGTCGGCGATGCCCCGGGCGTCCAGCAGCTCCAGCGTCCGGGCATGGACCGCGAAGGCGCGGGTCAGCCGCGACCTCTCGGTGCGGCGCTCGAGCACGGTGACGGAGACGCCCGCCGCGGCCAGGTCTCCGGCGAGCATCAGACCGGTGGGACCGGCACCCACGATCAGGACTTCGGTGGCTTTGGACATGGGACGGGAGGCCCTCCCATCGTGAGCGACTGCCGTACGGCCTCCCCGCCATGCAATCCCCGCCCGAACGAGAAACGGTCAAACCTCACTCCGCGCCGGACACGGAGGGCCGGCCGTCCCCTGCCGCGGCGCCGGGACAAAACTGTTCGCCACGGATTTCCCGGGGATGAGATCCTGGATCCCGTATGTCTACGCACTCCGCCCCCGCCCTCGGCGCCCTCGCCCCCCGCCTGACCGAGCTGTCCCTGCGCGACGCGCACCGGCTCGGCCGCAGGCTCGAAGGTGCGCGCAAGATCCGTAAGCCGGAGGCCCAGGCCGCCGTGCTCGCCGAGATCGAGGCGGAGGTCGCCAAGGCCGAGGAGCGCATGGCCGGGCGGCGCACCCGTGTGCCCGAGGTCACGTACCCCGAGCAGCTGCCGGTCAGCCAGAAGAAGGACGCGATCGCCGACGCCATCCGCGACCACCAGGTCGTGATCGTCGCCGGTGAGACCGGTTCCGGGAAGACCACGCAGATCCCGAAGATCTGCATGGAGCTCGGGCGAGGCGTCCGCGGCATGATCGGGCACACCCAGCCCCGTCGTATCGCCGCCCGCACCGTCGCCGAGCGCGTGGCGGAGGAGCTGGACACCCCGCTCGGCGGGGCCGTCGGCTGGAAGGTCCGTTTCACCGACCAGGTCGACCCGGAGGCCACCTTCGTCAAGCTGATGACGGACGGCATCCTGCTCGCCGAGATCCAGACCGACCGCGAGCTGCGCGCCTACGACACGATCATCATCGACGAGGCCCACGAGCGGTCCCTCAACATCGACTTCCTGCTGGGCTACCTGGCCCAGCTGCTGCCGAAGCGGCCCGACCTCAAGGTCGTCATCACCTCGGCCACCATCGACCCCGAGCGCTTCTCCCGGCACTTCGGCGACGCCCCGATCATCGAGGTCAGCGGCCGTACGTACCCCGTGGAGGTGCGCTACCGGCCGCTCCTCGAAGAGGACTCCGACGACGCCGACCGCGACCAGATCACCGCGATCACCGACGCCGTCGAGGAGCTTCAGAGGGAGGGCAAGGGCGACATCCTCGTCTTCCTCTCCGGCGAGCGGGAGATCCGGGACACGGCCGACGCGCTGACGAAGAAGCAGTACAGATTCACCGAGATCCTGCCCCTCTACGCCCGGCTGTCCCACGCCGAGCAGCACCGTGTCTTCCAGCCGCACACCGGACGCAGGATCGTTCTGGCGACCAACGTCGCCGAGACCTCCCTCACCGTCCCGGGCATCAAGTACGTCATCGACCCGGGCTTCGCGCGGATCTCCCGCTACAGCCACCGCACCAAGGTCCAGCGCCTCCCCATCGAGCCGGTCTCCCAGGCCAGCGCCAACCAGCGCAAGGGCCGCTGCGGCCGTACGTCCGACGGCATCTGCATCCGCCTCTACAGCGAGGACGACTTCAACGCCCGCCCGGAGTTCACGGACGCGGAGATCCTCCGTACGAACCTCGCCTCCGTCATCCTGCAGATGACCGCGGCCGGCCTCGGCGACATCGAGAAGTTCCCCTTCATCGACCCGCCGGACCACCGCAACATCCGCGACGGCGTGCAGCTCCTCCAGGAGCTCGGCGCCTTCGACCCGGCCCAGAAGGATCTGCGCAAGCGGCTCACGCAGACCGGCCGCAAGCTCGCCCAGCTGCCGGTCGACCCCCGGCTGGCCCGAATGGTGCTGGAGGCCGACCGCAACGGCTGTGTCCGCGAGGTCATGGTCATAGCCGCCGCGCTGTCCATCCAGGATCCGCGCGAGCGCCCCTCCGACAAACAGGCGCAGGCCGACCAGCAGCACGCCCGTTTCAAGGACGAGACCAGCGACTTCCTGGCCTTCCTCAACCTCTGGCGCTACGTCCGCGAGCAGCAGAAGGAGCGGGGCTCGTCCTCCTTCCGCCGGATGTGCAAGCAGGAGTACCTCAACTTCCTTCGCATCCGCGAATGGCAGGACATCTACAGCCAGTTGCGCACGGTCGCGAAGCAGATGGGCATCCACCTCAACGAGGACGACGCCCCGGCCGACCGCATCCACGTCTCCCTCCTCGCGGGCCTGCTCTCCCACATCGGCATGAAGGACGTGAAGGACGCCGGTGGGGAGGGCGGGAGGAACACAGGCAAGAACGAGTACCTGGGGGCGCGGAACGCCAAGTTCGCGGTCTTCCCCGGCTCGGCCCTCTTCAAGAAGCCCCCGCGCTTCGTGATGTCCGCCGAACTGGTCGAGACGTCCCGCCTCTGGGCCCGCGTCAACGCGAAGATCGAGCCCGAGTGGGTCGAACCCCTCGCCGCCCACCTCCTCAAGCGCACCTACAGCGAACCGCACTGGGAGAAGGACCAGGCCGCGGTGATGGCCTACGAGAAGGTCACGCTGTACGGCGTACCGATCGTGGCGCAGCGCAAGGTCAACTACGGCCGGATCGACCCGGAGGTCAGCCGCGAGCTGTTCATCCGGAACGCGCTCGTCGAGGGCGACTGGCGCACGCACCACAAGTTCTTCTCGGACAACCGCAGGCTCCTCACCGAGGTCGAGGAGCTGGAGCACCGGGCCCGGCGCCGGGACATCCTGGTCGACGACGAGACGCTGTTCGACTTCTACGACCAGAAGATCCCCGAACACGTCGTCTCCGGCGCCCACTTCGACTCCTGGTGGAAGCGCAAGCGGCACGAGCAGCCCGACTTCCTCGACTTCGAGCGCGAGATGCTCATCAACGAGAAGGCGAGCGAGGTCACCAAGGCCGACTACCCGGACTCCTGGCGCCAGGGGAACCTCAAGTTCCGTGTGACGTACCAGTTCGAGCCGGGCGCGGACGCCGACGGCGTGACCGTCCACATCCCGCTCCAGGTCCTCAACCAGGTCACGGACGAGGGCTTCGACTGGCAGATCCCGGGCCTGCGGGAAGAAGTCGTCATGGAGCTCATCCGGTCCCTGCCCAAGCCGATCCGCCGCCACTACGTCCCCGCGCCGAACTACGCGAAGGCGTTCCTGGACAGCGCGGTCCCGCTCCAGGAACCGCTCACGACCACGATGACCCGCGAACTGCGGCGCATGGTCGGCGTCCCGTTCGAGGCGGACGACTTCGACTGGTCCAAGGTCCCCGACCACCTCAAGGTCACGTTCCGGATCGTCGACGAGCGGCGCCGCAAGCTCGCGGAGGACAAGGACCTGGAGGCACTGAAGCTGCAGCTGCGGCCGAAGGCCCGCAAGGCCCTCTCCCAGGCCGCGGCGGCCACCGCGGAACGCCAGGGCGGCGAGTCCCTGGAGCGCCAGGGCCTCACCGACTGGACGATCGGCACGCTCACCCGTGTCTTCGAGACCCGGCGGGCCGGCCAGCCGGTGAAGGCGTATCCGGCGCTGGTCGACGACGGTGACACGGTCTCCGTACGCCTCTTCGACACGGAGGCGGAGCAGGCACAGGCCATGTGGAAGGGCACGCGCCGCCTGATCCTCCGCAACATCCCGGTGAACCCGGCGAAGTTCGCCTCCGAGAAGCTGACGAACGCGCAGAAGCTGGCACTGTCGGCGAATCCGCACGGCTCCATCCAGGGCCTGTTCGACGACTGCGCGATGGCGGCCGCCGACAAGCTGATCGCGGACTTCGGCGGGCCGGCGTGGGACGAGGAGTCCTACCGGAAGCTGTACGACAAGGTCCGCGCGGAGATCGTCGACACCACGGTCCGTACGGTGGGCCAGGTGCAGCAGGTCCTGGCCGCCTGGCAGGCCTGTGAGCGCCGTCTGAAGGGCGTACGCAGCCCGGCGCTGCTGCCGAACCTCCAGGACGTGCGCAAGCATCTGGACGCCCTCGTGAAGCCGGGTTTCGTGACGGAGGCGGGGCTGCGGCGCCAGCCGGACCTGATGCGCTATCTGGTGGCGGCGGACCGGCGGCTGCAGCAGATGCCGGCGAACGTCCAGCGGGACACGACGCGGATGCAGAAGGTCCACGAGATGCAGGACGAGTACGCCTGGCTGCTGGAGCAGATGCCGCAGGGCCGGCCGGTCCCCTCGTCGGTCCTGGACATCCGCTGGATGATCGAGGAGCTCCGGGTCAGCTACTTCGCCCATGCGCTGGGGACGGCGTACCCCGTCTCCGACAAGCGGATCGTCAAGGCGATCGACGCGGAAGTGCCGTAATCGCCCGTGCACGTGGGGTGAGTTCGCGCAGGGCCCCACCCCTCCTGTACAGTCTCTTCTCGCAGCGCAACGCAAGAATCGCACTGCGAAACCTGGTCCTGTGGAGCAGTTTGGAGTGCTCGCCACCCTGTCAAGGTGGAGGCCGCGGGTTCAAATCCCGTCAGGACCGCAGTAAAGAGCCCGGATCTTCGGATCCGGGCTCTTTTTCGTGCGCCCTGGCCTCCGTGAAAGCCACTCGGGCTCCCTCACGCCGTCTTGACGGGCTCTCGTTCGCTCGGTACCCAGAAACCAGGGCCGTTCCCCGTGCGGCCTCCTGGAGGTGGCGTATGGCGGCATCGGCTAGGCACGAGACGCGGGCCCTGCTCCGCGCGCATCTGTCGGCCGCGTCGTCGTACCGGCACCTCACACGTCACTGCCCGATCTGCCACCACCTGCTGCGGCTGGCGATGGAGACCGCTCCGGGCCGGCCCCAACACCCGTCTGAGCATGGGGTGCTGGAGCCGGAGGCTCCACTACCGCACCCGCGTCAGGCCTAACAAGCCGATTGGTATGTGACGGGTGTCACTGCATGAGTTTTGGAAAGTGCGGTATTTACACCCCACCTACAACAGGTCAATTTAATATGTGCAATTGCACCCCACCCGGAGTGCCGCACACAGGAGATCCGACACCCCTCCCCAGACTCCGACAAGGCCACTCACAGCAGGCCCGGCAGACCGGCGGTCGGCGCACAAAAAAGATCGCGCTGGACCCGGCGGAGTCCAACGCGATCTACGACGCACCCTGTTACGTGCCTGCGAAGCTCTGACTGGCTTGGGCGTGGGGCCTGTTGGGGCAGGACCCGCGTCGCTTGGAGCTAGGGTTCCGGACGCCGCGGCCAGTGGGGGACCAGCCGGTTTGTCCGGTATTCAATTGTTCAGGCCTCGCTGCGCTGCTGCGGAATGCCCGCGAGCAGAGCGCGGACCTCAGCCTCGCGGTAGCGCCGATGCCCGCCGAGCGTGCGGATCGACGTGAGCTTGCCGGCCTTCGCCCACCGCGTGACCGTCTTCGGGTCCACACGGAACATGGTGGCGACCTCAGCCGGGGTCAGCAGCGGCTCGGCATCAGGGGTGCGAGCGGTCATGAGCGGCCTCCTCGGGAGAACCGAACCTTCTCGGTTCTTTCCTCTAAATTCTGCACCTTGACCCGCGTTGCCCGAAATGGCGGACGCGAGTCGAGTCGGTTATAGGACGAACGGCTTGTCCTCGGCACTACAACTACACCATCCGTCCAGCCTCGTCGGCCAAACCGATGGAATTGCCCCTCCAGGTGTTCATCAGCGACGGAAGCCGATGGACCATGCCATAGCGGACAGTCACGCCGCTGTGACGATCAGTCACAGCGGCGATCAGGAGTCACAAGACCCCCCAAAGCGTGCAATGCTGAGATTCCGCCCATAGTGCAGCACTACGGGACGGAAGGAGCCCCCCGGACTCCTTGTCCTATTTTGGCATGAGGAGGGGCAAGGGGCGCAAGAGCCACGTACGTGTAGTCCGTCACGCTTGGCCAACTTGAGAGGTACGCCCGGATCGGGTCCTACGTCCCTTGTTGACGAAGCCTCAGGAAACGCACAGTCCGCTTCAGGAAGTCGGTGCGAGGACAAAACCTCAAATCGGGCGGTTCGTCAAACGTCAGTTCGTGACCGACCGCGAGCCGTCCGTAGGGATCACAAGGTCAGAGGTCAGTTGGCCGACCGAAGATCCCGCACGGAACGCCACCGCTCGACCAGCCGCGCGTACGCCGCCCCCGCGGCCGTCCCGTCGCCCCGGCGCAGCGCGGCGATCCCCTCGGCCACGTCCGCCGCCGAGTGGTCGTCCTCCAGCGCCCCGGCGGGCACGGCGTGCACCAGACCGCCGTAGTCCAGCTCCACGAGCGAGCGCGGGTGGAACTCCTCCAGCCAGCGTCCGACGTCCACCAGGCCGTCGATCAGCGGCCCCTCGTCCATGGCCTCCTTCAGGGCCCGCAGACCCCGGGCCACGCGCCGCCGGGCCTGGACCATCGGGGTGCGGTAGCGCAGCACGGGCGGGCTGTCGACCGAGGCGCCCTTGTCGTACTCACGCTCCTCGTCGGAGACCAGCACGAACCAGTTGATCGGCACCTGCCAGGTCGCCGTACGGATCCACGGCCGGGCGTCCGGGTTGATCGCCAGCCAGCGCTCGTAGTCCTGGGTGGCCTGGTCCCGCAGGAAGGGCGGCAGGACCGCGTCCAGGACCGGCTGCGGGAGCTCCTCGGAGAGCTCGTCCAGGGCCTGCCAGCCGCGCAGCCGGGTGCGCCAGGGACAGACGCAGACGACGCCGTCGACGTCGAGCACGAAGGCGTCCTCGCTCTCGTGCACCGGCACCGGGACCGGCGGGGTGGGCGCCAAGTCGGCCAGGGCACGACGGAGTTCGTCCTGGTACGAGGGACGGTCCGTACGGCGCGCGTAGCGGGCCCAGTGGCCGCGCTCCGGTTCGGGGAAGGCGGCCAGCGGTTCGTACACGCGCAGGTAGGTCGCGTAGGGGACGATCACCGAGGACACCTTGGGCACGCCTGCTCCCTCCCCCGCGCTCCGTCGCGAAAACCTGCCGAACCCACTCACGAACGCACGGGAAGACTATGCAAATCGTCGCACGGCTGTACTCCGCACGGAGGGGATCCTGTGCGCGGTGCCTCCGATGGGCGCACCAGGCTCTAATCTCATGCTCAACAGCTCCCGCCACCCATACGGGAGCCCAGCCCCACCCGCCGCAACTTACTCAGGAGTCACCACAGTGACCGACGTAGCCGGCGCGCCTGCTGATGTACTGCACACCCTGTTCCACTCGGACCAGGGGGGTCATGAGCAAGTCGTGCTCTGCCAGGACCGCGCGAGCGGCCTCAAGGCCGTCATCGCCCTCCACTCCACCGCCCTGGGCCCCGCGCTCGGCGGTACGCGCTTCTACCCGTACGCCAACGAGGCCGAGGCCGTCGCCGACGCGCTGAACCTCGCGCGCGGGATGTCGTACAAGAACGCCATGGCCGGTCTCGACCACGGCGGCGGCAAGGCCGTGATCATCGGCGACCCGGAGCGGATCAAGAGCGAGGAGCTGCTGCTCGCCTACGGCCGCTTCGTGGCCTCCCTCGGCGGCCGCTACGTCACCGCCTGCGACGTCGGTACGTACGTCGCCGACATGGACGTCGTGGCCCGCGAGTGCCGCTGGACGACCGGCCGCTCCCCCGAGAACGGCGGCGCCGGGGACTCCTCCGTCCTCACCGCCTACGGCGTCTACCAGGGCATGCGCGCCTCCGCCCAGCACCTGTGGGGCGACCCGACGCTGCGCGCGAAGCGGGTCGGCATCGCCGGTGTCGGCAAGGTCGGCCACCACCTGGTGGAGCACCTGGTGAAGGAGGGCGCCGAGGTCTTCGTCACGGACGTGCGCGAGGACGCCGTGCGGCGGGTCACCGAGCGGCACCGGGACGTGATCGCCGTCAAGGACACCGCGGAGCTGATCCGGGTCGACGGGCTGAGCATCTACGCCCCCTGCGCGCTCGGCGGCGCCCTGGACGACGACACCGTGCCCGTGCTGACCGCCGAGGTGGTCTGCGGGGCCGCCAACAACCAGCTCGCCCACCCGGGTGTGGAGAAGGACCTCGCCGACCGCGGGATCCTCTACGCGCCGGACTACGTGGTGAACGCCGGCGGGGTCATCCAGGTGGCCGACGAGCTGCACGGCTTCGACTTCGAACGGTGCAAGGCCAAGGCGGCGAAGATCTACGACACGACGCTGGCCATATTCGCACGTGCGAAGGAGGACGGCATTCCGCCGGCCGCCGCGGCCGACCGGATCGCCGAGCAGCGGATGCACGACGCGGCCATGGCCCGCCGGGCGCGCTGAACCGGAGGCGGATACGGGACTGACCCGGAGGGGTCTCGTACGTTTGGCCGGTACCCGTCGGTGGGCAGTTAGAGAGAACTCTCACTTCTACCGGCGGGTCGACCGCCGATAAGTGGTTAAAATCGCGGTTGACCAGCGAGGACGGGGCGCCTCGAGGGTCCTGGGCGCGGGCACGTCATGCGGGCGACGTACCGTATGGGCGCGGGCTCAGGTACCGTGGAAGCCCTACGGACACGGTCTCTCCGCGGAGAGTCCGTGCCGGACCATGAACGCGTGTCAAGACTCTGGGGCCGTCGAGCCCCGTCGTTGAGGGGGTCGAGCCATGGGGCGCGGCCGGGCCAAGGCCAAGCAGACGAAGGTCGCCCGCCAGCTGAAGTACAACAGCGGTGGGACTGACCTCTCACGCCTGGCCGAGGAGCTGGGTGCATCGCCTTCGAATCCGCAGCCGCCTAACGGCGAGCCGGTGGTTGAAGACGATGATCAGGATGAGGACCTGTACGCACGGTACGCCGACCTCTATGAGGACGACGACGAGGACGAGGACGACCAGTCCTCGCAACACCGTCGCGGCGCTTGACCCTGCACTGAGCACTCACCCGGTCGGTGACTCCGGTCACCGACCGGGTTCTGTGCTGCCCGCAGGGTTACCACCCCCGGTGCCTCAGTTCGCGTAGTCACCGATCAGGGCGGCGCCGGTGGTGTGCTCGCCCCGGTCCGTGATCTCGCCTGCCACCCAGGCGTCCACACCGCGGTCGGCCAGGGTCGCCAGGGCCACGTCCGTGGACTCCTGCGGCACGATCGCGATCATGCCCACGCCCATGTTCAGGGTCTTCTCCAGCTCCAGGCGCTCGACCTGACCCGTCCGGCCGACGAGGTCGAAGATCGGGGCCGGGGTCCAGGTGGAGCGGTCGACGATCGCGTGCAGGCCGTCCGGGATCACCCGGGCGAGGTTCGCCGCGAGTCCGCCGCCGGTGATGTGGCTGAAGGCGTGCACCTCGGTGGTGCGCATCAGGGCCAGACAGTCCAGCGAGTAGATCTTCGTCGGCTCCAGCAGCTCCTCGCCGAGGGTGCGGCCGAGCTCGTCGATGTGGGTGTCCAGCGCGAGACCGGCCTGGTTCAGCAGGACGTGGCGGACGAGGGAGTACCCGTTCGAGTGAAGACCGGAGGCCGCCATGGCGATCACCGCGTCACCCGTACGGATACGATCCGCGCCCAGCAGCCGGTCGGCCTCCACGACACCCGTACCGGCGCCGGCGACGTCGAAGTCGTCCTCGCCGAGCAGGCCCGGGTGCTCGGCGGTCTCGCCGCCGACCAGGGCGCAGCCGGCCAGCACACAGCCTTCGGCGATGCCCTTGACGATGGCGGCGACGCGCTCGGGGTGGACCTTGCCGACGCAGATGTAGTCGGTCATGAACAGCGGCTCGGCGCCGCAGACCACGATGTCGTCCATGACCATGGCGACCAGGTCGTGGCCGATCGTGTCGTAGATCCCGAGCTGGCGGGCGATGTCGACCTTGGTGCCGACGCCGTCCGTGGCGGAGGCGAGCAGGGGACGCTCGTAGTTCTTCAGAGCGGAGGCGTCGAAGAGGCCGGCGAAGCCGCCGAGGCCGCCGAGGACCTCGGGGCGCTGGGCCTTCTTCACCCACTCCTTCATGAGTTCTACGGCGCGGTCGCCGGCTTCGATGTCGACGCCCGCGGCTGCGTAGCTGGCGCCGCCCTCGGCACTGTGGGTCTCAGACATGGCTGTGAGAGCTTTCCTGTCGTACGGCAGGTGATACGGGCTGACTACGGGCGGCGGATCGCGTCGGCGGCGGCCGTGGCGGCCGGGCCGGCGGCCAGCTCGGTCTCCAGGAGCTGCTTGCCGAGGAGCTCGGGGTCCGGCAGCTCCATCGGGTACTCACCGTCGAAGCAGGCGCGGCAGAGGTTCGGCTTGGCGATGGTGGTCGCCTCGATCATGCCGTCGATGGAGATGTACGCCAGGGAGTCGGCGCCCATCGAGGTGCCGATCTCGTCCACGGTCATGCCGTTGGCGATGAGCTCGGCGCGGGTGGCGAAGTCGATGCCGAAGAAGCAGGGCCACTTCACGGGGGGCGAGGAGATCCGGATGTGGACCTCGGCGGCGCCGGCCTCGCGGAGCATGCGGACCAGGGCCCGCTGTGTGTTGCCGCGCACGATCGAGTCGTCGACGACGACCAGGCGCTTGCCCTTGATGACTTCCTTCAGCGGGTTCAGCTTGAGGCGGATACCCAGCTGGCGGATGGTCTGCGAGGGCTGGATGAACGTACGCCCGACGTAGGCGTTCTTCACCAGGCCGGATCCGAAGGGGATGCCGGACGCCTCCGCGTAGCCGATGGCGGCGGGGGTGCCGGATTCCGGGGTCGCTATGACGAGGTCGGCCTCGGCGGGGGCTTCCTTGGCGAGCTTGCGGCCCATCTCCACGCGGGAGAGATAGACGTTCCGGCCGGCGATGTCGGTGTCCGGGCGGGCCAGATACACGTACTCGAAGACACAGCCCTTGGGCTTCGCTTCCGCGAATCGGGAGGTGCGCAGGCCGTTCTCGTCGATGGCGACGAACTCGCCCGGCTCGATCTCGCGGACGAAGCTGGCGCCGCAGATGTCGAGGGCCGCGGACTCGGAGGCCACGACCCAGCCGCGCTCCAGGCGGCCGAGGACCAGCGGGCGGATGCCCTGCGGGTCGCGGGCCGCGTACAGCGTGTGCTCGTCCATGAAGACGAGCGAGAAGGCGCCCTTGACCTGCGGGAGGACGCTGTGGGCGGCCTCCTCGATGGTCAGCGGCTTGCCGTCCTCGTCCGTCTGGGCCGCGAGGAGCGCGGTGAGCAGGTCGGTGTCGTTCGTCGCCGCGACGCGCGGGGTGCGGCCGCCCTCCTGCTTGGGCAGGTCGGCGACCATCTCGGCGAGCTGGGCGGTGTTGACCAGGTTGCCGTTGTGGCCGAGCGCGATGGAGCCGTGCCCGGTGGCACGGAACGTCGGCTGGGCGTTCTCCCACACGGAGGCACCGGTGGTCGAGTAGCGGGCGTGTCCGACCGCGATGTGTCCCTGGAGCGAGCCGAGGGAGGTTTCGTCGAAGACCTGGGAGACCAGGCCCATGTCCTTGAAGACAAGGATCTGAGAGCCGTTGCTGACCGCGATTCCCGCGGATTCCTGGCCTCGATGCTGGAGGGCGTAGAGCCCGAAGTACGTGAGCTTGGCGACCTCTTCGCCCGGAGCCCAGACACCGAAGACGCCACAAGCGTCCTGGGGGCCCTTCTCACCGGGGAGCAGGTCGTGGTTGAGTCGTCCGTCACCACGTGGCACGTCATCGAGTGTAGGCGAGGTCGACCACTGGTCCGAATTGGGGATAACGGACTTATTGGTGGATCACTGCTCGGCGACGGCTCGCACGCTCGTTCCGTTTTCGCTGGTCAGCGTCAGAGTTCGATGATCGACTCCGTACTTCAGCTTCCCGTCGAAAAGACGCAGCAGGGTCTTCTCGCCGGCCATGAGTGAGTCTTCGCACATCATGCGGGTCGTGGCCGGAGGGCCCAGGGTGATGCTGCCGTCGCGCACGGTGGCCTTGGCGTTGACCTTGTTGCAGCCGAGGCTTCCGGAGACGGTGCCCTTCTTCTCGTCGAAGGTGAGGTGGGCGCGGCCGTCGGCCTTCGGGGTCGTGACGGTCCACTTGGTGCCGCTGAGCTCGGCGTCCTTGGCCTTGGTGAGTCGGACGGTGTCGCCCTTGCCGGTGGTGAGGGTGAGGCGGTCGCCGTCCACCTTCGCCTTGAACTCCTGGTCGGAGAGCGTGCGCGCGAGGGTCTCCTCGAAGTCCATGGGCTTGTTCTCGCAGGCCATCTCCGTGGCCATGGTCTTGCTGAGCCGGATGCGGTCGCCGTCGACGGTGGCGTCGGCGCCGAAGTTGTTGCAGCCGAAGCTGCCCTCGGCCCGGCCCTTGTCGATGGTCACGTGGGCGCCGGTGGGTGCCTTCTGGGTCTTGCCGTCCGCGGTGACGCTGTCCACGCTCCATCGCATGCCGGTCACCGCCGGCTTGTCGGCACCGACCGAACCGCTGCCGCTGTCCGCCTTCTCACTGCCGCAGGCCGCCATGAGCGGGACGAGCATGGCGGCGGCCGTCAGGGTCATGCGCTGCTTCTGCCTGTCCATGCCACTTCGACGGGGGACCCGGGGGGATCGGTTCCCCTTATGTCATCAGTGGCAGGTGGGGGGACAGGTCCGCGCGCTCGCCGCTGGCGCTGAGCCGCGCGTCCTCGAGTGCCTGTTTCCAGGCCAGCCGCCCGGTCGCCAGCCGGATCCAGGTGAGCGGGTCCGTCTCGACGACGTTGGGCGGGGTGCCCCGGGTGTGCCTCGGACCTTCCACGCACTGCACGACCGCGTACGGCGGCACCCGCACCTCCGTCGAGCCGCCGGGCGCCTTCGCCGCGAGCGCGTCGGCGAGCAGCCGGGTGCAGGCGGCGAGGGCCTGACGGTCGTAGGGGATGTCCAGGCCCGGGACGGCGGCATTGAGATCGTCGGTGTGGACGACGAGTTCGACGGTGCGCGTGACGACGTAGTCGGCCAGGGGCAGGGCGCCCGCGCTGGTGGGGAGCAGCCGGCCGGCGGGGTGGGCGTCGAGGTTCGCGGTGAAGCGGTGCCCGGCGCCGGCGAGGTGGGCGTCGAGGTCCGGGTGCTCCTCGGCCAGGCGGCGGGCGGTGCCGGCGATGGCGGGGGCGTCGTCGGCGATGGCGAAGGGCCAGTCGAGCAACCGGCCGTCCTGCCGCGCGGGCTCGGGTTCGCCGAGCAGCCGGTCCACGGCGTCCAGGGCCATGGCGCAGTGGGCGGCCAGTTCGCGCACGGTCCAGTCGCCGAGGCGCGTGGGCAGGGCCAGCCGGTCGGGGCCGAGGGTGGCCACGGCCCGGCGTATGTTCCCGAACTGGGCGAGCACGGCGGCTCGGGTCTTGGCGGGGTCGTAGGCGCGGGGGCGCTTCTTGGCCGGGGGCATGAGGGGCAGCCTAGGCGCGGGCTGTGACAGTGGGCGTCTCGAAGGTCTCGCCGTTGCGGGGCAGGCCGATGCCGCTCCAGGTGAAGGGGAGCCCGCGGGCCGCGTCCGGGTCCGGGGCGTCCATCAGCTGGAAGTGGAGGTGCGGCTCGGAGGAGTTGCCGGAGTTGCCGCAGCGGGCGAGCGGTTGTCCGGCCCGGACGCGGTCGCCCTCGCGGACGGTGAGGGAGCCGCGTCGCAGGTGGGCGTAGGCGGCGTAGGTGCCGTTGCCGAGGTCCAGGACGATGTGGTTGCCGAGGATGCGGCGGACGCCGGCCATCTCTCGTACCGAGCCTTCGACGAGCATCAGGTACAGCAGCCCGGGCAGTGAGTTGCGGCTGAGGTGGTCGCGCTGCCCGTCCGCGGCCCGTACGACCGTGGCGTCGGCGACCGCGAGGATCTCGGCGCCGAAGGCCGGGAAGTCCTGAGGCCGGCGGGCGAGCGGCCACAGCCACCGGAAGGCGGGGCGGGAGCCCGGCTCGGGCTCGGCGAGGATGTCGATGGCGTACGTCTGCCCGTGGACATGGACCCCGTGGCTCGGGGTGCGGTCGGCCGGGCTGTTCAGCGCGGACCAGCGGCCGGTCACGGGCGGGGCGACTTCGAGGGGTTCCCGGGCCCGGCGCGAGCTGTCCGGGGCGCCGCCCCACCGGTTGGCGACGGTGACGACGGCGTACGCGAGGAGCAGCAGCAGGCAGTTCCACAGGATGGGGTAGCCCCAGCCGAGGCAGATGTGGGCGATCACCAGGCCGATGAAGGCCAGTTGCAGGCCCTGGAGGGCCACCGTGCCGAGTTTGTGTGCGGACATCCCGTCCCCCGTTTCCTCTTCCTCGCCGCTACGGCCTGGCCGTCGCCACCGCCACCAGCAGCGGTACGACGCGCTGGGCCGGCACCTCGTAGCGGCCCCGGCCGGTGGTGTGCAGCCAGCCGGTGCCGGTGAGCTGGCGCAGGTGGTGGTAGATCTGGCCGGTCGTGCCGACCTCGTCCAGCTCGGCGAGTTCGGCCGCGGTGCGCCGGCCGCCGAGGATCTCGCGGAGCAGCCGGAGCCGGACCGGGTGGCCGAGCGCCGCGAACGACTCGGCGGCCGCCGTCCAGTCCTCCTCCAGCAGCCCCTCCGTCAGAGCTCCCATCTGCCACGCGTACGGCTCGCCCGTCGGCAGGCGCACGGAGCCGGTGTAGAGGACGCCCCCGTCGGTGGCCCCCAGCTCGGCCAGCTGCTCCCGCAGCCCGTTCAGGGCCCAGAAGTCGCCCCCTTCGATGCGGGGGCCGGTGCTGCGGGTGCCTTCCAGGGCTGCCAGCCGACGTTCGAGGTCTGCGACACGTTCTTCCAGTTCCACTCCGCAGATATTACGGAACTACGTAATTACGTGCAAGAGGCAGGAGTGCGGAGGTGGTCTCCTGAACACGGCGAAGCCCCCGCCCGGCGGACCGGACGGGGGCTTCTTGACGCAGGGCGGCTTAGGCCAGCAACGCCGGGATGGTGCCCTCGTGCGTCTCACGCAGCTCGGACAGGGAGAGCGCGAATTCGCCCTGGACGTCCACGGAGTCACCGTCGACGACACCGATGCGGGTGGCCGGGAGGCCCCGCGCGCCGCACATGTCGTTGAAGCGGAGCTCCTCGGAGCGCGGCACGGCCACGACCGCGCGGCCCGCCGACTCGGAGAAGAGGAAGGTGAAGGCGTCCAGACCGTCCGGGACGATCAGACGGGCGCCCTTGCCGCCCAGCAGCGCCGACTCGACGACCGCCTGGATCAGACCGCCGTCGGACAGGTCGTGCGCGGAGTCGATCATGCCGTCGCGGGAGGCGGCGATCAGGATCTCGGCGAGCAACCGCTCGCGCTCCAGGTCGACCTGGGGCGGCAGACCGCCGAGGTGGTCGTGCACGACCTGGGACCAGGCCGAGCCGCCGAACTCCTCACGCGTGTCGCCGAGGAGGTAGAGCAGCTGGCCCTCCTCCTGGAAGGCGACCGGCGTGCGACGGGCCACGTCGTCGATGACGCCGAGGACCGCGACCACCGGGGTCGGGTGGATGGCGGCCTCGCCGGTCTGGTTGTAGAGGGAGACGTTGCCGCCGGTCACCGGGGTGCCCAGCTGCTGGCAGGCGTCCGCCAGACCGCGCACGGCCTCCGCGAACTGCCACATCACCGCCGGGTCCTCGGGCGAACCGAAGTTCAGGCAGTCGGAGACGGCGAGCGGCTTGGCACCGGTGGTGGCGACGTTGCGGTACGCCTCCGCCAGGGCCAGCTGGGCGCCGTGGTACGGGTCGAGCTTGGCGTACCGGCCGTTGCCGTCCGTGGCGATGGCCACGCCGAGGCCGGTCTCCTCGTCGATCCGGATCATGCCGGAGTCCTCGGGCTGGGCGAGGACGGTGTTGCCCTGCACGAAGTGGTCGTACTGCGAGGTGATCCAGGACTTGGAGGCCTGGTTCGGGGAGCCGACCAGCTTCAGGACCTGGTCCTTCAGCTCGGCGGCGGAGGACGGCCGGGGCAGCTTGTTCGCGTCGTCCGCCTGGAGCGTGTCCTGCCAGGACGGGCGGGCGTACGGGCGCTCGTAGACCGGGCCCTCGTGAGCGACCGTGCGCGGGTCGACGTCGACGATCTTGCCGCCGTGCCAGTAGATCTCCAGGCGGTCGCCGTCGGTCACCTCACCGATGACGGTGGCGATGACGTCCCACTTCTCGCAGATCTCCAGGAAGCGGTCGACCTTCTCCGGCTCGACGACCGCGCACATGCGCTCCTGCGACTCGCTCATGAGGATTTCCTCGGGCGAGAGCGTCGAGTCGCGCAGGGGGACGTCGTCCAGGGTGACGCGCATGCCGCCGGAGCCGTTCGAGGCGAGCTCGGACGTGGCGCAGGACAGGCCGGCCGCGCCGAGGTCTTGGATGCCGACGACCAGCTTCTCGGCGAAGGCCTCCAGGGTGCACTCGATGAGGAGCTTCTCCTGGAAGGGGTCGCCGACCTGGACGGCCGGGCGCTTCGACGGCTTGGCGTCGTCGAAGGTCTCGGAGGCCAGGATCGACGCGCCGCCGATGCCGTCACCGCCGGTCCGGGCCCCGTACAGGATGACCTTGTTGCCCGCGCCGGACGCCTTCGCGAGGTGGATGTCCTCGTGCCGCATCACACCGATGGCACCGGCGTTGACCAGCGGGTTGCCCTGGTAGCAGGCGTCGAAGACGACCTCGCCGCCGATGTTGGGCAGACCCAGGCAGTTGCCGTAGCCGCCGATGCCGGCGACGACACCCGGCAGCACACGCTTGGTGTCCGGGTGGTCGGCCGCGCCGAAGCGCAGCGGATCGACGACGGCGACCGGCCGCGCACCCATGGCGATGATGTCGCGGACGATGCCGCCGACACCCGTGGCCGCGCCCTGGTAGGGCTCCACGTACGACGGGTGGTTGTGCGACTCGACCTTGAAGGTGACCGCGTAGCCCTGGCCGACGTCGACGACACCGGCGTTCTCACCGATGCCGACGAGCATCGCGTCGGACTGGGGGGCCTTCTCGCCGAACTGGCGCAGGTGGACCTTGCTGCTCTTGTACGAGCAGTGCTCCGACCACATCACCGAGTACATGGCGAGCTCGGCCCCGGTGGGCCGGCGGCCGAGGATCTCCACGACCCGCTCGTACTCGTCCTTCTTCAGGCCGAGTTCGGCCCAGGGCAGCTCGACGTCGGGGGTCTCGGCCGCGTGCTCGACCGTGTCCAGAGGCGTCCGGCTCATGCGTTGACCAGCTTCTTGAGGATCGAGGTGAAGAACGGGAGGCCGTCGGTACGGCCCGTACCGATCAGCGGCTCGACGGCGTGCTCGGGGTGCGGCATGAGACCGACCACGTTCCCGGCCTCGTTGGTGACGCCGGCGATGTCCCGCTGGGAGCCGTTGGGGTTGAAGTCGAGGTAGCGGAACGCCACGCGGCCCTCGGCCTCCAGCTGGTCGAGCGTGTAGGCGTCGGCGACGTACTGCCCGTCGTTGTTCTTCAGCGGGATGTGGATCTCCTGGCCGGCCGAGTAGTCGGTGGTCCAGGAGGTCTCGGCGTTCTCCACGCGCAGCTTCTGATCACGGCAGATGAAGTGCAGGTGGTCGTTGCGCAGCATCGTGCCCGGCAGCAGATGGGCCTCGGTGAGGATCTGGAAGCCGTTGCAGATGCCGAGCACCGGCAGACCGGCCTTCGCCTGCTCGAGCAGGGGCTCCATCACCGGCGAGAAACGGGCGATGGCCCCGGCGCGCAGATAGTCGCCATAGGAGAAACCACCGCACAACACCACGGCGTCGACCTGCTTGAGGTCCTTGTCCTTGTGCCAGAGGGCTACCGGCTCGGCGCCCGCGACCCGGATCGCGCGCTGCGTGTCCCGGTCGTCCAGACTGCCGGGAAAAGTGACGACGCCAATACGAGCGGTCACTTCACGGCCTCCGCGACTTCCTCGACCCGGACGGTGAAGTCCTCGATCACGGTGTTCGCGAGGAAGGACTCCGCAAGATCGTGAATGCGGGCGAGGGCGGCCTCGTCGACCGGCCCGTCAACTTCCAGTTCGAAACGCTTTCCCTGGCGGACGTCCGAGATCCCCTCGAAACCCAGCCGCGGCAGTGCGCGCTGCACCGCCTGGCCCTGGGGGTCGAGGATCTCCGGCTTGAGCATGACGTCGACTACGACGCGTGCCACTGGCACTCCCGGTGTGTGGTGCTGAGCAGGTCCCTTCAGACTACCCGCACAAAATTTCTACGCGCGTCGACTTGTAGGAAACTACGTGACGGTCATCACGATCCAGCATCGACGGGTCCACACACGAAAATTTCCGGGAAAGATTCCGGGTCGTCACCCGAAACCTATTGCGTTCGGACACGCGGAAGGATTTAGTCGGTCTTCACAATGCATTGCACGGCACTGTACAAATGAATTGGCAAGTGCCGCAGGAAGGGACCGATATTCGTGGCGCAGAAGGTCGTGGTCACTCTCTTTGACGACATCGACGGCTCGGAAGCGGCGGAAACGATCGCTTTCGGACTGGACGGCAAGTCGTACGAGATCGACCTGAACGAAGGCAATGCCGACGAACTGCGGAAGGCGCTCGCGCCTTACGTGGAGGCCGGCCGCAAGCGGTCCCGCTCGGGCAAGGCGTACCGGCAGACGGAGGTCGCCCCCGACCCCTCGGCCGTACGGGCCTGGGCCCAGGCCAACAAGATGGAGGTCCCCGCGCGCGGGCGCATCCCCAAGAAGGTCTACGAGGCGTTCACGGCCGCGCAGTGACGGCGCCGTGAGCCCCGCCCGACGGCCGGCCATCCACCCCTCGCGGCAACCGACTTGCGCAGCACCCGGGCTGATCAGTTAGAGTCTGGAGCACGCCGAGGGGCGAGGCCGAAAGGCCCAGCTCACGGAAACATGCGGGTGTAGTTCAGTAGTAGAACATCCCCCTTCCAGGGGGAAGGCGCAGTGTGCGATTCCTGTCACCCGCTCTGCATCACCGTACCGACCACTCCTGTGGATCAGGTAGGCTGGTGCCCGCACCGATCGGTGACCGTGCTTGTTCAGGCGGGCAATCGGGGGCAAATGCGGACGTAGCTCAGCTGGTAGAGCGCAACCTTGCCAAGGTTGAGGTCGCGAGTTCGAACCTCGTCGTCCGCTCGGGAATGAGACCCCGGTCCTGATGGACCGGGGTCTTTTCGTGTTCATCGCGGGTTCGTCTGACATTTGTCATGCCGGGTGATGACAGCGCGCACTGCCGAGGAGCCCGCCGGGGCGGAACGCTGAAGGCATGGAAAACAACGGACGCGAACACGTGATTGAGGTCACTGACCTGCGGCGTGTGTACGGGGGCGGGTTCGAGGCGGTGAGCGGAATCAGCTTTTCCGTACGCCGCGGGGAGATCTTCGCGCTGCTGGGCACCAACGGGGCGGGCAAGACGTCGACCGTCGAACTGCTGGAGGGACTCGCGGCGCCGGCGGGCGGCCGGGTGCGGGTCCTCGGGCACGATCCGTACACCGAGCGGGCGCTCGTCCGGCCCCGCACCGGCGTCATGCTCCAGGAAGGCGGCTTCCCGTCCGAGCTGACCGTCGCGGAGACCACGCGGATGTGGGCGGGATGCGTGAGCGGAGCCCGGCCGCCGGCGGAGGTCCTCGCGCTGGTCGGACTGGAGTCGAAGGCCGACGTCCGGGTCAAGCAGTTGTCCGGCGGGCAGCGGCGCCGCCTGGATCTGGCGCTCGCCCTGCTCGGCCACCCCGAGGTGCTCTTCCTGGACGAGCCGACCACCGGACTGGACGTCGAAGGCCGCCGGGAAACGTGGGAGTTGGTGAGCGCGCTGCGCGACGGCGGCACGACGGTGCTGCTGACCACGCACTACCTGGAGGAGGCCGAGAATCTCGCCGACCGGCTGGCGATCATGCACGAGGGCGGCATCGCCACCACCGGGACCCCGGCCGAGGTGACCGCCGCCGAGCCGTCGCGGATCTCCTTCGAACTGCCCGACGGCTACTTCGTGGGCGATCTGCCGCCGCTCGGGGAACTGGGCGTGACCGGGCACGAGACCGACGGCCGGATCGTCCGGCTCCGCACCCATGAACTGCAACGCGCGGCCACCGGTCTGCTGCTGTGGGCCGAGCGGGCCCGGGTGGAACTGCGCCGCCTGGACGTGCGGTCGGCCTCCCTGGAGGAGGCGTTCCTCGGGATCGCCAAGGAGGCATCGGCGGGGCGGGCCCCGGCAAGGACGACGAAGGAGTACGCGGCATGAGTGCCACCCGTACGACGCCCCGCCCGGCGACCGGCACGAGCGCCGCCGGCACCACGCCGATGAGCCGCATGACGGCACTCGCCCGCGCCGAGCTGACCCTGCTCGGGCGGAGCAGGGGCGCGCTCGTCGCCGCCCTGTTCGTGCCGCTGGTGATGCCGGTCAGCGTACGGTCGGTGGCCCAGGAGATGGACCTCGCGGAGGCGGGGCTGAACGCCGGCACCCTGGTGCTGCCCGCCGCGGTCGGCTTCTCCCTGCTGTTCGCCGTCTACTCGGTGCTCGTCGGCGTCTTCGTCGTCCGGCGTGAGGAACTCGTCCTCAAGCGGCTGCGCACCGGTGAGCTGCGGGACGCCGAGATCCTGGCCGGCTCCGCCACACCCGCCGCCGTCACCGGGCTCGTGCAGTGCCTGCTGCTCGCGGCGGGCTGCACCGTGCTGCTGGACATGTCCGCGCCGTCCGCGCCCCATCTGGCCGTCGTGGGCCTGCTGTTGGGGCTCATACTGTGCGCCGCCCTCGCCGCGGTCACCGCCAGTTTTACCCGGACCGGCGAGAGTGCCCAGGTCACACCCATGCCGCTGCTGGTCGTCTCGATGATGGGCTCCGGCATGTTCGTGCCGCTGGAGCTGCTGCCGGACCGGCTGGCCTCTCTGTGCGAACTGCTGCCGCTGACGCCCGTCGTCACCCTGGTGCGCGGCGGCTGGACCGGCGATCTGCCGGCGTACGAGGCGCTGGGCGCCGTCGCGACGGCGGTGGCCTGGATCGTCATCGCGGTGTTTGCTGTACGGCGGTGGTTCCGCTGGGAACCGCGGCGCTGACCGGAGGGGGAGGGACGGGCTGATGCGCGGGCCGGGCGGGTGGTGGCGGCGGCAGACCACGCCGGAGAAGGTCGAGACGTACACGCGGTGGTCCTTCCAGTCCTTCGCGGTGACCGAGTTCGTCATGGTCGGGCTCTTGGCGGTGGTCCCGCTCGGGGAGTGGCTCGGGGCCGGGCTGCTGCTCATGTCGGCTCTGCACGCCGCGGTCTGCATGGTCACCGTGTCGCGGTCGCTGGACTGGACGCGCGGCAGGCGGCAGCAGCCCGTCCGGCTGCTGTGGACGCTGGCCGCAGTGACCGCCGTGTTCGGCGCCGTCGGGATCGGCATCGCCGACCACGGGCCGGGCGGCGAGAGCGTGGACAACGCCGCGAACGGGGCCGTCGGGGTCATCGGCATCATCGGGATCGGCACCATCGCCCTCGGTGTCCGTGAGCGGCGGCATGTGTTCGCCATCGTCGTCGGCTTCGCGTCGGTCTCCTGGCTCGTGGCGCTCACCAGGGGCGCCTCGCTGGGCGAATCGCTCTTCACGGCGCTGATGGCGCTGCTCGCCGGCGGAATACTCGCCTTCACGGCCGTCGTCTCCGTGTGGCTGCTCGACATCGTCTACGAACTCGACGAGGCACGCGAGACCCGGACACGGCTCGCCGTCGCCGAGGAGCGGCTCCGGTTCGGGCGTGATCTGCACGACGTCATGGGGCGGAACCTCGCCGTGATCGCGCTCAAGAGCGAACTGGCCGTGCAGCTGGCCCAGCGGGGACGGCCGGAGGCCGTGGCGCAGATGGTCGAGGTGCAGCGGCTCGCGCACGAGTCACAGCGCGAGGTGCGGGAGGTCGTCCGCGGTTACCGCGAGGCCGACCTCGGGGCGGAACTCGCCGGGGCGCAAGGGGTGCTGGCCGCGGCCGGCATCGACTGCACGGTGAGCGGGGCGACGGCGGCCGGGCTGCCGGTCGCGGTGCAGTCCGCCCTGGGGTGGGTGGTGCGGGAGGCCGCGACGAACGTCCTGCGGCACGGGGACGCGCGGCGGTGTGCGGTGCGGTTGCGGATGGTGGAGGGGAGCGTGGTGCTGTCGGTGGAGAACGACGGGGTGGAGAGCGCTGGGAAGGAGGGCGAGGGGGTGGCCACAGGGGCCGGGGGGATCGGCTCGTCCGGCTCGGGGATCGCCGGGTTGCGGGAGCGGCTGGCGGAGATCGGCGGGACGTTGGAGGCCGGGCCCGCGGGGCGGGGGCTGTTCCGGCTGACGGCGGAGATTCCGCTGCCGTCGGCAGCCGGCCCCGCTGACCCCGCTGCCCCTGCCGCCCTCTCCGGCCCGGCGTCCGTCGCCACCGCAGGTCCTGTGGGTGAGGTCATACCGTGACCGCGGTAGAGCCCGTGCGGCTGCTGCTCGCCGACGACGAGCACCTCATCCGTGGGGCGCTCGCCGCGCTGCTGTCGCTGGAGGACGACCTCATGGTCGTCGCCGAGGCGGCCACCGGGCCGGAGGCGATGGCGATGGCCCGGGCGCACGAGCCCGACGTCGCCGTACTGGATCTTCAGATGCCCGGCGCCGACGGTGTGAAGGTCGCCACATCCCTGCGCTCCGAACTGCCCGGCTGCAAGGTGCTCATCGTCACCAGCCACGGGCGGCCCGGGCATCTGAAGCGGGCGCTGGAGGCCGGGGTGCGGGGCTTCGTGCCGAAGACCGTGAGCGCGCAGCGGCTCGCGGAGCTCATTCGCACCGTGCACGCCGGCAACCGTTACGTCGACCCGGAGTTGGCCGCCGACGCGATCGCCGCCGGGGACTCGCCGCTGACCGCGCGGGAAGCCGAGGTGCTGGAACTCGCCGCCGACGGAGCGCCCGTGGCGGAGATCGCCGAGCGGGCCGCGCTGTCGCAGGGGACCGTACGGAACTATCTGTCGTCGGCGGTGTCGAAGCTCGGGGCGGAGAACCGGCATGCGGCGGTGCGGCTCGCACGGGAGCGAGGTTGGGTATAGTGGTTCTCGCGCCACGGCGCATGCGAACGTAGCTCAGTTGGTAGAGCGCAACCTTGCCAAGGTTGAGGTCGCGAGTTCGAACCTCGTCGTTCGCTCCAGATGAAGAAGCCCCCGGCTCCGGCCGGGGGCTTCTTCATGTCCTGGGTCGGATCATGTCCTGGGTCGGGCAGAGCCTAGGCCCAGGTCAAGCCCGTGAGGCGCTCGTACGCTTCCACGTACTTGGCGCGGGTGGCGTCCACGACCTGCTGCGGCAGCGCCGGCGGGGCCTGCTCGCTCTTGCGGTCCCAGCCGGACTCCGCCGAGGTCAGCCAGTCGCGGACGAACTGCTTGTCGTACGACGGCTGCGCGCGGCCCGGCTGCCACTGGTCGGCCGGCCAGAAGCGGGAGGAGTCCGCGGTGAGGACCTCGTCCGCGAGGACCAGGTCGTCGCCGTCGAAGCCGAACTCGAACTTCGTGTCCGCCAGGATGATGCCCCGCTCACGGGCGATGTCCCGGCCCCGGGCGTAGACGGCGAGGGTCGCCTGGCGCAGTCGGGCCGCGGTGTCCGCGCCGACCTGGCGGGCGACCTCCTCGTAGGAGACGTTCTCGTCGTGCTCGCCGACGGCGGCCTTGGTGGCCGGGGTGAAGATCGGCGCGGGCAGTTCGCTGCCGTCGACCAGGCCCTCGGGGAGGGCGAGGCCGCAGACCGTGCGGGTCTCGTTGTACTCGACCAGGCCCGAGCCTGTGAGGTACCCGCGGGCCACGCACTCCACGGGGACCATCCGCAGGGACTTGCAGACCAGCGTGCGGCCCGCCCAGTCGGCGGGGGCGCCGGCGGGCAGTTCGGTGCTCAGGACGTGGTTCGGGACCAGGTCGGCGAGCTGGTCGAACCACCACAGGGAGAGCTGCGTGAGGACCCGGCCCTTGTCCGGGATCTCGGTCGGCAGCACCCAGTCGTACGCGGAGATGCGGTCGCTGGCGACCATGACGAGGTCGCCCGCCTCGTTCTGGTACAGCTCGCGCACCTTGCCGGTGTGCAGGTGCACCAGGCCCGGAACCTGGATCGGCTCGGGCTTTTCTACGAATCCGGACACGGTTCCTCCCCGTGGTTCTGTCCAATGTGTCGATTCTCCCGTATGCGGGAGGTGATCACGGACAGCGGGTCAGTCGCGTTTGCAGATGCGGTCCAGGAGGTTTGCGGTGGCGCGCTGGACGCGGGGGTCGACGTGGCCCGGGCGGTCCAGGGCCGGGGTCCAGGCGAACGTTCCGGATGCGAAGACCCAGGCGCCGGACGGGGCGCGGTACAGGGACGTCTCCTGGTGGCGCTGGGCGCCTTCCTTGTCGGTGTACGGGGAGTGCGCGAGCAGCATGCGCTCCTCGTGCTCGGGCAGCGGGGTGCGCGGGAAGTAGCGGTCGGCCTCGCCCGCCACCAGGTCGGCTATCTCGTCGCCCTCGTGCGCGCCGGACGCCTCCCACAGCCAGTGCCCGGCATTGCGCACGATCAGGGGCTGCGGCTCGGGCACGTGCCCCGCGTACTGGATGCCGATGAGCTGCTGTTCCGCCCGGTCGATCTCCCGCCACAGCACCGGCTTTCCCGGGCCCCTGCGTTTGCGGCAGGTCAGCAGGCGGTCGGGGACGCCGGACGGGGAGGGGCCCAGTTCCACCTGCCAGTACATGGAGTTGGCGGAGAGGAAGACGAGCGAGGTGCCGGCGTCGCGGGCGAGCTCCACACTGCGGCGCATGGCGGCCGACCAGTACTCGTCGTGGCCCGGGAAGACCAGGCCGCGGTAGTGGGTGGGGTCGACGCGGCCCGCGTGCAGGTCGCTCGCCGTCGCGTAGGCGATGTCGTAGCCGTAGCGCTCGGCCCAGCGGATGAAGTCGTAGGCGTGGCCGACGTGGAGGGGGAGGCCCGCTCCCGCGTAGGGGCGGTCGAAGGAGACCGTGGTCGCGGCCTCCGACTCGCCGAGCAGCCGGCCCTTCTCGTCCCAGGCGTGGTAGAGGCTGGCGCCGGTGCGGCCGTCCTCCGGGTAGAGGTTGTACGCCTGCCAGGTGATGTCGGGCAGGACGAGGAGCAGGTCGGCGGGCTGGTCGTGGCGGACCGTGAACGGGACGTGGGAGCGGTAGCCGCCGGCGGTGGTGAGGACGGCGACATACGCGCCGATGTTCCAGTACGACGGGACCTGGAGCCGCCAGGAGAGCCACCAGTGGTGGCAGGAGACCGTACGGTCCGCGGTGAGCGGCGCGGGCTGGACGATGCCGGACAGCCGCGGGCTCGTCGTGATCTTGGCGGCGCCGTCACCGCCGTAGTGGCCGATGCGGTAGATGTCGACGCCGAACTCCTGGGGCGGGTCGACGGTGATGTGGAAGTCCATGGCCTCGCCGGGCGCGACCGCGCCGGTGGAGGTGAAGCCCTTGATCTGGCGGTTGACGTCGTCGGCCGCACGGGGGCCGTTGGAGCGGGTGGCCTTGCTCGGGGCGTGGGGCGCGTCCTGGTCCACGTACCAGGGGACGACCTGGCCGGTGTCGTCGAAGTACGTCACCGTGCCGCGCAGCCACGGAACGGGGCCCTGTCCGAAGGGATCCGTCACGGCGTGCGCCAGCGCTCCCGACTCCCAGCGGCGGATCTGCTCCGAAGCCATGGCTGCTTCCCCTCCCCTTCGCCCCCGTGGTGGTGCCTGCTGGTGTGATGCGTGCGGTCTGCGTGATGCGTGCGGTCTGTGCGGTGAGTGCGTGCTGAGTGCGCCTCTGTGATGCCGTCGCGCTTATGTGCTTGTCGTATGTCGTCAGCCCATGCCATGCGCTCGAACGGTCCAAGCACATCACATAACGCGCGCACTTCGTCACTGTTCGTTTCGAATTGGCCAGAAGTGGAAGCAGGTGCTCCGGCGGTCAGACGAGCCGGACCGGCTTCTCCGGGCGTATCCCCAGCTCGGCCAGCCAGGCGCGCAAGGGCGTGGGGTCGCCCTCCTCGATCAGGGTGAGGATTTTGGGCGCGAGATCGGCGGTGCGCTCGCCGTTGTGGAGGAGCGTGGGGCCGTCCAGCCAGTCCAGGCCGGGCGTCGCTCCGGCGGTGTCCATCGCGGCACAGCAGATCATCGCCGTGAGGTGGTCGGCGAGCAGTTCACGGGCCGTGCGCGGGGGCTGGAGGGGGAAGAGGGGGAGGGCTCGGTCGTCCCAGAGGGCGAGGGGGTCCGGGGTGGCCGGGATGGCTGGGGAGCCGGCGGCTGGTGAGGCCGTGGTCGAGGAGGTGGCGCTCGCGGCGGCGGTCGACTGGCGGGGCGTGGCGGCGGCCTCTTCACGGGCCAGTTCGGCGCTGAGGCGGGCGGCCAGGTTCGCGCTGCGGGGGGTGGTTCCGGAGAGGTCTTCTTCGTCTTCGTCGTCGGGGTGAGGGGATGGACCCGGGGGTCTGGTGGGGAAGGGTGCTTCACCGGCCGGGTCCGGGCCTCTGTGGGTGAGGGAGGCTTCACCGGACGGGTCGGTGCCTCCATGGGCCCGGGGGGACGCTTCACCGGACGGGCCGGTGCCTCCCTGGGCCAGGGACGCTTCGCCGGTCGAGGCCGTCAGGTGGTCCAGGACACGGGCCAGGGTCGGACTGCTGGTGGCGGGGGCGGCGGGGCCGGTGGCGGGGCGGACGCCCATCGCGTCCAGGACGCGGTGGAGCCGGGCCGCGTCGATGCGCCATCTGCGGTCCACGACCTCCTCCGGATACTCGCTCCAGTCCACCGGCGACCAGTCGGGCCCGGGGCCGGCCGGGCCGCCGTGGAAGAGGCGGGCGGCGAGGAGGGAGGCGGACTCGTCGACCGCGCCCGGCTCCTCGAGCAGATCGCAGGCGGGCCGCTCCCCGAGTCGGGAGGCAAAGCCCTCGGCCAGGCGGTCGCGCCGGGACAGCTCCGTGAGCGCCGCCACCACGCCGGCGTCCAGCCGGGACGGCCAGCGGCCCATCCGCCAGGCGGGCAGCGCGACCCGGGTCAGCAGCCGGTCCCAGCCCGCGTACGCCAGGCCCACCTGCTCCTGGGCGACGATCCGCAGCCCGTAATCCACAGCCTGTGCACGCTCCGCGGCCGCGGCCGCCACGCCCCGCTCCAGCTCGGCGGCGTGAAGACGGCAACCGCGCAGCAGCAGCCGGGCCACCCAGCCGACGCCGGCCAGCACGGCCCGCGAGATCGGGTCGCGGCGGGGCGCCGAGGTCACGGCCACCGCGGCGTCGAGGCCCCGGACGAAGCGCCGGGCCGCGGCTATGTCCGGGTGGGCGGAGGGGCCCGTACCGGCGACGACGGGGGCGAGGACCGCGCGCAGCTCGCCGACCCGCATCCACCACAGGAAGGGGGAGCCGATGACGAGGACCGGCGCGACCGGGTGCCGGCGGTGCACGTGCTTCCCCGCGCCCGCTATGTCGTCGTGCTCCTCGGCCGGAGGCGGTCCGTGGGCCGGGTGGGTGCGGTCCTCCAGCCAGCTGTCGCAGTCCGGCGTGAGCGCTATCGCGGAGGGGGCGGGGACCTCGAGGCGGTCGGCCAGGTCGCGCACCATCCGGTACAGGTCGGGAGCCGCTTCCTCGGCGATCGGGACGGTCGGGCTCATGGCCGGACGGGCCCGGGCGACGACCAGGGCGATCCCGGCGGCGGCGAGCAGCACGAGGACGGCGACCGGTGTCAGGACCCAGCGGGCGGCGTCCCAGCCGGGCCCGGCGAGACGGCCGGAGAACGCCCCCGCGAGCAGGATCACGGCGACGGCCGCGGGCAGCAGGGCGACGGCCAGCGCGCGGCTGCGGATGCGCAGCACGATCAGTGCCCGTGCCCGCGCGACCTGCGCGCCTGCCTCCACACCCATTCCGGTCACGACCGACCTCACCCCCTCCCCGTTGACCTGACGCTTTCCTTGCTCACTCCCCCACTGTGGCACCCGCCACTGACATCGCAATGCCGGTGGGCCAAGTGCCGGAACGCTTGCGCCGCACCATAGTTGGGGCTCAGCCCCCCGTCAGCCGGATAGGGCATCGGTCACTCGATGGAATGGCTTTGGGGAGAGGTGGATGACGGAAAGCGAGGGTCAGGCCCGCACCTGTCGAAAACTTCAGGCCCCGGATCCTGAGACGGATTCGGGGCCTGTGGGGTTCATCGGCGGCGGGGTGGTTTCCCCCGGCTCTGAGCGGGTCCGGCTACGCGCCTGCCGCCTTCGCGGCGATGTCCGTGCGGTGCTGGGAGCCGTCGAGGCGGATGCGGCCGACGGCCGTGTAGGCGCGGTCGCGGGCCTCGGCGAGGTCCTTGCCGGTGGCCGTGACGGACAGGACGCGGCCGCCCGCGCTGACGATGGCGTCCCCGTCGGTCCTGGTGCCGGCGTGCAGGACGTACGCGTGCGGGGCGTCCTGGGCGGCGACCTCGTCGAGGCCGGTGATCGGGTCGCCGGTGCGCGGGGTGCCGGGGTAGTTGTGCGAGGCGACGACCACGGTCACGGCCGCCTCGTCGCTCCAGCGCAGCGGCTCCAGGTGGGCGAGGTTGCCGGTGGCGGCGGCCATCAGGAGGCCGGCCAGCGGCGTCTTCAGACGGGCCAGGACGACCTGGGTCTCCGGGTCGCCGAAGCGGGCGTTGAACTCGATCACGCGGACACCGCGGGAGGTGATCGCGAGACCGGCGTAGAGCAGGCCGGAGAACGGCGTGCCGCGGCGCTGCATCTCGTCCACGGTCGGCTGCAGGACCGTCTGCAGCACCTCGTCGACCAGCTTCGGGTCGGCCCACGGCAGCGGGGAGTACGCCCCCATGCCGCCCGTGTTCGGCCCCTCGTCGCCGTCCAGGGCGCGCTTGAAGTCCTGGGCGGGCTGGAGCGGCACGACCGTCTCGCCGTCGGTGACGGCGAACAGGGAGACCTCGGGGCCGTCGAGGTACTCCTCGATGACCACGCGCTCGCAGGCGGCGGCGTGGGCCCGGGCCGCTTCCAGGTCGTCGGTGACGACGACGCCCTTGCCGGCGGCGAGGCCGTCGTCCTTGACGACGTACGGAGCGCCGAAGGCGTCGAGGGCGGTGTCGACCTCGTCCGCCGTGGTGCAGACGTATGAGCGCGCCGTGGGCACCTCGGCCGCCGCCATGACGTCCTTCGCGAAGGCCTTGGAGCCCTCGAGCTGCGCGGCCGGGCCGGACGGGCCGAAGACCGGGATGCCCGCCTCGCGCACGGCGTCGGCGACACCGGCGACCAGCGGCGCCTCCGGTCCGACGACCACGAGCTCCGCGCCGAGCCGGGTGGCCAGCGCGGTGACGGCGGCGCCGTCCAGGGCGTCGACCGGGTGCAGCTCGGCGACCTCGGCGATGCCGGCGTTGCCGGGGGCGCAATGCAGCGCGGTGACGTCGGGGTCGAGGGACAGCGAGTGACACAGGGCGTGTTCGCGGGCGCCGGTGCCGATGACGAGGACCTTCACGGGGGTCAGCCTAACGGGAAGTGCCGGGTTTTCTTTGTGCGGGCTTCCGAAGGGGGGGTGTGGGCTTGGAGGTTTCTCCGAAGCGGGGGTGTCACTGACCGGTTGCCGAGGGCTCAGCCGGGCGGCTGGGGCTTGTTCGGTCGGGCCAGGACTCGTCCGGGTGGCTGGGGCTTGTTCGGACGGCCAAGGACTCGTCCGGGTGGCTAGGGCTCGTCCGGACGGCCAGGACTCGTCCGTGCGGCTGAGGCTCGTCCCGGTGATTACGGCTCGTTCGTGAACTCGTCCACCACCGTTGCCCCCAGCTCCCGGACGATCAGGTCCTGCCCGGAGAGGGCCGACTCGTCGAGGTCGGGGTCGTCGTCCTCGGGGATGTCGTCCTCGACGGACACCGACCGCGGCCTCGGGGCGGAGGGCTGGGGAGCGGGGGCGGACGCTGCGGGGGCAGAGCTGGGTGCGGGTGTGCTCGACTGCTGGGCGGGGGTGGACGGGGCGGTCGACTGGGCCGGGGCGGGGCGCTGAGCGGTCGCCGTACCGCCGCTGCCGCCGCTGCCGCCTCCGGCGTTGTAGCCGCCACCACCGGAGCTGTGGCTGCCGCCGCCGTAGCCACTGGCGCTGCCGCCGGTACCGCCGCCGTGGCCGCCGTTGCCTCCTCCGAAGCCGGAGGGGCCGCCGCCCGGAGCGGGGGGCGCGGAGCCGCCTGAGGGGTCGACGATCGCCTCGATCTTCCACTGGACGTTGAACTGCTCGCCCAGCGCCTGCCGCAGCACGTCCTCGCTGCCGCTGCTCAGGAAGTTGTCCCGCGCACCCGCGTTGACGAAGCCGAGCTGGAGGGTCGTGCCGTCGAAGCCGGTCACCTGGGCGTTCTGGCTGAGCAGGATCCAGGTGAAGCGCCGGCGGTTCTTGACGGCCTCCAGGATGTTCGGCCAGAGCATGCGGGGGTCGAGACCACCCTGGGGGGCGGCGGCGGAGGCGGGAGCGGCAGGAGCCGGGGCCGAGGGGGCCGGTGAAGGTGCCGGTGGGGTGCTGGCGGTGGGGGTGCCCGGGGCGGGTGGGTTCGCCGCCGGGGCATTACCTGCCGCGGTGCCGGAGGCGCCCGGTGCGGCCGTGGGCCAGCCGCCGGGGCGACGGCCGCCGCTGCCGGCGGAGGCGGCGGTGGGCCAGGCGCCGGGGGCCGGGGCCGCCGGGGCAGCGGGGGTGGGTGCGGGCGTCGTGGGCGCTGGGGGTGCCTGGGCCGGCTCGGCAGGCTGGGGCGGTCGGGCGTGCCCGCTGGTGGCGGGGCCGGAGGCGGCCGGGGCCTGTTCGGCGGGGGCACCGGGGGGCCCACCAGGGGACCCCGGGGCACCGGAAGCGTCGGGGACGTGCCCGGCCGCAGCCGAGGTTTCACCACCGCCGCTGCCACTGCCGCTGCCGCCGGTGCCGCCGCTGGTCCCGCTCCCGGGTGCTCCGGAAGCCCGTACGGCCGCGCGGGCCGCGGCCGGGCCGCCACCGGGCGAAACCGGAGCAGCGGCCGCTGCCGCCGCTCCACCATGCCCCTCGGGCCCGGGCACGTAGCCCATGGCGGGCATGCCGGCGGGTGCCGCGGAGAAGTTCACGCCGCGCTCGATACGGTCCAGGCGGGCCATGACGGACCGCTCGTCACCGTAGGCGGCGGGGAGCAGTACGCGGGCGCAGATCAGCTCCAGCTGGAGACGGGGCGAGTTGGCGCCGCGCATCTCGGTCAGTCCCTCGTTGACGAGGTCGGCGGCCCGGCTCAGCTCAGCGGCGCCGAAGGTGCCTGCCTGGGCCTGCATGCGCTCGACGACATCGGCGGGGGCGTCGATGAGCCCCTTCTCCGCCGCGTCCGGAACGGCGGCGAGGATCACCAGGTCACGCAGCCGCTCCAGCAGGTCGGCGACGAAACGACGGGGGTCGTTGCCCCCCTCGATGACGCGGTCGACGACCTCGAAGGCCGCGGCTCCGTCGCCGGTGGCGAAGGACTCGACGACGGAGTCGAGGAGGGAGCCCTCGGTGTACCCGAGCAGGGCGGTGGCCATGGCATACGTCACACCGTCCGCCGCGGCACCAGCGAGCAGCTGGTCCATGACGGACATCGAGTCACGCACGGAACCGGCGCCGGCCCGCACGACGAGCGGGAGCACACCGTCGTCGACCGGGATGGCCTCCTTCTGGCACACCTCGCCGAGGTACTCCCGCAGGGTCCCGGGCGGGACGAGCCGGAAGGGATAGTGATGGGTCCGCGACCGGATCGTCCCGATGACCTTCTCGGGCTCGGTGGTCGCGAAGATGAACTTGAGATGCTCCGGCGGCTCCTCGACGACCTTCAGCAGCGCGTTGAAGCCGGCCGACGTGACCATGTGGGCCTCGTCGATGATGTAGATCTTGTAGCGGCTGCGCGCGGGTCCGAAGAAGGCCTTTTCGCGCAGGTCACGGGCGTCGTCCACGCCACCGTGCGACGCGGCGTCGATCTCGATGACGTCGATGGAACCGGGGCCGTTGCGCGCGAGGTCCTGACAGGACTGGCACTCACCGCACGGGGTGGGCGTCGGCCCCTGCTCGCAGTTCAGACACCGCGCCAGGATCCGCGCACTGGTCGTCTTGCCACAGCCGCGCGGCCCGCTGAACAGGTACGCGTGGTTGACCCGGTTGTTGCGCAGCGCCTGCTGCAACGGGTCGGTGACGTGCTGCTGCCCGATGACCTCGGCGAAGGTCTCCGGGCGATAGCGGCGGTACAGAGCGAGAGACGACACGCATACGAGGTTATAGGCGCCCACTGACAACGAGCCCCGCCCCGGGAACGCAAACGCCCCCCACGCACCCGCCAGAGCCGACCTACCCTTGCTGCCTTCCGGCCCTGGGGGAGTTCAGTCAGATAGCGCCGCGTGGGGAGCTGCGCCAAGGCTACCTGATGTCAGGGGCAGGGAACGAGTTCGCGAGCACTCCTCTCGGTCATGTAATGTTTCCGGCGGAGGATTCGCCTAGAGGCCTAGGGCGCACGCTTGGAAAGCGTGTTGGGGGCAACCCCTCACGAGTTCGAATCTCGTATCCTCCGCCAGTGCCTCACCGGGCACGATGTCGAAGGGCCCCACCGCTCGCGGTGGGGCCCTTCGACGTTGTCCGGCTCGGGCGGTCGGCCTTGGATCAAGGTGTCGTGCTCGGGATCACGCAGTTCTTCGGTTGGGGTGTGCCCGTCGGCCAGCCGAGGCCGACGAACTTCAGGGTGCCCTCGCCTTTTCGGCCCGGGTCGAGTTCGACGATGGCGGCCGGTTTGTCGTAGGCGTTGCCGCCTGTGGTGAGGCAGATCAGGCCGCTGGTGGCCTGGACTCGGTGGCGGGACTGGAGGAGGGACCACTGGCGGCCCACGTCCTCACGGGTGGGGGCGGTGGTCTCGGGCGCGCCTCGTTGGGCCTGGTGGAGGGCCTTGCCGATGGTGATGAGGCCGTCGTGGACGAGCATCGTGCGGGAGTCGTCCAGGTTCGGGGTGGAGCCCAGTGTGATGCCCTCGCGCCGGGTGGCGGTGATCTGGTTCCTGAGGGTGTCCAGGGCCGCCTTCGGTTCGGTGAGGTATTGGGGGAGGTCCTGGGTGGGCGGCTGCTTCCCATGGGTTGCCGTGTAGGTCCTCGTCCACTTCGTCAGTTCCGTCGTCCAGGCGTCCGGATGTGCGGGGGCCGCGTACTGCACCGTCACCTTCGCCCTGCCGTCGTCGCCGCGGAGCTGGGCCCAGTCCTTCTGCGTCATCGCCTGGCGCAGTGAGGCCGCGTCGGAGCCGCTGACGATGGTGTAGTGGCGGTTCTCGCAGCCCACCTGGGCGAGCTTGAGGGCGAAGATGCGCAGGTGGAGGGTGCGGCCCGCGAAGTAGATCGTGTCGGCCTCGGAGTCGCAGATGTTGTTGGCCGTCTGGGTGAACTGGTTGCCGGTCGAGCCCGCCTCGTCGATCGACGGGGACTCGAAGGACATCGCGGCGGGGCCGGCCGGGCCCTTCTCCTTGATCCTGCTGAACGCCCTGGCCAGCGACTCGTTGTAGCCGTCGGGGCGTTTGTCGTAGACCAGGACCGTCCTGAGGTTCCGGCGGCCCCTCTCGCCGTTGAAGTTGGCCAGGGCCTGGGCCGCGTCGTTGTTGGTGGGGAGGATGCGGGCCAGGCCGGGGAAGCGCAGTTCGGCCATGCCGTCGGCCCGGTCCTCGTTCGCGATTCTGTCGCCGCTGATTCTGGCCGCCAGGACCGGGATCCGGTTCTCCGTCAGGCGTTTCACCGCCGCCTCCGTCGCGGCGAGGCTCAGGTTGAAGCCGGTGACCGCGCGCAGCCGGTCCTCGGGGGAGGCGGCCATGCGCAGGAGGGTGTCCACGACCATCGCCTGACGGCCGTAGGCCTCGCCGGGGTTGGCCAGCACCAGGCGGATCCTGGGTGGTTCGCCCTCGCCCTCGTTGGCCTGCCGCTGTCCCAGGTACGCGCCCTGGAGGTCGCTGCGCATCTGCCGGCGCAGGGCCCCGCGGTCCGACTGGAGCGGCAGCATCATCGCCACCGTGACATGCGGCTGGTTCGCGATCCTCTGGTTCTCGCGTGCGATGGCGCGGGCCACGTCGGCGATCTCCGGGGTGCCGAAGTCGTAGCCGTCGCCGTTGACGCCGACGCACTCGTCCCCGATCCGCTCGACGCCGTCGGCGCAGGTGTCCGGCCTGCCGAGGAAGGAGGTGGTGAGGGCCACGCCTGCCACGATCGCCCCTACGAGAAGCACCGCGTAGAGGATCTTCCGCCATCTGGGCATGCCGTCATCTCCTTCGCCGGAGCTGTTCGGTGCAGGTGCAGCGCAGCAGGGGCTGCTCGTTCTCCGCCAGGCCGCTCCAGTCCGTCGCCGTCCTGCTGAGCCGGCCCGCGCCCTCGAAGTCCATGATCGAGAGCAGGTCCAGCAGCTTGGCCAGCGTGCGGGCCGTCTCCTTGCCGGTCGGCCTCGTCCGCTCCTCGCACAGCCACACCGCGTGCAGCAGCTGGTCGACGGTCCGGCGCAGCGGCGGGCCGTCCGCCGCCACCAGGCCCTGAGCGCGCTCCCGCCGGGCGTCCGCCCCGCCCGGATAGGGGGCTTGGGCGATCTCCAGCAGGTCCGCGCACCAGGCGCCGGGGCGGCCGGGGAGTGTGGCGGCGAGGTGGCTGACGACGTCGTCCGTGCCGCCGGACACCAGGTGGTGGTTCATCCGGTGGGCGGTGAGCGAGCGGAAGGCCCGGTCGCCCCCGTAGGCCCCGTTGCCTCCGTAGCCCCCGTTGCCCGCGTTGCCCCCGTTGCCTCCGTTGCCTCCGCCGCCCCCGTTGCCTCCGTCGCCCTGGGCGTCCGGCGCCTCCCCCGCCGCGCGTTCCGCGTAGTGGTCGCGCAGCAGATGGTGGTCGGCGTACCAGGCGGCGCCGCCGGGGCGCAGTCCGTAGAGCCGGTGCACCAGCAGCTGGCGGAGGCCGAAGTCGCCGATGAAGTGGCGTTCGCAGGCGGGCCATCCGGTGTCGGTGAGGAGCTGGGACACGTGATGGGCGGTCAGGTGGTGGACGTGGCCCGACTGGTGGTGGCGGAGCAGGACGTCCGCGCACTCCGTGTCGTGGGCCACCGACAGGTGGGAGAGGAGGTCCAGCCACTGGGCCCGGTGCTCGGTGGGGAGCCGTACGGGTAACTGGTCCAGGATCAGTTCGCGGAGCAGGACGTCCGCGACCGGGCGTTCGGGGGGGTCGTCGCCGGGGAGCCGTAGCGGGGCGTCCAGGATGTCGCGGTCGTTGGCGTCCACCGGCATGCGGAAGGCCGCGGCTGCGGCGGAGAGGCGGATCACCGTGTGCGGCCGGCCGCCGCTCAGCCGGGCCACGGCGGCGTCGATACGGCGGCGGTTCGTGCCGCCCTCCGGTTCGGCGCGCTGCTGTCTTCGCACGGTCTCCCGGCGGAGCTGGTCGCCGGTGAGCAGGGGCATCCGCAGCAGGACCACGCCGTCGGCCAGGGGTGCCCGGTCCGCGGCCTCGTCCGTGCGCCGGGACCAGAGGGGCGGGGCGCCGTCGGCCGGCCGGTACTCCGCCGGGGGCGCCACCTCCTCGGGCGGCAGACCGCCGTGCAGGAAGGCGCCGCCGTCCGGGCGGCGTGCCGTGCCCACGATCACCACACGGTCGCGCTGCCCGGCCCGGCGGTCGGTGAGTACGGCGCGCAGCAGCCGCTCGCCGAGGGGCGACTCGGCGTGGTCCAGCAGCATCGCCGGGCGGCCCACCCGGCGGAGCCAGCCGGAGGGCGAGGCGTACGCCGCCTCCAGGTCCTCGCGCAGGGCCCGGAACAGGAAGCTCTCCGCCACCTCCCGTGCCTCGCCGCCGGCGCGGAAGTCGGCGGCGAGGATGCGCAGCCCGATCCTGGGCTGGCCGGCCGCGCCGGGATAGGCGCCGTAGAGCCGCTCCAGTTCCGCCCTGCCCCGGGGGGCCAGTCGCTGGAAGAGGGCGTCCAGCAGGGCGTTGCTCACGGCCGCCGAGTACGGGTCGAGTGCCTGCCCGTACAGGGTCATCAGCAGGTTCCGGATGGCGCCGCGCAGCACGCCCCGCCAGAAGTCGCCGGTGACCAGGCCGCGCAGGCGCTGCTTCTGGGCCAGGCCCTCGTAGCGTTCGGCCTCGGTCGCGACCGCCTCGGGCGTGCCCTCCGTGACGCCGGTCGCGATCATGGCCAGGCCGGGAAAGAGCCGTGGGAAGGCGAACGAGCCGCCCGTGCCCTGCCAGGTGCCCAGCCGGCGGGCGACCTCGACCAAAGCCTCGGTCGTGGCCGAGCGGGCGCCGGGCTCCGGGTCCGCGCGGTCCGCGTACACCGGTGAGGCGCAGTCCAGGTGGATCACCGGCACCTTGGCGGCGAAGCGGTCCCGTACGGCCCGCAGCAGACGGCCCTTGCCCATGCCCGGGCCGCCGGTGAGCAGGACGACGGGCAGGTCGGGGCCGTACAGCGGATCCCGGCCGGCCCCCGACGGCGTCCGTCCGAGCAGCCCCGCGAAGAAGCCCTCCTCGCCGAGGAGTTTCTCGAACCCCAGTTCTTCACACACGGACCCCCCATGGAGTGCCTGCCCGCCCGGGGGCGGGTGACCCGTGACCGATGTGCCGGAAACCATTCAGTGGAACACGGAACCTCTGGCCGGACAACGGGGGCAGCACGGAAGGGAGTTACCGAGTTACCGGTGATCGAGCGGATGGACCGGGTCGGGGCTCACCCCTCCGGCGGGCGCTCGTCGGTGCGGTCCGACGTGGGCCAGACGTAGGGCAGGTCGTCGGGAACCCCGGGGAACAGCTCCGCGTACGTGGTCGCGTCCTTGCGGACCAGGGCCGAGCGGTGGCTGCGGTGGAAGGTGTCGTCGCCCAGCCAGGGGGGCAGTTCGCCCTCGTCGGCCAAGAGGGGCTGGTCCCGTACCGGCGCGTGGGGGCGGGTCGCCGCGAGGTCGGCGACGAGGGTGGCCGCGCAGGTGTCCTGATGGCCCCGTTCACGCCAGACGCGGCAGATCTCCAGCCCGTAGCGGACCAGCGCCTCCTCGTAGCCGGCCCACATCCGCACGGCCGGATGCCTGCGCCACGCGTAGTCCGGTACGACCAGGCCGCGCAGCACCTGCAGCGCCTCGACCCGCTGTTTGCCGAGCCGGCGGCGGTCCAGGACCAGGGCGGACTCCCGGAAGCCGGGGTAGGGCAGGAAGGTCTGCACTCCGTCCTCACACTCCGTCCTCGCACTCGGTCCTCGCACTCCGTCCTCGCACTGCGTCCTCACAGGGGAGGCAGGGTCTGTTCCGCCCAGATGGTCTTGCCCGTGGCGCTCTGGCGGGTGCCCCAGCGCTCGGTCAGCTGGGCGACGAGGAGCAGGCCGCGGCCGCCCTCGTCGTAGGAGCGGGCACGTCGCAGATGGGGAGCGGTGTTGCCGCCGTCGGAGACCTCGCAGATGAGGGTCGTGTCGTGGATCAGACGGAGCTGGATCGGCGGCTCGGCGTGGCGGATGGCGTTGGTGACGAGTTCGCTGACGACCAGCTCGGTGACGAAGACGGCGTCGGACAGCCCCCACCTCGCCAGCTGCGCCACCACGTCCTTGCGGGTCTGGGCGACCGCGGACGGGTCGGCCCGCACCGCCCAGGTGGCGACATGGTCCGCGTCGAGCGCGCGGGTGCGGGCGATGAGCAGAGCCACGTCGTCGGCCGGGCGCCGCGTCAGCAGGTCGGAGAGCACCGTGTCGCACAGGGCGTCCAGCGAGGCCGCCGGGCGGGCGAGGGCCTCCCGCAGCCGCTGGACCCCGGCGTCGATGTCGCGGTCCCGGTCCTCGATCAGGCCGTTGGTGTAGAGGGCGAGCAGGCTGCCCTCGGGGATGTCGATCTCAGTGGCCTCGTAGGGCAGGCCGCCCACGCCGAGCGGGGGCGCGGCCGGGAGGCCGACGAGCTCGACAGCGCCGCCGGGGCTCACCACGGCCGGTACGGGGTGCCCGGCCCCGGCGAGGCAGCAGCTCCGGGACACGGGGTCGTAGACGGCGTACAGGCAGGTCGCGCCGACGTCGCCGGACCCCGCAGGTTCCGCCGCACCGCGCTCACCCTCCTCCTCCCTGTTCAGCCGGGCGACGAGGTCGTCGAGGTGGGTCAGGAGCTCGTCGCACGGCAGGTCGATGTCCGCGAGGGTGCGTACGGCCGTGCGCAGCCGCCCCATGGCCGCCGAGGCGTGCAGGCCGTGGCCGACGACGTCGCCGACGACCAGCGCCACCCGCGCACCGGAGAGGGGGATGACGTCGAACCAGTCCCCGCCGACCCCGGCACGCCCGCCCGCCGGGAGATAGCGGGACGCGACCTCGACCGCGGCCTGCCGGGGCAGCCGCTGGGGCAGGAGGCTGCGCTGGAGGGTGACCGCGGTGGCACGCTCCCGGGTGTAGCGGCGGGCGTTGTCGATGCTCACGGCCGCCCTGGCCGCCAGCTCCCCGGCCAAGACCAGGTCGTCGTGGTGGAAGGTCTCGACGCTGCGGTAGCGGATGAAGAAGGCGACGCCCAGGGTGGTGCCACGTGCGGCGAGGGGCACGGTCATCACCGAGTGGATGCCGAACGCCCGGGCCCGGGCGGCGCGGGCGGGGTCGCGGGCGAGCCACGCGGCGAACTCCGGGTCGGTCACCTCGTGCAGCGTGGGCCGTCCGGTGCGCAGGCTCTCGAAGGGCGTCGAGCCCGTAGGATAGGTATCCACCTGGCCGGCCGCCACGGCCGACTCCGGTGCCCCCGGAGTCACGGACCGCAGCGCCACCCGTCGCAGCCGCAGCGGCTCGTCCGCCGGAACGGCGTGCGCGGGCGGTTCGGCCACGTCGTCCAGCGCCTCCAGCAGATCGACGCTGACGAAATCGGCCAGGGCGGGGACGGTCACGTCCGCCAGCTCCTGGGCCGTGCGCGTCACATCCAGTGTGCTGCCGATGCGCCGGCCGGCCTCGGCGATCAGCTGGAGCCGCTTGCGGGCCCAGAACTGCTCCGTCATGTCGTGCGCGGAGAGGCAGACGCCCTGGATGGTGCCGTCGTGGTCCCGCAGCGCGGACAGGAAGACCGACCAGGCGTGTGCGTGGTCCTCCCCCGGGGCGCGCAGATAGTTCTCCTGGTACTCCGGCTCGCCGGTCCGCAGCACCCGGGCCATGCTGCGTTCCGCCCGCTCGCCGGCGTCGTCGTCGATGATCTCGGACACGCGCAGCCCGAGCATCTCCTCCTCGGTGAGCGCCGTGGAGCGTTCCATGTCCGCGTTGGCCCGCCGCAGCCTCAGCCGGGTGTCGTAGATCGCCAGGGCGCAGCACGGGGACTGGGCGAAGCTCCAGCTCACGAGGGATTCGTCGAGGCCGGACCGCGGCTGTTGACCGGTCAGGGCGGAGACGAGGAGCCAGGCTCGGGGGCCGGTGCCGGGCTCCCTGTGGTGGGCGAGGATCCTGACCGTCAGCTTGCGCCCGTCGCGGTGCCGGAGCGCGACGTCGCCGTTCCAGCGGGGCAGTCCGGCGAGGGCCGGCATACCGCCCCGCACGGGGATCGGCTCGGCCAGCAGATCCGCGGCCCGGCGGCCGGTCATCTCTCCGGACGCGTACCCGAGGAGTTGCTCGGCGCCCGCGTTCCAGCCGGTCACCGTGCCGTGTTCGTCGAGGGTGATACGGGCGGTGAGGGCCTCGCCGACGAGTGCTTCGAGGGCTCCGGGTGCTTCTCCGAGCGACCGGCCGGCCCGGCCGACGCTGACGGGCTGCTCCATGATCGGTCATCTCACTCTCGGGGTGAATGAGCCGTAACCCCGGACAAGCGCAATTATCACCTGGTTACCCAGATTGCGGCCGGTATCACCGTGCCACCACCGGCTGGGAACGGAGCGAGCCTGCCGGAGCCCGGCCCGGGTAACCGGTCCCCCATGGCTCGGATCCTCGTGGGCACGTGTTCCTGGACCGACCGGGCGCTGGTCGGCAGCGGCTGGTACCCGGTGGGGCGGCGGGACGCCGAGGGACGGTTACGGCACTACGCCGAGCGGTTCCCGGTCGTCGAGGTCGACGCCTCGTACTACGCGCTGCCGGGCGAGCGGAACAGCCGGCTGTGGGCCGAGCGCACACCGGACGGGTTCGTGTTCGACGTGAAGGCGTTCTCGCTGCTGACCGGGCATCCCACCAGGGAGGCGGCGATGCCGGGCGGGCTGCCGGCCGATCACCGGGACCCGGAGGTGCTCGACGAGGTGTGGACCCGGTTCGCGGCCGGGATCGAGCCACTGCGGCGGGCCGGGCGGCTCGGGAGCGTGCTGTTCCAGTTCCCGCCGTGGTTCCGGCCCGGGGAACGGGCGGAGGCGTTCCTCCGGGAGTGCGCCGAGCGGACGCGGGGGTGGCCCCTCGCGGTCGAGTTCCGGCATCCCGCGTGGTGGGAGACGGACCGGGCCGAGGACACGTGCGCGCTGCTCGCCCGGTACGGCATGGCCGCGGTCGCCGTCGACATGACGCAGACGCTCCCCTCCTCGATCCCGCCGGTGACGGCCGTGACCTCACCGCGCTTGTCCGTCGTACGGTTCCACGGCCGCAGCACCGCCTGGGGGACCGGTAGCAAGGAGGACCGGTTCCGGTACGGGTACGCCGAGGAGGAACTCGCCGAGTGGCTGCCCCGTGTGCGCCGGCTGGCGGAGCGGGCCGAGCAGGTCCACGTCCTGTTCAACAACTGCTGCGGCGACGCCGCCGTACGCGCCGCCGAGTGCATGACGCGGCTCCTCGACGGCGAGGCCGGGGCGGGCCCCGGAGCGAACCCCGGTGCGGACCCCGGTGCGGACCCCGGTGCGGCCCGGGTGCCTAGGACGCGATCCGCACCCGCTTCGACACCGTCACCTGGTCCACGTCCGACACCCGCACGGTCGTCTTCATCGTCCAGGTCCCGGGGAGGGGCAGGTTGACGGAGTTGGTGCTCCAGTAGCCGACGTCGGTGAGTTCGGCGTCGATCGGGCCGACCTTCTTGGAGGGCAGGGTGAAGGTGATGCGGACCTCGGGGACGGTGATCGGGCCCCCGTCGGAGCCGTGGACCACGGCCTGGACGCCGTTCTCGCCGACCCGCCCGGGGTCCAGGGTGACCTGAACCTTGCCGCGACCGATCAGGGAGTCCAGGCCCGTGTCGTAGGGCACCGTGACCAGGGTCGTGGGCGGCAGCGCGCCCGCCGGGGCCTGCTGCGCGGCCTCGGCCTGCGCGCGGCCCGGCAGCGTGGTGGTGAGCAGGGTCGTGATCAGCAGCACCACCGCGGCGACGGCGACCTCGATGAGGACGGAGCGGCGCAGGCCGCGCCGCAGCACGTCACCGTCCCCCGACTCGCCCGACTCACCCGCCTCGCCCGACTCGGGGGCCGGTGCCTCCGGTCGCTCCGGCTCCCCGGCGTCGGGCGTCCCGGGCTCTGCGGTGGCTTCCGGCGGCGGGCCGCCGACCGGCTGCGCGACCCGTTCGCGTACGGCCACCACCGTCCGGGTGGTCGCCGGGGCCGCGAGGCGTGCCGTCCAGCGGCGCGAGTACCCGGCCGCCATCACCAGCACGGTCACCGCGACCAGTTTCGCCAGCAGCAGCCGGCCGTACGGCGTGCCGGACAGCGCGGAGACGGAGCCGAGGCCGCGCCAGGACTGGTACACGCCGGTCACGACCAGGACCGTCACCGAGGCGAAGGCGATCCGGGAGAAGCGGGGCACGACCTCCGTCAGGTCCTCGCCGGACGAGCGGCGCAGGGTCAGGAGCAGTGCCACGAGCCCGCCCAGCCAGACCCCGGTCGCCAGCAGGTGCAGCACGGACGACGTCATCGCCAGCGGCACCTGGATCCCGGCGGAGGCGTGCTCGGCCGCCGCCCAGGTCAGAGCCAGTCCGACGGCCAGGGTCGTGCCCGCCGCCAGCGCCACGGGATCCCGGCGGTCACGGCGATCACGGCGCCTGGACAGCCACACCAGGAAGACGGCGGTCAGCAGCAGAACGGCCAGCCTGGCGAGCAGGGCCAGGCCCGGGCGGCTCGTCAGGGTGCGGCCGAGGGCGGAGGCGTCGAAGGCCGCCGCCGGGCCCGCGCCGGCCTCGTACGGGGCGCGCAGCAGGAGCAGGACGACCGTCGAGCCCAGCAGCGTCCACCCGGCCGTCGCCAGCGGCCTGCGCAACGGGGACCTGTTCGCGGGACGGCACAGCAGCGCGAACGCCGCCGCGCCGACGAGCAGCGCGGCGGCGAGGTAGGCGAGGTAGCGGGCGGCGTCGTAGAGGCCGCCGGTCAGCGGATCCTCGTCCGGGCCGGTGTCGATCTGCGTGGTCGTGGCGGACGGTTTGCCGATGGAGAAGGAGAAGGCGCCGGAGACCGGGTGGCTGTCGGCGGACACCACCCGCCAGGCCACCGTGTAGGTGCCCTGGGGGAGCTTCCCGGGCAGACCGACCCGGGCCGTGTCGGAGCGGCCGTCCGCGTGCGTGGCCTCGCCGGTGTGCACGCGGCGCTGGTCGGGGCCGAAGACCCGGAAGGAGTCGTCGAGCAGGCCTACGGATTCGGTGAAGGTCAGGGTGACGCCACGGGGGCCCTGTTTGACGACGGATCCTTCATCAGGGGTGGTGGAGCGGAGTGCTGCGTGGGCCGAGGCGGGGGCTCCGCTGAGGAAGAGCAGGACCAGCACGGTGCCGAGCAGCACCAGGGCTTGGATTCGCCGGGGGTGTCCGACATCGCGCTCCTCGTTCCGCCGTGGGTCCACGTGGTTCTCCGGGGTCGGGCTGTACGGCTTCCGGATACGTACGGATGAGAAGGGTGTAGCGCTCATCGGATGTGTGGCCGTGTTGTGTGGCGAGTGCGGGTGCGTTGTGGCTGGTCGCGCCCACGCGGCGGAGCCGCACATCGATACGGCCCCTCGCCCCTAACTACGGGACAGCCCAGGGATTCTGTGCGCCTCTGCCGGATAGCGCGCCGTCAGCTCCGCCTCGTCCCCGTGTTCATAGCCCTCGAACGTGAAGCCGGGCGCCATCGTGCAGCCGAACAGAGTCCACTCTCCGCGAGTCCTCCCGCCCATCCACGTACCTGCCGGGACCGTGAACTGGACGTGCTGGCCGCCGAGGACGTCCGGGCCCAGCACCACCGTCCGGGTGCTCCCGTCCGGGGCGAGCAGGAGGAGCTCCAGGGGATCGCCGAGGTAGTAGTGCCAGACCTCGTCGGTCGGGAGGCGGTGGAGGGCGGAGAAGGCGTCCGTCGTCAGGAGCGCCACGATCGCCGTGCCCTCGGGTCTGCCGTCGGGGCGTTCGGGACCGGCCCAGGTCTGCCGGAACAGGCCGCCCTCGCGCGGGATCGGCTCCAGTCCGTAATGGGCGATGAGCTCGTCGGGAGTCACCCGGGGAAGAGTACTTCCCGGTCGAGGAAGGCGAGCTGCGCCTTCTTCTCCGGCAGGTACACGCCGGGGAGGTCGATCTCCGGCAGGACGACCACCGGCCCGGCCGTGAAGCCCAGCTTGAGGAAGCGGGTGACGGCCTTCTCGTTGCGGACGTCCGGGTCGACCACGACCCGCCGTCGGTCCAGACCCGGCAGGACGTAGGCGGCGATGGACGCCACCAGCCGGGACGTCCAGCCGGAGCGCGCGCCGCCCGGGCCTGCGGGGGCGAGCAGCAGGTGGACGCCGATGTCACCGGGCCGGACGTCGTAGCACTCGCTGACCCGGTCGGCCTCGGGCTCGTAGGTCTGCAGGAGGGCGACCGGCTCGCCGTCCCGGACGACGAGGAAGGCGTGGTGGGTGGTGAGGGTGTTCAGGTGGGCGTAGGTCTCGGCCACCTGCCGTTCGGTGAGGTCGTTCATGCCCCAGAAGGCGGCCCGGTCCTCCCGCACCCAGCGGTGGATCACGGCGGCGTCGGCCTCCGGGTCCAGCGGCAGGACGCGGACGGTACCGAAGCCGTCGGCCGTCTGCTCGTGGACGGCCGTGCGGGAGGCGTACGGGTCAGACATCGGCTTCCTTCTTCAGCAGGGTCCAGTCCGTGACGACCGGGACGAGGTCTCCGGCGAGCCACAGGGGGAGCTGATCGCGGTGGTGGCGCGAGCCGGGGATGCCCGAGGCGCCGAGCGGGACCACCCAGCGGCTGTCGTCGCGGCGGGCCAGGTCCCAGACGTAACGGGCCGCCGGGCCGCGGGCGGCGCGGTCGGTGAGGCCGGGGACGCCCGAGGTGCACAGCACGCAGTCGTGGTCGCCGGACAGCTCCGGTTCGTCGTACGGCGTCTCCGGGTGCAGCGGTCGCCAGGGGGCGAGGCGGTGGGTGTCGCCCCAGACGCCGGCCGGGGGCCGCCCGGCCACGTCCTCGACCGCCGCGCGGACGGCCGCTCGGCGGTCGATTCCGTACAGGTCCTCGGCCCGCAGCAGGTGTTCGAGGGCGAAGCCGACACGCGGGAGGAGGGCCAGCCAGGGCTGGAACACCTCCGGGTAGGCCGGTGGTACGGCGAGCGCGGCGAAGGCCGGGTGCGCCGCCAGGTGCCGTACGACCGCTCCGCGCACCGCCGCGTAGCGGGCCGCGTCGGCGCTGCCGGCGTCCATACGGCGGTCCCAGGAGAGGAGCCGGTCCCGGAGGGCGGCTGCCTTGGGGGTGAGGCCGTCGAGGGCGCGGAGGTGCTCCAGGAGGGGGCCTGCCGAGGCGAGATGGGTGTCCATGTGGATCGCGGGCATGTCGGCGGCGGACCAGCGCTCCTTGCGGGAGAGCAGCTCGGCGATGCGGCCGGCCCGGTGCGGCGGGGCGAACTCGACGCCGAGGGGTGCGGCCGGGCCGCGCTGGTTGGCCATGACGGCGACGCCGTCGGTGAGCCCGGCCCGGGGCGTCTCGTGCCGGCCCCGCCACTCGTGGCCGGGCTCCCAGGCGGGCACCACGCGCACGCGGTTGGACTCGGCACGCAGCGGCACCCACCCGGCCACGCGGTGCAGCACACCGCCCTCGGTGTCGGCGGCCTGGACGACGTTGACCGGCTCGGCCCACCGGTCGAAGGCCCGGTCCACGTCGGCGACCCGGCGGGCCCGCAGCAGCGGCAGCAGGGCCCCGAAGCCGAGGTCTCCGGTGACGCGGGGCGGGTAGCGCAGGCTGATCGCCACGGGCGGGCCGACGGGGTCGGCGGGATCGGCGGGATCGGCGGAGGCGGTGGGGTCGGCGGAGACGACGGGATCGGCGGAGACGACGGGGTCGGCAGAGGCGGCGGGATCGGCGGAGACGGCGGGGTCGGCAGAGGCGGCGGGACCGGCGGAGACGACGGGATCGGCAGAGGCGACGGGGTCGGCGGAGACGGCGGGATCGGCGGAGACGACGGGATCGGCGGGATCGCCGTCGATCCCGTCGGGCCCCCCGATGATCACCGGGCCCCGGTCGGTCTCGATCACCTCGACCTCGACCGGCTCCTCGCCCGCCACCTCGACCATCTCCGTGTGCCGGGCCGCCCGATGCCAGACCCCGTCCGGGCCGAGGGCCTCCACTCCGGCCCCGGTGCGCCGCAGCCGCTCCCGGTAGAGGTCCTGGTAGTCGGCCATGGCGTTGGTGATCGCCCAGGCGACGGAGCCGGTGTGCCCGAAGTGGGCGATGCCGGGGACCCCGGGGACGGCCAGGCCCACCACGTCGAACTCGGGGCAGGACAGATGGATCTGCTGGTAAACGCCCGGGTCCTCGATCCAGCGGTGGGGGTCGCCGGCGATGACCGCCTGCCCGGTGACGGTCCGCTCCCCGCTCACCAGCCAGCCGTTGGAGCCGGAGGTGCCGGGGCCGTCGGTGGCGAACAGGCCGATGGCATCGGCGTCCAGGTGGTTCAGGGCCTGCTCGCGCCAGAGCTTGGCCGGGAACCCGGCGAAGAGGATGTGGGTGGCGAGCCAGACGCCGAGAGGGGTCCAGGGGTGCCAGGACCCGGGAATCAGGCCGGTGCGGGAGAACTCGGGGGCCTCATGGCCGGTCTCCGCCAGCCCCGCGTTCACCCCGTCCGTATACGCACGGACCCACTCCGCCGTCTCGGGGTCCTGTTTCTCCAGTTCCGCGAAGCAGCGTCTGGCCGTGTCGTCGAGTCTGGCCCGTCTGGCGAACCGGTCCCAGGCCAGGGCGCTCTCGCCGAGGAAGGACGCCGAGGTGCCCTGGGCCCGGTGCCGCTCGACCTCGAGCTGCCAGGACCGGTCGCGGGCGGTGACGCGGCCCTGCGCGTGGGCGAGTTCGGCCGCGCTGCCGGCGCGCAGATGCGGAATGCCCCAGGCGTCACGGTAGATCTCGGTGGCCACGCTGCGCTCCTTCTACTCTTTAGGTTAGGCTTGCCTAAGTCGATCGTGGCGGAATAGTACGTGAAGGGTGAACAAGCGATGGGGCAGGGGCGGGGTTGGGAAGGCGCGGTCCTCAAGCTGCTGCGCGCGAAGGATTTCGTGTTCAGCGTGACCGGCGCGCAGGACGTCACCCCGGACTACCGGCGGCTCTCCTTCACCGACGGCGGCCTGCTGGCGGCGACCGGCGTCCATCCGACCATGTGGGTCCGGCTGTGGTTCGACAACGCGGGCAGGCCCCACCAGCGGGCCTACACCCTGGTCGACCCCGACCCGGAGGCCGGCACCTTCAGCCTGGAGTTCGCCCTGCACGAGGGGTGCGCCAGCGACTGGGCCAGGAAGGCCGAGCCGGGCGACACCATCGAGGCGACCGTCCAGGGCACCGGCTTCGAGCACCCGAGCCCCGCGCCCTCGCACGTCTTCGCCGTCGGCGACCCCGCCTCGCTGCCGGCCATCAACTCCCTCCTGGACGCCCTGGGTTCCGCCCCGGCCACCGTCTGGTTCGAGGGCGGCGACGACGACCTGCCCTTCCGCACCGACCCGGCCCGGCACGAGCTGCGCAAGGTGCCCCGCCAGGACTCCGGCGCCCAGCTGGTCGACCAGGTGAAGGCGGACCTGCCCGGACTCCTCCAGGGCGCCTGCGACCCGTACGTCTGGATCGCCTGCGACACGGCGACGACCAGGGCCCTGGCGGCGTACGTACGCAAGGAACTGGGCCTGCCCAAGCAGCGGGTGCACGCGCTGGGGTACTGGCGGGCGTCCTAGAGGGCCGCGGGAGGGCGGCCGGGCCCGGGCCGGGGGATGATCGGGGCATGGACGTCACCCTTCACCTCGCCCAGGACCCCGAGGCCGACGCGCTGCTCGGCCGCAGTCCGCTCGCCGCACTGGTCGGGATGCTGCTGGACCAGCAAGTCCCGATGGAGTGGGCGTTCAAGGGTCCGGCGACGATCGCCCAGCGGCTCGGCACGGACGACCTGGACGCGCACGAGATCGCCGCGCACGAACCCGAGGCCTTCGCCGCGCTCCTCTCGCAGAAGCCGGCCGTGCACCGCTACCCGGGCTCCATGGCCAAGCGGATCCAGCAGCTGTGCCAGTACCTCGTCGAGCACTACGACGGTGACGCCGAGGCCGTCTGGAAGGACGTCGGCACCGGCAAGGAGCTGCTGAAGCGGCTGGCCGGACTGCCGGGCTTCGGCAAGCAGAAGGCCCAGATCTTCCTCGCCCTGCTCGGCAAGCAGCTCGGCGTGCGGCCGGACGGATGGCGGGAGGCCGCGGGCGCTTACGGCGAGCCGCGGTCCTTCCGTTCCGTCGCCGACATCACCGGGCCCGAATCGCTGGTCAAGGTACGGGCGCACAAGCAGGAGATGAAGGCGGCGGCCAAGGCGGCGAAGGCCGCCGGCCAGTAGCGCCCACAGGCGTCAGCCACGTGGCCCGCCCCGGGTGGCGGGCCCTTCCGGCCCGGTCCAAGCATGGATCATGACGGTCCCCCGCGGTACCCGCCGGACCTCATGGCCGCGGGTGCTCGTCCTGCTGCTCGCCCTGCTCGTGCCGGGCGCCCACGCCGAGGCGCACACGGGGCCGACGGCCGCTCTCCCCGGGGAGAGCACGGTGGTCGAGTGCGACGTCCTCGACACCGCCCTGCGCCCGTCGGCCCGGGCCGCCCGGCGCACCGCCGTCCCGCTGCGCCCCGCCCCGCTCCCGGCCACCGGGCCCGAGTACACCGCACCGCGCCCCCTGCCCGTACCGCCGGGCCCGCCGCCCGACCCTCGCCCTCTGCGCTCCGAGGTCCTGCGCTGCTGACCGGACCGGACACCGGTCCCTCAGCCCCGCACGGAACAGGAACGACGAGGAACGACGAGGAACAGCCATGCTCCAAGACCCGTACGCGGTCCTGCGCGCCCTGCTGCGCGCGGAGGCCGCCCGCAGCGCCCCCAAGCCCCCTTCCCAGCCGGACACGCGGAAGCCGCAGCAGCCCTCGAAGGAACGAGGACGCGGCTGAACCACCCGCGGCCTCGGAGGCGGCGGAGGTAGCAGAGGCGGAGGCGGCGGGGGCGGCGGAGGTAGCGGAGGCGGAGGCAACGGGGGCGGGGGCGGCGGGGGCGGGGGCGGCGGCAGGGGCGGCGCAGAGAAAAGAACTACCGCCTCCGCCGCCCCGAACGCCGAGCCGTCCCGAACAGCGACCGCGTGATCTCCCGCCCGATCTGCGTCCCCACGGACCGGGCCAGGGACTTGAACACCCCGCTGCCGACCACCTGCTCCACGGCGGACGGCCGCCCCTCCTCCACGGGGGCGGTGGCCTCCCGCATCTCGTCCGGCCCCTTCGCCCCTCGGCCGCTCCGCCCGCCCGTCAGCCGCTCGTACGCCGACTCCCGGTCCACGGCCCGGGCGTACCGCTCGTACAGCGGCGATTCCCGCACCGCCCGGTCCAAGGCCTCCTGCCCGGCCGGGCCCATCAGGGACTCGGGTGCGCGCAGCCGGGTCGCGGCGACGGGCGTCGGGGCGCCCTTCTCGCTCAGCACCGTCACCACCGCCTCGCCCGTCCCCAGGCCGGTCAGCACCTCTTCGAGGTCGTAGGGCGACTTCGGGAAGGTCTTCACCGTGGCGTTCAGGGACTTCTGGTCGTCGGGAGTGAAGGCGCGCAACGCGTGCTGGACGCGGTTGCCGAGCTGGGCGAGGACATCGGCGGGCACGTCCTTCGGGGTCTGCGTCACGAAGAAGACGCCGACCCCTTTCGAGCGAATCAGGCGCACGGTCTGCGTGATCGACTCCAGGAACGCCTCGGAGGCGTCGTCGAAGAGCAGATGCGCCTCGTCGAGGAAGAAGACCAGCCGGGGCTTGTCGACGTCGCCGAGCTCGGGCAGATCGTGGAAGAGGTCGGCGAGCAGCCACATCAGGAAGGTCGAGAACAGCTGCGGCCGGTCCTGTACGGCGCTCAGCTCCAGGACGGAGACGGTGCCGCGTCCGTCCTCACCCGTCCGCAGCAACTCGGCCGTGTCGAACTCCGGCTCACCGAAGAAACCGGAGGCGCCCTGCGCCTCGAAGGCCGTCAGGGACCGCAGGATCACCCCGGCCGTGGCGGCCGGCAGACCGCCGATCGCCTTCAGCTCCCGGCGGCCCTCGTCCGAGGTCAGGAACGTCACGACGGCCCGGAGGTCCTTGAGGTCGACCAGCTCCAGGCCCTTGCTGTCGGCGTAGTGGAAGACCAGGGCGAGGGACTCCTCCTGAGTCCGGTTCAGCCGCAGCACCTTGGACAGCAGCAGCGGTCCGAAGCCGGTGACCGTGGCCCGGACGGGGATGCCGCGCCCGATGCCGCCCAGGGCGTAGTGCTCGGCCGGGAACCCCGTCGCCGTCCAGCGCTGGTGGACATCCTTGGCCCGGCCCTCGACCCGGGCGTCCGAGCGGCCCGGCGCCGCGATCCCCGACAGGTCACCCTTGATGTCCGCGAGGAAGACGGGCACACCCTGGGCGGACAGCTGCTCGGCGATGAGCTGGAGCGTCTTGGTCTTGCCGGTGCCGGTGGCGCCGGCGACCAGGCCGTGGCGGTTGAGCATCGCCAGCGGCACCCGGATCTGCGCGTCCGGCAGACACGTCCCGTCCCACAGCAGGGCGCCCAGCTGCAGGGCGGGTCCGGAGAAGGCGTAGCCGGAGGCGATCCTCAGGGCCTCCTGGGGGAGGGCGGCGGCGCGCTCCGACACTTCCGGAGCCGGGGCCGACGGCATGGTCTCGCGGTCCGGCATATTCACGCCCCGTTCCCGTTTCGTACCGCCTTGTGGGGTTTTTTTCAGCGTCGCACTACGGCGCCATGGCTGCGCCCGGAACGTCTGGCCCGGTAGGCTTTCCGTGTGATCTTCAAGCGCATCGGAAACGGCCGGCCGTACCCCGACCACGGCCGGGAAAGCACCCGGCAGTGGGCGGACGTCGCGCCGCGCCCGGTCCGCCTCGATCAGCTCGTGACGACCAAGGGGCAGCTGGACCTGGAGACCCTCCTCGCCGAGGACTCGACGTTCTACGGCGACCTCTTCGCGCACGTCGTGAAGTGGCAGGGCGATCTGTACCTGGAGGACGGCCTGCACCGCGCGGTGCGGGCGGCGCTCCAGCAGCGCCAGGTGCTGCACGCGCGCGTACTCGAGCTGGACTGAGCCCCGCCGGCAGCGGGTTGGCCCTTCCGGGTTCGTTAGATCCGTCTGGCCGATGTCGAATGATCATCTAGTAGGCATCGTCGCCCAGGCGCACTACGCTGCGCTCATGAGCATGCTGACTCCCCCCGGCATGGGCGGCAAGTACCGCATCACGGGCAACAAGCACCCCCGGATGCGCGGGCCCCGGCGGCGCGGCCGGCTTGTCGTCGTGGTCGTCGCCTCCGTCGCCGTGCTCGGCGTGGGCGGCTGGGGCACTCTGCAGCTCATCGATGTCTTCACCGGCGGCGGCGGAAAGGCTTCGGCAGCCGGCAACGGCACGGACTGCGCCCCCAGGACCAAGGCGAGTCCCTCGCCCGCCGCCAAGGCGCTGCCCGAGCCGCGCACGATCACGGTCAACGTCTTCAACGCCACCACCCGCAGCGGCCTGGCGAAGAAGACCGCCGACGAGCTGAAGAAGCGCGGCTTCAAGATCGGCGACGTGGGCAACGCGACCAAGCAGTACGACAAGAAGGTCAAGGGCACCGGTGTGCTGCTCGGGCCCGCCGCCGCGCTCGACACCTCACTGCCCGTGCTCGGCACGCAGCTGCCGGACGCCGAACGGCGTACCGAGGCGGTGCGCAAGGGTGCCGCCGTCGACCTCGTCATCGGCGACGGCTTCAAGGCGCTGGCGAAGAAGCCGGACGCCGACCGGGCCCTGACCGAGCTGGCCAGGCCCGAGCCGGCGGCGACGCCGAAGAAGGGCTGCTGAGGACCCTCAGGGGGTTTCCTACTCCGCCGCGCCGTACATCCGGTCGCCCGCGTCGCCGAGGCCCGGAACGATGTAGCCGTGCTCGTTCAGGCGCTCGTCGACCGAGGCGGTCACGACCGTCACCGGGGTGCCGGCCAGCTCGCGCTCCATGATCTCGACGCCCTCGGGGGCGGCCAGCAGCACCACGGCGGTCACGTCGTCGGCGCCGCGCTTGATCAGCTCCTGGATCGCCGCGACCAGCGTGCCGCCGGTGGCGAGCATCGGGTCCAGCACGTACACCTGACGTCCCGACAGGTCCTCCGGCATCCGCGTCGCGTACGTGGAGGCCTCGAGCGTCTCCTCGTTGCGGATCATGCCGAGGAAGCCCACCTCGGCGGTCGGCAGCAGCCGGACCATGCCGTCCAGCATGCCGAGCCCGGCCCGCAGGATCGGCACCACCAGGGGTCGCGGGTGGGAGAGCTTGACGCCCGTGGTCGTGGCCACCGGCGTCCGGATGTCCACCTGCTCGGTGCGCACGTCGCGCGTGGCCTCGTAGGCGAGCAGGGTGACCAGCTCGTCGGCGAGACGGCGGAAGGTCGCGGAGTCGGTGCGCTGGTCGCGCAGCGTGGTGAGCTTGTGGGCGACCAGTGGGTGGTCGACGACGTGGAGACGCATGTCCACAACAGTAGCCGGGCCGGGTGACACCGGTCGCACGGCAAGCCCGTGGGCGGGCTGTCACCCGTTTCTCCGGCGTCAATCGCCCGTCCGGGGGAAGGCGGGAAGGACGAACTGGGGGTGATGAGCCAGATGCCCGACCGGGATTTCCGAGAAGATCTGTCGCCGCGCGCATGGCCCGGGGCGGACCCGGCGGCCGACCGGACGGACGAGCCGGACGTGTCGTCCGCCGAGCGCCGCCGACGCCGCGCCCGCTTCCTGCGCGACCTCGCCGAGGCCCGCGAACTGCGCGACCGAGTCCAGCCCCGCCGCGCCAAGACAGCCCGCCTGCGACACGCCATGCGCATGCGCACGTTCCGCTGGTGAAACCGCCCGGCGCCGACCGAGGCGACCGCACGGGCGCGCCGACGGGACCCACGCCCGTCGATCGGTAATGTCCGCACGCATCGGTTACGCCAGCACGCTGTCCGACCATGGCCCCCGGCCGGGTCCACCAGTGACACCCGGCCGGGGTTACCGGTGCGCCCCGGGCTCATCCGTCGGCAGGGCTCCACCGGTAGGGCTCACACACGTTCCGCCGGTGGGACTCAGACGCTTCCACCGGGTGGAACCGCGCGCGTCCGACCGTGGGACCCGCGGCGTGTTCCGCCCGTAGGAAACGGGTGAGGAAACCGCCGGAGAAGATCACGAACCGCGCGGGCGTTGTCGCGGTGACCGTGGGTGGAGTGGGGGAAAGCCGCGTACGATCCGCAGGTGGCGGCAACGAGCGTGTGGTCAAAACTGCCGGACACAGGGTGCCGAAGACGTCCCCTGAACGCCTTGTTTCTGCCACGATTCCGAGTGGGTGGGGCTCGGACGAGCACTCCCCGCCCTCAACCTCCGCCGGGGGGACCCCCAACCGGCACGCCTCTGACCAGTGGGAGAGTCACGGTGTACTTCGCCGCACTGCTCGCGCGCACCGAAGACGGGTGGAAAGCGAGCGACACAGAGCTCGACGATGTGGAAACCCTGTCGGATCTGGCCGACCTGGCCCGTGAATCCTCCCCCGACGAGGACACGGTGCTCGTGCTGATCGAGCAGGAGGACGCCTGGTTCGGCGTCGTCCGCGTGGACGGCGAGGACGACCCTCGTATCTACGTCTCGGACGCCGCTGCCGCTGCCCGCAGCAGCTACGGCGAGATCCTGCTCACCGACGAGCTGCTCGGCCGCGCCCCGGACGACGGGGACGACCTGGACGCCCTCGACCTCGACGGCACGGAGGACGGTGAACCCGACGGGGACGAGGAGTCCGACGACGGTGACGCGGCCACCGGGTCGGCGGACGCCGTGCCGCACGGGCCGGTCGGAGACCCCCAGATCCTCGACGACCTCGGCGTCAGCGAGAAGGAGCTGCGCCTGATGTCGACCGAGGCCGTCACCGAGATCGCCGAGTCCCTGGGCGCCTCGGAGACGCTGGAGACCGTCCGCTGACCAGTCCTCCCGCCGGTCAAGGACCGCCGGATCCCGTACGGGACCCCTGGCGGCCCGCGATGCGACTCGCCCTGGACGAGGCCGCCGAGGCCGTCCGGGGCGGGGACGTCCCCGTCGGCGCCGTCGTACTGGCCCCGGACGGCACGACCGTGCTCGCGGCCGGGCACAACGAACGCGAGGCCGGCGGTGATCCGACCGCCCACGCGGAGATCCTCGCCATCCGCCGGGCCGCCGCCGAGCTCGGCCAATGGCGGCTCGCCGGCTGCACCCTCGTGGTGACGCTGGAGCCCTGCACGATGTGCGCGGGCGCCATCCAGCAGTCCCGCGTCGACCGTCTCGTCTACGGCGCCCGCGACGAGAAGGCCGGCGCGGCCGGCTCCCTCTGGGACCTGGTCCGCGACCGGCGGCTCAACCACCGGCCCGAAGTGATCGAGGGCGTGCTCGCCGGGGAGTGCTCACGGCTGCTCACCGAGTTCTTCCGGACCCGTTGAATACCGATTTCAAAGCACGCCGCACCTTGCTGTAAGGTCTCCCTCGGTAGCGTGTCCGAGCGGCCGAAGGAGCTCGCCTCGAAAGCGAGTGTGGCGCAAGTCACCGAGGGTTCAAATCCCTCCGCTACCGCTTGAGAAGGGCCCCGTCGCCAGACGGGGCCCTTCGTGCGATCTGCCCCTTCGTGTGTTCGCCCCTTCGTGCGATCATGTGCGCTGCATGGGACACCAGGGACAGGGGAGGCCGCGATGGCGGTGAACGCGAAGAAGGTCGCCGTCTACGTCGTCGTGGTCTTCGCGCTGTACGTGATCGTCACGGACCCGGCCAAGGCCGCCGACTACGTCCAGATAGGCTTCCAGGGCATATCGGACGCCGCGAGGGCCCTGGGCGACTTCGCCACCTGGGTCGCCAACGGAGGAAAGTGATGATCCGCCACCTGGTCCTCTTCAAGCTGCACGAGGGCGTCGAGCGCGACGACCCGCGCGTCGTGAAGGGCGTCGAGGCCTTCCGCGCACTGGAGGGCACGGTCCCCGAGATCCGCTTCTGGGAGCTCGGCTGGAACGTCAGCGACCGCCCCATCGCCCATGACTTCGCCATCAACTCGGCCTTCGACGACGCGGACGCGCTGCGCCGGTACGTGGAGCACCCCGACCACCAGGCGGGGGTCGCGCTGTGGCGCGAGTTCGCCACGTGGGTGATCGCCGACTACGAGTTCTGAGGCCCGCGGCTGCCAGCATTTCGACCGCACTTCGCGCCCCTCGTCGTTCCGACGGGGGGCTTCTCCGTGGCGCGAGGCGGTTCGAGAGGTATTTCATCCCTCAACACGTAGTTATGGGGTGCTTGCACACAGTGGACATGTCTTGTGATGCTATGACCGCTTTTGATGGAAGAGTTGACTGATGGGTTGACGGATGACGAGGTGGAGTTGACCGTGCTGGCCAGTACTGCGCCTCAGGCACCCTCCTCGGAAGCCTCCCCCGAAGCGACTCCCCAGCGGAGCCGTGGCGCGGACACCCGCGCCCTCACGCAGGTCCTCTTCGCCCAGCTCAAGGAACTCCAGCCGGGCACACCGGAGCACGACCGGGTGCGGGGGGCGCTCATCGAGGCCAACCTCCCGCTCGTGCGCTACGCGGCCGCCCGTTTCCGCTCCCGCAACGAGCCGATGGAGGACGTCGTCCAGGTCGGCACCATCGGGCTCATCAACGCCATCGACCGCTTCGACCCGGACCGGGGTGTGCAGTTCCCGACGTTCGCGATGCCGACGGTCGTCGGCGAGATCAAGCGGTACTTCCGCGACAACGTCCGTACGGTCCATGTGCCGCGCCGGCTGCACGAGCTGTGGGTGCAGGTCAACAGCGCGACCGAGGACCTGACGACCTCCTTCGGGCGTACGCCGACGACCTCGGAGATCGCCGAGCGGCTGCGCATCACCGAGGACGAGGTGCTGTCCTGCATCGAGGCCGGGCGGTCGTACCACGCGACCTCGCTGGAGGCCGCGCAGGAGGGCGACGGGCTGCCGGGGCTGCTGGACCGGCTCGGCTACGAGGATCCCGCGCTGGACGGCGTGGAGCACCGGGATCTCGTACGGCATCTGCTCGTACAGCTGCCCGAAAGAGAGCAGCGAATTCTGCTGCTGCGGTACTACAGCAATCTCACGCAGTCTCAGATCAGTGCGGAGCTCGGAGTTTCGCAGATGCATGTCTCGCGGCTACTCGCGCGTAGCTTCCAGCGGTTGCGGTCTGCGAACCGGATCGACGCATAACCGCAAACAGGAGCGAGAGGTCACCTGGGCGAGGGAATCGCTGATCAGGGCGTTCCCGGCGGTTGCGGGCCGACAGGCCGTCAGACCCCTTGTTTGCAGGGCGGATTCGCGTCTCAGATGTCGACATGTCACTACAGCGTGTTGCCGACATGTGACATTCTGCGGGAAGCGCGTTTGCCGGGGCTTCGGCGCCGGTATTCAGGTGAAGGCTGCGTTCCTCAGACGGGAGCGTTCGCCGCGACCGTCCCGCGACCCAAAGGGGGTGGCATGTCCGCAGAACAGGGCAGCTCGAAGGTGCTCACGCTCGCGGAGAGCGAGACAGCTCCCCATGCTCTCGACTCACTCGGCCCCATCGATGATGCTCCGGCACTGGTGGCCGAGCCCGTCCCGGCCCTGCCGGCCGCGGGCGCCATCGACACCCGCACCCTGTCCCGCTCCCTGTTCCTGCGGCTGGCCGCGCTCGACGAGGACAGCCCCGAGCGTGCGTATGTCCGTGACACGCTGATCGAGCTCAATCTGCCGCTGGTGCGGTACGCCGCGGCACGGTTCCGGTCGCGGAACGAGCCGATGGAGGACATCGTCCAGGTCGGCACGATCGGGCTGATCAAGGCGATCGACCGGTTCGACTGCGAACGCGGGGTGGAGTTCCCGACGTTCGCGATGCCGACGGTCGTGGGCGAGATCAAGCGGTTCTTCCGCGACACGTCGTGGTCGGTGCGGGTGCCGCGGCGGCTGCAGGAGTTGCGGCTGGCGCTGACCAAGGCGAGTGACGAGCTCTCCCAGAAGCTCGACCGCTCCCCGACGGTCACCGAACTCGCGGCCGTGCTGGGCGTGTCGGAGGAGGACGTGGTCGACGGCCTCGCCGTGGGCAACGCGTACACGGCGTCCTCGCTGGACTCGCCGGCTCCCGAGGACGACGGTGGCGAGGGCAGCCTGGCGGACCGGCTGGGGTACGAGGACACCGCGCTGGAGGGCGTGGAGTACCGGGAGTCCCTGAAGCCGCTGCTGGCCAAGCTGCCGCCTCGTGAGCGGCGGATCATCATGCTGCGGTTCTTCGCGAACATGACCCAGTCGCAGATCGGCGAGGAGGTCGGCATCTCGCAGATGCACGTCTCCCGGCTGCTGACGCGGACGCTGGCGCAGCTGCGGGAAGGGTTGATCTCGGACTGACCGCGGGTTCGGGTTCCGTGGCACGGCCGTCGCGATGCCTGCGGCGGCCTGTGGCCCTTTGGTGGGGGTGCGCGTAGCGCCTACTCGCCGGGGGTGGGTCGGGGCCGCGCCGGGGGGTGTCCGTCCTCGGAACGTCGCGATGGGGTGCCACGCCGACTGACTGTTCGTTGACGCGACAACCGCTGCGGGCGGACACCCCCCGACACGTCCCCTTGCGTCGTCCGGCGGGTGCGGGCGCGTCCTCGCTCCCGCCTCCGGCTGCCGCTTGCTGCCGCCGTCCCCGCTGCGGGCATGCGTGCCTCCCCCAGTGCCTTAAGGGCCTGGGAGGTGCCCCCCAGGGCGGCACGGGTGGGCCCGGCGGCACCCCGCTCCGCCGGGCTGCGCACCCACCCGGCCTCAGCAGAGACGCCGGGCGGCCGGAGAAACCGGCCGTGCTTGTTACGCCAGCGCCAGCCAAGCCACCGCCGCGACGATCGCTACGGCGACGACGACGCCGAGGATGAGGCCGATGCGCGGTCCGCCGCCGGCGCCCGTCGCCGCGGCCTGCCGCCCCTGCGGCGCCTCGTCGACGAACGCGCGGAACATCTGGGTGTTGCCGGCAGGGTCGTGATTGCCCTGGGGGGCCTGGTTGTTAGCCATGGCCCGAGACCCTAGCGAAAACGCCGGGGCTCCCCAAGTGGGGGTGGGCCTTCCGTTTGCCCCCGGACGACCGGTACCGCCACCCTCGCCACCAGCACATTTACTGACGCAATACTTGCCTTTGCCAAGTTTTGATGCCGCATTCACCTCCTTTATTTGCCTTCAGCAACCAACAGCTCCTATGGTTGCCCTAAGCAACGAAAGCGGGAGGTGTCATGGCCGAGAGGGCGCAGTACGAAGAGCTGGTCCGCCAGTTCAGTGCCTTCGGCGCCGTGAAGCGGGAGCTCGGCCGGATCATGCCGGCCGAGTGCCCTGGCGGGTCGGCGGCCGTGCTGACCCTGCTGGGCCGCCATGGCGACATGCGCATGAGCAAGCTCGCCGAGCTGCTCGCGGTGGACATGTCGGTCACCAGCCGCCATGTCGCGCACGTCGTGGACCGGGGCTGGATCGAACGCTCCCCCGACCCCGCGGACAAGCGCTCACGCATCCTGCGCCTCACGCCCGCGGGCGACGCACAGCTCGACGAGCTGTCCCGGCGGACCACCGAGGTGCTCGAGGAGCGCCTGAGCGACTGGTCCGACGAGGACGTCCGTCGGCTCACGCAGCTGATGGCACGGCTGCGGGAGAGCTTCGACTGCCGGCCCGCGTCCCGGGCGGCACCACCCGTTGTCGAACAGACCACCCGTACACCCGCAAGCACGTAAGAAAAGGAAGCCCATGGCAACGACCACACCAGCCGGTGTGCGGGCTCATGCCAAGCACGGGGGAGGCTCGCACAGCTCCTCCGGCGACGGCGCTCCGATGACGCACCGGCAGATCATGGAGGCCCTCACCGGCCTCCTGCTCGGCATGTTCGTCGGGATCCTGTCGTCGACGATCGTCTCCAACGCCCTGCCCAGGATCATCGGCGACCTCGGTGGCGGCCAGAGTGCCTACACCTGGGTCGTGACCGCGTCCCTGCTGACGATGACCGCGTCCACGCCCCTGTGGGGCAAGCTCGCCGACCTGTTCTCCAAGAAGCTGCTGATCCAGGTCGCCCTGGTCATCTTCGTGCTGGGTTCGGCGGCGGCGGGCATGTCGCAGAACCCCGGCATGCTCATCGCGTTCCGCGCGGTCCAGGGCATCGGCATGGGCGGTCTGTCCGCACTGGCCCAGATCATCATGGCGGCGATGATCTCGCCGCGTGAGCGCGGCCGCTACAACGGCTACCTGGGCGCCACGTTCGCCACCGCCATGGTCGGCGGTCCGCTGGTCGGCGGTGTCATCACCGACACCGACTGGCTCGGCTGGCGCTGGTGCTTCTACGTCGGCGTGCCCTTCGCCGTGATCGCCCTGATCGTGCTGCAGAAGACCCTGCACCTGCCCGTGGTGAAGCGGAAGGTCAAGGTCGACTGGGCCGGAGCCTTCTTCATCACCGCGGCCGTCTGCCTGCTGCTGGTCTGGGTGACCTTCGCCGGTGACAAGTACGACTGGCTGTCCTGGCAGACGTACGCGATGGTCGGCGGTTCGGTTGTGCTGCTGGCGGTGTTCGTGCTCGTCGAGGCGAAGGCCAGTGAGCCGATCATCCCGCTGCGGCTGTTCCGCAACCGCACCATCACGCTGGCCTCCCTGGCCTCCCTGTTCGTCGGTGTCGCGATGTTCTCGGGGACCGTGTTCTTCAGCCAGTACTTCCAGCTGGCGCGGGACAAGTCGCCGACGATGTCCGGGGTCATGACCATTCCGATGATCGCCGGCCTGTTCGTCTCCTCCACCGTCTCCGGGCAGGTCATCACCCGTACCGGGCGCTGGAAGGCGTGGCTGGTCGCCGGTGGTGTGCTGGTGACCGCGGGCCTCGGCCTGCTGAGCACCATCCGGTACGACACCGAGTACTGGCACATCGCGGCCTTCATGGCGCTGATGGGCCTCGGCATCGGCATGATGATGCAGAACCTGGTGCTCTGCACGCAGAACCAGGTGGAGCCGGGCGACCTGGGCGCCGCCAGCTCCACGGTGACCTTCTTCCGGTCCCTGGGCGGTGCCGTGGGCGTCTCGGCGCTGGGCGCGGTCCTGGGCAACAAGATCACCGACTATGTGAAGGACGGCCTCGCCGACCTCGGACCCAAGGGCGCGGCCCTCGGTCACGCCGGCACGGGCGGGGGCGGCATCCCCGACCTCGACGCGATGCCCGCTCCGCTGCGCACCGTCGTGGAGAGCGCCTACGGCCACGGTGTCGCGGACGTGTTCCTCTACTCGGCCCCGCTGGCGCTGCTCGCCCTGCTGGTGTCGCTGTTCATCAAGGAGGTCCCGTTGAAGACGAAGGGTGGGCTGGCGCAGGCCGCCGAGCCGGAGACGGCTGCGGAGGTTCCCGCCGCGGCGGCCGTCGAGACTCCCGCCTCGGAGAAGGCCGTGCCGAGCTGGGCCGTGGCGGAGAGCGAGGCCGTCGACGGCACCGGGGCCGAGGGCACGCAGCGGCTCGCCGCCGTCGCCACGGCGGTCCGTCCGGAGGAGGTCTCCGGCGGCGGCCACGGCGTCCCCGTGAAGGGGTTCGTCCGCGGCGCCGAGTCCGCGCCGGTGCCGCGGGCCGCCGTCACGCTGATCTCGCTGGCCGGGCGTCAGCTGGGCCGGTCCGTGGCACAGGCCGACGGCTCGTACGCGGTGGACGCCCCGGGCTCCGGGTCGTACGTGCTGATCGCCTCCGCCGACGGCTACCAGCCACAGGCGTCCACGGTCGTGGTGAACGGCGAGCCGGTCGCCTACGACATCCTGCTCAGCGGCACCAGCGGGCTGACCGGTCTGGTGCGGGCCGCCGAGAACGGGCTGCCGGTGAAGGACGCGATGGTCATCGTGACCGATGTGCGTGGCGATCTGCTGGCCAACGGGACCACCGGCGAGCAGGGCGAGTTCACCTTCGCCGAGCTGGTGCCGGGGGCGGTGACCGTCGCGGTGAACGCCGCAGGCTACCGGCCGCGTGCCCTGCCCGTGGAGGTGGGCGGCACCGGGGTCACCCGGGTCGAGATAGACCTGGACTCGGGCGCCCGCGTCCAGGGTGTCGTCCGCGCCCCGCACGGTCCGCTGGCCGACGCCCGGGTGACGCTGGTCGACCAGGCGGGCAACGTCGTCGGCTCGGCCACGACCGGCACGGACGGGGCGTACGCCTTCACCGACCTGGACGGCGGCGAGTACACCGTGATCGCCACGGGCTATCCGCCGGTGGCCACCGCCCTGACGGTGGCCGGGCGCGGCGACGACGCCCACGACATCGAACTCGCCCACCCCGGCGAGTAGCAACGACCCCGGCCCGTGACAGGTGGGCGCGCTCTGAGCGGAGGTGCGCCCCCTGTCGTGGGCCGGTTTCTTTCTGAGGAGTAGCTGAGATGGGACTGACCGCGAGGATCCGTACCCGGGACGGTTGGGCCGTGTCGCACGCGGTCGTCACGGTGGCGGACATGAGGGGTGCGCAGGTGCTGCGTGCCGAGGCCGACGCGGAGGGCGCCGTGCGGGACGCGACGCCGCTGGAGGCGGGGGCGTACACCGTCATCGTCACGGCTGTGGGCTACGCGCCCGCGGCCTCCAGTGTGATCGTCACGGCGAGCGGGCGGGCCGAGGTCGGCACGGTGACGCTGGCGCGGCAGGGCGGCACCGAACTGCCGCCGCCCGGCCCGTGGACCGTTGACCCGGCGCACTCCAGCGTGGCCGCCGTGGCACAGCACCTGGGCATCTCCAGCGTGCACGGCCGGTTCACGGAGTTCTCCGGCTCGATCGAGATCGCCCCGGACGATGTCACCAAGTCCCGTGTGGAGGCGGTGATCCGGGCCGCGTCCGTCGACACCGGCAACAGCATGCGCGACGGGCACCTGAAGTCGCCGGACTTCCTCGACGTCGAGCGGTTCCCCGAGATCACCTACCGGTCGACCGGGCTGACGGCGGCCGGGTCCGACCGGTGGACCGTGCATGGGGAGCTGGGCATGCACGGTGTCGTGCGGCCCGTGGATCTCGATCTGGCCTACCTCGGCACGGGTCCGGACCCATGGGGCGGTACCCGGGCCGCGTTCCGCGCCACGACCGAACTGCACCGCGAGGACTTCGCGATGAACTACAACCAGGTCCTGCAGGCCGGCATCGCCGCCATCGGTACGACGCTCAAGGTGGAGCTGGACATCCAGGCCGTGCAGGGCGAGTCACTTCCGGCGGTCTGAGGCCGGGCCCGCCGGCCGGGACACTCTGGCCACCAACTGGTCGCACAGATCGCGGAGTTTGACGTTCCGGTCCTGTGAGATCCGGCGCAGCCGCTCCAGCGCGACACGCGCCTCGATCCGCTCCCGGGCCATGAGGATGCCGATCGCCTGGTCGATGACGCTGCGGGAGAGCAGCGCGGTGCGCACATCGGCCGCGGACTGGCGCCCGCGTTCGATCCGCAGCGCCACGTCGATCGCGTCCCCGGCCCGTTCCGCGAACGCACGGGCCGCCTCCCGGCCCGCCGCCAGCGCCCCGGGACGCTCGCCGTAGAAGTTGAGCGCCGCGCCCGTCTCGCCCTCGAGGTCGATGGGCACGGCCAGCACACACCCGACGCCCACGGACAGCGCGAACCGCGTGTAGGCCGGCCAGCGGGACTCCGTCGACAGATCGGGGGCGTACTGCTCGGCGCCGGTCTCGGCGGCCTCGACGCAGGGTCCCGAACCGTTCTCGTACTGGCGCAGATCCAGGCCGCTGGGCAGGCCGTCACTGCCGGCCAGGGTGAGCAGCCGCCCGGCACGGCGCACCGTGATACTGCACGCGGTGGCGCCGGGCACCTCTCGCATCGCACGGTCGGTCAGATCGTGCAGCAGGGTGTCGAGACCACTGCTGCGCACCATCGCCTGGTCCAGCGTGTCGGACGTCTCGGAAGTCATGACCGTACGGGTATCCCGTCGCCGCCCGCGCACGCCCCCGACGTGACCGGCTCGCCTCAGGTGGTGTTGTGGGTGCTGACGATGCGGCGGGCGAGTTCGCGCAGTTTCACGTTCTCCCGCTGGGAGGCCCGCACCAGGCTCTCGAAGGCCGCGGCCGCGTCGATGCCCTGACGTTCCATGAGGATGCCGGTGGCCTGGCCGATCAGGTCCCGGGTGTGCATGGCCTCGGTGAGCTGCTCGCGCTCGGTCGCCGAGGCCAGGGCGATGCTGACGTGCGCGGTGAACAGCTGGCCGATGCGCGTCGCGTCCTCGTCGAAGACGCCCGGCTTGCGCGCGTAGGCCGTGAGCACGGTCAGCCGGCGGCGGTCGGCGCGCAGCCGCAGCGACAGCGCCGAGCGCAGCCCCAGGGCCGACAGCACGTCCCAGCCGTCGTCCGTCTCGCTGTCCCCTATCCGCGCCACCGGGGTGTTCCACAACCGCTCCCAGTGCCCGTGCGGTTCGCGGCCGGTGTGCCGGGCCTCGGCGGAGCGCACGACCTCGTCGGTCCAGGCGAGCGTGCGGAGCTGGCTGCCGCGCTCGAGCACGGAGACGCCGGCGTGCTCGGCCCCGGGCATGAGGTGCACGGCCAGCCGTACGGCCGTGCGCAGGGTGTTGTGGGGAGTGAGCGTCTCGTGCAGCTGCTGAGACGCCACCGTCAGGGCATCGGCCAGCTCGAAGCCAACCGGAAAACGGGGCAAATCAGGAAAGTCGGACGCAGCCACCACGAACCTCTTCGGCATGCACGGCCATGGCCGTGCGCAGGAGAGCTCCGCAGCACATTCCCGACTGCGAGCACAGGACGGACAGCACTCTAGCTGCTCGGTTGCGTCCAGGTGACGTCCGGCCGACGGCCACGACAGGCGCTTCCGCACCCGTACCCCGGCGTGGTGGAATGGGCCCACGGGTCAGGAAGCGGCCTTACCGGAATCCGGACGAACGTCTGCCAGGTGAGTGCTGTGACTTTCATCCCGAATCCCACCGAACCGCGGGACCTGCCCGGCCGTGTCTGCCTCACCATGCCCGCGGAGATCGACTTCTGCAACGCCGCCGAGCTGCTGCCGCTCATCATGTCCGCGGCGCGGGACCGTGGTGACCGGCTGGAACTGCTCGTCCTCGACCTCTCCTGCACGTCCTTCATGGACTCCCAGGGCGTCCGCCTCATCAACGACATCCGCCACCGGCTGCGCCCCGGGGCCCGGGTGCGCCTGGTCGCCCGGCCCGACGGCGTCACGAGCAGCGTCCTGGAGCTGACCGGGCTGCGCCGCGACGTCCCCGTGTACGACAACCTCGCGGAGGCGATGGCGTCGTAGGCTGCCGCCCATGGCACCGAACATCGCGACGAACACCCGTGTCTCCCTCGACGAGTTGCTCGACTTCGTACGCCCACGGCACCACGCGATCCTGCTGACCCGCCGGGCCGATGAGGGCCCCCAGGGCTCGCCGCTGACCTGCGGCGTCGACGACTCCGGCCGGATCGTGGTCTCCACGTACCCGGAGCGGGCCAAGACCCGCAACGCCAAGCGGGACCCGCGCGTGAGCCTGATCGTCCTGAGCGACGACTGGAACGGCCCGTGGGTGCAGATCGACGGCACCGCCGAGGTCGTCGACACCCCCGACTCCATCGAACCGCTCGTGGAGTACTACCGGAACATCGCCGGTGAGCACCCCGACTGGGACGAGTACCGCGCGGCCATGGCCAAGCAGGGCAAGTCGATCATCCGGATCACACCGGAGCGCTGGGGGCCGGTGGCCACCGGCGGGTTCCCGGCGCGGCTGGTGGAAGGAGACTGAAGGGGATCAGGCGTTCGCTTCGCGGGCGACCATCGCCTCGATGCCCGCGATCAGCAGCTCCAGCGCGTACTCGAAGTCGCGTTCCAGCATCTCGGCGACCGTGTCGCCGCCGCGTGCCGCCATGATCTCCTGTGACTCCCGGACGACGTCGGCGGCCTGCGGGGCGGCGGTCACCGTGCTCAGGGCCTGCTGGAAGTACTCGTCCACGCTCATGCCGCCGGCCGCGGCCCGGGTCGCGAGATGGCCCTCCAGCGTGCCGTAGCCGTAGACGAACTGGAAGACGGCCGAGATCGTGCTCGTCAGGCGTTTCGCGGGCAGCCCGGTCCTGCGGACGACGCGCTGGACCGTCCCCGAGAAGGCCAGGTTGTTGGGGCCGATGTTGAGGTACGTGCCGACCAGCGGTGACACCCAGGGGTGACGCACCAGCAGGCCGCGGTACTCCCGGGCGAGGGCGCGCACCTGGTCGCGCCAGTCCTCGTCGGCTTCCACGTCGGGCAGCCGCATCTCGCCCATGACCTGGTCCAGGGCGAGTTCGAGGAGGTCGTCCTTGGTGTCGACGTACCAGTAGACGGACATCGCGGTGACGTTCAGCTCACCGGCCAGCCGCCGCATCGAGAACTTGGCCAGCCCCTCGGCGTCCAGCAGCCGGGCCGTGACCTCGGTGATCCGGTCCCGGTCCAGCCCCGACGGCTGCCCGCCACCGCGCCGCCGGTGCGCCTTGCCGTCCAGCCACACACTGCTCCGGGCGGCTTTGTCGGCTGCTTTCGCCATGGCGCACCTTTCCTGACTTTCCAACGCCGATCATGCTAGGCGCCCCGTCTTTGCTTGGGGGCGCGGGCCGTGTCGATATACGGCTCCGCCGCGTGGGCGCGACCAGCCACAAAGAACCCGCACCCGCAAGACGACGGCACACCCCGAGCTCCTACGCGGACTCTGCCCGCTCGGCCCGCCGCAGCAACGCCGCCGCGACCAAACCACCCAACAGAACAGCAACCGCCCCCACCAACTGACTGCTCTCCAGGCCGGAGGCGAACGCGTCGGAGATCCGCGCCTTCTCCTCCGCCGAGTCCGCCGCCGCCAGCGCCGCGGGCAACGACGCCGCGGAGACGGCGACCAGGGACGCGAACCGCGAGTTGAGCACGGCGCCGAGGACCGCCACACCGAGGCCGTTGCCGAACTCCGCGAGCGTCCCGTTGATCCCCGCTCCCACACCCGCCTTCTCGGGCGGAATCGCACTCATGATCGCGTTGGCCATGGCCGGCATGGACAGCGCCACACCCGCACCCATGACGACCAGACCGAGCAGCATCCCGCCGTACCCGTGCCCGCCGAACAGCGCGATCGCGGCCAGCCCCGCGGACACCAGGGTCATACCGAGCGCGATGGCCGCCGGCGTACCGGCCTTGAGCACCAGCTTCGCCCCGAGCCCGGTGAAGTTGAGCGCGACGACGGTCAGCGCCAGCGGCGCCGTCCGCAGCCCGGCGTCCAGCGGCTCGTAGCCGAGGACGAACTGGAGGTGCTGCGTGAGCAGGAACAGCGACCCCGTCATGCCGAACGCCACGAGGATCGTGCCCGCGACCGCGCCCACGAACTTCTGGTTGCGGAAGAAGTGCATGTCGAGCATGGGGTTGTCGATGCGCAGCTCCCACATCACGAACAGACCGAGTACGGCCAGGCCGAGCAGCGCGGAGACCAGCACCTGGCCGGACGTCCAGCCGTGCTCGGGCCCGGTGATGATCGCGTACACGCACGCCGTCATGCCGATGGTCGACAGCACAGCGCCGACCAGGTCGGGCCGGTCGCCCGCCGTGTGCTTGGACTCGGGGACGAGCGCGGCGACCGCGACCAGGCCGAGCACGGCGACCGGGATGTTGATCAGGAAGATGGCGCCCCACCAGAAGTGGTTCAGCATCACTCCGCCGATCAGCGGCCCGGCCGCGAAACCGAGCGAACTGACCGTCGACCACAGCGCGATGGCCTTCACCCGCTCCTCGTCGTCGAATATCTGCACGACGACGGCGAGGATCGTGGTCATCAGCAGCGCGCCGCCGACGCCCATGCCCGCACGGGCCGCGATCAGCTGTCCCGGGCTCTGGGAGAGGCCGGCCGCCAGCGAGCCCACGCCGAATATCGCCAGGCCCGACATCAGCAACAGCTTGCGGCCGTAGCGGTCGGCGGCGTTGCCCGCGGTGAGCAGCAGGCCGGACTGGACCAGCGCGTAGGCGTTCATCATCCACTGGACGTCGGCGGTCGTCGCGTTCATCTCGCGGGTGAGCGAGGGGATCGCCACGTTCAGGATGGTGTTGTCGAGCAGCACGGTGAGCTGCGCGAGGCAGATGACACCGAGGATCAGCCAGCGTTGGGGGTGGCCGCCGGAAGCCGTCTGTGGTGGGGCGTGTTCCTGTGGGGACGTCGTCATGCTGTACACCGTAGAACAGCTCCCATACGGCGTACAACAGAGATAGGGCGAAGGGCGGTGGCACTCGGCCACCGCCCTGCGCCGTACCCGGCCGTCCCCAGGGGACCGTCAGCCGCTCGCCTTCTGGGTGAGGTCGTAGAAGGTGGCCGAGCCGGCCGTGACCTTCTTGAAGGTGGACTCGATCCAGGAGGTGATCTGGGAGGACGTACCGTCGCTGCTGCCGCCCATGCCGCCGCCGCTGCCCGAGCTGATGAAGTAGTGGATCTTTCCTTCCGCCACGTACTGCTTGAACTGGGCCAGGGTCGGGGACGGGTCCGTGCCGTTGAAGCCGCCGATGGCCATCACCGGGTCGCCGGTGGACAGCTGGTAACTCGCGGCGTTCTGGGCGCCTATGGCCGCCGCGACCCAGGTGTAGTCACCCGCGTTCTTCCCCAGCAGCTCCTTGGCCTCGGTGCTGACGCTGGCGCCGTTGAGCAGGCCGCCCATGCCGCCACCGCCCATGCCGCCCATGCGGCCGTCGCCGTTCTGCTGGTTCTGCCGGCCTTGCTGGTTTGGCTGGTTCTGCTGGTTCTGGCCGCCGCCCGGGAAGCCGCCGCCCGGGAAGCCGTTCCCGTTCTGCTGGTTCTGGCCGCCCTGCTGGTTGTTCTGGCCGGGCATGCCGCCCCCGCCCGGGCCGCCGCCCATGCCGCCGCCACCGCCGGGGCCTCCCCGGCCGCCCGCGACCGCCGGGCCCGCCGTGACGATCGAGCCGGAGTGCCCCTCGTTCAGTGTGGTGAGGGTGTACGCCGCCGGACCGGCCAGCGCGGCGACGAGGCCGAGCCCCGCGGCTCCCAGGGCCAGTCGACGGCCCAGCCGCCCGGCGAAGATCAGCCCGAGCGCCGAGGTCAGACCACCGACCAGGACGAGCCACTTCAGCCACGGCAGATAGTCGGAGGAGCGGTTGAGCAGGACGTATCCCCAGGCCGCTGTGGCCGTCATCGCGGCCGCCAGGGTCAGCGACGCCCACGCCTTGTCGCGCTTCTCCCAGAGCAGCGCCGCGCCCATGCCGATCAGCGGGGCGATGTAGGGGGCGAGGGCCACCGTGTAGTACTCGTGGAAGATGCCCTGCATATAGCTGAAGACCACCATGGTGATCAGCAGCGAGCCGCCCCAGACCAGGAACGCACCGCGCGTCGCCGAGGTCCTGCGGGCCTTGCGGGTGGCGACCAGGGCGGCGACCAGCAGGATCAGCGCGGCCGGGATCAGCCAGGAGATCTGGCCGCCGATGGAGGAGCTGAACATCCGGTCCCAGCCGGTCTCGCCCCAGGCGCCGCCGCCGTTGCCGCCCCCGCCGCCGCCACCGACGCTGCCGGTCTCGTCGCCGTTGAGGCGGCCCAGGCCGTTGTAGCCGAAGGTCAGTTCCAGGAAGCTGTTGTTCTGCGAGCCGCCGATGTACGGGCGGGACGACGCGGGCCACAGCTCGACGATCGCGACCCACCAGCCGCCGGAGACGACGATCGCGACGAGGGCCGCCGCGAGCTGGCCGATCCGCTTCCGCACCGTCACCGGGGCGCAGACGCCATAGACCAGCGCCAGTGCCGGGAGGACCAGGAAGGCCTGGAGGGTCTTGGCGAGGAAGGCGAAGCCGATCGCGGCACCGGCCCACAGCAGCCACTTGGTACGGCCGTCCTCCAGCGCCCGGATCACCAGGTAGCAGGCGGCGGCCATCAGCAGCGCGAGCATCGCGTCCGGGTTGTTGAAGCGGAACATCAGCGCCGCGACGGGGGTGAGCGCGAGCACCGCGCCCGCGATCAGACCGGCCCCGGGGCTGAACCGGCGGCGCACCGCCGCGTACACGACGGCGACCGTGCCGACGCCCATGAGGACCTCGGGGACCAGGATCGCCCAGGAGCTGAGGCCGAAGAGCCGCACCGACAGGGCCATCGGCCACAGCGCGGCCGGGGGCTTGTCGACGGTGATGGCATTGGCCGCGTCCAGCGAGCCGAAGAAGAACGCCTTCCAGGACTGGCTGCCGGCCTGGACAGCCGCCGAGTAGAAGGAGTTGGCGTAGCCGGAGGCGCTCAGGTTGTAGAGGTAGAGCGCGGCGGTCACCAGGAGCAGGCCGAGGAAGGCCGGGCGGGCCCAGCGGGGGTCCTCGGGGCGGCCGTGCCAGAGCCGCTGCGCGAAGGGCCGCCTGGGGTCGCCGGTGGCCGGTGCGGTGGGTTCGGGTGCCGGGGGGCGGGTCCAGGTGCCGGGACTCGTGTCTCTGCCGGCGGTCTGCTGGTCGTAGTGGATCGTCATCGGGAGTTCCTCGGGTCGGTGTCGTTCGGGTGCACCGGCTGGAGCTGGATGGTGGCGTCCCTCCCCCACTGGGCGGTGCCGTGCGGGTACCGGGGGGTGCGCTGGGGGAGCGGGCCGTAGTCGCTGTACCGCACGGTCGTGCAGGTCGGCGCGGACGGGGTGGGCGAGGCGACCACCGGCTGGTCGCCGTCGCGCCGGTCCGGGAACACCCACGCCCGGAAGAGCAGGAAGCGCAGCACGGTCGCCGCGAGGTTGGCGGCGATGAGCACCGCCAGTTCCGTGGAGTGCGCGGGCTCGGACGTCGCGGCGTTGAGCGCGGCGAGCGAGCCGCTGGTCAGGGCGAGTCCGATACCGAAGACGACCAGGCCCTGGGCCTGGTGCCGCACGGCCCCGCCCCGCCCGCGCACCCCGAAGGTGAGCCGCCGGTTGGCCGCCGTGTTGGCGACCGCCGAGACCAGCAGGGCGAGCGCGTTGGCGACCTGGGAGCCGGTGAAGAGGCGGAAGCCGCTGTAGAGGAGCAGGTAGAAAAGGGTGGACAGGGCGCCGACCACGCAGAATCCGACGAGCTGGCGGGCCAGGCCCTTGGGTACGTCCTTGATCTCGCGGTCGCGCGGGTCGTCGCCGAACGGCCGGGCGATCCGGTCCAGCGGCAGCGAGCCGGTGGCCAGGGCCCTGCCGATCCGCCACACGCCCTTGAGGTCGTCGGTCGCGGTCTTGACGATGTGCACGGTCGAGTCGGGGTCGTCGACCCAGTCGACCGGCACCTCGTGGATACGGAGCCCGGCGCGCTCGGCGAGCACCAGCATCTCGGTGTCGAAGAACCAGCCGGTGTCCTCGACGAGCGGCAGCAGCACCTGCGCCACGTCCCGGCGGATCGCCTTGAACCCGCACTGGGCGTCCGAGAAGCGGGCCTGGAGCGAGCCGCGCAGGATGAGGTTGTAGGCCCGGCTGATGAACTCCCGCTTGGGGCCGCGCACCACACGCGAGCTACGGGCGAGCCGGGAGCCGATCGCGAGGTCCGAGTGGCCGGAGATCAGCGGCGCCACCAGCGGGAGCAGGGCGTTGAGGTCGGTGGACAGATCCACGTCCATATAGGCGAGGACGGGGGCGTCGGAGGCCGACCAGACGGCCCGCAGCGCCCGGCCGCGGCCCTTCTGCTCCAGCCGGGAGAGGGTGACCTCGGGAATCTCCGCCGCCAGCCGCGCCGCCACCTGCGGGGTGGTGTCCGTGGAGGCGTTGTCCGCGATCGTGATGCGGAACGCGTACGGGAACGTCCTCACGAGGTGCTCGTGGAGTCTGCGGACGCACGGCTGGAGGTCCTTCTCCTCGTTGTAGACGGGGATCACTACGTCCAGGACAGGCGTACCGGCTGGCGCGGCCGGGAGGTGCTCCCGCGCCGGCAGGGTGCCGGGAGAAGAATCGGTTCGCATGGAACCGACTTTCGTCAGGCGCCCTGTTGTACCGATGTGGTGACGCTGTGGCGTGCCTGTGAGTGCTGCTGCCAGCTCATTTCCGGCTGCGGCCGGGCCGGGACCGCGGGCAGGCGCACCGTGAAGACGGTCCGCCCGGGCACGCTGTCGACGGTCACGGCACCGCCGTGCGCGGTCGCCACGGCCTGCACGATGGCGAGGCCCAGACCCGTCGATCCGGTGCTGCGGGAACGCGCGGAGTCGCCGCGCGCGAACCGTTCGAAGACATGCGGGAGCAACTCGGCCGGAATGCCCTGCCCGTTGTCCTCGACGTCCACGCACAGCCAGGGCCCGCGCCGCCGCACCCGCGCGGTGACGGTCGTGCCGGCCGGTGTGTGGTTGCGCGCGTTGCCGAGCAGGTTGACGAGGACCTGTTGCAGCCGGGCCGCGTCCGCCGACACGAGCGCGGGCTCGTCGGGCAGGTCCAGGCGCCAGTTGTGGTCCTGGCCGGCGGCACGGGCGTCGCTGATGGTGTCCACGACGAGCGGTACGAGGTCGGTCTGCTCGAACTGGAGCGGCCGCCCCGCGTCGAGCCGGGCGAGCAGCAGCAGATCCTCGACGAGGAGCGTCATCCGCCCCGCCTCGGACTCGATCCGCCCGAGCGCGTGCCGGGTGTCGGGCCCGACGTCCTCTCTACCGCGTCTGGTCAGCTCGGCGTACCCGCGGATGGAGGCGAGGGGAGTGCGCAGCTCGTGACTGGCGTCGGCGACGAACTGCCGGACCCGCGTCTCGCTCTGCTGCCGTGCGTGCAGCGCCCCGTGGACATGGTCGAGCATCCGGTTGAGCGCGGCACCAACCTGTCCGACCTCGGTGTGCGGGTCGGTCTCGGAGTCGGGGACGCGCTCGCTGAGGTTCACCTCGCCGGTGTGCAGGGGCAGTTCGGAGACCCGGGTGGCGGTGGCGGCGACTCGGCGCAGGGGGCGGGTGGCCACGCCGATCAGCACGGAGCCGGCGATGGCGGCGGCGACCAGTCCGGCACCGGTGACGCTCACCTCGACGAGGATGAGGGTGTTGATGGTGGTGTTGACGGACTCGGTGGGCAGGGCGACGTAGTAGCTGCCGCTGCCGTCGACTTCGGTGACGTACTGCACGCGGTACTCGCCGAGGCCGGGGATGTCGACGGTGTACATACGGTGCGTCTTCGGCACCTCGGCGAGGGCGGCCTTCTGCTCGTCGGTGAGGTCGACGGCCGTGTTCCGCTGGAAGGGGCCGTTCTCCTCGGAGTCCTCGGCGCGAACCGCCTGGGCGACTTCGCCGTCGACGCCGACCTCGGCGGCGATGGTCTTCGGCTCCGCCGGTCCCTCGACGAAGCCCGTGATCCTGTCCTTCGGGTCGGGGTCGTTTCCGCCCCCGGGTTTCATGGGTCCCGACAGCCGCTTGCCGACGTCCACGACCTGTCCGTTCAACTGCTCGTACAGATGCGACCTGAGCGCGAGCGTCGTCACGGTGCCGATCACCGCACACACCACGGCGATCAGCACCACGGACGCGACGACGAGTCGCGTCCGCAGAGTGCGCGGCTTGCCCGCTCGCGCCTGCTTGCCCGCTCTCTGCCGCGTACGCGTCCGTCGCCGACCGCTCATGACACCGCGGGCTTGATCAGGTAACCGGCACCGCGCCGCGTGTGGATCATCGGCTCGCGCCCGGCGTCGATCTTCCGCCGCAGATACGAGATGTAGAGCTCGACGACATTGGCCTGCCCGCCGAAGTCGTACGACCACACGCGGTCCAGGATCTGCGCCTTGCTGAGCACGCGCCGCGGATTGCGCATCAGGAACCGCAGCAGCTCGAACTCGGTGGCGGTCAGGTGGATGTTCTCACCGGCCCGGGTCACTTCGTGGCTGTCCTCGTCGAGGGTGAGGTCGCCGACGACCAGCGTGGAGTCGGAGCGCCGGTCGGCGGCACCGGACCGGCGTATCAGCCCGCGCAGCCGGGCGACGACCTCTTCGAGGCTGAACGGCTTGGTGACGTAGTCGTCGCCGCCGGCCGTCAGCCCGGCGATCCGGTCCTCGACGGCGTCCTTGGCGGTGAGGAAGAGCACGGGCACGTCCGGCAGCTCCCGCCGCAGCCGCCCGAGAACCGCCAGCCCGTCCATGTCGGGCAGCATCATGTCGAGCACGACGGCGTCGGGCCGGAAGTCGCGCGCGGTCTGGACGGCGCCCTGGCCGTCCCCCGCGCTCCGGATCTGCCATCCCTCATAGCGCAGGGCCATGGACAGCAGCTCGGTGATCGACAGCTCGTCGTCCACCACGAGCACGCGGACGGGGCTCCCGTCCGGCCTCAGCAGTTCGGTGCGCCCCTGGGGCGAGGTCATGGTCATGTGAACACGATGTCGGGGACCTCTGAGAGCACCCTTTCGGCAACCTGTGAATTCCCTGAGAAACACACAGGCGGTTCATAGGGAACACCTGGGAATACCGGAGTTGGGTGGGGTGAGGGCGGTGGGAGCCGCTGTGAGGGGTGTGCGGGAAGCTGTGGGTCCGCTGGGCGGATCAGGTCGGGCGGGTCAGAACAACCCGTCCTGCACTCCCGCCTCCTCCTTGAACTCCCGCACTGGAACGGTCAGTTCCGCACCCTCGGCGGTCACCAGCTCCCACCCGGTCATCAGCCGCGTGTCGAGCACGACGACCCCGCCCCCGGTGGCCAGATGCAGATCGGGCCCGGCGGCAGCCACGAGCTCCCCGCTCACGACCCCACCGGCCACGAGCTCGCTCACGACCCCGACGGCGCCGGGCAACCCCGCGAGCCCGAACACATCGACATGATCGACAACCCGCAGCGGCTCAGGCATCAACGACTCCGGCCACCCCCCGAGCGCCACCGCCCGCGCATGCAACCCGGCGACCTCACCGGCCCGATCGGCAAAAGCCTCCGGCAACGCGGACCGCACGGCCCGCTTCTCGGCGTACGGAATCCGGTCGGGCACCCCCAGCGCGGCCCGCAGCAGCTCCTCGGTACGCCGCGCGGCCATGAGCGGCCCGGCACCCAGCCAGCTGAAGCAGACGGCACCCTGCTCCAGCAGCCGGGCCGAGCCCCGCTCCACCGCGGTGATCCCGACCTTGGTCATGCCGGGCCCGAACCACGCCAGATATACGTGATACGGCCGGGGATCGTCCGCGATCGTGTCGGCGGCCACGGAGTGCGCCCGGTCCAGCCGCGCACACTCCTCGCACCGCGCCCCCGAACTCCGCCCCGGCACGGCCACCCGCGCCGGACACGCATGCCCCCGAGCCCCCACACATGTCCGCACGCCCCCCTCCGCGACCCCGAAGGCCACGCGTTTCCCCCAGGTCAGCGCACTGCGCCGCCCACCGTCCCACACCAGCACGGGACCGTCCGCCGACCATCGCAGCCCCGAGCACTTCCATGCCTGTGCCATCCCTGCCGAGACTAGAGGGCACCACTGACAACGGCCCGGTGGCGCCCGGCCGGGACGGTCAAGGCGGGCTGTGGCGAAACGCCGAGCAAGGGTTCAGGCGCGGAATGGGTTCACCGCGCGGAATGGGTTCACCGCGCGGAATGGGTTCACCGCGCGGAATCGGCCCCGACGGCGGCAGCGGCCGCCTCCGGCTCCCCGCCCGCGCGCACCGGCACCGCGGCACCCAGCTGGGCCGGCCGACGCCGCCGCCCGGCCAGCCGGCACCCCAGGCACTCGTCGTGCCCACCCGCCGCCGACGAGTCCCGCACCCGCCAGCCCCACTCCTCCCGAGGCCGGAGGCCGGGGCCCTTCCCCCACCCGGAGAGGTGCAGCGCCCAGGTGACGAGCAGAGCCACGATCCCGATCGCCACCCCACCGGCGATCAGCAAACCCGAGACCATGACGACCCCGGCTCCCGCCACAGCGGCCGCGACGCTGCCGATCGCGCATCCGACCCACCCCGCGAACGTGTGCCCGTGGTCATACTGATGTGCGCTCACGCGCTGCCCCCTCATCACACATGGACCCGGGGGAGCCCCCGAACCCCTTACCATCAAGCCGTTTAAGGCCCAAACATCTCACGAACTAAGGGAATTGGGAATGCAAGCCAAGCCGCGTCCGGCCGCCACGCCGGAGCAGGCACTGTCGGCGATGGACCACCTCATCGCGACCCACCTGGTCGGACAGCACGAGATCGCCCAGCAGGTCGGCATGAACGTGACCGACCTCACCTGCTTCGCCTATGTGATGGAGGCCGGCGAGAACCTCCTCACCGCGGGCGACCTGGCCGCCCGCGTCCACGTCACGACCGGCGCGGTCACCGGCATCCTCAACCGCCTGGAACGCGCCGGCTTCATCACCCGCCGCCCCGACCCGACCGACCGCCGCCGCATCCGCGTAGCCGCCCGACCGGACGCGGTCGCCCGGGTCCTCGAGGTCTACGAGCCGTACAACGCCCGCCTCAGGGAACTCTTCGCGGACTACTCCCCCGCCGAAATCGCGGTCCTGAACGACTGCTTCACCCGCGCGAGCACCCTGGCGGCGACCTACCTGGAGGAGCACTGCCGCCCCGGCTGACCGGGGACTCCCCGGCACGCGGCACCGCCTGTCAGCCAGTCGTACTGCCCCGGAAACCGAGCGCTCCACCAGTTCGCTCATGGCCCCCGGGATCTCAGCGGGGCTCCGGACCGAGAGCTACTTCGTCCTGCGTGAGTGCCGACTCGACCGGCGGCGCACGGTGAAGAGCGTGGCGAGGATGCCGAGCGCCCAGGCGATCAGGAGGGCGCCCCACAACGGCATGGTCACCATCGGGATGAGCAGACGGATCTCGACACTCGCGCGGTTCTCGAAGATGAAGATCAGAGCGACCGCGGTGATCAGAACGAACGGCAGGAAGCGGCGGACGCCCGGGCGGGAAAGGAACGGCGTGCTCGCCTTGTGGTCTGGGCTGGTCTGGGCCATGGGGTGCCTCTCCCTCACGTTGCCCCTGGCTCCAGCGTCCCCTTTCAGCCCGTAGCCCGCCACCGAGACACCCCGGGCCCCGGATCGCTCCGGAGCCCGTGATCATGATCGTTCGGGCGAGGGCTACTTGATGTGGACGAGACCGTCGGTGGTGACCGTGGGACGGCCGCTGGTCCCGACCACGACGATCTTGACGGTGTGCTTGGCACTGCTGGACCAGGTCTTCGTCCAGATCGCCTGCCGGTAGAGCGTCGCGGACGACTTCAGATCGACGGTGCTGACCTTCACGCCGTCGACGTAGACGTACGCCTGACCGGATCCGGAGGCGCGGGAGACAACCCAGGCGGCGGAGCGGCCGGTGAAGGTCCACGTGAGGGCGGCGCCCTTGGAGCCGCTGGAGTAGGACTTGCCGCCGAGATAGCTGCCGGAGGAACGGGCGGTCCAGCTGCCGGACTTGGTGGCCGAGGTCTCCTGAAGGATCACCGGCGTGTAGGAGGGGGACGACGTGCGGTAGTTGCCGGCGTAGTCATAGGCCCGCATCGACCAGGTGGTGGCCGTGCCGGACTTGGCGGTACGGCTGGAACTCGTGGTGGTCGGGCCGAAGGTGGCCGTGGTGGGGGCCAGCAGCTTCACGGAGCTCAGCGCCGCGTTGTCGGTGGCCTTCCAGCCGAGGGTGACCGGGACGGCGGTGGTGTTGACGGTTCCGGTGCGCAGCGAGAGCTTCGGGGCGGTGGTGAAGGTCGGTGCGGTCGTCTCCGCCACGACGTTCAGCGCGGCGCTGGTCGTCGTCCTGCCCGACTGGTGGACGGCCCGTACGGCGACGGTGTGGCTGCCCGAGAGCAGGGTGGTGCCGACGGAGGTGGCGGTTCCGGAGCCGGTCGCGACGGCCTTGCCGTCGACCAGCAGCTCGTACTCGGAGATGAGCGAGGCCGGTGTGGTGGCCGTCCAGCGCGCGGTGACGGCGCCCTTGGTGTAGTACGTCGAGCCGGACAGGGCCGCTCCGGAGAGCGACGTGACCTTCAGGCCCTGGACCGGGCCGGACGCCCAGGTGCGGATGGTCGGCAGCTGGGCGTAGAGGGAGTTGCCGGGGCACTGGGTGTTGTAGCCGTCGCGGTGGCCCGAAATCCGCTGGAAGGTGTACTTGCCGCCCTGGGTGAAGCCGGTGGCGAAGTAGTTCTTCTGGGTCGCTCCCGCGGTGAGCTGGACGGTTCCGGCCGGGTCGGCGCCGTACTGGCCGAGCTTCCAGGCCGCCACGCGGGCGACCGAGGCCAGAGCGGCGCTGGAGGCGGCGGTGGAGGTGTACTCACCCAGCACGGCGATGCCCGTGGACTCGCGGTTCCAGCCGTAGGTGTGGGCGCCGAGCACCGGCAGGTCGACCCCGCCCTTGCGGCCTTCGAAGATCGTGCCGCACTTGTCGACCAGGAAGTTGTAGCCGATGTCGTTCCAGCCGTTGACCTGTGTGTGGTACGCGTAGATGCCCCGCACGACCGAGGCAGACTCGGCGCAGGAGTAGTCGCTGGCCCCGTCGGTGTGGTGGACGAAGACGGCCTTCACATCGGCGTTGTACTCCGACGGGTCGGGGCTGAGCGACTCGTCGGCTCCCCAGCCGGCGCGTGAGGTGATCGGCGGTTCGGGGACGGTCGACGGCGGCGCGGTGGGCGTGGTGGCCGAGGGGCTCGGCGAGGTCGAGGGCGAGGTCGAAGGTGATGCGGATGCCGAGGCCGTCGGCGTGACGGCGGTGCCGGTCGGTGCCGGAGACGTGGTGGTCTGTCCGTCCGTCGGCGTCGCGGTCGCACCGTCGGTGGGCGCCGTCGATTCGGTGGGTGCCGTGGTCTCGACGGGTGCCGTGGTCTCGACGGGTGCCGTGGTCTCCGTGGGCGTGGCCACCGGAGTGCTCTCCTCGACAGCGAACGCCGCCGGCTCGGCCGCCCTCGTCTCGGCGTCGGTCACCACGCCCGGATCGACCAGGTTGACCTCGAGCCCCTTGGGCAGCGAGCCCGTCCCGCCGTCGTCGTGGACGACCTGGACCTGAACGCCGTCGGAGGGACCCACCCACAGCGGCTCGGACGCGCCGCGCATCCCCGCCTCCGGCTCGTCCGGCGGGTCGATGTCCACCTCGAGATCCCGCCAGGCGCTCCACTCACCGTTCTCCAGGCCGCGGGTGCGCACCTGCGCCGTGCCGTCGAGCCGCTTGACGGCCCCGGTCCAGGAGACGCCGACCAGCGAGAACTGCTCGGTGTCCGTACGCGGCAGCTCCCGCTTGGCGCCCGTGGTCCCCTTCAGCGCGAGGTCGTAGACCTTCCCGGGCCGCTTGTCCCGGCCCGGCGCACCGGAGTCGCCGGACGGGCCGGCGACCGCGTACGTCACCACGCCTCCACCCCCCAGCACCACCACGCCGAGCGTCAGCCACGCCCGTCGTTTCATGCTCAGCGGTCTGTACGCGCGAGACGCCCGACGAATCACGAAGAATCCCCCCACCGAAGACCGCGACAAGCGGCCACAGACGAAAATCACCTGAGGCACACCCGTCACAGCGGCGGCCCACACTTCCAGCGCCCCCGGCCCCGCGAACATCACGGCCGGACAGACACCTGTGACGCAGCTCACCTACGGCGTTCCCGGCAAGGCGTTCTCAGAGGGTGTGCTGGTCAGCGGCAGAACGGTGGGGGGACGGGCGCCCGTAGGTCATTCGGGGGTATCAAGGTGCGGTCACGCATCGGTGTGGTGAATATGGGCAACGGCGCCTGATCCGCATCTGCCCACCGCGCGCTCGGCCTCGGCCGATCCGCCGGCCGAGGGCAGGTCGCAGGGGAGGCCACCCATCGCCTCTCAACGGCTCCCCACCCAGCCGCACCCTCCGCGAGCCGCCGTGGACGAAACGCCGCTCGCGCGCGCTGGATCCCGTCCCCCACCGAGGAGAACCATGCGTGTCCTCATCCAGATGAAGCCCGAACGCGACGTCGTCGAGGCCGTCGCCAGTCCGCAGTTCACGGCGACCACTCAGGATGTCGCCGGGGCGATGCCCGGCGTCGAACTGGACCAGTCGTTCACACCAGTGGCGCTGCCCAGGCCGGTGCCGTCCACGACCGAAGGGGACCCGCTGTCCCTGACCCAGCCGCTCCGATTCTCCATGCGGCCGGAAGACGCCACCGTCCTGGTCCGTGGAGAGATCCACGAGTACGACGCCGCCAGCCGGCTCTCCATGCTGGCCCTCAGCCACCCGCAGATCGTCGGCATCTCCGCCGACGCGGTCATCCAGACGTCACCCACGTGTCCCGGGGACGGACCGGTCGGCAACTGGCAGGACGTGAAGAACTTCCTCGCCGAGCTCGGCGCGGACGAATTGGACGGCAGCGGTATCGCGCTGGCGATCACCGACACCGGCATCAACACCCAGCACCTGAGCAACGAACTGGACCGTCCTGTCACGGTCGACGCGGCACGGAGCTGGAACCCTCCCGGAGTCACCGGCAAACCGGGCAAGTTCCCCGTCGGCCACGGCACCATGTGCGCCTTCGACGCCCTCATCGCCGCACCGAAGGCGACGCTGATCGACGTGCCCGTCCTGCTCTCGCAACAGCAGGGCCCGACGGTCATGAGCGGGCTGCTCTCGGACGCCGTGGCGGCCTACTCCCACCTGTGGAGCGTGCTGGAGACGATGCCGGACGACAAGCGGGCCCTGGTCGTCAGCAACAGCTGGGGTTCCTTCTCGCCCCGGTGGGACTTCGCGCCCAGCCACCCCGGGAACTACTCGGACAACCCCGGTCACCCCTTCAACCTGATGGTGACCGCGCTGGAGAGCGCCGGCGCCGACGTCCTGTTCGCGGCGGGCAACTGCGGCACGGACTGCCCTGACGGCCGCTGCGAGTTCCCCGACCGGCCCATCGTCGGCGCCAACTCGCACCCCCGTGCGCTGTCCATCGGCGGTGTCGACACCCGGGGCAACCGGGTCGGCTACTCCTCGCAGGGCCCCGGCCGGCTCGACCCCAACAAACCGGACATCTGCGCTTACACCCACTTCGAGGGCTCACACGCCTTCGGCGCGGGCGAACCGGACTCCGGGACCTCGGCCGCCTGTCCGGTGGCCGCGGGCGTGGTCGCCGCCGTACGCACGCGGTGGGCGGCCAACGTCATCAAGCCGGCCGAGCTTCGCACCCTGCTGCAGCGGACGGCCGACGACCGCGGCGCCGCCGGCTTCGACCACCACTACGGCTTCGGCATCATCAACGTACCGGCGATCATGGATGCGCTGCGCCGCCGCGCCAAGAACGGGCACGGCGTCCACAGGTAGCCGCCTCGCACCGGAGGAGAGACCGATGGCTCCCGACAAGCCAACCAGCCTCATCACGGTCACGCTCCCGTCGGGAGCCACGCTCGAGGACGCCCTGCGTCAGCTCGGCATCGGCCGCGACGCGGTCGACACCGACTACGGACTCGTCGACCTGCACAACGGCACCTACGCCCTGCTCGTGACCGAGACGGTCGCCGAGCGCGTCCACGGCACCCCCGGTGCCCAGGGGCCGTACGCGAACCCGAAGATCGAACCCTTCGGTCCGCCCCAGCCCCGCCCCGACGAAGACTGAACCCAAGCCACGCACCGGAAACGCAAGAGGCCCCGGATCTCTCCGGGGCCTCTCACCTGTGTGCACTCGGCAGGATTCGAACCTGCAACCTTCTGATCCGTAGTCAGATGCTCTATCCGTTAAGCTACGAGTGCTTGTTCTGTTTTATCGCCGCTCTCGGGCCTTCCGGCTCGCTCGCGGCGACAGGAAGAACATTACATGACTGCCGCCGCCATGTGAAATCCGTTTGCCATACCCCTTGTGAGCTGCGGAAACGGCCGTTTCGGGCGGTACGACAGCGAAGCCCCGGTCGAGTGACCGGGGCTTCGTGATCAGGTGCGGAGGCGGAGGGATTTGAACCCTCGATGGGATTTAAGTCCCAAACCGCATTAGCAGTGCGGCGCCATAGACCGGACTAGGCGACGCCTCCACGCAACATCCTCGCGCGAGCGCGAGGCGGTGCTTGCCGATGATGACACAGTCGAGCGCCGTGTCACCAATCGCCCCCCACGGTACTAGGCAGGAAGGTCGCAGGGCAAAAGCCTTCTCGGGCTGTCGCGCAACGTCCCGGGGCACGCCGCGTTAGTCAGGGCATGTCGACTGCCATCTCCCGGGCCACCGCCCGAACCGCGCCCCGGACCACCCCCCGCCCCGGTCTGCGGCGCCTCGCCCTCGGTGCCGCCGCCTCCGTCGCCGCCCTCGGGTCACTGGCCGCGGTCTCCCCGGCCGCGTACGCCCAGGCCGGGCTCGGCGACGAAAAGAGCAAGGAGCGGGAACACCTCACCGTCACCGTGCGGAACGCCGGGAACGGGGCCGACGGGACCTTCGAGCTGTACTGCGGACCCGACGGCGGCAGCCATCCCGACCCGCGCGGCGCCTGTGCCGTACTGGAGCGGGACACGCGGTGGGGGCAGGAGGCCTTCGCTCCCGTCCCGAAGGGCGGCTTCTGCACCATGCAGTACGGCGGGCCGGCCACCGCGCACATCACCGGCACCTGGGCCGGGCGCCCCGTCGACGCCACGTACGACCGCCGCGACGGCTGCCAGATCTCCCGCTGGGACCGGCTCGTGCCGCTCCTGCCGGACATGGGGGGCGGGCAGCGCGCCTGAGTCCCGCAGCGGATCACGCATCGGAACCCGCGTCGCATCCCGCACCGGTTCTCCTCATGTCGCCTCCGTCACGACCCTCCGTACCTCGTCGCATCTCGTCCGGATTTCGCCCCTCCCCGTCCTCCATTCCGCCGGTCCGGCCAAAAGGTACAGAAACACCGTCGTCGTAAAGGTCCCGCGAAGGTCCCGCGACGTCGTCGCAGGAGGGCGGGCGTTTGGCGGTTACTCGGTCGTCAGTTCGGGGTCACTTGTGCGTGCGACCTCCCTCTCATCCGGCGTCGCGAGCGCAACCGCAGCCCTTAGACTCCCTCGCGTGACACGCTGCGGGACGGTTGGCAAGATGGCCCGAGCGGTCGGCAAGGTGCGGTAACAGGGAGGAAGCGTCTCGTGAGCAGCAGGCCATCCCGAGGCGCTGCTCGCCTCGCAGCCATACTGGATGCGCTCCCCGACGCGTTGGTGCTGGTCAATGCCAACGGGACGGTCGTCAACGCCAACACCATCGCCCTGGAGGCCTTCGAGACCCCGGGCACCGCTCTGGTGGGTCGCGGGCTGCTCGATCTGCTGCCGCAGTTCGACTCCAAGCTCATCCCCGGCTCCATGCGACGGCCGGAGCACCTCGATCCGCAGGGCCGGACCAAGCCGACCCGGATGATCGCGCGCAGGACCGACGGGACCGAGTTCCCCGTCGAGGTCACCAGTGCGAATCTGGAGAACGGGCAGCAGGCCTACGACGGTTACGGCTACAGCGGTGACGAGCTGCTCATGCTCGTCGTGCGGGACCTGACCGGGACCGTCGACACCGAGGCGGAGCTCGCGCGGTCGCAGCGGCAGACCGAGATGATTCTGCGGGCCGCCTCCGAGGGTGTCGTCGGGACCGACACCGACGGGCGGATCGTGCTCGTCAATCCGGCCGCCGCTCAGATACTGGGTTTCCGGGCCAGCGATCTCGGCGGGCGGGAACTGCACGAACTCGTGCTGCACTCGCGTGCCGACGGATCGGCCTTCCCGTACGAGGAGTCGCCGCTCGCCGACACCCTGCGCTCCGGGCGCAAGCACCGGGTGCGCGGGCAGGTGCTGTACGCCAAGGACGGCGGCAAGGTTCCGGTCGATCTGACGACCGCGCCCGTGCGGGACGGCGACCAGCTCGTCGGCGCCGTGATGACCTTCACCGACCGGCGGCCGTACGACGCGGTCGTCGAGGAGAAGGAAGCGGCGGACAAGCGCCACGCGGAGGAGCTGGAGCGGGTCGCCGAGGAGCACGCCTCCGAGCTGACCGCGCTGCGCCAGAAGCACGTCACCGAGCTGGAGGAGCTGAGCGAGCGGCACGCCGAGGAACTCGGCGCGAACGAGGACCGGTACGCCGCGCTCGGGGAGCGGGAGAAGGACCGGTACGAGGCGCTCGCCGCCCGGCACGAGCAGCTGCTGACCCTGCTGGGGCGGTCGCTGCGCGGGCCGCTCGAGGAACTGCGCCGCGAGCTGGCCGCGCTGGCCGCCGACGACGCCGGGCAGCTGTGGCCCGAGGCCAACCAGGTGCTGCACCACCTCTCCGCGGGCTACTCGCGGATCACGACGCTCATCGACAACGTCCTCGGCTACCAGCGGCTCGACACGGGCAGCGAGAACGTCGCCCGTACGAAGGTGATGCTGGACGCCGTCGTCGCCTCCGGGGTCGACGGGGCCGTCGAGCTCATCGGGCCCGGGCGGGTGCAGTTCGCCGTGCACGCGCCGCCCATCGAGGCCGAGGTCGATCCCCGGCTGCTCGCCACTGCCCTCGCGCATCTCGTCGCGGACGTGGCCGGGGTCGACGCGACCGGCAACACGCCCCTGTCGGCGGGCGGTTATCTGGACAACACCGTGGTCGTGGCGGCGGCGCAGCGCGGCGAGGTCGTGCGCATCGAGGTCCGGGGGCCGTACGCCGGTGGCGACACCGTGCACGAGCCGATCGTGCGGGGGATCGTCCGGGCGCACGGCGGTGTGCTGCAGACGCATGACGTGCCGGGGATGAGCGGGAGCGCGTACGTCCTCGAGGTGCCGATCGGCGGCGGGGCCGGGGCGGTTGCCGCGGATGCCGCCGCCGGGGCTGCCGACGATGGCCTCGCCGGGGCCCCGGGTGAGCAGACCTTGGGTGGGGGGCGGCGGCGGGCGCGGCGCGCCACCACCGATGCCTTCCTGGACGGGGATGTTCCCAGTGAGGGCGACGAGGCCGATGGTTCCGTCGGGGCCGGTGGGTCCGGGCGGCGCAGGAGGCGGACCGCCGGGGAACCGGCCGCTCTTCCGGCGCGGGTTTCCGGTGAGGCCGCCGGGTCGGGCGGTACCGGGCGGCGGCGCGGGCGTCCTGCCGAGGGTGCGGCTGCGGAGGCCGTCCCCGCCCAGGGCGTGGGGAGTGCCGTCCAGGGTGTCGCCGAGGGGGCCGTCGTCACGGCAGCCGAGCACGCGGCCGGGACCGCCGCCTCGGGTACGGGGCTGGGCGGGACCGTCCCGCCGCAGGGCGTGCCCGAGGCCTCCGGACAGCGGGCCCGGCGTGAAGCCGGTGAGCAGCGCGCGCTGCCGCCGGCGCTGCCCGCGCCGTCCGGTGAGGCCGGCTCCGGTTCGGACGGCGCGGCACCGGGACAGGCCCAGCAGCCGACCGGGCGCCGGCGGCGTGCGCTGGCCGCCGCCAATGAGCGGGCGGCGCAGCAGGCCGCGGGGCCGCGTCCGGTGTTCGCCCTGCCGCCGGCCGAGGCCGATCAGACGCCCCTGAACGAACCGGCCCACCAGGGCGCTCAGGCCGGACAGCCCGGACAGGGCCAGAGGACCGAGGCGGTCGCCGCGTCGGCCGCCGCAGGTGACGGGGTGGCCGTGGAGGGGCGGCACGACGCCGTACCGCATGACCAGTCCGCCGATCACACCCCGCCGCAGCCGCATCCCACCAGTGCGCCGACGGGCCGTCGGCGGCGGGCCGTGGTGCCGCAGCAGGGCGAGCAGGCACCGGGGCAGGCGCCCGGTGGTGCGGCTGGTGCCGCGCCGGCAGGTGCCGTGCCGGGTGCCGCCGTACCGCCTGGTTCCGTGCCCGCGGGGCACGGGCAGGGCATTCCCGCACAGCAGGACGCCCCGGGTCAGGTCCCGCCGGGGCAGGGCGCGCCCGTCCAGGTCGCAGTGGCCGCCGCGCAGGCCGCGCCGGGTGCGGCCGTGCCGCCGCAGGGCAACGCCGTTCAGCCTCAGGGGAACGCCCCGCAGGGCAGCGTCCCCCAGCCGCAGGGTGTGTCCGTCCCCGCGCAGGGCGGGCTCGGGCACAGCGTGCAGGCGGCCCTCCCCGGGCAGGCGCTGCGGCCTCCGGCCCAGGGCGCGCAGCCCCTGCCGCAGCAGGGCGTCGCCACACCGGCGCAGCAGCCCTCCGCCGGGCAGCCGCTGCCCGCCGAGGCCGCACCCGGGCAGGGCACCCCGGCCCACGGCAGCCCGGCTCAGGGCACTCCCGCCCAGGGGACCCCGGCTCAGGGCGGCACCCCCGCCCCCCAGTCCTGGCCCGCCGCCGACGACAGCACGGGGGCCGGTGTCGCCGTACCCCCGAACGGCACGCCCCCTCAGGCCCCGCAGTCGAACGCTCAGGCCTCGAACACCCCGGCCCCGAACACCCCGGCCCCGGGCACCCCGTTGCCGCCGGAGGGCGCGGCGCAGGCGCAGCGGGCGGCTCAGCCGTTGCCCGCGGAGGCTTCGGCGCCCGTCGATCCGAACTCGACGCAGGGGCGGGCGATCAGCGTGCGGACGCTGGGTCAGGGCGTGCCGTTCAACCGGCAGGCGGCCCAGGTCCAGCAGCCGGCGGCCCTGTCCGTCCCCCTGCCGACGGCGACGCCTCCCCCGCACCAGCCGGGCGGATCGGGCCGGCGCCGCAAGCTCGGCACACCGCCCGACCCGGCCACGCGTACCGACCAGGCCACGCGTACGGAACCGGCGTCCCGCCCGGACCAGGGACAGCGCCCCGAGCAGGCGGCACGTCCCGAGCAGGCGGCACGTCCCGAGCAGGCCGCACGTCCACATCCGGCCGAGTCGACGCCCCCGCCGGTCGCCGCCCAGGTGCCCGCCCCGGCGTCCGCGCCCGTGCCGGCTCAGCCGTCCCTCGCCGGTCAGTCCCGGCTCACGCAGCTGACCGAGGGCGGCGGCCGGTCGTACGCCATAGGCGCGCCCGACGAGAACGCCGCCGAGGGGCCCGAGCCGCTGGACGGGCCCGGGGGTGCCGTCGAGGTGGCCGATCCGCCGCGGCCGCAGCCGATGGACGACGAGTTGCCGCCGGAGCCGCTGGACAACCCGCGGCGGCTGCTGGTGTGGCCCGCGCCGGACGTCAGCACCCAGCAGGCGCTGAGCGACCGCGGCTACCGGCCGGTGATCGTGAACTCGCGCGAGGAGGTCGACGCCCAGATCGCGGCCTTCCCCGCCGCGCTGTTCGTCGACCCGCTGACCGGGCCGATCACCCGTACGGCGCTGCAGTCGCTGCGGCAGGCCGCCGTTGCCGCCGAGGTGCCCGTCCTCGTCACGGCCGGGCTCGGACAGGCCTCGCGGGACGCGGCCTACGGTGCCGATCCGGCCGTGCTGCTGAAGGCGCTGGCGCCGCGCGACAGTGAGCAGCACCCGCCGCGGGTGCTGCTGATCGAGGAGCACGCGGAGATCGCGCTGGCGCTGACGGCGACGCTGGAGCGGCGCGGGATGCAGGTCGCGCGGGCCGCGAGCGACGCGGACGCGGTGACGCTGGCGAGCGACTTCCGGCCGAACCTGGTCGTGATGGACCTGATGCAGGTGCATCAGCGGCAGGCCGGGTTCGCCGGGATCGTGGACTGGCTGCGCGCGAACGGGCAGCTGAACCGCACCCCGCTCGTCGTCTACACCGCCGCCGTCGACCAGGCCGACCTGCCGCGGCTGGCGTCCGGGGAAACGGTGCTGTTCCTCGCGGAGCGGTCCACCAGCGGCGATGTCCAGAGCCGGATCGTCGAGCTGCTGAGCCGGATCGGGACCAACTGAACCGGATCGGGACCAGCTGAACCGGATCGGTACCGGCTGAGCAGGCGGCCGGGCGGACGGGTGGCCGGTCCTACCGGGCCGTCAGCCTGCGCGCCGCCTCCTTGACCGACTCGCGCAGGCGGTCCTGGGCGTCCTCTCCCTCGCCGACCAGGATGCGCCGCATCTGTGGGACGACGGCGGTCCAGTTGGCCAGGGCGGTGAGCAGGAACAGCAGGTCGGCCGCGGGGAGGGCGTCCGTGATGACGCCCCGGTCCTGGCCGTCCTTGAGTGCGGCGACCTTGCGTACGTAGTGCTCCTGGCGGGCGGACTCGTGGGGCAGTTCGGCGCTGCCGTACTCCAGGCCCTCCCAGAAGAGCAGGCGCAGCAGCTCCGGGTGGGCGGCGTGGTAGTCCATGACGCGGTCGATCCAGCTCTCGATGTCGTCCGGGACGACGGGGACGTCCTCGGCGAGGTGGAGCATCTTCTTCTCGAGGACGATCGCGAAGAGCTCCGCCTTGTTGCCGAAGTAGGCGTAGATCAGCTGCTTGTTGGCCTTCGCCTCGGCGGCGATGCGGTCGATGCGGGCGCCGGCGATGCCGTGCCGGGCGAACTCGGCGACCGCCGCCTCGAAGATCCGGGCCTTGGTGGCCTCGGGGTCCCTTGGTGCCATGGGGGAGAGGGTAGCGCGCCGGGTAACCAACCGTTTGGTTGACAGGGAATCGAAGGGCGGCTCACACTGTTGCCCCATTATCCAACCAACCAGTTAGTTTCTAGAGCCGACTCCAAGGAGTCCCCCTCAATGCCGTCAGCGACCACCACCACGTCCCGCCGGGCCAGCCAGGCCCCTCCGCGGCAGGCGGGCACGCCCGCCCCCGGCCTCTTCCTCACCCTGATCGCCGTGTGCAGCGCGGTCACGGCCGCCAACATCTACCTCGCCGCACCGCTGCTCTCGCTCATGGCCCACGACTTCGGCTCGACCCCCTCGGCCGTCGCCTGGATCGCCTCGGTCGCCCAGCTCGGCTATGCGGTCGGCCTGCTCTTCTTCGCCCCGCTCGGCGACATCGCGAACCGTCGCCGGCTGGTCGCCGGGCTCACGCTCGTCACCGCGGTCGCGCTGGGCGCCAGTGCGGCCGCCCCGGGCGCCACCGCCCTCGCGGTCGCCATGTTCGTCGCCTCCGCCACGACCGTCATCCCCCAGTTGCTCGTCCCGCTGGTCGCCGAACGCGCCCCCGCCGACCGGCGTGCCCGTCATGTCGCGGCCGTCATCGCGGGCCTGTTCACCGGCATCGTCGGGGCCCGTGTCCTGGGCGGACTGGCCGGGCAGGCCTTCGGCTGGCGCTGGGTGTTCGCGGGCGCGGCCCTGCTCACCCTGGTCCTGGGGCTCGCGACCGCGCTCGTCCTGCCGTCGCGGCGGCGGCGGGAGGGCCCGTTGTTCGCCGGCCTCGTCGCGCTGCCGTCGGTGCTGCGCCAGTCGCCCGACCTGTGGCGGGCCTGCGTGCGGCAGGCCGGGATGTTCGGTGCGTGGAGCGCGCTGTGGACCGCGCTCTCACTGCTGCTGACTGGGCCGGAGTACGGGCTGTCCACCGCGACCGCCGGGCTCTTCGGGCTCTTCGGGCTGACGGCGAGTGCGGTGGCTCCGCTGGCCGGCGGGTTCGTGGACCGGTTCGGCGCGGCGCGTGTCGTGCGCTCCGCGTATCTGCTCGCGGCCGTGTCCGTGCCGCTGTTCTGGCTGGGTGGGCACGCTCTGGCCGCCCTGTTCGCCGCCGCGATCGCGATCCACGCGGCGCTCGTCGCCTCCCATGTCGCCAACCAGACCCTCGCCCTGACCGCGACCTCCACCCCCGCCACGGCCAACACCGCCTATGTGGTCGCCGGCTTCGCGGGCGGCGCCGCCGCCTCGGCTCTCGGCGGGGCCGCCTTCAGCCACTTCGGCTGGGTCGGGGTGTGCGCGGTGGCCGGTGTGTGGCTGGTGCTGGGGTGGGGGCTGACCTCGGTACGGCGGTGAGGCCCTTCCGTAGGGCAAGAAGCGCGGTGCGCCGGGCGGTACGGGTGAAGTCCGGCCCGGCGTATGTGATGTGGCCAGGACTTGGCCGGGTCGTTCAGACGGCCTCAACTCTCCGCGATGCGGAGGGCATCGCCCATGGCCGACTGGGCGAAGCGGCGACCGCAGAATCCTTGATCACACTCAGTGGGGAGGAGCCCAGGGGGCAGAGGGCGTGCCATCGGGGTCGAGCCCGTACTGCCACAATCCGTCGTCGCCCGTTCCGGCCTTCCGCCTCACACCGGCGAGCCAGCCGAGGCAGCTGGTATCCCCGGCATCGGCGGCCTGCCGGGCGAACTGCTCGGCTCCTTCACGGTCCCCGGCCTTCTCCCGCAAGCCGGCGAGCGAGGCCAGAACCTGAGGATTCGCAATGCCGCCGGCCTGCCGGTAAAGACGCTGTGCGCCCTCGCGGTCCCCGCTCTTCTCCCGCAGGTCGGTGAGCCAGGCCATGACCTCCGTGTTGCCGGCGTCGGCCGCCCGCCGGGCGAATTGCTCGGCTCCTTCGTGATCGCCGGCGTCTTCCCGTTCTCTGGCAAGTCGGAGCAGAGCCAAGGTCCCACCCGCATCGGCGGACTGCCGATAGAGGATCGCCGCTGCCTCTTGGTCCCCCGCTCGCTCCCGCTGCTCGGCGAGCCGGAAGAGCACAAGGCTTCCGCCAGCGTCAGCGGCCTGCCGGTACAGGGTCTTCGCGTCTTCGTGGTCTCCGGCTTCCTCTCGCCGGCCGGCGAGCCAGAGCAGAGCATCAGGGTCGCCCGCGTCGGCGGCTTGGCGGTACAGGCAGTCCGCCCCCTCCTGATCCGTGGCCCACTCCCGGCCCCTGGCGAGCCGGTACAGGACGTCGGTGTCGCCGGCGCCGGCTGCCTGTTGCGCGAACTGCTCGGCGCCCTTGCGGTCTCCGTTCTTCTCCCGCAGTTCGGCGAGCCGGAGGAGAGCCAAGGTCCCCCCTTCCTTGGCAGCCTGCTGGTACAGGGTCTCGGCGCCGTCGTAGTCCCCGGCCTCCTCCCGAATCCTGCCGAGGCGGAGCAATGCGTCGATGTTCCCGGCATCGGCAGCCCGTTGGTACAGGGCTTCCGCGCCCGCTTGGTCTCCGTTCTTCTCCCGCAGTTCAGCGAGCCGGAAGAAAGCCAGGGTTCCGCCGCCCGCCTCTGCGGCCTGCCGGTACAGGAGTTCTGCTCCCTCGTGGTCGTCGGCCCACTGTCGGTCCCTGGCCAGGTAGAGGAGCGCACCTGGGTTGCCGGCGTCCGCGGCCTGTTGGGCGAGTGCTTCGGCCCCCTCGCGATCTCCGGCTCTTTCCCGAAGCTCGGCGAGACGCTGCACCGCGTCGGCGTTCCCCGCTGATCGTGCTTGGTGGTAGAGGGCCTCCGCGCTTTCGTAGTCCCCGGCTGCTTCACGCCCTCGGGCGAGTTGGTACAGGGCCCAGCTGTTTCCGGCGTCAGCGGCTTGCCGTGCGAGTCGTTCGGCCGCCTCATGGTCGCCCGCCGTTTCCTGCATGCCGGCGAGTTGAACGAGGGCATCACTGCTGCCTGCCTCGGCAGCCTTGTGCCATAGGTGATAGGCCCAGCGGGTGCGATGGCGACGTCTGGCGGCGACAGCGATGTTGGCGAGACTGTCGGGACGGGTGAGGCAGTCATGTGCCGCTTGCCAGAACGAAGCGGGGGGACACAGCATCCGCCGCTGATGGTGTCCATGCTGTTCGAGGTAGTCGGCCAGCCGGTAAGAGGGTTGGTCGGGCTCTGCGGATGTCGAGATCCCGTGGGTGGAGCGTGGGCGAATGTGCCGCAGCGGGGCGAGATTGCCGTGGACCGGGGCGCCGATCTCAGCGAGTGCCTGTTCGAGCCAGTGATCGGCAAGCGTGTCGTACTCGTCGTTGGTGAGATAGTCCGCCGCCGCGTACTCGAGGAACGAGCGGGGCAGGTGGGGGCCGGCACCGAGGCGGCGGGCGTCCATGGCGGCATGCAGCAGCGCCCGCGCCGGCGGGGTGGCGACCTCGTAGCGGTGCAACAGTTCCGGCGCCCCGGCCAGGAATTGCGTAAGCCGCCCGCCACGCACGTGTTCCAGGGCGTGGGCGAGCTGCCGGTCGCCTTTGTCTGCCAGCTTCTTCGTGATGTTGGTCGCGGCATCGTCAAAGCTGTCCGGGAGGGGGATCTGCCGCCCTGACAGCAGCTGCCGCACCTGGAAGTGCGCGTCTTCCATCCCGGGTTTGGGCAAAGCGTTGTAAGCGGCGGCGTACTCCGGCCACAGAGTGCCCAGAATCAGGACAGGTCCACGCTTGCGGTCGGTGAGCAGCGAAGACAGAGCGGCAGCGATCAGCTCCCCGACCCCCTCGCCGGCGCCGAGGTAGTGCTGGGCTTCGTTCAGCCACACGACCGTGCGTGGGGCGACGTGCTCGATGTCGGTCAGGGCTGCTTTGGCGCGATACGGATCGAACGGATGCCACAGTCGCCACCCCCGAGACGCGAGCGGCTGCACGGCCTCCCAGCAGGCACGGGTCTTACCTGTCGACGACGAACCGACCAGCACCGCCATGTCACTGGCTCCCTCCCCGGCGGAGGCGACAACCGCGGCCAGTTCGTCGTCGTGCGGGCGACGCACATAGCTCGGCAGTACGGCTGCTCGTCCCCTGCCACCCCGGCCACGTTCACCGCTGCTGAACACATCGACGGCTGGGTGGACTTCGAGGTCGAGGGGAGCCCAGTCGGAGATCGGCCGCCCCAGCGGCCGACCACCGGACTCGGCTGTACCGGATGCGGTGGCCAACAGGTCCAGCAAGGGCCGGACCTCGAGAGCGAGGGCTCGCGCGAGTGCACCTACGGTCTGCGCCGAGGGGGCAGACGCCGCGTCGCTGAGGGCCTGGCTGACGACCGTGCGGCTCAGGCCGGCGCGGCCGGCCAGCTGGGTCTTGCTGAATTTCTGTGCGACCCGTTCCGCCTCCAGCCGGGCACGCAGTTCGGCGAGCGCGGCCTTCGGATCTCGAGGTTGGTCCGTACCCACGCCGCCCCTGCCCGTGCCGTGTGACTGTTCGTCATTGTTCATCTTCGGCCAGTCGCACCACGGCGAACACTGCTTTCGCGAGATTCGGCAGCGGACCCAACGCCCGTTTCGTTCGAAGGGGAACACACCACCATGTCGGATCGGACCGCCGTGATCCTGCTCGCCTGGACCGTTGTGATCGTGATCGCCGTCCTCGTCGGCGTCGGGGCCGGCTACCTCGCCCGCTGCGACCATGCCTCATATCCAACGGCCCTTACCCGTGCCGCCATCGCCTTCAGCGGAACTCTGACTCTCGCCGCTGTCCTCTCCACTGCCCTCGGGTCACTCATCCAATAGGGCCAGGACCGTGTCAGGGAGCGGACATGATCGTCCCATGCAGCGCGATCCCGTGACCCTCGATGAGATAACCCCCGACGACTGGCCCGCCGTTCACTCATGGGCCTCTCTGGCCGAGGCCTGTCGCTACCAGCCGTGGGGGCCGAACACGCCGGACGAGACGCGGGAGTTCGTGGCGGGCGCGGTCGCCGCCTGGTCGGAGCGGCCCCAGCGTCGGTTCCCCTTTGTGGCCCGTCTCGGGCAGGAGGTCGTGGGGATGGGGGAGCTGCGGGTGCGCAGTGCACCTCGGCGCCAGGGCGAGATCTCCTACGTCGTGCATCCGCGCGTCTGGGGGCGGGGCATCGCCACGGAGATCGGGCGGCTGCTTCTCGCGCACGCCTTCGACGGGATGCGGCTGCATCGCGTCCATGCCACCTGCGATCCGCGCAACGTCGGCTCCGCGCGGGTGCTGGCCAAACTCGGCATGACGCTGGAGGGACGCCTGCGGCACACCCAGCTCATTCGTGACGGCTGGCGGGACTCGCTGGTCTTCGGCCTGCTCGAGGACGAGTGGGACCCGGGGAGCGCCGTGCGGGAGTGAGCCCCTGGCGGTGGCCAGGGGCTCCGGGGGGCGGCGGGGTCAGCCGAGCTTGGTGATGTCCAGGTCGCCCTCCGCGTACTGCCTGCGCAGTACCTTCTTGTCGAACTTGCCGACGCTCGTCTTCGGGACCGCCTCGATGAGAGTCCAGCGCTCCGGAAGCTGCCACTTGGCGATGTGGCCCTCGTCGGCGAGGAAGGCGCGCAGGGTCTCGAAGGTGGCGGTGGCTCCCTCCTTGAGGACGACCGTGGCCAGGGGGCGCTCGCCCCACTTCTCGTCGGGGACGGCGACGACGGCCGCCTCAGCCACGTCGGGGTGTGCCATGAGCGCGTTCTCCAGATCCACCGACGAGATCCACTCGCCGCCGGACTTGATGACGTCCTTGGCCCGGTCGGTGAGGGTGAGGTAGCCGTCGGCGGAGATGGTCCCCACGTCACCCGTCTTGAGCCAGCCGTCCTCGCTGAACTTGTCGGCCGGGCGGAGCGGGTCGGCGTCCGGGCCGTTGTAGTAGGCACCGGCGATCCACGGGCCGCGCACCTCCAGCTCACCGGCCGACTCGCCGTCCCAGGGGAGGCGTTCGCCGCCGGGGCCGGTCAGGCGGCCCTCGACGCCGGCCGGGAAGCGGCCCTGGGTGAGGCGGTAGGCGAGCTCCTCCGCCGTGCCGACCACGCTGGCCGGGGGACGGGCGATCGTGCCGAGCGGGGACGTCTCCGTCATGCCCCAGGCGTGGCAGACCCGCATGCCCAGCTTGTCGAAGGCCTCCATGAGGGAGGGCGGACAGGCCGCGCCGCCGATGGTGACCTGGCCGAGGAAGGAGACGTCACGCGGGTTCGCGGTCAGCTCGGCGAGCAGGCCCTGCCAGATGGTGGGGACGGCGGCCGCGTGGGTGGGCTTCTCGCTCTCGATCATCGCGGCGAGCGGGGCCGGCTGGAGGAAGCGGTCCGGCATCAGCATGTTCACGCCGGTCATGAAGGTCGCGTGCGGCAGACCCCACGCGTTCACATGGAACTGGGGCACGACGACCAGCGAGGTGTCCCCGTCGGTCAGCCCCATCGACTGGGCCATGTTGACCTGCATGGAGTGCAGATAGATCGAGCGGTGGCTGTAGACCACGCCCTTGGGGTCGCCGGTGGTGCCGGAGGTGTAGCACATGGCGGCGGCCTGGCGTTCGTCCAGCTCGGGCCAGTCGTACGACGTCGGCTTGCCGGCGATCAGGTCCTCGTACTCGTGCACCCGCGCGGTGGCGTCCGCGAGCAGGGAGCGGTCCCCGGGGCCGGTGACGACCACGTGCTCGACCGTCTTGAGGTGCGGGAGCAGCGGGGCGAGCAGGGGGAGCAGCGAACCGTTGGCGATGATCACGCGGTCGGCGGCGTGGTTGACGATCCAGGCCAGCTGCTCGGGCGGGAGGCGGAGGTTCAGGGTGTGCAGGACCGCGCCCATGGACGGGATCGCGAAGTAGGCCTCCACATGCTCCGCGTTGTTCCAGGCCAGAGTCGCGACGCGCTCGTCGCCTGCGACGTCGAGGTCTTCCCGGAGCGCGTGGGCCAGCTGGGCGGCGCGGGCGCCGATCTCCGCGAAGGAGCGGCGGTGCGGCTCGTCCTCACCGGTCCAGGTGGTCACCTGTGATGTCCCGTGGATCGTCGACCCGTGGGTCAGGATCCTCGAGATCAGCAGCGGTACGTCCTGCATGGTGCTCAGCACGGCGTCCTCCCGGGGCGACATTGCCAACGCGGTGGTAAAGGTTGCGCTGATTCTGCGCACATACCGCGTGGTATGTCACTAGGACCGGGCGATCGATCACATCACGCCAAGCGGAACGAGAGGTTCAGTGGCGGCCGAGATGGCGTGCGAGGCCGGGCTCAGCTGCGGACAAGTCCCAGCTCAGCGTCCTCGCGGAGCTTTCCCAGCGCGCGTGAGACGGCCGACTTCACCGTGCCCACCGAGACACCGAGCACTTCGGCCGTCTGGACCTCGCTGAGGTCCTCGTAGTACCTGAGGACTACCATCGCCCGCTGCCGGGCGGGCAGCCGCATGATCGCCCGCCACATCGCGTCGCGCAGCGCCTGCTGCTCGGCCGGGTCGTCGCTGCCGGTCACCGGCTCCGGCTCGGGCAGCTCGTCGCAGGCGAACTCGTCGACCTTGCGCTTGCGCCACTGCGACGTCCGCGTGTTCAGCAGCGCCCGGCGCACATAGCCGTCGAGGGCGCGGTGGTCCTCGATACGCTCCCAGGCGACGTACGTCTTGGTGAGCGCGGTCTGCAGCAGGTCCTCCGCGTCGCTCGGGTTACCGGTGAGCGAGCGGGCGGTACGCAGCAGGACCGGCTGGCGAGCCCTGACGTACGACGAGAACGACGGGTACGGAAGAGTCTGCGCCGCTGGTGAAGCGGCCTTCGACGCGCTGGTGCAGACGAGTGTGGTCATGGCTCAACGCTATGAGCGGGGCCGGGTCCGGCGGATCGGCCGCAGGTCCCGAAGCGGGGTCCCCCTCAGGTTGTAGGGGTAGGGCCGGCTGCACCTCCTAGAGGTGGAGCGGAGGGACCGGGGTACTGCGGGTTGTCCCCTCCGGGTCGCCTGTGAGTACGAGTCCCGACGTAGGCACGCCCGTCCCCGCCGTCACCAGGACCCGCTCCGCTCCGGGGACCGGGTTCACCGCCGTCCCCCTGATCTGCCGGACGGCCTCCGCCACCCCGTTCATCCCGTGCAGGTACGCCTCCCCCAGCTGTCCCCCGTGCGTGTTGAGCGGCAGGCGCCTCTCGGCCACGAAGTCCGGTGCCTCGCCGGGGCCGCAGAAACCGAACTCCTCCAGCTGCATGAGCACGAATGGCGTGAAGTGGTCGTAGAGGATCCCCACGTCGATGTCGGCCGGTGCGAGTCCGGAGGTCCGCCAGAGCTGCCGGGCCACCACCGCCGTCTCGGGCAGGCCGGTCAGGTCGTCGCGGTAGAAGCTGGTCATCTGCTCCTGCGCGCGTCCCGCGCCCTGGGCCGCCGCCGCGATCACGGCCGGCGGGTGGGGCAGGTCGCGGGCCCGCTCCACCGAGGTGACCACGAGGGCCTGGCCGCCGTCGGTCTCCTGGCAGCAGTCCAGCAGCCGCAGCGGCTCGACGATCCAGCGGGACGCGGCGTGGTCGGCCAGGGTGATGGGCCGGTTGTGGAAGTACGCCGCCGGGTTGGTCGCCGCGTACGCGCGGTCGACCACGGCCACGTGCCCGAACACCTCCGGCGGCAGCCCGTACGTGTGGAGGTACCGCTGGGCCGCCATCGCCACCCAGGATGCCGGGGTGAGCAGGCCGAACGGCAGCGACCAGCCGAGCGCCGCGCCCTCGGCCGACGGCTCGCGGTGCCGGACCCCGGAGCCGAAGCGGCGGCCCGAGCGCTCGTTGAACGCCCGGTAGCAGACGACCACGTCCGCCACGCCCGCGGCGATCGCGAGGGCCGCCTGCTGGACGGTGGCGCAGGCCGCGCCGCCGCCGTAGTGGATCCGGGAGAAGAAGGAGAGCTCGCCGATGCCCGCCGCCTGGGCCACGGTGATCTCGGGGCTGGTGTCCATGGTGAACGTGACCATCCCGTCGACGTCGGCCGGGACGAGCCCGGCGTCCGCCAGCGCGGCCCGCACCGCCTCGACGGCCAGCCGCAGCTCGCTGCGGCCCGAGTCCTTGGAGAACTCGGTGGCCCCGATCCCGACGATGGCCGCCCGCCCACCGAGGCTGTCGTGCCGACGCGCACTCATGCCGGGCCCGCTGGGGTCATTGCCGGGCCTGCCGGAGCCATCGCCCCGCCCTCTGGGGCCATTGCCGCGCCTGCTGGCGTCATTGCCCGGCCTTCCGGGGCCATTGCCGTACCCGCCGGAGCCATCGCCCGGCCCACCGGAGTCACCGCCCGGCCCGCCGGAGCCATCGCCGTACCCGCCGGAGTCACCGCCCGGCCCACCGGAGACCTAGCCCGGCCCACCGGAGCCATCGCCGTACCCGCCGGAGCCATCGCCCGGCCCACCGGAGCCATCGCCCGGCCCTCTAGGGCCATCGCCGGGCCGGCCGGAGCCATCACCCCGGCCATCGCCGGGCCCGCCGGAGCCATCACCCCGCCCGCCCGAGCCATCACCCCGCCCACCGGAGCCGTAGCCCGGCCTCCTCGACTCATGCCGGGCCGTTGCCCGGGGTTCCCGCGCCGGAGGGCGACCAGCAATCCGTGGCCGGTCATGACGGTCCGCCGGGAGCCGTCGTCGTCCCGGCTCCCGCCGGGACCATGACGGTCACCGTGCCGGTGACGTGCTTGCCGAGACCGTTCGCGCCGACGATCCGGACCGTCACCATGTCGCCGTCGATCTCCTCGACCGTGCCCGTCAGCACCATCGTGTCGCCGGGGTGGTTGGGCGCGCCGAGCCGGATGGCCACCCGGCGCAGCGCGGCCCGTGGACCGAAGTGGTCCGTGATGTACCGGCCGACCAGGCCGTTGGTCGTCAGGATGTTCATGAAGATGTCGGGGGAGCCCTTCCGCCGGGCCAGCTCCGGGTCGTGGTGCACGTCCTGGTAGTCGCGGGACGCGATCGCACCGGCGACGATCAGGGTGCGGGTGACCGGGATCTCCAGGGGCGGGAGCCGGTCGCCGGCGTTCACCGCGTCACCCCCTGGAAGACGGGCAGGACCAGTTCGTCGTCGTAGCGCCGGAACTCGAGCCGGACGGGCATGCCGATCCGCACCTTGTCGTACGGCACCCCCACCACGTCGCTGACGATCCGCACGCCCTCCGCGAGCTCGATCAGCCCGACCGCGTAGGGCGGCTCGAAGGCCGGGAAGGGCGGATGGTGCATGACGACGTACGAATAGACCGTGCCCTCGCCGCTCGCCTCGACGGTGTCCCACTCCGGGGAGCCGCAGCTGTTGCAGCCCGGCAGCCAGGGGAAGCGCAGGTCGCCGCAGCCGGTGCAGCGCTGGATGAGCAGCTCGTGGCGGGCCACGCCCTCCCAGAAGCCGGCGTTGTCGCGGTTGACGACCGGGCGGGGGCGGCGCTCCTCGGGCGGTTCGGGCGCCTGCTTCCTCGGCCGCCGTGCCGGGGCGTACTTGAGGATGCGGAAGCGGTGGGTGCCGGCGAGTTCGCCGCCGGTCCGGATGTCCGTACGCGTCGTGACGAAGTAACCCGCGCCCAGTTTCGTGGTCTTGCGGTCCGAGACCGACTCGATCACCGAATCGAAGGTGATCTCGTCGCCGGGGCGCAGGGGGCGCGGATACTCCTGCTCGCAATCGGTGGCGACGACCGCGTCGTAGCCCGACTCGTCGAGCAGGCGCAGGAGTTCGTCGTAGGCCGCCGTGCGTTCCGGGCGGCGGGTGAGGCCCGCCATGGTCCATGCCTGGAGCATCGTGGGGGGAGCGATGGCGTCCGGACCGGTGTAGGCCGGGCTGGTGTCGCCCATGGCCTCGCACCAGTGCCTGATCATCGGCTGGTTGACGGGGTCCCGGCCGACCCCGGTGGCGGCGGCCGGGCGGCCCTCGTAGGCCTTCAGGCGCGCCTCGAACTCCTCGTGGACCTCCGGCTCACCGTTCACGGTTTCTGACTGTCCGTCAGATTCAGGCCGGCGTCAAGACATACGGCGTCAAGGCATCGCACCCCACGGACGCCGAAACGCCTGCGCGGCGGTACCGAAGCACCGCCGCTCAGACGCTTGTCACCCCACGAAGCACACCCACTCGGACGGCGGGCCGATGCCGGTACACCGGCCCGCTCAGCTCACCACCACAGCGGGGTGAAGCTGACGGCGGTGTTGTCGTTGCCCTGGTTGACGGCCGTGAAGGCGGAGCCGTTGACCTGGGCGGTGTTGCTCTGGTTCGAGGCACCGTCGCCGACGGCCTGCTGATTCGTGGTGGACGAGGTGCCGAAGTTGTCACCGCCGACACCGCTGCCGAGGACACCCGCCTCGGCCTCCGTGACGGACGCGATCGATCCGTTGTCCGCGAAGGAGCCGTTGTCCGCCGTCGCGATGCCGCTGAAGAGGGCGGCCGCGAGCGGAAGGGCGGAGACGGCGGCGATGACGCGGGCGGTACGGATGCTTGCCATGTTGTTGTCCCTCCAAGGACTTCAGAGACTCAGAGACTTCAGAACCAAGGACTGCGTGGAGAAGTACTGCTGCTTCCAGGGAAGTTGGCCGACCGCCCTGGTCCGTTGCTCGACGTCGCGAGTCCAGAGTTGCCCACCGAATCCCCGGCGAACCACACCGGAAGCCCCTATTCGCACTCAAGCGTGATGACATGTCGATAAACCCCTTTGCGTCACTTCAGTACCGGACTGGGGTGGAAGAGGCGGTTCGAACCCTGGTGCGCAAGGGCGGAAGCGTTCCAGCACTTTTCGCACACAGGCCTCAGACCCGGCGCGTCGCACCCGACCCCTCTTTCCTTTTTCGAACGTACGTACGAAACTAGAGGCATGGCCACCACCGACCGGCAGGCCACGACGCTGGCCCTCGCACACGCCCTGTCAGCCGCCGAACGCGGACTGGCCGTCATCCCCCTGTCCCGCACCAAGCTCCCGGCCCTGCGCTCCCCGCACCGCGACGACCCCACGCCCTCCCACTGCCACGGCGCGTGCGGCCGCCTCGGACACGGCGTGTACGACGCCTCCAGCGACCCGGCCCGCATCCGCGAACTCTTCGCCGCCGCCCCCTGGGCGACCGGCTACGGCATCGCCTGCGGCCTGCCCCCGCACCAGCTGATCGGCATCGACCTGGACGTGAAGACCGGCACGGACTCCTCGGCCGCCCTGCGCGAGCTGGCCCTGCGGCATCTGTTCACCATCCCGCCGACGGTGGTGGTCCTGACCCCCTCCGGCGGGCGTCATCTCTGGCTGAGCGGCCCGCCCGACGTGGTGGTCCCCAACTCGGCCGGCCGTCTCGCCCCCGGCATCGACATCCGGGGCGCCGGCGGCTACCTCGTCGGCCCCGGCTCCCGCACGGGCCAGGGGGTGTACGCCGCCGCCCCCGGGACCGCGCACCTGCCGCCCGCGCCTTGCCCGCGCTCACTCCTGAGGCTGCTGCTCCCACCGCCCCGTGCCCACCACCCCACGCCCCCGTCGGCCGGCGGGCACGGCCAGGGCCTGGTCCAGTTCGTCCTCGCCGCGCACGAGGGCCAGCGCAACACACGGCTGTTCTGGGCGGCCTGCCGGGCCTACGAGGACGGCTTCGGCCCGCCGCTCGTGGATCCCCTGGTCGAAGCGGCCCGGAGCGCCGGACTGTCCGAGCGTGAGGCCCGGGCGACGATCGCGTCGGCGGCCCGCATGACGGGGCACCGGCCATGAGCAGGGCCTCGTCCACCAGCACCGAAAGACCTCCATGCACCAGTACGCCAAACCGCCGGCCATGGCGCTCGCACGCCTCGTCCTCGCCTCCGGCCGCTCGGTGGACCTCGCCGAACTGCGGTTCTCGTCGACGTACGGCGACCTGCTCTCGACCTACGGCGGGCCGGTGGAGGGCTATCCGTGCAAGCCGGTCAACGATCTGCGCATCCGCGAGCTGCTGCGCGCCGCCGAGCGGTCCCACCCCGGCACGCCCGTCCACCTCGTCCCGCCCCCGCGCGAGCGCCCCGACCAGTACGCGGGCGGACTCGGTCCCGTCGAGGTCCTGCCCGCCGTGGCCTGCCTCGGTACGTTCCATTCGGCCGCCCTCGATCCGGCCCGCGACCCGGTCCTGTACCGCTCGCGCCTGGCCGTGGTCTGGTTCCAGTCGGCCCCGCGCCTGCCGTCGGGCTGCGACACGGAACGGGCGCTGCGGGACATCGACTGGCCGGGACTCGCCCGGGACGCCCGGGCGCTTGCGTAGGGTCGCCCGATGAGCGTTTCCCGTACGGAACTGCCGCGCTGGCAGTTCGAGTTCACCTGGTCGCTGTTCGAGTACCACCTGGAGCGGCTGGAGCCCGAGGACTTCCTCTGGGAGCCCGCGCCCCTCTGCTGGACGATGCGCCGGGCGTCCGACGGCACCTGGGTACCGGACTGGGCGGACACCGAACCCGACCCGGTGCCCGTCCCCACGATCGCCTGGGTGAGCTGGCACATCGGCTGGTGGTGGAGCGTCACCCTGGACCACGCGAAGGGCCGGCCGCCCCGCGACCGCACGGAGATCGCCTGGCCGGGCGAGGGCGCCCCGACCGTCGAGTGGCTGCGCGACCTGCGCACGCAGTGGCTGGCGGTCCTGGACGACCTCACCGACACCGACCTGGACGCCACGGCTTCGTTCCCGTCGCAGGGCGACCCCCAGTACACCGTCGCGCACATGGTGGCCTGGGTGAACGCCGAGCTGATGAAGAACGTGACCGAGATCGGCCAGCTGCGGATGCTGCGGGCGGCGTCGGCGTAGGGGCAGGCCTCCCCGGCTCCGTCCACCGTGTAGCGGCGAAGGCGCCAGGGGCGTGACATCGTGGTGGCATGAGCATCGACGTCCGTCCGGCCACGGATTTCGAGGACGTCCGGGCCGTGCTCGGGCCGAAGTCGCCCGGGGCGAATGTCTGCTGGTGCCTGAGCTACCGGATCCCCTCGAAGCTCAACAGGGAACTGCGCGGCCCGGCCCGCGGTGACTACGTCGCGGAGCTGTGCGCTGCGGACCCTCCCCCGGGTGTGCTCGCCTACGACGGTGACGAACCGGTCGGCTGGGCCGCCGTCGCACCGCGCTCGGACACCTCCTTCGCCCGCAACCGCAAGATCCCGCACGTCGACGATCTGCCCGTCTGGTCCCTGTGGTGCGTCCGGGTCCGCCCCGGCCACCGCAGGCAGGGCATCTCGCACGCGCTCATCGCCGGAGCGGTCGACTTCGCGCGCGCCCGGGGCGCACCGGCGATCGAGGCGTACCCCCTCGACAACGGCGACGCCAAGGTCGACCTGACCATGGCCTACGCCGGTTTGCGGAAGAACTTCGAGCGAGCCGGCTTCTCCTGCGCGGCACCGACCACATCGGTGCTGGCGGGCCATCCCCGCGTCCTGATGCGCCTCGACCTGCGCTGAGCGGACCGGCATGCGAATGCCCGACCGCTGGCGACGGGGGATGCACCAGCGGTCGGGCTATGGCCAAGGGTAACAAGCGCTTGCCCGGGAAGAGCCGACTGACCGTCAGGAAGGCCGGGTTGTGACTCGTATCACTCAACTTCCCTGTGGTTCCGCCCTGTTGCCGTACACCGGTCTCACCGGTCGGCGCACGGAGCGTCATAGGAGAGCCGGGGCAGGTACTCGCGCCAGGTGTCCGGCGTCAGAACACCCCGGGTCATCGAGCAGATGCGGCGTACGGCCTCCTCGGTGTCCAGGTTCCAGAGCCGGATGCTGTCGGCGCCGCTCGACACTCCGAGCATGTGGCTGTTCGGGCTGAACGCCAGGAAGTTGCCGGTCTTGGCGTTGGGGCTCATCGACTGGCCGATCGCGGTGGCCCCGGCGGGGTCGGAGACGTTCCACAGCCGGACGGTGCTGTCGTTTCCCCCGCTGGCCAGGGTGCGGCCGCTCCGGCTGAACGTCAGGGACACGACCGCTTCCGTGTGCCCCCTGAGGCGCTCCGGCTCGGAAACCTCGGCGGGGCCCTCGATGTCCCAGAGGCGCACCGAGCTGTCGTCACCGGCACTGGCCAGCGTCCGGCCGTCGGGGCTGTAGGCGAGGGCGTTGACGGCTCCGAGATGACCCCGCAGAGGTGCGCGCAGCAGGGTCGGCCGGCCGGGATGGGCCGCGTTCCACAGCCTGATGGTGCCGTCCGCGCTGCCGCTGGCGAGCGTACGGCCGTCCGGGCTGAAGACGACGGCGTTGACGTACCCCTTGTGACCGGTGAGAGGCTCGCCCAGCCGGCGGGGCCGGGACGGATCGCCGATGTTCCACAGCTGGATGGTGCGGTCGTCGGAGGCGGTCACCAGGACCTGCCCGTCCGGGCTGAAGGCCAGCGGGTCGGCGAACTTGATGCGCAGGGGAATGGCGGACCCGTGCGGAACTGGGTGTTCCGGATCGCGTAGGTTCCACAGCTGCAGCGCCCGGCTGCCCGTCACCACCGCGAGGGTGCGGCCGTCCGGGGAGAACTCCAGGGAGCGGACGCCGCCGTCCGGCCGGAACGGCCGGCCCATCCGCACCGGCCTGCCGGGAGTCCGCACGTCCCACAGCCGCACCCGCCCGTCGAGCGCCGCCGTCACCAGCACCCGCCCGTCCGGGCGGAACACTCCGGTCCGGCCGATCATGTCCGACCTCGGCAGCGACCACAGGCGGACCTTGTTGTCGCCCGCCCCGGTGGCGAGGGTGCGCCCGTCGGGGCTGAAGCCGAGCGCGTACATCTCGCCGCTGCTGCCCGCCAGGGGCCCGCCGACCTGCGACGGGTACGCCGGATCACTGACCTTCCACAGGCTCGCGGTGCTGTCCGCGCTGGCTGCGGCGAGCATGTTCCCGTCAGGACTGAAGGCCACGGACCACACCGGCCCGGTATGGCCGGTGAGCGGCGTACCGATCGGTTCCGGGTGATGGGAATCGGCCATGTTCCACAGCCGCACGGTGTTGTCCGAGCTGCCGCTGGCGAGCGTACGGCCGTCAGGGCTGAAGGCCACCGAGTGCACGGTGGCGGTGTGGCCGGTCAGCTGCTCCCCGGCCCGCTCCGGGCGCCGGGGGTCGGTCACGTCCCACAGCCGGATCGCCCCGTCGTCGCCCCCGGCCGCCAGGGTCTTGCCGTCCGGGCTGAACGCCACTGAGCGCACGGGGGCCTTGTGCCCGGTCAGGGGCTTGCCCAGGGCCCGCGGCCGGCGCGGATCGGCCACGTCCCACAGCCGGACGGTGTGATCGTCGCCGACGGAGGCCAGCGTCTTGCCGTCAGGGCTGAAGGCGACCAGGTAGATCGTGCCGTCATGGCCGGTCAGCGGCTTGCCGAGCCGCTTCGGCCGGCCGGGGTCCGTCATGTCCCACAGCCGGATCGTGCCGTCGTCGGACGCGCTGGCGAGGGTACGGCCGTCCGGGCTGAAGACCGCGCTGCTCACCCAGCTGGTGTGGCCGGTGAGAGGCTCGCCCAAGGGCTTCGGGCGCTTCGGGTCGGCCACGTCCCACAGCCGTACGGTCCGGTCGTAGCTGGCCGTGGCCAGGGTCCGCCCGTCCGGGCTGAACGTCGTGAGGTAGACGGCGCCCGCGTGGCCGACCAGCGGCGTGGCCAGCGGGGCGTTCACTATGGAGATCAGGCGGCTGTTCGCGCCCTTGTCGTCCGGCCGCAGCCGGTGCGCCACCAGGTCGAGCTGCGCGGACAGCGACGGATCCGTGTCCTGGACCCGGTCGGCCTGGGCCAGCACCTGCTCGAACACGGCCTCGTCCCGCTGCTTCGAGGCGATGACGGCCGACCCCACGGCCAGCATCGCCAGGACGACCAGCGTCGCCACCGCGCCCCGGCTGATCCAGGTCACGCGCCGGCGCAGCCGGACCGAGGCGGCCAGGAACTCCACCGCGCTCCGGGTCAGGAACCTGTCCCCGGCGGATTTCGCCCAGCCGTGGGCCTGTTCCAGCCGCGAGCCCCGGTACAGCAGTGACGTGTCGCGGTTCGACTCCTCCCAGGCCCGGCCGTCCTCCTCCAGGCGCTGACGCAGCAGATTGCCCTGGCGATCGTCGTCTATCCAGTCACGCAGGCGCGGCCAGGCGTGCAGCAGCGCCTCATGGGTGATCTCCACCGTCTCCGCGTCCAGGGTCACCAGCCGGGCGCGGACCAGCGCCTCCAGGGACTCCTCGGTCTTGCCGGGGTCGGTCGACTCCTCCGCCAGCTTCCGCCGGGTCCCCCGCCTGCGGGTGGCCTGGGTGTCCTCACCGAGCCGGACCAGCCGGAGCAGGAGCAGCCGGGCCGCCGTGCGCGCCGCCGGGTCGAGGCCGGACCAGGCCCGCTCCGCGGTCGCCGCGACGGCGCCCTGGATGCCGCCGGCCGCGCGGTAGCCGGCGAGCGTCAGCCGGCCCGCCTTCCTGCGCTGCCAGGTGGCGAGCAGGGCGTGCGAGAGGAGCGGCAGTACCCCCGCGTCATGCGCCCCGCGCGGGCCGTCGGCGCTGACCTCCCTCACGATCAGCTCCGCCAGTCCCGGCTCCAGCTCCAGGCCGACGGCCTTGGCCGGTCCCGTCACCGCCTCGCGCAGCTCCGCGGTGGTCAGCGGCCCGAGCACCATGTGCCGGTGCTGGAGCGCGTCGGCCAGTTCGGGATACCTGAGGCACCGGTCGTAGAAGTCGGCGCGGATGCCCAGGACCACGACCGCCGGGGCCGGTTCGTCCGGTCCGGTGGGTGAGCACGCGGCGTGCAGGGCCTCGATGAAGGCACGCCGGTCCGCCTCGTCGGGGCAGAGGGTGAACGTCTCCTCGAACTGGTCCACGATGAGGACGGGACGCGCGCCGGAGGGCGCCTCGCGCCGCGCCCAGGCGGCGACGGCGGCACGGACGGCGTCCGCGGAGAGGGGAACGCCGGGTCCGCCCTGTTCCGCGGCGCCGACGTCCGGCTCCTCTGCCCTCAGCGCCGGTCCCGCATCCGGTCCCGCATCCGGTTCCGGTTCCGTTCCCCTTTCGGCTTCCGCGGCAGACGGGATGTCAGGCAGCTCTCCCGCCTCGGACAGGAGGACGGGCCCCAGTTCGGGGATGCGGCGGCTCAGCTCCGCCAGCGGGTCACCGCCCGGGACGAGTTGCACGACCGTCCGCGCCCGGCCCTGCTCCGCGCCGTCGTCACCGCCCAGCGCGCCGTCCCGCAGGGCGGGCACCAGACCGGCGTTCAGCAGCGAGGACTTGCCCGCTCCCGACGCGCCCACCAGCATGACCAGGCCGCCTGCCTGCGCCGCGGCCCCGAGCTGCGCGACGATCGCGTCCGTGCTCCGCTCCCGGCCGAAGAACCAACGGGCGTCCTCCCGGCGGTAGGAGGCCAGCCCGCGATACGGGCACACCACGCCGGGCGCGGGCGAGGCCTCGGCCGGGGTCCCCTCCTGTTGCGGAGAGCCCGCGGGTCGCTCCGCCACCGGGTCGGCCACGGCCCGTTCCCACAGCCGCTGCCACTGGCCGAGGTCGTACAGGCCCGGGGACACCGGAGTGGGCCGCGAACGCCGCGCCTCGGGTATCAGCACGAGCAGCACGGCCGCGAGGGCGGCGAACTGGGCGGGTACGTTCCGGGCCCGCCGCCAGTCGCTGATGCGCTGGGCGGACACCCGCACGGGCCGCCCGCGTTCGTCGACCCGCTGGAGCCGGACGACCGCCTCGGACACACGCTTGAGGGGAGGGTTCCCCGCTTCCTTGTACAGCAGTGCGAGGCGTTCCGCGAAGGCGGTGCGTGCCCCCGAGTCGGAACTCAAGGTCTCCACTCCTTACTTGTCACACCTGGACGTCCGGACCGGAAAACTCACTCTATACGGCTGACCTGCGGTAATACCGTCCGTCCGGCACCGGATTCTCCTCGTGGGCAGCCGGAAATGGCAGGATCCGGAAGCAGCAACGGACCATTCCGGTCAGCTTCCATCCGCTTCCGTCCGCTGCCATCCGCGCCGGACGGCGGTAGCTCCACCGTTCGGCACCGGTCCCCACGAGGGGAGGGACCGGTGTCGGACGACGTGGTCCGCCTCGATGATCCTCCCCGCCGTGACGCGCCTTGCACCCCTGGATAACTGACGGGTCGTCAGCTATGGTCGGCGCCTGCCGTACCGCTTCCGGAGCGACGTACCAGCGACGTACAGGGGTGAGCGCGATGGAGACACGTCCCGAGAGCCCGGAGCCGCAGGGCGACCCACGCTGGGTGGCGATGCTCTACCGGCCGGCCGCGAAGTCCTGGCGGGCGGCCGCGGAGTCACCCCACCGCTCGTCCGTGCTGTACGCGCTCGGGGAGATGACCCAGACCATGCGCGCGCGGGGCGACGAGGTGACCGTCGCGCTCTGGGGGCCGAAGGACGGCGCGTGGCACCTGTTCGGCACCCCGCCGACGCAGGCGGCCCCACCCGCACCTCAGCCGAGCGCGGGCGTGGCGTCCCCCGGCGAACCGACCGTGCTCGCCGAGCGGATGACCGGCCGCCGCCACCAGGTCCTCATGGCCGGGCTGAGCAAGGCGGGCCTCTACGACCTCACCCCCGAGGACGAGACGGCCGTCCAGGCCCTCGCCGAACGGCTCGACGAGCCCGCCGTCCGCCGGGTCGCCCACTGGCTCGCCGCGGCCGGCACCCGCTAGCCGGGCCGGTTCAGCCGGCGGCGCGCTGGGCAGAGGAAGGGTCATGAAGGTCTCTGTCGACCGCGACCTCTGTTACGGCTCCGCCGAGTGCGCCCACCGGGCCCCGGCGGTCTTCGAGTTCGTCGACGGATTCGGCGTCGTCCGCCCGGGCCGGGACCGTACGGACGACCCGGGCATCCTGGAAGCGGCGGAGAAGTGCCCCAGCCAGGCCATCACGATCACTGACACGCCCTCGTCGCCGGGCCGGCCGTAGCGAGGGCGGTTGCCGATGCCCCTGCCGCCGCCGTCGCCGTCGCCCTCGCCCTCGCCCTCGCCGAGTCTGCTCGCGGTCTTCGCCCACCCGGACGACGAGTCCCTGGTGGCGGGCGGCGTCCTCGCCCGGCACGCGTCCGCGGGCGCTCGCACGGCGGTCGTCACCGCGACCTGGGCGTCGGACACCCCACGTGCCACGGAACTGGCCGAGGCGTGCCACCTCCTCGGCGCCGGCAAGCCACGCATGCTCGGTCACGCCGACTCTCGCGTGCCGCACTCGGCGCCCGGCAGACCCCGCTGGTGCGACGCCCCGCTCGAGGAGGCGGTGGGGGAACTGGTCGCGGAGATCCGCGACTTCCGCCCGGAGATCGTCGTCACCCACGACGGTTACGGCGGTCTGACCGGGCACGAGGACCATGTGCACACCCACCGCGTGACCCTGCTCGCGGTCCACGCCGCCGGACTGGAACGCCTCTATCCGGAGGCCGGGGAACCCTGGCAGCCGAGCGCCCTGTACCTGGCCACGCACCCGCACTCCGCCCTCCGGGCGTGGGTCGGGCAGTGGGCCCCGACGGGCAAGGCGATGCGCACCGTCCCCGACGACCGGATCACGGCGACCGTCGACGTCACCCCCTGGCTGGAGCAGAAGACCGCCGCCATCCTGGCCCACCGCACCGAGGTGGAACGGGGAGCCGCCCCGGGCCTGATCGCCGCCCTCCCGGCACCCGAGCGGGAGCGGCTGCTCGGCACCGAGTGGTACATCCGCCACGACCCCGTCACCACGGCGCCGCCACAGACAGAACTCCAGCCCTAGGCCGGCGCCCCGCCGGAGTCAGTGCCCCACCGCAGCCCCGACAGCGCCCGGGCCCGGGCCTCCACGACGGCCATCCGGGCATCCCGCTCGGCCCGGTCCACATGGGCCGCCTGCCCGGTCACCTGGCCCTCCCACTTCCGGTACAGCAGCCCCACCTCCCCCGAGAACCACCCGCGACTCACGGCGTTCAGAGCGAGCAACAGCCCCGTGTCCTCCGAAGCGGGCAGGGCCATCCATCCGCCCAGGGCCAGCAGCAACTCCCGCCGCACACACAGCGACGCCGGATGGACCTGCGCGAGGAAACCGTTCGCCCTCCAGTGATCGAGCACGGCCCCGCGCTCGATCGGCCCCTGGTCGGGGTCGCCCGCGAACCCCACCGTCGACCCGTCCGGCAGGAGATCCAGCACCCGCGAGGTCGCCCAGCCCAGGGTGCGGTCGCCCTCCAGCACCGCCAAGTCCCGCGCGAGCGCGCCCGTCGGCAGCTGGTCGTCGGCGTCCAGAACCTTCACATACGCGCCCTCGGCATGCGCCAGCGCGATGGTGCGAGCCACCCCGGGCCCACCGGCCCGGCCCTGCCGGAACGTCACCCGCGCGTCATCGGGCACATACGGCGCTACGTCCCGGCCCTCCCCGTCCTCCTGGATCACCCAGTGCCACTCCCAGCCCTCCGGCAGCCGCTGCTCGCACAGAGACCTGTGGGCGTCCGGCAGAAACCGGGCCGACGGGCCGTGCACAGCGGTGACGACGACGATGCGCCGACTCACGCGTCCCCTCTCCACGACGAACACACGCACGGCCAGCATGACAGCCGGCCACAGGTCAGGCGGGTATGGGCGTCACCTACAGCGACGACGCCCAGACGACAACCCCGATCGGGACGAGCGCACAGGCAAGGCCGAAGCTGAGGCATGCGTAGGCCAGCGCCTTGAGGGCTTTGTGCCGGAAACTACAGCACCTGCCGGTGACCATGAGCCGAGAACCGCGGGCGGGCGGCAAGGTTAAAAAGCATGCCTCCGGCGGGGGCGCTCAGGCTCCGGGCAGGCGCGCGCTATCCACCGGCAGGAAGTGAAGAGACCAGCACCGCCCCGCCTCCGAGGACGACCAACTGCACGACGCCGGGGATGCGCCATCCCAATGCGAGGAGGCCACCACCTGTGAGCACTGCACCGCCTCCCAGAAGCCACAATGCCTGCGACGCCGCCCTCGACGCACTCGAAGGAACGACGCCGTCGCTTTCGTAGCTGTCGGCCCATCCCGCCATCCCCACGCCGTACACCGACCAAGCGATGAGCATGAAATCGATGACGAGCAGTGCCACGCTGACCCCGATTTGCCGGCCGGCCGAAGGCTCATTCGTCTGTCTCATGCCCACTGTCGTCCCGTCCGCAGATGACGCTCCACTAAGTGCATGCGATCAGCGTGGTGTTGCAGCGGGCACCGCACATCAGTACAGGTACTCAAACCGTGCCCGATCGAGCGGGAAACCACGGGGCACACTGGGCAGCCACAGTCACCGGACATGCGAACGGCCCCCGACCAAGAACCCAGGTCGGGGGCCGTTCTCACTGCTCATCGCGCGGAGGCGGTGGGATTTGAACCCACGGTGACATCGCTGCCACGACGGTTTTCAAGACCGTTCCCTTCGGCCGCTGGGGCTGCCTGCCTCCTGCTCCGTCCACCAGGGGCGGAGCGGGTACAGCGTACCGGTCTCATTCATGAGTTGAGCTTCGTGGTCCACTCAGGGTCCACTGCCTCCGGTACGCGTCACCCTTGGCTGGGGCTGCCCAGCGCACGGATGGCGACGTCGTACGCCATGCCCGCGATCGCGAGAACAACAGCAGGCCAAACGACACCAGCCTGGACGTGGCCAGTGGCGATCGCAGCGGTCAGACCCCCACCTCCGCCGACAGCTGTCACTGTGGCGATCGTGGGCAACTTGGGCGCCGGCAACTCAAGCCGCCAGACGCCACGGCGCTTTGTGACCGTACGGTCGGCCAGCCGGTAGGTGTCATCGTGACCCTGCATGGTCTCGTCCGTGCGAGGCCGGGAAGGCATCATTGGCTCCAGTGACTATCTGCTGGCCCGTGGCGGTTCCAGCGATGGACTTGGCAGGACGGTGCGCGGCGCAACCTTTCGAGATCATCAGGTGTGCACCGAGCTGCGAATCCGGCACCTGACGGGATTGCGCAAAGCCACCATGCCTTGACACCCGGTCTGCTTTCATCACGCTATGTGTTGTTCTTCGAACAACGCGGGGTTGTTGGGAAAAACAGGGGGAGCGAGTGCCGAGAGGAACCAAGCGGCAAGGACGACCATGGGCACAGCCCCGTGGGCGCAGCGCTGAGGCCAACGCCCTGGTGGAGCTGGTGCGCTCGTGGTTGGACAACACGGCGGTAAGAGTGCCGACCCTCCATGAGAGGTTATTGCCGGAACACTTCAGGGACGGCCAGGTTCCGCCGCTACACAAGCTCAGGTCACGTCTCAACGGTGAGGGCCTGGACTGGGACCTCGTGGAAGCCGTCCTGGACGTCTGCTTTCCCACTGAACCGCCGGACCTCACTCAGCAACGGCTGCTGCAGGCTAAGAGACTGTGGGACGCATCCCAGAGCAATCACCACTCTCATGCCCACCGCACGGAGCCACCCTCTGAGGAGGGCAAACTGCTCGCTGCCCAGCAGTACGCCTTGGAAGCACAGAGCGAACGAGCGATTGCTCAAGCTCAGGCCCTAGAGGCCTATCGAGAGCTCAACGAGGCTCGTCAGGCCCTCGAAGCGAGCGAACGGGGGCGCCAACAGGCACTCCGGGTCGGGACCATGCTCTTCGCAATGCTGGGCACGACCGAGGCCACGGTATTCGATCTTGAACGTCGCATCGGAGCCCACGAGCATTCTCCTGCTACGCACCCGTCTGACGAGTTGGAGGCCCTCCGACAGCAGTTGCGCCACGCGGAACAACATGAGCGTGATCTTCGTACACAGCTGGCCCAAGCGGAAGCTGACAGGATCAGAGCGCAGCGGGTAGCGGGGTATGCCGCTCGGCGTATCCAACTCTTGGAGGGGGAGCTAAGCCACTACCAACAGATCACCGATCAGCCGGGGGCAGCCGCAGAGCCGAGCTACGTGCCACAATCAGCCCTCGACCTGCGCACGCTCGGTGCGGACCTCTTCGACATCGATCAAGCTCAGCAGCAGGCGCGTTCGTTGCTGGAGCAAGAACGGGAAGCGGTCGCGGCTGCGGCTTCGGAACTTGGTGCACCGCCACCTCTGAGTGACGTGGGTGGCACGGCATACGTCACTCAGTTCCCCCAAGAAAGCCACACGAATTTCGGACCAGATCCCTTCGGCGGCCCGCTCGGTGGCAACCTCGAAGCCCCTTTGTTTGAAACAACTCAGAACAACTCAGCCGCACGGGTTCTCAGCCTGGCCCAACAGACCGCTGATCAAGCAATCGCAGAGGCTAGGTCAGAGGCAAACAAGATCGTTGCTGAGGCACGCAAGGAGGCAAGGAGAACAGTCGAAGAGGGAAGGCAGGAGCTAGCCAATCTGCAGCACGATCAGCACATGAGCCAACGTGAGCTTGCAGAACGACGATCTGACCACGATGCGGATACGCGTGAGGAACTTCGGACTCACAGTCAGGCACCCTGAGACAACCCAACGCATCACGGCGCCCCCCCGAGAGGTCAGGTTCTCTTCGTCTGCTCCGCCCGATGTTCAAGCAGGGCGAGGCACCTGTCACTGTACGGTCTGCGGGAGGCCATCTCGTCAACTTGACACGAAAAGGATCGAACCTGCGTCCCCCGCGCCTCGGTCTGAGATCCTGGAGACCGATCGAGAGGGGCCGCAGGTATGGAGTGGAAGACCCACGGTGAGCGACAGGTCTACACGAACAAGTGGGTGAATCTGTGTTTGGTCGACGTCCAGCAGCCTGACGGACGCAGGTGGGAGTACCACGTCGTCCGCCTCCGGCACCTGGCCGTGGCCGCCGTGGTCAACGATCGGCAAGAGGTCCTGATGATGTGGCGACACCGCTTCATCACGACCTCATGGGCCTGGGAACTGCCCATGGGCCTGGTCGAGGACGGCGAGACACCGGAGGAGGCGGCGGCCCGCGAGGTTCTCGAAGAGACCGGCTGGCGCCCCGGCCCCATCAAGCCCCTGATCTACGCCGAGCCGGCGAACGGCATCACCGACTCGCAGCACCACGTCTTCCGCATCGACGGCGCTACCTACGCAGGGCCGCCCACGGAGAAGAACGAATCCGACCGCATCGAGTGGATCCCCCTCTCAGAGATCCGCGGGATGATAGACCGCCGCGAGATCGTGAGCAGCGGGTCACTCGTGGGTCTGCTCTACCTGCTCATGGACGAAACGATCCGCTGACCGGCGGGAGGAGTTCCCGTAGCCGTGCCTCGAAGGCCAGGGCCACGGGCTCCTGCCTGTGCGGAGCCAACTGCTCGTAGAACTCCCTGAGATGCCCTGATACCCGCTCGGAGGCCACCGCTGACGCGGGCACCAGAGCTTGCGTCGCGGTGTGGCACGCCTGGTCAAGCTTGCCCTGGTCCAACTGCGTGCGGGCCAGCCAGAACGTATGGAACGCGCGGCCCCGTTGGTTGGTGTGGTCCTCCCGTCGCAAGGCATCTGCGATCAAAGGCTCGGCGGTAGCCGCTTCGCCCAGTCGGCCATGGGCAATGCCCGTGTCGACGATGAGCTTCGGCTCTTCGAAGTAGGTCACCCAGGACGGGTCCGGATCGCTCGCCCCGACCTGCTCGAAATGGCGATGCGCGTCTCCGATAGCCCGGTGAGTGTTGTCCCGGTGGCCGAGTGTGGCGTGAGCAAAAGCTTCCCGCATGGACAGCATCGACAGGACGCGCGGTGTGCTCCCGAAGGCTGAGCGGGCCTGGTCCTGAGCGGCGGTGACGAGTGCCAGAGAGTCCGCGGGCTTGTCCTGGTAGGTCGCCTGCAAGCTCATGCAGGCGAGGACGTTGGCCATGAACTGCCGGTCGTCGATCTCCTTCGCCAGTTGCAGGGCCTCGGTGAAGTACGCGCGGGCCTGGTTGTACTGGCGGGCGTCGAAGTAGGTCCAGCCGGTGAGGCGTGCCAGCTCGGCCGCGACTCCGTACAGGCCGTTCTGGATGGACGGCGGTCGGCTCTCCTTCAAGAGTCCGACGACATAGCGGAGCTGGCCGACGATGGCCGGCCTCAGAGCCTCGCCGCCGTGCTGGTCGTCTCGTCGCCAGTAGTCCTCAATGGAGGAGCGAAAGGCTTCCAGCGTTGCCGTGTTCAGGCTCGTCCGCGTGGCCAGTGCCAAGATGCCGTCCACATCGGGACCCGGTAGAGACGCGGGGGTCTGCTGTACCGGCTCCTGTTGGGGCGCCTCACGCTCGTTGACCTGGAGGGCCTGGGGCGTCTCCCACGCTCGCCGGGCAAGCCCGAGCATGCCTCCTGGGATGCGCAAGCCGTCCGCGATGCGCTCGACAACGTCCATGTGCTGCAACTGTCGTCGGCCTGCGATCACTTCGCCCACGCGGCTCGGCGTCAGGTCACAGCGTCGGGCGATCATCGACGGGTAGATCCCGGCCCTGACCTTCACCAGCCGGAAGACTCTGGCGAAGTCCCGGACCCGACACGCATCGATCATCTCGGGATCGGTGAGCAGCCTGGCCGGCAGTTCCTGCGGCCGGTCCGGGTCGGGCATTGGCAAGCTCCCACACTGCGAGGGCTACGCAACGTCGCTGGTTCTCTACTTCCCGCGATGTTACCCAAGTTGGGTAATCAGCCTGACCTTTTAGCAGGGGCCCTCCGGTCGCGATGCTCCTATGCATGGCGAGCAATCAGCAGACCAGACCAGGCATCGGTGAACTGGCGAAGGACACCGCCAAGGGACGTATCGGCATCGTCATGGGGAAGCTCGGCGGCCGAGTGCAGATACGGCCCATCGGCGGTGGCCGGGAGTGGGATGCCATGCCGGACAAGGTGGTGCCGCCGAGCCCTCGGGAGGAACTGAGCGCCCGCCTGGCCATCAAGAACGGCAACAGCAGGGACGGGCTGTGATGCGCGCCATCGGCCGATACGCGGGAGTCCTTTTCATCATCATGATCAGCGGGTCGTGCGGCCTGGTGATCGGCATGGCTCTCGCTGTCGGCCAGTAGACCGGCCGCCCTGGACGGGGGCCTACTCCCTGGTTCCCCCACCCCCCGTTCGGGGCGGCCTCCCAATCCCGTAAGTGCCACGCTCCACTATCCAGAAGGAGTACTCGCATGACGGCAACGGCGAACGACCAGAAGACCGGCCGCGCGGTGGTTGGCGAAGAGCTGTTCCAGAGCCTCGCCCACTTCGTCGTCACCCACGACGGGCAGTCACCCGAGCGTGCCGAGCGGATCGCGGACCAGGCGGTCGCCTTCGTGGTCACCGCAGCCACCGCGATCGTCCCCATGGTCCCGTCGGACGACGTGGATCTCGGCCTGCACGCGCTCATCCTGCACACGAAGGAGTACGCCGAGCTGTGCGACCGGTTTGCGGGCCGCTTCCTGCACCACAACCCGAAGCCCGGTGGCGGCGCCCGCGACCCGAAGCAGGTCGCCGCTGCGGCACGCGCCATGAAGACGGCGGGGTTCATGGTCTTCGACGACCTGTGGACCGTTGACGGCACGAACCTCGCGCAGTGCGATGCGGACTGCGGCCGACCGTACGGTCAGGCGTAGCAACACGACAGCAGCGACGCGGCCGGCCTCGACTCGTAGTCGGCCGCGTTCGCCCGGAAGGAGAACAGACGTTGTCCGGGTCACCCTCTGAACTGCCGATCGTGGTGCTCGACGCGCTCATGCCCACGGCTCAGCGCCTGGTCGTGAACCGCCGGGGCTCTGTGGTCTGGGACGTGGAGAGCCATCGAGGCCATTACGCCGTGAAGGTCGGCTATCCGATCGAGGCTACGGCCGACTGGTCCGCCCAGCCCTGGACCGCCCTCGCGCCCGCCCGCGAAGGTGCCGTGCTGCACCGCCTCGGCTTCGACGACTTCGCCTACGGCGAGTGGGAGCGTGGGACGTGGAACTTTCAGCCGTGGCACGAAGGGCCGGACCTGTACCGGCTATGGGAACCCTGCCGCAAGCAGGACTCGTCCATCGCACCGCTGGCCAACGTGGCACTGGGGTGCGTCGAGGCCCTGGCCGAACTGCACGCCAGGGGCTGGGCCCACGGCGACGTACAACCCGCCCACTTCATCATCGGTCCGCAGCGGACGCACCTCATCGACCTCGCCCTGGCCCGAGGCGGCCACGTGCCCGAGGGATACGACTTCCCGTTCCGCGGCTGCCTCGTCCACTACGAAGCACCGGAGATCGCGCGCAGCGTCCTCGACACGGGTGAAGCCGAGCCCACGCCGGTAGCCGACGTCTACGCCCTCGGCGCCTCCCTGCTCATTTCCGCCACCGGCTGGCGGGCTGTCGAGTACCCGGATGACGCTCCACGCTCCATCCAGAGAGAAGCCGTGGCCAACGGCAGACGTCGCCCTGTGAAGGCGCCCGGTGAGCTGGGCGAGTTGATCGAGGCGATGCTCAGCCACACTCCCGAAGACCGTCCGACCATCTACGAGGTGGGCAAGGCCCTGAGCTGTCTCTGAGGCCCGGTTCACCCGGCGTCGTCCCACACATCCAAGACCAACAACAAGAGACCGGACCACCCCTCAGCCTGGACAGCATTCCGGGTGGTCCGGTCGCGGAAGCCCTGATCAGGACCCCGGTGCCGATGGTAGCCGGGGCAGTTGGCGTGCTCGGATGCGGGTGCAGATCCGCCCCGGCCTCATGTTGTCGAACAGAGAAGGGCCTTGACCTGAGCCACCGAAAGTCAGCCACTACGGCGGGTGAGCCGAACGAGCACCCGCCACGTGTGCTTCCAGCAACCACCCGCCGGCCTCAACCACGCTTCCTCCATACGTCACGGCCCAACCCTCGATCCTGCCTGGGCGTTGCTGATGTGGGGTGTCAGCTGGGCCCGGCTGGGGCTCTTCGAGCCACGCGGAAGTGAACGACGGGCGGTTGGGTGGCGCGGTCGCGCTTGGTGCGTACCGGCTTGGTCCTGGCGCTCGAAGTGGTCGTGTTGCCTCCTGGTCTGGCTGTCCGCCTTGGTGGTTCTGCGCGCTGAGCGGCGGGGGGCCGCCGGAGCGGTGGCGGAGACAAGGAGCGGCGGCGGCCACGGGCCGCCAGCGCGCGCGGCCCGCCGCAGGCGGGCCGCCTTGATCCAGTAGAGAAACTCTGAACAGCTTCGCTCCGCTGGACCCATGGCCGGTCACGCGGCATGCGATGACGTCGACTTCCCACCCGCTCATCGGCTCATGTGCCGCATCGGCCCGATAGGTCCACATTCACGCCCATTCGCTTTGGAGGTCGCCGGAATTTATCCACAGGCCGGGGATTGCAGGATGCCGTCGCGAGGTTGGTCTGGCCCGACCACGCCACTTCGTTACCTTCTCGTGATCCATGGTCGGGGTTGGTGGTCTGCTCCTCGGTCGGGGGTGACTGGTGCGCTGTTTTCTACCCGGCACTGTCACACCGCCAGGGATTCCGACACCTGTAGCAGGTGAAGGCAGCGCACGGCCGGCAGATGGAGGAGCTATGTGGATCAAACGAAGAGGGTCACCCCGACGCGGATTTCGGCACCTCTACGGGCGGCCTCCGAGGGACCGAGCGACGCAACATAGCCCGGAAGTGCCGGTTAGCCAAACCGGCGACTCTCCGGAGCATTGATGGCCCCACCGACGAACGGAAGGACGGCTGACCTGAGCGCACAGAGGCGCGGGTCCGCCTGGCGGGACGCGAAAGGAGGTTCCTGCCCGTCTGGCGAGAGCGCCGCGCCGCCCGCCTCTCACGTGTCCGGTAGGGCCGGTAGACCTAGCTCACCAACCGCGAGGACGGCTTGCCGGGAGGTACGGGCGAGGACGGATCCGGCGGCACATGACCGCTGGGCCAGCCTTCGGGTACGGCCTCGGCGGTTGGGTGACGGCAGTACGCAACAAGAGCACGGCAGCGGACGGGGAGAGATGACCGAGCAGATACGCAACGCAGAAGGGGAGTTGATCGGCATTCCCACGCGGGAGTCGGCGGACGTGGCCGCGCTGGTCCGTGAGATGACGGCCATGGTGGCGAGGCTCAGTCGCGAAACGCGGGAAATGCGCCGGGAGGTGGCTCGACTCAGGAACGCGGCTCCTGCCGCTGAGCCTTCTTCAGGTCTTCGACCTCCCGACGCAACGCCTGATGCTCCGCGCTGAGCTCTCGGATCTCGTCGCGCAATGCAGTAAGCACTTCGGTAAGGGTGAGGTCGGCGGCGTCGGGACTGCCGGGCCCACCCTCACCGGAGAGGCTGAAAGCGATCTTCGTGCTTCCAGGCGCCCCGCCAGCAGAGGCAGTATCGGCAGCGCCCTCGTTCGCCGACTTGCCGAGGTACCAGGCGGGCGGGGTGTAGTCGACGCCTTTGCCGTCGTAGTCGGCGACGAAGCTGCCTCGGCCCTGGATGGTGTAGATCAGCCCTTCCTCGCGTAGGAGGTTGAGGGCGGCACGGGCGGTCATGTTGGCGACGCCAAACCGCTCTTGCAGCTCCCGGTAGGAAGGGAGCTGGTCGCCCGGCTTGTAGCGGCCTGCCTTGATCTCGCGCCGAAGCTCGTCGGCTGCGTGCCGATAGGGCGGCCGGCGGTCGGGCTTCGCGGAACTAGCAGGCGTCATACCTATCAGAGTAGCCAGAGCTAGCAGCCTTAGCACACCCCTCTGACAAACCCCCACCCATGACCACACACAACTAGCAGTCTTCGTTCACTTGACATTGCTAGGTGAGCGAGGTTCTATTGATCACGCCCCGCCACCCGGCGGAGCGCTACTGAAAGGACGTAACACCCATGGCCCGTATCCGTGTTGGTCTGCTCCCCACCGCGTCGTTCATGGTCGGCACCATGCCGGTGCCGAAGTACGCGGACGCCGAGAAGACCCAGTTCGCAGTGGACCGTGAGACCGGCGTGAAGCTGATGACGATCACCCTCTTCTTCATGGAGGAGGACCGTGCGGACGCGCTGAAGATCACGGTCCCGGAGACCGGTCTTCCCAACGGCCTCAAGCCTGGCCTTCCCGTGATGCCGGTGGAGCTGTTCGCCACACCGTGGGCCCGGATCTTCAACGGCCAGCTTGCCGACGGCATCGCCTACCGCGCCGACCGCCTGGACCTGGCCAACGGCCCGGCGGCGACCGCTGAGGCAGCGTGAGCAGCACCGCTTTCCGGTCCGGCGTCGAGCACTCATCGGCTCACGCCGGGCCGGATGCCCGGCTCTGCGAATCGCTCGCCCACCAAACCGGGCTCACCAGCTATGGCTACGACCGCCCGGGCGTCCTGGACCGGACGTTCCTCGAATCGGCCCCCAGCGCCTTCCTCTACAGCCCGCAGGAGAACGACATATGAAGGACCTCAACGACGCATTGGAAGGGGCCTTCGGCTACGGCCGATTGGTCGCCGCCGTGGCACTGGCCGTGCTGGTCGGATGGTCGGTGTGGTGGGTGGCCCGCTACCTACACGCAGACGCCATGACCCGGCAGTCCATCCGGCAGGCAGTGCGCGTGCGACGGACCTGGAAGCGGCTGGCTCCAATGCTGAAGCTGTCGGCTACGGACAAGACGCCAACCGCTATGGCGTCGCTGGCGAACTCGGACAGCAAGCCCATCAAGCCTCGCGTCCTTGTCCCAGCCCTGAAGGTCACGCACGACGCCTACGGGGTGATCGCGCGGGCGACCTGCCTGCCCGGTGTCGGCTTGGAGCAGTTCCAGAAGGCAGCCCCGCACCTGGCCGACGCCTGGAAGTGCACGCGGGTCGCCGTGACCCAGGACAAGCCCGGACAGGTGGTGATCCGCGGTGTACGGCTCGATCCGCTGAAGTTCACCACCGAGCATCACCCCACAGGTGAGGAACCGGACGAGATCGCCTGGTGGGACCTGGGATTGGACGAGTACGCACAGCCGGTGTCCGTCGACCTGACGCAGGTGCCCGGCGTGACCGTGGCGGGCCTTCCCGGCTTCGGCAAGACATCGCTCATCAACCGGCTGATCTGCGACTGGGCCCCCTCGCCCGCCATTCAGTTCGTCTGTGCCGACGGCAAGGTGTCGACTGCCAGGGAGGGCGACTATGCCCACCTCGTGAAGCGGATGTTCGCCTTCGTCGGCGATGACCTTGAAGAGGCCAACGCCCTGTTCAAACGACTGGTGGAACTGCGCCGCGCCCGTGTCACGGCTGCTGAGAGCGTCCTCGGTGCGGGTGTACAGGACATGTGGCAAGTCGGCCCGTCCGCAGCGTGGCCGCTCCTCGTCGTGATCATTGATGAAGCGCACACCTACTTCCGCGACCACAAGGGCAGCGACCCCAAGACGAAGAAGCTCGCCGCACTCGCCGCCGAGAACGCCCGGTTGGTTGAGGACCTGGTGAAGAAGGGCCGCAGCATGGGCATCCTCGTCATCCTCGCCACCCAGAAGTCCACCGGCGACGCGATCCCGACCTTCATCCGCGACGTGTGCCCCATCGGTCTGTCCTTCGCGCAGAAGACCGCCGAGGCGGCCGTCGCCGCGCTCGGTGACGACATCCGGGAATGGCCCGACGCCAACCCGATCAACCTCCAGGACCGCGCTTACGTCGGGGTCGCCTCCATGAACCACCAGTCACAGCCCGGCTTCACCCGCATCCGCACGCCCTACGTCTCCGGCTCAGACAGCGCGGCCATCGCCCAGCAGACCGCCCATCTCACCACCGATCCGGCCGACCTGCTCACCGCCCAACTCCCCGGCGTCGATCTCACCAAGAACGACCCGGACGACACCACCCCGCCCCTGGCGGCCTGACCCGTCAGGCTCACCGCTCGTGCCCTCGCCCGGAAAGGAGGTGAACACTCATGACTGAGGACCGGATCACTCAGCGCACCGTTACCGCCGTGATGATCGTCATCGCTGCACTGGCGTTCGTCTTCTCCTTCGGCAACGTCTGGGCCCTGGCCCTGCGCCTGGGCGTCCCCGCTCCCATCGCACCGCTCATCGCCCCGATGGTGGACCTGTCCGTGGTCGGCCTCCTGGTGGCCCTGCGATTCCTGTCCCTGCGCGGCGTCCCGGCCGAGCAGATGAAGGCCGCAACGCGCCTGATGCACATCTCCGGCATGCTCACCCTGGCCCTCAACGTCGCAGAGCCGATCGTCGCCGAGCACTACGGCCGCGCTGCCGTCGACGCCGTGGCACCTCTGCTGCTCCTCGGCTGGGGAGCCGTCGGCCCGCAGCTCCTGCGTTCCTTCAACCTGGTCGCCACCGGCACAACCGCCCAGACGACCGTCGCCGAGCCTGCACCGGCCCCCGCCCAGACGGAACCCGTCTCAACACCAGCCCAGACCGTCACGCCGGATCCGGCCCAGGTAGCTCCGCAGACTGCCCCGGCCCCTGCAACGCCTGCGCCGAAGGTGCCTGAACCGTTGCTGGCCGAGGCACGCTCGATCGCCGCATCGCACCCCCCCGAGCACGGCGAACCCATCACGGCGGTTCAGCTCAAGAGGCGGCTCGCCATTGGCCTGCCGATGGCCACCGCGCTCCACGCCTCGCTGTAGCGCCGCACTCTCCCCGCCGGCCTCTCCGGCACATTCCACCCTCGCCCGCCCCTGGGCTCGACCTGCCATGCCTCCGGACAGCAGCCCGAACGCCTTCGCCCGCGAACGGCTGCTGCCCATCGGCCTCCCCCTCACGCCAGAAAGGAGCCCTGCCCCCATGCGCCGCCCCCTCGACCTACGCCACGTGATCAGCCCCGGCCTGCGGGACTTGATCGAGCTGGCCAACACCCACGACTTCGACAGGGTGAGCGAACAGGTCCGCGACCTGCGCGGCTGCACCCGCCCTGTGAACCTCCATGGCTGGACGGTCACCACCGACGAGACCACCAAGCAGGTGGTCCGCTCGTACCGCTCCGAGGACGAGCCCTCCGGACGCCTGCTGACCACCTGCGGCAACCGCCGCGCCACACGCTGTCCGGCCTGCTCACGGGTGTACGCCGCCGACACCTACCACCTGATCAAGGCCGGACTCTCCGGCGGCAAGAACGTCGCCGAGACCGTCCGCGACCACCCCCGAGCCTTCGTCACCCTCACCGCCCCCTCATTCGGCCCCGTCCACAACCGCAAGACCGACCAGGCGGGCAAGCCCCGCCCCTGCCGCTGCGGCGCCCACCACGTAGAGGACGACCCGGTATTGGGGACCCCGCTGGACCCAGCCACGTACGACTACACCGGCGCCGTGCTGTGGAACGCCCACGCCGGACAACTCTGGGCACGCTTCACCACCTACCTGCGCCGCGCCCTGGCCGAGCGCCTCGGCATGACGCAGAAGGCGCTGAACGCCGCTCTGCGCGTCTCGTTCGCCAAGGTCGCCGAGTACCAGAAGCGCGGCCTGGTCCACTTCCACGCCGTGATCCGCTTCGACGGACCCGACGGCCACACCGCCGCGCCCCCGTCCTGGGCCACCTTCGACGCCCTCAGCTCCGCCGTGGGCATCGCCGTCCAGCGCGCCCGGCTCACCGTCGAGTCCGACTCCATCGGCGAGCGGGTCATCGCCTGGGGCGGCCGGTACAAAGTGGATCCCATCTCCGCCTTGGGCGACGGCGAACTCACCGATGCCAGGGTCGCCGAGTACACCGACGCCAAGGTCGCCGGATACGTCGCCAAGTACGCCACGAAGAACGCCGAAGGCGCGGGCACTGTAGACCGCACCCTGATGTGCAGCCCTTGCAAGGGACGCGGCTACGTACGTGGCCCCGACCAGTTCCACGACCGGTGCACCGACTGCGACGGCACCGGACAAGCCGAACCCATCAAGGACCTGCCTGTTCAGCAGCACGTGCGCCAGATGATCCGTACCGCCTGGGCCCTCGGTCACCTGCCGGAATTCGCCGATCTCAAGCTCTGGAAGTGGGCCCACATGCTCGGCTTCCGCGGCCACTTCTCCACCAAGTCCCGCGCCTACTCCACCACCCTCGGCGCCCTCCGCGACGTACGACGTGCCTGGCGCCTCGCCCAGGCCGAAGCCGCCCGTGCCCGCGCCGGCCAACCCGTCGACGACGAGAACACCACCCTCGTCACCGCCTCCTCGTGGACCTACCTCTCCAGCGGCTACCGCCCCGGTGAAGAACTCCTCGCCGCCCAGGTGCGCCACGACATTGCTCACGCCCAACACACCAAGTCCGAAGGAGAGCCCTGGCTGTGACCACTCCGACCAAGACCGAGAGGCAGACACTGAAGCTGGTCGATGCACTGGCTGAGATCGGGGTGTCCCGCGCTGCCTTCTACCGCATGCGGGCTCGGGGCCAGGCTCCCAGGCACCTGAAGCTCCCCAACGGTCAGATACGCATACGCCGGGCCGACCTCGACGCCTGGTTCGACGCCTGCGAGGTGCAGGAAGCGTGCTGACCTACGACGTTCAGATCTGGGGCATCCGCAAGCGGCCCAACCGTGCGGCGGCCTACCAGCTCCGGTGGCGCGTCGGTTCCCGGCCTTTCTCCAAGAGCTACAAGATCAAGGCTCAGGCCGACGGTCGCCGCTCGGAACTGCTGACCGCGCTGCGCAACCGCGAGCAGTTCGACACGGAAACCGGCCTGCCCGCCTCGGAGGTACAGGCGCTCAACTCCACCACTTGGTACGCCCATACTCGTGCCTACGCGGCGATGAAGTGGCCCGGCGCCTCAGCCAAGCACCGCGCGAGCATCGCCGACACGCTGGCCACCATCACGCCGAAGCTGGTCAAGGACAACCGCGGGGCTCCGGCTCCGAAGGTGCTCCGGATTGCGCTCTACTCGTGGGTCTACCGGTTCGTCATCGCCGACGACGGGACGTTGAAGGCCCGTCTCGACGTCGAAGAGCCGCCCGCCGACATCGTGGCTGCGTTGGACTGGATCGGGCGGAAGTCCGTGGATGCCGCCGACCTCAACACGCCCTCGGTGGTGCGGACGGCACTCGACGCGCTGAAGCTGAAGCAGGACGGCATGTCCGCCGCCGAGAACACGGTGAACCGCAAGCGGACGGTGTTCAGCAACTGTCTCCGGTACGCGGTTGAGCGAGGATTGCTGACGACCCTGCCCTTTCACAAGGTCGACTGGAGCCCGCCCGAAACTGACGACGAGATTGACTTCCGGTTCGTACCCGGCCCGAAGCTGGCCAAGGCGCTGATCGACGCTGTAGGCGGGCAGGGAGCACGAGGACGCCACCTGATGGCGTTCTTCGGCTGCCTCTACTACGCGGCCAACCGCCCTGGGGAGGCGGCCAGTCTCCGAGAAGGCGATTTCACCCTGCCCCAAGAGGGATGGGGAGAGGTGTTGCTCTCGACCAGCACGCCCCGCGTCGGCTCCGGGTGGACTGACACAGGCGAGTCGTTTGATACGCGTGGCCTGAAGAAGCGGGCACGTAAGGCGACTCGACCTGTACCGATTCCCCCCGTACTCGTGCGCCTGGTCCGCGAGCACATCAAGGAGTTTGGTGCCGCTGAAGATGGCAGGCTGTTCCGTGCGGCCCAGGGTGGCGGCCTCCTGTCCAAGGAGTACGGCGAGGTTTGGAAGGCGGCTCGGATCGCGGTGCTGACCGAATCAGAAGCGGCCTCCCTCTTGGCTGACGTGCCGTACTCCCTGCGTCACGCCGGCGTCTCGCTCTGGCTTGAGTCCGGCGTCTCTCCTGCCGAGGTCGCGCGGCGAGCTGGCCACAGCATCGCGGTTCTGTTTCGTTTCTACGCAAAGTCCATTCACCGTGGTCAGCAGCACGCGAATGAACAGATCGCTCGAGCGCTAGAGGCTGCCGACGAGAAGTAAGCCACGCTCGAAGCACAGACAGCGCCCGCTCTGCCACCGCCAGGCAGAGCGGGCGCCTTCACGCGCAGTGACCCGCACCCTCGCTGAGCGAAGCCCACGCGAGCTTAAGACGTCATCCGGTACGCCTGCTGCGCCGTACGGCTGATGGGCCGGCTGTCCTCGATCGGGAGTCTGCGGGTCGCTTCGCGGCAGTCTCGGTCACGTCGCAGAATGCGGGACTGAGCGGCACAACCTGCGATCAGGGCAAGCGAGGACGACCATGGCTGGCGTGAGCGAACACGGGGGAAAGCCCACGCTTGCTGGCAAGGCCATGGGCTGGCTGGCCAAGGTGTTCCAGCTGAACCCGGCGGGACTCAACTGGCCGCGAGGCGTGGTGGTCCTGGACCTCGCGTTGGTGCCGTTGATCGTCTTCTGGGCGATCGGCCATGAACAGTACCTGCTCAGCGCGTTGTTCGGCCTGCTGCTCACGGGCCTGGCTGACCCGGGAGGCAGCTTCGGGTTCCGGTCCTTGCGCCTCGCTGCCTTCGGACTGCTCGGGGCAGGGCTGACCGCGCTGGCCTTCGGCATCGGAGGGGAGGCGTGGGGCTGGTTCGTGCTCGCGACCTTCCTGGTCACGCTGGCGAGCGGCCTGGCCGTCGCCTTCGGCGTCCGCAGGTTCCTTGCCGCCTTGTTCCTGAACGTCTGGTTCATTGTCGCCCTCGGGCTCGCCTTCAACCTTCACCAGCACGCACACATCTCCAGCTACACATGGGCTCAGGTGGCCTCATGGGCTGGGGGTTCGGCGCTCTGGATCGCGTTCGCGTTCGCATGGTGGCTGATCCGCGGCCGCCGCGACTCGCCCCAGCCGGTTCCGGAACTTCCCGGCGATACGTCACGGCGCAAGCTGACCCCGCCGCTGGCCGCGTTTGCCCTGCTGCGCGCGGTGGCCATGGCCGGGGCTGTCGCGCTTGCCTTCGGCCTCGACCTGTCGCACGGCTACTGGCTGCCCATCGCGACCATGGTCGCCATGAAGCCGAGCCTGGAGCAGGCCACCCTCACCGCCGTGCAGCGCCTGGCCGGTGCGGTGATCGGCGCTGGGGCAGCAGCGCTGCTGCTGCTGATCCCCGCGAGTGAAACCGGACGCGAGCTGTTCGCAGTCGATCGAGGGCTCGAAGTGGTCGCCCTCGTGCTGCTGATGCACGGGGTCGCGACGCAAGCCTGGAACTACGCGCTCTACACCGCAGCCATCGCCGCGGCAGCACTGATCCTGGCGGACCTTCCGCAGCCCTCCGACTACGGCGCCGAGGGCTACCGGATGCTGTGGACCCTGTGTGGCGTGGCAATCGGCCTGTTCACCATCGCTCTGGCCGGTCTGCTCGCCAAGCTGGGCACCAAAGCGCCGTCGCAACCAGCTTGAGGGACGTGCTGATGGGGGTGCTACTTCCGTAGAAGCTCCCGCAGGAGAGTCACATCCGCTGCTGCCGTGCCGAGCCGAGCGTCTGCCCCTATCGCCGGGTCTCTCAAGACCAAGTAGACCGTCATGACACCAACGAACACTCCCCCGGCCCCCCGGAACACCTGATCAGCGGGAAGAGGCCAGGTAGAGATCTGGTCCACGCATGGTCCACACGCAGTGATCCACCACGCGACAGACGCGGATCCAGGTGAGACAGGACCCATGCAGAAGGGGTGTCTCTGGCGAGAGACACCCCTTCTGACCTGCTCTTACCCTGACCTACGCGGAGGCGGTGGGATTTGAACCCACGGTGACATCGCTGCCACGACGGTTTTCAAGACCGTTCCCTTCGGCCGCTCGGGCACGCCTCCCCGCGCCGGCCGGTGATCGGCGGCGCGGGGACAAGGGTAACGGGTCGGTGCGCGCGGGTGGGGATCAGTTGTCGCCGGTGCGCGAACCCAGGGTGACGTCGACGGTCTGCTGCTTGCCGCCGCGCTCGTAGGTGATGGTGACCTTGTCACCGGGCTTGTGGGTCCAGATCTCGCCGATCAGGGTGGGGCCGGAGTCGATCACCCGGTCGTCGAGCTTGGTGATGACGTCGCCGGGCTTGAGGCCTGCCTTGGCGGCCGGGCCGCCGGGCTCGACCGGTGCGGCGCCGCCCGCGCCCTGGTCGGTGATCTGCGCGCCGTCCGAGCTGTCGTCCAGGGAGACGGACGCGCCGATCTTCGCGTACACCGGCTTGCCGGTCTTGATCAGCTCCTGGGCGACGTACTCGGCCTGGTTGATCGGGATGGCGAAGCCCAGGCCGATCGAGCCGGACTGGCCGGTGCCGAAGCCGCCGTTGCCGGTGGACTGGATCGCGGAGTTGATGCCGATGACGTTGCCCTGCGCGTCCAGCAGCGGGCCGCCGGAGTTGCCCGGGTTGATCGAGGCGTCGGTCTGCAGGGCGCTCATGTACGACGCCTGGCTGCCGCTGCCGTCGCTGGAGGCCACCGGGCGGTTCTTGGCGCTGATGATGCCCGTCGTCACCGTGTCGGACAGCCCGAAGGGGGCGCCGATGGCGATGGTCGAGTCGCCGACGGCCACCTTGTCCGAGTCGCCGAGGGTGAGGGGCTTCAGGTCCGAGGGGGCGTCCTTGAGCTTCACGACCGCCACGTCGTAGCCCTGCGCGTGGCCGACCACCTCGGCGTCGTACTTCTTGCCGCTCGGGAAGGTCGCGGTCAGCTTGCCGCCGTCCACCGCGCCCGCCACCACGTGGTTGTTGGTGACGATGTGGCCCTGCTTGTCGAAGACGAAGCCCGTGCCGGTGCCGCCCTCGCCGCTGTTGCTCTCGGCCTCGATCGTGACGGTGCTCGGCAGCGCCTTGGCGGCCACGCCCGCGACCGTGCCCGGGTCGCGCTTGAGGTCGCCGCCGCTGGTGGAGGCGGAGACCGTCGTGGAGCCGGAGTTCTCGTCGTTGTTCTTCGCCAGGGTGTAGCCGAGGCCGCCTCCCAGGCCGCCCGCGAGCAGCGCGGCCGCCAGGATCCCGACGACCAGACCGCTGCGGCCGCGGCCGGGCTTCGGCGCCGGCTGCTGGTAGGAGGAACCCCAGCCGCCCGCTCCGTAACCGGCACCGCCGTCGCCGTACGACGATCCGGCACCGCCGTCGCCGTGCGACGGGGTGGCCGGGGGCGGGGGCGGCGGCCAGGACGGGGCGGGGGCGGAGGAGGAACCGCCGGGCTGACCGGCGCCGCCGGAAGCACCCTCTCCGTGGGCGGCCTGCCCCTGGGCGTCCTGCCCGTACGGCCCCTGGGGCGCCGGAGCAGCGGGAGCATCCACCGGCACGGGCGGTACGGACGGGGCGGGGGGTACCGCGGTGCCCTCGTTCTCGGTGCTCACAGCTTCTCTCCTCGATCCACGGCTGCTTTTCCTGGGTCGCACTCGGTCACGCTTTTTCACGCTGGCGACGGTCCGGCGCGATACAGCTGTGCTTGTCCCTTTGTATGCCGTCAGCTTTTCCCACGAGACGTCAGAGCACCATAAGCGGTGGCTGTGGGTCCGCGGCCATTCTTTATATAGGTCATTACTGGTTAAAACTATGCAATTCCAGCACCTCCGTACGGGCCTGCGCATCCGTCGGGTCCGTACGACCGGACGCGTACCCGGACTCGGTGGCACCATGACGCGGTGACCCACGCACGGCAGCATGTGATTCAAGTCGTCGCCCACCGCGGAGCCTCCGAGGACGCCCCGGAGCACACCCTGGCCGCGTACACCAAGGCGATCGAGGACGGCGCGGACGCCCTCGAGTGCGATGTGCGCCTCACCGCCGACGGCCACCTCGTCTGCGTGCACGACCGCCGGATCAACCGTACGTCCAACGGCCGGGGCGCGGTCTCCGCCCTGGAGCTCGCCGACCTCGCCGCCCTGGACTTCGGCTCCTGGAAGACGCGCGAGGCCTGGAAGGGACGTGACGAGGAACCCGACTGGGAGCACCCCCCGGAGGACCGCGAGGCGACCTCCGTACTCACCCTGGAGCGGCTGCTCGGACTGGTCGCCGACGCCGGGCGCCCGGTGGAACTGGCCATCGAGACCAAGCACCCCACACGCTGGGCGGGACAGGTCGAGGAGCGGCTGCTGACCCTGCTGAAGCGGTTCGGCCTCGACGCCCCGGCCGCAGCCGAGGAGTCCCGGGTACGGGTGATGAGCTTCTCGGCCCGCTCCCTGCACCGGGTGCGGGCCGCCTCCCCGACCCTGCCGACGGTCTATCTGACGCAGTTCGTCTCGCCGCGGCTGCGCGACGGGCGGCTGCCCCTGGGCGTGGGGATCGCGGGTCCCTCGATCCGGATCGTGCGCAACCACCCCGTCTATGTGGAGCGCCTGAAGCGGGCCGGCCACCAGGTGCACGTGTGGACCGTGAACGAGCCGGAGGACGTGGATCTGTGCATCGACCTCGGTATCGACGCCATCATCACCAATCGTCCGCGCGCCGTACTGGACCGCCTCGGCCGCTGAGGCCGGCCACACAAGTCGCACCAGACCCACGCACACCTCTTGACCCCACACCTTGACGGGCGGGATCCTCCCGTCTCGGCCACACCGACGAAATCAAGCCATGCGATTACGGGGAGTGCTCCGGCGCGTTCGGTCCGTATTCGATCGTGGTGAATGCGTCACAGGACGTTGATTGGCCGGTTTCCGGTTCAGGCCAATGGGGCATCCACACCGTGGCGTGGGGCGAAGGAGGTCTCGGGGGTGGCGTTGGTGGTGGCACAGGAGGTGCCCACGTCGTCGAGCATGGCCGTACCCCATGGCCCTGCGGGCGTGGGGGAAGCAAGGCACCGTATGCGTGCACAGTTGCGCAGGGGTGGCGTAGCGGATTCGGTCATCGACGACGCCGTACTGATCCTTTCCGAACTTTTGAGCAACGCGTGCAAACACGGCAGGCCGCTCGGCGATGCCCTGTCCGGTGACGGGGACGTCCGTGCCGCGTGGCGTGTGGACCCGGCCGGGCGGCTCGTCGTCGAGGTCACGGACGGCGGCGGCCCGACCCGCCCCGCCCCGGCGACCCCGTCGGTCACGGCACACGGCGGCCGCGGGCTGAACATCATCACCGCGCTGGCCGACGACTGGGGCGTCCGCGACGACATCCGCGGCGAGGTCACCGTGTGGGTCATCGTCCACGACGACGTGTACGACCCGGACGCCGGCCACCGGCGCGACGACTTCGTGACGCGCGTCGCGGCCCCCGCGGTGTCCCAGATACCCGGGCTCGACTTCGCGGACGCCTTCGACGACATGGACTGAGCGCCCGTACGCCGCACCGGACCGAGTGTTGTCCACAGGATCCCGTCGCCCGAGGCCCGAACGGCTAGGCTCGCGAACGTACGAGACGAGCCGTAACCGGGAGACCCATCGATGGCCAAGAAGCGACCCCAGACGAAGGCCAAGCGCCCGCAGATCACGGATGGCGAGGTCCCGGTCGTAGGCGCCCGTGAGCCCTGCCCCTGCGGCAGCGGCCGCCGCTACAAGGCCTGTCACGGCCGGGCCGCCTCGCACGCCGCGACCGAGCTGGTGCACCGCCCCTTCGAGGGCCTGCCCGGCGAGTGCGACTGGGTGGCCCTGCGCGAGCTGGTCCCGGCGGCCACGGTCGAACTGCCCCTGAAGGACGGCCTGCCCGAGGGCGTCCCCGCGGTCACGCTGGCCACGGTCCTGCCGATGGCCTGGCCCGCCCTGCGCCGCGACGACGGCTCGGTCCTGCTCGGCCTGCAGAACGACACCTCGTCCGGCGACATCAGCCGCGACCTGGCCGACACCCTCCAGCGCGCCCTCGAGGCCCAGCCCGGTACGCCCGTGCAGGGCCGCCGCGCCCCGGCCGGCGGTCCGCGGCTGCAGGATCTGCTCGACCCGGAGGGCACCTTCGAGCCAGAAGTGCACAGCGGCTTCGAGTTCTGGGTCCCGGACACGGAGAACGCCACGCCGGAGGTGACCGCCTCCCTGGAGCGGGCCAACGCCGCGGCCATCCCGACCGTCAAGCTCCAGAGCGTGGATGCCGCTTACTGGTGCGAGACGCCGGAGAAGAACCATTTGCGGTGGGTCATGCCCCACGCCGAGGAGCAGCTTCTGGACGCTCTCGCGCGGCTGCACGCCGCGGGCCGTTCCAGCCTCGGCGAGGGCACCCGCCTGGTGGGCTCCTTCCGCGCTCACGGGCTCACGGTGCCGGTGTGGGACCTGCCGAGCGGGGTCACGGCCGAGGACGTGGAGAAGCCGGCGGCGGAGTTCGCCGAGCGCCTCGCCGCCGCCCTGGCCGCGGACGCGCCGCTCACCCCGGACGAGCGCCGCGCCCGCGGCGGCCTCACCAACCGGCAGGTCACGCTCAGCTGACGTGCCCCACCGGGTCCGGACGGCCGCCGCCCCGGCCGGCCGGGCCCGCGCACCTCGGGACGGATGACTCTCCCCTCACAACTCCCGCTGGAGACAAGCCAGTCGGTGACTGGAAAGGGCGAGATCGAATTTGCGAACCGCCGATCTCTTGTTACCGTTCCAATAGCCCGGTTGCTGGTGCATCCCCCGTCGCCAGCAACCGGGTCTTTTCGTCTCCGCGACCGTTCACGGAACGCAGCCGCTCGTCAACTACTCATCCACGCAGGCGAGTTGCTCCCCGAGCGCAGCAGCAGCGGCCCCTGGCCCGCGCGCCGGGCGAACTCCGCGACCGCCGTGTACGCGGCCAGATTCCCGCGCACCGGCTCCCGGGGCGTCTCGCACGTCCGCGGCTCATCCTCGGCGCTCACCGCACACGTCATCCGCACGGTCCGGGCGCCGGGCTCCATCAGGGTCAGTACGGCGTCCAGCGCCTCGCCGGTCGCGTTGCGGTAGTAGGTCCGTGCCCAGGTATGCGCACCCTGCGTCACGACACAGGTCTGCGCCTCGATGCCGTCGGGGGAGGAGACTTCGGGACCGCAGCGCACGGCGGTCGCCAGGCCCTGGCCGAGTGTGGGCAGGGTGGGAACGGCGGAGGGCGCGCCCCTGGACGCCCCGAGCGCCTTGTCGTCGGCGCCTGGGGAGGGACGTACCTCGTCCCGTACAGAATCGGAAGCAGGGCCACCGCGTTCGGCGGTGACCTCCGAACGAACGGAATGCCGAACGGAATGTACAGATCCCGCGGACGCCACCGCCAGCGGCAGCGCGACCGCGCACACCGCCACGACGCCCGCGAGGGCGAGCAGTCTGGCCTTTCGGGGGTCCCGGGAGCGGCCCCGGGAATGACGCGGCATGACCCCGGAACTTAACGTCCCGAGGCCGTCGCCGGGCCCGGCGCGCCCGACGGTCCTAGAACTCGGGCGCGCTCACACCCGTACGAGTGAGGGCTTCGACCACGGCGTCCACCACGGCCTCGACATCGGGCACCCACGGGGAGGCGGAGCCGGGCAGCGGCGCCCGCTCCCAGCGGATCTCGCCCTGGCCCGTCCCGGACGGAGGCAGGGCCAGATAGCCGCCCTCGCTGTGGAATCGGAGGGATCCGGGCACGAAGTCCTTGGCGTAGAGCAGTTCGCCGAGTTGCTCCATGGAGTACGGCTTCACGAGGATCGCCCAGCGGGCGGGGGAGGCGACGACCGGGCCGAGCCGCATGCCCATGCGGTCGAGCGCCTCGAGGGCGCGGGCCGCCGGCAGGGCGGGCAGCGACACCGCGCAGGGCGCCTTGCCGCCGGTGGCCATGACGATCGGCGCCGTGGGGCGGTTGCCCCACCACCAGCGGACCATGCGCCCGTCGGTGGTGGCCGCGAGGAGGCCGGGGTCGAAGGGGTGCGCGCCGGGCACCGTGCATTCGGGGTCGGGGCAGCCGCAGCGGCCCGGCCCCTGCGGGTCCGCCGCCACGCCCGGGAGTACGGGCCACTGCCATTCCGTCGCGTAGGTCAGGGCCGCGCCGATCAGCTCAGGCGTCCCGTCACCGCGCTTGGACAGGAGCCTGCGTCGCCTTCCGAGGATCTCGCGCATGAGCGCTCGTTCCTTTCCGTTGCACGCCTGGCAACACCGTGGTCCACATCACAACATGTGTCGATCACTTCACTGTGCGTACCTGTTGGCGCATCACACCCCTGCCGTGAGCAGGGGGAACCCCTATGGGTCGAGCTTTGACTGCCTCCGCGGCCGTCCCGCCCATACTGCGTGTATCAAAAGCACGGGCGTGGCGTAGGGGTGGCGAAGTATGGCGTTTGCCGTCGCGCGTATTTCTCTCCGCCTCCGCCACGGGAGGATGGGGCACGGTCGTCGGTGGATAGGACGCCCGGGTCCGTCGCCAGGTTCCGGGTGATTCCCAACCACCCCTGGCCTTCACCGAGTACGTACCCATCACGACCGTCGTGACGCTCCGTCGAGCAAGCCCAGTCGACCGCAATAAGCCGTCCCCTGCGGCTGTTTTAGGCCAACTTTACATTTCTGTAAGAGGAAGGGGAGTTACTCCCTCCGACCTCACGGACACCAGGAATCCCGGCAGGACAATGCTGGACATCTCCTCACGAGTGCGTGTACATGTGGAGACACTGCTGGCGGCGCAGAATGACATGGGGGTTTGCGATGCTTTTGAGCAGTACGCGCCGGTCGGAAGGCCGGACGCCATGAACGCCCCGCACCCTCCGAAAGTGGCTGGAATCGATTCAACGGTTCCGGCACCCGCACACACTGTCGCGCCCGGCGCGCCGGGTACCTCCCCGGCTGTCCCCGCAAACTCCCCCGCCCCACCCGGCGCGGTGCTGCAGGACCGTCTCGCCGGCTGGGTCTCCGACCTCACCACCCTCCACGAGCTGACCGAACGCCTGGCCCGTACGGCCGCTCTCGACGAGGCGCTCCAGGAAGTGCTGCGGGCCGGCGCCGCCCTCGTGGGCGCCCGGCGCGGCCTCGTCGTCCTGGAACCGGGCGACGGCCTCGGCCCGGACACCACCATCGGCCTCGGCCTGGCCCGCGCCGACCTCGGCCACATCGAGACCGTGCCGCGCAGCGCCCTGTCCTACGGCCGGATCCTCGACGGGCTGCCGGGCGGCGAGGACGGGATCGCCGAGCCCGACCTGTTCGCCGCGGAGGGGCTCGATCCCCGCCACCGCGAGGTCGCGGCCCGGCTCGGCTACGCCGCCAGCTACGCCCTTCCCCTGTGCACCGGGACCGCGGGCCGCCTCGGGGCAGCCGTCTGGCTCTACGACGAACCCGCCGAGCCGGGCGAGCGGCAGCGCCACCTCGTCGGCCTGTACGCCCGGTACGCCGCCGAACACCTCGCCCGGCTCCTCGAGCTGGAGCGCACCCGCGCGGCCATGGCGACGATGTCGGACGAGCTGCTGCCGTCGCGGCTGCCGCGGGTGTCCGGCGTCCAGCTCGCCGCCCGGCACCGCACCGGCCCGCGCGGCGGCGGCGACTGGTACGACGCGCTGCCGCTGCCCGACGCCGCCCTCGGTCTCGCCGTCGGCTCCGTCACCGGGTCGGGGCCCAGCGCGGTCGCCGCGATGGGACGGCTGCGGGCCTCCCTGCGCGCGTACGCCGTGATGGAGGGTGAGGATCCGGTCGCGGTCCTGTCCGACCTGGAGCTGCTGCTGCGGCTGACCGAGCCGGCCCGCTCGGCCACCGCGCTGTTCGGCTACTGCGAACCGGCCGCCCGCAAGATCACGCTGGCCGGCGCCGGTCACAGCCCGCCGCTGCTGATCGGACAGCGCCGCACGGAGTTCGTGGAGACGTCGGTCTCGGCCCCGCTGGGCATGCTCGCCTGCTGGGAGGCGCCGAGCGTGGAGATCCTCGCCGAGCCCGGAGAGACGGTTCTGCTGTACACCGACGGGCTGCTGCACCGCACCGGCGAGGCCACCGACCGCGCCTTCGCCCGGCTGCACGCGGCGGCCGCCGGAGTGCCGCGGGCGCTGCGGCACGACCCGGGCGCGCTCGCCGACCACGTCCTGCGGAACGTGCTGCCGGACGGGCTGGACGCGGCGGAGGGTGCGGAGGACGTCGTGCTGCTGGCGGTGCGATTCGAGTAAGGCCCCTAAGACTCCTCGTCATCGCCCTGGGGCCTCTTCCGCGCCGCCGTACAGTGGAGGACGGTCCAGTGCCGTATCGAGGAGGATGACCGTGGCGGAGGAGCTCAACCCGGAGGTGCCTGGTGCTGCTGCTGACGCAGCGGGCCCGGACGAGAGCGAAGAGCCGATCAAGCAGCGGAAGAACGGACTGTACCCCGGCGTGTCCGACGAGCTTGCCGAGAACATGAAGAGCGGCTGGGCCGACACCGAGCTGCGTGACCTCGAGCCCGTCCCCCAGGCCGCCGAGACCGCCGCCCGCCGGGCCGCGCTGTCCGCGCGCTTCCCGGGCGAGCGTCTGGTGATCCCCGCGGGCAACCTGAAGACCCGCTCGAACGACACCGAGTACGCCTTCCGCGCCTCCGTCGAGTACGCCTACCTCACCGGCAACCAGACGGAGGACGGCGTCCTGGTCCTGGAGCCCGAGGGCGAGGGCCACGAGGCGACGATCTACCTCCTGCCGCGTTCCGACCGGGAGAACGGCGAGTTCTGGCTGGACGGCCAGGGCGAGCTGTGGGTCGGCCGCCGGCACTCCCTCACCGAGGCGGAGAAGCTGTACGGCATCCCCGCCTCCGACGTGCGCGAGCTGGCCGGGGCACTGCGCGAGGCCACCGGTCCGGTGCGGGCCGTACGCGGGTACGACGCCGGCATCGAGGCCGCGCTGACCGACAAGGTCACCGCCGAGCGTGACGAGGAGCTGCGCGTCTTCCTCTCGGAGGCGCGGCTGGTCAAGGACGACTTCGAGGTCGGCGAGCTGCAGAAGGCGGTCGACTCGACCGTGCGCGGCTTCGAGGACGTGGTGAAGGTCCTCGACAAGGCCGAGGCGACCTCCGAGCGCTACATCGAGGGCACGTTCTTCCTCCGCGCGCGCGTGGAGGGCAACGACGTCGGCTACGGCACGATCGCCGCGGCCGGGCCGCACGCCTGCACGCTTCACTGGGTGCGCAACGACGGGCCCGTGCGCTCGGGCGATCTGCTGCTGCTCGACGCGGGTGTGGAGACGCACACCTACTACACCGCCGACGTCACGCGCACACTGCCGGTCAACGGGCGGTTCAGCGAGCTCCAGAAGAAGATCTACGACGCGGTGTACGAGGCTCAGGAGGCCGGGATCGCGGCCGTGCAGCCGGGCGCGAAGTACCGGGACTTCCACGATGCCGCGCAGCGGGTGCTGGCGGAGAAGCTGGTCGAGTGGGGGCTCGTCGAGGGGCCGGTGGAGCGGGTGCTGGAGCTGGGGCTTCAGCGGCGGTGGACGCTGCACGGCACGGGTCACATGCTCGGCATGGATGTGCACGACTGCGCTGCCGCGCGGACCGAGACGTACGTCGACGGTGTGCTGGAGCCGGGGATGTGCCTGACTGTCGAGCCCGGGTTGTACTTCCAGGCCGACGATCTGACCGTGCCCGAGGAGTACCGGGGTATCGGTGTGCGGATCGAGGACGACATCCTCGTGACCGAGAGTGGAAACCGGAACCTGAGTGCGGCGTTGCCTCGGCGTTCGGATGAAGTCGAGGCGTGGATGGCCTCCTTCAAGGGCTGAGTTTCGAGTGCGGGCGCGTGGGGGCTGGTCGCGCAGTTCCCCGCGCCCCTAGGGCATCCAGCAACAGCGTGCCTGTAAGCAGAGGGGCGCTGCCCCCAGGGGTCCAGCCGCGCGCCCGAAGGTCTGTGTCCAGAGCTGTCAGGGCCTCGGTGCCCTGCTCCGTCGCCGTACCGCCCGCCTCCAGGACACCGCGGGCCCCCGCCTGCACATGACGCAGGCCGATCGGGCCCGCCGTGTGGAGGAGTTCGGTGTCCTGGAGTGTGGACATCACCGTGAGCAGCGCGTTCAGGCGGGCCTGGGGCTCGGTCGCGCCCTGGACGCGGGCCGTGGTGAGGGTGGTCAGGGCGCGGCGGACATGGGGGAAGCCGGCCCTGGCCTCTCCCCTCGCACCGGCCGCGCCGTACTTGGCCGACACCGTGGAGCCGCGTGAGGGACGGCGTGGGGCGCGGCGGTCCGGGTGGGCGGCGATCTGCTTGGCCAGGGCCGTCGTGTCGGCCGGTCGCGCCCCCGGGTTCAGCGCCGCCGCCGCGACCAGCAGGCCGAGGGTCCACAGGGCGCCCCGGTGGCCGCCGCCCGTCAGGCCCACCGTGTGTTCGGTGGAGCGGCCGATCGCGCCCAGGTCCTCCCGGAGCCGGGCGCTGGGCTCGCCCGTGCGACGGGCCGCCGCGGCCATCGCCGTGAGGCCGGGCAGCAACGCCCTGGCCGACCAGCGCAGGGCACTGTGGTCGCGGCGGGTGGCCCGGGCCGTCAGATCACGCGGGTCGGGCAGGCCCGGCTTGGGGGCCAGGCCCAGCTGGCCGACCAGCGCCTCCACGGCGGCCTGCGCGAGCGACTCGTCCTCACGGCTGTTCATCGCCGTACCTCAGGAAGTGGGGGAGGAAGAAGGGGACGACGAGGGAGCGGGACCACCGCTCGGTGGTGTGCCGCCTCCGCCGCCGCTGCCCGCGCCCGTGTTGTCGGCGTCCGGGTCGATGCCCAGGGTGAGGAAGCCCTTGTAGCCCTTGGACGGGTCCTTCTTGTGCACCGCTTCGAGCGTGAGCAGCCCGCTGGACGCGCCGCCGCCGTCGTAGACCATGTCGTCGGCGAGCTTGGTGTAGCTGCCGGTGTGTTTGCTGTACGGCTCCAGGGCGAAGATCGACTCGGCGATCTCGTCGTCGAAGAACAGCTGGCCGGTGAAGTTGACCTTGCCGCCCTCGTAGGTGCCGTCCTCCTTCACGCCGCCGGTGTGAACCTTCAGGTGGATGTGGCAGGTGCGCGGGGTGTACCAGCCCGGCACGAGCGTCTCGAACTTGACGACCCCGTTGGCGTTGGCGATCTGGTAGCCGCGCAGATAGGTCTTGTCGTTCGCGGTGGAGCCGTCCTCGCTCTCGGCGGGGGCGGAGCCGCCGGGGTTGGCGGTGGTGTAGCCGGAGTAGTAGCCCCAGGCGTCGCAGTGCCAGATCTCCACGGCCGCGCCGGGGACCGGTGTGCAGCCGTCGGTGGCGTCCACGACCGTCAGGCGCAGGGTCAGTGGGACGCCGCTCTTGCCCTCGGTGATGTTCTTGCGGACCAGCGCGCCGTCGAGGTGGTACGGCCCCTCCGTGACGCTCGACATCAGCTCCATGCAGGTGCCGGAGCTCGCGGAGGAGGTGGCCGTGGTCGTGGAGGCGGTGCCTTTCGCCGTGGTCGTCGTCGTGTCCGCGAAGGCCGACTGGTAACCGGCCGCGGCCAGACCGCCCGCGGCGACCGTGCCGCCCGCGACCGCGAGGGCGCGGCGCCGGGTGATGGAGGTGTCCTTGTGGTTTCCCGTCATGGACGGGGAACCTAAGGAGGCCACCCGTCAGGTTCGTGAGGCCGGGCTGAGAGCCCGCTGTGAATCGACCGGAGGCATCCGGCCAACGGGGCCGCGGGTCAAAAAACAGCAGGTCAGCGGTAGTTGGCGTATGAGATCATGGCCGACCTTGCCGGGCCGACTCGGGGAACAGGCGATTCGATCATGAAGAACGTCCAGACGGCGCTGACCATGCAGGACGCCGTCCTCACCCTGCAGAAGTACTGGAGCGACAACGGCTGCATGATCACGCAGCCGCTGAACACCGAGGTCGGAGCCGGTACGGCCAACCCGGCCACGGCGCTGCGGGTGCTCGGTCCCGAGCCCTGGAGCGTCGCCTACGTGGAGCCGAGCGTGCGGCCGGACGACTCGCGCTACGGCGAGAACCCCAACCGGCTCCAGACGCACACCCAGTTCCAGGTCATCCTCAAGCCGGACCCCGGCAACCCTCAGGAGCTGTATCTGGGCAGCCTGAGGGCGCTCGGCGTCGATCTCGGCGCGCACGACGTGCGGTTCGTCGAGGACAACTGGGCCTCACCCGCGCTCGGCGCGTGGGGGCTGGGCTGGGAGGTCTGGCTGGACGGCATGGAGATCACTCAGTTCACCTACTTCCAGCAGGTCGGCGGTGTCGCCCTGGACCCGGTGTCTGTGGAGATCACGTACGGCCTCGAACGCATCCTGATGAACCTTCAGGGCGTGTCCCACTTCAAGGACATCGTCTACGCGCCGGGCATCACGTACGGCGAGGTGTTCGGCCAGAACGAGTACGAGATGAGCCGCTACTACCTCGACGACGCCGACCTCGACACCAACCACCGGCTCTTCGAGGCCTACGCGTCCGAGGCCCGGCGGCTGCTCGACCTGGAGCTGCCGGTCCCCGCGTACACCTACGTGCTCAAGTGCAGCCACACCTTCAACGTGCTCGACGCGCGCGGCGCCATCAGCACCACCGAGCGGGCCAAGGCGTTCTCGCTGATGCGCGGGCTGACGCACGAGTCGGCGAAGTTGTGGGAGCGGCGGCGGGCCGCGCTGGAGTATCCGCTCGGGGTGGCGGCCGCACCGGCTCCGGCCGAGCGGCCCGCGCTGCCCAAGGTGCCGGGCGTCGAGACGCTGCTGTTCGAGATCGGCGTGGAGGAGCTGCCGTACGCCGACGTGCCCGCCACCACCGAGGCGGTGCGCGAGTCGGTCACCGCGAAGCTGGCCGAGACCCGGCTGGGGCACGGCGCGATCACCGTGATGGCCACACCGCGCCGGATCGTGATCACCGTCGACGGTGTGCAGCCGCGGGAACGGGACACGATGCGGACCGTGCGCGGGCCGAAGGTCGCCGCCGCCTTCAAGGACGGCGCTCCCACCCCGGCTCTGCTGGGCTTCGCCCGCAGCCAGGGCGCCGAACCGACGGATGTGCGGATCGTCGACGTCAAGGGGGTCGAGTATGTGGCGCTGACCCGTCACGAGGAGGGGCGCTCGGCCGTCGAGGTGCTCAGCGAGCTGCTGGCCGAGGTCGTGTCCGGGCTGCGGGCCGGGCGCAACATGCGGTGGAGCGACCCGGGGCTGTCGTTCTCGCGTCCCGTGCGCTGGCTGCTGGCGCTGCTGGGGCGTACTCCCCTGCCCGTGGTCGTCTCTTCCCTCTCCGCGGGCGACACGACACGGGTGCAGCGCCAGGCCCCCTACCCCGAGGTCCGGGTGACCGCCGCCGAGGGCTACCCGCACTTCCTGCACATGCACGGCATCCTGCTCGACCGGGAGTCCCGGCGCGGCGCGGTGGTCCGCGGTGCCCTGGAAGCGGCGGCCGAGGTCGGCGGGCGGATCGACGTGGAGGGCCAGGCCGGTCTGATCGACGAGATCACCGACATCCTGGAGTTCCCGTACGCCGTGCGGGGGTCGTTCGACGAGCGCTATCTCGAACTGCCCGCGAGCGTCCTGACCACCGTGATGCGCAAGCACCAGCGCTATCTGCCGGTGCTGGACGGCGATCGCCTCATGCCGCACTTCGTCACCTTCGCCAATGCCCTGTGCGACGACGACGTGGTGCGGGCGGGCAACGAGGCGGTGCTGCGGGCCCGTTACGAGGACGCCGCGTTCTTCTGGCGGGCGGATCTGAAGGTGCCGCCGGCGGAGTTCCGGAGCCGGCTGGACAAGCTGACCTTCGAGGACCGGCTCGGTACGGTCGCCGACCGCGCCGAGCGCCTGGCCGTCCTCTCCCTCGATCTGGCCGGGCGTGCCGGGCTGGCTCAGGAGGCGGTGGACGTCGTCCGCCGCGCCGGTGCGCTGGCGAAGTTCGACCTGGCGTCCCAGATGGTGATCGAGTTCTCGGGACTGGCCGGGGTGATGGCCGAGGAGTACGCCCGGCGTGCCGGTGAGTCGGCGGAGGTAGCCCGGGCCCTCGCCGAGATGGAGTTGCCCCGCTCCGCCGGCGGCGCCCTTCCCTCCGGGGACGCGGGTGCCGTGCTGTCGCTCGCCGACCGGTTCGACCTGGTGACGGGGATGTTCATCATCGGGGCCGCACCGACCGGGAGTTCCGATCCGTACGGGGTGCGCCGGGCCGCGATCGGTCTGCTCAACGTGCTGCGGAGCCTGCCCGCGGTGGCCGGGGTCCGGGTGAGCGACGGGCTGCGCGCGGCGGCCGTACGGTATGCGGCGCAGGGCGTCGAGGTGCCTGTCGAGCGGGTGGCCGAGGCCGCGGAGCTGATCACCCGGCGCTATGAGCAGCAGCTCACGGACGCCGGGCACGAACACCGGCTCGTCCAGGCCGTCCTGGTGTGGGCCGACCGGCCCGCGCACGGCGACCGGACGCTGGCCACGCTGGAGCGGCACATCGGCACGGAGGCGTTCGAGGCACTCGCCGCCGCGTTCCAGCGGGTCGTGCGCATCCTGCCCGAGGGCGGTGTCGAGGCGGCGGACCTGTCCCTGCTGACCGCGCCCGCCGAACTGCGCCTCGCCGAGAGCGCCGAGGCCGTAGGCGAGGCGCTGCACGGCCGGGAGGACGACCTCGGGGCACTGATCGAGGTCTCCGGGCCTCTGGTCGAGGCGATCACCGCCTTCTTCGACGAGGTGCTGGTGATGGACCCCGAACCGGCGGTCCGCGCGGCCCGGCTGGCGCTGCTCACACAGGTGGCGGGGCTGGCGCGGACGACGCTGGACTGGAGTGCGCTGTAGGGGCGGACACGGCAGCAGACGTTTCACGTGAAACACGGCGGTGGTGTTTCACGTGAAACACCACCGCTGAAACATCACCGCGAGGTCAGACCGCCATCAGCGGCGCGGCGCCCTCGCGCCACTTGAGGACCTTGTCGAAGCTCACCACGGCCCCGCCCCGGCCCGGCTTGTTGCCGATGTGGACATGGTCGGCGAGCTCCTGGATGAGGCACAGCCCTCTGCCGTTCTCCGCGTCGGAGTGCGCGGGCCTGATCGGCGGGCGAGGCCGGGCGGCCGGGGGCGCCGGGAAACCCGGGCCCGCGTCGGCGACCTCGATCCGGCACCTCTCGCCGTCGAGGTAGGCCGTAACCCGGTACGCCTCCGAGCCGGGGCCGCCGGGTGCCATGTCCCCGCCATGCTCCACGGCGTTCGCGCAGGCCTCGCTGAGGGCGACGGAGAGGTCGAAGGAGATGTCCGGGTCGACGCCCGCGGTCTCCATGGTGCCGATCAGCAGGCGCCTGGCGAGAGGCACGCTGGCAGCTTCGCGCCGCAAATGGAGTGACCACCAGATGCTCATGCTCCAGCCTCCTGGCTGCGGCTCGACATACCGTTACGTATTGCCCCGAGTCCCCGCATGTAAGCGTGAAGTTGACGTGACGCCGCCCATACGGCGGATGCGCGCTGGTCCTGATCGGTGTATGTAGGAGCCAACATCGGCGCAAGTGGGGGCGCGGGGGGCCAGAGGGTGACGTTCGGGTCGTACGGCATCTTGCGGACCTGCCGCACGAGGCCCGCGAGGCCAGTGCGATGATGAGCCCGCCATGACTGCCCCCCACGCGCGCGCGACGCGCTCCGGACACCCGCTCCGGATCCTGCGGGCCGCGGTGTTCGCCGCGGTCTGCGTCGTGCTGGCCGGGGCAGGTCACGCGCTGGCGTCGTGCGAGGGCATTCCGCTGTGGACGCTGGGCGCCGGGTTCCTCGGAGTGGCCGCGGTGGCCGCCCCGCTCGCGGGGCGCGTGCGCTCACTGCCGGGCATCGCGGCACTGCTCGCGGTCGGCCAGACGGTGCTGCACACCCTGTTCGGGCTGGGGCAGCACGGTACGGCCGCAGCCACCACGTCCTCGGTGCCGGCCGGCGCGAGTGACGCCGCGCTGGTCCAGCAGGCCGCGCGGCTCCTGTGCGGCACCACGGCGGCGGCGATCAGCCCGGCGCAGGCCCACAAGATCCTCACCGACGCCCGGCTCCAGCCGACGGGCGGCGCCCACACGCACGTGGTCGCGGATGCCGCACCGGCCTCGCTGTGGCCCTCCCTGCCGATGCTGCTCGGCCATGTCCTCGCGGCGATCGCCGCCGGCTGGCTGCTGCGCCACGGCGACCTGGCGCTGCTGCGACTCACCGAACTGTCGGCCCAGGGCGTCACCGAAGGGACGCTGGTGCGCTCCCTGCGGGCGGCGTTCGCGTTGGTGCGCGCCCTGCGTGCCGGACTCCCGGGAGCGCCGGAGGCACGCCCGGGCCCCGCGCGCGCCGTGCGGCCCGTGCCCGAGATGCCGTGCACCACCGCACTGCAGCACACGGTGATCCGGCGGGGCCCGCCGACCGTCACGGCTCCCGCAGCCGCACTCGCCCTCGCCGCCTGACGCGACGCGACCACCACTCCGCTTCTTCGGGTCCTCCCGGATTCTTCTGAATCCCCGGATCCCGGACGGCTCGGAGGAAGGGCCGCCGTCGTGCGGCACGCGCGCGTGCGCGGATCCCTCTTCCTCATCCCGACCCGACTCACAGCGGAGTGCTCTCTTCCATGAAGGTTTCCCGTATCGCCGCGGCCGGTGCCGCCGCCGGTGTCACCGTTCTCGCCCTGTCCGCCCCCGCCTTCGCGCACGTCACCGTGCAGCCCGAAGGGGAGGCCGCCAAGGGCGGCTACGCGGTCGTGGACTTCAAGGTCCCGAACGAGCGCGACGACGCCTCGACCACCAAGCTCGAGGTCAACTTCCCCACCGACCACCCGCTGGCCTCCGTCATGCCTGAGCCGGTGCCCGGCTGGGACATCAAGGTCACCAAGTCCAAGCTGGACAAGCCGCTGGAGATGCACGGCGAGAAGATCGCAGAGGCCGTCACCAAGGTCACCTGGACCGCCGACGGCGACGGCATCAAGGCCGGCTTCTTCCAGAAGTTCCCGGTCTCCATCGGCACCCTGCCCGAGGACGCCGACGAACTCGTCTTCAAGGCCCTGCAGACGTACTCCAACAAGGAGGTCGTCCGCTGGATCGAGGTGCCGCAGGAGGGCAAGGAGGAGCCCGACAACCCGGCCCCCGTGCTGGAGCTGTCCGCCGCCTCCGAGGACGGGCACCACGGCTCGTCGGGCGACGAGGCCTCCGACTCCGCACCGGCCGAGAAGGCCGCCGCCAAGACCACCGCCTCCGACACCGGCTCCTCCGACGGCACCGACACCACCGCCCGCGTCCTGGGCATCGTCGGCATCGTGGTCGGCGCGGCGGGCGTCGCCTACGGCGTGCTCGCCGGCCGTCGGCGCTCCAACGCCTGACGCCGCTTCCGTTGCACGGCGCGCGCCGGGTCACCGCCCCTCGGGCGGGGTCACCCCGGTGCGCGCCGGGTCACCGACATCTGGGATTCCTTTCTATGCGCACCAAGACCTTCGCCGCGGCCGCTCTGCTCGCCGCCGCCTCTCTGACCCTGACCGCCTGCGGCAGCGGCGGCGACAGCGACAAGCCCGTCGCCGTGGTGTCGGAGGAGGCCGGCACCGAGAAGGCCGCCACCGTCCTCGACAAGCCGTTCGAAAAGCCGGACCTGGTCCTCACCGACACGCAGGGCAAGAAGTACGACCTCCGCAAGGAGACCGAGGGCAAGCCCACGCTGATCTACTTCGGCTACACCCACTGCCCCGACGTGTGCCCGTCGACCATGAGCAACATCGCCGTGGCCAAGAAGCAGCTGCCCAAGGCCGAACAGGACGACCTGCGCGTCGTGTTCGTCACCACCGACCCGGACCGCGACAACCCGGCCGAGCTCGGCAAGTGGCTCAAGGGCATCGACCCCCAGTTCATCGGGCTCACCGGCGACTTCGCGACCATCCAGGCCGGCGCCCGCACCCTCGGCATCTCCCTCGACGCGCCGAGGAAGGACAAGAACGGCAAGATCATCTCCGAGCACGGCACCCAGGTCATCGCGTTCTCGCCGAAGACCGACGGCGGCTATGTGCTCTACGGCGAGGACGCCACCGTCGACGACTACACCAAGGACCTCCCCGAGATCGTCAAGGGAGCGAACCCGTGAGGCGTCGACTCGGCCCGGCGGCCCTCGTCCTGACCGGGGCACTGGCCCTGGCGGGCTGCGGTGGCTCGGACTCCGGCTCCGCGTCCGGCAGCGGCTCCGCGGACGGGAAGGCGGAACTCTCCGTCGGCTCCGCGTACATGCCGCAGCCGGTCTCCGACGAGATGGCGGCCGGCTTTTTCACCGTCACCAACAAGGGCGGTGCCGCCGACGAGCTGACCTCGGTCACGAGCGACGTCGCCGGCCAGGTCACCGTGCACGAGACCACCGGCGGAGCCATGCGGGAGGTCAAGGCCCTCAAGGTCCCGGCCCACGGCGAACTGGTGCTGAAGAGCGGCGGCGACCATCTGATGTTCGAGCAGTTGAAGCGCCAGCCGAAGGAAGGCCAGACGGTCACCCTCGAGCTGCGCTTCGCCCGCTCCGGACCCGTCAAGGTCGAGATGCCGGTGAAGTCGGCGACCTACCGCCCGAAGACCGGACACTGAGGGAGGGCTCCCTGTGACACAGACCATCGCTCCCCGCGTCCGGACCCTGGTGCTGCTGCTCCTGGGCGCGGCCTGCGCACTTCTCGCCGGGGCCGGCCCCGCCTCCGCGCACGCCGCGGTGACGGGCAGCGACCCCGGGCAGGGGGCGGTGGTCCAGGAGGCTCCGGCCCGGATCTCGCTCACCTTCTCCGAGCAGGTCGCGCTGTCCGACGACTCGCTGCGCGTGCTCGACCCCGACGGCAAGCGGGTCGACACGGCCGAGCCGTCCAACGTGAGCGGGACGACGTATGCCGTGCCGCTGAAGCCGGGCCTGCCCGACGGCACGTACACGGTGGCCTACCAGGTCGTCTCCGCGGACAGCCATCCCGTCGCCGGCGCCTACACCTTCTCGATCGGCGCCCCCTCCAAGACCTCCGCGACGGTTTCCCAGCAGGCGACCGACGACGGGGTCGTCGGCTGGCTGTACGGCTTCGGGCGGTATGTGTCGTACGCCGGATTCATCGTGATGGCCGGCGGCGCCGCCTTCGTCCTCGCCTGCTGGCGACGCGGCTCCGGGGTACGGCCGGTGCAGCGGTTCGTCGTCTCCGGGTGGCTCGCGCTCACCGCGGCGACCCTCGCGCTGCTGCTCCTGCGCGGCTCCTTCACCGGCTCCGGGAAGGTCGCCGACGTCTTCGACCTGTCCTTGCTCGGGCAGGTGCTCGAGACCAAGACCGGCGCGGCCCTGGTGTCCCGGCTGCTGCTGCTCGCCGCCGCGGCACTGTTCATCTCCGTGCTGTTCGGGGCGTACGACAAGCGCGAGGACGCCCAGGAGAAGCGCGACCTGACCTTCGGTCTCGCCATCGGTGGCGTCGTCGTGGCGGCCGGGCTCGCCGCGAGCTGGGCGATGTCGGAGCACGCCTCGGTCGGGCTCCAGGCGGGCATCTCGATGCCGATCGACGTCGTCCACCTGCTGGCTGTCGCCGCGTGGCTCGGCGGGCTGGGTGCGCTCCTGGTCGCCCTGTACCGGGCCCCCGCCGACGCGCCCGTCGACGCGGCGGCCGTACGCCGCTTCTCCCGTGTCGCCTTCGGCAGCGTGCTCGCGCTGATCGCGACCGGGACGTACCAGTCCTGGCGCCAGCTCGGCTCCTGGTCGGCCTTCACCGACACCCGGTACGGGCAGCTGCTCCTGGCCAAGATCGCCCTCGTGGTCGTCCTGGTCGGCGTCGCGTGGATCTCGCGGCGCTGGACGGGGCGGCTGCTGGAGGCGGTGCCGGCATCGGCGGACCGGGAAATGGCCCGCGTCGGCGCGGGGGCCGAGGCCTCCGGCGGCGACCGGACCGGGACAGACGCCGACGCTTCCGGCGGCGACCGGACCGGCACAGACGCCGACGCTTCCGGCGGCAACCGGACCGGCACAGACACCGACAGCCGGACCGGCGCCGACAGCGAGACGGGCGCCGACCCCGACGCCGACGAGCAGCTTGATTCCGAGCCCGGCGACAACGGCGAGCCCGCCGACGCCGAGCCCGCCGACGCCGAGCGCGCCGCGCAGCTCGCCCGGCAGCGGGCAGCTCGGGACACCGCCCGGCAGAAGCAGCTGCGGGACGCCGATCCGAACCGCTTCGGACTGCGCCGCTCCGTACTGGCCGAGGCCGGCATCGCGGTCGTCCTGCTCGCCGTCACCACCGTGCTGACGCAGACCGAGCCGGGCCGCACGGAGCAGGAGGCCAAGGCGGCCGCCTCGTCCTCCGCGTCCGCGTCCGCCGACGCCGGAGCCTCCGGGGCGCTGACCCTGGACATGCCGTTCGACACCGGCGGCGAGGACGGCAAGGGCATCGTGACGATCGACCTCGACCCCGCGCGCGTGGGCGACAACGAGATGCACGTCTACGTGGCACGGCCCAACGGCCGGGCCTTCGACATCCCCGAGGTGAAGGTCGACTTCACCCTGAAAGCCAAGGACCTCGGGCCCCTGCCCGTCGTCCCCGACCACATCGCTACCGGACACTGGTCGGCGAACGGAGTGCAGATCCCCATGGCCGGCGACTGGCAGGTCGACGTGACCGTGCGGACCTCCGACATCGACGAGGTGACCGTCTCCAAGAACGCGCAGATCGGCTGAACGACCATGGTTGACCAGTCCAGTCCAAAGGCCCGTACTCCCGGCACCGCCCCGGGTGAGACCGACGCGGCCCCCGCGAAGGGCTTCTCACGGCGCCGGATGCTCGGCACCGCCGGTGCCACCGGGCTCGTGCTCGGTACGGCGGGCGCGGCCGGGGGATACGCCGCCGCGCCCTCTGAGGCCGCCGCACCGCTCACCTCGCTCGGCACCGACCGGGCGATGTTTCACGGGAAACATCAGCCCGGCATCACCGACGCCCTCCAGGCCCGCGGCCATGTCGTGGCCTTCGACCTGACGGCGGGCGCTGGTCGCAAGGAGGCGGCCGCCCTGCTGCGCCGCTGGTCGAAGACGGCCCGGCGGCTGATGGCGGGCGAGCCGAGCGGGCACGACGACACCGGCGTGGCCCGGGACGCCGGACCCTCGTCACTGACGATCACCTTCGGCTTCGGCCACAGCTTCTTCGCCAGGACCGGCCTGGAGAAACAGCGCCCGGCCTCCCTCGACCCGCTGCCCGAGTTCTCCTCCGACCACCTCGACAAGAACCGCAGCAACGGCGATCTGTGGGTGCAGATCGGCGCCAACGACTCCCTGGTCGCCTTCCACGCCCTGCGCGCCATCCAGAAGGACACCGGCTCGGCGGCCCGGGTCCGCTGGCAGATGAACGGCTTCAACCGCTCGCCGGGCGCCACCGCCCACCCCATGACGGCCCGCAACCTGATGGGCCAGATCGACGGCACCCGCAACCCGAAGCCGGCCGAGCCCGACTTCGACCAGCGGATCTTCGTCCCGGAGAAGGGCGAACCGGCCTGGATGGCGAACGGCTCCTACGCCGTCGTACGCCGGATCCGCATGCTCCTCGACGACTGGGAGAAGCTCTCCGGCAAGGCGCAGGAGGACGTGATCGGACGCCGCAAGTCCGACGGGGCGGCGCTGTCCGGGGGCAGCGAGACGACCGCGATGGACCTGGAGAAGACGGACGCCAAGGGCAACCTGGTCGTCCCGATCAACGCCCACGCCCGGATCACGCGGCCCGACCAGAACGGCGGTGCGGCGATGCTCCGCCGCCCGTTCTCCTTCCACGACGGCATCGACGCCGACGGCGTGCCCGACGCGGGACTGCTCTTCATCTGCTGGCAGGCCGATCCGCTGCGCGGCTTCGTGCCGGTGCAGCGCAAGCTCGACCGCGGCGACGCCCTGTCGCCGTTCATCCGGCACGAGTCGAGCGGGCTGTTCGCGGTGCCGGGCGGGGCCGCGGAGGGCGAGTACGTGGGGCAGAAGTTGCTGGAGGGGTGAGAGTTTGTCTCTGGGTGGGCTTGTGGGGGATGTCGATTCCGCGGGCCCATTAGGGTGAGGTCATGCCAGCGAGCTATGCGTATCTCGGCCCTGAGGGCACCTTCACCGAAGTCGCCCTGCGCACGCTTCCCGAGGCCGCCACCCGGGAACTCACCCCCTACGTTTCCGTCCAGTCCGCGCTCGACGCGGTGCGGACCGGCGAGGCCGAGGCCGCGTTCGTGCCGATCGAGAACTCCGTCGAGGGCGGCATCACCACCACCCTCGACGAGCTGGTCGCCGGCGCGCCACTGATGATCTACCGCGAGGTGCTGCTGTCGATCACCTTCGCGCTGCTGGTCCGCCCGGGCACGAAGCTGTCGGACATCAAGACGGTCTCCGCCCACCCCGCCGCCCAGCCGCAGGTGCGCAACTGGCTGAAGAAGAACCTGCCGGACGCGCACTGGGAGTCGGCGGCCTCGAACGCGGACGCCGCCCGGCTGGTCCAGGAGGGCCAGTACGACGCCGCCTTCGCCGGTGAGTTCGCGGCCGCCCGCTACGGCCTCGAGGCCCTGGAAACGGGGATCCACGACGCGGAGAACGCCCAGACACGGTTCGTGCTGGTCGGCCGGCCCGCCCGGCCCGCGGCACCGACCGGCGCGGACAAGACGTCCATCGTGCTGTGGCAGCGCGACGACCACCCCGGTGGTCTGCGCGACCTGCTGGGCGAGTTCGCCACGCGGGGCATCAACCTGATGCTGCTCCAGTCCCGGCCCACCGGTGCCGGCATCGGCAACTACTGCTTCTGCATCGACGCCGAGGGCCATATCTCCGACCGCCGGATGGCCGATGCCCTGAAGGGCCTGAAGCGGATCTGCCTCCAGGTGCGCTACCTCGGCTCCTATCCACGCGCGGACATGCGGCCCGGGGATGTCCAGCCGCCGAGGCTGGGGACGTCGGACGAGGAGTTCGCGGAGGCGGCGGACTGGGTGGCGCGGTGCCAGGACGGGCGCTTCTAGGCCGCTCCCGGGCTGTCGTACCTGCTGATTGTCGTTATCCACAGAAGTTATCCACAGGTTGGCTTCTCGACCTGGGGACAAGTCGACAACGAAGCGTGAGTCAGTCGACAAATCGCCCTACAGGCCCCTGATGCGTCCATCGACGCGCAGGTCACCCTTCGTCCACCGTTTTCCTTTGTGTAACTCTTCGGGGTGAACTGATTCCACCGAAAGTGAGGATAGAGCGGGTTTGTGCCGGGAATTCTGAGGGACGACAAGGCCTTCCGGAGTGATCAATTCCGAAGTCCACAGATCTTCCACACAGCCTGTGGATAACTCTCGGGTGGGTGTGGATCCCTGTGGACAACCGAATCCCAAGTCCCGCCTCCCGCAAGGGATTCGAGTCAATGCGACGCCCGGGGGATGCCTCGTTCCGGGGAGAGGCGGGCTGTTTATTGACACTGCTCGCAATTCCCCCATAACGGTACGTAATGTGCAGCCGGAATAGTGAGTCGTGGGCGGTCATCGCGCACCGGTAGCCTTGGGCTCGTGATTGACCTTCGCCTGCTTCGTGAGGACCCCGACCGTGTGCGCGCGTCCCAGCGCGCCCGTGGAGAGGACGTCGCGCTCGTCGACGCCCTCCTGTCTGCCGACGAACGGCGCAGGTCGTCCGGCGTCCGCTTCGACGAGCTGCGCGCCGAGCAGAAGGCGCTCGGCAAGCTCATCCCCAAGGCGGCCGGGGACGAGAAGGCCGAGCTGCTGAAGAAGGCGGGCCAGCTCTCCGCCGACGTCAAGGCGGCCGACGCGGACCGCGACGCGGCCGAGACCGAGACCCAGGAACTGCTCCAGAAGCTCGGCAACCTCGTCCACCCGGACGTGCCCGTAGGCGGCGAGGAGGACTTCGTCACGCTGGAGACGCACGGCACGATCCGCGACTTCGCCGCCGAGGGCTTCGAGCCCAAGGACCACCTGGAGCTCGGCCAGATCCTCGGCGCGATCGACGTCGAGCGTGGCGCCAAGGTCTCCGGCTCGCGCTTCTACTTCCTGACGGGCATCGGCGCGCTCCTGGAGCTCGCCCTGGTGAACGCGGCGATGGCCCAGGCCACCGCGGCCGGCTTCACCCCGATGCTCACCCCGGCCCTGGTCCGTCCCCAGTCCATGGCGGGCACGGGCTTCCTCGGCCAGGCCTCCCAGGACGTCTACCACCTCGCCGACGACGACCTCTACCTGGTCGGCACGTCCGAGGTGGCGCTGGCGGCGTACCACATGGACGAGATCCTCGATGCCGACCGCCTCCCCCTGCGCTACGCGGGCTTCTCGCCCTGCTTCCGCCGCGAGGCCGGTTCGCACGGCAAGGACACCCGGGGCATCTTCCGCGTGCACCAGTTCGACAAGGTCGAGATGTTCTCCTACGTCGCTCCCGAGGACTCGCAGGCCGAGCACCAGCGCCTGCTGGAGTGGGAGAAGCAGTGGCTGACCTCCCTGGAGCTGCCGTACCGAGTGATCGACGTGGCGAGCGCCGATCTGGGCGCCTCGGCCTCCCGCAAGTTCGACTGCGAGGCCTGGATCCCGACCCAGGGCAAGTACCGCGAGCTGACCTCGACCTCGGACTGCACCGAGTTCCAGTCCCGCCGGCTGTCGATCCGTGTCCGTGACGGCAAGCAGGTCAAGCCGCTGGCCACGCTCAACGGCACCCTGTGCGCCGTACCGCGCACGATCGTCGCGATCCTGGAGAACCACCAGCAGCCCGACGGCTCGGTGCGCGTGCCCGAGGTGCTGCGCCCGTACCTGGGCGGCCGGGAGGTCCTGGAGCCGGTGTCCAAGTGAGCGACACGGCCCCTTCGGGCGGCTTCCCGTACAAGCTGATCGCCACCGACCTCGACGGGACGCTGCTGCGCTCCGACGAGTCGGTCTCGGAGCGCACCCGTGACGCGCTCGCCGCGGCCACCGCGGCGGGCGCCGCGCACATCGTCGTCACCGGCCGCGCGGTCCCGTGGACCCGGCACATCCTCGACGACCTGGGCTACCAGGGGCTGGCCGTCTGCGGCCAGGGCGCGCAGGTCTACGACGCCGGCGCCCACCGCCTGCTGACGTCGGTGACGCTGGACCGGCAGCTGGCCGGGGTGGCGCTGGCCAAGATCGAGGCGGAGGTCGGCCCGCTGCACCTGGCCGCGAGCCGCGACGGCCTGGACGGAGAGGTGCTGGTCGGTCCCGGCTACGCGGTCCAGGGCACCCTCCCCGCGACGCCCTTCGCGGACGCCTCCGACCTGTGGTCCGCGCCGCTGAACAAGCTGTACATCCAGCACCCGACGCTGTCGGACGACGAGCTGTGCGAGGTGGCCGCGCGCACCGCCGGCGGTTTCGTCAGCGTCGTCATGGCGGGGGCGGGCATCGTCGAACTCCTCCCCCTGGGCCTGTCCAAGGCCACCGGCCTGTCCCTGGCGGCCCGCCGGCTCAAGGTGAAGGCGGCCGACACGATCGCCTTCGGCGACATGCCCAACGACATACCGATGTTCGCCTGGTCCTCCTACGGTGTCGCCATGGCGGACGCCCACGAGGAACTGAAGGCCGTGGCCGACGAGGTGACGTCCTCGAACGAGGAGGACGGCATCGCGGTGGTGCTGGAGCGGTTGCTGGGCTGAGCCTTCGGGTCTTGCGCATTCGGGTCTTGCGCATTCGGGTCTTGCGCGCGGCGGAGGATGCACGGATCGAACGTGCGCGGGCTTCCAGCCCGACCATGACTCGCTTCTGATCAAACACAGCGCAAGCCAGTGCCTTACCACTCGGCCAATCCTCCGGGTGGGCGGCCCACGCGATATGCGATTCGCGTGCTCGAAGCGGCCGCCCCGGGCAGCTCCCCGTATCGGGCGAGCTCTACGGAGTGGGGTAGCGACTACTCCGGAGCCTGCCGCGGGCTGCCCTGAAGGGAGCTGGACGTACTGCCGTGCATGGACATCGTCCCGCTCCTCTCCCAGAACTCGGCGCCGGGCTTCCTCGCCCGGCGGGGTGGACACAACCACTCTGCCCGCCGGGCGAATTGGACGCCACCGATTAAATCGTCCGTCTTCAGCGCCTGCGCCACCTGCGCCGCCGGACCTTGCTGAAGAACCATCCCGCGGGCGGCTCGTCGGAGCGCCAGGGCTGCGGCTCCGGCTCCTCCCGGCGCCAGCGCTCGGCGAGCATCCGGGCCCGAGCGGACGGCTCGGAGGTCCCGGCGGAGCGTATGAAGTCGTCGTCCAGAACGAGGTCGTCCCAGGCGTCGCCTCCGGACCCGGAACGGGACCCGGCCCCGGGCTCCGCCCCGGCCTGATCGCCGTCCTCGTACTGAGCCCTCTCGCCCGCCATCCCCGTCTCCTCCCAGCCGTCCAACTCCCGTGTGGTTCCCTTGCATCCCGTTTGCCCAGTGTGCCCCGACAGAGGTGAAGCCCCCGTCAAGGCCCGGGCCACGTCACTCCTCGCCGGCGAGCGTCAGCGAGCGCAGCTTCTGTCCGGCGTACCAGGTGGCCAGGACCGTGACTGCCACCAGCAGCACCGTGGCCGTCGTCAGGCCGACGTCCGAGGTCACCATGTCTCCGCCGGACACCTTCTGGGCCACGGCCAGCGACCACTGCTGGACGCTCAGCGTGCGGGCGCCCGGCACCAGGGAGCCGAACAGGGCCTCCCAGACCAGCGCGTAGACGAGGCCGAACACCACCGCGTGCCGGGAGACCGTGCCGAGCAGCAGGAACAGGGCCGCGTACGCGATGGACGCGACCAGGGCCGCCACCGTGTAGGCCACGGCGATCTGCTGGCCGTTGCCGTTCAGGATGAAGCCCGCGATGAGCGTCGGCACCGCGGAGAACACCATGGTCACGGCGACGGCGACGATCAGCTTGGTGAAGATGATGGTCGGCCGTTTGATCGGCTTGGACAGCAGATACACCACCGAGCCGTCGTCGATCTCCGGCCCGATCGCGCCGGTTCCGGCGATGACGCCGATGAGCGGCACCATCGTGGCCAGGGCGAGCCCGCCCAGCAGGTCCGAGGCCGTCTGGTCGTCCGCACCGGTGAGAGCGCGCACCGCCACGGCGATGACGATCAGCAGCAGGGGCAGGGCACCGAGGATGAGGGCCCGGCGCCGGCCGAGCAGAGCCCGGTAGGTGAGCCGGGCGACTGTGGGGTCGTACATCAGGGCCTCCTACGCCGCGACCAGGTACGAGAACACGGACTCGAGGGACTCGTCGGACGGCGAGACCGTGAGCAGGCGGATGCCGTGCTCGCGCGCCACACGCGGCAGCAGAGCCGTGAAGCGGCCGAAGTCGACGGCCTGGATGCGCAGCGCGCCCTCGGCGTGGTCGACCTCGATCCCGGATGTCGAAGGGTCGGCGATCAGAGCGGCCGCGAGGGCGCGGTCGTCACTGGAACGCACCAGGTAGCGGTGCGGCCGGTCGGTCATCAGGCGCCGGATCTTGCGGAAGTCACCGCTGGCGGCGTGCCGGCCGGCGACGACGACCTCGATGTGCCAGGCGAGTTGCTCGACCTCTTCGAGGATGTGGGACGAGAACAGCACGGTGCGGCCCTCGTCGCCCATGCGGCGCAGCAGGTCCATCAGCTGCATGCGCTGGCGCGGGTCCATGCCGTTGAAGGGTTCGTCCAGCAGGAGCAGGGACGGGTCGTGGACCAGGGCTGAGGCCATCTTCACGCGCTGGCGCATGCCCTTGGAGTACGTCTGGATCTTGCGGTCCTGGGCGTACTCCATCTCGACCGTGGCCAGCGCCTTCTGGGCCGCCTTGGCGCCCAGGCCGTGCAGCTCGGCGTTGGCCAGGACGAACTCCTTCCCGGTGAGGAAGTCGTACATCGCCTCGCGCTCGGGGACGACGCCGATGTGCCGGTAGATCTGCTCGTTGCGCCACACGGGCTGCCCGTCGAGGGTGACCGTGCCGGTGGAGGGGGCCAGGAAGCCGCCCATCATGTTGATGAGAGTGGACTTTCCGGCGCCGTTGGGGCCGAGGAGGCCCGTGACGCCGGGGCCGATGGTCATGGTGATGTCGTTGACGGCGACCACGTTGCCGAACCAGCGGGAGACATGGTCGATGGAGAGCGTGGTCACAGTCCCACCTTCTTGTAGCGGCGCATCAGGAGGCCGTAGCTCGCCGCGATCAGGCCCAGGGCGACGAGGACGAAGACGACGCCCTCGGCATTGCTCGGGCCCACCCCGCCGGGGAAGGCGGAGGTCGCGCCAAGGAAGGCGGACTGCACGCCGTCGACGAGGGTGATCGGCGAGAACAGCCCGATCAACGGCACGGCGTCGCTGCTGCCCTGGACGTCGGCGATGGCCTGCAGGGTGGAGACCGCGCCGTAGGTGATGGTCAGCACGGCGATCACGGCCGCGATGCCGAAGCCGCGGCGCGGGGTGAAGGAGGCGATGACCAGGCCGATACCGGCGAACAGCAGTGAGAGCAGTGCCACGGAGACGAGTCCCTGTGCGAATCCCTTGGTCTGGTCGGCGAAGTCGAGCTCGGCCAGCAGCGCGCCCACATAGAGCACGAGCAGCGGGGCGGCCGTGAGGATGAACAGCGCCGAGGCCAGCGCGGCGAACTTCGCGCGCACGTAGTCCGCGGTCTCGATGGGCCGCGAGAAGTACAGCGGCACGGTCTTGAAGCGCAGGTCGCGCGAGACCGACTGGGGGGCCTGCGAGGCGACGTACAGGCTGATGACCGCCTGCATGACGATCGCGTAGCGCGTGTAGTCCACGGGCAGGGCGTTGGCCTTGGTGGCGACCGCCACGGCGACCATGATGGCCGCGGGAACGCACATCACCACGAAGAGCAGCATCGGCAGCACCTTGGACTTCACCGAGCGGCCGAGGCCGTAGGAGCCGCGCAGGGACTGCGAGTACAGGGAGCGTCGGGCGTAGGCGCGGCCCAGGCGGGGGCCGTCGTAGGTGCGGTAGCCGATGTTGTGGATGCGGGTCTGGTCACCCGGTGCCGGGGCGGATGTCCCCGTGGAGTGCTCAACCGCCATGGCCGACCGCCTCCTTCCGCTGTTCGCGCTCGTCGCTGCTCGTGAAGACCTCGGAGATGTGGTGGCGGCGCTGCTCCATGCGCACCAGGCCGAGTCCGAGGTCGGCGATCACGTCCCGGACCAGGTCGTACGTCTCCTCTCCCTGGGCGGTGAGCAGCAGGACGTGGCCGGCGCCCGGCAGGCCGCTGCCGTCCTCCACGCTCACCCCGCGCGCGTGCAGCGCGTCGCGCACCGCCCGGGTGCCGTCCGGGTGCTCGTCGGTGTCGGTGACCTCGATCGCGAGGGTCGTCGTGGTCTGGGTGAAGTCCGTGGTGGAGCTGGAGCGCAGGAGCTTGCCGCCGTCGATGACGACGACGTGGTCGCAGGTGCGCTCCAGTTCGCCCAGCAGGTGCGAGGTGACCAGGACGGAGATGCCGAAGTCGGTGTGGATCCGGCGGATCAGGCCGAGCATCTCGTCGCGGCCGACCGGGTCGAGGCCGTTGGTCGGCTCGTCCAGGAAGACCAGCTGCGGGTCGTGCACCAGGGCCTGGGCGAGCTTGACGCGCTGCTTCATGCCGGTCGAGTAGCCGCCGATGGGGCGGTAGCGCTCCTCGTACAGCCCGACGTGGCGCAGGGTGTCGGCCGTGCGCTCGCGCGCCGCGGTGGGCGGCAGGCCGGACATGCGCGCCATGTGGACGACGAACTCGGTGGCCGAGACGTCCGGCGGCAGGCAGTCGTGCTCGGGCATGTAGCCGACTCGCTCACGGATGTCGGCGCCCTTGGTGGCGACATCGAGGCCGAGCACGTCGGCGCGGCCCTCGGTGGCCGGGGACAGACCCAGCAGGATCTTGATCAGTGTGGACTTGCCGGCCCCGTTGGCTCCGACGAGTCCGGTCACACCGGGCCCGACGTCCACGGAGAGCCGGTCAAGCGCGGTCACCCTCGGGAACCGCTTGCTCAGGCTTTCGGTCGCGATCACAGTCACCCTTCGAAGGTAGGGCCCGTGAGCGTGGCCGGCGTCACTCCGTGGAGCTGTATTCGGGTCAGCCCTGAGTATTACGGGCCCCTAGGGGAGCTGGTTCTCGAGAGTTACCACGCCGGGTGGGGCCGGAGCAGCGCCCTATTGACGAACTCTCTAACAACTGCCAGATTCGCCGGATGACGTTGCTCACGGGCGCGCGGGAGCGCTGGGTACGAACCGGCGAAGTCGAGCTGTGCGTGGCCGAGATGGGCGATCCACGTCGCCCGACGGTCGTCCTCGTGCACGGCTACCCCGACAGCAAGGAAGTGTGGTCCGAGGTCGCCGCGCGGCTCGCCGGGCGTTTCCACGTCGTGGCGTACGACGTCCGCGGCCACGGCCGGTCGACGGCGCCGCGGCCGCTGCGGGGCGGGTTCACGCTGGAGAAGCTGACGGACGACTTCCTGGCCGTCGCGGACGCGGTCAGCCCGGACGGGCCCGTGCACCTGGCCGGGCACGACTGGGGCTCGGTGCAGGCCTGGGAGTTCACCACCGTCCGGCGCACCGAGGGCCGTATCGCCTCCTTCACCTCGATGTCAGGGCCGTCCCTCGACCACTTCGGCCACTGGATCAGCCGGCGTGTGAAGCGGCCCACCCCGCGCCGGGTCGGCCAGCTCCTCGGGCAGGGCGCGAAGTCCTGGTACGTGTACCTGCTGCACACGCCCGTGCTGCCCGAGCTCGCCTGGCGCGGCCCGCTCGGCAAGCGTTGGCCGAAGCTCCTGGAGCGGGTCGAGAAGGTGCCGCGCGACGGCTACCCGACCTCGTCCCTGCCGTCGGACGCGGCGCACGGGGCCTGGCTGTACCGGGACAACGTGCGGCCCCGGCTGCGCAGGCCGCGCCCGGACGCGCACGCCCACGCGCCCGTGCAGCTCATCACGCCCCTGGGGGACCGGTTCCTGTCGGAGCGGCTTCACGACGAGCTGGAGCAGTGGGTTCCGCGGCTGACCCGCAGGACGCTCCCGGCGGGGCACTGGATCCCGCGCACCCGTCCGGATCAGCTCGCTTCGTGGATCGGGGACTTCGTGACGTCCGTCGAGGACGGCCGGTCCCCGGCGGCGGCGAGCGGGAAGCACACCGAGCGGTTCTCCGGGCAGCTCGTGCTGGTCACCGGGGCGGGCAGCGGCATCGGGCGGGCGACGGCGCTGGCCTTCGCGGAGGCGGGCTCACGCGTGGTGGCCGTCGACCGGGACGCCGAGGCGGCGGCCCGCACCGCCGAGTCGTCCCGTCTCATGGGCGCCTCGGCGGCCTGGGCGGAGACGGCCGACGTCTCCGACGAGCAGGCCATGGAGAAACTCGCCGAGAAGGTCACCCTCGAGTACGGCGTGGTGGACGTCCTGGTGAACAACGCCGGGATCGGACTGTCCGGGTCCTTCTTCGACACCACGGCGGAGGACTGGAAGAAGGTGCTCGACGTCAATCTGTGGGGCGTGCTCCACGGCTGCCGGCTCTTCGGCCGGCGGATGGCCGAGCGCGGGCAGGGCGGCCACATCGTCAACGTGGCGTCCGCGGCGGCGTTCCTGCCGTCCCGGGCCCTGCCGGCCTACAGCACCTCCAAGGCGGCCGTGCTGATGCTCAGCGAGTGCCTGAGGGCGGAGCTCGCCGGGCAGGGGATCGGCGTGACGGCGGTCTGCCCCGGCATCGTCAACACCGCCATCACGTCCACGGCGCGCTTCGCCGGGGTCGACGCCCAGGAGGAGACCCGGCTCCAGCAGCGCGCCGCCCGTCTGTACGGGCTGCGGAACTATCCGCCGGAGAAGGTGGCCGCCGCGATCCTGCGGGCGGTGGTGCGTGACGAGGCGGTGGTTCCGGTCACTCCGGAGGCATGGGGTGCGCGGGTGCTGTCACGGCTGGCGCCGGGGGTCTTGCGGGGGATCGCGCGGGCGAAGCCGCCGATGTGACAGCCCGTGCGGCGGGCCCAAGGCCCTTGATTCGAGGACCTGTTGTCCACAGAACCGTCAATTCCCCTGTGGATAACCGTACTTCGTTGTGGATCAAACCTCGGAAGCAATACTCGATCGCGTGATTCCCGTCTCTCCCGCACTCTGGTGGGATGGACGAAAGACGCACCGTCAGGGTGTCGAAGTATCTCTCGAAGCATCTGCGTCACCAGCCGGAGCGAATCGGGCTGGCGCTCGACGAGGGCGGCTGGGTGGAGATCGACACGCTGATCGCCGCGGCCGCCGCGCACGGATTCCGGTTCACCCGCGACGAACTGGACCATGTCGTCACCACCAACGACAAGCGCCGTTTCGCTGTCGAAGGGACGCGGATCCGCGCCAGCCAGGGCCACAGCGTCGAGGTCGACCTCGGGCTGGCGCCGGCGATCCCGCCCGGGCACCTCTACCACGGCACTGTCGCCCGCCACCTGGACGCGATCCGCGTCGAGGGGCTCAGGCCGATGAACCGGCACGACGTGCATCTCTCACCCGACCGCGAGACGGCGACCCGCGTCGGCGCCCGCCGTGGCCGGCCGATCGTGCTGACGGTGGACGCGGCCGCCATGCACCGCGACGGCCATGTCTTCCGCGTGAGCGCGAACGGCGTGTGGCTGACCGAGGCCGTACCGCCGCGGTATCTCCGCTTCCCCGCACCCCACTGACCTGTGGTGCGTGACCGGCCGCTGACGGTGACTGTTTCACGTGAAACACGGGCACCCCTCAGGGCTCCTTTAGGCTCGTCGCCATGAGTCTGCACCTGAGCACCGTGATCCTCCCGTACCGGCGCTGGAACGAAGGCGGCCGTACGGCCTGGACACGCGCCGAGCAGCTCGGCTTCCACACCGCGTACACCTACGACCATCTGTCCTGGCGCAGCTTCCGGGACGGCCCGTGGTTCGGTGCCGTGCCGACCCTCACCGCCGCCGCGGCCGTCACCGACCGGCTTCGGCTCGGCACGCTGGTGACCTCACCGAACTTCCGGCACCCGGTGACCCTCGCCAAGGAGCTCATCTCCCTGGACGACATCTCCGGCGGGCGGGTCACACTGGGCATCGGCGCGGGCGGCTCCGGTTTCGACGCCACCGCGCTCGGCCAGGATCCGTGGACCCCGCGCGAGCGCGCCGACCGGTTCGCCGAGTTCGTCCCGCTGCTCGACCGGCTGCTCAGCGAGGACGCGGTGTCGTACGAGGGTGACTTCTACTCGGCGCACGAGGCGCGGAACATCCCCGGCTGTGTGCAGCGCCCCAGGCTGCCGTTCGCGGTGGCCGCGACGGGCCCGCGCGGGATGCGGCTCGCCGCCCGGTACGGCCAGGCGTGGGTGACCACCGGCGACCCCAAGCTGTACGAGAACGGCACCCCTGAACAGTCGATCCAGGCCTTGCGCCGACAGGCCGAGAAGCTGGCCGACACCTGCGCCGAGGTCGGCCGGGACATGACCGGCCTCGACCGGGTCCTGCTCAGCGGGTTCACGCCGGACCGCACCGGCCCGCTCCAGTCGCTGGACGCCTTCGTCGACTTCGCCGGCCGGCACGCCGAGCTGGGCTTCACGGAGCTCGTGATCCACTGGCCCATCCCGGACTCGCCCTTCGCGGCGGACGAGAAGGTCTTCGAGCAGATCGCCATGGAGGCGCCGGCTCAGCTGCGCTGAGGCGCCTGAGCGCTCCTTCCTCGGAAAAGCCCTGGTGAGAGCGGCCTCCACTCACCTGTGCGGAGCCCCGCACGCCCGTGCGGGCATCTGCGGGACAATGACCCGGTGACCTCAGCGACCCGACAGCCCGATACCGCGGCCGAGACCCTCCCGCCGCGGCTGATCGCCACCGACCTCGACGGCACCCTGTTGCGCGACGACAAGTCGGTGTCCCCCCGCACGGTGGCGGCGCTTGCCGCCGCCGAGGAGGCGGGCATCGAGGTCTTCTTCGTCACCGGCCGCCCGGCACGCTGGATGGACGTCGTCAGCGACCACGTGCACGGCCACGGACTGGCGATCTGCGGCAACGGCGCCGCCGTGGTCGACCTGCACGGCGGCCCCGGCGCCCACAACTTCGTGAAGGTGCGGGAGCTGGAGCGGGAGAACGCCCTGGACGCCGTAGGGCTGCTGCGTGACGCGGCGCCGGGCACGGTGTACGCCGTGGAGCAGACCTACGGCTTCTACCAGGAACCGGCGTACCCGAAGCTGCACATGGAGATCCCCGACAGCCTCGCCCCGGCGGAGGAGCTCCTGGGCCCGGACCACCGAGCGGCCGGGGAGCCGGTGCTGAAGATCCTGGCCTACCACCCGGAGATCGACCCCGATGCCTTCCTGACCCTGGCCCGGCTCGCGATCGGCGACCGCGCCAGTGTGACCCGCTCCAGCCCCAGCGCCCTGCTCGAGATCAGCGGCCCCGGGGTGTCCAAGGCCAGCACGCTCGCCCTGTGCTGCGCCGAACGCGGCATCTCGCACGAGGAGGTCGTCGCCTTCGGCGATATGCCGAACGACGTCGAGATGCTGACCTGGGCCGGCCGGTCGTACGCGATGGGCAACGCCCACCCGGACGTGATCGCCGCGGCCTCCGGCCGGACGGTCGCGAACAACGAGGACGGGGTCGCGGTCGTGATCGAGCAGTTGGTGGCCGAGCGGGTGTAGGTGTCGCCCGCTCATTCCAAAGCGGTCGAGCCTTGCAAAGCGGTCGAGCCTTGCAGTGCGGTCGAGCCTTCCGAAGCGGTCCGGCCGCTCCGTCAGAGCGACACCCCGCGCGCCTCCAGCCATGACACCGGGTTCACCGCCGAGCCCATCTCCGGTGTGACCCGGGTCTCGAAGTGCAGATGCGGTCCGGTGGAGTTGCCCGTGGTGCCCGACTGGCCGATCCACTGGCCGGGGCTGACGTGCTCCCCCTGGTCGACCGCGACGGACGCGAGATGGGCGTACTGCGTGTAGTAGCCCCCCGCGTGCTTCAGCACGATCTCGATGCCGAAGGGGCCGCCGCAGGACACCCTCACCACCCGGCCCGTCCCCACGGACCGCACCGGCGTGCCGATCGGCACCGCGAAGTCCTGCCCGGTGTGCCTGCTCGACCACCGCGCGCCGCCGCTGCCGTAGGACGCGGACAGCTCGTACGTCTCCACGGGCGCGACCCACGCACTTGTGAACCCCGTCTCCGGCTGGTCGAGCCGGACGGCCCCACGGCACGCCCCGGCGGCGACCGAGGCATCCGCCTGCCCCTGGAGCTTGGAGCGGGCCTCCTCGAGCTTCCGCTCGATGCCGGCCTTCAGGTCGGCCAGTTGTACGTTCCGCCTCTCCAGCGCCTCCCACTCGGCCGCGGCCTTGGCCTCGTCCGCGGTGAGCCGTGCCTCGGCCCGGCGGCTCTTGGAGATCGCGTTGTTCACGGCGAGATTCGTCTGTGAGAAGGCGTGCTGACCTCGCATCAGGTCGTCGGGGCTGTCGGCGAGGATCATCTGCGCGGCCACCGGCAGACCACCGCTGCCCCGGTACTGGGCACGGGCGATCCGGCCCAGGTCTTCGTTCAGGCCCGCGATGTGCCGCCGCTGCGTGTCCAGGAGAGCCTCCGCCCGCTGCGCTTTGGCCCGCTGCTCATCGGCCTCCTTGCGACCGGCCTCGTACAGCTGGGTCGCTACCGCCGCGTCCTCGTACAGCCGCGCCACCTCGGCGCTGATGCCCGTGTCCCCGCCGTTCCCGGGCTCCTTGTCCGCCACCGTCGGCCGGGCCGCGAGGGCCGCCAGCGCGCACAGCAGGACCGGAACCAGCAGGCGACAGCGGCGATATGAGCGCATGTCAGCGATCCTCGCCCAGCCGTGCGGGCCCGGTCCTGTTCACGTCGTACGGCTGGGGGACCGGCTGCTCCGAATGGATCAGTGCGCGCGAAGCCGCCCAGTGCGGGGTGCACGCCGCTACCGCGCTCCCGCCAGTTCCTCCGACGCCGCCTCCCGCTCCGCCATCTCCCGCAGCGGTCCGTCCACGCCCATCAGCTCCGGGTACGACCCGCGCTGCACCACCCGTCCCTGGTCCAGCACGAGCACCTCGTCGACGGCCTCCAGGCCCGCCAGCCGGTGCGTGATGAGCAGGGTCGTACGGCCCTCGGTGGCGGTCAGCAGATCGGCGGTGAGCGCGTCCGCCGTCGGCAGGTCGAGGTGCTCGGCGGGCTCGTCGAGCACCAGGACGGGGAAGTCGGCGAGCAGCGCGCGGGCCAGTGCCAGCCGCTGCCGCTGCCCTCCGGACAGCCGTGCCCCGTGCTCGCCGACGAGCGTGTCGAGCCCGTCGGGCAGGCCGTCCGCCCAGTCCAGCAACCGGGCCCGCCCGAGCGCGGAACGCAGCTCGTCCTCGGTGGCGTCCTTCTTGGCGAGCAGCAGGTTCTCGCGCAGCGAGCTGTCGAAGAGGTGCGCGTCCTGCGCGCACAGCCCGACGAGTTTCCGCACGTCGTCACTGTGCAGCGCGTACGCGTCCACGCCCGCCAGTGTGTACGCACCCGCCCGCGCGTCCAGGAACCGCAGCAGCAGCTGCGCCAGCGTCGTCTTGCCGGATCCGGACGGTCCGACCACGGCGACCCTGCGACCCTCCTCGAGGGTCAGGGCGAGCCCGGCCAGCGCGTCCCGGTCCTGCCCCTCGTACCGCGCGGTCAGCCCCTTGAGGGCGACCGGGAACGGCGACGCGGGCGCCTGCCGGGGACGCTCCGGCTCCCCGACGGGTTCCGGGGCGTCCAGCACCTCGTACACCCGCTCGGCGCTCCGGCGCACCCGCTGCCGGTACTGCACGGCGAGCGGCAGCCCGAGCACGGCCTCGAAGGCGGCCAGCGGGGTGAGGACGACGACGGCCATGGTCACCCCGTCCAGCCGCCCGGCCGCGACCGCCTGGGCGCCGACCAGGGCGGCGGCCGTGACGGTCAGGCCGGAGATCAGCGCGGTGAGCCCGTCGCCGAGGGCCGTGGCGGTGGCGGCGCGCGAGGCGATCCGGGTGAGCGCCCCGTCGGCCTCGCGTGCCCGGGCGGTCCGCGCGGGCAGGGCACCGGCGACGGTCAGCTCCGCAGTGCCGGTGAGCAGATCGGCCACCCGTGTCGCCAGTACGCCGCGGGCGGGGGCCAGCCGGTGCTCGGCCCGCCGCGCCACGGCAGCGGTGATCAGCGGCACACCCACACCCGCCGCCAGCAGCCCGGCCGCGAGTACAGCCCCGGCCTCCGGCAGCAGCCACGCCGTGAAGCCGACGGACGCGGCCGACACGACGACGGCCGCCCCGGCCGGCAGCAGCCACCGCAACCAGTAGTCCTGCAGCGCGTCCACGTCCGCGACGAGCCGGGAGAGCAGATCGCCCCGGCGAGTCCGGCGCAGCCCGGCGGGCGCCAGCCGTTCGAGCCTGCGGAACACCGCGACCCTGGTGTCCGCGAGCATCCGCAGCACGGCGTCGTGCGAGACCAGCCGCTCGGCGTACCGGAACACGGCCCGCCCGATCCCGAAGGCCCGCGTCGCCGTCACGGCCATCATCAGATACAGCACGGGCGGCTGCTGCGAGGCCCGCGAGATCAGCCACCCGGAGGTGGCCATGAGCCCCACGGCACTCCCGAGCGCGAGACTGCCGAGCAGCAGCGCGAGCCCCAGCCGCCCGCGCCGGGCTCCGGACATGGCGCGCACGCGGGTGAGGACAGGGCCCGGAGCGGATGCCCCGTCGGGCTCGGTCGGACCGGCCGACGCGAGCAGCTCGCCCTCGACGGAACCCGCCTTGTGGACCGAGGCCGGCGTGACCGGCACAGCGGTCGCCTCGGGCTCGGCCAGGCGCACCACCCGGTCCGCCACCCCCAGCAAGGCCGGACGGTGCACCACCAGCAGCACGGACCGCCCGGCCGTCAGCCGCCGTACCGCGGCCACGACCTCGGCCTCGGTGGCCCCGTCCAGCGCGGCCGTCGGCTCGTCGAGCAGCAGCACGGGCCGGTCGGCGAGGAACGCCCGAGCCAGCGCGAGCCGCTGCCGCTGCCCGGCCGACAGCCCGGCCCCGTCCTCGCCCAGCGCGGTCCCCGTGCCCTCCGGCAGTGCGTCCACGAACTCCAGTGCTCCGGCGTCCCGCAGCGCCCGCCGGACGGCGTCGTCATCGGCGTCGGGCCGTGCCAGCCGTACGTTCTCGGCGATCGTCCCGGCGTACAGATGCGGACGCTGCGGCACCCACGCGATCCGGGAGCGCCACTGGTCCAGATCGGCATCGGCCAGGTCGACTCCCCCGGCCCGCACCCGCCCCTCGTCCGGCCGCACGAAGCCCAGCAGCACACTGAGCAGCGTCGACTTTCCGGCACCGCTCGGCCCGACGAGCGCGACCGTCTCCCCGGGCTCGACGGTGAAGGACACGTCCGCCACGGCGTCCGCCGCGCGCCCCGGGTACCGGACCGTCACGCCCTCGAACGCCAGCGCGCCCGCGGGGACGGCCTCGGCCCCGGACACCGGCACCGGCGTCTCCAGGACCTCGAAGATCTCCTCGGCCGCGGCGAGACCCTCCGCCGCCGCGTGGTACTGCGCCCCGACCTGCCGCAACGGCAGATACGCCTCCGGCGCCAGGATCAGGATGACCAGGCCGATGTACAGGTCCATCTCGCCGTGCACCAGCCGCATGCCGATCGTGACGGCGACCAGCGCCACCGAGATCGTCGCGAGCAGCTCCAGCGCGAAGGAGGAGATGAAGGCGATCCGCAGCGTCCGCATGGTCGCCCGCCGGTACTCGCCGGTGATCCGCCGGATCGACTCGGCCTGCGCCTTGGCACGGCCGAAGACCTTCAGCGTCGGCAGCCCGGCGACGACGTCCAGGAAGTGCCCGGACAGCCGGGACAGCAGCCGCCACTGACGGTCCATCCGGGACTGGGTGGCCCAGCCGATCAGGACCATGAAGACCGGGATGAGCGGCAGGGTGCCCACGATGATGGCCGCGGAGACCCAGTCCTCGGTGACGATCCGCGCCAGCACCGCCACCGGCACGACCACCGCGAGACCCAACTGCGGCAGATACCGCGAGAAGTAGTCGTCGAGGGCGTCGACTCCCCGCGTGGCCAGGGCGACCAGCGAACCGGTCCGCTGCCCACTCAGCCACCCGGGCCCCAATTGCGCGGAACGCTCCAGCAGCCGCCCCCGCAGCTCGGACTTCACCGCCGCGCTCGCCCGGTGGGCGGCGAGCTCGGTGAGCCAGCCGACCAGCGCCCGGCCGGCCGCGACGGCGGCCAACAGCAGCAGGGGAGTGCCGAGTTCCGTCACCTGCATGCGGTGCTGGAAAGCGCCGACCACCACCTCGGCGATGAGCATCGCCTGCGCGATGACCAACCCCGCCCCGACGGCTCCCAGGGCGACAACCGCCCCCAGGAAGACCCGGGTGGCACGGGCGTACCGGAGCAGACGCGGATCGATTGGTTTCACGTGAAACACACCTCAGTGCGCGGTCTCGGCGATGTGCTGCGTGCCGATCCGCTTGCGGAACACCCAGTACGTCCAGCCCTGGTAGAGCAGGACGATCGGGGTGGCGATCCCGGCACACCAGGTCATGATCTTCAGCGTGTACGGGCTGGATGAGGCGTTGGTGACGGTCAGGCTCCAGTCCGGGTTCAGCGTCGACGGCATGACGTTCGGGAACAGCGTCAGGAAGAGCATTGCCACCGTGGCCACGATGGTGAGCCCCGACAGGGCGAACGCCCAGCCCTCACGCCCGGCCCGTGCCGCGACCAGCGCCACGAGAAGGGACGCGACAGCGACGACCACCGCGACGAGCGAGACACCGTCGCCCCGGTCGGCCTGCGTCCACAGCAGAAAGGCGAAGGCCAGCAGGGCGGTCAGCAGCCCGACGCGCAGCGCCAGCTTCCGTGCCCGCTCCCGGATCTCCCCGACGGTCTTGAGCCCGACGAACACCGTTCCGTGGAAGGTGAACAGCGATAGCGTGACCAGACCGCCCAGCAGCGCGTACGGGTTGAGCAGGTCGAGGACGCCGCCGGCGTAGTTGAAGTCCTGGTCGATCTTCACGCCCCGCACGATGTTGCCGAAGGCCACACCCCACAGGAACGCGGGGAGCAGCGAGGTCCAGAAGATCGCCGTCTCCCAATTGCGCTGCCAGCTCTCCTCGGGTCGCTTGACGCGGTACTCGAAGGCCACACCCCGGACGATCAGGCAGACCAGGATGAGCAGCAGGGGCAGATAGAAGCCGGAGAAGAGCGTCGCGTACCACTCGGGGAAGGCGGCGAAGGTGGCACCGCCCGCCGAGAGCAGCCAGACCTCGTTGCCGTCCCAGACGGGTCCGATGGTGTTGATCAGCACGCGCTTCTCGGGCCGGTTGCGGGCGAGCAGCTTCGTGAGCACACCGACCCCGAAGTCGAAGCCCTCAAGGAAGAAGTAGCCGGTCCACAGGACGGCGATCAGGACGAACCAGACGTCGTGCAGTTCCATGACTGTGCAGCTCCCTCGGCCTAGTACGAGAAGGCCATCGGCTTGTCGGCGTCACTGGAGTCGCCGCCGATCTTCGTGGGCGGGTTGAGGTCGGCCTCGGTGAGCTCGGGCGGGCCCGCCTTGACGTACTTGACCAGCAGCTTGACCTCGATGACGGCGAGGATCGCGTACAGCGTGGTGAAGACGACCATCGAGGTGATGACCTCGGCCTGGGAGACACCGGGGGAGACCGCGTCACGCGTCTGGAACAGGCCGTAGACGACCCACGGCTGGCGGCCCATCTCGGTGAAGATCCAGCCCCAGGAGCTGGCGATCAGCGGGAAGCCCAGGGTGAGGATCGCCATGCGCCAGTACCACTTGGTGAGGGTCGGGCCGAGCGCCTTCTTCGGCAGGAGCACGAGATGCGGCACCTCGTCCTCGCCCACCCTCAGATGCTGTGGCAGCAGGAACTTCTTCCGGGTCAGCCACAGTCCGGCCAGGCCGATGGCGAACGACGTCATGCCGAAGCCGATCATCCACCGGAAGCCCCAGTAGGCGACGGGGATGTTGGGCCGGTAGTCGCCGGGTCCGTACTTCTCCTGCTCGGCCTTGTTGACGTCGTTGATGCCGGGGACGTATGAGGTGAAGTCGTCCTTGGCGAGGAAGGACAGCAGGCCGGGGATCTCGATGGCGACCTTGTTGTGCCCCTTGTCGACGTCTCCGACGGCGAAGATCGAGAAGGGAGCGGGCTTCTCGCCGTCCCAGAGAGCCTCGGCCGCGGCCATCTTCATCGGCTGCTGCTCGTACATGATCTTGCCGAGGACATCGCCGCTGATCGCGGTGAGCATGCCGCCGATGACGACGGTGACCAGGCCCAGCCGCAGCGAGGTCTTCATCACGGGGACGTGCTTCTTGCGGACCAGGTGGAAGGCGGCGATGCCGACCATGAAGGCGCCGCCGGTCAGGAAGGCCGCGGTGAGCGTGTGGAAGACCTGGGCGAGCGCGGTGTTCTGGGTCAGCACCAGCCAGAAGTCGGTGAGCTCGGCGCGCCCCTTCGCCTCGTTGATCCGGTAGCCGACCGGGTGCTGCATCCAGGAGTTGGCCGCCAGGATGAAGTAGGCCGACAAGATCGTGCCGATCGAGACCATCCATATACAGGCCAGGTGGATCTTCTTGGGCAGCTTGTCCCAGCCGAAGATCCACAGGCCGATGAAGGTGGACTCGAAGAAGAAGGCGATCAGGGCCTCGAAGGCGAGTGGCGCACCGAAGACGTCACCGACGAAGCGCGAGTAGTCGGACCAGTTCATGCCGAACTGGAACTCCTGCACGATGCCGGTGACCACGCCCATCGCGATGTTGATCAGGAAGAGCTTGCCCCAGAACTTCGTCGCCCGGAGGTACTTCTCCTTCTCCGTCCGCACCCAGGCGGTCTGCAGTCCGGCCGTGAGGGCGGCCAGCGAGATCGTCAGGGGGACGAACAGAAAGTGGTAGACGGTGGTGATGCCGAACTGCCATCGCGCCAGGGTCTCCGGCGCCAAAGCCAGGTCCACGTCGCCGCTCCTTACCTACGCTTGTGAAAGCGTTCACATTCACAAGCCATTATGCCGCACGTACTTTCGAGCCCCAAAGGGGGCCCCTGTGACGCTCGACCCCTTGGCGCGAACTTCAACACATTGTTGAATCGACGGCATGCAGACACCGCTACAGATACGGATCTCCTGGCCTGCGGGGCACCTCACCGCGACCCTTGACGACACCCGGACCACCCAGGCCCTCGCCCAGGCACTGCCCCTCGTCTCCACCGCCCGCACCTGGGGCGAGGAGGTGTACTTCGACACCGGAGTGTCTGTTTCACGTGAAACAGGTGCCCGACAGGTCGTAGAGCCGGGCACGGTCGCCTTCTGGACCGACGGCGACGCCCTCGCCCTCCCCTACGGGCCCACGCCGATCTCACAGAGCGAGGAGTGCCGCCTCGCAAGCCCGTGCAATGTCCTGGGCCGCATCGACGGCGACCCCGGCCTGCTCGCGACCGTGCGGGGCGGCGACCCCGTGCGCGTGGAACTCGTAGACGCCTGACTCAGGGCCTGGCTCACGGAGCACTACAGGTCCTTGCGAAACCCTTCCGCCACCTTCAGGAAGATGTCGTTCGCCTCGGTCTCTCCGACCGTGACCCGTACACCCTCACCGGGGAACGGCCGGATCACCACGCCCGCCTGCTCACACGCCTGCGCGAACGCGACTGTGCGCTCCCCCAGCCGCAGCCACACGAAGTTGGCCTGGGTCTCGGGCACCGGCCAGCCCTGGGCCCGCAGCCCGTCGACCACGCGCGTGCGCTCGCACACCAGCGAGCCGATCCGGCCGAACAGTTCGTCCTCGGCACGCATCGAGGCGATCGCCGCCTCCTGCGCGAGCTGGCTCACCCCGAACGGCACCGCCGTCTTGCGCAGCGCCGCCGCCACCGGCTCGTGGGCGATGGCGAACCCGACGCGCAGTCCGGCCAGGCCGTACGCCTTGGAGAAGGTGCGCAGGACGCAGACATTGGGCCGGTCGCGGTAGAGCTCGACACCGTCCGGCACCTCGGGGTCGCGAATGAACTCGCGGTAGGCCTCGTCGAGCACCACCAGTACGTCTCCCGGCACTCGATCGAGGAAGCGCTCCAGCTCCGCCCGCCGCACGACCGTGCCGGTCGGGTTGTTGGGGTTACAGACGAAGATCAGCCGGGTCCGGTCGGTGATCGCGTCGGCCATCGCGTCGAGGTCGTGCACGTCACCGGAGGTCAGCGGCACCTGTACCGACCGGGCGCCGCTGATCTGCGTGATGATCGGGTACGCCTCGAAGGACCGCCAGGCGTAGATCACCTCGTCACCGGGGCCGGAAGTGGCCTGGATCAACTGCTGGGCGACACCGACCGACCCGGTGCCGGTGGCCAGGTGGGAGAGGGGCACGCCGAACCGCTCGGACAGCTCGTTCATCAGCGCCGTACAGGCCAAATCCGGGTAGCGGTTGAAGTTGCCGGCCGCCGCCGTCACGGTCTCCATCACGCCCGGCAGCGGCGGATAAGGGTTCTCGTTGGAGGACAGCTTGTAGGCCACCGGCCCGCCTGCCGCGGCGGGCTTGCCCGGCTTGTAGGTGGGGATTCCCTCCAGCTCGCCGCGCAGCTTGGGGCTCGTCTCGCTCACCGCAGTCCTCCTCGCGAAGACCGGCGGCCCATGACCGCCGCCGACATCCAATACTCCTCACCTTATGAGGATTCGGCGCCGCTGCGTACACCCACGACGGAGTGGTGGAGGCCGGCCTCCGATGTCCCACCGGCATCAGGGGGCATCGCCGCACCAAGGCGTACGAATCCGGGGGCGCGCTGCACATATATCTACGCGCCGGTGGTGCACGCCGTGGCGCGCATCCCCCGTGCAGGTGAGTTGAGACCTCTTCGCAACCTCGCCCCCTTGGCAGGCTCGCGCGGGCCGACAAGTCACGTACTGGCATGAGAGCGCTTAACTCCCTTGGTTTCCCAAGCGATTGAGCTTAAATGATCATGCAGAAACGTGCCTGTCAATGTCTGCATATGCGTCCGCACTACCCCACCGCATGAGCCCTACTATCGGCTCGCCATGACAGCAGCAGGGAAGCACCAGGTGAGCCGCGCGGAAACCTCACGTCGAGGCAGTCGGCCGGGCCGGGCGGGTATCAGAGACGTGGCCGCCGCCGCCGGAGTGTCCATCACGACCGTCTCCGACGCCCTCAACGGCAAGGGCCGGCTCCCGGACGCCACCCGGCGCCATGTCCGCGAGGTGGCCGACCGGCTGGGCTACCGGCCCTCGGCCGCCGCCCGGACGCTCCGTACCGGCAAGTCGGGACTCATCGGCCTGACCGTGACGACGTACGGGGATGAACCTTTCACCTTCACCGAGTTCGCATACTTCGCCGAGATGGCGCGGGCCGCCACCTCCGCCGCGCTCGCCCGCGGCTACGCCCTCGTCATCCTGCCCGCGACCTCCCGCCACGACGTGTGGTCCAACGTCGCCCTGGACGGCACGGTCGTCATCGACCCCTCCGACCAGGACCCGGTCGTCAGCGAACTCGTCCGGCAGGGCCTGCCGGTCGTCTCCGACGGCCGTCCGGCCGGCTCCCTGCCGGTCACGGCCTGGGTCGACAACGACCACGAGGCCGCCGTCCTCGGCATCCTCGACCACCTGGCCGACGCCGGCGCCCGCCGCATCGGCCTGCTGACCGGCACGACGACGGACACCTACACCCACCTGTCGACCACCGCGTACCTGCGCTGGTGCGAGCGCGTCGGCCAGGATCCGGTGTACGAGGCCTATCCGGCGCACGATCCGTGCGCGGGCGCGGTCGCCGCCGACCGGCTCCTCGCCCGCCCCGACCGGCCCGACGCGGTCTACGGGCTGTTCGACCCCAACGGCACCGATCTGCTCGCCGCCGCCCGCCGCTACGGCCTGCGCGTACCGGACGACCTGCTGCTGGTCTGCTGCAGCGAGTCCACCGTGTACGCCAACACCGAGCCCCCCATCACCACGCTCTCCCTGAAGCCGCGCCGCATCGGCACGGCGGTGGTCCAGCTCCTCATCGACGCCATCGAGGGAGTGGAATCCGACCGGCCGGTGGAGCAGGTGATACCGACGGAGCTGATCGTGCGCACGTCGTCCCAGCGACGCCCGCCGCGCACGACGGTCAGCCCGCCGCGGTCCCCCGAGGGGGCGTAGTTCCCCGGTACCGGGGAACCCCCGGGTCCGGTACCTCGGACCCGGTCGGGGGGACAGTCCCGTGCCTGGGGAGAAACAGGGCCGGTCCCCCGGAGAGAAGGGATCGTTCTCGCGAAGAGAAGGAAAGCGAGGACGGTCACACGGTGGTCAAAGCCCGGCCCAATCGGGGCGAAAGCCACGATGAACTGGACTCTTGCTCTGATTCACCACCCCTGGGTCATCACATGGCGCGATCCGCATTCCTATGATGGGCCCACGACACCGGCGGGCCGCTACGACCAGGCAGTCCGATGCGGTGCAGATGCGGCTTGATGGTGGAGGGGTCGATGACTCAGGGGGCCGGTCAGGGACCCGAGGTGGAGCGCACGGCGACGTTGCGCGACTTCCGGGTGCCCGCGTACGTCCACGAGACCGGTCCGTACGTCCAGAGCACGAGCCCCGGCGAGGTCGCTCCGCCGCCCGAGGAGACCTATCCCGAGGGATACACGCCGACCCAGCGCGACCTTCCCGTGGTCAACCGGGGTGACACTGTCCAGGTGACCGTCGACCCCGAAACCGCCGCGGCCCCGCCCCCGAACACCGGACAGGGCCCGCTGTACGTCGTGGGCGACGTCCACGGCTATCTCGACCAGCTGGTGGCCGCTCTGCAGGAGAAGGGCCTCCTCGACGCCGAGGGCAACTGGTGCGCGGGCACCGCCCGGCTGTGGTTCCTCGGCGACTTCACCGACCGCGGCCCGGACGGCATCGGCGTCATCGACCTGGTGATGCGGCTGTCCGCCGAGGCCGCGGCGGCCGGCGGCTACTGCAAGGCGCTCATGGGCAACCACGAGCTGCTGCTGCTCGGCGCCAAGCGGTTCGGCGACACCCCGGTCAACTCCGGCGCGGGCACCGCCACCTTCCAAGCGGCCTGGCTGCTCAACGGCGGCCAGAAGACCGACATGGATCGCCTCCAGGACCACCACCTGCAGTGGATGGCCCGTCTCGACGCCGTCGAGGAGGTCGACGGCCACCTGCTCGTCCACTCCGACACCACCGCCTACCTCGACTACGGCCGCTCCATCGAAGAGGTCAACGACACCGTCCGCGAGACGATCACCCGCAACGACGCGGACGAGGTCTGGGACCTGTTCCGCAAGTTCACCAAGCGGTTCTCCTTCCGCGACGAGGGCGGCGCGGACGCTGTGCGCTCTCTGCTCGATACGTACGGGGGCACCCGCATCGTTCACGGGCACAGCCCGATTCCGTATCTGCTGGGCGAGGTCGGCTCCGAAGAGGACGAGGACAGCGGCGACCCGGTGATCGAGGGACCGCACGTCTACGCCGACGGACTCGCCATCGCGATGGACGGCGGCGTGACCATGGCCGGAAAGCTGCTGGTCCAGCAACTGCCCCTGGCTACGTGAACGTTCACCGGGCAGGCGTTTCCCGTCACAGGACCGGACGGGTGAAGGGCCAATTTCGGTAAACCCCCTGTCACCGCCCACCTCCACGGCTCTACCATCGGCTTATCCGTAGCAGGCTCCCCTCCGTTTCTGCCCGACGGCTCGTCAGCATGCCGAGCCCCAAGCCCTACGGAGCATCGGGGGATGCACATGAACAGCGTTCCGCAGCACCTGCTGAGCGAGGACCGCCAGGAATACGAGCGGATCCTCGATGAGGTGCTGCGCTCCGCACCACACCGTCCGGAACTGACCGCTGTCGGACAGCGGCTGAACTCGGAACAACTGCGCACCATGGCGCTGAACGCCACCGCACTCATCACGGCGGCCGCGTCGACCGAATACCAGCACTACGTCAAGGTCCGTGAGGAACTGCGCCAGCCGGCGTCTTCCAGCACGCCGACCGTGCGCGAGTCCGGCTCCTCCGAGCCGGGCACGGGCCCGGCGGGGCTGGCCGCCGCCATGGGCGAGGTCGCCGAGACCGCCGGCGCGGGCGCCGTCGCCGTCGTCGCCGTCCTCGCACCCGTCCTGGCCGGGACCGCCGCCGCGATCTTCCTGCTCGTCGGCTACATCCTGCAGATGCTCGACCCCGAGCAGGGGTTCGCCCGGACCATGCTCACCACGGGCTGGGTGTTCGGCGCCGTGACCGCGGTCGCGATCCTCGTCGCCGCAGTGGGACTGCTGCTCACCGCCCTGCGCAACAAGCCGACGGCCGAAGGCGGTCCGTACGGCGAGTTGCAAGGGGAGGTGGCCCTCGCCAGGGAGGCCTGGCACGAGGCCCTGCTGGAGCGGGGCATCCTGCCTTTCCTGCGCGAGGCACTCGTGAGCCCGGACGCGGCCGCCGCGCTGCACCACACGTCCTCGTCCACGCCGATCAGCCGCATGCCGCACCTCGGCTACGACCGTCCGGGTTTCACCAGCCCGGGCGACGGCGACCGCGGCTCACGGCCGAGCTACAGCAGCCCGGACTACACCAGCCCGGACTACGGACCACCGGAACACCAGCCGGAGTAGCCGGACCCGCCACGGGGCCAGGGGCCAGGGACCATGTGTCCCCGGCCCTCGACCCCCGCGGCCCGTGTGCGGCCCGCCTCGCGGCCTGTTCCCAGCTGTGCGCGGCCGGATCAGTCCGCGATCGGCAGGTACACCCGGTTCCCGCTCGCCGCGAACTCCTTCGACTTCTGGGCCATGCCTTCCTCGATCTCGGTCCGTGTGCCGCCGTGTTCACGGCGGATGTCCTGCGAGATCTTCATGCTGCAGAACTTGGGACCGCACATCGAGCAGAAGTGAGCCGTCTTGGCGGGCTCCGCCGGCAGGGTCTCGTCGTGGAACTCCCGTGCCGTGTCCGGGTCGAGGGCCAGGTTGAACTGGTCCTCCCACCGGAACTCGAAGCGGGCGTCGGACAGCGCGTCGTCCCATTCCTGGGCACCCGGGTGTCCCTTGGCGACGTCGGCTGCGTGGGCGGCGATCTTGTAGGTGATGACGCCGGTCTTGACGTCGTCACGGTTCGGCAGGCCCAAGTGCTCCTTGGGTGTGACGTAGCACAGCATGGCCGTGCCCCACCAGGCGATCATCGCGGCACCGATGCCGGAGGTGATGTGGTCGTACGCCGGGGCGACGTCCGTGGTCAGCGGGCCGAGCGTATAGAACGGAGCTTCATCGCAGATCTCCTGCTGAAGGTCGATGTTCTCCTTGATCTTGTGCATCGGGACATGGCCCGGGCCTTCGATCATGGTCTGTACGTTGAAACGCTTGGCGATCCGGTTGAGTTCCCCGAGAGTTCGCAGTTCCGCGAACTGTGCCTCGTCGTTGGCGTCCGCGATGGAGCCGGGCCGCAGGCCGTCGCCGAGCGAGTACGTGACGTCGTACGCGGCGAGGATCTCGCAGAGTTCCTCGAAGTGCTCGTACAGGAACGACTCCCGGTGGTGCGCGAGACACCAGGCGGCCATGATCGAGCCGCCGCGCGAGACGATGCCTGTCTTGCGGTTGGCCGTCAGCGGCACATAGGCCAGGCGCACGCCCGCGTGGACCGTCATGTAGTCCACGCCCTGCTCGGCCTGTTCGATGACCGTGTCCTTGTAGACCTCCCAGGTCAGCTCCTCGGCCCGGCCGTCGACCTTCTCCAGGGCCTGGTAGAGCGGCACGGTGCCGATGGGGACGGGGGAGTTGCGCAGCACCCACTCACGCGTGGTGTGGATGTTGCGGCCCGTGGAGAGGTCCATGACCGTGTCGGCGCCCCAGCGGGTCGCCCAGGTCATCTTCTCGACCTCCTCCTCGATGGAGGACGTCACCGCCGAGTTGCCGATGTTGGCGTTGACCTTCACCAGGAACCTCTTGCCGATGATCATCGGCTCGATCTCCGGGTGGTTGACGTTGGCCGGCAGCACGGCCCGGCCCGCGGCTATCTCGTCGCGGACCACCTCGGGCGAGACGTTCTCCCGAATGGCCACGTACTCCATCTCGGGCGTGATCTCGCCCCGGCGGGCGTACGCGAGCTGCGTGACCGCCGCACCGTCCCGGCTGCGCCGCGGCTGGCGCGGGCGGCCGGGGAAGACGGCGTCGAGGTTGCGGAGGCCGCCGCGGGGCGAGGTGTGCTTGATGCCGTCGTCCTCGGGACGGACGGGGCGGCCCGCGTACTCCTCGGTGTCGCCGCGGGAGATGATCCAGTTCTCGCGCAGCGGCGGCAGGCCCCTGCGGACGTCGGTGTCGATGGATGGATCGGTGTACGGGCCCGAGGTGTCGTACAGCGTGACAGCCTGTCCGTTGGTGAGATGCACCTGACGAACCGGCACGCGCAGGTCGGGGCGAGTGCCCTCGACGTACGCCTTGTGCCAGCCGATGGACTTCCCGGCCTCCTCGGACTGTGCGTCCTGAACGGAGGCAGGCGTGCGTGCGTCCTTGTCGGTCATGAGACCTACTCCCTACGCCGGCATTACCCGGTAACAGGTTCGGCGGTCGACGCAGCGGTTTCCGTCTGCCGACGTTCCGTGTGAAACATCACTCGACTTCGGTGATGTTTCATGTGAAACATCGCTGGGACGGAGGTCAGCGCCCTCTCAGCCCGGTGCTCCGAGCTCCCGCGTGTACAAAAGGTGCCTCCACGCTAGCGGCAATTCTGGCGCGGTGAACAGAGGGCCCCCCTCGTTCTTGCGATGATCGGTCGGTGACCACGACGCAGCGTCCCCCTTACCCACCGCCCGAGCCGCCTCGCGGATCCGGCGCCGGAAACGGCAACGGCCGGGGAGACGGCCACGATTTTGTCCCCGGGTCCGGGTATGGGCCGGGGGCTGGATTCGGTCCCGGGGCAGGCCCCAGGGCCGGTGGTGAGCGTGGTTCCGGCTCTGCCGGGGGATACGGGCCGGGCAACGGCCAGGGCGGCGGCTCAGCCGGTGGGCATGGAGTCGGCCCCGGCGACGGGCAGGGACCGGGTTCCGGAGACGGGCACGGACCCGGGCACGGGCAGGGACCCGGCTCAGGGCACGGGCACGGTTCCGGGACCGGCGGAGGCGACGGGCACGGCCCTGGTTCCGCGCCAGGTGGCGGGCACGGGCATTCGCACAGCCACGGTCCGGCCGCGCCCGTCTCCATGCATCTGCGCAAGATCATCGCGGCGATCCTGATCCCGTTCGGTGCGGCCGTGCTGGTCGGTCTCGTTGTGCTGTGGCCGGGCGGCGCCCCGTCGCACGAGCGCACCGGCGTCGGCTTCGACCGGCAGACCGAGCAGGCCTCGGTCACCAAGGTCGTGGAGATCAGCTGCAAGGAGGCCGGCGCCTCCGGAGTCCCGCCGACCGGTGACACCTCCACCGCCGAGGGCTCCTCCGCGGTTCAGCAGGAGAAGGGCACCTGCAAGCGGGCGACGATCCGGGTCGACAGCGGCAAGGACAAGGGCCGAACCTTCACCGAGATCATCCAGCCGGACCAGTCCCGCCAGTTGCACGAGGGCCAGAAGGTCGTGGTCGCCTACGAGCCCTCCGCACCGAAGGACCTGCAGTACTCGGTCACCGACGTCAACCGCCGTCTGCCCTTGGCCGTGCTGGCCGGCATCTTCGCGGTCGCCGTCGTGGTCGTCGGGCGGCTGCGGGGGGTCATGGCCCTCATCGCACTGGCCATGAGCTTCCTGGTACTGAACTTCTTCATCCTGCCCGCGATCCTGCAGGGCTCGAACCCGCTGGTCGTGGCGGTGGTGGGCTCGAGCGCCATCATGCTCATCGCCTTGTACCTATGTCATGGTTTGTCCGCACGAACCTCCGTGGCGGTGCTCGGCACCCTCATCTCCCTGTTGCTGATCGGCGTTCTCGGCTCGGTGTTCATCGACTGGGCCGCGCTCACCGGCAACACGGACGACAACACCGGCCTGATCCACGGCCTCTACCCGACGATCGACATGAGCGGTCTGCTGCTCGCCGGCATCATCATCGGCTCACTCGGTGTGCTCGACGACGTGACGGTCACGCAGACGTCGTCGGTCTGGGAGCTGCACGAGGCCAATCCGTCGATGGGTTGGCGCGGGCTGTACCGCGCGGGCATCCGGATCGGCCGCGACCACATCGCCTCGGTCGTCAACACGCTCGTCCTCGCCTATGCGGGTGCCGCCCTGCCGCTGCTGCTGCTGTTCTCCATCGCGCAGAGCGGTGTGGGGACGGTCGCCAACAGCGAGCTGGTCGCGGAGGAGATCGTGCGCACGCTGGTCGGTTCGATCGGCCTGGTCGCCTCGGTGCCGGTCACCACCGTTCTGGCCGCTCTCGTGGTCTCGGCCGACCGCCCCAAGGAGGAGCGCGCCGTGGAAGCCTCGGCGGTCCCGGCACGCGGGGGGAGGGGCCGGCGGCGTAAGCGCTGACGTCTCTGAGCCAGACGTCCCAGCGCCACTCCGCCGAAGCGTTCCCGCACGCCTCGGCGGCATCCGGCGAAGCGTTACTCCACCGTGCCGCCCGCCGGGTGTCTCACCCGGCGCCCTGTTCCGCCAGGATGCGGTCCAGCGCCTCGTCGAGGTGGGCGTCGAAGTCGGCGAGCGAGCCTTCCTGACCCAGCGGCACCAGCTTGTCGGTGCGGTCGAGGAAGGCGACGAGCGGCGCCGTGGAGGACCGGAACAACGCCTGGTCGCTGCCGACCTGAAGCCTGATCAGCACCTCGCCCAGCGTGTCCGGTTCGACGGGAGTGACCCGCACATCACCCTCGCCGCACGGTCGGCCGACGCCGTCGATCAGCAGCTCCCGGCCGAAGGCCCACGTCACCGGCGCGTCACCGGGCAGGTGGAACGTCAGCCGGACGGCATAGGGATCACTGGTCTCATAGCGCAGCTCCACCGGAATGCGGAAGGAGAGCTCCTCGGAGACGAGAAAGCTCATCATGACCTCTGCTTGTACGGACTCGCGCATCGCTAACCCCGTCATTCGCCGTGACTGGCCGGGAACGAACCTCTGACACTTGGTGGAATCTTGCTGAACGTACACAGCAGATCACAAGGAGTGAGTTTTCACATACTGATAGAGAGCGCCAGCGAACCGAGTCGCCGCTCGATCTCGCTCTGCAACTGCCGGGCCGCGGGCAGCAGCCGGTCCTCCTGATGGGCGGGCAGGGAGATGGCCATCGTCGCGGCCGTGGTGCCGAGGGTGAGCGGAATCGCCGCGCAGACCGCGCCCAGGGCGTACTCCTGACGCTCGGTCACCGGTTCCATCCGCCGCATCCGCTCCAGACGCCGGAGCAGGCTGTGGTTGTCCCGCACCGTGTACGGCGTGAGGGGCTGCACCGGGTAGCGGTCGAGGTGATCGCGACGGGCCTCCTCGTCCAGCTGGGACAGCAGGCACTGCCCGATGGCATGCGCGTGCCCGGTCTCCCGGAAGTCGGCCCACTCCTCGACCGCCGGGATGCCCGGGGTCTCGGAAACGCACATGACTTCGATCTCGCCCTCGCGGTACGCCGCGTAGTAGACGGGGACGCCGAGCAGGTCTCGCCACTGGGCGAGCGTGTCGACCACCGTGCTGCGACGTTTCTGCCGCGCCCCGCTGCCGCTCAGCCGTTCGGCGGCCTCACCGAGGAAGAACAGGCCCTTGTCCCGGCGCAGATAGCCCTCGTGCACGAGGGTGCGCAGCAGGTGGTACGTCGTGGGCAGTGCCAGCCCGGTCTCGCGGGCGAGTTGCTTGGCGGGGGCGCCGTAGTCATGTCCGGCGACGGTTTCCAGCAGGCGCATGGCGCGCTGCACGGATCCGATGAGGGTCGCCGGAGGCGGGGGTCCGGCGGGAGGGGGTGGTGTGGTGGCAGGCGGTGGTGTGCAGGGTGCCGCCGAGCGCGGTTGCGCGGGGACGCTGCGCAGGTGGGCCGGTGCGATGTCAGCCGGGGCCAAGGGTCACTCCCGAAGCGCGAGGGGCCCGACCCGTGCGGAGGAACACGGGTGGGGGTGTGTGCCGCTCGCGGGGATGTCCCCGCGTCGAGCCGGACTCTATTCGTCTGCCACCGCACGCAGACGGCCCGGCCGGGAAACTTCCCCCGCCCGAGGGAACGGGTCATTCCGAGTGTTTCCCGCTACCCCCACCGGTTTCCCACCGGTCTCACCAGTCGCTGCGCGACGAGGAGCTCGACGTGAACTTCCGTACGACATAGATCAGTCCGCCGACGAGCGCCACGAAGACCAGCACCTTGAAGAGCAGTCCGATGACGAAGCCGACCACACTGGCGATCAGCCCGCCGAACACGACCAGGGCGATGACCGGCACCGCGATCCACTTCACCCACCACGGCAGTCCCGTGAAGATCTCTCGCATCGCCTCGTCCTTACCTCTCCACCCGTTCGAGTGCCGGGTCCTGTCGGTCTTCTGACGTTCCGCACTCGATGCTAGGTCCGGGAGGGGGCCGGGCGGAGGCTTCGCACCCCTTGTCCTCCCCTGACCGAACCCCTAGGGAACCCCGAGGCGGTCCGTCAGCTCTCGGGCGGAGAGAACACCACCAGCACCCTGAGGTCCTCGGTGATGTGGTGGAACTTGTGGGCGACGCCCGCCGGCACGTAGACCACGCTGCCGCGTGCCACCTGGGTCGTCTCCAGGCCGACGGTGATCGCGGCACGGCCGCTCACAACGAAGTAGACCTCGTCCTGATTGTGCGGCTTCTGTGGATCCTGCTCGCCCGCGTCGAGGGCGTACAGACCGACCGACATGTTCTGCGCCCGCAGAAACTGCAGGTAGGCGCCCTCGTTGGCGGCGCGCTCCGCCTCCAGTTCGTCCAGCCGGAATGCCTTCATCGCCTAGTCCGCCCCTGCCTCTAGTGCCCGTGCCCGATCAGGTCTGCCACGATCAGACACATGAAGAATTTCGTAGTCAAGACGATCGCCAACGCCGGTGCCCTGGCGGTCGCCGTATGGCTGCTCGACAAGATCACCCTGACCGGTGACAGCACGGGCAAGAAGATCGGCACCCTGATCATCGTCGCGCTGATCTTCGGCCTGGTGAACTTCCTGGTCAAGCCGCTCGTCAAGCTGCTCAGCCTCCCGCTGCTGATATTGACGCTCGGCCTGTTCACCCTGGTCGTCAACGCGCTGATGCTGTTGCTGACCTCGTGGCTGGCCGACCAGTTCGACCTGAGCTTCCAGGTGGACGGCTTCTGGACGGCCGTCCTGGGCGGCCTGATCATCTCTGTGGTCTCCTGGGCCCTGCACGTCGTCCTGCCCGACGGGGACTGAACGCCTATGACGTATCGCGTCTGCTTCGTCTGCACGGGGAACATCTGCCGTTCCCCGATGGCCGAGATCGTCTTCCGGGCCCGCGTGGCGGAGGCCGGACTCGACGGCCTGGTCGAGGTCGACAGCGCAGGCACGGGCGGCTGGCACGAGGGCGACGGCGCCGACCCGCGCACGGCGGCCGTCCTGGCGGAGAACGGCTACGCCACCGGCCACACGGCCCGGCAGTTCCAGCCGTCGTGGTTCTCCCACCTCGACCTGGTCGTCGCCCTCGACTCCGGCCACCTCGGCGTCCTGCGCCGCCTCGCGCCCACGGAGGAGGACGCGCGGAAGGTCCGGCTGCTCCGCTCCTACGACCCCGCCGCCGGCGATGACCGCGACGTACCGGACCCCTACTACGGGGGCGCGGACGGTTTCGACGAGTGCCTTGAGATGGTGGAGGCGGCGAGCGCCGGTCTGCTTGCCGCAGTGCGTGAGGACGTGGAGGGACGAGTGGCATGAGTGAGTCGGCGACAGGTGACCAGGGCGGATCGACGGGCGACGCGGCCCTGACCGCCGCCGACACCGGCGACGGCACGCGGACCGTACGGGCCGGGCTGCCCGAGCCGGTCAAGTACGAGCCCACGCTGCCCGGACCGGTGTTCGCCGCCCACTTCCATCTGCCGGGCGACCCGACCGGCCCGTACACCTACGGCCGTGACGAGAACCCGACCTGGACCCTGCTGGAGCGCGCCGTCGGCGAGCTGGAGGCGCCCGGCCGGGACGATGTCGAGACGCTCGTCTTCGCCTCAGGCATGGCCGCGACTTCGGCCGTGCTCTTCTCCCAGCTGCGCACCGGTGATGTGTGCGTCCTGCCCGACGACGGGTATCAGGCACTGCCCCTGGTCCGCGGCCAGCTGGAGGCATACGGCATCGAGGTGCGCACCGCGCCGACCCGCGGCGACGCCCAGCTCGACGTCCTGGACGGCGCGAAGCTGCTGTGGATCGAGACGCCGTCCAACCCCGGGCTCGACGTCTGCGACATCCGGCGGCTCGCCGACGCGGCACACACGCGTGGTGCCCTGGTGGCCGTCGACAACACCCTCGCGACGCCGCTCGGCCAGCGCCCCTTGGAGCTCGGCGCCGACTTCGCGGTGGCCAGCGGCACCAAGCAACTCACGGGGCACGGCGACATCCTCCTGGGCTACGTCGTCGGCCGTGACGCCGAGGCCATGGCCGCCGTACGCCGCTGGCGCAAGGTCGTCGGAGCGATTCCCGGGCCCATGGAAGCCTGGCTCGCGCACCGTTCGATCGCGACGCTGCAGCTGCGGGTCGACCGGCAGAGCACGACCGCCCTGGCGGTCGCCGAAGCGCTGCGCGAGCGTCCCGAGGTGACCGGACTGCGCTATCCCGGACTCCCCGACGACCCGGCGCACAAGATCGCGGCTCAGCAGATGCGGCGCTATGGGTGCGTGGTGTCGTTCACCCTGCCCACGCGCGCGCGGGCCGACCGTTTCCTCGACGCGCTGCGGCTCGTGGACGACGCGACGAGCTTCGGCGGAGTACGGTCCACGGCCGAACGCCGGGGACGCTGGGGCGGCGACGCGGTCCCGGAGGGCTTCATCCGCCTGTCGGTCGGAGCCGAGGACCCGGAGGACCTGGTGGCGGACGTACTGCGGGCACTGGACACGTCGGCAGCCTGATCTCCCCCACGGACGGTCCGAGCCTCCCCCCTCGTGGCTCGGACCGTCCTCCGGTTCCGCGCGCAAGAACCGCGCGACCAAGGCTAGTTGACTCTCTGTCAGTGTCCAATCACAGTAGCGACAGAGACCTATCGACTTATTTATAGTTGAGCGCGGCCGTAGGGCCGGGAGCGGGGCCGAAGAGGGGAGAGCGTGCGGTGGATCTGGCCTTGCTGCGGACCTTCGTGACCGTGCACCGGGCCGGCTCCTTCACTCGCGCCGCCGCCCTGCTCGGCCTCTCCCAGCCCGCCGTCACCTCGCAGATACGGACGCTGGAGCGGCAGCTGGGACGCCCGCTGTTCCTGCGGCAGGCCCGTGGTGTGACACCGACGAGCATCGGCGACGAACTCGCCCACAAGGCCGCGCCGCATCTCGACGCCCTGGTGGAGATAACGGAGACCGGCCTCGACGACGACTCCTCCTTACGGACGCTGCATCTCGCCGGACCTCCGGAGTTCACCGCCGAACGAGCCCTGCCCGCGCTCACGGAGCTGATCGGCGAGGACGGTCAGGGCTTCGCCCTGCGCGCCTCCTTCGGAAACGCCGAGGAAACGCTGGAAGGACTGTCCGCCGGGCATCACGATCTGGCCATCAGTACGGCCCAGCCACGGGGCGCCCTGCTCACGGCGACTGCGCTCTGCGACGAGGAGCACGTCCTGGTCGCCGCCCCGCGCTGGGCCGAACAGATCGGCGCCGGGCAGCCGGACCGTAAGCCGGAACCATCCCTTGAGCAGGTGCCCGTGGTGGAGGTGCACGAGTCCCTGCCCTTCGTCTCCCGCTACTGGGCCTCCGTCTTCGACTCGCGCCCCGCCGCCCCGGGCACGGTCATCGTTCCCGACCTGCGTGCGGTCCTGGCCTGTGCGGTCGCGGGGGCGGGCCTGGCGGTGCTCCCGCGCTATCTGTGTGCGGCCGCGCTGGAGCGGGGTCACGTCGTCGCCCTGCACGAGCCGGCGGTCCCGCCGCTGCGGACCTACTTCCTGGTGGTCCGCACCGGGACGCTCGCGATGCCTCACATAGCGCGTGCCCATGAGTGGTTGCAGCGAGCCTCGGCCGACTGGTGCTGAGGTGCCGGGACAGTGCCTCACTCTGAGGGCTCGGCCGGTGACGATTCGCGATGTTTCACGTGGAACCAGCCGGGCCACATTTCACTCATGACCGTCCGACCTGTGGTCAAGCGCACCGCCCGTGCCGTTCTGCTGGACGGTGACGACCTGATCCTGATCAAGCGCACCAAGCCGGGCGTGGATCCCTACTGGCTCACTCCCGGCGGCGGGGTCGAGCCCGACGACTCGACCGTCGTCGACGCCTTGCACCGAGAGGTGTACGAGGAGCTCGGCGCCAAGATCACCGATGTGGTGCCCTGCTTCGTGGACACCATGGAGCACATCGGGGAGGACGGCGGCGCGACCGGTGTGAAGGTGCAGCACTTCTTCGTCTGCCACCTTGAGTCCATGGACCCGTCCCTCCGCCACGGCCCCGAGGTGGACGAACCCGTCGGTGAGTACGAGATCGTGCGCGTGCCCTTCACCCGTGTCGGGATCGCCTCCGTCCACCTGGTGCCGCTGTCGCTGCGGCATTACCTGGACGGCAACATCGAGGGCGTACGCGCTATGCACGCCCCCGACCTGGGCTGACACCGGCAGCGGATCAGGACCCGGCCGCGACCAGTTCCTCCACGGAGTCGTGCCGTATGCGGTCCGACGGGATGCCGACGTCCCTCAGGGCGTCCACACCGCTGCGGATCATCCCGGGCGGGCCCGAGAGATAGGCCTCGAACTCGTCCCATGGTCCGTAGGCGCGTATCGCGTCCGGCAGTTGCTGGTTCGCCTGCTGGTCGATGATCGCGCGGACCGAGAGCCAGGGGTGGCTCTGCTGGAGGCGGAGCATGGTGTCGATGTCGTACAGGTCGTGATCCGTGCGGGCCCCGTAGAAGACCTCGACCGGCCGGCGGTCCCCGTGCTCGGCGACGTCTTCGACCAGTGCCTTGATGGGCGCTATGCCGGTGCCGCCGCCCACGCAGAGCAGGCCGCTCTCGGTGGTGTGGTCCACGGTCATGGCGCCGGCGGGCGGACCGAGCCGGATGATGTCGCCGGGGCGGGCACGGTGCACCAGGGCGTTGGAAACCCACCCCGCCGGAACGGCCTTCACGTGGAACGACAGCAGGCCGTCGGAGCGGGGCGCCGAGGCGAAGGAGTAGTGCCGCCAGATCCGGGGCCACCAGGGCGTCTCGACGCTCGTGTACTGCCCGGCGAGGAAGGGGTACGGCTGGTCGGGTCGGACGGTGATGACCGCGACGTCGGGAGTTCTGAGGTCGTGCGTGACGACCTCGGCGTACCACCAGGGCGGGGCACGCAGTTCGTCCCTGGCCGCCGCGTCGATCATCACCTGCGAGATGGTGGTGTACGCCCGGACCCAGGCCGCCTCCATCTCCTCGTTCCAGACCTCGGCGGCGTACTTGCTCAGGGCGCCGATGAGGCATTCCCCGACGGCCGGGTAGTGCTCGGCCCGCGTTCCGTACTTCCGGTGGCCGCGGCCGAGGTTCTGGAGGTAGTCGACCAGGACCTCGGTGTTGTCGATGTGCTCGGCGGCCGTCAGCAGCGCCTTGAGCAGCCGGTCCCGCTGGGTGTCCATCGCGGCCGGGAACAGCGGCCGCAGGTCCGGGTAGCGGACGAAGAGCAGGGCGTAGAAGTACGACGTGACCTTCTCGGCCACGGGTGCGACCTCGGCCATGGCGCGGCGGATGAGGATGGCGTCCGGGGACGCCTCCCTGGCCGGGGCGGAGGCGGCTTGGCCCGGGGTCGACACGGGGGCGGGCCGCTGGGAGGGGACCCGCGTCTCGTCGGGGCCGGGTGCGGTGGAGGCGAAGGGCGCCGGTGTGAGCGCCGTGGGCGCGGGACCTGCTGACGAGGAGGCGGCGACGCCTGCGGCCGCGGGAGACGAGGCGTGCTGTGCGGCCAGGGGGGAGGGCGTGGGTATCGCTTCCGGGGGCTCACGTCCCTGTTCCGGCCCACCGGTGCTCGCGCCGCCGGTCGTCGAAGCGGGCGGCACCGTCGTGCCGTCGGCCGGAGTCTCCGGAGCGGCGGTCGGCCTGCCCACGGGGCGTACCGCGGCCGGGCGACGCCCCTCAGGCGTACCGGACTCGCTGTCCGGCGTCGTGGTCGGCTTCTTGCGGGGCGTGAACCAGCCGCCCCCGCCGCCGGAAGTGCCGTTGTCGGCCGACGTGGTGGTCGGAGCGTCCATGGTGTGCCTCGCCTCGAGCATCTTTCGGTCGGTCTGCGCACTTCCCTAGTCGGAAGGTGCCTGCTTTCCCCCGTGGACGGACTGCGTTCCCATCCATGTCGTGGCCAATGCGGCCACATTCAACCCGTATTTCGGCTCCGTACGGACAAGTAGGCAAGAGTGTGACATTGCCCGCAGTGTTCTCACCCGAGCTTCCCACTCGTCTGGACGGCTCAGTCGCATAACCGAAAACGTGGGTCTTCGATCTCTCCGTCCCATTAGGCTGCATTGCCTTGCACGCGGCCCGCACGGAACGGGTCACCCGCCCCGAATGCGAACCGGAGTCGACCCTACCGGCCACCGCCGTGCACACAAGTCCCCCTTCCCCCGTCACGAATAAGGGCACCGCGCGAATCATCAGTGCCGCCAACTACTGCCCATCACGCCGGTGTTTCACGTGAAACGTCCGGCGTCTGACAGCTCTCTGTGCAGACGGCTACAACTGGCCAAAAGCTCGTATGGGTCCGGGGAAACAGGTGGACGTCAGGGGTCCCTGTCGGACAGCCTGACCTGCGTGCCGACTCCTTCCCTTGCCTCTCTGCCCATCCGTCGTCTGACGCTCCGCGATCTCGCCGCCTGCGCCGATTTGTCTCAGGACCGGGGGTGGCCACGGGAGGAGCACAAGTGGGGCTTCCTCCTCACAGCCGGGAAGGGCTACGGCATCGATGACCCCGACGGCGGCCTCGTGAGCGCCTGTGTCGTCACCGAGTACGGACCGCACGAACACCCCGCCCTGGCGGCGATCGGCATGGTCCTGGTCGCCGAGCGGCATGCGGGACAGGGCGTCGGACGCCGGCTGATGCGCCATGTCGTCTCAACGATGGGCCCCACGCCCCTCACCCTGCACGCGACCCCGAACGGCCGCCCTCTCTACGAGGAACTCGGCTTCAAGGTCACCGGGCGGGCGGAGATGGTCAGCGGGCACTTCACGGGGGGCGGACCGGAGCCGAAAGTCGCCACTCGCGCCGCGACCGCCGAGGACCTCGCCGCCATCCTCCGGCTCGACGAGCAGGCGTTCGGGACCGACCGCACTCACATCATCACGCGACTGCCCGCCTTCGCCGACCAGTTGCGCGTGGCCGAGCAGGACGGGCGGATCATCGGATACGCGGCCGCCTGGCCCAACATGGACACCCATGTCGTCGGCCCTCTCATCGCACGTGACACGGCGGTCGCCCAGGCGCTCATCGCCTCCCTCGCGGCTCACACCGATCGCCCGCTGCGCACCGATATCGACGTACGGCACGAAGAGCTCCTCGCGTGGGTGAAGGAGCGCGGAATGGCGTCCATCGCCTTCAACTCGGTGATGGTGTACGGGATCACCGAGCTGCCCGGAGACTGGACCCGCCGGTTCGCGCCGGTCACGGTCGCGGCGGGCTGAAGGGCCCATACGACTACGCCGGCTCCCCAGGATCGGGGAGCCGGCGTAGTCGCGTTGCGGGGCCAGGTCAGACAAGGGCCTCCACGGCGGTCGTGGCGAAGGCGTGGTCCTGCTCCGGGGCGCCACCGCCGACGCCGATCGCGCCGAGCAGGCGACCGTCGCGGTGCACCGGCACGCCGCCCGCGATGAACAGCAGCGGCCGGTCGAGCGCGGTCGGCAGCGTGTGGAAGGGGCCTCCGGGCTGCACGGCGTCGACGAGGTCGGCGGTGGGAGCGTTCAACTGGAGAGCGGTGTAGGCCTTGCGGGTGCTGGTCTCGCCGGAGATCAGCACGGCACGGTCGTCGCGCCGGAAGGCGAGCAGATGGGCGCCCGCGTCCAGGACGGTGACGCTGACGGTCGCGCCTGCGGCCTCGGCGGCTCGGCGGGCGGCGGTGACGAGGACCTCGGCGTCCTGGGTGGTCAGCGGGATCACGGCTGTCGTGGTGCTCATGAGGCAGTTCTCCTAGGGAACTTGCAGGTTGGTCCGGTCAGGAAGGGCCCGGTCGCTCAGTGGTGGACGGCGGTCCGCTGCTCGGCCGGCGCGGCTCCCGCGACCACGGCGCTGGGGACACCGGCGCGGCGCTCGAGAGCGGCCGAGAGGAAGGCCAGGAGCAGGGCGCCCGCGGCCAGGCCGGCACCGACCCAGTTGGGGGCGGTGTAGCCGAAGCCCGCGCCGATCACGAGGCCGCCGAGCCACGCGGAGAGGGCGTTGCCGAGGTTGAAGGCGCCGATGTTCACGGCGGAGGCCAGGGTCGGGGCGCCGTGCGCCTGGTCGAGGACCCGCTTCTGGAGCGGCGGGACGGTGGCGAAGCCCAGGGCGCCGATCAGAGCGATCGTGACGGCTGACAGCAGCTTGTCGTGCGCGGTGAGGGTGAACAGCGCCAGGACGACGGCCAGGGCGCTCAGGGAGACGTACAGCATGGGCATCAGGGCGCGGTCGGCGAACTTGCCGCCGACGAGGTTGCCGCCGACCATGCCGAGGCCGAAGAGGACCAGCAGCCAGGTGACGGAGCCGTCGGCGAAGCCGGCGACGTGCGTCATCATCGGCGCGATGTAGGTGATGGCCGCGAAGACACCGCCGAAGCCGAGGACGGTCATCGCCATCGCGAGCAGCACCTGCACGTTCTTGAAGGCGGCCAGCTCGTGCCGCAGGCGCACGCCCTCCGGCTTGGGCATGTCGGGGACGAGCCGGGCGATGCCGGCCAGGCCGATGACACCGAGGGCGGCGACGATGCCGAAGGTCACGCGCCAGCCGACGGACTGCCCGACGAGCGTGCCCAGCGGGACGCCGACGACGTTGGCGACGGTCAGACCGGTGAACATCATCGAAATGGCTCCGGCCTTCTTGTCCGGGGCCACCAGTTCGGCCGCGACGACCGATCCGATACCGAAGAAGGCGCCATGGGCCAGCGAGGCGACGATCCGGCCGATCAGCATGACGGAGAAGACAGGAGCGAGAGCCGAGAGCAGGTTGCCGACGATGAAGAGGCCCATCAGCGCCATCAGCATCCGCTTGCGGGAGACCTTGGTGCCGAGAACGGTCATCAGCGGGGCGCCGAACATCACACCGAGTGCGTAGCCGGTCACCAGGAACCCGGCGGTGGGGATGGAGACCCCGTAATCGCCCGCGACCTGGGGCAGCAAGCCCATGATCACGAATTCCGTCGTTCCGATCCCGAAGGCCCCGATCGCGAGGGCCAGAAGCGCGAGAGGCATGGAGGGTTACCTTCCCAGAAGATTGCAGGAGCGCTTTACGTGCGTCCACAATAGTTGCATGCGCGGGCTATGGGCAAATGCCGTCAATTGCGATGCTGCTCTACCCTGGGTGTCAGCCGCTCCGGGACGGAGGAAACGCCAATGACAGCGACGGACCCCGCGCTCACCGCGCTCGCCCAGGGCTGGTGCGCCCTTTCCCTGCTGCACGGGAGGATCGAGGGCCACATCGAGCGCGCCCTACAGGCCAAGCACGACCTGAGCGCGCGGGAGTACTCCCTGCTGGACGTGCTCAGCCGGCAACACGACGGGGACGGCGGCCATCTGCAGATGAAGCAGGTCGCCGACGCGGTCGTGCTCAGCCAGAGCGCCACCACGCGCCTGGTCACCCGCCTCGAGGACCGCGGGCTCCTGGAGCGCTATCTGTGCCCCACCGACCGCCGGGGCATCTACACGAACGTCACCGAGACCGGCCTCGCGTTGCTGGAAGCGGCACGGCCGACCAATGACGCCGCCCTGCGTGAGGCTCTGGACGAGGCGGCGAAGAACCCCGAGCTGGCCCCACTGGTCCGGGTGATCGAGACACTGAAGGCCCCGGTGCCCGCATAGGACGCTTCCGCGCCGACCGTCTCTGCGTAGGGTGCGTCCATGGGAGATCTTGAGATACGTGCCGCCGTCGCCGACGACGTCCCGGCGATCGTCGGAATGCTCGCTGACGACCCTCTGGGCGCACAGCGTGAGTCACCGGACGACCTGGCGCCATACCTGACCGCGCTCGAGCGGCTCAGCGCCGACCCCAACCAGCGTCTGGTCGTGGCGGTCCGAGAGGGCCGGGTCGTCGGCACACTCCAGCTCACGATCGTTCCCGGGCTGTCCCGACGCGGTACGACCAGGTCGATCATCGAAGGCGTGCGCATCCACGCCGACGAGCGCGGCAGCGGCCTGGGAACACAGCTCATCGAATGGGCGATCAGCGAATCCCGGGACTCGGGCTGCCAGTTGGTCCAGCTGACTTCCGATACTTCGCGCACCGACGCCCACCGCTTCTACGAGCGGCTGGGCTTCACGGCCTCCCACACGGGCTTCAAGCTCCCCCTGTGACCGGCATGCGAGGGGCGCTCTGTTTCACGTGAAACAGAGCGCCCCTTGTTGTCGCCGCCTAGCCGATCCCGCGCCACCCCTCCGGATCGACTCCACCCGGCACAGGAGCCGCCTCGTCGTACGGCTGACGCGTGAACACGAACGAGCCGAGGTCCAGATGGCTCACGGATCCGTCCGGCCGCTGTACGGCCTTCAGGAGCTCGCCCGCGTAGTAGCCCTCCAGCCCCGTCCATGTGCCGTCGCCGTTCGGGCGGAACCGCGAGCGGCGGCCACTGCCGGTCAGCGGCCCCAGCGAGAGGAGCCCGTCGGCCGTCAGCCGTAGCGCGAACGCGTGCGTCCCCCAGTACCACTGGCCCGTCAGATCCAGCACCGAAGGATCCACCTCGCTCAAGGGCTTCCACGGGGAGGGGATGCGGGGTTCCGCCTCGGCGACGATGCGAACCAGGTCGGCCGCGACGGAGAACAGCAGCGGGCCCGAGGTGCAGTTGGCCAGGACGACCGCCGCCACGTCCTCCTCGACACCGATCATGAGACACGCGAGGAAGCCGGGCAGCGAACCGGTGTGTCCGACCAGAGAGCGCCCGTTCCGCCGCCGGATCTCCATCCCCAGGCAGTAGGCGTAGCCGCTCGCCACGTCCGCCGCGTCGTGGGGCGCTGCCGGTGTCCTCATCTCCCGCAGCGACTCGGCGCTCAATACCCGTTCGTCGCCGTTGACCAGGAAGGCCGCGAAGCGCGCCAAGTCGCCCGTGGTCGACCACAGTTGCCCTGCCGGGGCCATGCGCCCCAGATCCTCGGTGGGCTCCGGGAGCATCACGTCGGCCCAGGGATGCACCGCCCAGCCCCCCGCATGCGGCGCCTGAGGTCGCACGCTCGTGCGATGCAGACCCAGGGGTTCGAGCACTTCGCGCCGAAGGACTTCCTCCCAGGAGGCGCCGCGCAGCCTCTCGACGAGCGCGCCGAGCAGCGCGTAACCCGGGTTCGAGTAGTGGAACCGTCGGCCGGGAGCAGACAGCCGGGGCCGCTCGCCCAGCACATCGGAGAGTTCGGGCCGCAGCGACCCGGGGCTCCGCTCCCACCACGGCCCCGGCGTCTCGGCCGCCAGCCCTCCGGCGTGCGCGAGCAGTTCGGCGACGGTCGCCTCCCCCACACCGGTGCCCGGGAGGTGCTTCTCCAGCGGATCCCCGAGGTCCAGCGCACCCTCGTCGCGCAGCCGCAGGACGAGAACCGCCGTGAAGGTCTTGGTGATCGAGCCGATCCGGTACTGCACGTTCTCATCCGGCGCATGCCCCTCAACCGAGGTCCGCGCACCTGTCCACACCGGTTTCCCGTCCCGCACGACGGCCGCGACGAGCGACGGAGCCCGTCCTTCGGCCTGAGCGACGGCGATCCGGTGCAGCAGTGCGCGACGCGTGCCGGGAAGCAGCTCTTCCTGAGATGTCGTCATGGGCCCCAGTCCACCCGCCCCGGCCTCGCCGCGTCGAGCACATTCCGGGCTGGCGTCGCGAGCGCGAGACCACGGTCAGGTCAGGTCTGCGCCATGTCGACGAACCGCGAGTAGTGGCCCTGGAAGGCGACCGTGATCGTCGCCGTCGGGCCGTTACGGTGCTTGGCCACGATCAGGTCGGCCTCGCCCGCGCGCGGCGACTCCTTCTCGTAGGCGTCCTCGCGGTGCAGCAGGATGACCATGTCGGCGTCCTGCTCGATGGAGCCGGACTCACGCAGGTCGGAGACCATCGGCTTCTTGTCCGTGCGCTGCTCGGGACCGCGGTTCAGCTGGGAGAGCGCGATGACCGGGATCTCCAACTCCTTGGCGAGGAGCTTGAGGTTACGGGACATGTCCGAGACCTCCTGCTGACGGTTCTCGGCACGCTTGGACCCACCGGACTGCATCAGCTGGAGGTAGTCGATGACGACCAGCCTGATGTCGTTGCGCTGCTTCAGGCGGCGGCACTTGGCGCGGATCTCCATCATCGACAGGTTGGGCGAGTCGTCGATGAAGAGCGGTGCCGCCGAGACGTCCGGCATGCGCCGGGCCAAACGTGTCCAGTCGTCGTCGGTCATCGTGCCGGAACGCATGTGATGCAGAGCGACACGGGCCTCGGCGGACAGCAGACGCATCGCGATCTCGTTGCGGCCCATTTCCAGGGAGAAGATGACGCTCGGCAGGTTGTTCTTGATAGACGCGGCCCGGGCGAAGTCCAGCGCGAGCGTGGACTTACCCATGGCGGGACGCGCGGCGATGACGATCATCTGGCCCGGGTGCAGACCGTTGGTGAGCGAGTCGAAGTCCGTGAACCCCGTGGGCACGCCGGTCATCTCGCCGCTGCGTGAGCCGATCGCCTCGATCTCGTCGAGCGCGCCCTCCATGATGTCTCCGAGCGGCAGGTAGTCCTCGCTGGTGCGCTGCTCGGTGACCGCGTAGACCTCTGCCTGGGCGCGGTTGACGATCTCGTCGACGTCGTCGTCGGCCGCGTATCCCATCTGGGTGATGCGCGTGCCAGCCTCGACCAGGCGCCGCAGGACGGCACGCTCGTGGACGATCTCGGCGTAGTAGGCGGCGTTCGCCGCTGTGGGCACGGTCTGGACGAGGGTGTGCAGATACGAGGCCCCGCCGACCTTGTTGATCTCACCGCGCTTGGTGAGCTCGGCGGCGATGGTGATGGGGTCGGCCGGCTCGCCCTTGGCGTAGACGTCGAGGACGGCCTGGTAGATCGTCTCGTGGGCCGGCTTGTAGAAGTCGTGGCCCTTGAGGATCTCCACGACGTCGGCGATGGCGTCCTTGGACAGGAGCATGCCGCCGAGGACAGACTGCTCGGCCTCGATGTCCTGCGGCGGCACCCGCTCGAACGGTGTGCTGCCGCCGCCGTCCCACTCCCCGTTGTCCCTGCCGCGCTCGTGCTGTTCGTCGCGGCCTCGGGTGCCGTCACCGCGTCGGCGGGCGGAGGGCAGACGATCACTGGGCCCGCTGTCGGCCCACGGGTCGTCCAAGGGCTCGGAAATGCTCACCGAGCCACCTCCTCCCGTCCGCCGCAGCAGACCTCGCCGTGCCCCTCTTTTCTACGGCACGGCACTGACAAATGAGAGGCCCAACTCCGGTTACTGGACGTCGGTTTTGTGACGTTTTCAGAACCGACGGACGGAGCGGGCGCCGGACTACCGTAGGCCCGTCGGCACCGTCAGCCAATCTGGTTATCCACAGGCCATGTGGACGACGGCCCAGATGCTGTGGAGAACTCGGCGAAACCTGTGCACGACCCGGTGGACAGGCCTGTGAACAAGCACCGACCCGTCACAGAGGAACCGCCCTGACCTGCAGCTTTGCCGTCCACCGGCTGTGCAGAAGAAAAACTTCCCCAACCGGCCCAAGATCGCTTCGAATGCTGCACAGCAGTGCGCACCTCTGGCCGAATGGTAAGGGTCACAAAAGCTTTGCATCTCTTACCTGTGGACGATTAGATTGGTGCACATGACACAGGCCCCCGCGCGCCCTCGATCCGGCCGGAGACAGCACGACCGAGAGATCGTCGCACTCGCCGTGCCGGCCTTCGGCGCGCTCGTCGCCGAGCCTCTCTTCCTCATGACCGACACCGCCATCGTCGGTCATCTGGGCACGGTCCAACTCGCCGGTCTCGGCGTCGCCTCAGCCCTGCTGATGACCTCCGTCAGCGTCTTCGTCTTTCTCGCCTACGCCACGACAGCGGCGGTCGCCCGCCGCGTCGGCGCGGGCGATCTCCCGGCCGCCATCCGGCAGGGCATGGATGGCATCTGGCTGGCTCTGCTCCTCGGAGCCGGTGTCGTCGCCGTCGCCCTGCCGACGGCACCCCAACTCGTCGACCTCTTCGGCACCTCGGATGCGGCAGCTCCCTACGCGATCACGTATCTGCGCATCTCCGTGCTCGGCATACCGGCCATGCTCGTCGTCCTCGCCGCGACCGGCATCCTGCGCGGCCTGCAGGACACCAAGACCCCGCTCTACGTCGCCATCATCGGCTTCGTGGCCAACGGCGCTCTCAACGCGGGGCTCGTCTACGGGGCAGGCCTGGGGATCGCCGGCTCCGCCTGGGGCACCGTCATCGCCCAGTGCGGCATGGCCGTGGTCTACCTCGCGGTGGTTCTGCGTGGAGCGCGGAAGCACGGCGCCTCCTTGCGCCCGGACGCCGCCGGCATCAGGGCCTCCGCTCAGGCCGGTGTGCCCCTGCTGGTCCGCACCCTCTCCCTGCGGGCGATCCTGATGATCGCCACGGCGGTCGCCGCCCGACTCGGGGATGCCGACATCGCCGCCCACCAGATCATCCTGTCCCTGTGGAGTCTGCTCGCCTTCGCTCTCGACGCCATCGCCATCGCAGGGCAGGCCATCATCGGGCGCTATCTCGGAGCCGGTGACACACATGGCGCCCGCGCCGCATGTCGTCGCATGGTGGAGTGGGGTATCGCCGTCGGGGTCGTGCTCGGTGTCCTGGTCGTCCTCACCCGCCCGGCGTTCCTGCCTCTGTTCACCAGTGACTCGGCAGTCAAGGACGCGGCCCTGCCCGCCCTGATCATCGTCGCCCTCTCGCAGCCGATCTCCGGCATCGTCTTCGTCCTGGACGGAGTCCTGATGGGCGCCGGCGACGGTCCCTACCTCGCCTGGGCGATGGTGCTCACCCTGGCGGTCTTCACCCCGGCCGCCCTGCTGGTTCCGGTACTGGGCGGTGGACTCACCGCCCTCTGGGCCGCCATGACACTGATGATGACCATGCGGATGCTGACCCTGTGGCTGCGGAGCCGCTCAGGCCGCTGGATCGTGACGGGTGCGACCCGCTGATACCGACTCGGCCGACGGACTGTTTCACGTGAAACACGCTGTTTCACGTGAAACCAGATACGGCTCACCCAGACGCCGCGCACGCATCCGAATACGACGATGGGGCCGCACCCCGAAGGGTGCGGCCCCATCGCTCACTGCATCAGCGAGCGCGGCACTCAGGCCGCGACGACCTCGATGCTGACCTTGGCGTCAACCTCGGGGTGCAGACGCACGGACGTCTGGTGAGCGCCCAGCGACTTGATCGGCGAACCGACCTCGATGCGGCGCTTGTCGACCTCGGGGCCACCGGCAGCCTTGATCGCCGAGGCGATGTCGGCCGGCGTGACGGAACCGAAGAGGCGTCCGGCGTCGCCGGCACGGACGGCCAGGCGGACCTTGACGCCCTCGAGCTGGGCCTTCACCTGGTTGGCCTGCTCGATGGTCTGGATCTCGTGGATCTTGCGAGCACGACGGATCTGCTCGACGTCCTTCTCGCCGCCCTTGGTCCAGCGGATAGCGAACTTCCGCGGGATCAGGTAGTTGCGAGCGTAACCGTCCTTGACGTCGACGACGTCGCCCGCGGCGCCGAGGCCGGAGACCTCGTGGGTGAGGATGATCTTCATGTGTCGGTCACCCTTCCCTTATCGCGCGGTGGAGGTGTAGGGCAGCAGCGCCATCTCACGGCTGTTCTTCACGGCCGTGGCGACGTCACGCTGGTGCTGAGTGCAGTTGCCGGTCACGCGGCGGGCACGGATCTTGCCGCGGTCGGAAATGAACTTCCGCAGCATGTTCGTGTCCTTGTAGTCCACGTACGTGACCTTGTCCTTGCAGAATGCGCAGACCTTCTTCTTCGGCTTGCGCACAGGCGGCTTCGCCATGGTGATTCTCCTGTGTGATCAAGAAGTTTGGGTGCGAACCCGCCCTAGAAGGGGGGCTCGTCCGAGTAGCCGCCGCCACTGCCGCCGCCGGAGTTTCCACCCCAGCCGCCGCCACCGCCCTGGTTGCCACCGGCGGGAGCGCCGGTCGCCCACGGGTCGTCAGCGGGAGCGCCGCCGCCCTGCTGGCCGCCACCGGGGCCGCCGCCCCAGCCGCCGCCACCCTGGCCGCCACCGCCACCGCTGCCGCCGCCGTAGCCGCCCTGGCCACCGCGGCCGGTGGTCTTGGTGACCTTGGCCGTGGCGTTGCGCAGGCTGGCGCCGACTTCCTCGACGTCCAGCTCGTAGACCGTGCGCTTGACGCCCTCGCGGTCCTCGTAGGACCGCTGCTTCAGCCGGCCCTGCACGATGACGCGCATGCCTCGCTGGAGCGACTCGGCGACGTTCTCAGCCGCCTGACGCCAGACCGAGCAGGTCAGGAAGAGGCTCTCGCCGTCCTTCCACTCGTTCGTCTGGCGGTCGAAGGTGCGGGGAGTGGACGCGACACGGAACTTCGCGACGGCCGCACCGGACGGGGTGAAGCGCAGCTCGGGGTCGTCGACAAGATTGCCGACCACCGTGATGACGGTCTCGCCTGCCATGGGGAACCTCTCGGCGGGTTTGCTGCTGGCTGCTTGTGCTGCTACTCGAATCCCGGGATCAGCTGAGCGGGAGAGCTCAGTGGGTCTCGGGGCGGAGGACCTTGGTCCGGAGGACCGACTCGTTCAGGTTCATCTGGCGGTCGAGCTCCTTGACGACCGCAGGCTCGGCCTGCAGGTCGATGACCGAGTAGATGCCCTCGGGCTTCTTCTTGATCTCGTACGCGAGACGACGACGGCCCCAGGTGTCGACCTTCTCGACCTTTCCGCCGCCGTCACGGACGACAGAAAGGAAGTTCTCGATCAACGGAGAGACAGCGCGCTCCTCGACCTCGGGGTCGAGGATGACCATCACCTCGTAGTGACGCATGTGGAACCCACCTCCTTTGGACTCAGCGGCCACGGTCGATCCGTGGCAGGAGGGTTGTGATGCGTATCCGACGGTATCGGCCACCACTGACAGTCGGGGGTTCTGTCGAGAACCCCTCGCCGTGACATGGGCAGACACCGGTGCGGACGGTACAGAGTACCCGCACAGCTGCTTGCGGTTGAAATCCGGCCGCGCGGGCAGCCAATCTGTACACATCGGGTGTGTATGGCGCTACGATGCGCCGACTTTCGCAGGAGGTGCCCTATGGCACAGGCATTGCGACCCAACAGCGCCGGCGGCCTCTTCGCCACGGACGGCAAGCCCCACCCCCTCCAGGACACCCTGCTCGCGGTGACCCTGGTGCTGGGCATCACGTCGTTCGTCACGGCACTCGTCGACGATGACCTGCACCTGCTCAGCTCCTGGACCGGCCTGGTGGGCATTCTCACCGGTGCGTACGGCCAGTGGATCTCGGAGACGACCCGTGAGCGCTTCGGCCTGATCCTGGGCCTGGGAGCCTCGGCTGTCGGGTTCTTCCTGGGCATGGCGCACGGCGGGTTGTTCGGCGGGCTCATCGACTGACGGCAGGCACACCCCACCTGAACATCGTGTGACGCCCCGGCCGCCCACGGGCCGGGGCGAAGGTTCCGTACGCCCAACCGGCGCGCTCCCAAGGCGCAGTAGGCTTCGCGCGAGAGCCGGAGCCCCTGAACCCATGGGGACACACCAGCCCGAGGAGCGCCCCGAAATGAGCCTGACCCTGAGGACCATCAGCCGCGAGCAGCATCTGGCCTACATCCAGAGCCTGCCGTCGGCGAGCCACATGCAGGTCCCGGCCTGGGCTGACGTCAAGGCGGAGTGGCGCTCCGAGCACCTCGGGTGGTTCGACGACAGGACCGGCGAGCTCGTCGGTGCCGGCCTGGTCCTCTACCGGCAGCTCCCCAAGATCAAGCGCTACCTCGCGTACCTGCCCGAGGGCCCGGTCATCAACTGGTTCTCGCCGAATCTGCAGGAATGGATCGAGCCGATGCTGGCTCACCTGAAGCAGCAGGGCGCCTTCTCCGTGAAGATGGGCCCGCCGGTGATCATCCGGCGCTGGGAGGCCGCCTCGATCAAGGCGGGCATCCAGAACCCGGACGTCAAGCGCCTGCGCGACATCGAGGCCGACCACATCGAACCGCGTGCCTTCGAGGTTGCCGACAAGCTGCGCCGCATGGGCTGGCAGCAGGGCGAGGACGGCGGCGCCGGCTTCGGCGACGTCCAGCCCCGGTACGTCTACCAGGTGCCGCTGGCCAACCGTTCCCTGGAAGAGGTCCACAAGAACTTCAACCAGCTGTGGCGCCGCAACATCAAGAAGGCCGAGAAGGCCGGCGTCGAGGTCGTCCAGGGCGGTTACCAGGACCTCGAGGAGTGGCAGCGCCTATACGAGATCACGGCTGTGCGCGACCACTTCCGGCCGCGCCCGCTGTCGTACTTCCAGCGCATGTGGACGGCCCTCAACACCGAGGACCCCAACCGCATGCGGCTGTACTTCGCCCGCCACAACGGCGTGAACCTGTCGGCGGCGACGATGCTGATCGTGGGCGGCCACGTCTGGTACTCCTACGGCGCCTCCGACAACATCGGCCGAGAGGTCCGGCCCTCCAACGCGATGCAGTGGCGGATGCTGCGCGACGCCTACGCGCTCGGCGCCACCGTCTACGACCTGCGCGGCATCTCCGACTCGCTGGACGAGACCGACCACCTCTTCGGCCTGATCCAGTTCAAGGTGGGTACGGGCGGCCAGGCGGCCGAATATCTCGGCGAGTGGGACTTCCCGCTGAACAAGCTGCTGCACAAGGCGCTCGACATCTACATGTCGCGCCGCTGACCGACACACCGCAACCGACACACGTCAACCACGGAGAAAGGTTCCAGGTCCGGCCATGGCGCTCACGCTCTACGTCGACACCGCGCGCTGGCGTGCGCACCACAAGCACGTGCAGGATCAGTTCCCTGGGCTCGTCCCGGTCTGCAAGGGCAACGGCTACGGCTTCGGGCACGAGCGGCTGGCGGAGGAGGCCACCCGGCTGGGCTCGGACGTCCTCGCCGTCGGCACGACGTACGAGGCCGCGCGCATCAAGGACTTCTTCGGCGGCGACCTGCTGGTGCTGACGCCGTACCGGCGCGGCGAGGAGCCGGTGCCGCTGCCGGACCGGGTCATCCGCTCGGTGTCGTCGATAGACGGCGTCTACGGCCTGGTCGGCGCCCGGGTGGTGATCGAGGTGATGTCCTCGATGAAGCGGCACGGCATCAGCGAGCAGGACCTCGCCCAGCTGCACGCCGCCATCGAGAACGTCCGCCTGGAGGGCTTTGCCATCCACCTGCCCCTGGACCGCACCGACGGCTCGGACGCGGTCGAGGAGGTCATCGGCTGGATGGACCGGCTGCGTGCGGCCCGGCTGCCCCTGCACACCATGTTCGTCAGCCATCTCAAGGCCGATGAACTCGCCCGTCTCCAGCAGCAGTTCCCGCAGACCCGGTTCCGTGCCCGCATCGGCACACGGCTGTGGCTGGGGGACCACGAGGCCACCGAGTACCGCGGCGCGGTCCTGGACGTCACACGCGTCGCCAAGGGCGAGCGCTTCGGCTATCGGCAGCAGAAGGCGGCCTCCGACGGCTTCCTGGTGGTCGTGGCGGGCGGTACGTCGCACGGGGTGGGTCTGGAGGCCCCCAAGGCGCTGCACGGCGTCATGCCGCGCGCCAAGGGCGTCGCCCGCGCCGGCCTCGCGACGGTCAACCGGAACCTTTCACCGTTCGTCTGGGGCGGCAAGCAGCGCTGGTTCGCCGAGCCGCCGCACATGCAGGTCTCGATCCTGTTCGTGCCCTCGGACGCGCCGGAGCCGAAGGTCGGCGAGGAGCTGGTGGCCCATCTGCGGCACACCACCACGCAGTTCGACCGGCTCATGGACCGCTGACCGGCGCGGTGCCCTGACTCGCACAGCGCAGCAAGAAGGCCGTACACGGTTTCCGTGTACGGCCTTTCGCTGTACTGCCTTCCGCCTCGTTCGCTCAGAGCGAACCGCCGGTCGCGTCGCGTTTGCCCCACTGGACCTGCGCCCCGCCGAACCGAGCGGTCATGTGCCGCGAGGGACGGGCCGCCGGGCCGAGGACGAAGACGTCCTCGGCGCCGTCGAGCACTCCGCCCGAGGGATCGTCGTCGCCGGACCGGCGCACCGGATCCCGATCCGGCATGAGGATGTCGCGCACGATCATGGCGCACAGGTACAGCGTCCCCAGCAGATGCAGACCGATGGCCCAGTGGTAGCCGTCGGTCGGCAGGCCCTTGTGGGCCTCTCCGCTGGTCGTGTACGCGAGGTACAGCCAGATCCCCAGGAAGTACGCCACCTCGCAGGCCTGCCAGATCAGGAAGTCCCGCCACTTCGGCCGGGCGAGGGCGGCCAGGGGAACCAGCCACAGGACGTACTGCGGCGAGTAGACCTTGTTGGTGAGGATGAACGCCGCGACGATCAGGAAGGCGAGCTGGGCGAGCCGCGGGCGGCGCGGGGCGGTCAGGGCGAGCGCCGCGACAGCCGCGCAGCACACCAGCATCAGCAGGGTGGCGAGCGTGTTCACGGTGTCGGTGCTGAGCGGGTCGTCCGAGTTCTGGCCCATGATCAGCCAGAAGGAGCCGAAGTCGACGCCCCGTTCCTGGCTGAAGGTGTAGAACTTCGACCAGCCCTCGAACGCGAAGAGCATCACCGGCCCGTTCACGACGATCCAGGCGACGATCGCACCGCCCAGAGCCGTCCCGAAGGCACGCCACCTGCCCGCGCGCCAGCACAGCACCATCAGCGGCCCGAGGATCAGGAAGGGATAGAGCTTGGCGGCCGTGGCGAGCCCCAGCAGGACGCCGAAAGCAAGGGGGCGGCCACGTGACCACATCAGCATCGCCGCGGCCGTCAGTGCGACCGCCAGCAGGTCCCAGTTGATGGTCGCCGTCAGCGCGAAGGCAGGTGCCAGAGCCACCAGCAGACCGTCCCAGGGGCGCCGGGCATGGGTACGGGTCACGCAGACGGCGATGACCGACGCACACACCATGAGCATCCCGGCGTTGACCATCCAGTACCACTGCTCCTGGAACTGGATGGTGCCGCTGCCGGGCGTGAGCCAGGCGGCGACCTCCATGAAGACACCGGTCAGCACCGGGTACTCCAGGTACTGCATGTCACCGGGGAGCCGGTCGAAGTACGGCACGAGCCCGTCGGCGAAGCCGCGCCCCTGGTAGAGGTGCGGGATGTCCGAATAGCACGCGTGCGTGTACTGGGAGCTGGCACCGAAGAACCAGGCTCCGTTGAAGCAGGGCGCCTTCTGGACCAGGCCGAGAGCGAACATGCCGATCGCCACCAGCGCGATCACCCGCACCGGAGTCCACCGGGACGCCCCGATCAGGGCACGCCGCCCCAGCGGGCCGCCGATCAGCTCGCTGCCGGCCGCGGCGACCTCGTCCTCCTTGGTCGGCCGCACCGGGTCCGGCTCGTGGACGCTCGATTGCGTCGATTCTGCACTGGGCATGCCGCACATCCTGCCGTACGTCTCTATCAAAACGCCGAGGGCCGCCGTACCCGAGTGGGTGCGGCGGCCCATGTTTCACGTGAAACAGCTTCGCGTTTCACGTGAAACACCCAAGCCGGGCGATCGGTCGGCTATCCCTCGGGGCCTCCGAAGATGCCTCCGTTGCCGTTTCCTCTGCTGCTGCCACCGTTCTCGCTCGTATCCGTTGGCGAAGGCGAGTTGCTCGGCTCTCCGCCCGTGCCGCCGTTCTCCGTTCCACCGTCTTCCTCATCGCAGCCGAAGAAGCCGCAGGTGTCGGTGGGCGAGGGCGACGGAAGCGACGGCGTCTCGCTGGGCGTGGCGCTCGGCGACTCGGGCGCGGTCTCGCTGGGCTCCACACTCGGCGTCGGCGTCGGCGTCGGTGCGCCCACCGCGTCCTGGATGTCGCCGATCTTCTCGGGCTCCGGGAAGCCGAGGTCCGGCTTGCCGTTCAGCGCGGCCTTCATGTACTCGGTCCACACCAGCGTGGGGACGTCACCACCGTGGATGGACACCTCGCCCGCCGTGCCGTTCATGGAGAGCAGTTTGGCGCTCTTGGGGTCCTCACGGAACATCGCGACCGAGGTCGAGAGCTGCTGGGTGTAGCCGACGAACCAGGCCGACTTGTTCTCGTCCGTGGTACCGGTCTTACCGGCCGCCGTACGGCCCAGGGACAGCGCGTTCTTACCCGTACCGTTCTGGATGACGTTCTCCAGAACGTTCGTGACGTTGTTCGCCACGTTCTCGGGCATCGCCTGCGTGATCCTCGGCTTCTCGAAGCCGGGAGCCTCCTGCCCGTTGAACTTGACGCTCGTCACCGAGTACGGAGCGGCCTGCTTCCCAGCGGCGGCGAACGTCGCGTAGGCGTCGGCCATGCGGATCGCGCTGGGAGTCGACGTACCGAGCGCGAACGACGCGTTGAGGCCGGCGAAGCTGCTGTCCAGAATGCCGGCCTTCTCGGCCAGGTCGGCCACGTTCTTCATCCCCACGTCCATGCCGAGCTGCACGAACGGGGTGTTGACGGACTGCTCCATCGCCTTGCGCAGGGAGATGTAACCCCACGGGCGATCACTCTCGTTCTCCTGGAAGAAGGGCGTGTTGTCCTTCTTCATGACGTAGGAGCCGTCGTTGTTCCTGATCTTGAGATGGTCGTTGCCGTTGTACTTGCTGAGCGGCGAGAGGGGACCGTCGCTCCGGTAGGTGCCGTGCTCCATGGCGGCGGCGAGCACGAACGGCTTCCATGTCGAACCGACGGGGACACCCGAGGTGTCCGCGTTGTTGTTGAAGTGGCCGTTCTCGTAGCCCGCGCCACCGTAGAGCGCGACGATCGCGCCGTCCTTGGGCTTCACCGACGCCGCACCGAACTGGACGTGCTTGTCCAGCTCACGCTTCTCCGGGTCGAGTTTCTCCTTCTCGACCTTCTTGACGGCCTTGGTCAGCGCTTCGACCTTGGACTTCTCGAAGGTCGTCTTGATCTGGTACCCGCCCTGGTCGAACTGCTTCTCCGTGATGTTGGAGTGGTTCAGGACGTACTTCTTGGCCGTGTCCGCCAGGTAGCCGATCTGGCCGCTCATGCCCTTGGCCGCCTTGCGGTCATCCGGCATGGGGTACTTGCTGATCGCCTTCTGGTACTCGGCGTCCGAGAGCTTGTTGTCGTTGTGCATCTGCTGGAGGATCCAGCCCCAGCGGTCCTTGGAGCGCTTGAGGTTGTCATCCTTGCTCGCCGAGGTGTCGAGGCTCTCGTTGCCCGCGGGGTCGTAGTACGTCGGCCCCTTGAGCAGAGCGGCCAGGAAGGCGCACTCGCTCGGCTTGAGGTCGACCGCGTCCTTGCCGTAGTAGGTCTGGGCGGCTGCCTGGATGCCGTACGCGCCGCGGCCGTAGTACGAGGTGTTGAGGTATCCCTGGAGGATCTCGTCCTTGGTGAGCTTCGTGCCCACCTTGATCGAAATGAACATCTCCTTGAACTTACGGGTGACCGTCTGGTCCTGGCTCAGGTAGGTGTTCTTGACGAACTGCTGGGTGATCGTCGAACCACCCTGCGTGTCGCCGCCCCGGGCCATGTTCGCCAGAGCCCGGGCGATGCCCATGGGGTCGACGCCCGAGTCCTGGTAGAAGCTCTTGTTCTCGGCCGAGATCACCGCCTGCTGCATGGCCTTGGGGATTTTGTCGATCGTGACGTTCTGCCGGTTCTGGCCACTGCCGGTCGCGATCATCTGCTGGCCGTTGGCCCAGTAGTAGACGTTGTTCTGCGACAGGGCGGCAGCGTTCTCCTCGTTGGGGACGCCCACCATGGCGTACCCGATGCCCGCCACGGCCACCAGGCTTCCGAAGAAGCCGATGCACAGTCCGGAGACGAGCCTCCAGGACGGCATCCAGCGCCGCCAGCCGTACTTACCGGCCCGCGGATAGTCGATCAACCGCTTCTTGTCGTACATGACCGCGTGCCCTGCGCCCCGCCCGGGCCCGCTCGGCCCGCCGGGAGCGGCACGCCGGCCGCCACGTGTCGGTTCGGCCGCTCTGCGGCGGCCGCCCCCACTTCTCTGCGCCGCACGCCGGGCCTCAGCACGGCCGCCGTACTGGCGCTCCTCACCCCCCGAGTCGTAGGAGTCCGACCCATAGGAGTCGGACGGAGACCCGGTGGCGCCTCGCGGTGCCGCGCGGCGGCCGGAGGACGAGCCGGACTGGCCGCGTCGGATCGCGGCACGTCCGCCTCCCTGCGGCTGCGGCGGTTTGCGACGGTGCTCGCTCATCGAACGACTACTCCTCGGGCAGGCGCACCCCTGCGCGCCTGGAAACGGCAGCTTGTTTCCGGTCCCCCCGAAGTACGGATGCGGTCGGCTTGGTATTCATCGGTCCCGCATGCACCCGTACTACACCAAAGACGAGGACGCCCTCAGGCGTCCCACGGTTCCCGGTGATGTGCATGGCGCACAGACTACGCACCGCCAAAACCTGCCGTGGACCGAAGTTCACCCCAAAACAGGCAACTCACGTCTGACGAATCGGTGATGTGACCCCGTTCACCACACCCCCTCTTGTCGCATCCGCAAGGCCGTTCTATCGTCGTGATGTATCGAGTCGATACATCAGCCCGACACATCGGACCGAGACATGGGTACCGCGGGAGAGAGGAGGCGACGATGAGCCGGCGTTCCGGGATCCTCGAGTTCGCCGTACTCGGCCTGCTCCGCGAATCTCCGATGCACGGCTATGAGCTGCGCAAACGACTCAACACATCACTGGGTGTGTTCCGTGCGTTCAGCTACGGAACGCTTTACCCCTGCCTCAAGACGCTGGTCGCGAACGGCTGGTTGATCGAGGAGCCGGGGAACACCACCGAGGACGCCCTCGCCGCCCCCCTCACGGGACGGCGCGCCAAGATCGTCTACAGGTTGACGGCGGAGGGCAAGGAGCACTTCGAACAGCTGCTCTCGCAGACCGGGCCCGACGCGTACGAGGACGAGCACTTCGCCGCCCGTTTCGCTTTCTTCGGGCAAACCTCACGCGATGTGCGCATGCGCGTGCTCGAAGGCCGCCGCAGCCGGCTGGAGGAGCGCCTCGAGAAGATGCGCGTCTCCCTGGCCCGGACCCGGGAACGGCTCGACGACTACACGCTTGAGCTCCAGCGCCACGGGATGGAGTCCGTGGAGCGCGAGGTGCGCTGGCTGAACGAGCTCATCGAGAGCGAGCGGGCGGGGCGGGACCTCAACGGTTCCTCCTCCGGAGAGCCCGCTTCGCGAGACACCACCACTGGAGCGTCGGGCGGCCTGCCCCGGCCGGGGGACGACCCCCGGCCGGATACGCCCGACGACACCGCCACGTGAGAGCCCCCTCAAGGGCCTCACTCATACACACAGGGAGCAACCGGAATGGGTTCGGTTCGCGTAGCCATCGTCGGCGTGGGCAACTGCGCCGCATCGCTGGTACAGGGAGTCGAGTACTACAAGGACGCCGACCCGGCATCCAAGGTGCCGGGCCTGATGCACGTCCAGTTCGGCGACTACCACGTCCGTGACGTCGAGTTCGTCGCCGCGTTCGACGTGGACGCCAAGAAGGTCGGTCTCGACCTCGCGGACGCCATCGGCGCCTCCGAGAACAACACCATCAAGATCTGCGACGTGCCCAGCACCGGCGTGACGGTCCAGCGCGGCCACACCCTCGACGGCCTCGGCCGGTACTACCGCGAGACGATCGAGGAGTCCGCCGAGGAGCCGGTCGACGTCGTCCAGATCCTCAAGGACAAGCAGATCGACGTCCTCGTCTGCTACCTGCCGGTCGGCTCCGAGGACGCGGCGAAGTTCTACGCCCAGTGCGCCATCGACGCCAAGGTCGCCTTCGTCAACGCCCTTCCGGTCTTCATCGCCGGCACCAAGGAGTGGGCGGACAAGTTCACCGAGGCGGGCGTCCCGATCGTCGGCGACGACATCAAGTCCCAGGTCGGCGCCACCATCACGCACCGCGTCATGGCGAAGCTGTTCGAGGACCGGGGCGTCGTCCTGGACCGCACGATGCAGCTGAACGTCGGCGGCAACATGGACTTCAAGAACATGCTCGAGCGCGACCGCCTCGAGTCGAAGAAGATCTCCAAGACGCAGGCCGTCACCTCCCAGATCCGCGACCGCGAACTGGGCGAGGGCAACGTCCACATCGGCCCGTCCGACTACGTGGCCTGGCTGGACGACCGCAAGTGGGCCTATGTCCGCCTCGAGGGCCGCGCCTTCGGTGACGTCCCGCTGAACCTGGAGTACAAGCTGGAGGTCTGGGACTCCCCGAACTCCGCCGGCGTCATCATCGACGCCCTGCGCGCCGCGAAGATCGCCAAGGACCGCGGCATCGGCGGCCCCATCCTCTCCGCGTCGAGCTACTTCATGAAGTCCCCGCCCGTGCAGTACTTCGACGACGAGGCCCGCGAGAACGTCGAGAAGTTCATCAAGGGTGAGGTCGAGCGCTGACGCGCCGCAACGAATCGCTCCTGCCAGGGCTGTGAGGGTCCCCGGGTCGTACGACCCGGGGACCCTCCCCGTATGTGAGGCTGTGCCCCATGGCCGTCGTCCGTGACCTGCGCGTCCTGTTGCGCTTCCAGGGCTTCCGGCGTCTGCTCGCCATGCGCCTGCTCTCCCAGGGCGCCGACGGCGTGTACCAGGTCGCGCTCGCCGCGTACGTCGTCTTCTCCCCGGAGAGGCAGACCTCGGCCGCTGCGGTCGCCTCCGCGATGGCGGTGCTGCTGCTCCCGTACTCCCTCGTCGGCCCCTTCGCCGGTGTTCTGCTGGACCGCTGGCGGCGCCGCCAGGTCCTGCTGTACGGCAGCCTGCTGCGCGCCCTGCTGGCCTCAGTGACGGCGGTGCTGATGCTCAGCCCCGCTCCCGACTGGCTCTTCTACGTCTCCGCCCTGTGCGTCACGGCGGTCAACCGATTCGTTCTCGCCGGCCTCTCCGCCGCCCTGCCGCGCGTGGTCGACGCCGAGCGGCTGGTCATCGCCAACTCCCTCTCCCCGACCGCCGGAACCCTGGCGGCCACCGCGGGCGGCGGCCTGGCCTTCGTCGTCCGACTGGTGGTGGCGGACTCCGACGCCGCCGTGGTGCTCGTGGCAGCAGGGCTGTACCTGTGCGCGGCTGCGGCATCGCTGAGCATGGCTCGGGAACTCCTCGGCCCCGACCGCACCTTGGTGCCCGAGCAGCTCGGGCCCGCTCTCACCGGCACCGCCCGCGATCTGGTGGCCGGCGTACGTCACCTGGCCGCCCCGCAGCGCAGGGAGGCCGCCTGGGCACTGGCGGCGATGGCACTGATGCGGTTCTGCTACGGCGCCCTGCTGGTCATGCTGCTGATGCTCTGCCGGTACGCGCTCACCTCGACCACGGACGACGGACTCGCCCTGCTGGGGCTGGCGTTGGGCGTCTCAGGCGCGGGATTCTTCGCGGCGGCCGTGGTGACGCCCTGGGCCGCTGGGCGGCTGGGGCCGGGCCGCTGGATCGTCGTGTGCGCGGGGGCCGCCGCTTTGCTGGAGCCCGCTCTCGGGCTGCCGTTCGCCACCATCCCGCTGCTGGTCGCGGCCTTCGTCCTGGGGCTGACCACCCAGGGCGCGAAGATCGCCACCGACACCATCGTCCAGTCGTCCGTGGAGGACGGCTTCCGTGGCCGGATCTTCTCGGTCTACGACGTCCTCTTCAACGTCTTCTTCGTCGGCGCCGCCGCCGTGGCGGCCCTGATGCTGCCTCCGGACGGCCGATCCGTGGCGCTGGTGATCACGATCGCCGTTATCTACGCGGCGGTAGCGGCGGCTATGGCCCGGTTTGGCCACCGGTAAGTGTCACATCAATGACACAGAGCCACTCCTGACTACTGGGTTGTCAGTGGGGCCCGATAACTTACGTGCATCTTATCTCGCGACATGTTCGCGTCATTCACCATGTACTAGAGGGACCCCCGAATGACCACTCCGCCGCCCCAGGGCAACCCGTTCGCACAGAACCAGCCCGCTGGTCAGCCCCAGGCTCCGTACCCGCCGCAGGGCGGCTACCCCCAGCAGCCCGGACAGCCCGGCTTCCCGCCACAGGGCGCTCCGTACGCCCCGGTCCCGCCGCAGCCGTCCGGCCGCAAGCTCAGCTTCAAGACCATCAAGAACATCGTGATCGTCATCGCGGTGGCGGGCATTGCCATCGGCGGCTGGATAACCAGCCGGGACGACGCCAAGACGGCGGCCGTGGGCGACTGCATGCACCGCGGCAGCACCAGCGACAACAACCCGGACCTTGAGGTCGTCAAGTGCAGCGACGCGAAGGCTCAGTACGTGGTGCTGGCCAAGATCGAGGGCTCGTTCCTCACGGACACGCTGGCGTCGAGCAAGTGCGAGTCCGAGGCCAAGGACTTCCAGTACTCGTACACCGAGAGCGGTGACGGCAAGGACTTCCTGCTCTGCCTGAAGGACAAGAAGTAAGGCAGGGACAGATCAGGGGCGGTGTTTCACGTGAAACACCGCCCCTGATCCATTCCAGCGGGGTCATGTTTCACGTGAAACATGACCCCGCTTCACAGCCTCAGCCGTCCTGCCCGGCCCACCACTCCTTGAGCGCAGCCAGCGCGGCATCGTGCTCCATCGGCCCGTTCTCCAGCCGCAGCTCCAGCATGTGCTGGTAAGCGCGGCCGATGACCGGACCGGGACCGACGCCGAGGATCTCCATGATCTGGTTGCCGTCGAGATCCGGGCGGATGGAGTCCAGCTCCTCCTGCTCCTGAAGGCTGGCGATCCGGTCCTCCAGGCCGTCGTACGCACGCGACAGGGCCGTTGCCTTGCGCTTGTTTCGAGTGGTGCAGTCCGAGCGGGTCAGCTTATGGAGGCGGTCGAGGAGCGGGCCGGCGTCACGGACGTAGCGGCGGACCGCCGAGTCCGTCCACTCTCCGGTGCCGTAGCCATGGAAGCGCAGATGGAGCTCGACCAGACGCGAGACGTCCTTCACCAGCTCGTTGGAGTACTTGAGTGCCGTCATGCGCTTCTTGGTCATCTTCGCGCCGACCACCTCGTGGTGGTGGAACGAGACCCGGCCGTCCTTCTCGAAGCGACGGGTGCGCGGCTTGCCGATGTCATGGAGCAGGGCGGCCAGGCGGAGCGTCAGGTCGGGACCGTCGTCCTCCAGCGCCATCGCCTGCTCCAGGACGATCAGGGTGTGGTCGTAGACGTCCTTGTGCCGGTGGTGCTCGTCACGCTCCAGGCGCAGCGCGGGCAGCTCGGGCAGCACACGGTCGGCGAGGCCGGTCTCGACGAGCAGCGTCAGGCCCTTGCGCGGGTACCGGGACAGGACCAGCTTGTTCAGCTCGTCCCGCACCCGCTCGGCCGAGACGATCTCGATACGTCCGGCCATCTCCGTCATCGCCGTGACGACCTCCGGGGCGACCTCGAAGTCGAGCTGAGCCGCGAAGCGCGCGGCCCGCATCATCCGCAGCGGGTCGTCCGAGAACGACTCCTCCGGGGTGCCAGGAGTGCGCAGCACCCGCGACGCGAGGTCCTCGAGCCCGCCGTGCGGGTCGACGAACTCCTTCTCCGGCAATGCGACGGCCATCGCGTTCACGGTGAAGTCACGGCGGACGAGGTCCTCCTCGATGGAGTCGCCGTACGACACCTCGGGCTTGCGCGAGGTCCGGTCGTAGGCCTCCGAGCGGTAGGTGGTGACCTCGATCTGGTAGCCGTCCTTCTGGGCGCCGACGGTGCCGAAGGCGATCCCGACCTCCCAGACGGCGTCGGCCCAAGGGCGCACGATCTTGAGTACGTCCTGGGGACGGGCGTCGGTCGTGAAGTCGAGGTCGTTGCCGAGCCGGCCCAGCAGCGCGTCCCGCACCGAGCCGCCGACCAGGGCGAGTGAGAACCCGGCCTCCTGGAATCGGCGGGCGAGGACATCGGCGACAGGAGCGACCCGCAGCAGTTCACTCACCGCACGGTGCTGCACCTGGCTGAGGGCACTGGACGTTTCTTCGTTGGCGTTCGGCACAACAGAAGAGGGTACGTGGCCCGGGCGGCCATGAGCTCCCCCTATTACGCGTGCGGACTCGTCCGTGAATAGACGCACAAGAGCCGCCCTTGAGATGTAAAGAACCGCTCCCTTTTATACGGTCACATACCGGGCAGGGCGGTGCTCGCCCGCGATCTTGTGGAGCGGACCGCGGCACTTCCCCTCAGCGCGCATCGTTACCATGCGTGGACGCACATTCCGACGACCACTGACGACGACGAGGGACGGGCGAAGCGCGTGGCCGACGCGGCAGACTTCCAGGGGACCAGTGCCTCACCGGCCCGCCGGTGGCTCCGGCGCACCGGGGCACTGCTCGCCGGTGCGCCCCTGCTGGCCGGGCTGGTCCAGCTGCCCGCCGCGGCGCCGGCGGACGCGGCCGGACAGGAGGCCCCGCAGGCGGCCGCCGGCGCGGGCTCGGTGTCCGTCGCCGTCGACTCGCTCAGCCCCACCGCCCCCTCCGAGGGGGACACGGTGAACGTGTCGGGCACGGTCACCAACAACGGCAAGCAGCCGGTCACCGACGCCCACGTCGATCTGCGGGTGGGCCCCTCGCTCGACACCCGCTCCTCCATCGACGCCCTCGCCAAGAAGAGCGACGCCGTCCAGGGACCCACCGGCAAGGCGGTCGGCGGCAAGTACAGCGAGAAGTTCTCCAAGCTCACCCCCGGCGTGGCCGAGCCCTTCAACATCTCCGTGCCGGCCGACGAGCTGGACCTCGGCCCGGACGGTGTCTACCAGCTGGCCGTCGCGCTCTCCGGGGAGACCTCCGCGCAGCCCTGGGACCAGGTCCTGGGGGTCCAGCGCACATTCCTGCCGTGGCAGCCCGAGGAGGCCGGCACCAAGACGAAGACCACGTTCATGTGGCCGCTCACCTCCACCGTCCACATGACGGCCGAGACGGGGTCGAACGAGCAGCAGACGCCGGTCTTCCGCAACGACGACCTCGCCGAGGAGATCGCTCCGGGCGGCCGTCTCGACCAGATGGTGTCGCTGGGCAAGGGTCTCGACATCACCTGGGTGATCGACCCGGACCTGCTGGCGTCCGTCGACGCGATGACGCGGAACTACGAGGTCAAGGACGAGGACGGCACCACCACTCCCGGCCGGAACCAGGCGGTCGCCAAGCAGTGGCTCGCCGAGCTCCAGCAGGCCGTCACGGGCAAGGAGGTCGTCGCCCTGCCCTTCGGCGACCCGGACCTGGCCTCCCTCGCCCACAACGGCACGAACGTCACGGGATCGCTGAGCCACCTCAAGGAGGCCACCGACGTCGTCGACGACACGGTGGAGACGATCCTCCACGTGACACCGTCCACCGACTTCGCCTGGCCCGCGGACGGCGCCGTCGATCCGTCGATCGTGAAGGTCGCGACTTCCGCGGGCGCCGACAAGGTGATCGCCCGCAGCGACAGCCTCCAGGACAATCTGTCGTACACGCCGTCGGCGGCCCGGCCCGTCGGAGGCGGCACCACGGCGGTCGTCGCGGATGCCAGGATGTCCACGGCGTTCCAGGGCAACCTGACGAAGGCCTCCGCGTCCACGCTCGCCGTGCAGCGCTTCCTGGCCCAGAGCCTGACGCTCGGCCTGCAGACCGGCAAGCAGCGCAGTGTCGTCGTCGCTCCGCAGCGCATGCCCTCCGTGAGCCAGGCGCAGGCCATGGCCGAGGCGCTGGCGACCCTCCAGAGCGGCACCTGGTCCGACTCTCAGGACCTCGCGGACGCCGCCAAGGCCAAGCCGGACCCGGCGGCCAACACCAAGGTGCCATCGACCTCCGCATATCCCGCCTCGCTGCGTAACCAGGAGCTGCTTCGAGCCGGCTTCGAGCAGATCGCGAGGACACAGGGCAAGCTCGACCGCTTCAAGGTGATCCTCACCGACCAGTCCCGGGTGGTGACCCCCTTCGGGCGGGCCATGAACCGTGAGATGTCCACGTCGTGGCGTGGCCGGGGCGTGGCGGCGGCGGGGTACCGCGACGGTGTCGAGTCGTACCTCGACGGGCTCACCGATGGGGTCAAGCTGATCGAGAAGTCGGAGACCAAGCTCTCCGGCCGCAGCGCCACGATCCCCGTGACCGTCCAGAACAACCTGGTCCAGGGCGTCGAGCACCTGGAGCTGCGGCTCACGTCGAAGAACCCGACGCGCCTGAAGATCGGCGACGACGCCTACGAGGAACAGCGCGTCACGGTGAACGGCGGCCACAGCCAGTCGGTGAAGTTCAACACGTCCGCCAACGCCAACGGCCGGGCCGAGGTCGTCGCCCAGCTGTACACCGAGGACGGCCAGAAGTACGGCGCCCCCGTCACCTTCGACGTGAAGGTCACCGAAGTCACGGCCACCGTGATGCTGGTCATCGGCGGCGGTGTCCTGCTCCTGGTCCTCGCCGGCTTCCGTATGTACACCCAGCGCAAGCGCGCCGCCGCCGGCGAGACGGGCGAGGACGGCACCGCCGGTACGGACGACGACGCCGACAGCCCGCAGAGCCCGGTCGGCGCTGCGCAGAACCCCGAGGCCCCCGGCGACCGTCTCAAGCAGGAGACCGGGGCCGGACCACGGGCAGAGGGCCCGGAGCAGCCGAGTGACCCGGCCCCGGACACCGCAGCGGAAAGCGCCGACCCGTCCGGCACGGGTGAGAGAGTGGACCGTTAGATGTCGTGGCCGGTGGGCCGGGGACGATGAGGTGGGGTAACCATGAACGCGCCGTACGACGGTGACCGCGGCCGTGCCGCGGGCAGCCCGGGCTACCCCGAGTCGGGTGGGCCCGAGGGCTCGTCGGCCGAGCACGGCCAGGTACCGCCGCAGCCCCCCGCGGACATGTACCTCCAGGACGCCTACGACCAGGACCCCTACCGGGCACAGGACCTCTCCGCCCAGGACCCGGTCGCCGAGGCGCTCTACGACCGCGCCGCGCACCCGCCGCCCCCTCCGGGCACGTACCAGCCGCAGCAGATGTACGCCCAGCCGCCGCAGTCGCCGTACGCGCCCGACCCTCGGGTGTGGGCCCAGACGCCCGCGCCGGAGCCGGAGGGCCCGACGCGGCACCTGCCGTACGGCGACGACCCCAGGACCACCCAGTTCGTGGGGGTGGACGATCTGGTCTCCCAGGCGGGCGAGCCGCGCCAGGAGCCGGACGCCTTCGCACACCTCTACAGGGACCAGCAGCAGAACAGCGGTCACCCGTCGTACGAGCAGCCGTCGGTCCCCGGCCCGTCCCAGGCCCCGGGCCAGATGGGACAGGGCCAGTACGCGGGGCAGGGCCAGTACGGGGCGCAGGGTCCGTACGGCGCGCCCGGCCAGACCGCACCGACGCCGCACATCGGCGACCCGCCTCCCGCCCCGGAGCCCGCGGCCTCGCCAGCCCCCAAGAAGGGCGGCCGCGCCGCCGGGCTCATGAAGTCCAGCGCCGTGATGGCGGCGGGCACGATGGTCTCCCGCCTCACCGGCTTCATCCGCTCCGCGCTGATCGTGTCGGCCATCGGCGTCGGCTTCCTCGGTGACACCTTCCAGGTCGCCTACCAGCTGCCGACGATGCTCTACATCCTCACGGTCGGCGGCGGTCTCAACTCCGTCTTCGTGCCGCAGCTCGTGCGCGCCATGAAGGACGACGAGGACGGCGGCGAGGCGTACGCCAACCGCCTGCTGACCCTCGTCATGGTGGCGCTCGGCGCGCTCACCGCACTCGCGATCTTCGGTGCGCCGCTCCTGATCCGCATGATGTCCCCCTCGATCGCCAGCGACCCCGCCGCGAATCAGGTCGCGATCACCTTCGTCCAGTACTTCCTGCCCTCGATCTTCTTCATGGGCGTCCACGTGGTGATGGGCCAGATCCTCAACGCCCGCGGGAAGTTCGGCGCGATGATGTGGACCCCGGTCCTGAACAACATCGTCATCATCGTGACGCTGGGCATGTTCATCTATGTCTACGGCACCGCGGCCGACTCCGGGATGGAGGTCACGACCATCCCGCCGGAGGGCCAGCGCCTCCTCGGCATCGGCGTCCTGCTCGGCCTCGTGGTCCAGGCGCTGGCGATGATCCCCTATCTGCGCGAGACCGGCTTCCGGCTGCGGCTGCGCTTCGACTGGAAGGGCCAGGGCCTCGGCAAGGCCATCACGCTCGCCAAGTGGACGGTCCTGTTCGTCCTCGCCAACCAGGCGGGCGCCATGGTCGTCGTCTGGCTGTCCACGGCGGCGGGCAAGGACTCGCCCGTCGACGGCACCGGCTTCTCCGCCTACGCCAACGCACAGCTGATCTGGGGCCTGCCGCAGGCCATCATCACGGTCTCCCTCATGGCGGCTCTGCTGCCGCGTCTGTCGCGCTCGGCGGCCGAGGGCGACGGTGGCGCCGTCCGCGACGACATCTCCCAGGGCCTGCGCACCACGGCGGTCGCGATCGTGCCGATCGCGTTCGGTTTCCTCTCGCTCGGCATCCCCATGTGCACGCTGATGTTCGGCTCCTCGGGCACCAGCGAGGCCACCAACATGGGCTTCATGCTGATGGCGTTCGGTCTCGGCCTGATCCCGTACTCCGTGCAGTACGTCGTGCTGCGCGCCTTCTACGCCTACGAGGACACCCGAACCCCCTTCTACAACACGGTCATCGTGGCCGCGGTCAACGCGGGCGCGTCGGCGATCTGCTACTTCGTCATGCCGTCCCGCTGGGCCGTGGTCGGCATGGCCGCCTCCTACGGCCTGGCGTACGCGATCGGTGTCGGCGTCGCCTGGAGCCGGCTGCGCAAGCGGCTGGGCGGGGACCTCGACGGCGCCCGTGTCCTGCGGACTTACGCCCGGCTGTGCATCGCGTCGATCCCGGCCGCCCTGCTCAGCGGCGCGGCCTGCTACGGCATCGGCCAGACCCTCGGCCAGGGCGTCGGGGGCTCGATCGCCGGAGTACTGGCCGGCGGTGCCGTGCACCTCGGGATCTTCTTCGTCGCCGCCCGCCGCATGCGCATCGAGGAACTCAACTCGCTGGTCGGCATGGTTCGCGGGCGCCTGGGACGCTGAGTCGGGGGGTAGGCGCACAACCATCGTCAGCCGCTGCGTGTCGTGCATAGCGGCGGACTGTGGGCACAATTGGTTTCGGCGTCGGACGGCGCGCAACGGATGCCGGACGGCGCGCACATGGATGGGGAGGCAGGAACGACGGTGGCGGAACGTAGTACGGCTGCCGTCGACGTGGCAGACAACAGCGACGACTCGTCGCTGACCGCGAAGGCGGACCAGTCCACGGCCGACGGGGTGGCCAAGAACCGGGAGCGGGACACGGACAGCGACGAGGTACAGGAGAGCACCCGGACCGACGGTCCCGGAACGACCTCGCCGCCTGAACTGCACAGTGGGCACAAACTCGCCAGACGCTACCGCCTCGAGGAGTGCGTCACCCGTCTGGACGGTTTCAGCAGCTGGCGTGCCGTGGACGAGAAGCTCCGCCGCGCCGTCGGCGTGCACATCCTGCCCGCCGACCATTCACGGGCCCGCTCGGTCCTGGCCGCCGCACGCTCCTCCGCGCTCCTCGGCGACCCCCGCTTCGTCCAGGTACTGGACGCGGTGGAGGAGAACGACCTCGTCTACGTCGTCCACGAATGGCTTCCCGACGCGACGGAGCTGACCCCGCTCCTGGCCTCCGGGCCGCTGGAACCGTACGACGCCTACCAGATGGTCAGTCAGATCTCCTCCGCCATGGCCGCCGCGCACCGCGAGGGTCTCGCCCATCTGCGGCTGAACCCCAACGCCGTGCTGCGCACCTCGACCGGTCAGTGGCGCATCCGCGGACTCGCCGTGAACGCCGCCCTGCGCGGCATCACGACCGACACCCCGCAGCGCACCGACACCGAGGCCATCGGCGCCCTGCTGTATGCGGCGCTCACCCAGCGCTGGCCGTACGAGAGCGACGCCTACGGCCTGTCCGGCCTGCCGAAGGACATCGGCCTGATCGCACCCGACCAGGTGCGTGCCGGTGTGCACCGCGGGCTCTCCGAGCTGTCCATGCGCGCGCTCGTCAACGACGGAGCCACCGCGTCCCGGCACGAGTCGCCGTGCACGACGCCCGAGGAGCTGGTGAAGGCGATCGGCGAGATGCCCCGCATCCGCCCGCCGGAGCCGGCGTTCACCGCCCCGCCCGAGTACCAGCGCACGACGTACCAGCAGGGCACGTACGGCCGCCAGGCCCCGCGCCTCGGCGCCACCCAGCCGGTCCCGAGCCCACCGCCCCCACTGCAGAGCCGCACGGGCAAGGCCCTGAAGTGGGCCGTGTCCGCGCTCCTGATCGCCGCACTGGGCCTCGGCAGCTGGCAGCTGGCGGACGCGCTCATGGACCAGGGCGGCAAGAACGAGGACCCGGGCCAGACGCAGACGAACGACGGGAACGACAAGAGCCCGAAGAAGCCGACGGGCGGCAAGCCCATCGCCATCAGCGGTGCTCGCGACTTCGACCCCTTCGGCGCTGACGGTTCCGAGAAGCCGTCCGACATAGGGAAGGTCTACGACAACAGCACGGCCACGTACTGGCAGACGGACTTCTACCTGAGTTCGGACTTCGGCCGCCTGAAGTCGGGTGTCGGTGTCATCCTCGACCTCGGCAAGGTCCAGCAGGTCGGCAAGGTGAAGGTCACCTTCGTCGGGGACACCTCGGTCGAGCTACGCAGCGCGAGCGCGGACGCGGGCTCGGAGCCGACATCCTTCGACGCCTACACCAAGGTCGCCGAGGGCGCCGGGACGACAGTGGAACTCAAGCCCAAGGCCCTCAAGAGCCGCTACCTCCTGGTGTGGCTGACCGAGCTGCCCATGCAGTCGGACGACGGCAAGTGGCGCGGCAGGGTGGCGGACATCAAGGTGACCAGCTGACGGCATCTGCCTCGAGGAAGGAGGCCGATGGCAGACGGCACCGGGTACGACGGAGTAAGCGATCAGGATCTGCTCGCCCGCCATGTCGAAGGCGACCCCGACGCCTTCGGTGAGATCGTGCGGCGGCATCGCGATCGCCTCTGGGCCGTCGCCCTGCGGACGCTGGGGGACCGCGAGGAGGCCGCTGACGCGGTGCAGGACGCCCTCGTTTCCGCCTACCGGGCCGCTCACACCTTCCGGGGCCAGTCGGCCGTCACAACCTGGCTGCACAGGATCACGGTGAACGCCTGCCTGGACCGCGCCCGCAAGGTCGCCTCCCGGAAGACCTCTCCCGTCGACGACACCGAGCGCCTCGAGCAGCTGCTGGAGCCGCACGAGTCGGCTTCCGCGCCCGCCGAGCGCAACGATCTCCACCGGCAGCTCATCGAAGCCCTGGGCACCCTGCCGACCGACCAGCGCGCGGCACTCGTCCTGGTGGACATGCAGGGCTACCCGGTCGCGGAGGCGGCCCGCATCCTCGACGTGCCGACCGGCACGGTCAAGAGCCGATGCGCACGCGGCAGAGCCAGACTCCTGCCGTTGCTCACCCATCTACGACCGGACAGCGGCGGCCAGGACAAGAACCCGGGCGGGGAACGGAACCGGACGCAAGAGCCAACCGTCCCACCCGCAGCGGGACCACGCCGAGCGGGACCGCCGGACACAGGACCGAGTGACTCAGCTGCAGTGAAGGGCGGAGGTGGACGAGCGTGACGTCGACGACAGACATGGCCGGGCACCCGGACGTCGCGGAGATCTCCGACCTCTCCGAAGGCATTCTCCCGCCGTCCCGGAGCGCCGACGTGCGTCGCCATCTGGACGAGTGCGAGCTCTGCGCGGACGTCTATGCATCACTGGAGGAGATCCGCGGTCTGCTCGGCACGCTGCCAGGACCGCCGCGTATGCCCGCCGATGTCGCAGGCCGCATCGATGCCGCACTCGCCGCCGAGGCTCTGCTGAACGCCACGGAGCCCGAGGCCGAAGACGGGCCGACGCCGGTCAGTGCTTCCCGCTCGGCTGCCGAGGACGACAGCGGTGCACATGTTTCACGTGAAACATCGACGCCCGCCGACCGGCCCGCCAGCCGCCCCCGCTCTTCCACCACGGGACCCGGACGCAAGGGACGCACGCGGAACGGGCGGCGCAGGATCGCCGTCCTGGGGACCGTCTTCACGGTGGCAGCCCTGGGGCTGGGCTCCGTCCTGCTGTCGTCACTCGGCGACAACAAGCCGCCCCACGACACAGCGGGCGACCAGCAGACCACCGCGGCGGACACCTTCTCCGAGGGGAAGCTGCAGAAGCAGGTCACCGATCTCCTGGCCGAGAACCAGAGCGAGGAAGGCGGCAGTTCCCGCACCCCCCTCGGCGCGGCGACCGCCCCCGGCAGCAACCACCCCAGGGTCCTCAGGGAGCCCACCGTGCCTGGCTGCGTCCGTGACGGCATCGGGCGCAAGGACGCGGCCCTGGCTGTGGAGAACGGCCGGTATCAGGGGAAGAAGGCCATGCTCGTGCTGCTTCCCGACGCCACCGACGCCACCCGGGTCACCGCCTATATCGTCGACGCGACCTGTGTGGATCACCAGGCGTCCACTGCTGGGGGCAAGGTCCTCCTGGAGCGCTCCTACTCGTCCTCCTGAGCGAGTGCATCGTCTTTGCCCTGCGTGGTATCCAGCACAGTGCCGCATCTCCGTGTGCCCGGACACAGCGGGAATGCGCGCCCCTTAGGATCCGTTGGGTGGTGTGAGAGTTCCGAGAGAAGCTCCCACCGGTCGAACGATGCAGACCAGAGACGAGGAAACAAGCCGTGAGCGACGTCCGTAACGTGATCATCATCGGCTCCGGGCCCGCCGGCTACACGGCAGCGCTTTACACCGCGCGCGCGTCGCTGAAGCCACTGGTGTTCGAGGGCGCCGTCACCGCCGGCGGTGCGCTCATGAACACCACCGACGTCGAGAACTTCCCTGGCTTCCAGGACGGCATCATGGGCCCCGAGCTCATGGACAACATGCGTGCCCAGGCGGAGCGCTTCGGCGCCGAACTCGTCCCGGACGATGTCGTGGCCGTCGACCTGTCCGGCGAGATCAAGACCGTCACGGACACCGCCGGTACCGTCCACCGGGCGAAGGCCGTCATCGTCTCCACCGGCTCGCAGCACCGCAAGCTCGGTCTGCCGAACGAGGACGCCCTCTCCGGTCGTGGGGTGTCCTGGTGCGCCACCTGTGACGGGTTCTTCTTCAAGGACCAGGACATCGCCGTGATCGGTGGCGGCGACACCGCCATGGAGGAGGCCACCTTCCTCTCGCGGTTCGCCAAGTCCGTGACCGTGGTCCACCGCCGCGACACCCTGCGCGCTTCCAAGGCCATGCAGGAGCGTGCCTTCGCCGACCCGAAGATCAAGTTCGTATGGGACAGCGAGGTCGCCGAGATCCAGGGCGACCCGAAGCTCTCGGGCCTGAAGCTGCGCAACCTCAAGACCGGTGAGCTCTCCGACCTGGCGGTGACCGGCCTGTTCATCGCGATCGGTCACGACCCCCGCACCGAGCTCTTCAAGGGTCAGCTCGACCTGGACGAAGAGGGCTACCTGAAGGTGGAGGCGCCGTCGACGCGCACGAACCTGACCGGTGTCTTCGGTGCCGGCGACGTGGTCGACCACACCTACCGCCAGGCGATCACCGCGGCCGGGACCGGCTGCTCCGCTGCGCTCGACGCCGAGCGCTTCCTCGCCGCCCTCGCGGACGAAGAGCAGCCCGAGCCCGAGAAGACCTCTGTCTGAACCCCTCCGTACCCGCCCCGCGCACCAACCAGTTAAGGAGCCCGCCGTGGCCGGCACCCTGAAGAATGTGACCGACGACTCCTTCGAGCAGGATGTCCTCAAGAGCGACAAGCCTGTCCTGGTGGACTTCTGGGCCGCCTGGTGCGGGCCGTGCCGCCAGATCGCGCCGTCCCTCGAGGCAATCGCCTCCGAGTACGGCGAGAAGATCGAGGTCGTCAAGCTGAACATCGACGAGAACCCGGGTACGGCCGCCAAGTACGGCGTCATGTCCATCCCGACCCTGAACGTCTACCAGGGTGGCGAGGTTGCCAAGACCATCGTGGGCGCCAAGCCGAAGGCCGCGATCGTACGCGACCTCGAGGAGTTCATCGCCGAGTGAATCGGCTGAGCCGTCGCAGCGGCGGTGCATGTTTCACGTGAAACACGAATGGGCCAACCCGGAAGGGTTGGCCCATTCGTTTGACCGCACTACAGCGGTCGCAGCGCCGGCTCCTTCTGTACGGCGCCCAGGAGCCGGTCCAGCGCCATCTCGACGTCTTCCTTCCAGGAGAGCGTCGATCTCAGCTCCAGCCTCAACCGGGGACTGGTGGGGTGCTGCCTGACCGTCTTGAAGCCCACCGCCAGGAGATGGTCAGCCGGCAGCACACAGGCCGGCTCCTTCCAGCGCACATCTCCGAACGCCTCGATCGCCTTGAAGTCGCGCCGCAGCAGATCCTTGGCGACCGTCTGGACCATCACCCGGCCCAGTCCCTGCCCCTGATAGCCCGGCATGATGAACGCGGTCATCAGCTGAACCGCGTCGGGAGAGATGGGACTCGTGGGAAACGCCGTGGAGCGGGGGACGTAGGCGGGCGGGGCATAGAGCACAAAGCCCACCGGCACATCGTCGACGTACACGACCCGGCCGCAGGATCCCCAGTCCAGCAGAACAGCCGAGATCCAGGATTCCTTCTCCAAGGCCGGTGTGCCCGCCTTTACCGCGGCCTCACCGCTGACTGGGTCGAGCTCCCAGAAGACACACGAGCGACAGCGCTTGGGAAGGTCCTGAAGGTTGTCCAGCGTGAGCGGTACGAGCCGACGCCCCATGAAGGCTGTTCCTCGCTTCCTTCGCCCGCCGCATCGCGGGCGGCTGTCAGAGCACTCCGTTCCCTGAGGAGACTGCCGATGAACCCACCGACCGCCCCCAGTCCCAAACCGGCGCTCACCAGTCCGGTGCGGCTCATCGTTCCCATGGCCCCTGCCTGCCTTTCAGAGGTGCTGCCGGGTGGTCGCGCCGTACCCCAACGCATCGTATCCACGATGCGATTCCATAGATACCGCCAGAAAGGAAAGAGCGGGCCATGTTCCGGTACACACCGGACACGGTCCGCTCTGTCGGATGCACAGCGGAGACTCCTGCCGGAGGCTCAGGACTCGCTCTCCTCGGGGTCGCCCTCCAGAAGGCTCGTCTGCAGGACCGGCCCCTCTCCAGGAGCAAGGGAACCGAGGATCCGCTCGAGGTCCTCCATGGAGGCGAACTCGACGGTGATCTTGCCCTTCTTCTGCCCCAGGTCGACCTTCACCCGCGTCTCGAAGCGGTCCGACAGCCGCGTGGCGAGGTCGGACAGCGCGGGAGAGACCCGGGCACCGGCACGCGGGCCCTTGGGCCGCTGCGCCTTCTGAGGCCGTGAGCCCATCAGGGTCACGATCTCCTCGACAGCCCGTACCGAGAGCCCCTCGGCCACGATGCGGTGGGCCAGCCTGTCCTGCTCCTCCGAGTCCTCGACGGACAGCAGTGCTCGTGCGTGGCCGGCGGAGAGCACCCCGGCGGCAACGCGTCGCTGGACAGCCGGAGAGAGCTTCAGCAGGCGCAGGGTGTTGGAGACCTGCGGGCGGGACCGGCCGATGCGATCTGCCAGCTGGTCGTGCGTGCAGTTGAAGTCCCTCAGCAACTGGTCGTAGGCGGCTGCCTCTTCCAGCGGGTTCAGCTGGGCGCGGTGCAGGTTCTCCAGCAGAGCGTCCAGGAGGAGCTTCTCGTCCTCCGTGGCCCGCACGATCGCCGGGATCGCCTCCAGTCCCGCCTCGCGGCAGGCACGCCAGCGGCGCTCGCCCATGATGAGCTCATAGCGGGCGGGACCCACCTGCCGTACGACGACCGGCTGGAGGAGCCCGACCTCCTTGATGGAGGTGATGAGCTCGGCCAGCGCGTCATCGTCGAAGACCTCACGCGGCTGCCGGGGATTCGGCGTGATGTCGTCAAGGGGGATCTCGGCGAAGTGCGCACCGATGGGCGCCGCAGGCGCGGCGGGAGCACTGGGCTGAATGGGCTCCTCTGTTTCACGTGAAACAGTCGGTAGAGTCGCTACCTTCGCTGCCGCCACCCCACGGTCGTTCGGCAGTGCGGGCACTGCCGTGGGGGATGTGGGCGCGGCACTGCCTGCCGCCGCCTGGGCCACCGACTTCTCCGTGGGGGCAGCAGGGATCAGTGCGCCGAGTCCACGGCCCAGTCCCCTCCGTCGCTCGCTCACTGGATGCCCTCCACCATGCTCGGGTCGTTCTGCTGTACGCCAATGTGGGCGTGCGTGGCTTCATAGCTGATGCCGACGCCCTTCAGCGCGATCTCTCGTGCCGCCTCAAGGTATGAGAGGGCACCACTCGAACCTGGATCGTATGTCAGTACCGTCTGCCCATAACTCGGCGCCTCGGAGATACGGACGGAACGGGGGATGCTCGTCCGCAGTACCTCGTCGCCGAAGTGGGTGCGCACCTCGTCCGCGACCTGGGACGCGAGCCGCGTCCGGCCGTCGTACATGGTGAGCAGGATGGTCGACACATGCAGGGCGGGGTTGAGGTGCCCGCGCACGAGGTCGACGTTCCGCAACAGCTGGCCCAGGCCCTCCAGCGCGTAGTACTCGCACTGGATGGGGATCAGGACCTCCTGGCCCGCCACCAACGCATTGACCGTCAGGAGGCCGAGTGAGGGCGGGCAGTCGATGAGGATGTAGTCCAGCGGCTGCTCATACGCCTGGATGGCACGCTGCAGCCTGCTCTCCCGGGCGACCAGGGACACCAACTCGATCTCCGCACCGGCGAGATCGATCGTGGCGGGTGCGCAGAAGAGACCCTCGACATCGGGGACCGGCTGGACGACCTCGGAGAGCGGCTTGCTCTCCACCAACACGTCGTAGATGGAGGGAACTTCGGCGTGATGGTCGATACCCAGCGCCGTGGACGCATTGCCCTGTGGGTCGAGGTCGACCACCAAGACGCGGCCGCCGTGCAGGGCCAGTGACGCGGCAAGGTTGACGGTCGTCGTCGTCTTGCCCACACCGCCCTTCTGGTTGGCGACCACCATGATTCGGGTCTGCTCGGGCCGTGGCAGGCCCTCGCCGGCGCGGCCCAGTGCCTCCACCGCCAGTTGGGCAGCACGACCGATGGGAGTGTCGTCCATCGGAGGCGGTGTTTCACGTGAAACATCCGCCCCCATCGACTCGGTACGGGGACCGGGGACCGGATCGGTCATCGGTCCCGCGATGTTGGCGTCGGACCGCAAGGATTCACTCTCCTCGACTTCAGGCTCGCTATGAACAGAGCCTCCCATGCCTTCGGGGTCGTGAACCAGTGAGGCCTGGCGTTCTGTGGAGAAATCCACCTCTGTGGACAACTCGGCTCCCTCATCGAGTGAACCGAGAGGCTTGCGGTCGCGGGGTTCGGCCGCAGCGCGGCCACGACTGATGATGCCGTGCAGCAGTGAGCGACGTTTCACGTGAAACACGATGCACAGCAGCCGTGGCCGAACTGACGCGACACTCCGGCATGCATCGGTTTGGCAGCTTGTGTGGAGTACGTCTCGTCCTCAGGACGGATCAGCGTCGTCGGGACAAAGCAGCGTCGTCGCGACAGATCAGCGTCGTCCGGACGGGATCCGCTCAGCGTCGTCGACGTGCCCGACCCGTGCGAGCCGCCTTGGCGCGTTTCGCCGCGAAGCGCACACCGCCGGGGCTCTCCCCGACCTCGACCCGAACGACCGTGGACATCGGGTCCACCACGCCTTCACCCACGTGCAGGATGGACGTCTCCACAGCACCCAGCTTGCTCAGTGCCGCCGACGCGCTCTTCAGCTCCTCCTCGGCGGCGTCGCCCTTGAGCGCGAGCATCTCCCCGTAGGGACGCAGCAACGGGACGCCCCAGGTGGCGAGACGGTCGAGCGGCGCGACAGCGCGGGCGGTCACGACGTGGACAGGCTGGATCTTCCCCATGACCTCTTCGGCCCGGCCGCGTACGACCGTCACGTGATCGAGGCCGAGCAGCTCCACGACCTCGGTGAGGAAGTTGGTGCGCCGCAACAGCGGCTCCAGCAGCGTGATCTTCAGGTCCTCCCGGACGAGTGCCAGGGGAATGCCGGGCAGGCCCGCGCCCGAGCCGACATCGCACACGGTCACACCCTCCGGCACGACCTCCGAGAGCACCGCGCAGTTCAGCAGGTGCCGCTCCCACAGGCGGGGCACTTCACGCGGGCCGATGAGACCGCGCTGCACACCCGCCTGCGCGAGCAGCTCGGCGTACCGCACCGCATCCGCGAAGCGATCACCGAACACCTCGCGCGCCTGCTCGGGCGCGGGGGGAAGCTCCGCTGCCTCCGTCACGGGGGACCGTCCTTCCGTACCGCGTCAGCGCGCCCAGCGCCGACGCCAGAACCACCAGAACTATCAGGCTGACAAAGTTCGGCCCCGCCTGCGCAACAGACGGGGCCGGGGAACCTAGGGGCCGATCAGGCGGGCAGCACGACGACGAAGCGCTGCGGCTCCTCGCCCTCGGACTCGCTGCGCAGGCCCGCGGCCTTGACCGCGTCGTGCACGACCTTGCGCTCGAAGGGCGTCATCGGCTTCATCTTCACGGCCTCACCGGTGCTCTTAGCCTCGGCGGCGGCCTTGGCGCCCAGCTCGGACAGCTCGGAGCGCTTCTGGGCGCGGTATCCCGCGATGTCGAGCATCAGACGGCTGCGGTCGCCGGTCTCCCGGTGCACCGCCAGACGAGTGAGCTCCTGGAGCGCCTCCAGCACCTCGCCGTCGCGGCCGACCAGCTTCTGCAGGTCGCGGCCCGAGTCGCTGATGATCGAGACGGAGGCACGGTCGGCCTCGACGTCCATGTCGATGTCGCCGTCGAGGTCGGCGATGTCGAGCAGACCCTCCAGGTAGTCCGCAGCGATCTCGCCTTCCTGCTCCAGGCGGGACAGGGTGTCTGCACCCTTGGCAGCGGCGGAGGTGGTGCCTTCCGTCACGGGATGGACTCCTTCTTACTTCTTGGACGGGGACTTGGGCCGCTGCGGGCCCTTGCGCTGTCCGGACTGGGCCTTGCTGCGGGCACCGCCGGCGGGCTTGGCGCCGCCCTTCTGGGCAGCGGCGGCGGGCTTGGCGTCCTCGGGCTCGTCCGACTTGCTCAGCGACGTCTTGGACTCGCCCTCGCCGGCCGGCTTCGCACCACCATGCTGTCGCTGAGCCTTGCTCTGGCGCTTGGGCTGCTGGCGCTTCGGGGCGGCGGTGGTCGACGTACCGTCCTCGGTCTCCACAGCGGCCGAGGTGTCGCCCTTGATCACGGTGCCGTCGGCCTGGGCGACGAGTCCGGCCTTGCTGAGGCCGTTGATGAACTTGCGCTCGTACTCGTTGCGGTCGCGTCCCTTGGCGACGATCGCCTTGACGATGGCCCGGTCGCGACGCCGGCCGACCTTGCTGTGCTGCGCGACGTGCTTCTGCAGGCGCTCCAGGTACGAGGCCTGGGCCTTGGAACCCGGGGTCGGGTTGTTGCGGATGACGTACATCTGCTGGCCCATGGTCCACACGTTGGTGGTCAGCCAGTAGACGAGGACACCGACGGGGAAGTTGATGCCGAAGACGGCGAACATGACGGGGAAGACGTACATCAGCATCTTCTGCTGCTGCATGAACGGTGTCTTCACCGTGGTGTCGACGTTCTTCGTCATCAGCTGGCGCTGGGTGAAGAACTGCGACGCCGACATCAGGACGATCATGACGGCGGTGACCACGCGGACGTCGGTGAGGGAGGCACCGAGTGCTTCCACCTTCGACGAGCTGTCGGTGAACTTCGCCGCCAGCGGCGCACCGACGATGTGGGCCTTCTGCGCGCTCTGCAGCAGGCTCTGGTTGATCACACCGATGGTGTCGCCCGTCGCGATGCTGTTGAGCACGTGGTACAGGGCGAAGAAGAACGGTGACTGCGCCAGGATGGGAAGGCACGAGGAGAGCGGGTTGGTGCCCGTCTCCTTGTACAGCTTCATCATCTCTTCGGACTGACGCTGCTTGTCGTTCTTGTAGCGCTCCTGGATCTTCTTCATCTCGGGCTGCAGCGTCTGCATGGCCCGGGTCGACTTGATCTGCTTCACGAAGAGCGGGATGAGGCAGATACGGATGAGGATCACCAGGGACACGATCGACAGGCCCCAGGCCCACCCGGTGTCGGGGCCGAAGAGGGCGCCGTACACCGAGTGGAACTGGACGATGACCCAGGAGACGGGTGTGGTGATGAAGCTGAAGAGGCTGGCAATCGTGTCCACTAATCATGCTCCTTGGGCATGGGACGGTGTCTCTGCGGCCGGGCTCGAAGGACTGGACTGACTTGTGGGAGAAGTCTGTCCCTCGATGGCCGGGTCGGCGGCGGAGGGCCCGCCCTTGCGTGCACGCCACGCGGTACGCAGCATTTCGTGCCACCGCGGGCGCTTGCGCGGCGGGACATGGTCCACACCACCCAGCGACCACGGATTGCACCGCAGGATGCGCCAGGCCGTGAGTGCCGTTCCCTTGATGGCACCGTGCCGGTCGATGGCCGTGTAGCCGTAGTGGGAGCACGACGGGTAGTACTTGCAGACCGGCCCGAGCAATGGACTGATCGTCCACTGGTAGAGCTTGATCAGAGCCAGCAGCGGGTACTTCATCGCGCGCCCCCTCCCAGCAACCGCTGGAGAGCGGCATCCAGGTCTCGGGCCAGCTGTGCATGGTCGGCGTCGCCCGAACCGGGCAGCGCTCGTACGACTACCAGGCTACCGGGGGGCAGCTGGGCGACTCGCTCGCGCATCAGATGGCGAAGCCGGCGCTTCACCTTGTTGCGCACGACCGCGCCACCCACAGCTTTGCTCACGACGAAACCCGCACGCGTCGGGGGAGCGCTCTCCCCAGGCGCATGCGGGTCCGTGGCACCGCTTCGTAGGTGGACGACGAGGTGCGGGCGTCCTGCCCGGCGTCCTCGCCGTACTGCGGTCGCGAAGTCCTCGCGCCGCCTCAGCCGATGCTCGGTAGGCAGCACGACGTCATGACCTGATCGGGATCAGGCGGACAGGCTGGCGCGACCCTTGCTGCGGCGGTTCGCGAGAATCGCGCGGCCGGCACGGGTGCGCATCCGCAGGCGGAAGCCGTGGGTCTTCGCGCGACGACGGTTGTTCGGCTGGAAGGTGCGCTTGCTCACTCGGGGGCTCCAGAAGAAATCGGTAGTTGCGGGGTGCCGTCCTGGCTGTCACCGTGCGCCCACGAGTAGCTCGCAGTTACGCCCGAGTGCACCGCTGACCGATCACCCAAATGATCTGTGCCCATCGGAGGCAGGCGGCAGCAGCCATCGACAACTCGACCTGGTTACGGTACGCGCGGCTACGCCATCCGGTCAAACCAGGAGTCGCCGGGAGACACTTGTCCACAGGCTGGGGACAACAACTTGAACCGTACCGGCCGCCCTGACTACCGTGACGGAACTCCGATTCGTTCCCTTGTCCCCGCCCCGGCGGGTTTGCTCCCGCCCACCCACCCGGATTACATCCCAAGCCGTCCCAGAACCACACGTTCGTGGGACCTGTGAGAGAGCGTGCCCTGTGGCTGACGTACCTGCCGATCTTGCCGCAGTGTGGCCACGCGTATTGGAGCAGCTCCTCGGGGAGGGTCGCGGTCAGGGGGTCGAGACCAAGGACGAGCACTGGATCCGGCGCTGCCAGCCGCTCGCGCTGGTCGCGGACACCGCCCTGCTCGCCGTACCGAACGAATTCGCGAAGGGCGTACTCGAGGGCCGTCTGGCGCCCATCGTCAGCGAGACGCTGAGCCGCGAATGCGGCCGCCCGATCCGGATCGCGATCACCGTCGACGACTCCGCGGGCGAGCCCCCGGCAGCGCCAGCACCCCAGGCCCGCCCCCAGCAGCCCCGCTACGAGGAGCCCGAGCTCCCCGCCGCGCGCCAGGACCGCGACGGATACGAGGGGTACGGCCGCCACCGCGCCGACCCGATGCCCGGAACGGCAGGCGATCAGCTTCCGCCTACGCGCGGAGATCAACTGCCCACCCCGCGCCCCGCGTACCCGTCCGAGTACCAGCGCCCCGAGCCCGGCGCCTGGCCGCGGCCCACGCAGGACGAGTACGGCTGGCAGCAGCAGCGCCTCGGCTTCCCCGAGCGTGACCCGTACGCGTCACCGACCCAGGACTCCTACGGCTCGCAGGAGCCGTACGGCGGCCAGGACCAGTACAGCGGCCAGGACCAGTACGGCGGCGCTCAGGACTCGTACAACGCGCAGGACTCCTACGGGTCCCAGGACTCCTATAAATCCCACGGGCCCCAGGACTCCTACGGACCCCACGGCTCGCAGGAGTCATACGGCTCCCATGGATCCCGTGGCTCCCACGGATCACAGGAGTCGTACGGCTCGTCCCCCCAGGACTACCGCCCGCAGTCCATGGAGCGCCCCTCCTACGAGCCGCCGCGCTCCGACTACGACACCTCACGCCCCGAGTACGACCAGCGCGACGCGGTCCGCCGGGAGCTGCCCGAGCCCCCGGCCGGCTCGGGGCACGTGCACCGCGGCGGCCCCGTCGGCCCGAACCTGCCGACCACCGGTGCGCCCGGCCCGCTGGCCGCGCAGCCCGCGCCGGCGACCGGCCCCGGTGAGCCCACCGCGCGCCTGAACCCCAAGTACCTCTTCGACACCTTCGTCATCGGCGCCTCCAACCGCTTCGCGCACGCCGCAGCGGTCGCTGTCGCCGAAGCGCCGGCGAAGGCGTACAACCCCTTGTTCATCTACGGGGAGTCCGGGCTCGGCAAGACGCACCTGCTGCACGCGATCGGGCACTACGCCCGCAGCCTCTACCCGGGCACTCGGGTGCGGTACGTGAGCTCGGAGGAGTTCACCAACGAGTTCATCAACTCCATCCGCGACGGCAAGGGCGACAGCTTCCGCAAGCGGTACCGCGAGATGGACATCCTGCTCGTCGACGACATCCAGTTCCTGGCGGACAAGGAGTCGACGCAGGAGGAGTTCTTCCACACCTTCAACACGCTCCACAATGCGAACAAGCAGATCGTGCTGTCCAGCGACCGGCCGCCGAAGCAGCTGGTCACGCTGGAGGACCGGCTGCGGAACCGTTTCGAGTGGGGCCTGATCACCGACGTCCAGCCGCCCGAGCTGGAGACGCGTATCGCGATCCTCCGCAAGAAGGCGGTCCAGGAACAGCTGAACGCGCCGCCGGAGGTGCTGGAGTTCATCGCGTCCCGGATCTCGCGCAACATCCGCGAGCTGGAGGGCGCCCTGATCCGGGTCACGGCGTTCGCCTCGCTCAACCGGCAGCCGGTGGATCTGGGCCTGACGGAGATCGTCCTCAAGGACCTCATCCCCGGCGGCGAGGACTCGGCCCCCGAGATCACGTCGACGGCCATCATGAGCGCGACGGCGGACTACTTCGGGCTGACCGTCGAGGACCTCTGCGGCACCTCCCGGGGACGCGCCCTCGTCACCGCCCGGCAGATCGCCATGTATCTGTGCCGTGAGCTGACGGACCTGTCGCTGCCGAAGATCGGCGCGCTGTTCGGCGGCCGCGACCACACGACGGTCATGCACGCGGACCGCAAGATCCGCAATCTGATGGCCGAGCGCCGCTCCATCTACAACCAGGTCACCGAGCTGACCAACCGCATCAAGAACGGCTGAGGTACCGAGCGACAGACCGCCGAGGGCGCTCCCGGAGAAGGATCCGGGGGCGCCCATCGTCATGTCGCGGTCCCCGGCTGTTCGATTACCTGCCGGGTTACGGCCACCCTCCACAGATTCGGTGACTTTCTCCCGTCCACATCCTGGGGACTGGGAAGTTGTCCAGACTGTGTCCACAGAGGCTTCGGCTGAAGGGCTATCAGGCCAGGTCACCCGCATGTGGATTCGTGGACGAACGATCTCCACAGACTGTGGACAGAGAGGAGATCCACAGGCTGTGCATCGAGTTTTCCACCGACAACCCACAGGCTGGCGCCAGTTGTCCCCAGGGATCCCCGGCTTCTCCACATCGCTGTCCACTGTTCGGCAACATGACGCGCCTCCTCACCGGGTCGAGTGAAAGGCGTCACACAAAGCTGCCAGGTTGGGCTGTGGGAAAGGTGGGTAAAGCTGGGGACGGCGTTGGGGAGAACTCGCCTCTCCCTGTGCACGGTGTGTGCAGAACTTTCCGTTCTCCACAGAGACACCAGGTTGTCCACTGCCGTCACCCACAGGCCCGGTGGACAAAATTTCCGCTCTGAGCTGGGCAAACGCGGTTATCCACGGTATCCACAGCCCCTACTACTACTCCCAACTAGAGAGAGCTGGGAATTCGTTTCGAAGCGGGTCCTGTGCACAACTCGCTCCTCGGTGCCCGACCGCCCCTCGTCACGACTTGACCCCGAGAGGCACCTACTGTCAGTGCGGTGCGTCAGACTGGTCCCCGGTGTCCTCCCCATGCCGGGGACCGTCGACACCGAGACAGACGACGAGGGCCAGGCAGAGCGAGAAGCGCCGGCAACAGCAGGAGGCGGCAACAGTGAAGATCCGGGTGGAACGCGACGTACTCGCGGAGGCAGTGGCCTGGGCAGCGCGCAGCCTCCCGGCCCGTCCGCCGGCGCCTGTCCTCGCCGGCCTCCTGCTGAAGGCCGAGGAAGGCCAGCTGAGCCTGTCCAGCTTCGACTACGAGGTCTCCGCGCGGGTCTCGGTGGAGACCGAGGTCGAGGAGGAGGGCACGGTCCTGGTGTCCGGCCGCCTGCTCGCGGACATCTGCCGCGCCCTCCCCAACCGGCCGGTGGAGATCTCCACAGACGGTGTACGGGCGACCGTGGTCTGCGGCTCCTCCCGGTTCACACTCCACACCCTGCCTGTGGAGGAGTACCCGGCCCTGCCCCAGATGCCGAACGCGACGGGCACGGTCCCCGGCGAGGTCTTCGCCTCCGCGGCCGCCCAGGTGGCCATCGCGGCCGGCCGTGACGACACGCTGCCCGTCCTCACCGGTGTGCGTATCGAGATCGAGGGCGACACCGTCACGCTGGCGTCCACCGACCGCTACCGCTTCGCGGTCCGCGAGTTCCTGTGGAAGCCGGAGAACCCGGAGGCCTCCGCGGTCGCCCTGGTGCCCGCCAAGACGCTCCTGGACACCGCCAAGGCCCTGACCAGCGGCGACCAGGTGATCCTGGCGCTGTCCGGCGGGGGCTCCGGCGAGGGCCTGATCGGCTTCGAGGGCGCGGGGCGTCGTACGACGACCCGTCTGCTGGAGGGCGACCTCCCGAAGTACCGCTCGCTGTTCCCGACCGAGTTCAACAGCGTCGCCGTGATCGAGACCGCCCCCTTCGTGGAGGCCGTCAAGCGGGTGGCCCTGGTCGCCGAGCGCAACACCCCGGTGCGGCTCAGCTTCGAGCAGGGCGTGCTGATCCTGGAGGCCGGTTCCAGCGACGACGCACAGGCTGTGGAGCGGGTCGACGCCCAGTTGGAGGGCGACGACGTCTCGATCGCCTTCAATCCGACGTTCCTGCTGGACGGCCTGAGCGCGATCGACTCCCCGGTCGCCCAGCTGTCCTTCACGACGTCCACGAAGCCAGCGTTGCTCAGCGGCAAGTCGGCGCTGGACGCCGAGGCGGACGACGCCTACAAGTACCTGATCATGCCGGTGCGGCTCAGCGGCTGAGTCTGAGAGCTGACTCCGGCGCGAGGTCTGCTGGGGGTGTGGGGGTTATCCCCCACGAGATCGCAGCATGCCGGTGCGGCTCAGCGGCTGAGCCTCCGAAGGTCGCCGGTGGTTGTCCACAGGCTGGGGGTAAAGCCGCAGGTGAGGGCCTACGACTGAGCGCGTATGCCCACAGATGTGCGCGAGCGTCCGGGTTTAGGCTCGGACGCGGCACGCGAGTGCTTCAACGCCACGTCGGACACCTGTACACCTAAGGAAAACAACTGATGGAGCTCGGTCTCGTCGGCCTCGGCAAGATGGGCGGCAACATGCGCGAGCGGATCCGCCGCGCGGGCCACACCGTCCTCGGATACGACCGCAACCCGGATCTCGCCGATGTCCACAGCCTGCAGGAGCTTGTGGGCAAGCTCAGCGGCCCGCGCGTGACCTGGGTGATGGTCCCGGCAGGCGAGGCCACACAGTCCACGATCGACGAGCTCGCCGACCTGCTGGAGCCCGGTGACGTCGTCGTGGACGGCGGCAACTCCCGCTGGACCGACGACGAGAAGCACGCCGGGGAGCTGGCGGCCAAGGGCATCGGCTTCGTCGACTGCGGTGTCTCCGGCGGCGTCTGGGGCCTGGAGAACGGCTACGCGCTGATGTACGGCGGCGACAAGGAGAACGTCGCCAAGGTGCAGCCGGTCTTCGACGCCCTCAAGCCGGAGGGCGACTTCGGCGCGGTGCACGCGGGCAAGGTCGGCGCCGGCCACTTCGCGAAGATGGTCCACAACGGCATCGAGTACGCGATGATGCAGGCCTACGCCGAGGGCTGGGAACTCCTGGAGAAGGTCGACTCCGTGACCGACGTCCGGGACGTCTTCCGCTCCTGGCAGGAGGGCACGGTCATCCGCTCCTGGCTGCTGGACCTCGCGGTCAACGCGCTCGACGAGGACGAGCACCTGGACGGGCTCCGGGGTTATGCACAGGACTCCGGCGAGGGACGCTGGACTGTGGAGGCCGCGATCGACCACGCGGTGCCGCTGCCGGCGATCACCGCGTCGCTGTTCGCGCGGTTCGCCTCCCGCCAGGAGGACTCGCCCCAGATGAAGATGATCGCGGCGCTGCGGAACCAGTTCGGCGGCCACGCGGTCGAGAAGAAGTAAGCAACAGCCGGAAGCAAGCAGCACCCGAGGGCCTGGGAGGTCGGCGAAACGACCATGCACGTCACGCATCTGTCGCTGGCCGACTTCCGCTCCTATCCCCGGGTCGAGGTCCCGCTCGATCCGGGGGTGACGGCCTTCGTCGGGCCGAACGGGCAGGGCAAGACCAACCTCGTCGAGGCCGTCGGTTATCTCGCCACGCTCGGCAGTCACCGGGTCTCCTCCGATGCCCCCCTGGTCCGCATGGGCGCCGAGCGCGCCGTCATCCGGGCCCAGGTCCGGCAGGGCGACCGGCAGCAGCTGGTCGAGCTCGAGCTGAACCCGGGGCGCGCCAACCGCGCCCGTATCAACCGGTCCTCGCAGGTCAAGCCGCGTGACGTGCTGGGGATCATACGGACGGTCCTGTTCGCGCCCGAGGATCTCGCCCTGGTCAAGGGGGACCCCGGTGAGCGGCGCCGCTTCCTCGACGAGCTGATCACCGCCCGCTCCCCTCGCATGGCCGGGGTCCGCTCCGACTACGACCGGGTCCTCAAGCAGCGCAACACCCTGCTGAAGTCGGCCGCGCTGGCCCGTCGCCACGGCGGCCGCAGCGTGGACATGTCCACTCTCGACATCTGGGACCAGCACCTCGCGCGCGCGGGCGCCGAGCTGCTCGCCCAGCGTCTGGATCTGATCGCGGCCGTCCAGCCGCTCGCCGACAAGGCGTACGAGCAGCTCGCTCCCGGCGGTGGTCCCATCGCCCTGGAGTACAAGCCGTCCGCGCCGGGCGAGGCGCACACCCGCGAGGACCTCTTCGAACAGCTGATGGCCGCGCTCGCCGAGGCCCGCAAGCAGGAGATCGAGCGGGGCGTCACCCTGGTCGGCCCGCACCGGGACGACCTCCAGCTCAAGCTCGGCCAGCTGCCCGCCAAGGGCTACGCCTCGCACGGCGAGTCCTGGTCCTTCGCGCTGGCCCTGCGGCTGGCCTCGTACGACCTGCTGCGTGCCGAGGGCAATGAGCCGGTGCTGGTGCTCGACGACGTCTTCGCAGAGCTGGACACCCGGCGCCGTGAGCGCCTCGCCGAGCTGGTCGCGCCCGGCGAGCAGGTCCTGGTGACGGCCGCGGTCGACGACGACGTACCGCATGTGCTGTCGGGGGCGCGTTACGCGGTGTCCGAAGGGGCGGTGGAACGCGTATGAACGCGCAGGAGCCGAAGAACACCCCCGAGCCCTCAGGCGTCGACCTCGCGCGCGTGGCGCTCCGAGCCGCCAAGGAGGCCGCACGCGCGCGTGGGGACGCGGCGCAGCAGAAGAAGCAGGCACGCCGCGGCGGACTGCGCTCCGGCGCGCGCGCCGACGGCCGCGATCCGATGGCCCTCGGTTCCGCGATCAACCGGCTGATCACCGAGCGCGGCTGGGAGGCCCCGGCCGCGGTGGGCGGGGTGATGGGCCGCTGGCCGCAGATCGTCGGCGAGAAGCTCGCCGATCACTGCACGCCCCAGAGGTACGACGAGGACGAGCGGGTCCTGATCGTGCAATGCGAGTCTCCGGTCTGGGCGACCGAGGTGCGCCGTCTCGCTCCCAGCCTGGTCGCGCGCCTCAACGAGGACCTGGGCCACGGCACCGTGCGGCAGATCAAGGTCCTGGGGCCCGGTGGCCCGGCCCGCCGCTACGGCCCGTTGCGGGCCCCTGGAAGCAGTGGTCCCGGGGACTCCTACAGGTGACTTACGTCACGTCTCTCCGGCCTGTGGCGACTGGCTGGAGGCTCCCGTCATGCCACCGCACACGGTTGCGAACAGCGACCTGACTCCGAAGTAGCCAAGGGTTGACGGCCGGAAGCGCTGAGTGGCTCCGTGAGCCTCTTGGAGCCCCCATCCGCATATCGGGAGTCGGGGAAGACCCGTCGAGGGCGGCACATGCGGACTCAGGTACCGGCAAACCCCCATCAGTGTCAGTGCTACCGGTAGACTGGAGGCAATCCCGCCCCACTCACTGGGGACCGTCCGGGAAAAGCTGAGCAACGCTGATCAAGGCTTACCAACGCAACATGCCGCAGCCGCTCCGGCAACCCGCCGACGAGCCTGGCTCGTGCTGTGCCAGAAAGGGCGCTTCGTGGCCGATTCCGGCAACCCCAACGAGAACATCCCGTCCACCGACGAAGGCGTGAGCAGCGAGGCGATCACCTCCAACGGCGAGGTCACCGCCTCGTACGACGCCAGTGCCATCACCGTCCTCGAGGGTCTGGACGCGGTCCGCAAGCGGCCCGGCATGTACATCGGCTCGACCGGTGAGCGCGGCCTGCACCACCTGGTGCAGGAGGTCGTCGACAACTCCGTCGACGAGGCGCTGGCCGGGCACGCGGACACGATCGACGTGACGATCCTCGCCGACGGCGGTGTACGGGTCGTGGACAACGGCCGTGGCATCCCGGTGGGCATCGTGCCGACCGAGGGCAAGCCGGCCGTCGAGGTCGTGCTGACCGTGCTGCACGCCGGCGGCAAGTTCGGCGGCGGAGGCTACGCGGTCTCCGGCGGTCTGCACGGCGTCGGCGTGTCCGTGGTGAACGCGCTGTCGACCAAGGTCGCCGTCGAGGTCAAGACCGACGGCTACCGCTGGACGCAGGACTACAAGTTGGGCGTCCCGACGGCCCCGCTCGCCCAGCACGAGGCCACGGAAGAGCACGGCACGACCGTCACCTTCTGGGCCGACCCGGACATCTTCGAGACCACCAACTACTCCTTCGAGACGCTGTCGCGGCGCTTCCAGGAGATGGCGTTCCTCAACAAGGGCCTGCGGATCAACCTCGCCGACGAGCGCGAGTCCGCGAAGGCCACGGCCGGTGCGGACGAGGCCGGTGAGGACGAGAAGCACGAGGTCAAGGCCGTCTCGTACCACTACGAGGGCGGCATCGTCGACTTCGTGACGTACCTCAACTCCCGCAAGGGAGAGGCGGTGCACCCCACCGTGATCGACCTGGAGGCCGAGGACAAGGACAAGCACCTGTCCCTCGAGGTCGCCATGCAGTGGAACGGCGGCTACACCGAGGGTGTGTACTCCTTCGCCAACATCATCCACACGCACGAGGGCGGTACGCACGAAGAGGGCTTCCGGTCCGCGCTGACCTCGCTGATCAACAAGTACGCGCGCGACAAGCGGCTGCTGCGCGAGAAGGACGACAACCTCACCGGTGACGACATCCGTGAGGGTCTGACCGCGATCATCTCGGTCAAGCTGAGCGAGCCCCAGTTCGAGGGCCAGACGAAGACCAAGCTGGGCAACACCGAGGTCAAGACCTTCGTCCAGCGCGTCGTCTACGAGCACCTGGCCGACTGGCTGGACCGCAACCCCAACGAGGCCGCGGACATCATCCGCAAGGGCATCCAGGCGGCCACCGCGCGCGTGGCGGCCCGCAAGGCGCGCGACCTGACGCGCCGCAAGGGCCTGCTGGAGACGGCCTCCCTCCCGGGCAAGCTGAGCGACTGCCAGTCGAACGACCCCACCAAGTGCGAGATCTTCATCGTCGAGGGTGACTCCGCCGGCGGCTCGGCCAAGTCCGGCCGCAACCCCGAGTACCAGGCGATCCTCCCGATCCGAGGCAAGATCCTCAACGTCGAGAAGGCGCGGATCGACAAGATCCTGCAGAACCAGGAGATCCAGGCGCTGATCTCCGCATTCGGCACCGGGGTCCACGAGGACTTCGACATCGAGAAGCTGCGCTATCACAAGATCATCCTGATGGCGGACGCCGATGTCGACGGTCAGCACATCAACACCCTGCTGATGACCTTCCTGTTCCGCTTCATGCGGCCGCTGGTCGAGGCCGGGCACGTGTACCTCTCCCGTCCGCCGCTCTACAAGATCAAGTGGGGCAAGGACGACTTCGAGTACGCGTACTCCGACCGCGAGCGCGACGCCCTGATCGAGATGGGCCGCAACGCCGGCAAGCGCATCAAGGACGACTCGGTCCAGCGCTTCAAGGGTCTCGGCGAGATGAACGCCGAGGAGCTGCGCATCACGACGATGGACCAGGAGCACCGCGTCCTCGGCCAGGTCACCCTCGACGACGCCGCCCAGGCCGACGACCTGTTCTCGGTCCTCATGGGCGAGGACGTCGAGGCCCGCCGCCAGTTCATCCAGCGCAACGCCAAGGACGTCCGCTTCCTCGACATCTGAGTCGGTCTCAGCTGACCGCACCAGGAAGGACCTTCACCAGCAATGACCGACGAGAACACTCCCGTCACCACGCCCGAGGGTGACGCTCTGGCGATGCGCGTCGAGCCCGTCGGGCTCGAGACGGAGATGCAGCGCTCCTACCTCGACTACGCGATGTCCGTCATCGTCTCGCGTGCCCTCCCGGACGTCCGCGACGGCCTCAAGCCCGTCCACCGCCGTGTGCTGTACGCCATGTACGACGGCGGCTACCGCCCCGAGCGCGGCTTCTACAAGTGCGCCCGCGTCGTCGGCGACGTCATGGGCAACTACCACCCGCACGGCGACTCCTCGATCTACGACGCGCTCGTGCGCCTCGCCCAGCCCTGGTCGATGCGCATGCCGCTCGTCGACTCCAACGGCAACTTCGGCTCTCCGGGCAACGACCCGGCGGCGGCCATGCGCTACACCGAGTGCAAGATGGCGCCGCTGTCGATGGAGATGGTCCGTGACATCGACGAGGAGACCGTCGACTTCACGGACAACTACGACGGCCGCTCCCAGGAGCCGACCGTCCTGCCGGCCCGCTTCCCGAACCTGCTGATCAACGGCTCGGCCGGTATCGCGGTCGGTATGGCGACCAACATCCCGCCGCACAACCTCCGCGAGGTCGCGGCCGGCGCCCAGTGGTGCCTGGAGAACCCCGAGGCCTCCCACGAGGAGCTCCTGGACGCGCTGATCGAGCGCATCAAGGGCCCCGACTTCCCGACCGGCGCGCTCGTCGTGGGCCGCAAGGGCATCGAGGAGGCGTACCGCACGGGCCGCGGCTCCATCACCATGCGCGCGGTCATCGAGGTCGAGGAGATCCAGAACCGCCAGTGCCTGGTGGTCACGGAGCTGCCGTACCAGGTCAACCCGGACAACCTCGCGCAGAAGATCGCCGACCTGGTGAAGGACGGCAAGATCGGCGGCATCGCGGACGTCCGTGACGAGACGTCGTCGCGCACGGGCCAGCGCCTGGTCATCGTGCTGAAGCGGGACGCGGTCGCCAAGGTCGTCCTGAACAACCTGTACAAGCACACCGACCTGCAGACGAACTTCGGCGCCAACATGCTGGCGCTGGTGGACGGCGTGCCGCGCACGCTCTCGCTCGACGCGTTCATCCGCCACTGGGTGACGCACCAGATCGAGGTCATCGTCCGCCGTACGCGCTTCCGGCTGCGCAAGGCCGAGGAGCGGGCGCACATCCTGCGCGGTCTGCTGAAGGCCCTGGACGCCATCGACGAGGTCATCGCGCTGATCCGGCGCAGTGACACCGTCGAGATCGCGCGCCACGGCCTGATGGAGCTCCTGGAGATCGACGAGATCCAGGCCAACGCCATCCTCGAGATGCAGCTGCGCCGACTGGCCGCCCTGGAGCGCCAGAAGATCGTCCAGGAGCACGACGAGCTCCAGGCGAAGATCACGGAGTACAACGAGATCCTCGCCAGCCCGGTCCGCCAGCGCGGGATCGTCAGCGAGGAGCTGGCCGCGATCGTCGAGAAGTACGGCGACGACCGCCAGACGAAGCTGATCCCGTACGAGGGCGACATGTCCATCGAGGACCTGATCGCCGAGGAGGACATCGTCGTCACGGTCACCCGGGGCGGCTACATCAAGCGCACCAAGACCGACGACTACCGGGCCCAGAAGCGCGGCGGCAAGGGCGTGCGCGGCACGAAGCTCAAGGAAGACGACATCGTCGACCACTTCTTCGTGTCCACCACGCACCACTGGCTGCTGTTCTTCACCAACAAGGGACGCGTCTACCGCGTCAAGGGCTACGAGTTGCCCGACGCCGGCCGGGACGCGCGGGGTCAGCACGTCGCGAACCTGCTCGCCTTCCAGCCGGACGAGGCGATCGCCGAGATCCTGGCGATCCGCGACTACGAGGCGGTTCCCTACCTCGTCCTCGCCACCAAGGCCGGACTGGTGAAGAAGACGCCTCTGAAGGATTACGATTCGCCCCGTTCCGGCGGTGTGATCGCCATCAACCTCCGTGAGCAGGAGGACGGTTCGGACGATGAACTGATCGGAGCCGAGCTGGTCTCGTCGGACGACGATCTGCTTCTGATCAGCAAGAAGGCCCAATCGATCAGGTTCACCGCGTCGGACGAAACTCTGCGACCCATGGGCCGTGCCACCTCGGGTGTCAAGGGCATGAGCTTCCGCGAGAGTGACGAGCTGCTCTCGATGAATGTTGTTCGACCCGGTACGTTCGTGTTCACTGCCACAGACGGCGGGTACGCGAAGCGGACCAACGTCGACGAGTACCGCGTCCAGGGTCGCGGCGGCCTCGGCATCAAGGCCGCCAAGATCGTCGAGGACCGTGGCTCCCTCGTCGGCGCGCTGGTGGTCGAGGAGACCGACGAGATCCTCGCCATCACGCTGTCGGGCGGTGTGATTCGTACGCGAGTCAACGAGATCAGGGAAACCGGCCGTGACACCATGGGCGTCCAACTGATCAATCTGGGCAAGCGCGATGCCGTGGTCGGCATCGCTCGCAACGCCGAGGCGGGACGCGAGGCGGAAGAGGTCGACGGCGACATCGTCGTCGACGAGACCGCCGAGGGTGCCGAGACCACCGGCACGGACGAGGGTGAGGCGCCCTCCTCCGAGTAGCACGAGGAGTGAGTCAGCGTGAGCGGAGCCACGGGCGCCGGACCGAGCGGTACCTCGAGGGGTACGGACACGGACGACGGCGGCCGTGGCTCCGCCGCGCGTGCGGCGGACCCGCACACGACCAACCTGAAGGCGGTCAAGCCGGCCGCCCAGGACGACTCGCCCTCGCCTGACACGCATGGATCCCAGGGGGGAACTGTGACGGACACCCGAGGTCCGCAGACCCAGCAGCACAGCGCTGGAGCGGGCCCGGCCGCATCCGGCGCCCAGCCACAACCGCAGCCGCAGCCCAAGGGGGCCGCGCCGGAGCAGGGCACCGCCGTGCAGACGGCCTCACCCCTGCCGGGGGAACGGCAGGCACAGCAGCAGGCCGGGCCGTACCACCCGCCGCAGGCCTATCCGGCGCAGCAGGCCCCGGCCGGCGCCGGTGCTTCGGCCGGGGCCGCACGCCGCCCGCGCACGGGAGCGCGCACCGTGCCCCGCGTCCGCAAGGCGCGGCTGCGGGTGTCGAAGGCCGACCCCTGGTCGGTGATGAAGGTCAGCTTCCTGCTCTCCATCGCGCTGGGCATCTGCACGATCGTCGCGTCCGCGGTGCTGTGGATGGTCATGGACGCGATGGGCGTCTTCTCGACGGTCGGCGGCACGATCTCGGAGGCGACCGGCTCGAACGAGTCGAACGGCTTCGACCTGCAGGCCTTCCTGTCGCTGCCCAACGTCCTGATGTTCACATCGGTCATCGCGGTCATCGACGTCGTCCTGGCGACGGCCCTCGCGACCCTCGGCGCGTTCATCTACAACCTCTCCGCGGGCTTCGTCGGCGGTGTGGAGCTGACGCTCGCCGAGGACGAGTGACACGACCCTCTGACATGGATTGACGTTGTCCCGACAACCGATTTTGGGACTGCCCATGTCGTGCGCTAATCTTCAGGAGTCAGCGCGCGGGACACACCCCGCACAGCGCGGCGGGGCTATAGCTCAGTTGGTTAGAGCGCATCCCTGATAAGGATGAGGCCACAGGTTCAAATCCTGTTAGCCCCACCAGCGAAAAGAGCACCCCCTCACATGAGGGGGTGCTCTTTGACATTTACGCTCGACATCAGCCGATGAGTGGATCTTCCAAGCCCGTCCATGGTCATGCTGATCTGGCTGTGTCGGAGGATCGCCTGGGCGACCTTGGGGTGCACCATCAGGAAAGCGAGCAGGGTCCCGCAGGTGTGCCTCGTAGAGTGGTCTGATGTTCGATCAGCTGGAGATCAAGGTGCTGCCGCGGGGACCGAGGTGGGGTGCTCAACTGCGGTTCTGGATCAACGGCGAAGACCTGGTTGAAGAGGCAGTCGACAGGGGTGGGCGCGGACCGTTCGCGGCTGAAGTGCTGCCTGCCGACCAGCCCAGCCTGCTGCGGGCCACCAGCGAGGCGCGCCGCTTGGAACTGGGAGAGCCCGAGTGCACCGGCGGCTGCTGCGGTTTCCTGTCCGTGGTCGTGCAGCGGTTCGCTGGGATCGTGCAGTGGTCGGACTGGCAGGTTCCCTTCGCCCCTACTCCTCCGCCGTTGGAGTTTCACTTCGAGGCGAGCCAGTACGACGCCGAAGTGGCTCGCGTCGAGGCAGACCGGTCGTGGCAGGCCCACACGTAGGCCAACATGGCACGGCCCGTCAGCGGACAGCTGATCTGTCAAGAGGATGCCGGTTGGCTGACATCAGCGGCTGACATCAACAGGCGCGGACAGCGCCGACCGGCGTCGTATGGCATGGACGCTCAGCCGAGGACACCGGGCAGTTCGCTGACGTTGCCGACTTAGCCCCACCAGCATGAAAAACCCCTGACCCGTAGCGGTTGGGGGTTTTCTGCGTCATCAGGCAGGGGCGGGCCGGACATGAGGAAGCCCGGCGGCTCTGTCGAGCTGCCGGGCCTGTACGCAGGGTCGCCGTTCGGATGGGATGGTCCGGGGGTTTCAGCGCTGCAGGGGAGCCAGGTAGTCCGCCATGGGGTCCGACTCCGCGTCGGCGTCCGCGAGCGGGCGGTGGCGGCAGCGGGGGGTCTTGCCGTGGGCCTCGGCCCGGATGCGCTGTTTCATCGTGGGGGGCAGGGCTTTCGCCAGGGACACGGGAGACGTCGCCGATGCCGTCCGCTGTCGCGGGATGCGCTCGCTGTTGCGCTCCGGCTCGGTCTGCGCTACCGCCGGGGCGGCGGTCCTGGTGACGAATCCGAGCGTCGTGCACAGCGCCAGGAAGGCGGTGACGATGGCGGTCCACAGCTTCATGACCTTGTTCCGGGCCATGGCCCCTCACTTTCGGGTCGGGCGATTTGCGTACTTTCCTCATGATGTGTATGAGGGTCGCGAAGTGGTGGACCGACGCCCCTGGCGCGGCGATGTTCCGATGAACACCACTCGGATGGACGCAAGAGGGGCGAAAATGTGAGGAGAGAGGAGAAGAGCACCAAAGTAACCGTCCGTCGGGGTGTGATCACCCTCCGATCGGAGCGGTGAACTCCGCTTCTATCCCGGTTCCCGGGACGGGAGTTGAGGTCCGACTCAGGTCACCGATCGGTATCGGTCGGTGTGTATAGTCGGGCGCCAGAGGTCCCCTACGTCAACGAAAGACGAGGTCGCGCGGTGAAGAAGCTTCTCCTGGTCGCACTGGCCGCCATCGGCGGGCTCCTCGTGTACCGCCAGATCCAGGCGGATCGCGCCGAGCAGGATCTGTGGACGGAGGCGACTGACTCCGTGCCCACGGGTTCGTGAGTCACGACATCCCAAACCGAGCACACCCCGGCCGCCTCGCGGTCGGGGTTTTGTGTGTCCTGGGGCCGGCCGTACGGGCAGGATGGGCCACGGCTCGCGGATTTTCATGGTGAGGGGTGGCGCGTGAGGGGACGGTGTCGTACGGCGCGGGGGCGTGCGGGCGCGTGGCGCGGTGGTCCGTCGGTGGCCGTGGGCCTGGGGGTCGTGGGGGTGGTGCTGGGAGCGACGGCTGCCGTGGCGCCGGCCCCGGCCGCCCTGGCCGCCGCCGGGGCCTCCGGGGCGGCCGTGACGCCGAGCCCGTACGCCTTCGCCGACGGTGCCCCGAGCATCGAGGGAGCGAGGAGCACCGCGGACGCCGAGATCCTGAAGCTCGGCACGGCCTACAAGAGCTCGCTCCCGAGCAGCGGCAAGGTCAGCTACAGCATCGAACTCGACGCCGCGTCGAACGCCTATGTGTCCGTCACCGCCGCCCCCTCCCCCGACAGCACCGTCTCCGTCATCGACGGGCTGAGGGTGTCCATGCAGGACGCCGAGGGCAATTCCTGCTCCGTCGACACCGCGAGCTTCGGGGCCGCCCGCAGTCCGCACCCGATCGCGGCGTGGGCCATGCGGGAGGTCTCGCCCACCAAGCCCCTGTGCCGGAAGGCCGGCACCTATTACGTGTCCGTCGAGCGGGTCGACCCGCAGGGTGAGGGCTCCTCGCCGGACGCCTGGGACCTGGAGCTCCTCGCCACGACGGAGCCGCGGACGGCGAAAGCCGGGCCGACCGGCGCGCCCGAGGCGTGGAACTCCGCCTCGCCCCAGCCGCTCCAGGGGGAGGCCGAGCGCCGCCGTGGCGGTGCGGGATTCGCCGGGGCGACCCCCCTCGACCAGGGCGTCTGGCGGGACGACATCCGGCCCGGCCAGACGGTCTTCTACGAGGTGCCGGTCGACTGGGGCCGGCAGCTCCACGTCACCGCCGAGCTGGGCAGCACGGACTCCGGCGGCACCGGCTACACGTCCGGCGCCCTGGATCTGGCCCTCTACAACCCCGCCCGCGGTCACGTCGCCGATGCGAGTGTCGGCTACGACGGCGACCAGAAGTCCGGCAGCCTGCCTCCGCTGCCGCCGGTCGACCACGCCAATCGCAACGCCGCCACGGCCCAGGTCAGCGCCATGCGCTTCGCCGGCTCCTATTACCTCGTCGCACACCTCGCGGAGAGCGTCGCCGACAGCTTCGGGGACGGGCCGTTCGCGATGACCCTGCGCGTCCGGGTGAGCGGAGCGGCGAAGAGCGGGCCCGAGTACGTGGGGGAGTCCGAGCCCGCGGGCGTCTTCGAGGTCTCGGACCAGGAGCGCGAGGCGGCGGCGGACGGTGTGGCCGGGAGTGACGACACCGCGATGAGGGCGGTCGCCGTCGGCGGGATCGGCACCGGGAGCGCGCTGCTGGTGGGGCTCGGGGTGTGGACCGTGGTGGCTCGGCGGAGGAGCGCCGTCTAGCGCCGTCTAGCGCCGGCTGGGCCTGCGACGCCGGGACTGATGCCCGCGCGGGCTCAGATGCGGGTCAGGGCCCAGAAGCCGACGGCGTAGCAGGCCAGGGCGAGCAGCAGGAGCGGGACCGCCACCTTGGCCGGAGGGCCGGGGCGGCGGCGCGGCCGTTCCGCGCGATGCCGTGAAGCCGCCCGGCCGGGCGGTGGGGCCTGTGGGGCCTGTGGGGCCTGGGACGGGTTCTGGGTGGTGTACGAGGCTGTGGAGGCGTCGGCGCGGTGGTGCTGCGCCGCAGGGGGCAGAGGCTGACCGGGGTGGCCCGCGTGGCTGGAGTACGCCGGGGGGAGTGGCTGGGAGGTGTGCGAGGCGTGCAGCCGGTGCGTGGGGTCGTAGGGGGAGACAGGGGGCTCGGGGGTCTCCGGCTGGTGCGCGGTCTGCGCCTGCGCGTCGTGGGGCAGGCCGCCGGGCGTGGGGGAGAAGGTGCCGGTGCTCTGCGGAGGCGGCAGATGGAAGCTGCCGGTGTCCGACATGGAGTTCGGCTGAGGCTGGGCGGGGGTGGCCGGGGCGCCCGGCGGGTCGGTGTCCTGGCGAGGGCCGGGCGGGCCGTGCACGGCCTCTGGGCCCGGGGACCAGGCATCGCCGTTGTCGTCGCTGTTCCTGCGGCCCGCGGCTTCGGCGCGCTGCCAGGAGCCCGTTCCTTTCGGAGCCTGGGCGGCCCGCTGTGACGGTGCCTCGTCCGTTCCCGAGCCGGACGGCTCTTCCCTCCGGCTCAGCCCCCGCGCTCTCTCCAGCGGGCCCTCGGGGACGAACCCCGGGGGAAGCGGGCCGAGTTGGTCGAAGATCTCGATCAGCTCGTCGTCCGGGCCGGGCTCCGGGAGGAGCTCCGCGGCGGCGGCCAGCGCCTTGCGCGCCCCCGTGGCCGTACGGAACCGTGCCTGCGGGTCCGGCTGCAGCAGCGTGGCCACCACCTGCCACAACGGCTCCGGAATGCCCTTGGGCGCACCGGGCGTCCCGTGCTCGGCGAAGTACTGGATGAGCGCCTTGCTGTCCGGCTTGGCCCCCTCCAGCAGATAGAGCGCGACCAGTCCTACGGCGAACAGGTCGGCGGGGAAGTCGGGTTCGGCGCCCATCAGCTGCTCGGGCGCGAGATAGCCGGGCGTTCCCACGACGAGGTTGGTCTCCGTCAGGCGTGGCTCGCCCAGCCGCATCGCGATGCCGAAGTCGGACAGCCGCAGTCGCGGCCGGCCGGTCCCGGTGGCCTCCAGCAGCACGTTGGCCGGTTTGACGTCACGGTGCACGACGTCCTCCGCGTGCACCGCGGCCAGCCCCGCCAGCAGCTGGTCGAGCAGGGTGCAGACGAAGGCCGGCGGGAGAGGGCCGTAGTCCCCGACGAGATGGACCAGGGAACCGCCCGCCACCAGGTCCATGGTGAACAGGACCTTGTCGTCGTCGGCTGCCCAGCTGGAGGGGGCGAGCACATGGGGGTGGTCGATCCGCAGGGCCTGTTCGCGTACGAAGCGCAGCAGTGAGTGCGCGTCGCTCTGGAGCAGCACCTTGGCGGCCACGTAGCGACGGCGGCGGTGGTCCCAGGCGCGCCAGACGGCACCGACCCCTCCGCGCCCGATCGGGTCGACCAGTTCGTACCGGCCGGCGAAGACCTCACCCATGGCTGTACGTCGCTCCTCCCCCTGCGGCTTCCCCCCTTGCTTCCCCCTCGACGAGCGCTACGACTCCTCGATGAGTGGTACGACTCCCCCGTTGTTGAGCGTTATGGCTCCCCCCGTTGAGCGGGAGCACCCGCTCGCGCCGGCTGGTCCCCCGTGCGTGACACGCCCCCGCGTGTCCGCCCGTGCCGTGCGCTGTCCCCCGTGACGCCGGTCAGCGTCCGTCCCCCGTCAGATCACTCCGTTCCGGCTGCCGAACCCCCTTCGGCTGCCGGGGTTGTGATCAGCTCTGGTGGGACTGGTAGTGCGCGACCGCGTCCGAGGTGCGGCCGGCCCCGTACACCCGGAGGAACTCTGCCAGTTCCGGGTGGGTCGGGGCGAGGGTCTCCGCGGCCTCGATGATGTCGCCCGCCGCCGCGACCGAGCGCAGCAGCGACTGGATCTCCCGGACCACGCGCTTGACCGTGGGCGCTCCCGAACTGGTCGTCGTCTGCGTGGTGTTGCTCAGCACCGAGCCCCCCTGTGACTTCTTGATCTCCTCCATGCGCTCAGTGGCCTCGGCCGCGCTCACGCTGCCGTCCGCGACCTGCCCCGCCAGGTCCTGCAGCAGCTGCACGCGCTGCACGACGGCCGGGTTGCCGATCTTCGCCCGCTGTCCGCTCATCAGCTGCGACAGCATCGGTGCGGACAGTCCCAGAACCCCCGCGAGACGAGCCTGGTTGAGACCAAGATCGTCGATGAGCCTACGGAAGAGCGCCCCCAACGGCTCCCCGTACCAGTTCCGCTGCAGTTCCCGCGCTCTTGCGGTGGCTTCCTGCTGTGCGGCGTCCATTGCGTCTCCCCATCGCTTCCCCATGTACGGCGGTTCGCGGTAGCGAACCACGCCGAGCATCTTACGGAGAGTGGTCGGCGACGGGGACCCCCAATCCTTTTGCGGAATCACGGGGGTGACCCGGTACTCTGGTCTCCGACGCCCGCCGGGACATGCTTCGTCCGGGCGGATGTCCCCTTCCGGGGCCTTAGCTCAGTTGGTAGAGCGCTGTCTTTGCATGGCAGATGTCAGGGGTTCGACTCCCCTAGGCTCCACCTCATCGGACCCCTCTGATCTGCGGAAACGCGGCCAGAGGGGTCTTTCTTGTTCCGCCCGGCGCATCGGGTCAGACGGTGCTCACGGGTTCGGCCTCGTTCACGTCGTACGTGCCGAGGTGACGGTTGAAGACGACCCAGGAGATGGAGGTCGCGAGGCCGCAGGACGCGATGACCAGGGCCGTGGTGGGACTCAGGAACTGGGAGACGGTGCCGCCCACGATCGCGCCGACGGGTTCGAAGCCCAGCGTCGTGAAGCGCATCGCGGAGGTGACCTGGCCGATCATGTGCGTCGGCGTCACCATCTGCTTGATCGTCTCGCTCATGACCAGGTTCACGACGATGGCGAAGCTCCACAGGAACATACCGGCGGCCACGGCGACGAACCGCAGGAGGGAGGAGTCCAGCAGTTCGGAGCCGGGGACGAGGAAGGCGCCCACGGTGGGCACGACCAGGGACAGGACATAGAGCAGCCGGGTCCGCACCTTGCTCATGAACGAGGAGGCGGCCGTCGCGGAGAGCACCCCGCCGAGACCGCCGGCGGCGCTCGCGAGGCCGACGAGGAGGGGGCTGAAGCCCAACTCCTTGACCACATAGAAGGTGTAGACGGCGAAGAACATCGCGGTGAAGAAGTTGAAGTGGGCCGCGGAGACGATCACCGGTCGCAGCACGGGGTGAGAGAAGGCCCAGGTGAAGCCGGTCAGGGCGCCCTTGACGGTCTCCTGCTCCTCCGCGCTCTCCTGCTCGGCGGCCTCGTCCGCGGCGGTCTGGTCCGCGGCGGTCTGGTCCGCGGCGGTCTCGTGCCCGGTGTTCTCCGCCCCCTTCTTCGTGCTGCCTCCGGACCCGAGCAGCAGCACCGTGCTCGCGACATAGCTGCAGACATCGGCGACCAGGGCCAGGGGCGCGCCCAGTGCCTGGACCAGGAGTCCTCCCAGGCCGGGTCCCGCCACCTCACTGACCGCCGTGCTGCCCTCCATATACGAGTTGATCTTGGGGAGTTGGCGGCGGTCGAAGGTGAGCACCATGTGCGACGACAGCGCGGAGTCGTACAGGAGGGTGAGGGCGCCGACCAGGAAGACGGTCGTGAAGAGCAGGGGGATGCTCAGCAGGTCCAGCGCGTAGGCCATCGGGATCATGCCGATCAGCAGCAGGCGCAGGATGTTCGCCGTCACCATGACCGACCTGCGCGGATAGCGGTCGGCGGTCATGCCCACCCACAGCCCCAGGAGCAGCACGGCCAGCGACTCGGCACTGCCGAGCAGGCCCATCTCGAACGCGGAGGCGTCGAGGGTTCCCAGGGCGAGCAGCGGGATGATGACCACGCTGGCCTGGGTACCGAACAGGGACACGGTCTGGGCGGTCCACAGATTTCTGAAACCGCGGTCTTTGAGCACGTCGGACTCCTGGCGGCACGCCGGTAGATCTGATGAGAACGGTGGTGGACGTCACCGCACGGCCCGCCTGTGGCGGCCAGAGCCGTGCGGGGATCAACAACCGGCCGCCGGAGGCTCGTTGGGGCGGGCCGTCGTCCGTGAGCGGCCGCTACTTGGCCGTGCCGAAGTGTACGGCGATGGAGTAGCGCACCCAGGACCGTGAGTGGATTTCGCACACGCTGTGGTGGTATCCGGGGTTGATCCGCAGGAGCGCCACGCGTCCCTGCTCGGGCTGCGTGGCCAGGGCGGCGCCGCTGGGAGCCTCCACCACGAGTTCACCGCCGTCGCCCGCGGCCCAGCCGGGGGAGAGGAAGAAGACGAGGCCGAAGCGCCGGTCGTCGAAGGTGTCGGAGTGACGGCGCAGATAGTGGCCGGTCTCGTACTTGGCGATGTCGGCCGAGCGGAAGGACACCCGCTCGCCGAAAGCATCCGAGAACGACTCGGCCACCTCGGCGCTCTTGAGCGCGGAGATGAAGGCGCGGATGCCCAGGGCGGTCCGGGGGATGTCGCGCAGACAGCCGCTGCGGGAGAAACGCCGCTCCGGAGGAGCCTCGGCGAATTCCTCCTCGCCGCACGGCTTCACGTTGTCATCGGGGGTGAGCAGCCAGTGCTCCGTGGCCCAGGTCGGCAAGGCGGCCAGCTCGGAGACGAGGGGGTCCGTCATGTCCGCAGGCATCAGGGGCAGGCTGGTGGCAGGAGCGTCACTGCCCGGCCGCAGCCGGCCGAGTGCTTCCGCCACGGGGGCCGCGGTCAGCTTGCCGATCGTCTTGCCGTGGAAGGCGATCGCGGCGTCCCTGCTCATGTGGTCCATGACGGAAGCGGTCTGCGCCGAGTCCTGCATCTTGCCTCTCCTTCGGTCGGTAGGGGGCCACGCCAAGGGATCAGCGGACCCTGGTCACCCGGTTCTCGTCCCACACCGGTTCCTGCGTCTGCACCACCTCGCCGTCGGAGCGGAAGAGGAGGTAGCGGTTGAAGGAGCTCGCGAGCCAGCGGTCGTGGGTGACCACGACGACCGTGCCGTTGAACTCCTCGATGGCCTGCTGCAGTGCCTCGGCCGAGACCAGGTCGAGGTTGTCCGTCGGTTCGTCGAGCAGGAGCAGCGTCGCGCCACCGAGTTCCAGGAGCAGGATCTGGAACCGGGCCTGCTGTCCTCCGGACAGCGTTTCGAAGCGCTGGTCCGCCGCGGCCGCCAGCTCGTACCGGGAGAGCATGCCCGCGGCGGCCCCGCGGTCCAGGCCCTCGCGGATGCCTTCACCGCGGCCCATGATCTCCACGAGCGTCTTGCCCACCCACTCCGGGTGCTGGTGGGTCTGGGTGAAGAAGCCGGGCACGACCCGTGCGCCCAGCCGCCAGGAGCCCGAGTGCTCCACGTCGAGGCCGGCCAGCAGCTTCAGCAGGTGGCTCTTGCCGGAGCCGTTCGACCCCAGCACCGCGACCCGGTCTCCCAGGTAGATCTCCAGGTCGAACGGTTTCATGAGGCCGGTCAGTTCCAGCTGGTCACAGGTGATGACGCGGGTTCCGGTACGGCCTCCCGTCAGCCGGGGGACCACGCGCTGCTCGCGGGGCAGCTCGGGCGGGCGGCCGGCCTCCTCGTACTTGCGCAGCCGGGTCTGGGCGGCGCGGTAGCGGGGCGCCATCGCGGCGCTGATCTTCGCCTGCTCGCCGAGGGTGTGCACCAGGTCCTTGAGCCGCTCGTGCTCCTCGTCCCACCGGCGGTGCAGCTCGGCCAGCCGTTCGCGCCGGGCCTGGCGGGCTTCCTTCCATCCGGTGAAGGAGCCGCCGTGCACCCAGGTGGTGCGGCCTTCGAGAGCGACGACCTTCGTGGCGACGTTGCCCAGCAGGGCCCGGTCGTGGCTGACCAGCAGCACGGCCTTGTCGGTGGTCCGCAGCTGCTCCTCCAGCCACCGCTTGCCCGGGACGTCCAGGTAGTTGTCCGGCTCGTCGAGGATGAGCACCTGCTCGCGCCCGCGCAGCAGCGCCTCCAGGACGAGGCGCTTCTGCTCGCCGCCGGAGAGGGTGTTGACGTCGCGGAAGCGGGCGCGGTCGAAGGGCATGCCGAGCGCCGCGGTGGTCACCACGTCCCACAGGACTTCGATCTCGTAGCCGCCGGCCTCGCCCCAGGTGCTCAGTGCCTCGGCGTAGCGCATCTGCGTGGCCTCGTCATCGCGTTCCATCAGCTCGAGTTCGAGGGCGTCGACATCCGCGGCGGCCGTGGCGATCCGCTCGGGGGCGGCGGCCAGCAGCAGATCGCGCACGGTCGAGTCATCACGCACCGAACCGATGAACTGCGGCATCATCGCCAGGCCGCCCTGGACGTGGACGGTGCCCGCACGCGGCTTGAGCCGCTTCCCCGCGACGTTGACCAGGGTGCTCTTCCCCGCGCCGTTGTGGCCGATCAGCGCCGCGACCTCTCCGGCTCCCACGGAGAAGCTGACGTCTTCGAACAGTGTCCGGCCGTCGGCGAGATTGCAGCGGACACTGTTGAATTCAAGGAATCCCATGATTCTGAGCTTCGTTCTCTCGCTTTGGAAGATGCGTTGCGTGCGGCGCGGAATTTAACGCTCCGGTTTTAGGTGGTCGGCCCAAAGGGACAACTTCCCCTGCTGGGTGGCCCTTCAATCCTCCGCATCAATCCCCCCGCAGCACGACGTCAAAGGCGTTCTGGCGTTTCACGGATCCTGCCTGGCCAGATCCGCGAACACAAGGGGAAGAAATGTCCGTGTTGCGGACATTGAGGATGCTTTACGATGAAAAATAAATCTGGATGAGAGACGCTTGACAAGCGCCTATCAGAATGGTGAAGCTTCCTGACGTCAGAGCAATTCGGTTCCGCTGCACATGAGGAGCGACAGTGAACGAGAACGTTGCTGAGTCCGCAATTCAGGTTGCCTCGCAGGAGCAGGATGACATCTTCTTTATCGAGGAGATGGACGTGGCCGACGCCGCTCAGGTGATGGTCCACCGCTGTTGACAGTGTGAGCGGGAGTGCGGCCCCGGTGAAACGGGGTCGCACTCCCGCTCCGTGCATCCCTGAGTGGTATCCGCTCCCTGCCTCGAGGATGTGTTCGCGCGCTATGCGTGTATGGCTGAACCCGGCCTGGCAACTGGAATCGGCCGACGGCACGGTGACGTTCCAGGGCGAGAAGAAGAAATACGTCCTCGATGACGGCGAGGGAACCGTCAGCCGGCTGCTGGAAGCCCTCGGCGGCGGCTGTGAGAACGCAGCCCTCGAAGCGCTGACGCGCCGTGATCCCGAATGCGCGGGCCTCGTCAGAGCCCTGCGGAAACGCGGTCTTCTCATCGAGTCGCCATCGGGACCCGCGGGCGACGACAGCGTCCATGCCCGGCAGTGGGGGCATCTGGCCCTCTACTCACACCGCCCTGACGAGGCACAACGCCGCATCTGCGGGGCCAAGGTCATGGTCATGGGCGTCGGCGGCACCGGCAGCGTGATCCTCCAGCACCTCATCGGAGCCGGCGTCAGGCGCTTCGTCCTGGTCGATTCCGACAAGGTTCAGCTGAACAACCTGAACCGCCAGTTCACCTTCCCCAGGGCAGCCGTGGGCGAACCCAAACTGGACGCGGCCCGCACCTATATCCGTGACCGAGTGCCGGACGCCGACATCTCGCTCGTCGACCGGTTCGTCGGATCGGCAGCGGAAATCGGCGAAGTCCTGGAAACGCATGCGGACGTCGATGTCATCGCCGTCTGCATCGACCAGCCGATCGGCAGTATCTCCGATGCGGTGGCCGAAGCTGCGTGGGGCCGGAATATACCGTCTATCTTCGGCGGTGTGGGCATGCAGAAGGGCTTCTACGGGCCGCTCTTCGCCCCGGGGAGATCGGCCGTGACTCCCGAGCAGCTCTCCTTTTCGGTGGGTGCCGGTGCCACACTGGATAATGATGCCGGGAATCTCCGGAGCACGCGCTATTCCTTCGGCCCCAACAACACCATTATCGGTGCCTGGATGGCCGCTGCGATCATTCATCACCTCGCGGGCATCACCGAGCTCGTCGAATACGACGCACGAAAAATCATCGACTTCGAAACTGGTCATATCATCGCCCAGGCCTGATAAGCGGGCGCTCGGCATGCTGTGGTGAAGGCTTTGAGCGGCTGTACCTCGCCCTAGCGATACGGTTCGCGCCAAAAACGCAGCAGTATCGCGCCAAAGGGGAAGCGGCATGTCCAAGCCGATCCGTGTGGAAACGGACCTGATTCCGTCGGGCCTCTACGGCGCGGCCGACGACTGGACCGGCCTGACGATCACGCGCCAACTCGCCCGCCCGCTCTTCGTGGAAGGCCCCGACCGCACCCTGAGGCCGGGCCTGCTGCACAACGCGCTCCGCCTGGACGAGAAACGCTGGGACTTCGCCGTGCGGCCCGGTGCGCGATGGTCCGACGGCCGGCCGATCCACGCTCGCGACATCGCCCGGCACATCGCGGCAGTCGCCAAGGGGGCCGGGCCCTTCGCCTGGCTCGTGTCGCTCATCGAGCGGATCCGGCCCCTCGATCCCGACCGGCTGCTGCTGACCACCCGCCACCCCGTCGGCAATCTGCCCGCGCTCCTGGCCAACCCCGTCTTCGGCCCCCGGCACGGCGACCCGGCCGTCACCAGCGGCGCCTACACCCTGGCCGACGGCCCGGCCGGTGAAATCCGCCTGCGGGCAACCGGCCCCTGGCCCGATGTCACCTACGTCCTGTCCTCCGGCGCCGAGCACGGGCAGCGCCTCTACGACCGAAGAGCCGTCGACATCACCTGCCCGACGACGTTCCCCGTGGCCCGCTGGGCGCATCGCGCCGACTACCCGGACCTCCAGGTCGACGACCTCGACATCGCCGTCGCCCTCCTACCGCCGAGCGGTATGGCCGAGGCACACAAGCAGGCCGTAGCGGCCGCACTCGACCGCCGGGACCTGGCGCGGGGGCTGCACGGCGCCCTCAGCCCACTGGACTCGTTGACGGGACTGTGGGACCCCCACCGATCACCCACCGCACCGGCCCGTGCGGCACGCGAACGGTTGCCGGCGCCCGGGCGCACCCCCGCCCGGCTGGTCTTCCCGGACTTCTCACCCAACCGGGAAACAGCACACATCCTCGCCGGCCAGATCGGCGAGAACACCGGACTCACCCTCCGGCCCGAGGCCATCGACTACCGGGCCTACCTCACCGAGCTCCACACCACGCACCGCGAAGACTTCCGCCTCGTGCTGATGGCCTCGCCCTGGCCCGACCCGGTTGCCCTCCTTCTCCCCTTCACCCGCCGCCCGGCGGCCCAGCTTCCCGGAGGGCCCGCTTCCGCGTTCAAGTACGTCGTGCACCGGGCTCTCGCAGCGGACGACCTCCAGGACCGGCTCGGCCACTGCGCCCAGGCCGAGGAGCTGCTGAGCGCGACCGGCGAAGTCTGCCCGGTCGGACGGCTCAGGTCGGCGGCCCGGCTCCGCGTGAAGAACTACGTCAGCCCGCCGTCCGGCTGGGCCGACCTGTCGGTGTGCGAACCCCCGCAGGACTGAGGACAAGCCATGGCAAAGATCAACTACCTCAAGGTCAACGAGCGGTACTGGGACTCCAACAGCGAGCTCTACCACGATGCCCACCCCGAGCACTTCGACGCTGACAGACACCCGTCCTGGGGGATCTGGCACCTTCCGGAGAGCGACCTCAAGATCTTCACCGATGACCTCCCGGCCGGCTCCCGGATCATCGACCTCGGCTGCGGCATCGGGCACGACACCACCGGGTTCGCCCGCGCCGGATACGAGGCCTACGGAGTCGAACTCTCCTCCGGCCAGCTCTCGCGCGCCCTCGGCGAAGGAGCCGCAGGCTTCGTCCAAGCCGCCGCGGAGCGCCTGCCGTTCCGTTCAGGGGTCTTCGACGCGGCCTTCTGCGACCACGGCGCGTTCGACTTCTCCCCACCACAACGCCTTCTCCAGGAAGCCCACCGGGTGCTCCGCCCCGGCGGCGTCCTCGGGCTGTGCACCTACTCCCCGCTCCTGCAGATGTGCTTCGACAACCGGAGCGGAACGGTCGGCGAGCGCCTCTCGAACCCCTACGGCGACGCCCGGATGAAGTACGGCGGCGACGTGGTGGTCTTCCACTCCACCTACGCCCAGTGGATCGACATGTTCCGGGACTGCGGATTCTCCATCGAACGTCTGGTGGAACCCCTCGCCCCGGCCGGCGGCGCCACCTACTTCAAGGAAGCCCTCGATCGGAACTGGGCGGAGAAGTGGCCGGCGGAAGTGGTGTGGAAGGTGCGCAAGAGCTGAGCTTGAGCTTGTTTCACGTGAAACAGCACGGCGGGGCGGGAGACCCTCACGGCCGGCTCTCAAAGCCGGACCTCGAGTCTCCCGCCCCGCCGTGCTGTTGCCCCGGCGGCCGTCAGGAACGGTCGTCGCGCTGAGCGGCCTCTTCCTCTGCCTGCTTGGCCTCGACCTCCGGGTCCAGGACCGACTGGCCGGTGCCGTCCACGGAGGACAGCCGGCCCGACTCGGGAACCTCGGTCGCGGCGGGCGGCTCCACCAGCCAGTCCGGGTTGGCCTGCTTGTCCCACCACTTCCAGGCGGCGAAGGCTCCACCGGCGAGGGCGCCCAGAATCGCCAGCGTCTTCACAGCACGGCCGGCCTTCGCCCGCCGTTCCTGCTTGCGGACCAGCTTCTGGATCTCCTTCGACGAGACCTGACCGCGCAGCGCGGCCAGCGCGGCCACACTCCGGGCGGCGGCCTCGGTCGTGACGGGACCAGCCGCGGCCATCGCCTGCTCAAGCCTCGGCCGGGAGTAGTCCGCCGCCTGCCGTGCGGCCTTGCGTGTACGGACGGCGGCTTCCTGGGCGGCCTGGTCGACCTTCGGCGGCACATGTGTACGGGCCTGCTCCAGATACGGCTGCACATGGGCGCCGTACTGAACGCGTGCCTGTCCGGCTGCCTGGGTCACCTTGGGCGCCAGCCGTACGCGTGCCTCGTGTGCGTAGTGCGTAGCCCTGTCCTTGGCCGTGTCGGCGTAGGGCGCCACCACTTCCGCGGCGTGCAGCACGCTGTCCTTCGCCGAACCGGTCGCGGCGCGCACGCTGTCGATGCGGGTCACGGGTTCCTCCTCCTCGGTGGCGTACGGTATTTCGACTTTCCACCCTTTTACGGATCATGCCTCCGGGTGCGCCGCCAGGCATGCGCGGGCGGGCATCCGGGTCACGGGAAACGGCGCCGGGCCCTCTCAGGTCGAGAGCCGATCACGTGCAATAGCGGATGAATCGGGGGCAACGGGAGCTTGTCGTCGACAATGCCACGGATCGCCGCCGCGCGCGCCTGCCCGGGACTACTCGACTGGATTTCCGCAACCGATCGGCCCCGTGTCCACCCGGCGAACGGAGGTCAGGCGACGTGGAGCGCCGTCCGTGCGAGGATCAGGGAGTCACGGAAAGACAACGGAAGGCAGGATCGTGGCTGAGCAGCTCTACGCCACCCTGAAGACCAACCACGGCGACATCGAAGTCCGGCTTCTGCCGAACCACGCCCCCAAGACGGTCAAGAACTTCGTCGAGCTCGCCCAGGGCGAGCGGGAGTGGACTCACCCCGAGACCGGGAAGAAGTCCACGGACAGGCTCTACGACGGTACGGTCTTCCACCGGGTGATCAGTGGCTTCATGATCCAGGGCGGTGACCCGCTGGGCAACGGCACCGGCGGTCCCGGCTACCAGTTCGAGGACGAGTTCCACCCGGACCTGCGCTTCGACAAGCCCTACCTGCTGGCGATGGCCAACGCCGGCCCGGGCACCAACGGCTCGCAGTTCTTCGTCACCGTCTCCCCGACGGCGTGGCTGAACCGCAAGCACACCATCTTCGGCGAGGTCACCGACGCGGCCAGCCAGAAGGTCGTGGACACCATCGCCACGATCCAGACGAACCCGCGCACCGACCGCCCGCTCAACGACGTGGTCATCGAGTCCGTCGTCATCGAGACGCGCTGAGCACGAAGGCCCCCACAGGGGAACCAATCGCCCCGCTCATCCGTAAGGATGGGCGGGGCGGGGCTTTTCCCACCACGGCTTTTGCGAGTCACGGCTTCCACCACAGACCCACGGCTTCCACGACATAGGGGATCTCATGGACGACCAGGCTGCGGGCAGCCCGCAGGACGCCCACAGCGTCCCCATGTGCTACCGCCACCCGGACCGCGAGACCGGCATCCGCTGCACCCGCTGCGAGCGTCCGATCTGCCCCGAGTGCATGGTCAACGCCTCCGTCGGATTCCAGTGCCCCGAGTGCGTCCGCACCGGCTCCGGCACAGGTCACAGCCCCACGGCCGCGATGCCCCGGACTATCGCGGGTGGTGCGATCACCTCCGACCCCCGTCTGCTGACCAAGATCCTCATCGGTATCAACCTGGCGGTGTTCATCGCCGTCCAGGTGCGCGAGTCGATCCTCACCGACATCGTCCTGCTCGGCGCGTGGCCGCCGGCGCCCTTCACGCCCACCCAGGGCGTGGCGGGAGGCGAGTGGTACCGCATGGTGACCTCGATGTTCACGCACCAGGAGATCTGGCACATCGCGTTCAACATGCTCAGCCTGTGGTGGCTCGGCGGCCCGCTCGAAGCGGCCCTCGGCCGGGTCCGCTACCTCGCGCTCTACCTCGTCTCGGGTCTCGCGGGCAGTGCCCTGGCCTATCTGCTGGCCTCTCCGAACACGGCCACGCTGGGAGCCTCAGGCGCGATCTTCGGCCTCTTCGGCGCCACGGCCGTGCTGATGCGCCGGCTCAACTACGACATGCGCCCGATCATCGCGCTGCTGGTGATCAACCTGATCTTCACCTTCAGCCCGGGCTTCAACATCTCCTGGCAGGCCCATATCGGCGGGCTCGTCGCCGGTGTCGTCGTCGGATACGCCATGGTCCACGCCCCCCGTGCGCACCGCGCGCTGGTCCAGTACGGCACCTGCGCACTGGTCCTCGGTGTGGTAGTCCTGCTGACCCTCCTGAGGACGGCCCAGCTCAGCTGAGCGTGATGTTGTCCACAGCGGGTGGCGAATCTTGTGCACACGGTGCGGGAACACATGTGCCCCCTGTCACCGACCTGCTTTTCCGCAGGTCAGGCAGGGGGCGAACAAGTTTTCGAGCTCCAGTACTTCCGTCGTACCGGCGTCAACACTCAACGAGTTATCCACAGATCGTCTTTCTTTTCCACCTGTGGATAACCGCTGTGGATAACTCAGCGAACAGCCCTGGGCAGAGCTGCGTTCACGGTCCGGTGACCGCTACTTCCACTGCGTGGAGACACCGAATCCGGCGGCGATGAAGCCGAAGCCCACCACGATGTTCCAGTTGCCCAGCGAGTCGATGGGCAGCGAGCCGTCGGTGACGTAGAAGACGACGATCCAGGCCAGACCGATGAGGAACATGGCCAGCATGACGGGCGCGACCCAGGAACGGTTGGTCAGCTTGATGGCCGTGGCCTGCTTCGCCGGCGGCGGCGTGTAGTCGGCCTTCTTGCGGATACGTGACTTCGGCACGAGGGTCTCTCCTGTCGATGCGCTGCGTGGCCGCGCAGGGTCTGGGTCTGGCTCGGGGCAGCGTAAGGGGACTCTGAGTGCTCCCCCGGTCGTCCGTTAGCGTAGTGCTTCCGTGGCGCCGAAGGAGATAAGGGTACGTTGAGCAATTCTGCCGACTCCCCCGGGACGGGATCCACCCCTGAGCGCGCGCGCCGCTTCCGGCCCGTGCGCATCCTCACGGCGGCCGTCTTCGCTCTCGCGGGACTCATCTTCTTCACCAGCTTCAACACCGCCAAGGGCACCAACATCCGTACGGACAGCTCCCTGCTGAAGCTGTCCGACCTCATCCACGAACGCAGCCGTGAGAACGGCGAGCTGGACGAGACCAACGGGGCCCTGCGCAACGACATAGAGGCGCTCGCCGAGCGGGACGACGGCAGTTCCAGGGCGGAGGACCTCAAGCTCTCCGCTCTGGAGCAACGCGCGGGCACCCAGAAGCTCAAGGGCGATTCGCTGACGGTCACCCTCAACGACGCCCCGCCGGACGCCACCGCCAAACTCCCCGGCTATCCCGAGCCGCAGCCCGACTTCCTGGTCATCCACCAGCAGGACCTCCAGGCCGTGGTGAACGCGCTGTGGCAGGGCGGGGCCAAGGGCATCAAGGTCATGGACCAGCGGCTGATCTCCACCAGCGCGGTGCGCTGTGTGGGCAACACCCTGATCCTCCAGGGCCGCGTCTACTCCCCGCCGTACAAGATCACCGCGGTGGGCGACCCGGGCAAGCTGCAGAGGGCGCTCGCGGCGTCGCCGGCGATCCAGAACTACATGGTCTACGTCAACGTCTACGGGCTCGGCTGGAAAGTCGAGGAGAACGGGCCGGTGACTCTTCCCGGCTACTCGGGCACAGTGGATCTGCACTACGCGAAGCCCGTGGAGCAGTAGCCAGGCCGGGGGAGCTGCCGGTGCGCGTGATCGTCAGGACCGTCAGCGAACTGTGCGTCACCGTCGGCACCGTGATCGTGCTGTTCGTCGTCTATGTACTGTTCTGGACCGGTGTGAAGGCCGACCATGTCATGGACGACCAGATCGACCTGCTCCAGAAGGAGTGGTCGAAGCCCCGTCCGCCGGCCGGCGGCTCCCCCGCGAGCCCGGGGCGGCCGGCGCCCTACACCAAGGGCAAGCCCTTCGCGATCATGTACATCCCGCGTCTTGGTTTCACGTGGAACAAGCCCGTGCTCGAGGGAACCGCCACCGGCACCCTGAAGAAGGGGCTCGGGCACTACGCGGACACCGCCCAGCTGGGGCAGAAGGGAAACTTCGCGGTCGCCGGCCACCGCCGCACCTACGGTGATCCCTTCAAGGACTTTCCCAGGCTGCGGCGCGGCGATGCGGTGGTGCTGACCGACGGCACGACATGGTTCACGTATCGGATCGACAAAGGCCCGTACAAAACAGTGCCCTCGGACATCGAGGTGATCGACCCTGTTCCACGTACTTCCGGGTACACGCGTGCGGGCCGGTATCTGACGCTGACCACGTGCGAACCGGAATGGGGGCACAGTCATCGTCTGATCGTCTGGGCGCACCTGGACTCCACCCAGCCTGTGGAGGCCGGGAAACCCGAGGCGCTGCGCCGTTAGTCTGGTTGCTGTACGGCGTGGGTCTGGTGCCGTGGTACGACGGAAGGGACGGCATGTACGGCTGGGTCTGGCGGCATCTGCCGGGGAACACGTGGGTGAAGGCGCTGATCTCACTCGCCCTGGTCGTGGCCGTGGTCTACGTCCTCTTCCAGTTCGTCTTCCCGTGGGCGGAACCGCTGCTGCCCTTCAACGATGTGACGGTGGACAACCAGTGAGCGCGCGCATTCTCGTCGTCGACAACTACGACAGCTTCGTCTTCAACCTGGTCCAGTACCTGTACCAGCTGGGCGCCGAGTGCGAGGTCCTGCGCAACGACGAGGTGTCGACGGCGCACGCCCAGGACGGCTTCGACGGTGTCCTGCTCTCCCCGGGTCCCGGCACTCCGGAGCAGGCGGGCGTCTGCGTGGACATGGTCCGGCACTGCGCCGCCACGGGCGTCCCGGTCTTCGGCGTCTGCCTCGGCATGCAGTCGATGCAGGTGGCGTACGGCGGCGTCGTGGACCGCGCGCCCGAGCTGCTGCACGGCAAGACCTCGCCGGTGGAGCACGCGGGCAAGGGCGTCTTCGCGGGTCTTCCCTCGCCCTTCACGGCGACGCGCTACCACTCGCTGGCCGCCGAGCCCGCCACCGTCCCGGCCGAGCTGGAGGTCACGGCCCGGACCCATGACGGCATAGTCATGGGCCTCAGGCACCGCGAACTGCCGGTCGAGGGCGTGCAGTTCCACCCCGAGTCCGTGCTGACCGAGCACGGGCACCGGATGCTGGCCAACTGGCTGGTGGAGTGCGGCGACCAGGGCGCGGTGGCGAGGTCGGCCGGGCTCGCCCCGGTGGTGGGCAGGGCCACGGCGTGACGGCGCTGCGCCCCGAGCGCGAGTCCGACACCTCGTACGGGCAGCAGTCGTACGGGGCGCGGGGCGCGTTCGAGGACTGGTCGGGTTCGGGGGCGTACGGCGCCTCCCCTCAGCCGGAACCGCAGCCGAACCAGCAGCCACAGCCGTACATGTCAGAGCCGTATATGCCGGGGCGCGAGCCCGAGCCGGACCCGTACACGGCGGCGTACGAGCCTCTCCCCGAGGAGCCGTATCTGCCTCCCGTCGACGAGGAGACGGTGGCGCTGCGGATACCGGATCCGCCGCCCGCGGCCGGTGACTCCACAACGGGCTCTCCGGGCTCCTCCGCCCCGCGGCAGGCCGGGCCGGCCCATGGCGGCCGGGCGGCCCGCAGAAAGGCCGCCAAGCGCCGTCACGGGCGCCATGGCGGCGCTCCGGACACCCGCTCGGCTCAGGAGGACCCGACTCAGGGGGACTCGGCTCGGGAGGGGCGGCGGGCGCCGCTGTCACGGGTCGAGGCGCGGCGGCAGGCGAAGGCGCGCAAGCCGGGCGCGGCGGTCGTCGCCAGCCGGGCGATAGGTGAGGTGTTCATCACGACCGGTGTGCTGATGCTGCTGTTCGTCACCTATCAGCTGTGGTGGACGAACGTGCGGGCGCACGCCCAGGCCGGCAAGGAGGCCAGCAGCCTCCAGGACGACTGGGCGAACGGCAAGCGCAACCCGGGGGCCTTCGAGCCGGGGCAGGGCTTCGCCATCCTGCACATCCCGAAGCTGGACGTGGTCGTGCCGATCGCCGAGGGCACCAGTAACAAGGGCGTCCTGGACCGGGGCATGGTCGGGCACTACGCGGACGGCGCGCTGAAGACCGCGATGCCGGGCGACAAGAGCGGCAACTTCGGGCTCGCGGGTCACCGCAACACCCATGGAGAACCGTTCCGGTACATCAACAAGCTCACGCCGGGTGATCCGATCGTCGTGGAGACGCAGGACGAGTACTTCGTCTACAAGATGGCGTCGATCCTGCCGGTGACCCCGCCGAGCAACACGAGCGTCCTGAAGCCCGTCCCCACCGGGTCCGGCTTCACCGAGCCCGGCCGTTACATCACGCTGACCACGTGCACGCCGGAGTTCACCAGCAAGTACCGGATGATCGTCTGGGGCAAGATGGTCGAGGAACGGCCGCGCAGCAAGGGCAAGCCGGATGCGCTCGTCAGTTAAGGGCAGATGACCAGTGGCAGCGACCACCGACACGGACCACGAAGAGCACATCGGCGCGCCCGCGCCACGGCGGGCAGCGGCACGCCGCCGGCCCGGCCCGATCGCCATAGCGGTCAGTGTCTTCGGGGAACTCCTCATCACCGCGGGCCTGGTCCTCGGGCTGTTCGTCGTCTACTCGCTGTGGTGGACGAACGTCGTCGCCGACCGCGCGGCCGGCAAGCAGGCCGACAAGATCCGTGACGACTGGGCCCACGGCCGGGGCGGCCCGGGTGTGCTGGACACCAAGAACGGCATCGGCTTCCTGCACGTGCCCGCGATGAGCGGCAGCGAGGTGCTGGTCGAGAAGGGCACGTCGAACAAGATCCTCAATGACGGCGTCGCCGGTTACTACACCGACCCCGTCAAGGCGACCCTGCCGATGTCGAACAAGACCGGCAACTTCTCCCTCGCCGCCCATCGCGACGGCCACGGCGCCAAGTTCCACAACATCGACAAGATCAAGAAGGGCGACCCGATCGTCTTCGAGACGAAGGACAAGTGGTACGTCTACAAGGTCTACGACATCCTTCCCGAGACCTCGAAGTACAACGTCAAGGTCCTGTCCAAGGTCCCGAAGGAATCCGGGAAGAAGAAGCCGGGCCACTACATCACCCTGACGACCTGCACGCCGGTCTACACGAGCACGTACCGCTACGTCGTGTGGGGCGAGCTGGAACGGGTCGAGAAGGTGGACGCGGACCGGACGCCGCCGAAGGAACTGGGCTGACGGTCCTACCGTGGGCCTTCCAGCCGCTGCAGCCGGGCGTTGTGGTGGCGGAGCCGCTTCTCGATGCGCTGGACGCCTGCCCGTAGGGCGACGAGCTCTCGCCGGTGCTCGCCCGACGTTTCGATCAGGGCGTTGAACATGGGGACGACGGTCTTGCCCAGGACGTGCGTGATGCGCTGGTCGATCCGGTCGTCGAGGGATACGGCGTCGGCCGGGACAGAGTTGTCCACAGGCTGTGTGCGGGCCAGGTACTCCACGTCGAGGAGATACACACGCACCTGACGTGCGACTTCGCTGTCACGGAGCAGCATGGCGACGTTGAGGACGGCGCGTCGGGAGAAGAGAGCGAGGGAGCGGGTGCGGGACTGGATTCCACTGAGGTTCTTGAAGGACCTCAGTTCTTCGCCGGTCAGCAGACCGTAGCCGTTGGCTTCCAGCTCGGTTCGGTGGTCCTTGACGAGTGACTTGATGGCTTCGAGACCGACCTCGAAGTACGCCGCCACCATCGCCGTCGTCACATGCATCCCGTCCGGCAGCAGCGACAGCGTCTTGACCCTGTCGAGTACGTCCGTGCGGTCGAGCACGCCGCAGCGCAGAGTCCGCGATTCCACCAGCGCCATTTCGTTGATCACGTCTTGTCCTTCGACTCGTATGGCCGGGGGCGGAGTTCCGATTCCCCACCGCACCCGGTCAACGAGTCGTGAAATGTGAAGACACGATCGGCCGAGCCCTAGCGCCGCAGCAGCGCCTCCAGTACCAAGCGGATGCCGGGCTCCGGGTCGAAGTGGGGCTGGGGCAGGGCCATCTGGTGGAAGATCATGCCGTCGAGGTAGTCGAACAGGACGCGGCAGCGCTCTCGCGGGACGGGGGAGCCCAGGGCCGTGAGCCACTGGGAGACCCAGTCGGTCAGGGACTGCTGGGCGCGGCTCAGTGGCTCGCGGACGTCAGGGCGGGCGAGGCCCTCGAGGATGAGTGCGTAGCGCGCGGCGGTGCGGTGGCGGCCCGGGCCGAGGGCGTGGCGGACCATGTGGGTCAGGGCCCCGACGAAGGCCTCGGGGTCCTCTGCCGCAGGCTCGCCCGCGGCCTGTTCCCAGTCCCGGCGGTCCAGTGACTCGAGGTGGGCGACGACGCCGCTGACCAGGACGTCTCGGCTGCGGAAGTGGTTGGACGTCGTGCCGGCCGGCACGCCTGCGGCGGTGTCGACGGCCTGGTAGGTGAGGCGCCGCAGGCCGCCCTCGGCCAGCACCGCGATGGCCGCGTCCAGTACTTCGTCCCGCCTGCCCGGCATGCTTCTGCCTCCCTCTTCACTATGAATATAGTGTTGCTACTACTACAAACATAGTAGCGTGGCGCCATGCCCAAGAAAGCGATCATCGTCGGCGGTGGCATAGGTGGTCTCGCCGCCGCCGTTCACCTCCAGGCCGACGGCTGGGACGTCGAGGTGCGCGAGCGTGCTCCCGGGCCGCCGGGCACCGGCACCGCAGTCGGACTGTGGCCCGGCGCCTTGGGGGCGCTCGACGAGCTGGGAGTCGGGCAGGCCGCCCGTCGGCAGGCGCGGCCGGCGACCCGGGGCACCTTCCTGCGGGCCGACGGCCGCCTCATCGGGAAAGTGGACTTCGCCGGCCTGCGCCGTCGTACAGGCGACACTGTGCACGTGATCGCACGGCCGGCGCTGTTCACAACCCTCACCGCCGCGCTCGACGACGGCGTCGTGCGCTACGGGGAGGAGGTGACCGATGTGCGTGCCCTCGCCGGGTCCTGTGATGTCGTCATCGCTGCGGACGGGCTGCGCAGCCGGGCCCGTACGACCCTCTTCGGCGCCGAATTCGGCCCCCGCTACTCGGGCGTCACCGCGTGGCACGGCACCGTGGACCTCGACACCGAGGCCATCAGCGAGACCTGGGGACAGCGCGCCCGCTTCGGCGTCACCCCACGCGCGGGCTGCCACTCCAACTGGTTCGCCTGCGCCCCCGCAGCCGAGCGCGTCCCCGTACCCGGCGGCGATCTCGCGGCCCTGCGGAGCCACTTCGGGTCCTGGCACCCCGGGGTGCGACGTGTCCTTGACCGGGTGGCCGAGGGCGGCGGCGCGGGCATCTCGCGCAACGACCTGTACGACCTGGCCGAGCCGCTCCCTCGGTACGTCAGCGGGCGCATCGCTCTGATCGGTGACGCCGCCCACGCGATGACACCCGACCTCGGCCGGGGCGCCTGCGAGGCGTTGACCGACGGCGTCACCCTGGCCCGCGAACTCACGGCCCGAGCCTGCGTCGAGGACGCACTTACCGCCTACGACATGATCCGCCGCCGCCCCACCCAACGACTTGCCCGCGCTGCCCGTCTGATGAACCGGGCGGTACACACCCGCCGCCGGGTCGCTCCGGTGCGGAACGCAGCGATGCGTCTTTTCCTGGCGGTGGGCCGACCACCGGGCTGACTACACCAGGACCTTCAGCCCTCGGGAATGATCGACCGCGAGGTCGGATGCATGGACCACTCCTCGCCAGCGTGATGGAGCTGCTGTCCTCTTCGGTGCCGCCGGCATCGTCGTGGCGTCGGTGGTTGGCGTGCTGTGTCTCGGCATGGTCGCCGGATGCCGAGCGGCATCCGGGCCGTCCGTGCGGGATGGCGGGGGGCGGTTCGATCAAGCACACGCGGAGAAGTTCAACCCTTGGTTCCGGTGCACACAGCAAGTGCACGAAAACTTCGATCCCGTCCCGCCAGGTTCAGGCCATACCTACCCCCCGTGTGCGGGTTGATAGCCAGCACACGATCGGGAAGTTTGCGTTCGACTCAGCCTAAGTTTCGGGTGGCGGGAGACCGAGCGGTCCGTGCTCGTCGAGGGATGAACGAAGTCTGGGAAACAGTAAAGGACTTCCTCGATGCAGTTCCGCTTCGCCTTCTTTCCATAGGCTGAGTCGGAGGAATCCTTCTTTATCTCGGTCGTTGGAAGGTGACGCCGCGGCGGGCGAGTAGGCCGAATACCTCTCGCCGACGCGTATGACCCGCCGTGGACTTCCGCTCGCGACAACGAGTTTGTGCAGCGACGAGTGCGTGAAAAGCAAACCTGGTGGAGCGGGCGGTCGGGTCGTGACGACGAAGTTCTCGTCGTCACGACCAAGCAGGCGAAGGTGCTTGCCCGCCCCATGAGGGTCCACGCGGGCCAGGCTGATCTCGTTGATCCGGTGGATCACATCGCGGGCGGTGTCCTCGTTGGCCTGCGCCAGCTGGGTGGGGCCGGCGCCTGGTTGGCGCCGACTGAGGCCAGCTTCATCATCGCGTGCCGGTAGCGCACCGAGGTGCTGTCCCTTCGCACGATGTGCAGCAGCTTCTGCCCCTCTTGGTCGGCCCGCCCGTGCATGCGGACAGGCTCGGTCACAGCACCTCCGACGGTTGGATGGACGTCAACGCACATCCAACCGCTACGACCACCAGCCCGGCGAACCTATGCGGTCCGTCGGTCAGTTCCAGTCGGTACAGGAGTTGAGCTTCCGGTCGCCTTCGAAGCGCGCCACCTCGACCCCAGTGTGCTCAATGCCGTACTCGGCCTGCGCGGTGGTACTGACGGACACGGTCTCCCCACTGCCCTTGGTGTTGGAGCGCCACGGCCACGTGAAAACTTGCTGGCTCCCGACAGGCTTCGTCAGGAGACGGACTCGTACGTGGTGCCCGTCGGCGGATGTGTCCGTAACCGACAGCGCGATCTTGAACTCCATGAAGGGCCAGTGGTCTCCTGAAGGTGCAGTCGCCCCCATGCTGCCTCGCGCCCCGGTCGTGGAGCAGCTGGCGGTGCCGCCCGCGCCTTGAGGTTCGAGTACGGAAGCTGCGGACTCCGCCCCGGGGGCAGCGGCTTGGGGCGTGGCCGACGCCTGACCGCTCAAAGCCATCGAGGACACAACTGCTGCTGCGCAGGCTGTGGCTATACGCGTGCGAGTTTTCATACTGGTTCCCTCCCTCGATTGCCGGTGTCCCGATCTGCCTACGGTCGGGCCCATCCGGTGATCACGAGGGTTGATCGTTGCCGAGCCGATCGGAGACCGCAAGCGATAATCGAACCAATGGTCGATATTTAGTCATTGCTGTGAGCATCTAACTCAAGGGCCCGGTAAGAGTTCGCTGCAGGCGACGGAGACGAAGGTGTCGTGTTTCGGTGCGCCGTAGCAGCGCACAGTGAGGCGCGTCGGAGTCGTAGCCCTTGTAGCCGAGCAAGACTGGGGGCGTCGGCGGGTCCGGCCCGGCCCCTGACGACGGGCGGGATGCCGTCGCCCCTGGGGCAGCAGCTCTCAGGCGATGTCGTCGTGGAGTACGTGGAGGATGCCCTGCAGCCACGGTCCGGCCCGGCGGGGCGGGAGCCTTCTTGGGCCAGGGCGGCAGCAGGGGATTCGCGCCCACCGAATTTGTCACGAACTCACGGCCCGGCCTGCGTCGAGGGCGCTCTAACCGCCTACGACATGACCGCCGCCCCACCCAACGACTTGCCCGCGCTGCCCGTCTGATGAACCGCGCGGTACGCACCCGCCGCCGGGTCGCTTCGGTGCGGAATGCCGCGATGCGGCTCCTCCTGACAGTGGGCCGACGACCGGCGTGAACGCGTCGCCTGGGGGGGGACATCTTCATGCACCCCAGGACGGCCACGATTCGCCGCTTGATGATCACCCCCACCTGGGCAGACTTGGACAGAAAGCGAGGCGCCCCAGCACCTAGGGTGCTGGGGCGCCTTCCGTACGCAATGCGCTCAGTCCTCCTCGCGGCCGGTGATGCCGCCGAAGATGCCGCCGTTGCCGTTGCCGCCGTTGTTGCCGCCTCCGACGCCGACGGTCTGCAGGGTGATCGTCGTGGCCGCCGGGTCGTCGACCTCCTGGTTGCCCTGGGGGTCCTGGCCGGCGACGAGGGCTGTGTCGCTCTGGTCACTGCCGTTCGCGAACTGGATGTTCGTGAAACCGGCCTGGGCGAGCGTCTGCTTGGCCTGGCCGACCGTCTGGCCGACGACCTGCGGCACGCGCGCCTTCTGCTTTTCCTTCTTGCCGATCTGGATGTTGACCGACGAGTTCTTGTCGACGGAGGAACCGGCCTGCGGCGTGGTCTGGATGACCTTGCCGACCTGGTTGTCGTCCTGGGTGTCCACCTCGGTGCAGTTGCCGACCAGGTTGTTGGCCGTCATCTGCGCCTTGGCCTGGTCGCAGCTCTGGCCGAGGACGTCCGGGACGGTGGACTTCTCCTCCGCCTTGGCGATGGTGAGGGTGATCTTGGATCCCTTCTCCACCTCCTCGCCCAGTGCCGGGTTCTGCTCGAGGACGGTGCCGGGGTCCTCGGAGGACTCCTCCGACTTCGTCTCGACCACGAACTGGTACTTGTCGCCCTCCAGCGTCGCCCTCGCGTCGTCGATGATGTCGCCGACGACACTCGGCACCGCCACCTTCGGCGCCCCGGTCGACACCACCAGGGAGATGGTGTCGCCCTTCTCGACGTTCGTTCCGGCCTTCGGGTCCTGGTCGCAGACGTTGCCCTTGGTCTGGTTCTCGCAGGGCTTCTTGGTGAAGGTCAGCTTCAGGTCGGCGTTGTTGGCGAGCTTGCTGGCGTTGGCTTGGGTCTCGCCGACGAAGTTGGGTGCGGGGAGCGTGTCGTTGCCCGCGCCTCCGCTTCCGCTGAATGCCCAACGCCCGATCAGGATCGCCCCGACCAGGACCAGGATGCCCGCCACCACCAGCAGGATCGTGGACGTGTTGGACTTGCGCTGCTGCCCGCGGCGCCGGTCGGGGCGGTCGTCGTAGCCGTAGCCGCCGTCGTCCGGGTTCATGGGGGGCAGCATCGACGTGGCGCCCGCGCCGGAGTCCGCGCGCAGGGCCGTCGTCGGCTGGTCGTCGGGGTAGCCGCCGTAGCCCACCGAGCCCATCGCCGCCGTGGCCGCGACCGGCTGGCCGTCGAGGCAGGCCTCGATGTCGGCGCGCATCTCGTCGGCCGACTGGTAGCGGTAGTCGGGGTCCTTGGTGAGCGCCTTCAGCACGATCGCGTCCATCTCGGGCGTGATCTCGGGGTCGAAGACCGAAGGAGCCTGGGCCTCTTCCCGCACGTGCTGGTACGCCACCGCGACCGGGGAGTCGCCCACGAACGGCGGGCGGACCGTCAGGAGCTCGTAGAGCAGACAGCCGGTCGAGTAGAGGTCCGACCTCGCGTCGACCTGCTCGCCCTTCGCCTGCTCCGGAGAGAGGTACTGGGCGGTGCCGATGACGGCCGCGGTCTGGGTCATCGTCATGCCGGAGTCGCCCATGGCGCGGGCGATGCCGAAGTCCATCACCTTGACCTGGCCGTTGCGCGTCAGCATGACGTTCGCCGGCTTGATGTCTCTGTGGACGATGCCGTTGCGGTGGGCGTACTCCAGGCCCTGGAGGATGCCGATGGTCATCTCCATGGCCCGCTCCGGCAGCAGCTTGCGGCCGGAGTGGAGCAGCTCACGGAGCGTCGAGCCGTCCACGTACTCCATGACGATGTACGGGATCGACACGTTGTCGATGTAGTCCTCGCCCGTGTCGTAGACCGCGACGATCGCGGGATGGTTGAGCGAGGCGGCCGACTGGGCCTCCCGGCGGAACCGGGCCTGGAAGGAAGGGTCACGCGCGAGATCCGCGCGCAGCGTCTTCACCGCCACGGTGCGGCCGAGGCGGGTGTCATGCGCGAGGTAGACCTCCGCCATGCCACCACGCCCGAGCACCTGGCCCAGTTCGTACCGGCCGCCGAGGCGACGCGGCTCTTCCATAGCTACCTACCAGCCCTCTCCGTCGGTCCCGACCGGAAACTTGTACGGTCGGAGGCTGCCGTCCGGGCCTACCGTACCCGGCTCGCTTTGTGTGACCTGGCCAAGCCCGTCAGCCGATACAGGACCGGTATCGCAACGTGCACCGATGTGAAGCAGACGTGAGTGGGGTCACTTCTTGCTGTCGATGACCGCCTCCATCACGTTCCTCGCGATCGGTGCCGCGAGGCCGCCGCCGGAGATGTCGTCACGGACGGCGTTGTCGTCCTCGATCACCACGGCGACCGCCACCGGCGCGCCGCCGTCGCTGTCCTTGGCGTAGGAGATGAACCACGCGTAGGGGTTCTCGCTGTTGTCGACACCGTGCTGTGCGGTACCGGTCTTGCCGCCCACCTTGACGCCGGCGATCTTGGCGTTCGAGCCCGTGCCCTTGTCGACGACCGTCTCCATCATCGACTGGAGGATCTGGGCGTTCTCCGAGGACATCGGCTGGCTGTACTCCTCGGGCTCCGTCTGCTCGACGGTGTCGAGGCTCGGCGCCTGGAGCTTGTCTACCATGTACGGCTTCATGAGCTTGCCGTCATTGGCGACGGCCGAGGCGACCATGGCCATCTGCAGCGGGGTCGCGGCGGTGTTGAACTGGCCGATGGAGGACAGTGCGACCTGCGACGGGTTCATGTCGTCGGAGAAGACCGAGGCGTTGGCACGGACCGGGGTGAAGTGCTCCTCGGTGAAGCCGAACTTCTTCGCCATCGCCAGCATCTTCTCGTTGCCGAGGTCGGAGCCGATCTTGCCGAAGACGGTGTTGCAGGAGTACTGGAGCGCCACGCGCAGAGTGGCGTTCTTGCAGGGGATGTTGCCCTCGTTCTTCAGCGGGGTCGTGGTCCCCGGCATGGTCCACGGCAGCGGCGTCTTGGTGTTTTGGTCCGCCTCCGAGTACAGCCCGTCCTCGAGCGCGGCGGCCGCGGTGAGCACCTTGAAGGTGGAACCGGGCGGGTAGGTCTCGCGCAGCGCCCGGTTGAGCGTCGGGTCGTCGGGGTTGTTCTTCTTCTCCAGCTTCTGCCACGCCTTGGTGTCCGTGGTCGTGGAGTTGCCCGCGAAGGTCGAGGGGTCGTACGACGGGAAGGAGGCCAGCGCCAGGATCTTGCCGGTGGACGGCTCCAGCGCCACCACCGAGCCCTTGCCGCCCTGCTTCTTCAGGCCGTTGTACGCGGCCTTCTGCGCGGCGGCGTTCAGGGTGGTGACGACGTTGCCGCCCTGCTGCTTCTTCCCCGTGAGCATGTCGAGGGTGTTCCGGAAGAACAGCCGGTCGTCGTTGCCGGTGAGGATGCCGTCCTCGAGGTTCTCCAACTGGGTGGCACCGAAGGCCTGCGAGGCGTAGCCGGTGACAGGCGCCCACATCGCGCCGTCCTTGTAGGTGCGCTTGAACTTGAAGTCGCTGCCGGACGTCTCGGTGGAGCCGGTGATGGGCTTGCCGTCGACGATGATGTCGCCGCGCGGCGAGGCGTAGCGCTCGATGATGACCCGGCGGTTGTTCTTGTCGGTCCTGAGCTCGTCGGCCATGACGTACTGGATCCAGTTGTCACGGACGAGGAGGGCCAGGACGAGGAGACCGCAGAAGATCGCGATCCGGCGCAGGGGCTTGTTCATGACGGGCGGACCACCTGGGTCATCTCGGCGTCGGGGTTGCCGGCGGGAGCGGGTGCCGGGCGGCGGGCGGTGTCGCTGATCCGGAGCAGGATGCCGATCAGCGCCCAGTTGGCGATGACGGAGGAACCGCCATACGCCAGGAACGGCATCGTCATACCGGTCAGCGGGATGAGCCCCATCACACCGCCGGCCACGACGAACACCTGGAGCGCGAAGGCGCCGGACAGGCCGATGGCAAGCAGCTTGCCGAACGGGTCGCGGGCGGCGAGGGCGGTGCGCACGCCGCGCTCCACGATCAACGCGTACAGCAGCAGGATCGCCATGAGCCCGGCCAGACCCAGCTCCTCGCCGAAGGTCGCGAGGATGAAGTCGGAGTTGGCGGCGAAGCCGATGAGGTCGGAGTTGCCCTGCCCGAGTCCGGTGCCGAGGGTGCCACCGGAGCCGAAGGCCCACAGGGCCTGCATCGACTGCTCGGTGTGACCCAGGACGCCGTCCCGGCTCAGCCTGAACTCGTTCATCGGGTCGAGCCAGGCCTGGACACGCTGCTGAACGTGCGGCTCGAAGGAGGCCACGCTGACGGCACCGACCGCGGACATCAGCAGACCGAAGACGATCCAGCTGGTCCGCTCGGTCGCGACGTACAGCATGATCACGAACATGCCGAAGAACAGCAGCGACGTTCCGAGGTCGGTCTCGAAGACCAGAATCAGGATCGACATCGCCCAGACGACCAGGATCGGGCCCAGGTCGCGGCCACGCGGCAGGTACAGGCCCATGAAGCGCCGGCTGGCCAGGGCCAGCGCGTCGCGCTTCACCATGAGGTAGCCCGCGAAGAACACCGCGAGGACGATCTTGGCGAACTCACCGGGCTGGATGGTGCCCAGACCGGGGATCTGGATCCAGATCCGCGCGCCGAAGACGTTCTTGCCGAGACCCGGAACCAGCGGAAGCACCAACAGCAGCAGCGCGCCGGCCATGGAGATGTACGTGTAACGCTGCAGGACACGGTGGTCCTTCAAGAAGATGATCACCCCGACGAACAGGGCGACACCGAGCGCGGAGTACATCAGCTGGCGAGGAGCCGCTTCGACGAACGTGTTGGACGCCTGCAGTCGCGTCGACTGGTCCAGCCGCCAGATGGCGACCAGCCCGATCCCGTTCAGCAGCGTGGCCAGCGGCAGCATCAGCGGGTCCGCGTAGGGCGCGAACTTCCGTACGACGAGATGGCCCACACCGGCCAGTAGACCGAGGCCCAGCCCGTAGCTCAGCAGGCCGGCGGGCACCTCGTCATTGATGGCCAGCCCCACGTTGGCGTAGGCGAAGACCGGGATGACGACGGCGAACACCAGCAGCGCGAGTTCGGTGTTGCGCCGGCTCGGCGCACCGATCGCGCCGATCGTGGACGTGTGGTGCGTCGGCGAGTTCGACGTATTCGTACTGCTCATCGTGTGACAGGGCCTCTCACGGCTTGCCTACTGCTTACCGCACAGCGAGACGACCTTCTGCTCTTCCTCCGAGAGGCTGGGGCCGGGGCTGGGAGTAGGTGCGGTCGTGGACGGGGGCGTGGACTTCTCAGGCGCCGACGGCGAGCCCGACGGGTTCGACGGGTTCGGCGTCGGTGTGGCCTTGGACGTGAAGGAGGCGGGAGTGGTTCCCGTGGTCCCCCCGGCCTCGCCTTCGCCGGTCTTGGCGTTGTTCCGGCTCTCGGCGTCGCGCCGCTGCGCTTCCTTCTTGCACGCGGAGGCCTGCACCGACAGTTCCTGGATCTTCGACTGGGCGTTCTTCAGTCCGCCCTCGGCGATGGTCGCCTTGACCAGCTTCTGCTGGTAGGGCGGCAGGTACTTGAGTTCGATCTCGGGGTGGTCCTTCTCGACCTTCGACAGCGACACCCAGGCCAGATCCTGGCTGATGCCCCGGTACAGCGCGACGTGCTCGTCCTCGGCGCCGACGTAGTACTGCGTCTGCGTCCAGCGCCAGCCGCCGTACAGACCGCCGCCGATGACGGCCAGTGCGAGCGCGCCGTAGAAGGATCTCTTCAGCCACCGGCCCTTGCGCCGCGGCTTGACGAAGTCGTCGTCGCCGTAGTCGAGGCCGTTCGCCGGGATGTAGCCGGTCGTGTCGCCGGAGCCGGGCGGGCCGAACTCGCCTCCGCCGCCGTGCCCGTGCCCCTGACGGCCGAGGCCGGAGGCGCGGCCGGCGGGGGTCTGCATGATGCCGTTGTCGTGCAGCTGGTGCTGGTTCTCGGCGACGGCGCCGACCACGACCGGGGTGTCGGAGAGCTGGCCCGCGAGGGTGTCACCGGTGTCCAGGTCGAGGACGTCGGCGACGATCACCGTGATGTTGTCCGGGCCGCCGCCGCGCAGCGCCAGCTCGATCAGGTTCTGGACGGTCTCCTGCGGCCCCTGATAGCTGGCGAGGGTGTCCTCCAGGGTCTGGTGGGACACCACGCCGGACAGGCCGTCGGAGCAGATCAGATAGCGGTCGCCGGCGCGGACCTCGCGGATGGACAGGTCCGGCTCGACGTGGTCGCCGGAGCCGAGCGCCCGCATCAGCAGCGACCGCTGCGGGTGGGTCGTCGCCTCTTCCTCGGTGATGCGGCCCTCGTCGACCAGGCGCTGCACCCAGGTGTGGTCCTGCGTGATCTGCGTCAGGACGCCGTCGCGCAGGAGGTAGGCGCGGGAGTCGCCGACGTGGACGAGACCGAGGCGCTGGCCCGTCCAGAGCAGGGCGGTCAGGGTGGTCCCCATGCCCTCCAGCTGGGGGTCCTCCTCGACCATGGAGCGCAGCTGGTCGTTGGCGCGCTGCACGGCGGTGCCGAGCGAGGTGAGGACGTCGGAGCCGGGGACGTCGTCGTCGAGCGCGACGATGGTGGAGATCGCCTCGGAGGAGGCGACCTCACCGGCCGCGGCGCCGCCCATGCCGTCGGCGATGGCGAGCAGGCGCGGGCCGGCGTACCCGGAGTCCTCGTTGCCCTCCCGGATCATCCCCTTGTGCGATCCGGCGGCGAAGCGCAGTGACAGACTCATGCGCACCTCGCCTGTCGGCTCCGGGTACAGCCGGTCGTGTCGAGCCACACTGCCCACCCTCCGGTCGGGAGCGCGCGGGGGCCAGGGGGGCCCGCCACTGCGTGCTCGCTCCGCTCGCGCTCATTCATTGGTGTAGCACTACTTCCGCAGCTCGATGACGGTCTTGCCGATGCGGATCGGCGCGCCCAGCGCAATCGGTGTGGGAGTCGTCAGCCGGTTCCGGTCCAGGTACGTGCCGTTGGTGGATCCGAGGTCCTCGACGATCCACTGGCCGTCGCGGTCCGGGTAGATCCTGGCATGACGGCTGGACGCGTAGTCGTCGTCCAGCACGATCGTCGAGTCGTGCGCCCGGCCCAGGGTGATGGTCTGGCCCTGGAGCGCGACCGTCGTGCCGGTGAGGGTGCCCTCGGTCACGACCAGCTTGGTGGGGGCGTTACGGCCGCGCCGGCCGCCGGCGGACTGCTGGCGCTGCTGCGGCGGTGCCTGGCGGGCAGCGGCGGCCTGCTGCTGCCGGCCGGCCTCGCGGCGCGAGCCGCGCTGCGTGACACGCGTACCGAACAGGTCGCTCCGGATGACCTGCACGGCCACGATCACGAACAGCCACAGTACGGCCAGGAAACCCAGCCGCATGACCGTGAGGGTCAGCTCTGACATTGCCCCCGCTTCACCCTTCGGCTTGCCGGTAAATGATGGTGGTGCTGCCCACGACGATCCGCGAGCCGTCGCGGAGCGTAGCGCGGGTGGTGTGCTGCCCGTCCACCACGATGCCGTTGGTGGATCCGAGATCCTGGATCGTCGAGGGCGTTCCGGTCCGGATCTCGCAGTGCCGGCGGGAGACGCCGGGGTCGTCGATCCGCACGTCGGCCTCGGTGCTGCGACCCAGCACCAGCGTCGCGCGGGAGATCTGGTGGCGTGTGCCGTTGATCTCGATCCAGTGGCGGGTACGTCCGCCGGCCGCCGGGGCGGCCGGGGGCCGCTGGCCGCCTGCGGGCTGCGGGTAGCCGTACCCGCCGGGGCGGCCGCCGGGCGGCGGCGCGGCCGGCATGGGCGGCGCGCCCGCGGGCGCGCCCGCGGCCGGCGGGTAGCCGTAGCCGCCGCGTCCGCCCTGCGGGGCGGCGGGCGCTGCCGCGCCGCCTCCGGGGCCGTCCTGCTGGCTGCTGGAGGAGGCGAGCGTACGGCTGCGCACGCGGTACAGGCCGGTGTCGAGGTCGTCAGCCTTCTCCAGATGGACCTTGATCGGGCCCATGAAGGTGTAGCGCTGCTGCTTGGCGTAGTCGCGCACCATGCCTGCGAGCTCGTCGCCGAGCTGGCCGGAGTAGGGGCTGAGCCGCTCGAAGTCCGGCGTGCTCAGCTCGACGATGAAGTCGTTGGGCACGACCGTCCGGTCGCGGTTCCAGATGGTGGCGTTGTTGTCGCACTCGCGCTGGAGCGCACCCGCGATCTCCACGGGCTGGACCTCGGACTTGAACACCTTGGCAAAGGTGCCGTTGACCAGACCTTCGAGACGCTGCTCGAACTTCTTCAGGACTCCCATGGGGCACCTCCTCCTTGGCTGCCGTCCTGTGTACTGCCCTGCGGGCCACTTGCCTGGTACTGCTTACTGATCGTATCCACGCGCCGGTCGATCGGCTGGTTCCCCCTGTCGGCCAGGCCGACGGGTGTCGACGCATGACGAAGTTCCCTGTGGAGCTCGTCTTCGAACTCCTCCGGTGGTACTGCTGCGCGTTACCGCCTCGCGTACCCCTGCCAAGGATCGTAGAGGCGGCCGTGGACCAGTGTCCCGCACCCGGCTGTGGAGCCGGACCGCCTCTTGGGGAGACAAGGGGTACCGGTACGAGGTTGATACGTGAAGCAGTGCGTGTTGATACGTGGCCAGGGCATCGAAGGTTCGGGGGCCGGTCTGCCTGCGGGGAGAAGGGATGTGAACCCACCCCGTCCTGCGTGCTAATGTTCTGGGTGTCGGAAGGCGCCAGGCCCGCAAGGGGCCAGGAGCCCAGGGCACACCCAAATGCGCGGGTGGCGGAATAGGCAGACGCGCTGGATTCAGGTTCCAGTGCCCGCAAGGGCGTGGGGGTTCAACTCCCCCCTCGCGCACAGAGAGAACCGATGAGACGGGTCTCTGCCGGTGACGGAAGTCACGGCAGGGGCCCGTTTCTCGTTCGTATGAACCCTGTGAGGCATCACACAGCCTGGTCAGACCCCACGGCGGCCTCGCGCGTGAGCTATCTCACGGCGCCTGGGGCGTGGTGTGAGGAGCCGGTGGTGCCGCCGCGCGGCCGGTTCTTCCTGCTGGAGACTGCGACGTCTGGACCCGGCGGTCCCCCAGGGTCCGTCCGGGGGCGAAGCGCTCCCGGACGGCGGGGTCGTCCAGGAGGCGGGGCGGGTAGCCGGGGCCGGTGCGGGCGGTCAGGTCCTGGTGGTGCAGGGGCGCGCCGCAGGAAGAGCAGACGACCCTGGCCTCGGTGTCGTGGTCGCACAACGTGTGGCGCAGGACGACCGGGGCGCCCTCCTCGCCGGCCAGCCAGCGGTCGCCCCAGGCGTTGATCGCGGCGAGGACACCGAAGAAGTCACGGCCCTTGTCCGTCAGCAGGTACTCGTGGCGCACCGGGTCGGTCTGGTAGGCGCGCCGCCGCAGGAGGCCCTCGGACTCCAGGCGGCGCAGCCGGTCGGTGAGGGTGTTGCGGGCGATGCCGAGCGAGCCGATGAAGCCGTCGAAGCGGGACTCGCCGTAGAAGACCTCGCGCAGCACCAGCAGGGTCCAGGCGTCGCCCAGGATGTCTGCGGTGCGGGCGATCGAGCAGGGCCAGGTGTCGAACGAGGTCCGTCGCATGGCTCCACTTTATTGGTCCCGCGTTTCTCGGTCTCATGATGAGATCCACCGGCGTTCGCCGCGTCACTCCCGTACGCCCGCCAGTTCCACGGGGCGGCGGCGCAGGGCGACCGCTGCGGGGAGTGTCGCGGAGAGGACGGCCAGGAGCGCGCAGGCGGCCGCTGTCGTGCCGAGGGCCTGCCACGGCAGGACGAGGGTGGGCCGGACCGACAGCAGCGCGACGGCGGTCCACATGCCGGCCAGGTTGACCACGGCGGCCAGGAGGCCGAGGAGTGTGCCGGCCGTGACGACCGTCAGGGCCTCGGCGCCGGTCAGCCGCAGGACCTGCCACCTGGTGGCGCCGGTCAGCCGCAGCACGGCCAGGTCGCGGATCCGGTCGGAGGTGGCCATGACGGTGGTGTTGGCCACGGAGATGCCCGTGTAGAGGAGGGCGATGCCGAGGACGAGCAGGAGGCCGAGGCGGGTGGTGCGGTTGGTGCCGGGGGCGGTGGCGCTGAGCCATTCCTGCCGGGTGAGGACCTGCCCGTTCCCGGTGCCGGCCGCCTCGCGCAGGGCGGTGGCCACGGCGCCCGGGTCCGCGCCGTCGGCCAGGGCCACGTCCACGCGGTCGACCGGGGCGCCGGGGGCGTTGCGCGGGGTGACGTAGACACCGTTGTCGCCGGTGCCGGTAGCCATCACCGCGGCGATCCGCAGGGTCCGCGGGGTGCCGTCGCCGAGCCACACCCGGACCCGCTCGCCGACCCGGTGCCGCTGCCACTCCTCGTTGACGATGATCGAGTCGTCGTCGAGGCCGGTCGTGCTGCCCGCGGTGAGCGGAAGGCGTGCGGTGGCAGCGAGGAGGCCGGGGGTCGCGGCGCGGGCCTCGGAGCGGACGAGGGCCACGCCGTCCTCCAGGACGTGGACGGCCGTCGTGGACGTCGGGGACACCTCGGCTCCCGGTACCGCCCGGAGCCTGCGCAGCGTGGCGGCGTCGAAGGCCGTCCCGGCCGCCGGGGTGACGACGAAGGCCGCGGTGGTGCGCTCCCTGGCCTCGGTGGCCTGCGCCCCGTCGAGGGTCGCGGTGGCGCCGAGCAGGGAACCCGCGAGGGCGACCGTGACCAGCACGGGGGCCGCGAGGGCTGCGGTGCGGCGTACCCCGGCGGCGGTGTTCTCGCGGACCAGCAGGCCGCCGGCACCGGGCAGGAGGGCGGGCAGCCAGGTCAGCAGCCGGGTCAGGGGGCGCAGGACGAGCGGTGTCAGCAGGGCGGTCGCGGTGATCAGCAGCATCGGGCGGGTGATGTACGTCTTGCGCTGGAGGAGGTCGCCCGGGGCGCCGGTCAGGGCGAGGGCCAGCGTCACGGCGGACGTCAGGAGGAGGGCCGTACCGAAGAGCAGCCGGCCGGGTGTCAGGGTCCGGCTGTCCGCCGAGGCCTCGCGCAGGGCTTCGGTGGGGCCGGTGCGGCCGGCCCGCCAGGAGGCCGCGGTCGCTCCGCACAGGGCCACGAGCAGGCCGGTCCAGAAGGCCGCGTGGTACGGCCAGGTGTGGTCGCCGATGGTGAACCAGGCCGGGGCGAGGCCCTCGGCGGCCACTCGGTCGGCCAGCAGCGGTGCCCCGTAGGAGCCGAGGGCGCAGCCTGCGGCCGAGGCGAGGACGCCGACGGCGAGGGCCTCGAGGAGGACGGTCCGGCGGATCTGGCCCGGGGTCGCCCCGGCGGTGCGCAGCAGGGCGAACTCCCGGCGCCGCTGGGCGACCGCGAAGGCGAAGGTCGACGCCACGACGAAGACCGACACGAAGGCGGTGACGCCGCCGGCCGTGCCGAACAGGGCGTTCATCGCGGTGAGTGCCTCGCTGTCCCGGTCGGGATCGGCGTCGGCGAGGCGGCGCGCGTTCCCGGTGAGGACCTGGGCGCCGTCGCCCACGGCCTTCCGTACGGCTGCCGGATCCGCCGTGACCGCCAGCCGGTGGACCGGAGGGGACAGTTCGGCGGCGCGGGCGTCGGTGAAGAACACGGCGTTCTCGAAGCCGCGGGAGGTCAGGGTGCCGACGACGCGTACGGTGCCCCGGTCGGTGCGGAGCTGTTGGCCGGGGCGTGCCCAGTCGCCGGTGACGGCTGCCTCGCCGGCGGTGCGGGGCGCGCGGCCGGTGGCGAGGTCGTAGGGGGCGAGCGCGGCGGTGGACCAGGGGTGGCCGACGAGGTCGGCGGGGCCGCCCGCGGCGCGTACGGCGAAGGAGCGGTCCGCCACCACGGGGCCCAGCTTCCGCACCTCCGCGATCGTCGCGGCGGACAGCGGGCGCGGGTGGGCGAGCCGGGACGTGCGCTCGCCGATCGGGGTCGGTACGCGCAGCGTGTCCTGGCCCTTGACGACGACCGGGGCGGCGGCGAACCGTTCGGGGGCGCGCTCCGGGGCGGCGGCCGAGGAGGCCAGGGCCAGTCCCATCACCGTGAGCAGGGCCACGCCCAGCGAGAGCGCGACGAAACTGCCGGTGAAAGTGACCCAACGGGTGCGCAGGGAACGCAGGGTGACGCTCAGCATGGAAGGGCCTCGGGGTGGGGGGTGTGGGTGGCGGTGGGCTTCGGGTGGGGTGTGCGGGCGGTTGTGCTCTGCGGGCGGGGCGTAGCGGTGGTGCTCTGCGGGCGGGGCGTTCGGGTGGCGGTGGTCCGTGGGCGGGTTGTGCGGGCGGCGAGGGCCTCGGAATGGGGCGTTGGGGCGGCGATGTGACTCGGGCGGGGCTTGGGGGTGGTGGTGGCCCCGGGGCGGGTTGTGCGAGTGGCGGTGGTCTTCCGGCGGGGCCTGTGCGGGCCGGTGGTCTTCAGGCGGGGCCTGGGCGGGCCGGTGGTTTTCCGGTGGGTCATGCGCACGGCGCGGCCTCCAGGCGGGTCATGCGGGCCGCGACGGTCTCGGCGTCCGGGGTGGTCAACTCGCCGTGGACGCGGCCGTCGACGAGGAAGAGCACGCGGTCGGCGTACGCGGCGGCGACCGGGTCGTGCGTGACCATGACGACCGTCTGGCCCTCGCGGTCGACCATGCCGCGCAGCAGCTCCAGCACCTCACGGCCGGTCCGGGTGTCCAGCGCACCGGTCGGTTCGTCGCCGAACAGCACCTCGGGGCGGGTGATCAACGCCCGGGCCAGGGCGACGCGTTGCTGCTGGCCGCCGGAGAGCTGGGACGGTCGGTGCCGGGCCCGGTCGGCGAGGCCGACCTGCTGGAGTGCCTGGCGCACCCGGGCCTTCGGGACGCGGCGGCCGGCCAGGCGCAGGGGCAGGGCCACGTTCTGCTCGGCGGTCAGCGAGGGCAGCAGGTTGAACGCCTGGAAGACGAACCCGACGCGCTCGCGGCGCAGCAGGGTCAGCCGCCGCTCGCTCAGGCCGGTCAGTTCCGTGCCGCCGACGGTGACCGAGCCGGAGGTGGGCCGGTCCAGGCCCGCGGCGCACTGGAGCAGGGTGGACTTGCCGGAGCCGGAGGGGCCCATGACGGCGGTGAAGGTCCCCGCGGGGAACGAGAGCGACACCCCGTCGAGTGCGGTGACGGCTCCGTAGGTCCTGGTGACCGAGTCCAGCTGGATGGCGTTCATGGCCCTACCTCACGTCGACTGACCGGGCCTCAACGAAATCGCGCGAGGGCGGGCCGGCGCAGTGCGGCGGGGCCTAGACCTGGGGTAGGGCCAGGCATACCGTCCGGCCTCCGCCTGAGCCCATGGCCGCGCCCCCGACCGGCTTCTAGGGTGATCGTCATGCACCCTCGGAATGTGTGGCAGGCCCTGTCCCGCCCGGGCTATCCGCTGTCGGCGTGGCCCTGGCGCTCGGCCGGTTACCTGCTCACCGGCGCGGTGACGGGCGTCGTCGTACTCGTGGGGATCGTGCTGTCGGCGGCGGCGGGCGGGGTGCTCGCGCTCGCGCTGGTGGGGCTGCCGCTGCTCCTGTGCACGGTCCTGGCGGGCATCCCGGTGGCGGCGCTGGAGCGGCTGCGGCTGCGGCTGGTCGACCCGGACCCCGCGCCCGACCCGCACGAGCCGCCCCGCGCCCCGGGCCTGCGGGCCTGGCTCACGACCCGGCTGCGGGAACGGGCCACCTGGCGGGAGTTCGGCCACGCCCTGCTGTTCGCGGGGCTGCTGTGGCCGGTCGACGCCCTCGCGCTCGCCGTGGGCCTGCTGTGCCCGTTGACGGTGGTGGCCACCCCGGTGTTCCTGGCCGTCTTCGGCGAGGCGAAGGTGCTCAAGGTGTGGCTCGTCACCTCCTGGCCGGCCGCCTTCGGGTTCGCCCTCCTCGGGCTGCTGCTCCTCGCCCTGGGCGCCTATCTGCTGGGCGTCGTGGCCGGGGCCCGGGCCGGGCTGACCCGGCTGCTGATCGCGCCGCGCGAGGCCGACCTGGGGGCCAGGGTGGTCGAACTGGCACGGTCCCGGGTGCGGTTGGTGGACGCCTTCGAGGCGGAACGGCGGCGTATCGAGCGCGATCTGCACGACGGGGCGCAGCAGCGGCTCGTCGCCCTGACGATGACGCTCGGTCTGGCCCGGCTCGACGTCCCGCCCGGGCCGCTGGCCGATCAGCTCGCCAAGGCCCACGAGGAGGCGGGCACGGCCCTCGCGGAACTGCGCGAGCTCATCCACGGCATCCATCCCAAGGTCCTCGCCGACTACGGCCTCGAGGCCGCCGTAGCCGACGCCGCCGACCGCTCGGCCGTGCCCGTGGACGTCGATCTGGAGCTGCCCGGGCGGCTCTCCCAGGCGGTCGAGGCCGCCGCGTACTTCGTGGTGTGCGAGGCGCTCGCCAACGTGGGCCGGCACAGCGGGGCCGGCCGGGCGGAGGTGAGCGGCGGGCACCGCGACGGCCGGCTGTTCCTCCTGGTCCGGGACGACGGCCGCGGGGGTGCGCGGGCCGGCGCGGGCAGCGGGCTGACCGGACTCGCCGACCGGGTGTCGGTGCTCGATGGCAGACTCTCCCTGTCCAGCCCGCCCGGCGGGCCGACCCTGCTGCGTGTGGAGATCCCCTGTGAGCCTGAGAGTTGACCGGCCGTGACCCTGCGAGTCGACCGGCCGCTGCGTGTGGTCCTGGCCGAGGACAGCGTGCTGCTGCGGGACGGGCTCGTCGGGCTGCTCGGCCGTTGCGGACACGAGGTCGTCGCCGCGGTGGGGGACGCCGAGGCGCTGGTCGCGGCCGTCGAGGAGCACACGCCGGACGTGGTCGTGACGGACGTACGGATGCCGCCCGGCTTCCAGGACGAGGGCCTGCACGCGGCCGTGCGGCTGCGCCGGGAGCGTCCCGCGCTGCCCGTCCTGGTCCTCAGCCAGTACGTGCAGCGCCGGTACGCCGCCGAGCTGCTGGACTCCGGTGACGGCACGGGCGTCGGCTATCTGCTGAAGGACCGGGTCGGCCAGGTCGAGGAGTTCGTCGAGGCGCTCGGCGAGGTGGCCGACGGCGGCACCGTCGTCGACCCCGAGGTCGTACGGCAGTTGCTGCGCCGCCGCCGCGACCCGCTGGAGCGGCTCACCCCGCGCGAGCGGGAGGTGCTGGCGCTGATCGCGCAGGGCAGGTCCAACAGCGCGATCGCCCGTGAACTGGTCGTCTCCGATGCGGCCGTGGGCAAACACATCTCCGGCATCCTCATGAAGCTCGACCTGCCACCGGCGGACGAGACCCACCGCCGGGTGCTGGCGGTGCTGGCGTATCTGCGGGCCTAGGGCGGTCCCGGTCCGCGGGCGGGAGCCGGCCCCAAGGCGCTTGTGTCGCGGGCGCGTTGTATAAAACCAGCGAGTTGGTTTCATTGCGCCGCCATCAGAGCCCTCCAGGGGAGCCACCGGTGACCAAACAGGACCGGGCCGTCCGGACCCGCCTCGCGCTGATCCGGTCGGCGGCCGGGCAGTTCGAGGCACGGGGATACGTCCAGGCCAACCTGGCGGAGATCAGCGCGGGCGCCGGGGTCAGCTCCGGAGCGCTGCACTTCCACTTCGAGAACAAGGCGGCCGTCGCCGAGGCCGTCGAGGACGCGGCCGCCCGGGCCCTGCGCCGGGCGGCGGCCCGGGGCCGCGACGGCGACGGCTGCGCCCTGCAGCGCCTCGTGGACGTCACGCACCAGGTCGCCCGGCTGCTGTGCGCGGACAGCGTGGCGCGGGCGGGGTTACGGCTGAACGCGGAGGCGGCCGCCGGGCGGGTGCGGGATCTGCGCCATGAGTGGCGGGAGTGCGTGGACGACCTGCTCGCCGAGGCGGAGCGCAAGGGCGAACTCGCCGCCGGTGTGCCGCCGCACCGCACCGGCGCCGTCGTCCTCGCCGCCACGACCGGCATCGAGGTGCTGGCCCGCGAGGATCACGGCCGGCTCGCCCGCCCCTCGCTGACCGACCTGTGGCGGCTGCTCCTGCCCTGCGTGGCCGCGCCGCACCTGGCCGGCGTGCTGGATCCGGCGGGGACCTGTCCGGACCCCGTGGATTCCGGCTACACGGAGACGTGCCAGTCCCTGGCCAACACTCTGTGAAGCAGTGGCCAAAACAAACCGGACGCCAAGTTTTTTCGATGGCCGGATCGCACCATGGTTCCCCAGCCCTTGGACCAAGGAGCGAAGTGTCATGGCACAGCAGGCCTGCCCCTTCCTGATGATCGACCCGTCAGGCCAGGACCTCTACAGCGAGATAGCCCGGATCCGCGACCAGGGCCCGGCCGTCGAAGTGGAACTCCCCGGCGGCGTCCGGGCGTGGTGGATCAACGGCCTGGAGCTGAACAAGCGGCTCCTGGCCGGCCCCGAGACGAGCAAGGACGCCTTTCGGCACTGGCCGGCCTGGATCAACGGGGACATCTCCCGCACCTGGCCGCTCGCGATCTGGGTTTCGGTGCGCAACATGGTCACCGCCTACGGCACCGACCACAGTCGGCTGCGCAAACCGATGGCCGCCGCCTTCACCAAGCGGCGCGTCGAGGCGCTGCTCCCGCGCGTCCAGGAGATCGTCGACCGGGCGCTGGACGACCTGGAGCGGATCCCGGAGGGCGAAGTCGTCGACCTGCGGGCGGCGTTCGCGGCCGCGGTGCCGCACGAGGTGGTGTGCGAACTCTTCGGCGTACCGGCCGGTGAGAACGGTCCGCGCGGTGCCCTCCACCGCATCATCGGCCGCTTCTTCGACACGGCGATCTCCCTGGAGGAAGCCCAGGCCAACGGGGTCGAGCTGTACGGCACGCTCACCGCGTTCCTCCAGGACAAGCGCGAGCACCCGGCCGACGACCTGACGACGGCCCTCATCGCCGCCCGCGACGAAGGCAGCCTCAGCGAACAGGAGTTGATGGACAACCTGATCCTGCTGCTCACCGCGGGCTTCGAGACCACCGTCAACCTCATCGACAACACCGTGCACAGCCTGCTCGCCCACCCCGACCAGCTCGAACTGGTCCGCTCCGGGCGGGCGACCTGGGAGGACGCCCTCGAGGAGTCGCTGCGCCTCGAAGCGCCGGGCGCCATGTCGGGCCTGCGCTACGCCGTCGAGGACATCGAGATCGAGCCGGGTCTGACGATCCCGAAGGGCGATCCGCTGGTGGTCTCCTTCGCCGGTGCCGGACGCGACCCCGAGCGGCACGGCCCCGACGCCGAGCGGTTCGACCTCACCCGTGCCACCAGCCGCGACCATGTGTCCTTCGGCCACGGCGTGCACCACTGCCTGGGCCGGCCGCTGGCCATGGCCGAGGCGACGGCGGCCCTGACGTCCCTGTTCGACCGTTTCCCGCGCCTGGCCCTGGCCGACCCGTCCCGCCCGCCGAAGCGGCTGCGCTCCATCATCTCGACGGGGCACGAGGAACTGCCCGTCCTGCTGCACGGCCCCCGGCTCGAGGAGTGAGGAGCCGGCCGGTCAGGAAGCCGTCCGGTCTCCGAGGAACGAGCGGTACCAGGGTGCCGCCCGCGTGAAGGACGCCGCGAAGCCCTCGCCGGGCGAGCAGTCGAGATCCTTCCAGAAGGCGTCGTCCACGAACCAGTGGTCGACCGTGAGCATGCCGAGGTGATGGAGGGCGAGCGGTGTCCCGGCGGCCCGGTCCAGGGCCGTGGCGACGTCCACCGAGGCACCGCCGCCGGGCAGGTCCAACTGCGCGGTCACGGCTCCGAGCAGGTCCGCGACCGCGACCGGCTCGGGGTGGTTGACGTGGTGCACACCGCCGCCGTGCGCCGGGGACAGGGCCGCGGCCACCACTACACGGCCCAGGGTGCCGACGTCGATCATCGACTGGAGCGCCGCGCAGCCGGTCAGGGTCGCCGACAACTCGCCCAGCAGCCACACCAGTCCGGGGACGACCCAGCGGTCGCCCTCGCCGTAGACGAGGTGCGGCCGCAGCACCAGGCCACCCGCGTCGAGGACGTGCCGTTCGGCGGCGGCCCGGGTACGGCTGGTGGTCGACGCGGGTGCGATCGGCACCTCCCCGGGGCGTACGCCGCGGAAAGGGCCCCGGCCGTACACGGCGGCCGTGCTCACGTACACGATCCGGCCCACCCCGGAGCGCACGGCCTCCTCGACCAGGGCCCGAGTGCCCAGGTCGTTGACGGCCTCGACGGTCTCGGCGTCGCCGCTGACCCGGGTGGCGCAGTGCACCAGGACGTCGGTGCCCGCGCAGACGCCGCGCAGGGAGGCCGGATCGGCGAGGTCGCCGGGGACGGATTCGGGGCCGGGCGGGGCCCGCCGGGACAACCGCCTTACGCGCACACCGGGTTGTCGGCCCGCGGCGGCGGCCACCTGGCTGCCGACGAAGCCGCTCGCGCCCGTGATCAGAAGGTCGGCCGTCACGACAGCGACCGTACCCGGGCGGGCCGTGCGGAGGTCAGCGTGGCGGTGAAGACGGACTCGCCGTCCTGCCGCCCCGAGACCCGTACGGTCACCTCCTCCGGGTCCGTGCCGAGCACCTCGGTCTCCAGCCGGCAGGGGCTGTGCAGTTCGGCGTACCGGGCGAAGGTGGCCGTCATCGAGCGGGGCAGGAAGGGGTGCAGGCCGGTCGCGGCGGTCGCGGCCTGGCGGGCCGCCTCGAACAGGGCCATGCCCGGCACATGGTCGTTGGGGCGGGGGAAGAGGACCGGGTGGCGGGTGTCCACGCGCAGCAGCCAGACACCGGGGCGGTCGCCGGGGGCGAGGACGACGTCCTCGGCGCGGGAGCGGCCGGCGAGCTCGGGCGCGATGCCCTCCAGCAGCGGCACCGGAGTGTCCAGGGCCGCCAGCTGCCGCTCGCGCAGACGGCGGTAGGCGAGCGGCGAGGTGCAGCCGGTGCTGCCGGTGCCGCGGGCGACGAAGCGTCCCGCGCGGCGGAACTCCATCGTGGTCCGCATGCTGCTCAGACCGCGACCGCGGCGGCGTACCTCGGAGCACACGACGTCGATCTCGACCGGTTCGGCGGCGTCCGACAGCGGGAGCGCGGACGGGTCGGCCCGGACCGTCAGGTCCCACATCACGAAGTGGGTGTCGGCCGGGGCCCCGTACTCGGCGTGGGCGAGCACCATCGAGGCCTGCCGCAACGTTTCGCCTACGACCATCGGGTCCTGGTGGCGGTCGTCCACGGGGCCGAAGAAGGGGTGGGCGGCCGGCCAGCGCGCGGTGAAGCGGAAGCGGGCGTCGGAGATCCGGCGCCACCGGGTGGGGAAGACGTCGGCGGCGGTGGTGCGGTGGGCGAGGTCGGCGGTGACGGCGGTGTGGGGCGCGCGCCCGGCTTGTGGCGCGTTCTCGACGGCCGCAACGGTTCTGTTTGCCGGACGGGCCTCGCGTCCGGTCTGATCGTCCGTGGGCGCGCTTAAAGGCCCTGTCTGCGGCATGAGAACCCCCAGGATCGGCTGCCTGGCTGCGGTCTGTCTGACTTGGACGTTTGTCTAAGATACGGACGAGCCGGTTTTTTTCAAAGGGTGAGCCAAGCCGCCGGGACAGGCCCTCGAGCCCCCGCTGCACAGTGACTTCACAGGGATCGACGGAGATCAGGAGGCACCCGATGGCGCGACAGGAGCGCGCGATCCGCACCCGGCGGACCATCCTGGAGGCGGCGGCGGCCGTCTTCGACGAACGCGGCTACACCTCGGCGACCATCGGAGAGATCCTGGACCGGGCGGGCGTCACCAAGGGCGCGCTGTACTTCCATTTCGGCTCCAAGGAGGAGCTCGCGATCGGGGTGTTCGAGGAACAGCTCGCGATCACCCTCCCGCCGCAGTCCAGCAAACTCCAGGAACTCGTCGACTCCGGTCTGGTGCTGGCCCGCCGGCTGCGGTCCGAGCCGCTGGTGCGGGCCAGTGTGGGGCTCGCCCTCGACCAGGGGGCCATGGACCTCGACCGCACCCAGGCCTTCGGGATGTGGTTCGACCAGAACGTGCAGCGGCTGGCCGAGGCCAAGGCGCAGGGCGAACTGCTGCAGCACGTCGACGTGGCGGAGACGGCCGAGCTGCTGGTCGGCAGCTTCTCGGGCGTGCAGCTGCTCTCCCAGCTGCGCTGCCAGCGGCGGGATCTGGAACGCCGTGTCGTCGTGCTGTTCGAGCACTTCCTGCCGAGCATCTGCGTGCCCGCGGTGCTGGCCAGGCTCGACGTCTCGGTGGGGCGGGCGGAGCGGGTGCTCGCCGAAGCGGCGGAGGTGGCGAAAGGACAGGCGCTCCCCGCTCCCGCGTGAGCTGTCCACAGCCGGGGAGTTGTCCACAGGGTCTGACGCGTTTCAGCCGCCCGGATGTACGGTCGGCACGAGTTGATGTTCGTGCGCGTACGGGGGAGGCGGTTGGGATGACCAGGGCTGGTGTAGGGGCCGAGGACATGGCGGCGGACGGGACGGACCGCCGGCTGCCCCGGGTGCGCGGCTTCGCCGACTGGCCGGCCGAGGGCTCGCCCAAGGACGAGGGCAAGGCCCTGCGCAAGCGGATCCCGCGCGGCGCGCACTCCCTGCTCGACCTGGACGCGTCCCGGCCCGACGCGGTGAGCGCGGTCGAGGAGTCCGGCCGCGGCCGGCTCCCCGAACTCACCCCGATCCGGGTCGGCCGCATGGCCGCCACCCCGTTCGCGTTCCTGCGCGGCACGGCGGGCCTCATGGCCTACGACCTGGCGCGCACCCCCATGACCCGGATCCGGGCCCAGATCTGCGGTGACGCCCACGCGGCCAATTTCGGCCTGTACGCCGACGCGCGCGGCGGCCTCGTCATCGATCTGAACGACTTCGACGAAACGGTGCACGGCCCCTGGGAGTGGGACCTCAAGCGCCTCGCGGCCTCCCTGGTGCTGGCGGGCCGGGAGGCCGGCGCGGACGAGGACCGGTGCCGCAAGGCGGCGTACGACGCGGTGGGCGCCTACCGCCGCACCATGCGGCTGCTGGCCAAGCTCCCGGTGCTGGACGCGTGGAACGCGATCGCGGACGAAGAGCTCGTCTCCCACACGGACGCCCATGACCTGCTGGGCACGCTGGAGCGGGTCTCCGAGAAGGCCCGGCACAACACGAGCGGCAGGTTCGCGGCCAAGTCGACTCAGGCCACGGGCAGCGGAGGGCGCCGGTTCGTCGACGCCCCGCCGGTGCTGCGGCGCGTCCCGGACGCGGAGGCCGCGGCGGTCGCCTCGTCCCTGGAGGAGTACGTCGGGACCCTGCCGGAGGACCGTCTGCCGCTCCTCGCCCGGCACGCGGTGCACGACGTGGCGTTCCGCGTCGTCGGCACCGGCAGCGTCGGCACCCGTTCCTACGTCGTGCTGCTCCTGGACCACCGGGGCGAGCCGCTGGTGCTCCAGGTCAAGGAGGTGCGTTCCTCGGCGCTGGTGCCGCATCTGGTGACGGCCGGTTTCGAGGCGCCGGAGCCGGTGCACGAGGGCCGGCGGGTCGTGCTGGGCCAGAAGCGGATGCAGGTCGTCAGCGACATCCTGCTGGGCTGGACGACGGTCGACGGGTTCCCCTTCCAGGTCCGCCAGTTCCGCAACCGCAAGGGCAGCGTCGATCCGGCCGCGCTGGCCGCCGACCAGATAGACGACTACGGCAGGATGACCGGCGCGCTCCTGGCCCGGGCACACGCCCACAGCGCCGATCCTCGCCTCATCGCCGGGTACTGCGGCAAGAGCGAGGAGCTGGACGAGGCGATGGCGGGATTCGCCGTGGCCTACGCGGACCGGACCGAGGCGGATCACGCGGATCTGGTGGCGGGGGTGCGGACGGGGAAGGTCGCCGCGGAGATGGGGGTGTGACCTCTGTTGTCGCTGTGGCCTTGGGGTGTCTGCGGCGTGTGGCCGTCCCGGGCGCGGTGTGGCCTAGGCTGGTCGGGTGACGACCCCGGAAGCTGAGCAGGGCGGTGGCGGCGCCGATGAGGAACGGGTGACGCCCGAAGGCGACGCGGCCCGGCCCGAGGAGCGGCTCGAGCGGGCCGTGCGGGCCGCCGAGCAGGCGTTGATCGAGTACGAGATCGCGGTGGAGACCTTCCGCGTGGAGGTCGAGAACTTCTCCCGGCTGCACGAACAGAAGCTCGGTCCGCTGTACGCCCGGCTCGAGGACCTGGACGCCCGGATCCTCGAGGCCAGGGCCGCTCGCAGCGGCGACCCCGACGACCTGCGGCGCGCGGAGGAGGCCAGATCGCGGCTGGCGCCGATCCCGGGCGTCGAGGAGCTGCTGAACGGCTGGATGGACGACAGCGGCCTGTTCCCGGAGGCCGTGTCGATGCTCACGGACCAGCCGGTCCGGCCCCCGCAGCGGGTCCGCCCCAGCGAGGAGGCCCGCAAGCTCTACCGGGACCTGGCCCGCAAGGCGCACCCGGACCTGGCCCAGGAGGAGAAGGAGCGCGAGCGGCGCGAGGAGTTCATCACCCGGGTCAACGCCGCCTACGCCCGCGGCGACGCGGCGGAGCTGCGCGAGCTCGCCGAGGAGTGGGCCAAGGGGCCCGAGCTGAAGCGGGGCCCGAGCCGCGCCGAGGAGCTCTACAACCGCCTGGAGTGGCTCGCCCAGCGCAAGGAACTGCTCGCCCTGCTCGCCAAGGAGCTGGAGGAGAGCGCCATCGGCCACATGCTCCAGCTGGCCCCGGACGACCCGGACCGTCTTCTGGACGAGATCGGGCAGCAGCTGCGCACCCAGGTCACCGAGCGGGAGACGGAGCTGGCCACGCTGCTCGGCGAGGGCTGAGCCGCGAGGGCTGAGCCGCGTCCCGGCCGGGGCCCGTGGGGCGGGTCGGGTAGCGTCGGAGGCATGAGTTTTGGAGCTGGTGTGCCCACGGTCGAGGTCGGGGACCTCAAGGACGGCGACTTCCTGCTGGACGTCCGGGAGGACGACGAGTGGAAGGCCGGTCACGCCGAAGGGGCGCTGCACATCCCCATCGGCGAGTTCGTCGCGCGGTACGGCGAGCTGACCGAGGCCGCCCCGCAGGACGGCCGCGTCCATGTGATCTGCCGCTCCGGCGGCCGGTCCGCCCAGGTCACGATGTACCTGGCCCAGCAGGGCGTCGACGCCGTGAACGTCGACGGCGGCATGCAGGTGTGGGAGGCGGCGGGCCGTCCCGTGGTGACGGACGACGGGCAGCAGGGGTTCGTCCTCTGACGCTTCTCGCGGGCGTTCAAGCCAGTGGGTGCGCCGCCAGCAGGTCGCCCAGGGCCTCCTCGTGTGCCGCGGCCGGGCCGAGCGACAGCTCCAGGTGCTTGGCCCAGGCGTGGTAGCGGTGCAGGGGGTAGTCGACGTCGGCGCCGAATCCGCCGTGCAGATGCTGCGCGGTCTGCACGACCCGGCGTACGCCCTCCGCCGCCCAGATCTTGGCGACGGCGACGTCACCGGCGGGGGGCAGCGCGCCGGGTGACCCCGTGGCGATCCGCCACGCGGCCTGCCACAGTGTGGCCTCCATCGCGCGCAGGTCGATGTAGCGGTCGGCGGCCTGCACGGCGACGGCCTGGAAGGTGGCGATCGGGAACCCGAACTGCTCCCTTTTGCTTGTGTACTCCCCGGTCATCCGCAGCACGCGCTCCCCGAGCCCGAGCGCCAGTGCGCACGTCCCGGTGGCCAGCAGGTCCCGCAGCCACTCCCACGCCCCCTCGGCGTCGATCACGTCCCGCGCGGTGAGCCGGGCCGACTCCAGCCGCAGCTCGCCGAGCCGCTCACCGCTGGTGGAGAACTGCTCGGCGAGGACGGCCCCGGGGTGCTCGCGGGGCACCAGGGCCAGGACGGTCCGGCCGGTCGCGGTGTGGGCGGGTACGACCGTGACGTCCGCGTCGTAGGCCCACGGCACGGCCGTCTGCACCCCGTCCAGCACCCAGGCCTCGCCGTCCTGCCGCGCGGTCACGGCGAGCTCGGCCGGGTCGTGGCCGGTGCGGCCGTGCGCGGCGACGGTCAGCACGATCTCGCCCCGGCCGGCCCGGGCGAGCAGGGCGGACTTCGCCTCGTCGCCGGCGAAGGCCTGGACGGCCGCCGCTGCCGCGCTGCTCTCCAGCAGCGGCACCCTGGCCAGCACCTGAGCCGACTCCCGCAGCACCAGGCACAGCGCGATGGCGTCCAGGCCGGCCCCGCCGTAGCGCTCGTCGAGCAGCAGGCTCAGCAGGTCCGCGCCGGCGAGCCCGGCCCACAGGGCGCGGTCGTGGGTCTCGGCGACGGCGCCGGGGGTGAGCGCGGGGCTGGGCACGGCGTCCGGGGCGACCCCGGCGAACACGCCCTTCGCCGCCTCGGCCGCCGCCTGCTGCTCCTCGGTGAAGGTGAAGTCCACGGTGCCTGTCCTTCCGGGCCGATCCCGTTGAGCTGACGGGGCGTCAAGATAGAACAGGTTCTAGAAGAAGGGAATGGGCGTACGGGCGGGCGCCGTAGGGTGTGCTTCCTGCCGTACGGTCGGCTTCCGGCTTCCGCACGGTCGGCTTCCGCACAGTCGGCTTCCGCGGTGTGGCGACGGCCACGACAGGGACCGGCGGCCAGGGGCTGTGCCGGGGTGGGTGGCCTGAGTACCGTGCCGGTGCCGACGCCGCGCGCTGGTGTGCGGGAGGTACGACGGACCGGGATCTGGAACGGGGCGGAATTGGACGCGTACGACGAGGGCTCGAACGCCCGGCACGGGCCGGACGGCCCGCCCGGCCCGTCCGGGCTCGCCGAGCCGGGTCCGCCCGACCCGCCCCGCTCCGGCATCGCCGCGCTCTCCCTTCCGTACCAGATCGGTGTCGCGGTGGCCCTCGCCGTCGTCGCGATCGGGGTCTGTGTGCATATCGCGATGACATTCCTGCACGTCGCGCCCTCGAACACGGTCACCAAGGAGCACGGCAGGGCCGTGGACGACTGGATCTATCCGGAGTTCGAGCAGAACTGGAAGCTCTTCGCCCCGAATCCGCTCCAGCAGGACATCTCGATCCAGGCCCGCGCCGAGGTCCGCGGCGCGGACGGCGACAAGCTGAGCACCGGCTGGTACGACCTGTCCGCCGAGGACGGCCGGGCCATCGACGGCAATCTGCTGCCCAGCCACACCCAGCAGAACGAGCTGCGCCGCGCCTGGGACTTCTTCACCGCGACGCACGACAGCGAGAGCCGCCCGGTGGGCCTGCGCGGCTCGCTCTCCGAGTCGTATCTGCGCCGGATCGTGGTGCTGCGGCTCGACCGCGACGACGCGGCGGACGCCTCGGCCGGGGACGGCGCTGTCATCGAGCGCGTCCAGGTCCGCTCCCGCACCACCAACGTGCCCCCGCCCAAGTGGAGCCGGGAGAAGGTCTCCATGACGCCGGCCTACCGCGAGCTGCCCTGGTGGCCGGTGCCGCGCGACGAGGCCCGGGGAGGCGTGCGGTGAACGGCTTCTCGCTGGCCGTCTCGCGCGGCATCGCCCGGGTCACCGAGGCCGCCCTCGGCCCGTACCAGACGGCCGTGATCCGCATCGGCTTCAGCGCGACCTGGCTGCTGTTCCTGCTGCGCGAGCTGCCCCACCGCCATGAGCTCTACGGTCCCGACGGGCCCTGGAGCTGGGGTCTCGCCGAGCAGCTGATCGGGACCAACAAGGCCTTCACCATCCTGATCTGGTCGGACGGCCGGATCTGGTTCGAGCTCGTCTACGCGCTCGCGATCCTGTCCAGCGCCCTGCTGCTGCTGGGCTGGCGCACCCGCACCATGTCGGTGCTGTTCATGGTCGGCGTGCTGTCGCTGCAGAACCGCAGTGTCTTCATGGGCGACGGCGGCGACAACGTGCTGCACCTGATGTCGATCTATCTGGTCTTCACGCGCTGTGCCCAGGTGTGGTCGCTGGACGCCCGGCGGGCCGCGCGCGCCCGGGACGCCCGTGCGCGGGGCGAGCGGGCAGGGGACCGGACCGGACCGGCCCTGTGGGGCGTGCTCGGGGCGGTGCTGCTCGCGGCGACCCTGGCCGGCCGGATGGACGGCGACGACCTGCTGATACCCGTGCTGCTGTGGACCGTGTGGGCGGCGCAGGCCCTGTGGTGGCTGGTCGGGCGCCGCGCGAAGTCCGGCGAGCCGCGGATCCTGCTCGACGTCGTCGCCAACATCGTGCACAACGGCGCCCTGCTCGTGATCATGGCTGAGGCGTGCCTGATCTACGCGACGGCCGGCTGGTACAAGATCCAGGGTTCCCGCTGGCAGGACGGCACCGCCGTCTACTACCCGCTCCACCTGGAGTATTTCTCGCCCTGGCCCGCCCTCGCCGACCTGCTGTCCTCCAGCGGCACGTTGGTGATGCTTGTGACCTACGGGACGGTCCTCGTGCAGGTCGCCTTCCCGTTCACGCTGTTCAACCGGCGGGTGAAGAACGTCCTGCTGGCGCTCATGATCACCGAGCACGCCGTGATCGCTGTCGTCCTGGGCCTGCCGTTCTTCTCGCTGGCGATGATCGCGGCGGACGCGGTGTTCCTGCCGACGTCCTTCCTGCGCCGCCTGGGAGGCTGGTCGGCACGCGCGCGTGACCGGCTGCCGCGCCGGCGCGGCGGGCGCGTGCCGGTGCCCGAGCAGCACGCCCCCGAGAGTTCCCAGGCCACGCGCGTAGGCTTCGGGGCATGACCGACCCCGTCACCGTCTGGCACCGGCTCGCCGGCGGCACCGTCCTGCTCGACGGCTTCCACGCCCTCAAGCACGCGGTGCGGTTCGGCGCCGAGGTGCCGGTGGCGGTCACCGCCGACCGGGCGGCCGCGCTCGCCCTCGCCGACGAGCTGGCCCCGGACGTACGGGACGCGCTGGGCGCGCTGCTCACGGAGGTGCCGTACGAGACGTACGCGTCGTTCGTGCCGCGCCCGCACCCCACCGCCATGGCCGCGCTCGCCGTACGCCCCTCCCGCGAGTCCAACCTCGCGCGGCTGGCGCGCACGCCCCGCACCACCCCGGTCGTGGTCCTCGACAACCCGCGCAACCTGGGCAACGCGGGGGCGGTGATCCGCCTGGCCGCCGGCTTCGGCGCGACGGGCGTGGTGACGACCGGGACGGTGGACCCCTGGCATCCGACGGTCGTACGCGGCGGGGCCGGGCTGCACTTCGCGACCGCGGTGGAACGGCTGGAGGTCCCCGACCTGCCGCCCGGCCCGCTGTTCGCCCTCGACCCAGAGGGCGACGACATCCGGGGCATCAAGCTCCCGGACGACGCCGTCCTCGCGTTCGGCTCGGAACGCACGGGCCTGTCGAGGGAACTACGGGCGCGTGCGGACCACTTGCTGTCCCTCCCCATGCGTCCGCAGGTCAGCAGCTACAACCTGGCGACGAGCGTGGCGATGACCCTGTACCACTGGAGCTGCGGGAGCTTCTAGGCCTCCCGCCGCACCTCGACCACCCTGAACCGGTTGGCGACGAACGCCCCGTCACACAGAGCCGCACTCGCCGCCGGGTTCCCTCCCGACCCATGGAAGTCGGAGAACGCGGCCGTCTGGTTCACATACACCCCGCCCGTCAGGTTCAGCGACAACTGCGCCGCCTCCTCCAGACAGGCCTCCCGCACGTCCTGCTCGACCTCCGGGTCGGTCGTGTACGCCCCGACGGTCATGGCGCCCTTCTCCCGGACGGTCCGACGCAGCAACTCCACCGCGTCCGAGGCCGAATCGACGGCGACGGCGAAGGACACCGGCCCGAAGCACTCGCTCATGTACGCGGCCTCGTCGTCCGGCTTGGCCCCGTCCAGCTTGACGATCACCGGCGTGCGGACGGCCGCCCCCGGGAAGTCCGGGTTGGTGATCTCGCGGGAGGCCAGGGCGACCTCGCCCAGTCCCGACGCGGCTTCGAGCCGGGCCTTCACGTCCGGGTTGACGATCGCGCCGAGCAGCGCGTTCGCCCGGGCGTCGTCGCCGAGCAGGCCGTCGACCGCCTTGGCGAGGTCGGCGACCACCTCGTCGTAGGACTTGGGGCCCTGGTCCGTGGAGATGCCCTCCCGGGGGACGAGCAGGTTCTGCGGGGTCGTGCACATCTGGCCGCTGTACAGGGACAGCGAGAACGCCAGGTTGGAGAGCATGCCCTTGTAGTCGGCCGTGGAGTGGACGACGACGGTGTTGACGCCGGCCTTCTCCGTGTACACCTGCGCCTGGCGGGCGTTGGCCTCCAGCCAGTCGCCGAACTCGGTCGAGCCCGTGTAGTCGATGATCCGGATCTCGGGACGCGTCGCCAGGGTCTTGGCGATGCCCTCGCCGGGGCGCTCGGCGGCCAGCGCGACCAGGTTCGGGTCGAAGCCCGCCTGGGCGAGCACCTCGCGCGCGACCCGCACGGTCAGCGCGAGCGGCAGCACGGCGCGCGGGTGGGGCTTGACCAGGACCGCGTTGCCCGTGGCGAGGGAGGCGAACAGGCCCGGGTAGCCGTTCCACGTCGGGAAGGTGTTGCAGCCGATCATCAGGGCGATGCCGCGCGGGACCGGCGTGAACTGCTTGTTCATCGCCAGCGGGTCGCGCTTGCCCTGCGGCTTGGTCCACTCCGCGTTGTCGGGCGTGCGCACCTGCTCCACGTACGCGTACGCCACCGCCTCCAGGCCGCGGTCCTGGGCGTGCGGCCCGCCCGCCTGGAACGCCATGATGAACGCCTGGCCGGAGGTGTGCATGACCGCGTGCGCGAACTCGTGGGTCCGGTCGCTGATGCGCTTGAGGATCTCCAGGCAGACCACCGCGCGCTGCTCCGCGCCCGCGTCCCGCCAGGCCCGCTGTCCGGCCTTCATGGCGGGCAGCAGCACGTCGAGGTCCGCGTGCGGGTACGTCACGCCCAGGTCGACGCCGTACGGGGAGGTCTCGCCGCCCACCCAGTCGTCGGTGCCGGGCTGGCCCAGGTCGAGGCGGGAGCCGAGCAGGGCGTCGAAGGCGGCCTTGCCCGCCGCCGCGTCCAGGCTGCCGTGCTCCCCGTAGGCCTTGGGGTGCTCGGGGTGCGGGGACCAGTACGCGCGCGTGCGGATCGCTTCCAGCGCCTGGTCGAGGGTGGACCGGTGCCGGGCGATCAGCTCGTGCGCCGAGAGTGCGGCGGTCATGGGTGACCAACTCCTCGTCTCAAGAACTCTTCGTCGAGTTCATGACCTGGGCAGAAACCTGGGCAGGAACACTCGGACACAGCTAGAGTAACCGAACGATCGGTCGGCTCAAGGGGGTCCGCCGCATCTGTGGAAAACCCCGTGCGGGAGGATCGCGCACATGACAGCACTCGACCTCAGCAGCCCCGTGGCCGTCGTCGGCACCGGCACCATGGGCCAGGGCATCGCCCAGGTCGCGCTGGTCGCGGGCCATCCCGTACGGCTGTACGACACCCTTCCCGGGCGGGCCCGGGAGGCGGCCGACGAGATCGGCGCGCGCCTGGACCGGCTCGTGGAGAAGGAGCGGCTCACCGCCGCCGAGCGGGACGCGGCCCGCGCCCGGCTGCTGCCCGCCGGGACCCTCACCGAGCTCGCGGACTGCTCCCTGGTCGTCGAGGCCGTCCTGGAGCGGCTGGACGTCAAGCAGGACCTGTTCCGCGAGCTGGAGGGCATCGTCGCCGACGACTGCCTGCTCGCCACCAACACCTCGTCCCTGTCCGTCACCGCCATCGGCGGCGCGCTGTGCTCCCCCGGCCGCTTCGTCGGCCTGCACTTCTTCAACCCGGCGCCGCTGCTGCCGCTGGTCGAGGTCGTCTCCGGGTTCGCCACCGACGTCTCGTCGGCCACGCGCGCGTACGAGACGGCCCGCGCCTGGGGCAAGACGCCGGTCGCCTGCGCGGACACCCCCGGCTTCATCGTCAACCGCATCGCCCGGCCCTTCTACGCCGAGGCCTTCGCGGTGTACGAGGCACAGGGCGCCGACCCGGCCACCATCGACGCCGTGCTGCGCGAGTCGGGCGGCTTCAGGATGGGCGCGTTCGAGCTGACCGACCTGATCGGCCAGGACGTCAACGAGTCCGTCACGCGGTCCGTCTGGCAGTCCTTCTTCCAGGACGTGCGCTTCACCCCGTCCCTCGCCCAGCGGCGCCTGGTCGAGTCCGGCCGGCTGGGCCGCAAGACCGGCCAGGGCTGGTACGACCACCAGGAGGGCGCCGAGCGCCCGGAGCCCGACACGGCGGAGAAGCGGCAGCCGCCCGCGTACGTCGTCGCCGAGGGCGACCTGGGACCGGCGTCCGACCTGCTCGCGCTGATCCGCGAGGCGGGCATCCCGGTCCGCGACGAGGACGACGACAACGGCACCCGCATGGTGCTGCCGAGCGGCGGCCAGCTCGCCCTCGCCGACGGGCAGACCTCCGTGGAGTTCCGGGACGTCGTCTACTTCGACCTCGCCCTCGACTACCGCAAGGCCACCCGGATCGCCCTGTCCGCCTCCCAGGACACCTCCCCGGGGACCCTCGCCGAGGCCATCGGCCTCTTCCAGGCGCTGGGCAAGCGGGTCAGCCTCATCGGCGACGTCCCCGGCATGATCGTCGCCCGCACGGTCGCGCGGATCATCGACCTGGCGCACGACGCGGTCGCCAAGGGCGTGGCCACCGAGGAGGACATCGACACCGCGATGCGCCTCGGCGTCAACTACCCCCTGGGCCCCTTCGAGTGGAGCCGGAAACTCGGCCGTTACTGGGCCTACGCGCTCCTGGACGACCTCCACCTGCGCGACCCCTCGGGGCGCTACACGCCGTCCCTCGCCCTGTACCGCCACGCCCACGCCTCCGACAAGCGGGAGGGCACAGCATCATGACCACCGCCAAGCGCGACACGTACACCCCGGACACCCTGCTGTCCGTCGCCGTCCGGGTGTTCAACGAGCGTGGCTACGACGGCACCTCCATGGAGCACCTCTCCAAGGCGGCCGGCATCTCCAAGTCGTCGATATACCACCACGTCACCGGCAAGGAGGAGCTGCTGCGCCGCGCCGTGAGCCGGGCCCTGGACGGACTCTTCGGGATCCTCGACGAGGAGCACGCGCGCGTGGGGCGGTCCGCCGAGCGCCTGGAGTACGTCGTGCGGCGCATGGTCGAGGTGCTCATAGCCGAGCTGCCCTACGTGACCCTGCTGCTGCGGGTGCGCGGCAACACGGACACCGAGCGGTGGGCCCTGGAGCGGCGCCGCGACTTCGACCACCGGGTGGCCGACCTGATCAAGGCGGCGGCCGCGGACGGGGACGTGCGCGGCGACATAGAGGTCCGGCTGGTGACCAGGCTGGTCTTCGGAATGATCAACTCGATCGTGGAGTGGTACCGGCCCGACGGGCGCGGAATGAACGAGCGCGAGGTGGCCGACGCGGTGGTGCGGCTGGCCTTCGGAGGGCTCCGGAAGGACTCCTGAGCCTCTGGGGTCCTTTCACTCACCCCTGCGGCTCGAGGTCCTCCTCCTCGAACACCAGCAGCGTGCGGGTGCTGAGCACCTGCGGAATCGCCTGGAGGCGGGTCAGCACGAGTTCGCGCAGGGACCGGTTGTCGGACACGTGCACCAGCAGCAGCACGTCGAAGTCCCCGCCCACCAGGGCGATGTGGGAGGCGCCTGGCAGCTGTCTGAGCTCCTCGCGCACCGTGCGCCAGGAGTTCTGCACGATCTTCAGCGTGATGTACGCGGACGTCCCCTGACCGGCCCGCTGATGGTCGACGCGGGCGCCGAAACCGCGGATGACACCGTCCTCGACGAGCCGGTTGATGCGGGCGTAGGCGTTGGCGCGCGAGACATGGACCCGTTCGGCGACCGACCGTATCGAGGCGCGGCCGTCCGCCTGGAGCATGCGCAGGATGTCCTGATCTATGGCGTCCAGGGGCCGCGGCGGCGGCAGCGCGGCGCCGGTGTCCTGCCCTTCGGCCATTTGTTCAGATGCCACCTGCGCCGACCTCCCTACCATGGACGTACTGCGTCCATCACAGGCTGTGGAGAACCGTTTGTCCACAGCCTGGGGCCACCCATAGCCAAATTGTGCCGTCGACCGAACAATCGGTAGGTGAGGCGGGTCACAGCCGACACGCCTCCCGTAGCCGCTCCCACGAGGAGGTGCCGTCATGACGGTCATGGAGCAGCGGGGCGCGTACCGGCCGACCCCGCCGCCCGCCTGGCAGCCCCGCATGGATCCCGCGCCGCTGCTGCCCGACGCCGAGCCGTACCGCGTCCTGGGCACCGAGGCCGCCGCGAAGGCCGACCCGGAACTGCTGCGCACGCTGTACGCGCAGCTGGTCCGCGGCCGACGCTACAACGCGCAGGCCACCGCCCTCACCAAGCAGGGGCGCCTCGCCGTCTACCCGTCCACCACCGGCCAGGAGGCCTGCGAGATCGCCGCCGCGCTCGTGCTGGAGGAGCGGGACTGGCTCTTCCCGAGCTACCGCGACACGCTCGCCGTGGTGGCCCGCGGGGTGGACCCCGTCGAGGCGCTCACGCTGCTGCGCGGCGACTGGCACACCGGCTACGACCCGTACGAGCACCGGGTCGCCCCCCTGTGCACCCCCCTCGCCACACAGCTGCCGCACGCCGTGGGCCTCGCGCACGCCGCCCGCCTCAAGGGCGACGACGTGGTCGCGCTGGCCATGGTCGGCGACGGCGGCACGAGCGAGGGCGACTTCCACGAGGCGCTGAACTTCGCCGCCGTCTGGCAGGCCCCGGTCGTCTTCCTGGTGCAGAACAACGGCTTCGCGATCTCCGTCCCGCTCGCCAAGCAGACCGCGGCCCCGTCGCTGGCCCACAAGGCCGTCGGCTACGGCATGCCCGGCCGCCTGGTCGACGGCAACGACGCCGCGGCCGTGCACGAGGTGCTCTCCGACGCCGTACGGCACGCGCGGGCCGGCGGCGGTCCCACCCTCGTCGAGGCGATCACCTACCGCGTCGACGCCCACACCAACGCCGACGACGCGACCCGCTACCGCGGTGACGCCGAGGTCGAGACCTGGCGCGAGCACGACCCGATCCGGCTGCTGGAGCGGGAGCTGACCGAGCGCGGCCTGCTCGACGAAGCCGGCAAGCAGGCCGCACGGGACGCCGCCGAGGCGATGGCCGCCGACCTGCGCGCGCACATGAACCAGGACCCGGCACTCGACCCGATGGACCTGTTCGCCCACGTCTACGCCGAGCCCACCTCGCAGCTGCGCGAGCAGCGGGACCAGGTGCGGGCCGAGCTGGCGGCCGAGGCCGAGACCGAGCCGGGCGGGGGGACGCACCGATGACCACCGTCGCCGTCAAGCCGGCCACCATGGCGCAGGCCCTCACGCGCGCGCTGCGCGATGCCATGGCCGCCGACCCCGCCGTGCACGTCATGGGCGAGGACGTCGGCACCCTCGGCGGCGTCTTCCGCGTCACCGACGGACTCGCGAAGGAGTTCGGCGAGGACCGCTGCACGGACACCCCGCTCGCCGAGGCGGGCATCCTCGGCACCGCCGTCGGCATGGCGATGTACGGCCTCAGGCCGGTCGTGGAGATGCAGTTCGACGCGTTCGCCTACCCGGCGTTCGAACAGCTCATCTCGCACGTGGCCCGGATGCGCAACCGCACACGCGGCAAGATGCCCCTGCCGATCACCATCCGCGTCCCCTACGGCGGCGGCATCGGCGGGGTGGAGCACCACAGCGACTCCTCCGAGGCGTACTACATGGCGACTCCGGGGCTCCATGTCGTCACGCCCGCCACCGTCGCGGACGCCTACGGCCTGCTGCGCGCCGCCATCGCCTCCGACGACCCGGTCGTCGTCCTGGAGCCGAAGCGGCTGTACTGGTCGAAGGACTCCTGGAACCCCGAGGAGCCGGCGCCCGTTGAGCCGATAGGCCGCGCGGTGGTGCGGCGCTCGGGCCGGAGCGCCACGCTCATCACGTACGGGCCGTCCGTACCCGTCTGCATGGAGGCGGCCGAGGCGGCCCGGGCCGAGGGCTGGGACCTCGAAGTCGTCGATCTGCGCTCCCTGGTGCCGTTCGACGACGAGACGGTGTGCGCCTCGGTGCGGCGGACGGGACGCGCGGTCGTCGTCCACGAATCGGGTTCCTTCGGGGGCCCGGGCGGGGAGATCGCGGCCCGGGTCACGGAGCGCTGCTTCCACCACCTGGAGGCGCCGGTGCTGCGCGTCGCCGGGTTCGACGTTCCGTATCCGCCGCCCATGCTGGAGCGCCACCACCTGCCCGGTGTGGACCGGATCCTGGACTCCGTGGGGCGTCTGCAGTGGGAGGCCGAGAGCTGATGGCACAGGTGCTTGAGTTCAAGCTGCCCGACCTGGGTGAGGGGCTCACCGAGGCGGAGATCGTGCGCTGGCTGGTCGAGATCGGCGACGTGGTCGCCATCGACCAGCCGGTCGTCGAGGTCGAGACGGCCAAGGCGATGGTCGAGGTGCCGTGCCCCTACGGCGGTGTGGTCACGGCCCGCTTCGGCGAGGAGGGCACGGAACTGCCCGTCGGGGCGCCGCTGATCACGGTGGCGGTGGGGGAACGGGCGCCGTCGGGCGCTGCGGAGGAGGCCGGGTCCGAGAACTCGGGGAACGTCCTGGTCGGTTACGGCACCTCCGAGGCACCCGCGCGGCGACGCAGGGTGCGACAGGAGCGGAGGGACGCCCCCGCCGCGGCGGTGAACGGGCAGGCGGGTGTCCCCGAGGCCGAGGACGGTCCCGTCCCCGTGATCTCACCCCTGGTCCGCAGGCTGGCCCGGCAGAACGGCCTCGACCTGCGGGAGCTGACCGGCTCCGGGCCCGACGGCCTGATCCTGCGGGCGGACGTGGAGTACGCCCTGCGTGCCGCGCCCCGCCCCGCCGAGACGGCGGCCCCCGCCCCCCGGCCCACCACGACAGCCGCCCCGGGCGAGATCCGTACGCCCCTTAAGGGCATGCGCGGCGCCGTCGCCGACAAGCTGTCCCGCAGCCGCGCCGAGATCCCCGACGCGACCTGCTGGGTCGACGCCGACGCCACCGAGCTCATGCGGGCACGGACGGCCATGAACACGGCCGGCGGGCCGAAGATCTCCCTCCTGGCCCTGCTGGCCCGGATCTGCACCGCCGCCCTCGCCCGCTTCCCCGAGCTCAACTCCACCGTGGACGCGCAGGCCAGGGAGGTCGTCCAGTTCGACCATGTGCATCTGGGCTTCGCGGCGCAGACCGACCGGGGGCTCGTCGTCCCGGTGGTCAGGGACGCGCACGCGCGGGACGCCGAGTCGCTGACCGCGGAGTTCGCCCGGCTGACCGAGGCGGGCCGGACGGGGAAGCTGACGCCCGGCGAACTCACCGGCGGGACCTTCACGTTGAACAACTACGGAGTCTTCGGCGTCGACGGCTCCACACCGATCATCAACCACCCCGAGGCCGCCATGCTCGGCGTCGGCCGCATCGTCCCCAAGCCCTGGGTGCACGAGGGCGAGCTGGCCGTGCGGCAGGTCGTCCAGCTCTCGCTCACCTTCGACCACCGGGTGTGCGACGGCGGCACGGCGGGCGGCTTCCTGCGCTACGTGGCGGACTGTGTGGAACAGCCGGCGGTGCTGCTGCGGACACTGTGATTCCGCTCCGGCGCGCGGGCGTTCCCGGTGATCGCGTCGGTTCCCCCGCGTTCCATGTGATCGCGGGGGCACGCATACTCGGGGGGTGACCGCGAACGAGCCTCCCGGTGAACCCGGCGCCGGCCCCCGCCCCCCGCGGGGGACGGGCCCCGCCGCCTACGACGCCGTCGTGCTCGCCGGCGGCGCCGCCCGGCGCCTCGGGGGCGCGGACAAACCCGGTGTGCGCGTCGGCGGGCGGGCCCTGCTCGACCGGGTGCTCGCCGCGTGCGGTGGCGCCCGCACCACCGTCGTCGTGGCCGCGCCCCGGCCGACGGCACGGCCCGTGAGCTGGGCTCGCGAGGACCCGCCCGGCGGCGGACCGCTCGCCGCGCTCGACGCCGGGCTTCGGCACACCACGGCGGAGCACGTCGTGGTGCTCTCCGCCGACCTGCCGTTCCTCCAGGAGCGGACCGTCGGCCGGCTGCTGGACACACTGCGGGAGAGCGCCGCCGACGGCGTGCTGCTGACCGACCCCGACGGCCGCGACCAGCCGCTCGTCGCCGCGTACCGCACGCCGCGGCTGCGCGAGGCGCTCGCTCTCCTCGCCGAACGGCACGGCAGTCCGCAGGGTCTTCCCCTGCGGCGTCTCACCGCCGAGCTGAACCTCACCCGCATCTCCGATCCCGTCGCGTCTTTCGACTGCGACACCTGGGACGACATCGCCTCCGCCAGGGCACGCATCAGGGAGCATGGGCACGTGTTGGATGAATGGATTTCCGCGGTCAAGGACGAGCTGGGGATCGACCTCGACGTCGACCGGAAAGAGCTGCTCGACCTCGCCCGCGACGCCGCCCACGGTGTGGCCAGGCCCGCCGCGCCACTGACCACCTTCCTCGTCGGCTATGCGGCCGCGCGGGCCGGCGGAGGCCCCGAGGCGGTCACCGAGGCCGCCCGCAAGGCCGTGGCCCTCGCCGCCCGCTGGGCGGAGGAGAACCCCCCGAAAGCCTCCGGGGACCGGCCCGACGCCGCCCCCGACGCGACGCCCGACACCCGCCCGGACGCCGGATGACCCCGCGCTCCACCCGCACCGGTGAGGACGCCGAAGACCTCGACGTCGAGGAGGTGCTCGCCCTCGTGAACAACAGCAACGGCACCCCCCTGCCCGACCCGGCCGCACGGGATGAGAGGGACAGCACCGGCACACCCCGGAAGCCGGAGACCCGGCACCGGGCCACCCCCTGGCCTCAGGCCCGGGACATCGCCGAGCGCGCCGCCCGGAGCGCCGGCCGGGCCGCCCGCCGCGAGCCCGTCTCCGTGCCGCTCGACGCCGCCCTCGGGCTCACCCTGGCCACGTCCCTCGACGCCCTCACCGACCTCCCCTCCTTCGACACCTCCGCGATGGACGGCTGGGCGGTCTGCGGGCCCGCCCCCTGGGACGTACGGGACGAGGGCGTCCTGGCGGGGCACGCCGCGCAGGCAGCCCTGACCGACGGCGAGGCCGTCCGGATCGCCACAGGCGCCCGTATCCCGGCGGACACCACGGCCGTCCTGCGCAGCGAGCACGGCCACACCGACGACAAGGGTCGTCTGCACGCGACCAGGGGCGTCGCACCCGGCCAGGACATCCGGCCCCGGGGCCAGGAGTGCCGCACCGGCGACCAGCTCCTGCCCGTCGGCACCCTCGTCACTCCGGCCGTCCTCGGGCTCGCCGCGGCGGCCGGATACGACACGGTGACCGCCGTCCCCCGGGCCCGCGCCGAAGTCCTCGTCCTCGGCGACGAGTTGCTCACCGAAGGGCTGCCGCACGACGGACTGATCCGGGACGCGCTCGGCCCGATGCTGCCGCCCTGGCTGCGCGCGCTCGGCGCCGAGGTCACCGTCGTACGACGGGTCCGCGACGACGCCTACGCCCTGCGCAAGGCGGTGACCGCGTCCGACGCCGATGTCATCGTCACCACCGGTGGCACCGCCGCGGGCCCCGTCGACCACGTCCACCCCACCCTGCGCCGTATCGGGGCCGAACTCCTCGTGGACGGCGTCAAGGTGCGCCCGGGCCACCCCATGCTGCTGGCCCGCATCACGGAGACCCAGCATCTCGTCGGGCTGCCGGGCAACCCGCTCGCCGCCGTCTCCGGCCTGCTGACGCTCGCCGAGCCGCTGCTGCGGACCCTCGCGGCCCGCCCGGCCCCCGAGCCGTACACGCTGCCGCTCAGGGACGCTGTGCACGGGCACCCGCACGACACCCGGCTGGTGCCCGTCGTCCTGCGCGGCGACCAGGCCGTGCCGCTGCACTACAACGGCCCGGCCATGCTGCGCGGTATCGCGGCGGCCGACGCCCTGGCCGTCGTGCCCCCGGGCGGCGCCCGTTCCGGGCAGGAGACGGAACTGCTCGACCTGCCCTGGGCGTCCGCAGGGATCGGGGTGTGTTTCACGTGAAACTTCCGGGCCAGGACGCGATCGCCCGCCAGGCGGACGAGCATCTGGTGACCCATCGGGTGAAACTCCCGAAGAAAGTGGTGGAGCACCCGGTCCGCCAGGTCCTCAAGCGGCTCTCCATGGCGCTGGTGGTCCTCGTCGTGACCGCGTTTATCGTCTACGCCGACCGGGACGGCTACAACGACAACGCGGGCGGTGGCATCGACCTGCTCGACTCCTTCTACTACGCGACCGTCACCCTCTCCACCACGGGCTACGGCGACATCACCCCCGCGAGCGATGCCGCCCGGCTCACGAACATCCTCGTCATCACGCCCCTGCGCGTGCTGTTCCTGATCATCCTGGTCGGTACCACTCTCGAAGCCCTCACGGAACGCACCCGGGACGAGTGGCGCCTGACCCGCTGGAGGTCCACGTTGCGCGATCACACCGTCGTCATCGGCTTCGGCACGAAGGGCAGGTCGGCCATCCGGACGGTCTGCGCGACGGGCCTGAAGAAGGAACAGGTCGTCGTGGTCGACCCCAGTTCCAAGGTCGTCGAGGCCGCGACCGCGGAGGGCTACGCGGGCATCGTCGGGGACGCGACCCGCAGCGAGGTGCTGAAGCGGGCCGAGGTGCACAAGGCCCGCCAGATCATCATCGCGACCCAGCGCGACGACACCGCGGTCCTGGTGGCGCTGACGGCCCGGCAGCTCAACCGCGGGGCGAAGATCGTGGCCACGGTGCGGGAGGAGGAGAACGCGCCGCTGCTCAAGCAGTCCGGCGCCGACGCGGTCATCACCAGCGCCAGCGCCGCCGGCCGGCTGCTGGGCCTCTCCGTGCTCAGCCCCTCCGCCGGAATGGTGATGGAGGACCTCATCCAGCAGGGCAGCGGACTCGACCTCGTCGAACGGCCGGTCGTCAAGTCCGAGGTGGGCAAGAAGCCGCGCGAGATCGCCGATCTGGTGGTCAGTGTCATACGCGGCCACCGGGTGCTCGGATACGACGACCCGGCCATCGGGACACTGGAGCTGACCGACCGGCTCATCACGATCGTGCGGAAGACACCGGCCACACAGGTCGCCCCCGACATCCGTCCGATGCCGCCGATGCCCCGCAACTGATCGAGCGCTACTTCCGGTTGTACAGCCGCATCGTGATCGGGCCGAAGACGAGGACGAACAGACCGGCCCAGCCCAGCGACCAGGCGACCTCGTCGGCCGGCCAGTCGCCGCCCATCAGGCCGCGCACCGCCGACGCCAGATGGGTGATGGGGCTGTTGTTCACGAACGCCTGGAGCCAGCCCGGCATCGTCGACGGGTCGACGAACACGTTGGACAGGAAGGTGAGCGGGAAGATCACCATCATGCTGACGCCCATCACCGACTTCTCGGTACGCAGCATCAGCCCGAACATCGTCCAGATCCACGAGAAGGCGAACGAGAAGAGCACCAGCAGGGCGATCCCGGCGAGCACACCGCCGATCCCGCCGTCCGGCCGGTAGCCCAGGATGATGCCGACGGTGAGCATCACGATCGACGCGATCGTGTACCGCAGGGCGTCGCCGAGCAGATAGCCGACCATGGTCGACGGCCGCCAGATCGGCAGCGTGCGGAACCGGTCGAAGACGCCCTTCTCGATGTCCGTGTTGACCGAGACACCCGTGTACATCGTGATCATCACGACCGACATCACGAGGATGCCCGGCAGCAGGAACTGGATGTACTCCTTCGGCGAGCCGGCCAGCGCCCCGCCGAACAGGTACGTGTACATCAGCACCATCATGATCGGGAACGCCGTGACGTCGAAGAGCTGCTCCGGCACGTGCTTGATCTTGAGGATCGCCCGCCAGCCGAAGGTCATCGAGGCCGACCAGGCGCTGGGCCGTGACGGCCGCTCCTTGGCGATGAGCAGGGCCGCGAGGGACTCGGTGCTGACCGGGGCGAGTTCCTTGGCCTCGGTGGTCGTCGTGGTGCTCATGCCGCCACCTCGTCCTTCGGGTCGTGGGAGGCACCGGAGCCGGCCGGGCGGTCCGGGGCGTGTGTGTCGTGCCCGGTGAGGGCGAGGAACACCTCGTCCAGGCTGGGCTGGCCCAGTGAGAAGTTGTCGACGGTGATCCCGGCGCCGGCCAGCTCGCTCAGCGCGCGGGACGCCTGCTGGGCGGCGGAGTCGTCGCTCGCCGCCGTACCGAGGCGGGCGGTGAGGGCCACCGGGTCGTGTTCCATCTGCACCTGCGCGTCGAGGGTCCGGCGCAGCAGCTCGGCCGCGAAGACCCGCCGATCCGGATCTCTCAGCCGTAGATGGACCGATCCGGCGCCGACGGACGACTTCAGCTCGCCCTTGGTGCCCTCGGCGATCACCCGGCCGCGGTCGATCACGGCGATCCGGGACGCCAGCTGGTCGGCCTCGTCCAGATACTGCGTGGTCAGCAGCACGGTGGTGCCCTGGGCGACCACGGCCCGCACGATGTCCCACACCTGGTTGCGGCTGCGCGGATCGAGGCCGGTGGTCGGCTCGTCGAGGAACAGCAGGTCGGGGGTGCTGAGGATGGACGCGGCGATGTCGATCCGGCGCCGCATACCGCCCGAGTAGTGCTTGACCTGCTTCGCGGCGGCCTCCGTGAGCCCGAAGGCCTCCAGGAGCTGGGCGGCGCGGTCCCGGGCGGCCTTCTTGTGGTGGCCGAGCAGCCGGCCCAGCAGGACCAGGTTCTCGGTGCCGGTGAGGTCCTCGTCCACCGACGCGTACTGGCCGGTGAGGCTCACCCGGGCGCGCACCTCGTCCGCCTCACGGACGATGTCGTGGCCGAAGACATGCGCTTCGCCGCCGTCCGGCCGCAGGAGTGTGGCGAGCATCTTCACGGTGGTGGTCTTGCCGGCGCCGTTCGGGCCGAGGACGCCGTAGACCGTGCCCGCGGGCACGGACAGGTCGACTCCGTCGACGGCCCTGGTCTCGCCGAACGTCTTCACCAGGCCCGCGGTCTCGATCGCCAGGCCGGACGTCTGCGTGCTCATGCTTCGGGTCCTTCCGAGTACGTGGGCTACGCATGGGGAGACCTTTACCGTCGCGCAAACTCATCGGTCCCGCATATGGGTTTTCGCCGGAACCGGACCAATGACGTAGGGGGAGCCGCCCCGGGAAGGAGGAGGGGGGCGGAGCGGACTCCGTCCGAAGACCGAGGACTACCGAGGAGTACCGTCCCAGTCATGTATGCGATCACGATTCCCGAACCCGGTGGGCCCGAGGCGCTGGTCTGGGACGAGGTCCCGGATCCCGTGCCCGGCGAGGGCGAGGTCCTGGTCGAGGTGACGGCCGGTGCCGTCAACCGGGCCGACATCCTGCAGCGGCAGGGCTTCTACGACCCGCCTCCCGGTACGCCCCCCTACCCCGGCCTGGAGTGCTCCGGGCGGATCGCCGGGATCGGCACCGGCGTCTCCGGCTGGAACGTCGGCGACGAGGTGTGCGCGCTGCTCTCCGGCGGCGGTTACGCCGAGAAGGTGGTGGTCCCGGCCGGACAGCTGCTGCCCGTGCCCGAGGGCGTCGGGCTGCGGCAGGCCGCGGCGCTGCCCGAGGTGACCTGCACCGTCTGGTCGAACGTCTTCATGATCGCCCACCTGCGCCCCGGCGAGACACTCCTCGTGCACGGCGGCTCCAGCGGCATCGGCACGATGGCGATCCAGCTCGCCAAGGCCGTCGGTGCCAGGGTCGCCGTCACGGCGGGCACCAAGGAGAAGCTGGACCGGTGCGCCGAACTGGGCGCCGACATCCTGGTCAACTACCGCGAGCAGGACTTCGTCGAGGAGGTCAGGAAGGCCACGGACGGGGCCGGTGCGGACGTCATCCTCGACAACATGGGCGCCAAGTACCTGGAGCGCAACGTCAAGGCCCTCGCCGTCAACGGCCGGCTCGCGATCATCGGCATGCAGGGCGGCGTCAAGGGCGAGCTGAACATCGGCGCGCTGCTCGCCAAGCGGGCGGCGATCAGCGCGACGTCCCTGCGGGCCCGGCCGCTCGAGGAGAAGGCGGCCATCGTCGCGGCCGTACGCGAACACGTGTGGCCCCTGTTCTCCGGCGGCCATCTGCGCCCGGTCATCGACCGCGAACTCCCCATGCGCGACGCAACCACCGCCCACCAGGTCGTGGAGGACAGCGGCCACATCGGCAAGGTACTGCTGATCGCCCCACAGGAGGTCTGAAACGGGCTTCGGACGCGGCATGTGAGAAGGCCCGGGACATGGCCGACCGCGTGACCTACGCGCGTCTCAGCCGCAGGCCGACGAATGCCAGGCCCAGGCCGAGGCCGATCAGCACCAGCCCGCTGCCCAGGGGCAGGATCCGCAGCACGGGCCCGACAGGCCGGTCGGCCTGTGCCGCGGCCTCGCGTACGGGGGGCTCCGTCGGTGCGGAGGGTACGGGGACGGCCTCCTCCTGGGACGCCTCGGGCAGGGCGGTGGCCTCACGGGCCTCCCGCTCCTCCTCGGCCCTCTCCGGCCGCCCCGGCCGGTCCCGCCCCTCACCGGCCCGGGTCCCGGCCCGCGAGGGCTCGCCGGGCGGCGACGGGACGAACGGCGCTGAGCGGGCGGAGGGGGCCGCGACGGACCCGACGGACCCGGCCCCCGTGTCGTACGCGAGGACGGAACCGTAGGCCTGAACAGCTCCGCAGGGTGAGACGACCGCGCCCGCCCCCAAGGCGACCACCAGTACGGTCGCCCGCAGTGCGCGTAGCCATGGAGTCACGTTGGTGACCCCCTCCCGCCGTGCCCGGTAGGGCATTCCCGGCAAGTTCGGTCATTTCAAGGCAATCAGCCTCACATTCCCGCGGACATCCGGCACTCCGGGTTCGGCCGACGGGTGTCACCCGTGAGGTGGAACCCCCTTCCGGGGAGCAACCCGGGCCCTGACCGATACGTCTGTCGAAACAGGGTGGATCAGCTTCCCGTGGGGGCACCACGGAGGTGAGGTGCAGGCGTGCGAGAGAATGGCGACATGGAGATGCCGAGAAACGAACGGTCGCCGGAGAGCCCGCAGATCCTGGTCGTGGGCCAGGACGGTATGGCGCTCGGTGGCGGCAGCGGAGACGAGGACTCCCGCGAGACCCCGGTCACGGAACAGGTGGAGCAACCCGCCAAGGTCATGCGGATCGGCAGCATGATCAAGCAGCTGCTCGAAGAAGTGCGCGTGGCGCCCCTGGACGAGGCCAGCCGGGTCCGGCTCAAGGACATCCACGCCAGCTCGGTGAAGGAGCTGGAGGACGGTCTGGCGCCCGAGCTGGTGGAGGAGCTGGAGCGGCTCTCCCTGCCCTTCACGGACGAGGCGACCCCCAGCGACGCGGAACTGCGCATCGCGCAGGCCCAGCTCGTCGGCTGGCTCGAGGGGCTCTTCCACGGGATCCAGACGACGCTGTTCGCCCAGCAGATGGCCGCCCGCGCCCAGCTGGAGCAGATGCGCCGCGCCCTCCCGCCGGGCGTCGGCCACGAGGGCCTCGACGACCAGCACCCTGGACCCCGTACCGGCGGACCGTACCTGTAGGTCCGGCACAGCCCCCCAACACACAGGGCCCCGCGGCCGAAGCCGCCGGGCCCTTCCTCTTGTCCGGAGCGTCCTGTCCGGAGCGTCTTGTCCGGAGCGTCAGGACGGCGGGTTGCCCGTCGAGACGTTGAGCTCGATGACCGGCATGTCGTCCGGGTCGACATCGGTGCCCTTGGACGGGAACTGGTTCATGACCGTGCCCTGGCCGTAGGTGTTCTCGTCCACGTTCTTGGTGCTGACCTGCCAGCCGGCCGCCTGGGCACAGGACTTGACCGACGTGATGTTCATGAACTTGAAGTCCGGGATCTGGATCTTGTCGGGGTCGTTGTACGACTCCTCCGGCTCCGTGCACTCCTCGGGGTCGATCGTCTTCGACGGGTCCGGCCCCCGGTAGCCGGGCTTCTTGGCCGCCGGGGCCGAGGCGCTCGCGCTGCTGCCCCCGCCGCCCTTGTCGTCCTCGCCGCCGCCGCTCATCAGCAGGGCCGCGACCAGTCCGCCGACCGCGACCACGGCCACGACGACCGAGCCGATGATCACCGGCTTGTTGCTCTTGCCGCCCTGCGAGGCGGGAGCGGTCTGGGGCGTGAGGTTGTACGGCGGCGGGGTCGACGGGCCCGGCTGTGGGGAGTAGGCGGCCGGGTGCGGCGTCTGGTAGCCGCCCTGCTGCGGATAGCCGTAGGCCGGAGACGGCGCGGCCGGGGCGGGGGTGCCGTACGGGTTCGGGGGCGGCGTCGGCTGGTACGGCGTCTGGACCTGGCCCGGGGTGGCCGGGTTCGCCTGGTCGACCGGCGGGAACACGGCCGAGCCGACGCCCGCGCCGCTCGGCGCCTGCGTGCCCGGGACGATGCTCGGCGGGGCGGCCTGGAAGGACGCCGCCACCCGCAGGCATTCGTCGCGCATGGTCTCGGAGCTGGGGAAACGCTCGTTCGGATTCTTCTTCAGCGCCCGGGCGATCAGCGCGTCCACGGCCGGCGGCAGCGCGCGGTTGATCGTGGACGGAACCGGCGGCTCCTCCTGGACGTGTGCATACGCGATGGCCAGCGGCGAGTCCGCCTCGAACGGCAGCCGCCCGGTGACGAGTTGGAACAGCATGATGCCGACCGAGTACAGGTCGGAGCGCGCGTCCACACCGCGGCCGAGGGCCTGTTCCGGCGAGAGGTACTGCGGGGTTCCGACGACCATGCCGGTCTGCGTCATCGACGTCACACCGGACTGCATGGCGCGGGCGATGCCGAAGTCCATGACCTTGACCACACCGCGCTTGGTCATCATCACGTTGCCCGGCTTGATGTCGCGGTGGACCAGGCCCATCTCGTGGCTGATCTCCAGCGCGGCCAGTACGTCCGCCGTGATCTTCAGCGCCTTGTCGGCGGGCATCGCGCCCTGCTGCCGTACGTCCTCGTCGAGGACCGAGCCGAGCGGGCGGCCCTCGACGTACTCCATGACGATGTACGGCGTCGTCATGCCGTCGAGGGTGTCCTCGCCGGTGTCGAAGACCGAGACGATGTTGGTGTGCGTGAGCTTGGCCACGGACTGGGCCTCGCGGCGGAACCGCTCGCGGAAAGCCTGCTCCCGGCCGAGCTCGGTGTGAAGTGTCTTGATCGCGACCTGCCGGTCGAGCACGCTGTCGTACGCCAGGTGCACCGAGGCCATGCCGCCCTGACCGAGGAGGTCACGCAGCTGATAGCGGCCACTGGCGAGCGCCCGCCCCGTGTACTGGCCCTGTGCGCCGTCCTGGCTCATGTTTCCGTGTCCCCCGTGGCTCCCCGAGGAGCTGCCGACTGCCGCTGATCCGTCTGATCCGTCGTTGATCCAAACCGCCATTCCCGGCCAAGTCTGCCCCAGGGCACGGACACGTCAAGCTCGGTGCCCGTTCCGTGACCGTACGCGAAAGAAGCGTCGCGGAAGCGTTACCGGGGACGTGCGGCCGGTACACAGAATTTGCACGAGAGTGCTGAGTAAAGGTTTCATGGCGCGTCCGTCCCGTGCCGGTCCTGGCACCCGTCTCGGACCGGCGGCTTGCGCGGAGGCTGTAGCGTGGCCGACGGAGACCGTAACAACACCGCGCGCACCGCGGGCAGAAACGACGGCGAGGACTGATGGCACAGCAGCAGCGCGCTCAGGGCCCGTCCGAACCCGAGGCGAGTGGCGGCGGCATGTCGGAGGCGCCGGAGGCCTGGGGTAACGGCGGCTTGGTCGGGGACGGCCGGTACCGGCTGACCCGCAGACTCGGCCGGGGTGGCATGGCCGAGGTGTTCGCGGCCGAGGACGTCCGTCTCGGACGCACCGTCGCTGTCAAGCTGCTCCGGTCCGACCTCGCCGAGGACCCGGTGTCCAAGGCGCGCTTCACGCGCGAGGCCCAGTCGGTGGCGGGCCTCAACCACCACGCGATCGTCGCCGTGTACGACTCCGGCGAGGACATCGTCGGCGGCCAGCCGCTCCCCTATATCGTCATGGAGCTGGTCGAGGGCCGCACCATCCGCGACCTGCTGCTGAACGCCGAGGCGCCGGGCCCCGAGCAGGCCCTGATCATCGTCTCGGGCGTCCTCGAGGCGCTCGCCTACTCGCACCAGCACGGCATCGTGCACCGCGACATCAAGCCCGCCAACGTCATCATCACGCACAACGGCGCTGTGAAGGTGATGGACTTCGGCATCGCCCGCGCCCTGCACGGCGCGCAGTCCACGATGACGCAGACCGGCATGGTCATGGGCACCCCGCAGTACCTGTCCCCGGAGCAGGCGCTCGGCAAGGCCGTCGACCACCGCTCCGACCTGTACGCCACGGGCTGCCTGCTCTACGAACTCCTCTCGCTGCGCCCGCCGTTCACCGGCGAGACCCCGCTGTCGGTGGTCTACCAGCACGTCCAGGACATCCCGACGCCGCCGTCCGAGGCCTCCGACGTCTGCCCGCCGGAGCTGGACGGCCTGGTCATGCGCTCCCTCGCCAAGGAGCCCGACGACCGCTTCCAGACGGCCGAGGAGATGCGCGGGCTGGTCCAGTACGCGCTCCAGATGCTCTACGACCAGGGCGGCCACACCGGCACCTGGAACACCGGCCCGGTCGACATGCACGAGGGCCGGCACACCCCGTCGGGCGGCTTCGCCCACACGGCCGTGATGGGCCACCCCGGTGATGTCTCCGGCACCGCCCAGATCCCCTCGCCGATACTTCCCGCCGGCTACGGCGGCGGGGACGACGGCGGCTTCGAGGGCCGCGGCAACAAGGGCAGCGGCCGCGGCAAGCTGTGGATCCTCGCCGTGCTCGCGGTGATCGCCGTTGCGGCGGGTGTCGCCCTGGCGCTGCAGAACACCGGCGGCGACACGAAGGACCCCGCCGACAAGAAGTCGCCGACCACCTCGCAGACGGAAGAGAAGAAGACCCCGAGCGAGACGCCGAGCGACGAGGTGACGGACGACGCACCGACCGACACGTCGACGGACGACGGCACCGGCACGAGCTCCGGCGGCGGCGGATGGACCCCGTCGTACACCCCGTCCTACACGCCGTCCCCGACCACTCCCGAGACGCCGACGGACCAGCCGACCACCGCGGAGCCGACCGGCGAGCCGACCGGCGAACCGACGGACGAGGAGCCCACGGACCCGGAGACACCGCCGGACGACACGGGCGGCACGGACGCGGGCACCACGAGCGGCGTCGTCGGCGGCGCGGAAGGCTGACCCGCAGAACGAAAAACGCACTACTCACGCGCGCGTGGGACCCGGAAAGGGGACCCACGCGCGCGTGGCGTTTTCGGCGCGCCGACAAGTTGACTCTTCCCGTGACCTGGGTCACCGGGTTAACGTGCGGTAGCTCCGGCCTCCTGCAAGGCTGTGACCAGGGCCCCTTCCCAGCCTTCCCGATTTACTTGGAAATCCAAGCAAAATCGCAGGTCAGATGGGGTTTCACAGAAATGTGGAGCACTGGGTAACGTGCTTGTTGCAGGGCGCTCGCCGGGGCACCTGTCACGCCTGTTCCGGCCGAGTGGCACCCACCCCGTGCCCGGTGGTCGAGAACAGGTGAGCCGCACTGGCCTACCGGCAACCCCGGGGGCCGGACCGACGGAGGAGCACACGTGACCGTGGAGAGCACTGCCGCGCGCACATCGCGACGCAGCGCCGGAAGCAAGGCCGGCACCACCGGCACCAAGGGCACCACCCGCACGCCTGCGAAGAAGGCGGCCGGCGCCAAGAAGGCCGCCGAGCCCCAGCTCGTACAGCTGCTGACGCCCGAGGGCAAGCGCGTCAAGAACGCCGAGTACGACAAGTACGTCGCCGGTGTCACCCCGGAAGAGCTCCGCGGCCTGTACCGCGACATGGTGCTCACCCGCCGCTTCGACGCAGAGGCCACCTCCCTGCAGCGCCAGGGCGAGCTGGGCCTGTGGGCCTCGCTGCTCGGCCAGGAGGCCGCCCAGATCGGCTCCGGCCGGGCCACCCGCGAGGACGACTACGTCTTCCCCACCTACCGCGAGCACGGCGTCGCCTGGTGCCGCGGGGTGGACCCGACCAATCTGCTCGGCATGTTCCGGGGTGTGAACAACGGCGGCTGGGACCCGAACAGCAACAACTTCCAGCTGTACACGATCGTCATCGGCTCCCAGACGCTGCACGCCACCGGCTACGCGATGGGCGTGGCCAAGGACGGCGCCGACAGCGCGGTGATCGCCTACTTCGGCGACGGCGCCTCCAGCCAGGGCGACGTGGCCGAGTCGTTCACCTTCTCCGCGGTCTACAACGCCCCGGTCGTGTTCTTCTGCCAGAACAACCAGTGGGCCATCTCCGAGCCGACCGAGAAGCAGTCCCGCGTGCCGATCTACCAGCGTGCCCAGGGCTTCGGCTTCCCGGGCGTCCGGGTGGACGGCAACGACGTGCTCGGCGTCCTCGCGGTCACCCGCTGGGCCCTGGAGCGGGCCCGTGCCGGCGAGGGCCCGACCCTCGTCGAGGCGTTCACCTACCGCATGGGCGCCCACACCACCTCCGACGACCCGACCCGCTACCGGGGCGACGAGGAGCGCCAGGCCTGGGAGGCCAAGGACCCGATCCTGCGCCTTCGCCGGTACCTGGAGGCCTCAAACCACGCGGACGAGGGATTCTTCGCGGAACTGGAGACCGAGTCCGAGGCGTTGGGCAAACGAGTGCGCGAGGCGGTCCGTGCCATGCCGGACCCGGACCACTTCGCGATCTTCGAGAACGTCTACGCGGACGGACACGCGCTCGTCGACGAGGAGCGCGCCCAGTTCGCCGCGTACCAGGCGTCGTTCGCCGATGAGGGGGGCAACTGACATGGCCGACAAGATGGCACTCGCCAAAGCGATCAACGAGTCGCTGCGCCACGCCCTGGAGGCCGACCCCAAGGTCCTGATCATGGGCGAGGACGTCGGCAAGCTCGGCGGCGTCTTCCGGGTGACGGACGGACTGCAGAAGGACTTCGGCGAAAGCCGCGTCATCGACACCCCGCTGGCCGAGTCGGGCATCGTCGGCACCGCGATCGGCCTGGCCCTGCGCGGCTACCGCCCGGTGGTGGAGATCCAGTTCGACGGCTTCGTCTTCCCGGCGTACGACCAGATCGTCACACAGCTCGCGAAGATGCACGCCCGCTCCCTGGGCAAGGTCAAGCTCCCGGTCGTCGTGCGCATCCCCTACGGCGGCGGCATCGGCGCGGTGGAGCACCACTCGGAGTCCCCCGAGGCGCTCTTCGCGCACGTGGCGGGCCTGAAGATCGTCAGCCCGTCCAACTCCTCGGACGCGTACTGGATGATGCAGCAGGCCATCCAGAGCGACGACCCGGTGATCTTCTTCGAGCCCAAGCGCCGCTACTGGGACAAGGCCGAGGTCAACACCGAGGCGATCCCGGGCCCGCTGCACAAGGCCCAGGTGGTCCGCGAGGGCACCGACCTCACCCTGGCCGCCTACGGCCCGATGGTGAAGCTCTGCCAGGAGGTCGCGGCCGCGGCCGCCGAGGAGGGCAGGAACCTGGAGGTCCTGGACCTGCGCTCGGTCTCCCCGCTCGACTTCGACTCGATCCAGACGTCGGTGGAGAAGACACGGCGCCTGGTCGTCGTGCACGAGGCCCCGGTGTTCTTCGGCTCGGGCGCGGAGATCGCCGCGCGGATCACGGAGCGCTGCTTCTACCACCTGGAGGCCCCGGTGCTCCGGGTCGGCGGCTACCACGCGCCGTACCCGCCGGCCCGCCTGGAGGAGGAGTACCTGCCGAACCTGGACCGGGTACTGGATGCCGTCGACCGCTCGCTGGCGTACTGAGGAGAGGGTCGTGACGACGATGACGGAAGCGTCCGTACGCGAGTTCAAGATGCCGGACGTGGGTGAGGGGCTCACCGAGGCCGAGATCCTCAAGTGGTTCGTCCAGCCCGGCGACACGGTCACCGACGGCCAGGTGGTGTGCGAGGTCGAGACGGCGAAGGCGGCCGTCGAGCTGCCCATCCCGTACGACGGTGTGGTCAGGGATCTGCACTTCCCCGAGGGCACCACGGTCGACGTGGGCACCTCGATCATCGCGGTCGACGTGAGCGGAGGGGCCGCACCCGAGCCCGCGCCCGCCGCCGAGCAGCCCGCGCTGTCCCGGCCCGCGGCTCCGCAGCCCGCCGAGGAGCCGAAGGCGGAGGGCTCGGGCCGCCAGCCGGTCCTGGTCGGCTACGGGGTGGCGGCCTCGTCCACCCGCCGTCGCCCCCGCAAGGGCCCGGAGGTCCCGGTCCAGCAGGCCTCGACGGCGATCCAGACGGAGCTGAACGGCCATGGTGGGACGGCCGCAGCCGCCGCCCCGGCGGCCCCCGCCGCCGCCCCCGCGGCCCCCGCCGCCGTCAAGGAACGCCCGCTGGCCAAGCCCCCGGTCCGCAAGCTGGCCAAGGACCTGGGCGTCGATCTGACGACGGTCGTCCCGACCGGCCCGGACGGCATCATCACCCGCGAGGACGTGCACGCGGCGGTGGCCCAGCCGCAGGCACCCCAGCCGACGGCCCCCGCGATCCCCGCGCCCGCCGCCCCGGCACCCGCGCCGGCGATGGTGTCGTACGACACGACCCGCGAGACCCGTATTCCGGTCAAGGGCGTCCGCAAGGCGACGGCGGCGGCGATGGTCGGCTCGGCGTTCACGGCGCCGCACGTCACGGAGTTCGTGACGGTCGACGTGACGCGCACGATGAAGCTGGTCGAGGAGCTCAAGGAGGACAAGGAGTTCGCGGGCCTGCGCGTGAACCCCCTCCTGCTGATCTCCAAGGCCCTGCTCGTCGCGATCAGGCGCAACCCGGACGTCAACGCGTCCTGGGACGAGGCCGCCCAGGAGATCGTGGTCAAGCACTACGTGAACCTGGGCATCGCGGCCGCGACCCCGCGCGGTCTGATCGTCCCGAACATCAAGGACGCCCACGCCAAGACGCTGCCGCAGCTGGCCGAGTCGCTGGGCGAGCTGGTGTCGACGGCCAGGGACGGCAAGACGTCCCCGGCGGCCATGCAGGGCGGCACGGTGACGATCACCAACGTCGGCGTCTTCGGCGTCGACACGGGCACGCCGATCCTCAACCCCGGCGAGTCCGCGATCCTCGCGGTCGGCGCGATCAAGCTCCAGCCGTGGGTCCACAAGGGCAAGGTGAAGCCCCGCCAGGTCACCACCCTGGCCCTGTCCTTCGACCACCGCCTGGTCGACGGCGAGCTCGGCTCGAAGGTCCTGGCGGACGTGGCGGCGATCCTGGAACAGCCGAAGCGTCTGATCACCTGGGCGTGAGCCGGCCACGGCGGCCCCCTGCCCTCGGGCGGGGGGCCGCCGGCGTTTCCGGAGTGTTGGCCGGCCGTATGCGAAGCGGCTACGAAGCTCCCCAGAGCCCGCCCAAATACCGCACAGTAAGCGGTTTAGCCGGACATACGATCACTCTCCATGCGCAACGCGATGGTGCTCAAGGCCCAGAGTTTCGTGAACTCCGTCTACGGCAGCCGTACCGGCACGACCGTGGAGGAGACCGGCGAGGCCGACTGGGCGACCATGTACGCCCTGACCCGTGCGCTGCAGTACGAGCTGGGCATCACGGCGCTGTCCGACAACTTCGGTCCCACGACGCTGGCCACACTGACCGCCAAGTACCCCGCGCTCGACGCGGACACGGTCCCCTCACCCGACTTCTGCCGCGTCATCCAGGCCGGGCTGTACTGCAAGGGGTACGACGGCGGCGACCTGGACGGCACATACGGAGCGCGGACCCGGGCGGCGGTCACGAAGCTGAAGACGGACATGGGCGTAGAACGGGCCCTGCCCGGTGCCGCCTTGACGCCCAAGGTGTTCAAGGCGCTGCTGACGATGGACTCGTACGTCCTCGGCGGCTCCGGCACCCGGCAGGTCCGTGATGTGCAGCGGTGGCTCAACGGCCGCTACCTCGGGCGGCAGGACTTCTTCGCCGTCGCCTGCGACGGGCGCGTGTCCCGGGACACGGCCAGGGCGCTGGTCCTCGGTGTGCAGTACGAGCTCGGCATGGCGGACGGCACCGCCAACGGCAACTTCGGCCCCGGCACCCAGTCGGCCCTGAGGTCGCACGCCGTGCGCCAGGGCGACCAGGGCGTCTACGTCCAGTTGTTCTCCGCCGGGATGGTCGTCAACGGGCGGCCCGTCGCCCTCACCGACAGCTTCGACTCCTATCTGGCCGCCGCCGTCCGGGCGTTCCAGAGCTTCGTCGCGCTCCCGGCCACGGGCGACGGCGACTTCGCCACCTTCGCCTCCCTGCTGGCGTCCTACGGCGACCAGTCGCGGCAGGGGAAGGCCTGCGACACGATCGCGAAGGTCACCCCGGAGCGCGCGGCGACACTCAAGGCGGCCGGCATCACCTACGTCGGCCGCTACCTCACCAATCCGAGCGCCACCTCCCTGCCCGAGAAGGCCATTCAGCCCGGCGAGCTCGCCACCATCGCCCGGCACGGCCTGCGCTGCTTCCCGATCTACCAGACCGTCAACAACGACGCCTCGGACTTCGACTACGTCGCCGGGCGGACGGCGGGCTACGCGGCGGTCAACGCCGCCCTGGACCACGGCTTCAGGAAGGGCACACGGATCTTCTTCGCGGTCGACTTCGACGCCATCGACGCCGAGATCACCGCGAGCGTCCTGCCCCACTTCAAGGGCATCAAGGAGGCGATGGCGGACTCCGGCCACCCGTACGAGATCGGCGTCTACGGCTCCCGCAACGTCTGTGCGCAGGTCGGGGCGGCCGGCTGCTCGACGGCGAGCTTCGTGGCCGACATGTCCCCGGGCTTCGACGGCAACGCCGGGCGCCCGCTGCCCGGCGACTGGGCCTACGACCAGTTCGTCATCCGCACCCTCGGCTCGGGCGACGGACAGCTCGAGGTGGACGTCGACATCGCCTCCGGACGGGACACCGGGCAGGGCGCGTTCGACCGGCCGCGGCCCGCCGTCCCGGACGTCGCCTTCGACACCCGCCAGGTGCCCGCCCTGCGGGCCGACCTCTCGCGGTACATGCGGTCGATCGGACGGCCGGACCTGGGCGGCATCGGGAGCGAAGCGCGGCTCTACACCAACGCCCAGGCCGTCGGCGCGATCCAGGACCAGGACGAGCTGATCACCGAGCTGTCGCACACGTACTCGATGCGCAAGGCGCTGATCCAGACGGTCGTCTACTGGGCCATGCGCGACTACAGCCTCGCCGACCAGGCCACCGACCAGCAGGTCGCCGACCACCACCTCACCGGCTCCGGCTCCGTCAAGGACTCGCCCACCGGCATCGGCGAGATCGGTGCGACCGACGCCATCCAGGCCTGGAACCACTGCATCGGCTGGGGCTACACCACCGGCGGCCGCCGCGACCCGGGCAAGGACGCCGATCTCTGGGCGGTGTGGCAACGGCTGAACAAGGACAACGCGTACAGCGTGCGCACCGCGGCCCTGATCCATCTGTGGGGCACCCGGGGCAGGCCCGGCGGTCAACTGCCGCCCGGTGACCGCGTCACCACCCCGAGGTCCATGCGCCTGGACCTCGCCGAGTTCGAGATCACCGAACTCCTGCGCCGCTACCGGGCCTGGGACCCCGACGTCGAGGCCCAGACGCACCGGAGCCTTGCCGTCTACCAGATCTTCGAGAAGTACAACAGCATCGCTCGCCACGCGTGAATCGCCGGAATGAGAGACCGTTGAAGCTCAACCTCCCCCACATCCCCAGCATCACCCGCAAAGGGCCCCGCCCGGCCGCCGCGCACCGCCGCGGTCTGTCCCGCCGTGCCCTGCTCGGCCGTATCGCCGCCGTCGGCGGTGCCGTGGGCGTCGCCGCCCTGCCCGTCTCGCACTTCCTGTCCCAGGCGTACGCCGACGCACACAACCCCATCCCGGCCCGCGTACGGGACGCTCTGCGCAGCGCGCAGGACCGGACCCGGCGCGTGCGGGCCGGTTCGCGCTCCCACAACGGCTGGGAGATGGAGAACGTCGCCGACGACGGCGGCACTGTCTACACCCGGCCCGTCCCCGGGACCCCGCTGAACGGCGTCGCGGTGCGGCTGGGCGATGTGGAGACCGTCCTGGTCCACCTGGTGCGCCGGTTCCACTACGAGGTCGACGCCCTGCGCCGGGGCGACGTCGTCGGCTGGCACGACCCGTCCGACGTCGGCAGGGGCCGGCCGGAGTCCAACCTGGCGTCGGGCACGGCGGTACGGATCCGGCCGGGCTTCTACCCGCGCGGTGCCCGGGGCGGCTTCTTCCCGTGGCAGGAGGTCGTGATCCGCGACATCCTCGCCGAGCTCGACGGCGTCGTCCGCTGGGGCGGCGACGACCGAACGCCCGACGAGTCGCTGTTCTGCGTCGACGTACGGCCCGGCGACCAGCGGCTGGCCCGGGTCGCGGCACGGATCCGCGGCTGGGGGCTGGAGCCGGGAGCCGGGGCGGGCTCGCCCGTGAACGTGCTGGCCGGCGGGCGGCGCAAGGCGGCCCGGGAGCTGGAGCGTCGCCAGCGGTCGGCTGCCTGACGTACGTGGACATGCGAAGGGGGGCTCACCGCCGACGGCGGCGAGCCCCCCTTTAGTGGTGCCTGTCCTGCCTTGTCCTACTTGGCGAAGCCGTAGTTCAGCAGCTTCGTCGCGTCCGACTTGCGGGTGGGCCCGTCGGTCGAGGCGAGAACCGTGCCGATGACCGTCTTGCCGTTCCGCGTGGCCGCGAAGACCAGGCAGTACTTGGCCTCCGGGCCGGAACCGGTCTTCACGCCGATCGCGCCGGTGTAGCTCGCGAGCAGCGGGTTGGTGTTCTCCCACGCGGCCATCGTCCGCGTGCCGCCGGACTTCGTGGTCGTCTTCGCCGTGTACTTCTTCGTCTTGACGACCGTGCGGAACGTGGAGTTCTTCATGGCGTTGCTGGCGAGCTTCGTCAGGTCGCGCGGCGTGGAGTAGTTGCTGCCCTTGCCGATGCCGTCGAACGAGTCGAAGTGGGTGTTCTTCAGACCCAGGTTCTTGGCGGTCGTGTTCATCTTGCCGATGAACGACTTCACGCGCGCCGCCCGCGTCGAGCCCGAGCCGAACTTGTCGGCGAGCGCGTACGCCGCGTCGCAGCCGGACGGCAGCATCAGCCCGTACAGCAGCTGGCGGACGGTGACCTTGTCGCCGACGATCAGCTTGGCGTTCGACGCCCAGTTGTTGTCGACGATGTAGTCGCTGTACGCCTTCTGGATCGTGACCTTGCTGTCCAGGTTGAGGTTCGACTGCTTCAGCACCACCAGAGCGGTCATGATCTTGGTGGTCGAGCCGGTCGAGCGGCGCGTGTCGGCAGCCTTGGTGTAGAGCGACTTGCCGGTCGCGTTGTTCATCACGTAGCCGCCCTTGGCGACGATCGTGGGCGCCGTGGCGGCCTGCGCCGGCGCAACGGTGAGGGCTCCGGTCGCGAGCATGGCGCCGGTGGTGACGGCGACGGCCGCGGCTCTACGGAGACGGGTGCCCTTAATGCCGGTTATCAAGTGAAGTACCCCGATTGCGTTGAATGCCCCAGGCGTGCGGCCGAATTGAGGACGAGGGGAAGGGGGCCGCACGTGTCTGACTTGTAACTAGCACAGTTGGTTGTGCCGTTGCCGAGGGGGACCCGCTCTTTGCCACAGACGTGTGACATTGGAGGCCGGGTGAGTCCGCATCCTGGACGGATACATCCATGCGTACCTGATGTATCTATGCTGTCGGCATGACCTTGGCCGTGAAGCACCCTCCCGCCGCCGACCGTGTGTACACCCACGTCAAGCAGGGCGTCCTGGAGCGCCGCTACGAGGGCGGGACCCTGCTCACCGAGGGCGAACTCGCCGAGGCCGTCGGCGTCTCCCGCACACCGGTGCGCGAGGCGCTGCTCCGGCTGGAGGTCGAGGGGCTCATCAGGCTCTACCCGAAAAAGGGAGCCCTCGTGCTGCCCGTCTCCGCGCAGGAGATCGCCGACGTCGTGGAGACCCGGTTGCTCGTCGAGGAGCATGCGGCGCGCAAGGCCGTGCCCGCGCCCCCCGGGCTCATCGAGCGCCTCGAAGCGCTCCTCGCCCGGCAGAAGGAGCAGGCCGCCGCCGGAGACCTGGCCGCGGCCGCCGTCACCGACCGCTGCTTCCACGCCGAGATCGTCCGCAGCGGCGGCAACGAGATCCTCTCCCGCCTCTACGACCAGCTGCGCGACCGCCAGCTCCGCATGGGCGTCGCCGTCCTGCACTCCCACCCCGACCGGATCGCCAAGACCCTCACCGAACACGAGGAGATCCTCGAGGCGCTGCGCTCCGGGGACGCCGAGGCGGCCGTCGGGCTCGTCCACCGGCACGTCGGCTGGTTCTCGCACCTGGCGCGGGGGGAGGTCCGATGAGCGCCGGCATACTGCCGGGCGATCCACCGGGAGGCCGCCGGGCCCTGGCCGTCTGGGGCACGGGCGTCTCGGTCTACTTCGTCGCGGTCATCTTCCGCACGTCCCTGGGCGTGGCCGGCCTCGACGCCGCCGACCGCTTCCACGTCAACGCCTCGGCCCTGTCCACCTTCTCCATCCTCCAGCTGCTGGTCTACGCCGGCATGCAGATACCCGTCGGCCTGCTCGTCGACCGGCTCGGCACCAAGAAGGTGCTGGCGCTCGGGGCGGTGCTGTTCACGGCCGGGCAGCTCGGTTTCGCGTTCTCCCCGTCGTACGGCATGGCGCTCGCCTCCCGGGCGCTGCTCGGCTGCGGTGACGCGCTGACGTTCATCAGCGTGCTGCGGCTGGGCACCCGGTGGTTCCCGGCCCGGCGCGGGCCGCTCGTCGCCCAGTTCGCGGGCCTGGTGGGCATGGCGGGCAACCTCGTCTCCACGCTCGTCCTGGCCCGGCTGCTGCACGGCATCGGCTGGACGGCGGCGTTCGCGGGCAGCGCGGCCGCCGGGGCCGTGGTGCTCGTGCTGGTGCTGCTGTTCCTGAAGGACCACCCGGAGGGCCACGAGCCGGAGCCGCTCCCGCACCAGGGCGCGGCCTACGTACGCCGGCAGATCGCCGCCTCCTGGCGGGAGCCGGGCACCCGGCTCGGGATGTGGGTGCACTTCACGACCCAGTTCCCGGCCATGGTCTTCCTGCTGCTGTGGGGCATGCCGTTCCTGGTCGAGGCACAGGGGCTGTCCCGCGCCACAGCCGGTGAACTCCTCACGCTCGTCGTGCTGTCGAACATGGGCGTCGGCATGGTCTACGGCCAGATCGTCGCCCGGCACCACGAGGCGCGGCTGCCCATCGCGCTCGGCACGGTCGGCACGACGGCGGCCCTGTGGGCGGCGACACTGGCCTACCCCGGCGAGCATGCCCCGATGTGGCTGCTGATCGTGCTGTGCACGGTCCTCGGGGCGTGCGGTCCCGCGTCGATGATCGGCTTCGACTTCGCCCGCCCGGCGAACCCGCCCGAGCGGCAGGGCACGGCCTCCGGCATCACCAACATGGGCGGCTTCGTGGCCTCCATGACCACGCTGTTCGCCGTCGGTGTCCTGCTGGACGCCACCGGCGACGACTACGGCATCGCCTTCTCGGCGGTGTTCGTGCTCCAGGCCCTCGGGGTCACCCAGATCCTGCGCCTGCGCAAGCGCGCCATCCGGCGCGAGCGGGAACGCCTGGTGGCGAGCCGGGTCGAGACGGTGCACGTCCCGGCATGACGGGTCTCAGGCGGTCGGTACGAGCGTGAGGTAGGCCAGCCCCAGGACGCCGCGGTACGTCAGCCACCGGGCGCGGTGCCGGTCCGCGCGCTCCCTGGTCTCCGCCGCGAGCGGGTGCCCGGGGTGCTCGGCGAGCCACACCTCGACGTCCGCCAGGTACGCCGATTCGAACTCCTCCCACTCGTCGAGGCTCGCGGTCTCCGTCCACTCCGGCCTGAAACCGGCCTCGATCGCCAGGTCCACGAGGGTCGCGAGGTCGTGGTGGTCGGTGACGGCTGCGTCCGGCCACATGCCGGACAGCTCGGCCGGGGTCGGGGTGCGCTGCCAGAACCCTTCGCCGAGCAGGACACGGCCGCCGTCGGTGACGAGCCGGCGGAGTTCGGCCAGGGCCTTGGGGAGGTGGTCGTCGAGGGCTTGGCTCGCGCCGAGGCACAGGACGAGGTCGGCCGGCCCGTGGCCGGTTCCGGTGGCGGACTCCTCGAGGAAACGGGCCCGGTCCGTGAGGTGCCGTCGTTCCGCGGCTTGCCGGCCGCGGGACAGGTCCTCGGCGTCGAGGTCGATACCGAGGCCGGTGGCCTCCGGTGTGGCTTCCAGGACGCGCAGCATGAGTTCGCCTCGACCGCAGCCGATGTCCAGCACGGTGGTGGGGGTGTTGCCGGCGAGCCGTTGTACGAGGCGGTCTGCTCGGGCCTCGGACAACGGGCCGTGGAAGGTGAGGCGGGTGCGGTGGGGTGGGGTCATGCCAGGGGACGCTACGGGTGAGGGTGGGGCAGCGGCATGGGGTTTTCGGGCCCTGGGTGTCGGTGCTGGGGCCGGGTGGGTGCGCAGCTCGGCGCGACGAGGTGCCGCTGCGCCCACCCGTGCCGCCCCTAGCGGCACGCATGCCCGCAGCTACGGGCGGAAGCGTGCCCCGCAGCTGGGGGGCTCCTACTGCGTCACCGTGAAGTTGCGGAGGATCGCCGATGTCAGGTCCGGGTCGCCCTCCGTCTTCAGCCGGTCGGAGACCGCCTCCGGGGTCACGCGGCCGCAGGCCAGGCGGACGTAGGTCTCCCAGTCGAGGGTGAGGGTCGCGGCGGGGCCGAGGGCGGGGGCCGTTTCGAGGGTGCCGCGGCCCTGGATGTCGACGCGGATCGTGCGCAGGAACTCGATGGGGCCGTGCACGTCGAAGACGACGGCCGAGCTGCGCGGAGCCTCGGCGTTCTCGGCGACCACGCGCGGGAGTTCGGAGAGCAGTACGTCACGGGCGACGTGCGCGCCGGGGGAGTCGAGGTTGCCGGGCCGGCCGAGGGCCGTGCGCAGGTCCTGCTCGTGCACCCACACGTCGAAGGCGTGCCGGCGCATGGACTCCTCGAGGGTCTGCTCCGTGCCGAGCGGACCGCGCACCTTCGTGCCCGGGTCACGCGACTCGTTCCGCAGCTGGCGGTTGCGGCGGATGATCACGTACTCCAGCTCGGAGGTCATCTCCGGGGCCGTGTGGTGGCGGCGGACGTCGACCTGCATCTCCATGTAGCGCTGGTGGTCGTTCGTCACGTGGAAGAGGTCGCGCGGCAGCGTGTGGATGGGGCGCGGGTCGCCGAGCATCTCGCAGTCCAGGCCGATGACATGGGAGACCACGTCCCGCACCGACCACCCGGGGCACGGCGTCCGCCGGTTCCACTCGGCCTCCGCGAGCTTCTGGAGCAGCTCGGATATCGCATCGATGGAGTGGGTCCAGGCGTCGGCGTAGGGCTGGAGGGTGGGATGCAGACTCACGGAACGGGACCCCTCGGCGGTCGGTGCACGGGCAGGTGGTGGCGGCGTTGCCAGTGGGAGGTGGCGGCTGTCGGCGGGTGTCTTGGCAGCTAAGTTACGCTGCTGTGAGGCACCCCGGCAGTGCTTTCGTGTGACGATCGTAGGCCCGGGGGGAAGCCCATGTGGACGGGTCGAATGCCAGGACGGTGGTAGTGTGCGCGCCTCTGTGATCCAGATCGCCGTAGATGAGGGCGAATCGGTCGAATCGCGCCGACGGCGGATGGCGTCGCTCGTCCGGGAGCAGGCGGGTGCCGATCTCGTCGTCCTGCCGGAGCTGTGGACCACGGGCGCGTTCGCCTACGAGGAGTTCGGGCGCGAGGCCGAGCCGCTCGAAGGGCCGACGTACGAGGCGATGGCGAAGGCCGCGAGCGACGCGGGCGTGTGGCTGCACGCGGGATCCATCCCGGAACGGGACCCCGACGGACCGCTCTACAACACCTCCCTCGTCTTCTCCCCCTCCGGCGATCTGGCCGCCGCCTACCGCAAGATCCACCGCTTCGGCTTCGACAAGGGCGAGGCCGTGCTGATGGGCGCGGGTGCCGAGCTGGTGACCGTGCGTCTGCCGGAGACCGTCCTGGGTCTGAGCACCTGCTACGACCTCCGTTTCCCCGAACTCTTCCGCGGTCTCGTCGACGCCGGTGCCGAGACGCTCGTGGTGTCGGCGGGCTGGCCGGAGCGCCGACGGTCCCACTGGACGCTGCTGGCCCAGGCGCGGGCCGTCGAGAACCAGTCGTTCGTCGTCGCGTGTGGAACGGCCGGGACGCACGCCGGAGTTCCACAGGCCGGTCACTCGATCGTGGTCGATCCCTGGGGCGAGGTGCTGGCCCGGGCCGGCGCCGGCGAGGAGGTCCTCACGGTGGAGTTCGACCCGGGGAAGGTCGCGACGACGCGGGAGCAGTTCCCGGCGCTGAAGGACCGGCTGCTGGGACTGGAGCCCCCGCGCAGGCCCTGAGCCCTGAGGGCGAGGACACGGGATCGGGCGGCTCAGTCCTCCCGCTCCTTCTCCGCCAGGTGGATGACACACACCGCCACGGCGATCAGCAGCGCCGGATCGGCGTCCTCGCGGACGACGTCCACGCCGTACGTGTCCCGCAGGGTCAGCCAGCGGCGGGAGATCACCGCCAGCAGTTCCCCGTCGTACTCGACGGCGAACTCCCGGTCGAGGATCTTGCCGCTGACGTCCAGTTCGTTGCCGTCGGCCAGGGACACCCGGTAGTGGTTGCGCAGCAGGGACAGCCGTTTCCTGCGGATCGTCGCCAGCGGCTCCCCGGACCGCTGGAGCACCATCGTGTCGCGCAGGGCGAGCATCTTCTGGTGGATGTCGACGAGGACGCGCCCCTGGGTGTCCTTCAGCTCCCAGGTGTCCCGCAGCCGCAGGGCCTTGCCGTCGACGAGGAACACCTTGCTGCCGTGGTCGTCCTCGATCCAGTAGTCGTCACCGAAGCCGAGGAGCCGGTCGTACACGAGGAATCTCATGAGACCAGGGCTTCCCCGCGGCCGCCTCCGAAACGCCGTCTATAGGCCGACGGGCTGAGCGGAGCCCGGCAGCACGCTGTGATTGGCTGGAGCCATGGCAAATCGTGCACGTGTCCGTGCCCCCGAGCTCATCGGGAAGGGCGGCTGGGTCAACACAGGTGAAAAGGAGCTCAGCCTCGCCGAGCTCCGCGGCCGGATCGTCATCGTTGACTTCTGGACATTTTGTTGCGTGAACTGCCTGCACGTCCTCGACGAGCTCCGGGAGCTCGAGGAGAAGCACCGGGACACCGTCGTCGTCATCGGGGTGCACTCGCCGAAGTTCGTGCACGAGGCCGAACATCAGGCGGTTGTCGACGCCGTGGAGCGGTACGGGGTGGAGCATCCGGTGCTCGACGACCCGGACCTCGCGACCTGGAAGCAGTACGCCGTGCGGGCCTGGCCGACACTCGTCGTGATCGACCCCGAGGGATATGTGGTCGCCCAGCACGCCGGTGAGGGGCATGTGCACGCCATTGAGCGGCTGGTGGCTGAGCTGGAGACCGAGCACGCGGCGAAGGGCACGCTGCGGTGCGGATGGGGGCACCTCCCATGCCCTTCAGGCAATGGGGGAGGGCCGTACGTGGCGCCGGAGCCGGAGCCGACATCGCTGCGGTTCCCGGGGAAGGCCGTGCCGCTGCCGTCGGGGAACTTCCTGGTCAGCGACACCACCCGGCATCAGCTGGTGGAGCTCGCCGAGGACGGCGAGAGTGTGGTGCGCAGGATCGGCTCCGGTGCGCGTGGGTTCGCCGACGGCTCCGCCGACGAGGCCGCCTTCAACGAGCCGCAGGGGCTCGCCCTTCTCGATGACGACTCCGTGGTCGTCGCCGACACCGTCAATCACGCGCTGCGGCGGCTGGACCTCACCACCGGCGAAGTCACCAGCCTCGCCGGCACGGGCCGGCAGTGGTGGCAGGGCTCACCCACCTCGGGCCCGGCCCGCGAGGTCGACCTCTCCTCCCCCTGGGACGTCGCCCTGTGGCAGGGCAGGGTGTGGATCGCCATGGCCGGTGTGCATCAGCTGTGGGCGTACGACCCGGCCGAAGGGACGGTCGCGGTCACGGCCGGTACGACCAACGAGGGGCTCGTCGACGGGCCGGGCGCCGAGGCCTGGTTCGCACAGCCGTCCGGGCTGGCCGCGACACCGGAGCGGCTCTGGCTCGCCGACTCCGAGACGTCGGCCCTGCGCTGGGTGGAGCCCGACGGCTCGGTCCACACCGCCGTCGGCACCGGCCTGTTCGACTTCGGTCACCGGGACGGTCCCGCCGAACAGGCCCTGCTCCAGCACCCGCTGGGCGTCACGGCGCTCCCGGACGGCTCGGTCGCGGTCAGCGACACCTACAACCACGCCCTGCGCCGCTACGACCCGGCGACCGGCGAGGTCACCACCCTGGCCACGGACCTGCGCGAGCCGTCGGACGCGGTGCTCGCCGGCGACGACATCGTGGTCGTGGAGTCGGCCCGGCACCGGCTGACCCGGCTGCGGCTGCCGGAGGAGGCGGTGAAGGTGCCCGAGGTGGCTCACCGCACGCAGCGGGAGGCCACCGAAGTGGCCCCCGGGCAGCTCCGGCTGGACGTGATCTTCCAGGCCCCGGCGGGCCAGAAGCTGGACACCCGCTACGGCCCCTCGACCCGTCTGCTCGTCTCCTCCACCCCGCCGGAGCTGCTGCGCGCCGGCGAGGGCGCGGGAACAGACCTCTCCCGCACCCTCGCACTCGACCCCGCCGTACCGGAGGGCGTGCTGCACGTCTCCGCGATGGCCGCCTCCTGCGACGACGACCCGGACAACGAGTACCCCGCCTGTCACGTCCACCAGCAGGACTGGGGCGTACCCGTCCGCCTCACCGAGGCGGGGACGGACCGGCTTCCCCTGGTGCTGGCCGGGATGGACGCCTGATCCGCCGACGCGTCACACGCCGTATCCGTCGCTGTAGCCATCGCGGCGGTGGTGCACCGCCGGGTCCTCGACGACGCCGGGCGTCGTCGGGGGCACCACCACGCGCCGGCGCCTGGCGATGCTGCTGAATGTGGTGACGCCGATCAGTCCGACGATCATGAAGATGATGCCGACCAGGTCGAGGTTGACCCCCTGCATGTCCCAGTCGGTCGCGAACGTGAGGATGGCTCCCACGGCGATGAGGATGATGCATCCGCCGAGGCCCATGTTGTGTCGCCTCCCTGTACGGTCCGGTCCTTCCGGTCCGCACCCCGGGTACCCCGGTGGGGAACGCCCATGCGGTGACGGCCCGTTCTACCTCTCGAGGAACGCGGTGAGCGCGTTCGCCAGGAGGAACGGGTCGTCGGCGCCGCACAGTTCGCGGGCGCTGTGCATGGACAGGATGGCCACGCCGATGTCGACGGTCCTGATGCCGTGCCGGGCGGCGGTGATCGGGCCGATCGTGGTGCCGCAGGGCATGGAGTTGTTGGAGACGAAGGACTGGAAGGGCACCCCCGCCTGCTCGCAGGCCGCCGCGAACTCGGCGCGTCCCGAACCGTCCGTGGCGTAGCGGTTGTTGACGTTGACCTTGAGGATCGGGCCGCCGTTGACGCGCGGGTGGTGCGTCGGGTCGTGCCGCTCCGCGTAGTTGGGGTGGACGGCGTGGCCCGTGTCGGAGGACAGGCAGACCGTGCCGGCGAAGGCGCGGGCCCGGTCCTCGAAGGAGCCGCCGCGCGCGAACACCGAACGCTCCAGCACGTTGCCGAGCAGCGGCCCGTCCGCGCCCGTGTCGGACTGGGAGCCGTTCTCCTCGTGGTCGAAGGCGGCCAGGACCGGGATGGACGCCGGTTTCGAGGCACCGGAGGCCACGGCCGCGAGGGCCGCCGTCCCGGCGTGCACCGAGAGCAGGTTGTCCATGCGCGGGCCCGCCAGCAGTTCGCGGTCGCGGCCCAGGTAGGCGGGCGGTTCCACGGAGTGCGTCATCAGGTCCCAGCCGGTGACCTCGCCCGCGGGGAGGCCGGCCGCCTCCTCCAGGAAGGCGATCAGGTCGCCGTCGCGCACATCGTTGCCCAGGCCCCAGACCGGCTGCAGGTGCCGCTGCTTGTCGAGCTTGAGCCCGTCCGCCGTCACCGACCGGTCCAGGTGGATGGCGAGCTGCGGCACGCGCAGCAGCGGCCGGTCGACGTTGACCAGGCGCGTCGAGCCGTCGCGCAGGGTCAGCCGCCCGGCGAGGCCCAGGTCGCGGTCCAGCCAGGAGTTGAGCAGCGGTCCGCCGTAGATCTCCACGGCCACCTGGCGCCAGCCGTGCGCCCCGCTGTCGGGCAGCGGCTTGACGCGCAGGTTGGGGGAGTCGGTGTGGGCGCCGACGATCCGGAACGGCGTGTGGGGCGTGGCGCCCTCCGGCACGTACCAGGCGACGATCGCGCCGCCGCGCAGCACGTACTTGCCGCCGCTCGTCCCCTCCCAGGCGTCCGTCTCCACGACCTGCCGGAAGCCCGCCTTCTCCAGCCGCTCGGCGGCCGTGGCCACGGCGTGGTACGGCGACGGGCTCGCCGCCAGGAAGGTCATGAGGTCGTCGGTGTGGCCGCGGTCGAAGCGGGTGGGTTCGGTCATGGGGTTACCTTAACGACGGACGAGGGCCCGTTCCCGGCGAAGGGAACAGGCCCTCGGACGGAGGACGTGATGATCTAGAACGCGGCCTCGTCCAGCTCCATCAGGTCCAGCTCGACGCCCTCGGCGACCTTGCGGGCCAGGGTGACGCCCGGCAGGACACTGGCCGCGAAGAACTTCGCCGCCGCGATCTTGCCGGTGTAGAAGGCCTTGTCCTTGGCGGAGGCGGTCTCCAGCTTTCCGGCGGCGACCGCGGCACCCTTGAGCAGCAGGTAGCCGACGACGACGTCACCGGAGGCCATCAGCAGGCGGGTGGTGTTCAGGCCCACCTTGTAGATGTTCTTGACGTCCTGCTCGGTGGCCGCGAGGTCGGTCAGCATCAGGCCGACAATCGCCTCCAGCTCGACGGCGGCCTTCGCGAGGTGCTCGCGGGCACCGGCCAGCTCCTCGCCGCCCTCACCGAGCGCCAGGAACTTCTTGATGTCCTCGGCGAGGGAGTTCAGCGCGGCGCCCTGGTTGCGGACGATCTTCCGGAAGAAGAAGTCCTGGCCCTGGATCGCCGTGGTGCCCTCGTAGAGGGTGTCGATCTTGGAGTCCCGGATGTACTGCTCGATCGGGTACTCCTGCAGGAAGCCGGAGCCGCCGAAGGTCTGGAGCGACTGGGCGAGCTGCTCGTAGCCCTTCTCGGAGCCGTAGCCCTTGACGATGGGCAGGAGCAGGTCGTTCAGGGCTTCCAGGTCGGCGGCGTCCTCGCCCGCGGCCTCCTTGATCTGGATCTCGTCCTGGACGGAGGCCGTGTAGAGGACCAGCGCCCGCATGCCCTCCGCGTACGCCTTCTGCGTCATCAGCGAGCGGCGGACGTCCGGGTGGTGCGTGACGGTGACCTTGGGCGCGGTCTTGTCCATGAAGTTCGCGAGGTCCGGGCCCTGGACGCGCTCCTTGGCGTACTCCAGCGCGTTCAGGTAGCCCGTCGACAGCGTGGAGATCGCCTTCGTGCCGACCATCATGCGGGCGAACTCGATGATGCGGAACATCTGGCGGATGCCGTCGTGCTTGTCGCCGATCAGCCAGCCCTTGGCGGGGTGCTGGTCGCCGAAGGTCATCTCGCAGGTGTTGGAGGCCTTCAGGCCCATCTTGTGCTCGACGTTGGTGGCGTAGACGCCGTTGCGCTCGCCGAGCTCGCCGGTCTCGAAGTCGAAGAGGTACTTCGGGACGAGGAAGAGGGACAGGCCCTTGGTGCCGGGGCCGGCGCCCTCGGGGCGGGCCAGCACGTAGTGGAGGATGTTCTCCGACATGTCGTGCTCACCGGACGTGATGAAGCGCTTCACGCCCTCGATGTGCCAGGAGCCGTCCTCCTGCTGCACGGCCTTGGTGCGGCCGGCGCCCACGTCGGAGCCCGCGTCGGGCTCGGTGAGCACCATCGTGGAGCCCCACTGCTTCTCCGTGGCGACCTTGGCGATGTGCTTCTGGACCTCGTTGCCCTCCTCGAAGAGGATGCCGGCGAAGGCCGGGCCCGAGGAGTACATCCAGACGGCAGGGTTGGCGCCCAGGATCAGCTCGGCGTAGGCCCAGATCAGGGAGCGGGGCGAGGTGGTGCCGCCGATCTCCTCGGGCAGGCCGAGGCGCCAGTACTCGGAGTCCATGAAGGCCTGGTAGCTCTTCTTGAAGGACGCCGGGACGGGCGCGGTGTTGGTCTCCGGGTCGAAGACCGGGGGGTTGCGGTCGGCGTCGATGAAGGACTCGGCCAGCTCGTTCTCCGAGAGGCGGGTGAGCTCCTCCAGGATGCTCTTCGCGGTCTCGACGTCCATCTCCTCGAACGGGCCGGTGCCGTACAGCTTGTCCCGCCCGAGTACTTCGAAGAGGTTGAACTCGATGTCGCGGAGATTCGACTTGTAGTGCCCCATGGCGACGGCTCCCGGCTCCGTAGAGAGATCGGCGAGGCACTGGATCCTCGCGCTAGTTCACGTACCAACAAGTAGCTACGATGATGCTACCCGTCGGTAATAAGAAGCAACCCCGAACCCGTCATCTGTGACAGGTCACACCGGAACGGTCAGTTCCGCGGTGTAGCCGCCCCCGGTGCTGCCCGTCATCGTGGCCAGCTGACGGTCGTGGCCGTCGCCGAAGACGCCGTCGCTCTCCAGGGAAAGCCCGCTCAGGTTCCGGACACTCTCGCCGTAACCGTCCGTGGCGTACACCGTCTCGCAGACGTCCTTGGGGAAGGCGAGCTGCGAGGTGTTCGTGATCGACGTGGCCGCCGTGGCGTCGGCCAGGCTGCCGTAGACCTCGAAGTGGAGGTGCGGCCAGCGGCCCGGGTAGCAGCCGGGGAAGACGCTCCTGAAGGTGAGGCGGCCCTCGTCGTCGGTCTCCTGGACGCCGCGCAGGTAGTTCTCCTCGGTGACGCCCTCGGAGTACAGGGAGTAGGCGCCGTCCCGGTCGCACTGCCACAGGTAGACGGCGGCGCCCCGCTTCGGGGCGTCGCAGCCGGAGGCCGCGTCCACCACGGTCAGCGTGATCGTCAGGGGTATCCCCTCGGCCGTGCCGCCCGCGGAGTCGCCGAAGCTGCGCGTGATGTCGCTGCGGACGACCCCGCTCTCCTTCAGGACGTTCACGCCGTTCGAGCCGTCGCCCGGGAAGGGGCCTGCCGTCTCCTGGGGGATCTCCGCGCAGGCGCCGGGTGACGAGGGCGACGCCGGGGTCTTCTCCTGCGGCGTGCAGCCCACCAGCGGAATCAGGCCCGCGCCCGCCATCAGCCGGATCATCCGACGGCGGGCGAGGACGGGGAGGTCGTAGGAGAGGCCTCGGTCGTGTTCGTGCGGGCCCTCGGCATCGCGTCCGTTCATGGCACCGACGCTATGAGTGGAGGCCGCGGCGATCCATAGCCGCGGCTGTCAAGTCACTGTCGAGTCGCTGTCGGTTCGCCAGGACCGCCGTACCGGCCCGTGCGCCCGGCCGCTCTCGGTACGCTTGCGCTCATGTACGGCTACGACCAGACAGCGGGCCCGCAAGCGCAGTACGCCCCTCCGCAGCAGCCGATGTCCGGCGGATACGGGCAGCAGCCGCCGCTGTACCCCGAGCCGTCCCCGCCCTCCCTCACGGACGCGGTGCGCGCGTTCACCACCGGGCAGATGGCGGCCGAGGACTTCCAGCAGGCCTTCGCGACGTCGAAGGTCTACTGCCCGCGCGGCGACAACCCCGGCTTCCTCGCGCTGCACAACACCCAGCAGCCGGTGATCCCGATGTTCAGCACGCTCAAGGAGCTGCGCCGGTACGCGGGCAAGGAGTCCAAGTACTTCGTGATCACCGGTTCCGAGGTGCTGGACCTGCTGCCGACCGGCTACGGGTTCGTCCTCGACATGGAGGGCGAGCACCGGATGGTGTTCGACGCGAAGGCCGTCGAGCAGATGGTCGAGTTCGCGATGCGCCGGATGTATGGCGGCTGACCCTGCGTGCTGACCTACTCGGGAAGCCGTAGCGCCAGGCCGTCCAGGACGACCTCCAGGCCGTAGGTGAACTTGTCGTCCCGGATCCGCGCGGGGTCGACGGGCTGGTCAGCGGTCCGTGCGTCGGCGGCCGCCAGGTGGTCGTAGCCGGCGGAGGCCTCCCGGGCCGCGGGCAGCAGCCGCGCGACGAACTCCGGCTCGCTCTCGCCGGAGCGGGCGACCGTGGTGAGCCAGGCGGCCTCCGTGGTGGACATGCCGATGACGTACGAGAAGACCGCGTCGATCGCCCGGCTCGGCTCGGGGAACCCCGCCGCCGTGAACAGCGCCGCGAGCCGCTCGGAGAAGGCCATGTAGTTGGGCCCGAGGTAGGCGAGCCCGGCCTGGCCCAGGACCAGGGTCAGCCAGGGGTGCCGTAGCGCGGTCGTACGGAAGGACCCCGCGGCCTCGGTCACCGCCGCCCGCCAGTCGGTGCCGCCGGCCGGCGGGACGTGGATCTCGGCGGCGACCTCGTCCACCGCGAGCTCCATCAGCTCGTCCTTCGTGGCCACGTGCCGGTACAGGGACGTCGCGCCCGCGTTCAGACGGGCGCCGAGCTTGCGCATGCTGAGCGCCTCGATGCCGTCGGCGTCGAGCATCGCGATCGCCTCCCGCACGATCGCGTCCCTGCTGAGCGCGGGCTGGTCGGGGCGGCGCTGCTCACGGGTCCATACGGACGGGATCGGGTTCTTCTCCGTCGTCTTCGTGCTCTTGGGCATCGACACTCCTCCTGGCGATCGGCTCCGACCTGGTGCGAACAGCGTGCGCATTCAGCGTACAGAACTCAAGGGTTGCGAACACTGTTCCGCCATGCGTACAGTGTTCGCATCGAAGGAACGGTGTTCGCGGGAGGGGAAACAGACATGGACGCTCGCAATCCACGCCGCTGGTGGATCCTGGTGGTGCTCTGCCTGAGCACGCTCGTGCTGGTCGTCGACAGCATGGCGCTGACGGTCGCGGTGCCCACGCTGACCGAGGACATCGGCGCGAGCACCCAGGACATGCAGTGGATCCTCGACTCCTACACCCTGGTCTTCGCCGGACTGCTGCTGACCTCGGGAAGCCTGGGGGACCGGTTCGGGCGCCGGAAGGTGATGCTGATCGGCCTGCTGCTGTTCGGGGCGGCCTCGCTGGGGGCGGTGTTCTGCTCCACCCCGGGTGAGCTGATCGCCGTGCGGATCGCGATGGGGGTCGGCGGAGCGCTGATCATGCCGTCCACGCTGTCCATCCTGATCACCGTCTTCGACGAGGACGAGCGGCCCAAGGCGATGGCGGCCTGGGGCTCGGTGTCGATGCTGGGGCTGGTCGGCAGCCCGGTCCTCGGCGGTGTGCTGATCGACCACTTCGCCTGGCAGGCGATCTTCCTGATCAATGTGCCGATCGTCGCGCTGGCACTGCTGGCCGGTGTGCTGCTGATGCCGGAGTCCAAGGCGCCGTGGCAGAAGCCGGACCCGCTGGGCGCGGTGCTGTCCGCGGTGGGCATGACGGCCCTGGTGTGGTGGATCATCGAGATTCCGCAGCACGGCGCGTTCGAAGGCCGTTCCCTGCTCGTCCTGGCCGTCGCGGTGGTCGCCCTGACCGGCTTCGTGATCTGGGAGAACGTCACCCGCTCGCCGATGGTCCCGCTGGTCCTCTTCAAGAACCGCGACTTCAGTGGTGGCTCGCTCTCCCTGTCGCTCGTCCAGATCGGCAACGCCGGCCTGCTGCTGGTCCTGACCCAGTACCTCCAGTTCGTGCTCGGCTACTCCGCCGTCAAGGCGGGCCTCGCCTTCCTGCCGCTGGCCGTCGCCGCGCTGGCCGGCAACGCCGCCGGGGCCCAGCTCGCCGTGAAGGCCGGGAACCGGATCGTCATCCTCGCCGGGATGCTGCTGATGGCCGCCTCCTTCGGCCTGCTGACCACGCTCGACGCGGACAGCGGGTTCACGGTCCCGGCCGTGGCGCTGGGGGTCCTCGGCCTGGGCGCGGGGCTCGCGATGCCGGCCGCGGTGGCCGCGCTGATGGGCACCATCCCCGAGGACAAGGCGGGCGTGGGCTCGGCCCTCAACGACACCATCCAGCAGTCCGGCACCGCTCTCGGTATCGCGATCCTCGGCTCCCTGCTCTCCAGCGGCTACGCCGACGCGATGCCGGCCGGCGCTCCCGGGCAGGCGAAGGAGTCCATCGGCGGGGCCCTGGCCGTCGCCGGCGGTGACACGGGCCTGGTCCGGGCGGCTCGCGAGGCCTTCACCGCCTCGATGTCGACGACCTTCACGATCAGCGCGATCGGTGTCCTGGCGGCGGCCGTGGTGGCCACGCTGGTGATGCGGGACCGCAAGGCCGAGCGGCCCGAGACCGAGGGGGTCGAGGCCGAGGAGCACCGACTGGTCGCCTGACCTGGTCGTATGAGGGCCGGCACCCCGAAACGGGGTGCCGGCCCTCAGGCATGTCGGCCTTCCGGGGTTCGGGCCGCCCTCCGCTGGGAATGCCCTCCCGGTTTTCTCTGTTTGGGGTGGCAGAAAGTTCAACGCTCAACTAAACTGGGCGTACACGAGGAGGAACCGACATGCCTGCAGTGACCGTCGAGAACCCGTTGACGCTGCCCCGCGTGACCGCGCCGACCGACGCCGTGGCACGTCCCGTGCTCGCCGTCACGACCGCTCCGAGCGGTTTCGAGGGCGAGGGCTTCCCGGTGCGCCGGGCTTTCGCGGGGATCAACTACCGTCATCTCGACCCGTTCATCATGATGGACCAGATGGGCGAGGTGGAGTACGCGCCGGGTGAGCCTAAGGGCACGCCCTGGCACCCGCACCGCGGCTTCGAGACCGTCACGTACATCATCGACGGGATCTTCGACCACCAGGACAGCCAGGGTGGCGGCGGCACCATCACCAACGGCGACACCCAGTGGATGACCGCGGGCTCGGGTCTGCTGCACATCGAGGCCCCACCGGAGCATCTCGTCATGTCCGGCGGGCTCTTCCACGGCCTCCAGCTGTGGGTGAACCTCCCGGCCAAGGACAAGATGATGGCCCCGCGCTACCAGGACATCCGCGGCGGCTCGGTCCAGCTGCTCTCCACCCCCGACGGTGGCGCGCTGCTGCGGGTCATAGCCGGTGAGCTGGACGGGCACGCGGGCCCCGGCATCACGCACACCCCGATCACGATGGTCCACGCGACGCTGGCCCCGGGTGCGGAGCTCACGCTGCCGTGGCGCGAGGACTTCAACGGCCTGGCGTACGTCCTGGCCGGCCGGGGCAGCGTCGGCGTCGACCGCCGCCCGGTCCACACGGGCCAGACGGCCGTCTTCGGCGCGGGCTCCTCGCTGACCGTCCGCGCGGACGAGAAGCAGGACTCGAACACGCCGGATATGGAGGTCGTGCTGCTCGGCGGACAGCCGATCCGCGAACCCATGGCCCACTACGGCCCGTTCGTGATGAACACCAAGGACGAGCTCATGCAGGCCTTCGAGGACTTCCAGAAGGGCCGCCTCGGCACGGTGCCGGCGGTGCACGGCATGTCCCCGAGCGGCCCGCAGGACTGACGACACCGGCACCACCAGGGGGCGTCGCACACGCGACGCCCCCGTCGGTGACCGGTGATCGGATCAGCCGCGCTGACGCCCCGTCACCCGGCCGGGCCGTTCCGGCGGGACGGGGGGTTCGGGGCGTGGTCGGGTGGAGGGGTGCGGGACTTCGATCCGAACGCGGCCGGGGACGGGACGCTGCTCCCGGGCCCCCTCCGGAGCCTGGCCGCCTGGTGTGCGTTGATCCTGCTCGTGTCCGGGGTCGTCTACGTCGGGATCCGGCTGTGTGACGAGTTCCGGACCGCTGTCGTGCCCGTGCTGCTCGCGTTGCTGGGGACGGCGCTGCTCGGGCCGTTGCACCGGCGGCTCGTGAAGGCCGGGGTGCAGCGGTCGGTCGCCGCCGGGCTCACCTGTGTCGCCGTGGTCGCCGTGGTGGGCGGGGCCGTGTACATCGTGGTCGCCGCGCTGATCGACACGGGTGACGAGATCGTCGCCTCGCTGAAACAGGCCGCCCGTGGTGTCTCCGAGCACTTCGGGGCCGCCGGGACCTCGCTGGACGACCTCGCCTCCAACGCGCGGGAGCTGCTCGGCAAGTTCGGCGGCACCGCCGCCTCCGGTGTGATCAGCGGGGTCAGTGTCGTCGGCGAGTCCCTCGCCATCGCCGTGCTCGCGCTGCTGCTCGTCTTCTTCTTCCTGCGCGATTCCGACAAGGCCACCGGGGCGCTGCGGGCGCTGGCGCCCCGGGGTTCGGCCGACACCCTGGAGGCCATGGCGCGGCGGGCCTTCCGAGCCGTCGAGGGGTTCATGCGCGGTACGACGTTCATCGCGCTCATCGACGCCCTCTGCATCACCGTGGGGCTGCTCGTCCTGGACGTGCCGGGCGCGGCGGGACTGGGCGCGCTGGTCTTCGTCGGGGCGTACATCCCCTACCTGGGCGCCTTCATCTCCGGTGCCGTCGCCGTGCTGGTCGCGCTCGCCGACCGGGGGTTCGTCATCGCGCTGTGGGTGCTGGGAGTCGTCCTCGCGGTGCAGGTGCTGGAGGGGCATGTGCTCCAGCCATTGATCCAGAGCCGGACCGTGCAGATGCACCCGGCGGTGGTGATGGTGGCGATCACGGCCGGCGCGTCCGTCGCCGGGGTGCTCGGCATGCTGCTCGCCGTGCCGCTCACCGCGGCCGCCTTCGGCGTCCTCCAGGAACTCCGCACCCGCTACGGCGACCAGGAGCCGTCGCCCGGGCCGTCCACGGACTCGTAGAGCTCGAACCAGATGCTCTTGCCCTCGCCCCGCGGGTCCACCCCCCAGGCGTGCGCGAGCAGTTCGATCAGCACCAGGCCGCGGCCGGAGGACGCCAGCTCCCCGGGTCTGCGCTTGTGCGGCAGGTCGTCGCCGCCGTCCGTGACCTCGATCCGCAGCCGCCGCTCCCCCACCGCGCCGGTGATCTCGGCGACGAGCAGCGCGTCGGAGTCGGTGTGCACGAGGACGTTCGTCAGCAGCTCGGACAGCAGCAGCACCGCCGAGTCGAGCTGGTCCGGCGAGGCCCAGTCGTGCAGCAGTTCGCGCAGCTGCTGCCGGGCCGCCCCGACCCGCTCGGGCTCGGCCTGCGCGACCGTCAGCACCGTACGCCGCACCGGGCGCGCCGCGGTCATGGTGTCGCCGCAGCCGCAGCCCTCGCCCTCCCGGCTGAGCAGCAGCACGGCGATGTCGTCCTCGCGGCGGTCGGCCAGCGGGCCGGTGGTGTGGTGCGAGGACGGCCCGTGCACGGCCTGCACCAGGGTGTCGGCGAGTTCCTCCAGATCGCCCTTGTGCTCCTCCAGGATCACGCGCAGCCGCCGCCACCCGGTGTCCAGGTCGTGGCCGCCGGTCTCGATCAGGCCGTCCGTGCAGATCAGCATGGTCTCGCCGGGCTCCAGCGCCAGCCGGGTCGTGGGGTAGTCGGCGTCCGGGTCGATGCCCAGCGGCAGGCCGCCCGACGTCGGGCGGGTCAGCACCGTGCCGTCGGCCATCCGGAACGCCGGGTCGGGGTGCCCGGCACGGGCGATGTCCAGCACCCCCGTCGCCGGGTCGACCTCGACGTACACGCAGGTCGCGAAGCGCGGGTCGGACGGGTCCTCGTCGCTGATGCCGTGCAGGAAGCGGGCGGCGCGGGACAGCACCGCGTCCGGCCGGTGCCCCTCCGAGGCGTAGGCCCGCAGGGCGATCCGCAGCTGGCCCATCAGGCCCGCCGCCTGTACGTCATGCCCCTGGACATCGCCGATGACCAGCGCGAACCGCCCGCTCGGCAGCGGGATCACGTCGTACCAGTCGCCGCCGACCTGGAGTCCGCCGCCGGTGGGGACATAGCGGGCGGCGACACTCATGCCCGGGATGCGCTGCGAACCGAGCCTCGGCAGCATCGTGCGCTGGAGCCCGTCGGTCAGCGCCCGTTCGCTCTCGGCCACGCCCGCCCGGGTCAGGGCCTGCGCCAGCATGCGCGCCACCGTCGCCAGCACGGACCGCTCGTCCGGCGTGAAGGCGACCGGGTAGGTGAAGGCGGCCATCCACGCGCCCATCGTGCGGCCGGCCACGGTCAGCGGCAGGAACGCCCAGGACCGGCGGCCGAAGCGCTCGGCGAGCGGCCAGGTCAGCGGATAGCGCTCCTTGTACTGCTCGGGGGAGGACAGATACACGGCCCGGCCGGTGCGCGCCGCCTCGGCGGCCGGGTAGTCCGTGTCCAGCGGCATCTCCGAGAACGGGCTCTCGGCGCCCTGCTGTTGACCGTGGTGGCCGATGACGGTCAGCCGGTCGCCCGCCACGCCGAACACCGCCAGCCCGTCCGGTGAGAACCCCGGCATCGACAGATTGGCCGTGACCCGCAGCACCTCCTGCGTGGAGCGCGCCTCGGCCAGCGCCCGGCCCGCGTCCAGCAGGAAGGCCTCCCGCGAGCGCCGCCAGTCACCGGTGACCGCGCTGCGCCCGGCCGGGGTGCCCGGTGTCGGCTCCGTCACCTCCTGGAGGGTGCCGATCAGCCGGTACGCCTTGCGGGCCCGGTCGAAGGACGGCTTGGAGCGGCTGCGGACGATGCGGACGATCCGGCCCCGCTCGTCCATGATGCGGATCCGCACCTCGGCGAGGGTGCCCTCGGCGACGGCGAGCTGGACCACACCGGTGATCTCGTTCCAGTCGACCGGGTGCAGCCGAGCCCGGGCCTGAGCCTCGGTGAGGCTGACCTGCTCGGCGGGCAGCCCGAGCAGCCGTGCCGCCTCGGCGTCGACCGTGACCAGCCCGGTAGCGGTGTCCCAGTGCCAGAGGCCGGTCGCGAGGGCGGCGAGGGCCTCCCCCACGGCGGGCAGGGGCTCGCCAGTGCGCATTGCCCTACTTTAAGAAGAGGGGATCGCACACTGCCACCGAAGGCCGAAGTGTGCTCGATCGTTAACTGTGAAGAACTCTGGAGAGCCGATCTTGCCGTGCCCGGTACGCTGGGGACCAGTTTCACGTGAAACACAGACCCCGATCAGCGAAGACTGGATGAACGACGATGCATCGGTACAGGTCCCACACCTGCGGCGAGCTCCGCTCCTCTGACGTCGGCACCGACGTCCGGCTGAGTGGCTGGCTGCACAATCGGCGCGACCTGGGCGGCATCCTCTTCATCGATCTGCGCGACCACTACGGCATCACGCAGCTCGTCGCCCGTCCCGGCACCCCCTCCTACGAGGCTCTCGACAAGCTCTCCAAGGAGTCGACCGTCCGCATCGACGGCAAGGTCGTCTCCCGCGGCGCCGAGAACATCAACCCCGAGCTGCCGACCGGTGAGGTCGAGGTCGAGGTCGGCGACGTCGAGCTGCTCGGCGCGGCCGCTCCGCTGCCCTTCACCATCAACGCCGAGGACGGGGTCAACGAGGAGCGGCGCCTGGAGTACCGCTTCCTGGACCTGCGCCGCGAGCGCATGCACCGCAACATCATGCTGCGCACGGCCGTCATCTCGGCGATCCGGCACAAGATGACGGCGCTGGGCTTCAACGAGATGGCGACGCCGATCCTGTCGGCCACCTCCCCCGAGGGCGCCCGCGACTTCGTCGTCCCGTCCCGTCTGCACGCGGGCAAGTTCTACGCCCTTCCCCAGGCGCCCCAGCAGTTCAAGCAGCTGCTGATGATCTCCGGCTTCGACCGCTACTTCCAGATCGCGCCCTGCTTCCGCGACGAGGACGCGCGCGCCGACCGCTCGCCGGGCGAGTTCTACCAGCTCGACATCGAGATGAGCTTCGTCGAGCAGGAGGACGTCTTCCAGCCGGTCGAGAAGCTGATGACCGAGCTGTTCGAGGAGTTCGGCGGCGGACGCCACGTCACCTCGCCGTTCCCGCGGATCCCGTTCCGCGAGGCGATGCTCAAGTACGGCTCCGACAAGCCGGACCTGCGCGCGCAGCTCGAGCTCGTCGACATCACCGACATCTTCGAGGGCTCGGAGTTCAAGGCGTTCGCCGGCAAGCACGTGCGCGCCCTGCCCGTGCCGGACGTCTCGGCGCAGCCCCGCAAGTTCTTCGACCAGCTCGGTGACTACGCCGTCTCGCAGGGCGCCAAGGGCCTGGCCTGGGTCCGTGTCGCCGAGGACGGCTCGCTGTCCGGCCCGATCGCGAAGTTCCTCACCGAGGAGAACGTCGCCGAGCTGACCAAGCGCCTGTCCCTGGCCGCCGGTCACGCCGTGTTCTTCGGCGCGGGCGAGTTCGACGAGGTCTCGAAGATCATGGGCGCGGTGCGGGTCGAGGCTGCCAAGCGTGCCGGGCACTTCGAGGAGAACGTCTTCCGCTTCTGCTGGATCGTCGACTTCCCGATGTACGAGAAGGACGAGGAGACCGGCGCGATCGACTTCTCGCACAACCCCTTCTCGATGCCGCAGGGCGGTCTGGAGGCCCTGGAGACCCAGGACCCGCTGGACGTCCTGGGCTGGCAGTACGACATCGTCTGCAACGGCGTCGAGCTGTCCTCCGGCGCGATCCGGAACCACGAGCCCGAGATCATGCTCAAGGCCTTCGAGATCGCCGGGTACGACCGGGAGACCGTCGAGGAGAAGTTCGCCGGCATGCTGCGCGCCCTGCGCTTCGGCGCCCCGCCGCACGGCGGCATCGCCCCGGGCGTCGACCGCATCGTCATGCTGCTCGCCGATGAGCCGAACATCCGCGAGACCATCTCCTTCCCGCTCAACGGCAACGCCCAGGACCTGATGATGGGCGCGCCGACGGAGCTGGAGGAGGCGCGGCTGAGGGAGCTGCACCTGTCGGTGCGCAAGCCGCAGCCGAAGTAGGCGTACGGATGTGAGTGGCTCGGAACCGGCGTCGGTTCCGAGCCACTTTCGTACCCAGGGCTCTCACCCAGCTCTTACCCAGGCTCCTGACAGGCGTGCTCCCTAGCTTCCCTTCCCATGACGGGACAGGAAACGGCCCCAGGGCCGAAACACAAACGGGATCTGACACGCCGTAAGGTCGTCGCCGCGGGCGCCGGCGCGGTGGTGGCGGCGGGCGTCGGCGGCACGTTCGCGGCGGGCGCCTTCGCCGGGGAGGAGCCGAAGGCCGCCAAGGGGGCGAAGGCCGCCGCGAGTGCCGGCGAGGTCTGCTACAAGCTGACCTCCGAGACCACCGAGGGCCCCTACTACATCGACGCGGACAAGCTTCGCCGGGATGTCACCGAGGACCAGGAGGGCATCCCGCTCACCCTGCGCCTGAAGGTGATCGACTCCGAGACCTGCAAGCCCCTGGCGAACGCCGCCGTCGACATCTGGCACTGCAACGCGCTGGGCGTGTACTCGGGTTACGAGGACATGGGCAGCGGCGGCGGGGGCGGCGGGGGTGGTACGCCGCCTTCCGGTACCCCCTCCGGGACGCCGACCGGTACCCCCACGGGTCCGCCGCCGGACGGGGGCGGCGGAGGCGGGGGCCACCAGGAGCCCACCGACGACGAGCGCTATCTGCGCGGCACCTGGCGGACGGACAAACGGGGCTTCGTCGAGTTCCGCACGGTTTTCCCCGGCTGGTACCAGGGACGCTGTGTGCACATCCACACCAAGGTGCACGTCAACGGCACCTGGACCGAAGCCGGTTACGAGGGCGGCACCACCTGCCACACCGGCCAGCTCTTCTTCGACGAGGAGTCCGTGCTGGCCTCCGCCGAGGTCGAGCCGTACTCCACCAACACCACGACCCGCACCACCCTCGACGAGGACACCATCTACCCGGGCAACGGCACCGAGGGCGGTCTGCTGAAGCTGAAGTACAAGAAGGGCGCCATCGCCCAGGGTGTGGTCGCCACCCTCACCATGGGTGTCGACCCCGAGGCGACGCACGACGGCACGGACGGCTCGGTCCAGCCGGGCGCGTCGGCGTCGGCCTCGGCGGCGTAGCTCCTACGCGGTGAGGTGGCGGTCCAGGTCGGCGACGACCTTCTCGGCCGCCATCACACCGAGACCGAGGTACCAGGTCTCGTCCGGGACGTCGTGGGCGTGCCCGGACTTGACCGCCTTCAGGTTCTTCCACAGCGGATTGCCCTGGGCCTTGGACTTGTCGGTGGCCTTGGGGTCGCCGTAGACGCCGGTGAAGATGTAGTCGGCGTCGGCCTGGTCGATGTTCTCGGCGCTGACCTCGGCGGCGAGATCGTTGATGTCCTGGTTCTTCGGCCGCGGGATGCCGGCGTCCTTCAAAATAGTGCCGATGAACGAGGCCTTGGCGTACAGGCGGATCACGCCGTCCGGCATGAAGCGGACCATGGAGACGGTCGGCTTCTTCGCGCCGAGCTTCTTGTCCAGGGCGTCGATCTTCTCGTCGTAGGCGGCGAGCTCGGCCTTGGCCTCGGCCGTCTTGTCCAGGGCGGCGGCGTTGAGGAGGTAGTTCTCCTTCCAGGTGAAGCCGGGGCGCAGGGAGAAGACGGTCGGGGCGATCTGCGACAGCTCGTCGTACTTGTCGGCGGCGCGCAGCTGGCTGCCGAGGATCAGGTCGGGCTTGAGCGCGGCGATGGCCTCGAGGTTGAGGTTGTTGATGGTGCCGATGTTCTCGGGCTTGCCCGCCTTGCTCTTCAGGTACGACGGGAGTTCGGGGGAGCCCTCGGTGGGGGCGAGGCCGACCGGCTTGATGCCGAGGGAGACGACGTTGTCGAGCTCGCCGACGTCGAGGACGACGACCCGCTTGGGCTGGGCCTTGATCTCGGTCTCGCCCATGGCGTGCTTGACGGCGCGGGGCCACTGCCCGGGCTTCGCGTCCGTACCCATGGCCGCGGTCTTCTTCGCGGCGTCCGTGAACTCCTTGCCGCCCTGGGCGACCGCCTTCTTGTCGCCGGCCCCGGCGGAGGCCTTCCCGGAGGGTTCCTCACCGGAGGAGCCGCCGCAGGCCGTCAGGGAGAGCGCGGCGGCGAGGGCGAGAGCGACAGCGGTGGCGCCGCGGCTTCTGACGGACATGGGGGGACTCCTGAACCTCGGTGGAACTTAGGCGAGCCTTACTTTAAGCGAACCCTGTGAGCCGGATGTATCCGGACTGTGTGGATCCGGTCACCTTTGGGCCCGGCTCCTGACGATCAGCCACATCAGATACGGCGCTCCGACGGCGGCCGTGAACACGCCGACCGGCAGCTCCAGCGGGGCGAACAGCCTGCGGGCCAGCAGGTCGGCGACCACGACGATCAGCGCGCCCGTGAGGGCCGAGCACACCGGCGGGATGTGCGGGGTGCGGGTGATCCGGCGCGCGATCTGCGGAGCGAGCAGCGCCACGAAGTCCACCGGCCCGGCCGCGGCGGTGGCCGCGGACGCGAGCACGACGCCGAGGGCGCTGAGCCCGAGCCGCACCCGGCCGAGCCGGATCCCGAGGGCGACGGCCGTGTCGTCGCCGAAGTCCGCGCCGCGCTGGGCCCGGGCCGCCCACACCAGGAAGGGCACGAGCAGCAGCAGGATCGTGGCGAGCGGCGCTGCCTGGTCGTAGCCGCGGCCGTTGAGGGAACCGGTCAGCCACACTTTCGCCTGCTGGGCGACCAGGTAGTCCCCCTTGGTCACGAACAGCCGGGTGAGGGAGGCCAGCGCCACGGAGATGCCGATGCCGATGAGCACGAAACGGTTGGCGTGCAGGCCGCCGCGCCAGGCCAGCAGATAGACCAGCAGCGCCGCGGCGAGCCCGCCGGCCACCGACACGTACGGCAGCACCGCGTACGAGGTGACGCCGTAGGTCATCGCGGCGACCGTGGCCGCGCCGGCCCCGTGCGTCACGCCGATGACGTCGGGGCTGGCGAGGGGATTGCGGGCGACGGTCTGGATCAGCCCGCCGGCCAGGCCGAACGCGGCGCCCACCAGCAGCCCGGTCACCAGCCGCGGCAGTCGCAGGGTGCCCACCACCAGCTCGTCCGGGCTGGGCAGCCCCAGCAGCACCCGGACGACCTCGCCCGGGGAGACGTACGACTGGCCCAGGCACAGCGAGGCGACCACGGCCACCGCCAGCAGCACGGCCAGCGCGACGGCCACCACGGCGGCCCTGCGGTGCAGCAGCACACTGAACCGTCCGGCGCGCAGCGCGGCGTACCCCGCGGGGCGGGCGGTCACGGGGGCTGGTGACTCCACGGTCCGCGTCATACGGCGGGCACCGCCTTCCGCCGCACCAGGACGACCAGGAACGGCACACCGGCCAGGGCGGTCATCACGGCCACCGGCACCTCCGAGGGGCGTACGACGATCCGGCCGAGGACGTCCGCGAGCAGCAGCATCACCGGCCCGAGCAGGGCGGCGAGCGGCAGCAGCCAGCGGTGCGCGGGGCCGGTCAGGGCACGGGCGATGTGCGGGACGGCGAGGCCGGTGAAGGCGATCGGGCCCGCGGCGGCGACCCCCGCACCGGTCAGCAGGGTCGCGGACAGGGCGCCGGTCGCGCGCAGCAGCGGCACGTTCCGGCCGAGGCCGCGCGCGACGTCGTCGCCGAGGGCGAGCGCGTCCAGGCCCCGGGCCAGGGCGAACGCCAGCAGCAGCCCGACGGCCAGGAAGGGCCAGACCTGCCCCGCGATCGACAGGTCCCGCCCGCTGACCGAGCCGACGTCCCAGAACCGGAACTCGTCCAGGGCGCGGGCGTCGGTCGTGACGATGCCGGAGACGACGGAGGCGAGGAAGGCGTTCATCGCCGCGCCCGCCAGCGCCAGCTTCACCGGCGAGGCGCCGCCGCGACCGCTGCCCGCGACGGCGTAGATGGCGACGGCCGCGAGTCCCGCGCCTGCGAAGGCGTACCAGACGTAGCCGGTGAGCGTGTGCACACCGAAGAAGGTGATGGCGCAGACGACGCCGACCGAGGCTCCCTGGCTGATGCCGAGGATGCCGGGTTCGGCGATGGGGTTGCGCGTGATGCCCTGCAGAACCGTTCCGGCAACGGCGAGCGCGGCGCCCACCAGCACGCCGATGACCGTCCGCGGCACCCGCAGGGATCGTACGACCTGCGCGTTCTCGCTCTGCCCGCCGTGCACCAGGGCGTCCCAGACGGCGCCCGGGGCGACCGGGCGGCTGCCGACGGCGAGGCTCAGCAGGACGGCGAGGAGCAACAGGAGCAGGGCTGCGGCCGTCCAGCCGATGCGCCGGCGAGTGACTGCTGACATGCACCTTCTCCAGGGAACCGCCTGGCGCGGGGTTCGGCCGAGGCGGCACCAGCGTAAGCGGTGTGGCGCGCTTGATCGACGAGCGTTCATATATATGAAGATCTGTCAACCCATTGACCCGGAAGTAAGCCCTCCGTAAAGTTCCCGCCTACGTGATTGCTGTTCACATACGCGCATGTCGGCAGGGGAGACAACGATGTCAGAAGCTGTGGCAGCCATACCCGAGGCCGAGCAGCGTGCGGTAGGCAAATTCCTGCGCCGCATGCTGCCGATCCTGGTCCTGATGCTGCTGGTCAACCAGATGGACCGGACGAACGTGGGCTTCGTCCAGGACGAGCTGCGGGCCGACGTCGGAGTGAGCGCCACGGCCTACGGGCTCGGAGCGGGCCTGTTCTTCATCGGGTACGCGCTGTTCGAGGTGCCGAGCAACATGTGGCTGGAGCGGTTCGGCGCCCGGGTCTGGCTGACCCGGATCATGATCACCTGGGGCGCTGTGATCGTGGCGATGTGCTTCATCCACAACGTGTGGATGTTCTACTCGCTGCGCTTCCTGCTCGGTGTCGCGGAGGCCGGCTTCTTCCCCGGTGTGCTCCTGTACTTCACCCAGTGGCTGCCGGACTCCAGCCGGGGCCGGGCCAGTGCGATCTTCCTGGGCGGCTCGGCGACGGCGTACATCGTGACCGGCCCGATCACGGGCGCGCTGCTGGAACTGCACGGTGCGGGCGGCATCGCCGGCTGGCGCTGGATGTTCGCCCTGGAGGGAGCCTTCTCCATCCTGGTCGGCTTCATCGCCGGGTTCTTCCTCGTCTCCCGGATCCAGGACGCCAAGTGGCTCACGCAGGAGGAGAAGGACGCGCTGAGCGAGGCGGTGGCCCGGGACAGGGAGGCGCGGGACCGTGCCCCGTCCGTGTCGCGGATGAAGCTGATCTTCCACCCGCAGGTGGCGGTCCTGACGGCGGTCTTCTTCGCGATGGCGCTCACCGGCTACGCGATCACGTTCTGGCTGCCGAGTCTGGTGGAGGAGATCGGCGGACTGTCGCCCTTCCAGATCGGGCTGCTGTCGGCGATCCCGTGGATCTGCGCCGTCATCGCGATGTACACGATGAGCCACTTCACGGACCGGGCGCCGGACCGCCGTCCCTTCCTGGCGATCGCGCTGGTGCTCTCGGCCACCGGCACCTTCCTCGCCACGCTCGGCTCCCCCTGGTTCGGCCTCGTCGCCCTCACGCTGGCTGCGGTGGGCGGCAAGTGCGCGGCGACCCTGTTCTGGCCGATGGCCCAGTCGGGTCTCGACCTGAAGATCGCGGCACCGGGGCTGGCCCTGGTCAACTCCCTCGGGAACCTCGGGGGTTTCGTGTCGCCGACGCTGTTCGGATACCTCAAGGACACGACGGGGAGTACGAACGGGGGGCTGTACACGCTGTCGGCGGCGTCGATTCTGGCGGTGGTGGGGGTGGCGTTCGTTCGGCATACGAACCGGGGGTCCCAGACGGGCTCGGGCGGTCGTGCGGGGGTGAAGGGGGAGGCGGCAGTGAGCTGAGTGCAGAGACGTGGAGGCGCCCGGGTGTGGGTACCCCGGGCGTCCCTTGCGTTGTCCTGTCCGTCAGGCCGCGTCGTCGGCGAACAGGTCCTCCGCTGTGCCGGCCGTCAGGGAGCGGTCGAACCAGAGAGTGAGGGTGTCGAGGTCGGTGCAGGTGGTGATGCGGTGGCGGGTGGCTTCGGAGACGGGGACGGTGCGTTTGTCCAGCACCTGGAGGATGGCTTCGGCTTTGCCTTCCGCCCTACCTTCGGCCTTGCCCTCGGCTTTGCCTTCCGCCTTGCCCTCCAGGAACGTCTCCTCGAAGAGCGTTCCCCTGCCCGGGAAGTAAGTGGCGACCATCTTCTCCAGCTCTCTCCAGGTGTCCCGGACCGGAGTGTCCTCCAGCCCGACTTCAAGCCATTCGCACCAGTATTTCGCTGTTGCCTTGTCGAGCGTCCGCATGCCGCGGGCCACCATGCCGAGTATGGCGGGGGCATTCCGGCTTCCGCTATGCACGATGGCCGAAAGCGTGGCCAGGGCCGGTTGCCGGGCGACAGCGGACTCGTCGGTGATCTCCGGTACGTTGTCGGGTCCCAGCACGAAAGGGCGGGTGCTCTGGGTCGTCCATGTGCCGACACGGCACTCGAAGGGGCCGGCCGCCCAAGTCGCGGTCGGCCGGTGCTTGCAGACAGCGACCAGTAGTACGGGCATGCCGAATTTCGCGTGCAGGTATGCCACGTAGTAGGCCCAGCTGGTCCCCTTGCCGGGGACCCGGGAGGTCTGGGCCTCGATCGCGATGAGGAAGCCGTCCCCCTCGGACGGCTCGACCTTGAGCACCGTGTCCACACGGCGCTCAAGCGGCTTGATCTCGGTTGCGTCGGGCGTGAGCGCCTCGACGATCGCCTTCGCGGGCGCCGGTAGTCCTAACGCCTCGAAGACTGGGGTGAGAACCTCCGGATGGTCCTGGAAAATCCGGTGGGAGGTCTCATGGGTTGATGTGACCATGGGCGCAAGCTAGATCGACGAGATCAGTGGATCCCGCGAAACGGACTGCGTTCACTCTTTCGAGAGTCGCAAAAACGTTCATGGGCTGGGTGGGCGGTGGAGAAGGTAGCCGGAAACGGGGCCGAGTGATTCGTCCTCCAAGTGGATGCTGTCCGACCAGTCGCGCTGTTCGACGGGTGCCAGCAGGGACTCGACCGTGCAGGACCACGCCTCGCACAGGGAGCGGATGAAGAGGCCGTACAGGTCGCCTGAATTGCGCCACCACTGTTTCTGCCAGGTAGGTGTGGTGTGGTCGCGGGCGAACTCGTACGCGGGGTCCCGGTTGGCGGCGGCCGGGAAGACCTGTGACAGAGGTGGGGTGGAGACGAGCTGGTAGATGAAGATCCAGTTGTCGGGGACCTGAACCCGCTTTCCGGAGAGGTGGTGGTAGAGCTCCGGCGGACGGGTCCGCCAGGTGACGGGCCAGCCGAAGGCGAGGAAGATCTCGCTGCGCCCGGCGGCCCACTCGGGCACGTCGGCCAGGCGCAGCACGCCCTGTGCCGTCAGCGCGAAGGCTATGTCGTCGGCCAGCGGGTTGAAGGCGTTGTGCAGCGTGTAGGCCAGTTCCAGCTGGAGTGGGTCCCCGAAGTGACCGGTGTCGCGCAGCCGTTGTTCCTGGGTACGCATCCACTGCCGCACCTGGTCCTTGGTGGCGATCAGCGCGGCCTTGTCCCGTGAGGCCCGGCTGGGCTGTCCGGCGAGGTAGCCGGCGAAGGAGACCGAGGTGTCGGCGAGAAAGCCGTTGACTGTGACGGTGCCCCAGAAGTCGCGTCGGCCCTGGAAGTGCATGTTGTTCCAGAGCATGGCGAGCCCGATGCGCCGTCCCTTGTCGTTCAGCAGCTCGGTGGCCCTGCTGACGAAATCGTCGCGCATCTGGAGGCGCAGCTTCTCCTCTCCGGTGCGCCACCTCAGAGCCTGGGGCGGGTAAAGGCGGTCGAATACCTCGTCAGCTGACCCGGTAGCCAGGGAGAACGGCGCGAGGATCTCGGGTTCGGCCGCCCCGGGCTCCCATGTGTGCACGGGCACCGCGTTCTCCAGGACCAGGCGCTGGGCGAGCTGGGCGAGCCGTTCGTCGTCGGTGCGGCTGAACAGGCCCTGGAGCTCGTAGGGGCTCTTCCTGAGCCGCACGCGCACGGTCGTGCCCTCCGGTACCCAGCCCTGTCCGGTGAAGGGCGTGAGCAGGGGGCGGCTGGAGGGTCCGTCGAAGGTGAGGCGTCGAGCGTCCGTGAGCGAGGCGTCGTAGCGGCGGGTGATCAGTTCCACCTGATCGCCGAGGAGGAAGACGGAGAAGAATCCGATGCCGAAGCGGCCGCTGGGCTGGAAGCCTCCGTCGGCCAGCCCCGGGAGCCGGTTGCGCAGGCTGGTGGAGCTCCAGCCGCTGGTGCCGAAGTCGAGCAGCCCATGGACCAGCGTCTCCTCGTCCATGCCGGTGCCGTTGTCACGGACCTCCAGGTACCAGGAACCGTCGGTCCCGGTCAGACGGATCTCCACGCGTCCGCCCGGGAAGCCGGGCTGCAGTGTCTGGCGGGCCAGCACCGCGTCCTGCGCGTTCTGGATCAGCTCCCGGACCGCGACCTCGGGCACGTCACCGTACAGCTGCTGCCCGCCCAGCGTGCCGACCAGGGCCGGGACGTCGGAGACCTTGACGGTCGCATCGATGGGGCGCCAGCTCTGTACGCGGAAGAGTTCCGCGAAGCGCTCCGGGGAGTCCACGCCGGCGACCGCCCGCGCCGCGAGCCTGTTCCGGCCGAGGTCATGCAGGAGGGCATCGACGGCCTTCAGCTCGCGGTCGATGCCGCGCAGGTACTCCAGGGCCAGCCACCAGGAGGTGGCGTCCTGCGGGGGAAAGGGGCGCAGCGAGCTGTAGGTGACCCGGTCGCCGTTCCGGTAGGGCCGGGCGATGTGCTCCTGAAACCGCCAGTGCTCTCGGGAGAGGCCCTGCGGCCTGCGCAGCGAGAACAGGAAGCCAGGAGCACGCCTGCTGTCGACCTGCGTCGCGTCGGCGAGTCGCAGGACGCAGGCCAGCTTGAGCGAGTCGATGGTCCACTCGCTGGGTTGCCAGGGCAGGGAACCGATCGTGTGGGGGAACTCCCGAGCGAGCCGGTCCACGGGCCACCAGTGGCTGGCCGCCAACTCGCCGACCAGCGGGCCGTACACCTCTCGCAACTGCACACCCTCGATGAGGAAGATCTCATTGCCCGTACTGGACCGCCAGGGCTGGTCCACCAGCCGCTTGGCCTGCTCCGCGTGTGTGTCGCGGATCGCCGTAGCCAGGCAGGCGTCCGCGATCTCGGGGGGCGGAGCGTCCAGCTCCTCGCGGTCGGGCCAGCAGCCCTCCCGGTGGTAGTAGGCCACCGAGACGAGATCGCGCCACCGCTTCTCACCGAGCGCCTCGGGCACGGTCGTCCCGTACGCGGCTGCCCCCATCGCCGCATCGTGCAGCACGAAGGCGCAGCCCAGCACATACGCCTCGGCGGGATTCAGTGTCACTTCGGTACCGCAGACCAGGTCGGCCGTCTCCCACAGTGCGTCCACGTGGCTGATGTCGTGCACCGTGAAGTCCGGCATGCTGCGCGCGTTCTCCTCCAGGAGGACGGCGGCCTTCTTTCGCAGCTCCGCGTACGACGTGCGCAGTCGTTCGCGCTGATCGGCGTGGGCGTCGGGGCCCGGGCGCCCGGCGAGGGCGCTCTGCCACAGAGACGTGCTGGTGTAGTCGTGCTCGGGCACCGGGAGTGATCACCTCATAGCGGGCAGGAGGAACAGCGCGGCGAGCACCCACATGGTGATCACCGATACGAGAATGAAGAGCAGCACATACGTCTCGTACCAGCGCAGGAAGTTGCCGGGACGAGGGCGCTTGCGAAACCCGGGCCCGACGACCTCGTCGGTGATTTCGCACTCCTCGTTGCGGTAGTCGAGCCAGGCGAGCGCGCCCACCACGATGAGTGTGCCGGTGAACGCGGCGACCATCGTGACCAGCGTCAGCAGGCCGATGACGCCGCCGCGAGCGGTGGCCGGCGCCAGGTCCCACTTGCGATATCCGACGAAGAGGGCGAGCGCCGCGGTGACGAGTGCGGTGGCGAGCGTCTGGTAGATAGCGAGGAACCGGTGGGCGTTCTCGTTCACGGCATGGATCTGCTGCAGGACGTACCGGTAGCGCTCCAGCGCAAAATCATTGCGGACAGTGATCGCTTCCGGCCGTGTTTCCCCTGGTTCCGCCATCGCCCCCACCCGTCTGACCCGTTGTCAGCGAAGGTATACCCAAGGCCCGTTCGTCCACCCAGTGTGATGGGCGATCAGAGGGTGGGGCCAGTGGTCGGCTGACGTTGCGCCTCTAGCGTGCGACGAACTGGGTCAGGATCGCCTGGACCTCGTAGATGTCGACGCCCTTGGTGAAGGTCTTCTGGATCGGGAGCTGGGAGCCGGAGAGCCAGATTTTCAGTTCGGCGTCGAGGTCGAAGGTGCCGGCCGTTTCGACCGCGAAGTGGCTGATGCTGCGGTAGGGGACGGAGTGGTACTCGACCTTCTTGCCGGTGATGCCCTGCTTGTCGATCAGGATCAGGCGGCGGTCGGTGAAGAGGATGGTGTCGCGGATCAGCAGGAACGCGGCGTGGACCTGTTCGCCGTGGCCGAGGAGGCGGGCGTAGTCCTGCTGGGCCGATGCCGGGTCTACGGTGTGCGCGTTGCCGAAGAGTGCCATGAAAACCCCCGTGGTGAGTGGCGGCGGCCGGGTGGCCGTCCTCGTGCGATCTTCGCAAAGCGCGGGGCCCGGGAGAAGGTTCTCGTTCTCCCGGGCCCCGCGCTGTAGCGAGCGTGTTACGCCCGTTACACCTTGGCCTACTCGCTCTCGCCGCCGAAGCGTTCCTTGTACGACTCCAGGTCCTCGTCCGTGAGCTTGGCGAACAGGACCGGCGGGATGGTGAACGGTGTTCCGGCGGGGACCGAGGCCAGGGACTTGGCCTCTTCCCCGCTGACCCAGGTCGCGGTGTCGTTCTCCAGGGAGAACGCCTCGCGCATCGTCTTCGCCGACGTCGGGATGAACGGCTCGGAGACCACGGCGTAGAGGTGGATCAGATTCATCGCCGTACGGAGGGTGAGCGCGGCGCCCTCCGGGTTGGTCTTGATCTCCAGCCAGGGAGCCTTCTCCTCCAGGTAGGAGTTGCCCGCCGACCACAGGGCGCGCAGCGCGGCCGCGGCCTTGCGGAACTGGATGGCCTCCATCTGCGACTCGTACTCGGCGAGCAGGCGGGCGATCTCCTCGCCCAGCTTCGTCTCCGCCTCGCCGGGCTCGGCGCCTGCCGGGACCTCCTCGCCGAAGCGCTTCTTGGAGAAGGACAGAACGCGGTTGACGAAGTTGCCGAGGGTGTCGGCCAGGTCCTTGTTCACGGTGGCCGTGAAGTGCTCCCAGGTGAAGGACGAGTCGTCCGACTCCGGGGCGTTGGCCATCATGAAGTAGCGCCAGTAGTCGGCGGGCAGGATTTCGAGGGCGTCGTGTGTGAAGACGCCTCGGCGCTGCGACGTCGAGAACTTGCCGCCGTAGTAGTTCAGCCAGTTGAAGGCCTTGATGACGTCGACCTTCTTCCACGGGGCGCGGGTGCCCAGGAGGGTCGCCGGGAACATCACGCTGTGGAAGGGGACGTTGTCCTTGCCCATGAACTGCGTGTAGTGGACGTCCGCGTCCGACTCCCACCACCAGGAGCGCCAGTCACGGTTCTCCGGGTCCTGGTCCGCCCACTCCTTCGTCGAGCCGATGTACTCGATCGGGGCGTCGAACCAGACGTAGAAGACCTTGCCCTCGGCGGCCAGGTCCGGCCAGGTGTCGGCCGGAACGGGGACGCCCCAGTCCAGGTCGCGGGTGATCGCACGGTCGTGCAGGCCCTCGGTGAGCCACTTGCGGGCGATGGAGGAGGCGAGGACGGGCCAGTTGTCGGCGCGCTCGTCGACCCATGCCTCCACCTCGCCGGCCAGGACCGACTGGAGGAGGAACAGGTGCTTGGTCTCGCGGACCTCCAGGTCGCTGCTGCCGCTGATCGCCGAGCGCGCGTCGATCAGGTCCGTCGGGTCCAGGACGCGCGTGCAGTTCTCGCACTGGTCGCCGCGGGCCTTGTCGTAGCCGCAGTGGGGGCAGGTGCCGATGATGTAGCGGTCGGGGAGGAAGCGGCCGTCGGTGATCGAGTACACCTGGCGGATCGCCCGCTCCTCGATGAAGCCGTTCGCCTTCAGCTCGCGGGCGATCTCTTGGGTGATCTCGTGGTTCTGCGGGGAGGAGCTGCGGCCGAAGTAGTCGAAGGCCAAGCCGAAGCCGTCGTAGATCGCCCTCTGCTGGTCGTGGGCCTGGGCGCAGAACTCGTCGACCGGGATGCCCTGCTCCTTGGCGGCCAGTTCGGCGGGGGTGCCGTGCTCGTCCGTGGCGCAGATGTAGAGGACCTCGTGGCCGCGCTGGCGGAGGTACCGGGAGTACACGTCCGCCGGGAGCATGGACCCCACCATGTTGCCCAGGTGCTTGATCCCGTTGATGTACGGAAGGGCGCTGGTGATGAGGTGTCGAGCCATCGCGGGCTGCTCCCAAGTCGCTACGTGGGGTGACGATCTCGTGGTCTCGGTCGTCTACGGAACCTTGAAATCGTAGCTGACATGGGTACGCCGCCCGCCTCCCCTTTTGCGGGGTGGGAAGCGGGCGGCGTGGGAGGTGCCGGGGGTTACGGGCGCCAGTTCGCCAGTACGCCCTCGTAGAGCTCCTTGTCCGTGAGCTCGCGGGGGGTTTCGCCGGCGAGGAAGTGGGACGTGTTGGGGGTCTTGAGCTTGCGGAGGTAGTCGAAGGCCTTGTTCTCCGGGTCTCCGAAGGCGACGAAGGAGAAGAAGACGCTGGGGTGGGACTTGGCCGCGTCGGTGAGGGCCTGGGTGGCGGGGGTCTTGGCGTCGGGGGCGCCGTCCGTCTGGAAGATCACCAGGGCGGGGGTGCCGGGTGCCGCTTCCTTGCCGTGGTGGGCGAGGACTGCTTCGACCGCGGCGTGGTAGCTGGTGCGGCCCATGCGGCCGAGGCTCGCGTGCAGGGTGTCGATCTTGTTCTCGTGGTCGGTGAGGGTGATCTCGCCGGTTCCGTCGAGTTCGGTGGAGAAGAAGACGACCTGGACCGTGGCCTCGGGGTCGAGGTGGGCGGCGAGGGCGAGGGTCTGCTCGGCGAGGGCCTGGGCGGAGCCGTCCTTGTAGTACGGGCGCATGGAGGCGGAACGGTCGAGGACGAGGTAGACCTTGGCTCGGGTGCCGGTGAGGTTGTGCTGCTTGAGGGTGGTGGTGGCGGCCTTGTAGGCGGTGGCCAGGCTGGGGGCGCGGGTCTTCAGCTGGGTGAGGGTGAGGGCGGGCTTGGGGGCGTCGGCCTCTTCCGTCTCGGCCTCGGCCTCGGCTTCGCCTTCGGCCGTGTCGTTCCCACCCGCACCACCCGTGCCGCCTTCGTTGTCGGGTGCGGGTGGCCCCTGTGGGGCGGATTCGCCGTCGGCGGGTGCGGGTGCGTCGGCCTCCGGCTGCGCGGGCGCCTCCGCTGCCGCCTTCGGCTCCGCTGCCGCCTTCGGCTCCGCTTCCGGCTCCGGCTTCAGTTCCGGCTCCGGCTGTGCCGCGGCGGGCTCGGGCTTGTCCTCCGTCTTCGCGTCGGACACCGCCTCGGGCTCGGCGGCTGCCTCGGTGTCAGTGGCGGCCTCGGGCTCGGCCTCGGCCGCTTCGCTCGCCTCCGGCTTCGCCTCTTCCGGAGCTGTCTCGGGCTCGACAGCCGGCGGCGTCTCGGCAGCGGCCGGCGCAGCGGCTTCCGCCTCATCAGCAGCAGCCGCCTCTTCCACAACGACCGGCTTCTCGGCGATCTCGGGCTCCGCCGCAACCGCCGGTTCCTCGACGACCGTCGCCTTCTCCTCGGCCTCCGCAACGACCGGCTTCTCGGCGGCCTCGGGCTTCTCGGCGGCCTCGGGCTCCTTCGCGGCCTCGGGCTCCTTCGCGGCCTCGGGCTCCGCCGCAACCGCCGGTTCCTCGGCGATCTCGGGCTCCGCCGCAACCGCCGGTTTCTCGACGACCGTCGGCTCCTCGGCCACCGTCGGTTCCACGACCCCAGCCTTCTCCGCGACCGTCGGCTCCTCGGCAACCGCCGTCGGTTCCTCGGCGACCGGCGACTCCGCCCCGTCCGTCTCCGAAGAACGCGTCGGACGAGGCACCGCCGCCACGTTGTCGAAGGCCGCGGAGACCAGGTCGTGCTCGTTGGGGGAGGACGTGCGGGGCTCGGGGACGCTTGCGGTGGGGGAGGGGGTGTGGCGTTCTCCGGAGGCGGTGGGGGGCTCTTGGGCGGGGACCTGGACCTGGGGGGTCGAGGGGGCGTCCGACGGCGTTGCCGTCGGTTCCTCCGTGGTCGTGGCCGGCCGCGCCGCACCCTCCGCCTCGGCGGTCCGTGACTTGCGTGACCGTCCGAACGCGTTCCGCAAGAGAGTGAGAATGCCCATGTGCGCGCAACCCTTCGCGTGAGTTGAAGCCCGTCAATCCCTGGCCAGGACGGACACGTAAGGTTAGCGGCCCTCCCGTGTGATCTTGGGCAGGGTCGGGTGTGCGAGGCCCCCTCTGTCAAGGGGGACATCCGGCCTGCCGACATGACGTCCTGCTGAATCGCCGCAACTGCCGTACGGCTGCCGCAGGTTCACCCGCTGTTCATCCTGGCGCCCGGCTCCCGCACGTATGTGCTCCTACGGTCACGCTGACACCAAGGGCATCCAAGGAGAGAGCAAAGTGCGAAAGCTGCTGCCGTTGATCGGAACGCCGTCCGATTCGCACCCTGGCGGCCGGTCCGCCATGACCTGTCGTTTCCGGTGTGGTGACGCCTGCTTCCACGAGGTGCCCAACACCAGCTCCAACGAGTACGTCGGTGATGTGATCGCCGGTGCGATCGGCCGCCGGTCGATGATGCGGGCCGCGGCCGTGGTGACCGTGGCCGCCGCGGGTGCGGGGGCCGTGGGCGTCGGGCAGGCGCAGCCTGCCGGTGCCGCACCGGCCCAGGCACCGGCATCGGCATCCGCAGCGGACGCCGCCGCTGCCGCCCGGCGTAAACACAAGGGCGCGCGCGGGCTGCGCTTCGCGCCCGTCGCGCCCAACACCACCGACGCCGTGACCGTGCCGGAGGGCTACGGGCAGAACGTCGTGATCCGCTGGGGCGAGCCCATCCTGCGTGGGGCGCCCGCCTTCGACCCGGAGAAGCAGACCGCCAAGGCCCAGGCCGGTCAGTTCGGGTACAACTGCGACTTTCTCGCCCTGCTGCCGCTGCCCGGGGAGCGGAACCGGCAGCTTCTCGTCGCCAATCATGAGTACACGGACGAGGTGCTCATGTTCCGCGGGTACGACGCCGCCAACCCCACCCGTGAGCAGGCCGAGATCGCCTGGGCCGCGCACGGGCTGTCCGCCGTGGTCGTGGAGGGGGACCGCAAGACGGGCAAGCTGACCGCCGTCTCCCGGCATCAGCTCAACCGTCGTGTCACCGTCACCACCGAGTTCCGGCTGACCGGGCCCGTCGCCGGGTCGGAGCTCGTGCGGACCTCCGCGGACCCGGCCGGCACCAAGGTGTTCGGCACCCTCAACAACTGCTCGGGCGGTGTCACCCCGTGGGGCACGACCCTGCACGGCGAGGAGAACTTCAACCAGTACTTCGCCAACGCCGGCCGGGCCACCGACAAGCGGTACGGCATCGGGACCGGGGCCAGCGAGCGGAAGTGGGAGCGGTTCGACAAGCGGTTCGACGTCGCCCAGGAGCCGAACGAGGTGCACCGGTTCGGGTATGTCGTCGAGTTCGACCCGTACGACCCGGAGTCGACGCCCCGCAAGCACACCGCGCTCGGTCGGTTCAAGCACGAGGCCGCGACCGTGCGGCTCACGCAGGACGGCCGGCCCGTCGTCTACACCGGTGACGACGAGCGGTTCGACTACTTCTACAAGTTCGTCGGCAGCAAGCGGATGAGGCACGGGACCTCCCGGGCTGTCCGTGAGCACAACCTCTCGCTGCTCGACGAGGGGACGCTGTACGTCGCCAAGCTCACCGGTGACTCCCCCGCCATCGAGATCGACGGCACGGGCAAGCTGCCCGGCGACGGTGAGTTCGACGGGAGCGGGCAGTGGATTCCGCTGGCCACCGCCACCGCGAAGGGTGCCGTCTCGCACGTCGACGGGATGACCGCGGAGGAGGTGTTCGTCTTCACCCGGCTCGCCGGTGACAAGGTGGGCGCCACCAAGATGGACCGGCCCGAGGACATCGAGCCCAACCCGGTGACCGGCAAGGTGTACGTCGCCCTGACGAACAACACCAACCGCGGTGTCGGCTCCAACGCCAAGGCGGACGAGGCCAACCCGCGCCACGCCAACAAGCACGGGCACGTGCTGGAGCTCACCGAGCGCTGGAACCGGCCGGAGAGCACGAAGTTCGCCTGGTCGCTGTTCCTGGTCGCCGGTGACCCGGACGACCCGGCGACGTACTTCGCCGGGTTCCCGAAGGACGGCGTCAGCCCCATCTCCTGCCCGGACAACGTCGCCTTCGACCCCTACGGCAACCTGTGGCTCTCCACCGACGGCGCCCAGCTCGGCTCGCACGACGGCCTGTTCGGTGTGGCGACCCGGGGCGAGCGGCGCGGTGAGCTCAAGCAGTTCCTGACCGTGCCGAAGGGCGCCGAGACCTGCGGGCCGATCATCCAGGACCGGCGCGTCCTCGTCGCCGTGCAGCACCCGGGCGAGATCGACGGCGCGACCGTGGAGAAGCCGGCCAGCACCTGGCCCGACGGGCCCGGGAAGCACGTCCGGCCGGCGGTCGTGGCCGTGTGGCGCGCGGACGGCTGCGACATCGGCGTCTGAGCCGCCGTACGTCGAGAGGGTCAGGGGAGGATCAGGGGAGGGCCGGGCTCGGCGGTCTGTGCGGGCCGTCGGGTTCCGCCCGCTTCCGGTCCTCCCGCTTCTCGTCCGGCCAGTCCCGGGCCGGCCATTCCCGGTACGCCGGTGCCTGCCGCGCCACCTCCCCGTACGCCTCCTCCAGCGCGGGGCAGACCCCGGCCAGGGCCGTCTCCGTACGAGCCGCGACGAGCAGCCGTACGCCGAGAGGGTCGCCCTTGATGCGGCGTACCGCCATGTCGGGGCGGGGGGCGCGGGTCGGCTGGCACACGGTGACGACCTCGCCGGTCGCGACCAGGGCGTCGGCCGTGTGGTAGTCGCCGTGCAGGACGTGCGGGCTGACGCCGGCGGCCCGGAACATCCGCTGGACGGCGTCCCATTCGCCGTCGACCGTCGGGTCGATCATCCAGCGGTCACCGGCCAGGTCGCGCAGGTCGACCTCGGGTTTTCCGGCCGCCGGGTGGTCGACGGGCAGCGACACGCACTGCGGCTCGCGTTCGACCAGGACGCGCAGCCGGAGTTCGGCGGGGATCCGCAGCGGGCAGCCCTCCACCTCGTGCACGAAGGCGACGTCGAGCTGGCCGTCCACGACCATGCGGAGCAGGGCGTTCGCGGAGACGTTCATATGGAGGGTGGGGTTCTGGCCGTGGGCGCGCAGCCGGCGCAGCCAGCCCGCCAGGGCCTTGCTCGCCGTCGAGCCGATACGGAGCTCGGTGCCGTCGGCGGCCGCCGCCCTCGCCTCGACCACCAGCAGGCGCATCTCGGTCAGCAGCGGACGGGCGCGGCTCAGGACCAGCCGGCCCAGCGGGGTGGGGCGGCATCCGGTGCGGGCGCGCAGGAACAGCGGGCCGCCCAGCTCCTGCTCGATGCGGCGCAGTTGTGTGCTCAACGATGGCTGGGCGACGCCCAGGTGCCGGGCGGCGCGGTGCAGACTGCCGGTGTCGGCTATGGCGCACAGCGCGCGGAGGTGCCTCACCTCGAGCTCCATGCTCCGTGAGGCTAAGGCGGAATCGCGTCGCTAACCAGCCACATAATTCACCGCTAAAGCATGTGAATTGGGCAGTCAATAGTACTGTCCTATCCCCGGCTGCCATCATCACAGGCGCCGCACAGGCATCGAGACTCACCGGTGACGACTCACCCCCACCAAGGAGTCTCCATGCGAAAGTCCACGTCCGCCCTGGCGGTTCTCGGCCTCGGCCTCGCGACGGTCGGCTTCGGTACGACGGTTCCCGCCGCGGCTGCCCCTGCCACGGCCCCGCACGCCGGGTACGTCGCCCAGTCCGCCGAATCCGACGCCAGCAGGGCCTTCTTCGAGGCCGTCCTGAAGTCCGTCGCCGAGAAGCGCGCCGCCAACCCGAGCTCCACCGCGGCCGTCACCGTCGTCTACGACGCGTCCCGTGCGCCCACGTTCAGCTCCCAGATAGCGCGCAGCACCCAGATATGGAACAGCTCGGTGTCGAACGTGAGACTCCAGTCGGGGTCCGCGTCCTCCGCCGACTTCAGCTATCGGGAGGGCAATGACTCCCGTGGCTCGTACGCCTCCACCGACGGGCACGGCAGCGGCTACATCTTCCTCGACTACAGGCAGAACCAGCAGTACGACTCCACGCGGGTCACCGCCCACGAGACCGGTCACGTCCTCGGTCTGCCCGACCACTACTCGGGCCCGTGCAGCGAGCTGATGTCCGGTGGCGGGCCCGGCACGTCCTGCACCAACGCCGTTCCGAACGCCGCTGAGCGCTCCCGGGTGAACCAGCTCTGGGCCAACGGCTTCGCGGCGGCGATGGACAAGGCCCTGGAGAAGTCCGGACGCTAGGACTCACCCTCAGGGCGCTGATGCAGCGTCAGGTCGGTGATCACCGATCGGTGGTCCGTGTCGGCCAGGTCCAGGACGCGGGTGTCGCGGGCCGCGAAGTCCCGCGACACCAGCACATGGTCGATCTGGGCGCCGAGCGTCGGGGCGGTCAGGGCCGGCCAGGTGGCCGTGCGGTCGGCGCCGTCCAGGCGGGAGGCGTCGCGCAGGCCGGTGTCGAGGATGCGGCGGAAGGCGGCGTGGTCCTGGGAGGCGTTGAAGTCGCCGGCCAGGACGAGCGGGGTGCCGCGGTCGGTGACGGCAGCGGCGCGTACGGCCCCGAGCTCCCGCTTCCAGAGGTCCACCTGCCCGGGCAGCGGGGGCATGGGGTGGGCGAGCTGGAGCCGTACGGCGTGCCCGTCCACGTCGGCGACCGCCCCGGGCATGCCCATGGTGCCGGGGACGCCGGCGGTGGGCCGGAGCGGGAAGCGGCTGAGGATGGCGGAGCCCTCGGAGCCGCCGCCCTCGACAGCGCTGCGGTGCGGGAAGTCCTGGGAGAGGTCCTTCTTCAGCCGCGCGTCACAGTCGTAGTCGCACTCCTGCACGAAGACGATGTCCGGTTTCTCGCGGCGGACGGCGGCGACCAGGGAGCCGGTGCCCTGCCCGAACTCGACGTTCGAGGTCAGCACGCGCAGGTCGGCGACCGGGCGGCCCGCCGGGTCGTCGACCTTGCCGTACGGTTCGATGAACCAGGCCAGCAGGCCGAGCACGGCGACTCCCCAGACCGTTCCCAGCCACCAGCGGGAGCGCAGGGTGAGCAGCAGCGCCAGGCCGGTGGGCGCGAGCAGCCAGGGGAGGAAGGCGAGGAGCTGCGGGACGGGTGTCATGCCGTCGCTGTCGGCGGTGCGGAAGCCGACGACCACGCTCACACCCGCGAGCAGAAGGAAGGCGAACCCCGCGCCGAACCTCCGCCCGGGCGGGCGGTCCTCCGGCCCGTCGTCCGTGGCGGTCCACTCGGCAGCGGCGGTGTTCACAGGCCGGCCTTCCGTTCGCGGGGTGGTTCGCCCGCATCCTCCCTCAAAGACGGGGTGGGGCGGAGGAAGGTTGCCGTACGTCGACGCGGGCCAGGAATTCCCCCAGCGCCCGGTCGAACACGTCCGGGCGTTCCAGGTTCGGCATGTGGGCCGCGCCGTCGATGATGTGCAGCGCCGAGTCCGGGAGGGCCGTGTGCATGGCCAGGGCGTCGGAGACCGGTGTGAAGGAGTCGTCCGCACCCACGACGACCAGGGCCGGGACGGAGACACGGGGCAGCAGGTCGTCGTAGCCGGGGCGGCGGGCGCGGGCGCGCAGGGCGGCTGCGGCGCCCTCGGGTGCGGTGGCGGTCATCATGCGGTGGACGTGGGCCTTGACCTCGGCGGGGGCGTACGGGGCGACCATCCGCTCCAGGACCTCGTCGGCGTAGCCGCGCATGCCCTCCGTCAGGAGACGGTCCGCCATGGCGTCGCGGGTGCGGACGCCCTGAGGGGTCTCCGCCGACGGGAAGGTGTCCGCGAGGACCAGGCCGCTGACGCGCTCGGGGAACAGGCGGTAGCAGTCCATCGCGATCTGGCCGCCCATCGACAGGCCCGCCAGGACGAACGACTCCACCCTCAGCTCGTCCAGCAGGGCCTCGATGTCCCGGGCGAATCCGGAGAAGTCCGTGAGGGCGGGGGTGACCGGAGAGGCGCCGTAGCCGCGCAGGTCGGGGGCGACGACCCGGCGGTCCGCCGAGAACGTCTCGAGCTGCGGGGTCCACATCGTGCGGTCGAAGGGGTGGCCGTGGACGAGAACCAGGGGAACCTTGGGGACAAGCGGCTGCCCGGCGTTCTCGGGGCCTTTGTCCTCGTATGCGAGGAAGGGTGCCATGAGGACGACCCTAGGCCGCCCCATTACTCGGTGCAATAAGATCTTTGCTCTCGGTGCAATCCAAGGGGGAGACCGAACCGATGGGTGACTACCGGCGTATCGCCGACAGGATCGCCGACGACATCGCCACCGGACGGCTCCGGCCCGGTCAACGGCTGCCGCCGCAAAGGGCGTTCGCGCGGCGCCGCGGGATCGCCCCGTCGACGGCCGGCCGGGTGTACAGCGAACTCGTCCGGCGCGGGCTGGTCGTCGGCGAGGTGGGGCGCGGCACCTTCGTACGGGCCGGACCGGCGGTCCCGGCGGGGCGGGCGCTCGCCGAGCCCGGCCCGGCCGACGCGCCCGTCAACCTGGAGCTCAACTACCCCAGCGCCCCCGGCCAGCCGGAGCTGCTCGCCCCCGTCCTCGCGCCGCTGCTGCGTCCCGACGTGCTGGCCGAGGCCTTGCTGCCGGCCGCCGCCACCGGCACCGCGGGGGCCCGGGAGGCCGCGGCCGCCCTCCTCGCCACACCCGGCTGGCGCCCCGCCCCGGACCGGCTGCTGTTCACCGGCAACGCCCGCCAGGCCATCGCCGCCGTCCTGGCCTCCCTGGTCCGGCCGGGCGGCCGGGTCGGCGTGGAGCAGCTGACGTATCCGCTGGTCAAGGAGATCGCGGCCCGGCTGGGCATCACCCTGGTGCCGCTGGCCGGTGACCCGGCCGGGCTGCTCCCGGAGGCCGTCGCGGCCGCGCACCGCACGGCACCGCTGTCCGCCCTGTACCTGCAGCCGACGCTGCACAATCCGACGTCCCTGACGACGAGCCGGACACGGCGGCTGCAACTCGCCCAGCTGATCCACCACTTGAACCTCCCGATCGTGGAGGACCGCATCTGGTCCTTCCTGCACGGGTCGGGTGAGCGGCACGGGACGGGTGATCCTCTGGCCGCCCATGCCCCGGCCCTGGCCCATGTCGTCGACGGGCTCTCCAAGCGGATCGCCCCCGGGCTCACCGTCGGGTTCCTCGTCGTGCCGCCGCAGCGGGTCGGTGCCGTGGCCGACGCCGTGCGGTCGGGCGGCTGGAGCGCGGGGCGGTTCGCGCTGGAGGCGGCGGTGCGCTGGGCCGCGGAGGGGACGGTGGCGCGGCTGGTGGAGGCCAAGCGGGCGGACGCGGCGCGGCGGCAGCGGATCCTCGCCGAGGAACTCTCCGGCTTCGCCGTACGGTCCGACCCGCGCGCCTACTTCGCCTGGTGGGAGCTGCCCGCCCCGTGGCGTGCCGACACCTTCACGGCCGCCGCCGCGGCGCACGGCATCGCCGTCACGCCCGGCCCCGCCTTCGCCGTCGCCCCCGGCCACACGCCCGACGCCGTCAGGCTCGGGCTCGCGTCGGCTCCGGAGGGGGATCTGCGGCGGGCACTGCGGACCCTCGCCCGCGTCGCCGCGCGGCGAGGCAGCGGCCGGTGAGCCATGAGGTGAGGGCCACCGTCAGGCCGAGGGCGAGGAGTAGCCAGGAGACCGTGCGCAGGGTGGTCGTGAGGGCGTCGTAGACCGCGCCCACCGCGGGGCGGTGGAGCGCGTCGGGCAGGTCGGCGAGGGTGAGGCGGCGGCCGATCGCCACGGCGAGGACCAGCAGCCCGCCGCCCAGGGCCGTGCCGAGGCCGAGGGCGGTGACCGCGCGGCGGCGGCAGGCGGCGACGGCGATCCCGGCGACGGCCAGGATTGCGGCGGTGAGCGGCAGCCAGAAGGCGGCGGTGTCCAGCACGTCGTATCCCCTGCGCAGTCGGTCCACGTCCCCGGCCGGGAGCACCGGGACCCGGGCGTGGGCGACCGGGATGCGGTGGGCGAACGACACGTTGTCGTCGGCGAGTTGGCGTTTGACCCGGGCGACGACCGGGGCGAGGTCGACCGTGACCGCGGCCGCGTGCGTCTCGTCGTCGCGCAGGGCGTGCAGCACGGCGGCGTGGAGGGCCTGGTTCGCCGCGTCCCAGGCGGCGCGGAACGCCTCGGTGCGGGTGAAGGAACGCGCCGCGTCGTGCACGAAGGGGCCGACCGCGCCGCGCAGGGAGCCGGTGTCGAGCTCGTGCCCCGCCTCCCGCATGATGCCGTCCCCGACGGCGTCCGCGACCGCGCGCTGCACGTCCGGGTCGGCCGCGAGCGGAGCCATCGTACGGACGTAGCGGCCGGTGTCGGTCAGCCCGTGCGCCGCCCAGGACGCGAGCGCCCCGAACGGTACGAGCAGGCACGCGAGAGCCAGCAGAACGGCCGACAGGGCGTTCCGCAGTCGTGGGGGCGCCTGCTCGGGTACGGGCGCCCGGTCGCGCTCGGGCACCCTCCCAGGCAAGCCGCCACGGGCCCGCTCCGCGCCCGGTGTGACTGCAATCGGCCTCATATGTCAAGCCGAACGAGCGCACCCCCGGGACGACCGGACCCGGTCAGTCGATGCGGTGTCCCGAGGCGTCCTCGTGCGTGTAGTAGCGGTAGAACATGATCAAGAGGACACCCGCCCCGGCCGCTATGCCCAGCCACATGGACCACAGCACGGACAAGCCGGACTGGCTGATGAGGAAGCCGGTCGCGCAGCCCGTGAAGGCGAACCAGAGCGCCGCGTGCAGTTCGCGTCGCAGCCGCGGGCCGAAATGCCACACGGCGGCGAACAGCACGGCGAACACGAGCGCGGTGACGAAGCCGAACAGCAGGTTCCAGCCCGTGATGGGCCCGCCGTAGCGCCGGTTGGCCGCGGCCCAGTAGCCGTAGACGAGCCCGAGGGCGAGGGGAACCCCGACCCTGGCCATCGCGTGGGTCCGCGCGCTGAAGACATCGGGTGTACGGCGCTGCGTGAGCTGCCTGGTCACCTTGCGTGAGGCGGGTGCCGCATGAGCCATGAGAGTGCTCCTCTCTCTCCCTGCCCCTGCCTACCAGGGCACACCGCCCGGCAGCGGCTGGCAAGTCGGCGGGCGAAGCCCCTCGAAAGCGGAGGTTTACGGCCCTCAGGCCCTCGTTTGCAGCCGCAGAGGTTACGGTGCTGCCGTACCTGATCGACCGGGGGAGGGGAAGAGATGCCCGGAACCGTGCTGCTGCTGGCGGCCTCGCCGCTGGGCAAGGGGCGCCTGGTGGACGCCGCCTCCGTGCTCCCCGTCCTCGCCGCCGTGCCGCCCGCCGTGCTGTCCGGCACGGACACCGCGAACGTCGTCGAACTCGCCGACCCGCTGGATCCGCAGGCCGTCCTCACCCGGCTCCGCGCCGCCGCCACGGCCCCCGGCCCGCTCACCGTGTACGTCACCGGACAGCTCCAGCTCGACCGCAAGCAGCGCCTGCCGCACCTCGCGCTGGCCCGCACCACCGCCCCGACCGTGCGCTACACGGCCTTCCCCTGGCACTGGTTCCGGGAGGAACTGCGGCTCAGACCCGCCGGGGCGACCACGCTCGTGCTCGACCTGCACGCGGACGCCGAGACCTGGGAGCTGCTGCGGAGCACCCCTCTGGACTCGGGCCGCGGCACCGCCGTCCACGGGCGCATCGCACCACCGCCGTCCCGGCGCACGGTCGCGGTACCGGCGTACATGAAGGCCGTGGCGACGATCCTGCGCAGCGGGTTCCGCCCGCCGCCGGAGCAGCTGCACCAGCAGGCGCTGGCCCGGATCGCGCAGGAGAGCGCCGGCCGGGACATCGTGGTCAGCGCGCAGGGGCCGGTGAGCGGCGATCCGCACACCGCCATCACCGCCGCCGTCCAGGCCGGCCGGCACCAGGACGCCGACGCGCTCGCCGCCCGGCACGAGCAGGCCGCCGTCGCCGCGCACGGACCCGCCTCCGAAGAGGCCCTGCACTGGGCCGAGGTCCGGGCCGACCTGGCGATGTTCGCCGGGGACGCGGCCCGCAGCTGCCGCACCTGGCTGGCGGTGGCCACCGTCCGGCTGAACGCCGGGCAGGCGGTGGACGCGCCCGCCGTCGAGTCGGCCGTCGACCGGGCCCACCACCAGTGGGGCCAGATATCCGACCCCGCGCAGGCACGTGACCTGGGTGCCGGGCTCGCCGAGTTGCGGGGGCGGGTGCCCGGGCGGCGCGAGGGGGCGCTCGACCACGTCCAGCGGCAGCTGCGCCAGCTCCAGACCCAGGGCTGAGCACCCGTGCGCCGGGTGCGCTCGGCGTGAAAAGGGCGTGCGATCGCTTGCGCGGTTCGTGTCAAAGGTCTGCCCTCGGGGCCTGACCCGGTGTCATGATGTCGGGTATGACAGAGGGGGACGAAGTGGCTGTCTTAGGTGTACGCGTCCGGCTGGGCGCCGGCGCGACCGTGGACGATGTCAGAGCCCTGCGGGCATGGCTGGAGCGGGACGAACCGCTGGAACAGCTGCTCTCCGCCGAGCAGCTGCGCATCGAGGAGCGGACCAGCACGGACGGGCCCAAGGGGCGTCTGGGACCCGACATCGAGCTCGTCCTCCAACTGCTCGGTAACGTCGCGACGGTCGTGGCGCTGACCGAGTACACCGCCCGCGCGGTGAAGACCTGGAAGAACAACCGCCGCAGGCTCCAGGGCGGCGAACCCGATTCGGAGATCCGTCCGCTGGGCTCCGACGGGTCGTAGCCCGGTGAGCCGCTTCGACCCGCGCGGCCGAGTGAACCGGGCGCTGCTCGTCGGTGTGTCCGAGTACGACCACACGGCACCGGCTCCGTATGGCGTGACCGGCCAGCTTCCCGCCGTGCGGCACAACCGGACGACACTCGAGGACGCCCTCTACCGGGGCCGGGTGTTCGGCGCGGGTGAGGTCACGGTGCTGCCCTCCCCGTCCCAGCACGACTTCACCGGCGCGCTGCACCGCGCCGTGAGCGAGGCGGAGGGCCTGCTGCTGCTCTACTTCGCCGGGCACGCCGTCGTGAACACGTCCGGCGGCGAGCTGTACCTCCAGATGCGCACCGCGCGGGTGCTCGCGGGCGAGTTGCCCGGTGCGGTGAGTTTCGCCGAGGTGCTGAGCGAGATCTGCGTCGCCGAGAGCCGTGCCGAGAAGGTGCTGGTGATCCTGGACTGCTGCTACGCGGGCCACGCGGCGGAGATCTGGCACCGCTTCGCCGACCCGGAGGGGAACAGGGAGAAGGTCCTGCTCCTGATGAGCGTCCAGCCCAACCGCTGCATCCTGGGCGGGGACGCCGACGTCGCGACGCCGTTCACCCGCGAGCTGGCGCAAGTCCTCGACGAGGGCGGGGAGGTGTGGCTCTCCGAGCTGTACCCCACGCTGAAGCAGCGGATGGACGAGGCGGGTTACAAGGCGGAGGAGGACGACCCGCAGATACCGCAGGCACTGGCTCCTCCGTGGGACCCGGACGCGGACATCCTGCTGGCGGCGCGGCCGGTGCCCTCGCATGCGCCTGTGTACGAGCCCGCGCCCGAACCTCCGGCCCCTCCCCCGCCGCCGAGGCCCGGCCTCCCGTCCCGCCCGCGCCGGTCACGCCTGCTCAGACGCGCGGCCAACAGTGTCCGGGCCATCGTCGACCGGCTCGGCAGGACCCTGCTCACCGTCCTGCTGGCCCTGCTCGCCACCGGTGCCGGCGGCTACGGGATCTTCGCCCTCATCGGCGATTCCGGGACCTGCGCGCCGGCCCTGGAGCTGCGCGTGCTGACCGACCCCGACCTGGAACCGGCGATGCAGGCCGTCGCGGACGCCTACTTCGCCTCGGACACGAACACCACGGACGACGGCTGCCGGCGCGGCGGCGTCACCGTCTACAGCGCCGGTGCCGCCGCCGTGGTGAGCGCGCTGGGCGAGCGGACCGACACCTGGCAGCAGCCGCGCGAGGACGACAACCCGCAGCGGGACATCGGCCCCCAGCCGGACGTGTGGATCCCCGCGACCGGAGCCGACGTCGGCCGCGTCACCGCCGCGCAGGAGGACCGGGTCTTCGCCCGGCTGGAGCCGGACACCGAGCCGTTCGCGTATTCGCCGGTCGTGCTGGCCGTGCCGCAGGACCTCGCCGGGCCCCTCGGGAAGCTCACCGGGCGGTCGCTGCCGGAGCTGGTCGACGCGTTGGAAGGACTGCCCGGCGCCGCCGAAGTGCACCGCCCCGACCCCGGCTTCACCGGATCGGCACTGCTGGCGACCGTGGGCCTGTACGGCGACGGGGACGACGCGCGCGGTGCCGAGCGGCTCATCACCCGGCCCGAGCGGCCCGAGCCCTCGGCCGTCAAACTGCTGTGCACGCTGCCCGACGTAGGCGCCGTGGACGACCGCGGCGCGGCCCTGGTCCCGGAGTTCCTGCTCAGGAGCGGGGTCGGCTGCCACCCGGTCACACGCGTCCCGCGCACCGCCGCCTACCCCGACGACGTACCCGGTCTGGAGCCGACGTTCGTGCGGGTGCGCTGGGATCACGGCGACCGGGACGCGAACGCGCGCGACGACGAGGCGAACCGCTTCCGCACCTGGCTGGCCAGTGCGGAAGGCCGGGCGGTGCTCGGCGAGCAGGGCTTCAGGTCAGCGAGCGGTGAACGCGCTCTGCTCGACACCGAGTCGGCTCCCGACGGGCTGACCGGCACCGTCCGCCCGGCGGATTCCGCCGACCCGTCGCGACTGGACGAGACACTGGAGCAGTACGGCAACGCGCACGGACCCGGCCGGGTGCTCTTCCTGCTCGACAGCTCCGGCTCGATGGCCGGTCTGTGGGACGGCCCCAGCGGCGGCCCCGGCATTCTGAAGCGGACCCTGCCCGGGCTCGGCGGGGAGGACCAGTACGGGATGTGGGCCGTGCACGGCATCGAGGGCCGTACGCACACCGAGCTGCTGCGCTTCGGCACACACGCCCGCAAGGACGCCGAGGAGGACCTCGACGCCGCCAAGGTGCGGGACGCGGAGGCCGATCCGCCCGCCGCCCTGCTGGACGCGCTGGCGTTCATGCGGGAGCGCGGCGCCGACGACGAAAGGCCGCAGCTGATCGTGTACCTCACCGACGGAGAGGACGACACCCGTCTGACCGGGGACCGGCTGAAGCAGGTGCTCGACCGGGCCGGGACCGCGGGCGTGCCCGTGGCGATGGTGACCCTGAACAGCGGGGCCTGCGACAGCGGCCGCCCCGGCAGGCTCATCGCCGAGGCGAGCCGGGGCCGCTGCCTGGACGCCGGGGACGACCTGGTCCCCGCCCTGCACGACGAGGTCGCCCGCGTCGGAATGGGGGAGGAATGACGGCCCGCCGCCTGCCCGCCGCCGTGCTGTCCCTGCTGTCGTTGCTCGCCCTCGCCTCCTGCACCGGCGGTGAGGGGCAGGAACAGCCGCAGGGTGCCGACGCCTCCACCCGGATCGTGGTGGCCAGCGGCCAGGACGTCACGGGCAAGAACGGCGTCCGCCGGCAGCTCATCGACGCCTGGAACGCCAAGGAGGGCAGCCACGGCTACCGGGCCCGCCTGGTGGAACTGCCCGGCTCCGCCGACCAGCAGCGCAGCCAGCTGCTCGGCGCCCTGCAGTCCGGCGGCGCCGACTACGACGTGGTGAACCTCGACGTGACCTGGATCCCGGAGTTCGCCGAATCCGGCCTGATCCGCCCGCTGACGGACGCGGCCGTCGAGTCCCCCGAGGACATCGTCCCGTCCGTGGACAGCACGTCGTACTGGGACGGCGAGCGGTACGCGGTCCCCTTCAACAGCGACGCGGGCCTGCTGTACTACCGCAAGGACCATCTGAAAAAGGCCAGTGCCTCCCATACCGAGCTCAGCGACGAGGTCACCTGGGACGAGCTGCGGGAACTGATCGATGCGGTCGACCCCGAGGACAAGAACGCGGGCTGGACCACCCAGCTCGCCGCGTACGAGGGCCGTACCGTCAACGCGATCGAGGCGTTCGCCTCGGCCGTACCGGACTTCGAGCTGACCGACCGCGACGGCAAGTATGTGGCGACCGAACAGCAGTTGACGGCGGGTGTGACCGAGCTGCGTGGGCGTACGGCGAAGCCCTACACGCTGGAGGAGGCCTACGAGTCCCGCGAGGCCGAGTCGCTGAGCGCCTTCGCGGAGGGCCGCACCACCTTCCTGCGGCACTGGCCGTACGTCTATCCCACCCTCTACGAGACCTTCAAGGACAAGCTCGGTGTGGCCCGGCTGCCCGGCAAGGCGGTGCTCGGTGGCCAGAACCTCGCCGTCACCTCGTCCATGACCGGGCAACGGGCCGCGAAGGCCGAGGAACTCATCGCGTTCCTCACCGACCCGGACAGCGAACGCTGCCTGCTGCGCGCCGGGTTCGCCGCGACCCGCGCCTCCGCCTACCAGGACTCCAACACCGCCCCCGACTGCCGGCACGCCCGCGCGTACGCCGAGTCGCCCTCGGCGTCCCCCACCGGCGAGAGCACGGTCCGTACGCCCCCCGACCGTTTCGCCGACGGCACCAGTTACTCCCGCGACATCCTGTACCCGGCCCTGCGCGGGGCCGTGCACCGACCGGTCACGCCCCTGTACGGCGTGGTGAACCGCACGCTCATCACCGAACTCGACGCGCTGTACGGCCCTCCGCGGGGGCCGGGGGGAAGCCGGCCGGGTGACGCGGAGATAGCGAAAAGCCTTGACGAGGCGTTGAGAAAAGTTTTACCCGGTTGAATCTCCTCCCAATGATGTTCACAACTCCTCCATTGCGTACGTGTGTCCCCGTGGGTAGCCTCAATTTCGCACTGACCATGCAATTGAAGTAAACGGGGAACGGGGATGGACTTCGTGAGCGTACGAAGCAAGGGAATTTCTTCCGTAATAGCCTTCGCCATGACCGGCGCGCTGTGTGCTGCCGGAGCGCAGTCGGCACAAGCGGCTCCGGCCCAGCCGGAACTTCGCGCCGGAGCGGACGAGATCTGTGCGGTCCTGGGGATCGGCAGCGGCGCGGCGGGCCTCACCAAGGCCCTGGCCAAGGGCGCCTCGTGGGTCGGGATCGGCGCCAGCATCGGGTGCTACGCCTACACGAAGGCGAAGGAGGCCACACCGGCGGAGAAGCGGGCGGCCATGATCAAGTCCTACAAGAAGTACCAGGCCATGAGCGACATCAAGAAGCTCGACGCGCTCGGCTACTACTGCCGCAAGAAGGACACCGGCGGTGGCGGCGGCACGGACGTCGCTCCCACCAACCCGACCGTGAAGGTGGGGTACCGCGACATCAGGATGAAGGGCGTGACGTACAAGTGCACGGCGACCGGGGACTGACCGGCCGTCGCGGCCCGGGCCATGGAGAACGCCTGCTGTTCTCCATGGCGCTGGTCGTGGTGAGTCTGCTGTGGGTCACACGGGACATGGCCATGTGGGCGACGGTGATGTGCGGCGTCGGCGCGGCGGCAGGGGCTCTCGGAGTTTTCTACTTCGGTTGGCGCTATATTCACGATTCTCGCGCACGCGAGAATTCCCGCTAGTCACCTATTCTTTTCCGGCTTCACATCGCATTCGAACCAGACGGTTTTTCCAGGCCGGTCGGGCAGTGGATCCCACCCCCACCGGTCCGTGACCGCGTCGACGATCAGCACGCCGCGTCCGCCCTCGGCGAGTTCGTCCACAGCTGTGGACAGCGGCGGTAGCGGGCATCCGTCCGTCACCTCCACCCGCACCCCACGCCCGTCCGGCCACCGCGTCATCAGCACCGCGGCGCGCCGGTCGGGCGTGTGGCGTACGACGTTGGCGACGAGTTCGGTGAGGGCGAGGCCGGCCGGGTCACAGAGCTCGGCCATCTCCCAGGCGATGAGATACACCCTGAGGATTCGGCGCAGATGCCGGGCGCTGTGCTCACCCAGCGTGAAGTCGGTGCCGTATCGGGAGCCCGGGGAGCCAAGTCCTGGCCAGGGCTGGTGGGTTGCGTGATCCATGCCTCCAGGCTGGAGTCGAGTGACTACGCTCGGCAACGGACCGAAATGAACGCCGCGCCGCGTTCTGACCTGGGGGTGACCACTCCATGCCCAACATCCGCCGCCTCGACCCCACCGCCTCACCGCTGGATTACTTCGGCTCCGAGCTCCGCCGCTACCGCGAGAGCGCGGGGCTGTCCCAGAAGGAGCTCGGGGACTGCATCTTCTGCACGGGTTCGCTCGTCGGCCAGATCGAAACGGCCCACAAGGTCCCGACCAGGGAGTTCGCGGAGCGGGCGGATGCGGCGCTGATGACGGACGGGTGCTTTTCGAGGCTCGTGGGGTTGGTGTTGCGCAGCCAACTCCCGGCCTGGTTTCAGGCGTATGCGGAGATGGAGGCGAGGGCGGCCTACATCAGCACGTTCCAGTGCCAGTTGGTGTACGGGCTCCTGCAGACGCCGGCATACGCACGGGCGGTGCTGGGCGCGGTTCAACCGGAGAACCTCGACGAGTTGGTCGAGGCCCGCATGGAGCGGCAACGCCTCCTACGGAAGGAGAAGCCGCCGCTGGTGTGGGTGGTGCTGGATGAGGCCGTGCTGTACCGGCCCATGGGTGGCCGGGAGGTGATGCGAAACCAACTGGCGCACCTGTTGAGCTTCCGGAACGAAAGGCGCTTGAAGATCCAGGTGCTGCCGTTCTCGGCGGGGGAGCACCCGAGTGTGCAGGGCTCCTTCAACCTCCTGCGCCTCGATGACGACCCTGACATCGTCTACACCGAGGACTTCGTCCAAGGGCACATGACGGCCAATCCGGATAGTGTCAGCGAAGGTTGGCTCCATTACGATCAAGTGCGAGCTGCTGCCCTGTCGGTACGGGACTCGGCAGACCTGATCGCCCACGTGATGGAGGAGCGCTATGGAGACCAGCCAGCAGCTGAGGAGCGCGACGTGGCGTAAGTCGTCGTACAGCGGAAGCACCGGGGGCGATTGTGTCGAGGTCGCCGACCTCGGGCTGCTCGGCGTCGGTGTGCGTGACTCCAAGAATCCCGAGGCCGGGATACTCACCGTCTCTCCGGAGGCCTACTCCGTCTTCGTGGCGGCGTCGAAGACGCGCAGCGAGTAGACGTCGCTGTCGTTCTCCGAGATCGCGAACAGCGTGCTCGCGTCCGGTGCCCAGGCCAGGACGACCGACGCGAGGGTGTCCGCGTCGCCGCTGGTGCCGGTGTTGGGGAAGTCGATCGTCCAGGCAGCTACCCGGTCCTCTAAACGGCGCCCGTACAAACACGGAGGCCGAGCGTAATCGGCCACAGAGCGTCCGGTGAAGCGACTGTGACCGCGCTCGCCATTGCGGCACCGCCCCGTGTTCAACAACACCGGGCGGTGCCTCAGTCCGCAGCCAATGTGCGGTCAGCTACAGGGCGATCGCTGAAGCGCAGTCCGAGGACCTCCTCAGACTGGTGATCAACTCTCCCCACGATGTGCACGAGAAGGAACGGATCACCCGGCCAGGCCGCACGCGGCGCGTAGTCGGGCCATGAGCTCGAGGTCGAGTCGCACGTCGAACTCGACCAGGTGTCCCAGTTCCGAGAATCCGAACACTGCTGTCGGGTCACCGACTGCCCGTGCCGCGGGCTCATGGCCGAAGCGAACACATAGCCCGTCCGTGTACAGGTGAATCCCACCCGCAGAGCTGCCCTGGCTGGACTCGCCGTACGACATCAGTGGGACACCGGATTCAGTGACACCGGGCAGGAGCAGTGGGGCGTCGCTGTCTTCCGGCCGGCTGACGTCGACCAGTACGAGTTCCACCACCTCGCCGCTGTCGCGGTCTGTCTTGACCTCGACCAAGGATGCCCCTACCTCGAGAGCGATGGACTGCGGCGCCTGCCGGAGGCGTGCGTAGCCCGGCCACTGAATGGTCAGGGGGACGTACTCGTCGATCTCAACGGTGGGTCCTCCGTGCGGTCGCGCGCCGTGGATCGTGAACGACACCGGCCCTCACCCGAGCCTTCGTGCATGCTTCAGCACCGGGTTCTCCGTCAGCGTCCTGGGCTTGGCGATGATCAGCTCCCAACCATGACTCAACACCCTCCGACCGTACTGGACGCCCTGCACGGTGGCGGCGTCGACTGCTCGGGTGAGACCGGCCAGCATCTCCTCGGTTTTGAAGCTCTTGGAGAAGCTGTTGTGCATGATCTCCTCGGCGATGTGCTTCGTCGCATTGGGATGGACCCAGATTCGGCGGCCGCTTGAGGTGAGCAGGTTGAAGGACTTGGGCAGCACAGTTCCGGCATAGACGGGCTGAGTCGCCGCGATTCGCGTCCACACGGAAGCGGTGGCGTACTCGGCTCCCTCCAATGCGAGACGTCGGCCTCCTGCGACGGGGAAGGGCACCATGCTGCCGTACAAGCCGACGTTGTAGGCCGGCGGGCAGATGACTTCGGCTCCGGTGAGGTAGCTGAAGCCGCCGAGGGATAGGCCGTCGAGGAGGCCGAGGCTGGTCTGGCCGGTGACCTCGATGGCTCCGTTGGTGACCTTGTCGGAGAGGTTCTTGGCCGACTGGGACGCGGGCGGCAGGGTCGCGGTCTCGCGATCCTCCTTGTCGCACTCGGTGTTCCAGCCCCAGTTGCCCGAGAACAGGTCCTTCAGCTGCGTGGTGACGCTGCACAGGCCGCTCGGGTCGATGCGGCTGGTGGGCATGTTCTCCACGTAGGCGTAGGGCTGCGTGAAGGGCGTGTCCGGGTCGGGGGTGTAGGGGTCGGGACGGGTGAAGCGGCCGGTGGCGGTGTCGTACTGGCGGGCGCGCAGGTCGAGGTAGCCGGTGGTGGTGTCGTGGTAGGCGCCGGTGTAGGACGGTGTGGATGACGGGGCGCCGGTGGTCTGGGTGTCCAGGGTCCGGTTGCCGAAGGGGTCGTAGGCCCAGCGCTGGTAGACCTTGCCGGTGCTGTCGGTGACGTCGAGGGGCGAGCCCAGGGCGTCGTGGGTATAGGTGAAGACGGCGCCGGAAGCGTTCTTGGTGGCTGTGGGCTGGCCGAGCGGGTCGTAGCGATAGGACTGCTGGACCTTCCCGGCGCTGTCGAGCTCGCTGGCCAGGATGGGCAGCGGGGCGTTGGGGTCCCACTGGAGGCGCTTGGTGACGGCGCCGGCCTTGCTGGTGGTGACCAGGTTGCCTTCGGCATCGTGCTCGTAGGTGTAGCCGGTGCCGGCGACGGTGGCGGCGGAGATCTGCCCGGCCAGGTCGTAGGTGTAGCTGTTGGCTCCGGCCTTGGTCTGGTTGCCTTCGCCGTCGTAGTCGTAGCTGGTGGTGGTGGAGCCCGTGGTGGTAGAGGTGAGCTGGTCGGCGGCGTCGTGGTCGTAGCTGGTGGCCGTCGTGCCGAGCGTCGAGGTGAGGCGGTTGCCCGCCTTGTCGTAGGTATAGGCCGTGGCGCGAGAGGCGGCACAGCCGCTGACCTGCGGCTGCGGGGCGCAGCCGGACGTGATCCGCCCGGCCTTGTCGTAGGTCAGGTCGTAGCCGCCTGCGGCCACCCCGGCCCGGGTGGTGTCGATGCGCGTGGGCTGCCCGGCCGGGGAGAGGGTGAGCGCGGTCTTGGTGACCACCGCTCCCGCCTTCGCGGCGTTGACGGATGTCAGCCGAGCGGCGGCGTCGTAGGACCGGTCCTCGGTCAGCGTGTTGGGCAAGGTGCTGCGGGTGAGGTTCGCCTCCGCGTCGTAGGTGTAGCTCGTGGTCTTGGAGTCGGCCGCCATGGTGGCGGTGCGGCCGTCGGCGTCATAGGTGTACGTGATGGTGTTGCCGTCGGCGTACTTGCGGGTCAGCATCTGGCCCGCGGCGTCGTAGGTGTAGGCGAAGCCGCGTGTCTTGGTGAGGCGTCCGGCGTTGTCGTAGCCGAAGTCCTCGGAGACGACGCCGTTGTCGCGCAGGGTCATCTGTCCGGCGGCGTCGTGCTGGTAGGTGACGTCCGGCGTGGAGTCGGAGTAGTCCACCTTGGCCAGCAGGCCGCGGACGTCCCAGGTCTGGGTTGTCGTGCCCCGGGGCGTGGTCTTCTTGGTGAGGTTGCCGTCGGCGTCGTAGGCGTAGGACGTCTTGCGTTCGAGTGGGTCGGTGACGGAGTTCAGCCGCTGTGCCGGGTCGTAGCCGTAGGCGGTGACATGCCCGGCGGGGTCGGTGCGCCGGACGCGGTTGCCGGCCTTGTCGTAGGCGTAAGTCGTCTTGCCGCCGTCGGGGGCGGTCACCGAGGCCAGGTGGCCGAGGGCGTCGTAGCCGTAGTCGGTGGTGCGCTGTGCCGGGTCGGTGACGGAGGTGACGTTGCCGAGGGCGTCGTAGCTTCTCTTCGCGACGTTGCCGAGCGGGTCGGTCAGGCTGACAGGTTGGCCGGCGGCGTCGTAGCCCGTGGTCCAGGTGAACTTCGCCGGCGTGGCGCCGGAAGCGTTGCCGCGGGCGCTGACCATCCGCACCTCGCGGTCGTCATCGTCGTAGGCGTAGGTCGTCTTGTTGCCGAGCGGAGTGGTGATGGAGGTGCGGTTGCCGGCGGCGTCGTACCCGTAGGTTGTGACCTTGCCCAGCGGGTCGGTCACCGTCGCGAGCAGGTCTGCGGCCGTGTAGGTGTACTTGGTGACTTTGCCCAGCGGGTCGGTGACCTGGGTGACGTTGCCGTTGGCGTCGTAGGCCGTGGTCGTGGCGCGGCCCAGCGGGTCGGTGACCTTGGTGGGCCGGTTGAGGGCGTCGTAGGCAGTGGTGGTCGCGGCTCCCGTCGGGGCGACGGTCTTGATGAGGTTGTCGGCCTTGTCGTAGGCGTACGTGGTCATGTACTTCGGCCGGTCCGCGCCGGCGGCGTTGCCGTTGGGCGGGGAGACTGAGGCAAGGCGGCCCGCCTTGTCGTAGCCGTACGTCGTCCGCCCGCCCGCCGCGTCGGTCGCGGAGGCGACGTTGCCGTTCGCGTGGTAGGTGGTGGTCTCGACGGAGCCGTCGGGAGCGGTCACCGAGGTGACGCGGTTGAACTTGTCGTAACCGTAGGCGGTGATCCCGCCCGCCGCGTCGGTCACCTTGGTCTTGTTGCCGTTCGCGTCGTAGTCGTAGGAGGTGGCCTTACCGGCCGGGTCCGTGGACTTCGCCAGCCGCCCGGCACCGTCGTAGGCGTACGTGGTGGTGTACTTGGCCGGATCCGCGCCGGAGGCGTTGCCGCGCGGGTCGGTGCTGGTCAGCACGCGTCCTGCCGCGTCATGGGTGTAGGTGGTCTTCGCGCCGGACGGCGATGTGCGCGAGGTCAGGTTGCCCTTGCTGTCGTAGCCGAGCGAGGTGACCTTGCCGCGGGGAGAGGTGGTGGTGGCCACCTGCCCCAGCGTGTTGTACGTGAAGGAGGTCTTGCCCGCCGGTCCGTCGAGGGAGGTCAGCCGCCGGGCCGTGTCGTAGCTGTAGGTCGTCTTGGCGCCGCGCCCGTCCGTGTGGGTCGAGACGTTGCGGGCGGAGTCATACGTCCATGACTGGGTCACGCCTCCGCTGGTGCGGCTCAGCAGGCCACCGGCGGAGTCGTAGGTCATGGCCGTGCGCCGTCCCGCCGGGTCCGTGACAGCCGTCAGGCGCAGCTTCGCGTCGTACTGATACGAGGTGACATTGCCGAGCGGGTCGATACGGTTGCGCAGCACGCTGCCGTGATACAGGTCGGTCCATATGCCGCCGGCCGCGTCCTGGTAGTCGGTCTCCAGCGTCGCCCGGGAGAAGGTGGCCTTCTTGCCGTCGGCGTCGGTGTGCTCCTTGACGCGGCCGCTGCTGTCGTACTGGACCTGCATCGTCGTGCGCCCCGCCGGGTCGGTGACGCTGGTGAGCTGGTCCTCCGTGTCGTAGCCGTAGGTGACGGTCCCGCCGTCGGTTCCCTTCACGGAGGTGAGCAGTCCACCGGTGTAGCCGTAGTCGACGCTCTGACCGCCGGGAAGGTCGACCGATTCCAGCAGATGGCTGTCCGGATCGACCGACAGCTTGACCACCCGGCCGCCGGCATCCGTTACCGACGCGAGGTCCGAACCCGAGTACGCGAAAGTCAGGCCGGCACCGCCGGTGTCCCGCCAGCCGGTGAGCAGGCCCGTGCCGTTGAACGTGAGCTTCTCTCTCGTGCCACTGGTCAGCGTGAAGCCGTTGGTGGCCGACCCGGTCAGAGTGGCCGTGACACCGAGCGACGTGGCCGTATAGGCACCCGAGGTGGCGTCCTTGGCGAAGGTGATGCGGGCCCCGCTGTCGGCGGCGTATACCACCTTGGTGTCCGACACCTGAAGCCGCACGTCATAGGCGGAGGACCAGCCCTTGCCCAGGATCCCCGAAGCTGTGTTGTTGGACGAGTACGTCCTCCGCAGCGCGAACGGCACACCAGGCGCTGGCAGTTGGGCGTCCACAGTGGCTTCGGTCTGGGCGCCGGTGGCGGTGTTGACCGGGTCGCCGATGTAGCCCTGGAAGATCGGCCGGCCTGTGGTGTCCAGGCAACCGCATCCGTACGTCTCATTGACAGGAACGGACACCGGCCGCCCCTCGGCCGCGATGTTCGGACCCTTCGCCTCGGTACTCCAGCCGGTGGCGCAGCCCTTGCCGAGCGGGTCCGCATGCGTTCCACGGTCGGCCGACACGGCGATCTTCATGTAGTACTCGACGCCCTGGGTCAGGATCGTCGGGTCAGAGACACCCCAGTCGAACGTCTTCCCGGAAGAGTCACTCGAGCCATCCGGGTCCGAGTCGCACCACTGCTTGATCAGCTTGTTGTCCGACGCCCGGTACAAAGCCCTGTAGATCGACTCGGTACCCACAGGGGTGTCGTACTTGACGTTGCCCCATTCCACATCGAAGCCGAACCAACGATGAGGGGAAATCCGCAGGTTCGTCGGAGGCCCCAGTGCAACCGCCGCAGCAGGGCTCCGCTCCAACTTGGCACCCTTGACGTCGGGCGCGGAGGCGTCGCTCTCCAGAGTCTGCTTTCCCGGGAGGCTGATGCTCGTGCCGGGTGTCTTCGGCTCCCGCAATTCGTCGACCTGGGCCCGCCGTTCCTTGAGCGTCATAGGACGCTCAGGCTTCAACGGCTTCGACGTCTTGGCTGCAGGCAGGCCCTTCGCCGTGACGGCCCCGCCTGCAGCCGCAGCCACGCTGCCTGCCGTCAGGATGCCCCCACCTAGCAATGCCAGGAGCACCGAGTGAACTACTAACGATCGCGCGGTACGCACCGCTCCCCCTCCACTTTGCCTCCACAAAGAAGGCACAAGATCTGCAAAGGGAAGAGTCGTACCACGTGGGACGTGTACACGCCAACCGTGATGTGGCCATCGCTCACGCGCGGATGAAGTGCGAAGACGTCCGAGCACCACATGGCTCGAGCACATGTCACCGGCGGCGGCATCTAGCGGAATCACGCTGGCAGGCCTGCCACTGGCGGTGATCGCTGCCGCTGTCGACGAGGGTGAACGACAATCCGGCCGGCCACGCCAGAGGCGCCCTGTGCCCTCTGGTCAATCCGAAAGATCGGCTGGATCTGGTTGAAGGCCCCTCACGCCAACGCGCGCGCGAGCGCGGGGCTCTCCCAGAAGGAACTGGGGGACTGCATCTTCTGCACGGGCTCCCTCGTCGACCAGATCAAGACGGCTCACACGGCCCCGACCAGGGAGTTCGGGGAGCGGGCGGATGCGGCGCTGATGACTGACGGGAGCTGTTCGAGGCTCATGGGGTGGGTGCTGCGAAGCCAGTTGCCCTGCTGCGTGCCGACAATCCGGACAAGGTCGAGGAGATGGTCGCGGCCCGCATGGACCGGCAGCGCGTTCTGAAGCGGGAGCAACAGCCGGCGGTGTGGGGCGTCCTGGACGAGTCGGTGCTGCAGGTGGCGGGAAGCCGCAGGGATGATGGGCTCGTTCACGCTCCTGCGATTCGGCGACGATCACCATCTCGTCAGAGGCGCACGCCACCTTCGTGGGCCAGTCGGCAGGGGCGGCACCTCCGTGCGGTAGTGGACACCGCCGACCGGGGTCGGTGCGGTTTAGCATGGTTTCACTGGTGGTCACATGGTGTGCCCGCAAGGTGACCAGGGCAGCGGCGTTGGTCCAAGGGAGACGGTGCTATGACCGAGCAGACCATCTACCGGCACTTGCGAGAGCTGCGTGAGCACTTCACGCCGCCGCCCGGCTTCACGTACCCGGAAATCAGTGACGGGACGTTCATCATGATGATGAGCCCGCGGCCTCGTCACCAGCTGACCGCGGTGGATGTGCGTGATCAGTTGGCTGCCCAGCTACCCGACGGCATGGTTGTCGCCGAGGCGACGGACACCGACGATGAGTCGCTGGGCAAGCTCCGGATCCCCGACGTCCTGGTGGTGCCCAGGGCTGCCATGGAGACGGATGATCCTCTGGACGCCCGCGAGATCGTCCTCGCTGTCGAGATCGTGTCCCCGTCGAATCCCAACAACGACTACCACGGCAAGTCCGTCGACTACCCCGCGATGGGGATCCCCCACTACCTGATCGTCGACCCGCGCGACGGGACGTGGACGTACCAGTGGGAAATCGGCACGTGTGGGGGTCGGCCCGGGTACGAGAACCGGCTGCATCTGCCGTACGGGAACACCGTCACCCTTGCGACCGACCTGGGCGTGTGGACGGTCGAGACCGGTGACCTGCCGCGCTACAGCGCAAAGGACATGATGCGCGCCGGCTAGCTGCTACCCGGCCTGTTCTGAATCCCGCAGGATCGTCACCTGGCGTCGGCGACGGCCCGCTGGTCCTGCCGGGGTGCGTCCGCTCTCGCCGGCCCCGCGTTCGCCGCGAGCAGCAGTGTCGCGACGGCGATGACCGCCGCGGTGAGACCTCTGGTGTAGCGCTCGGCGGTGCGTGTGCGGCTCAGCACGGCGACCTCGCAACGGGGGCGGTGGCTACGGCGGCAGCGTGTTAAGCATGTTCGACAAATCGGCTTAACACTCCGTTTAACCTAGGGGCTGCTGGCGGCGAACGGCAAGAGGGGCAGGGGGAGTTGGCGTGGGGGAGCGTGATGATCCGGGGACGATCGGGCGCCGGGTGCAGCGGTTGCGTGTCGAACGGGGACTGACGCAGCGGCAATTGGCGGAACCCGTGTACACGCCGGCCTATGTCTCCACCCTGGAGTCGGGCCGGGTGCGGCCCTCCGACGACGCTCTGCGGCATCTCGCCGAGCGGCTCGGCGTCGCCTTCGACGAGCTCGCCACCGGGCGTTCCGCGCGGCTCGTGACCGAGCTGCGGCTGCGGCTGACCGAGGCCCAGCGGATCTTCGCCGTGGGCGAGGCCGAGCCGGCGGCGGAGCAGTACGCCGAGCTGCTCGTCGAGGCGGAGACGCAAGGGCTTGCCGCGGAACAGGCCGCCGCGCTGCTGGGGCTGGGCGAGTGCGCCCTGGAGACCGGCGAGCTGGTGGCCGGGCGGCAGTACTTCGAGCGGGCCGAGGGGTGTCTGGCGGGGGCGCCGCTGCCCGCCCGGGTTCCGGCCCTGCGCGGCCGGGCCGTGGCGCACTACCTCGCCGGGGAGCTCCGGTACGCCGTCTATCTGCTGGAGTCCGCCCTCGATGAGCTGAACCGTGGGGGCCTGCACGACCCGGACGCCCTGCTGTTGCTCTACGCCAGCGTCATCGGGCCCTATATGGACATGGGTGCGCATGCCCGTGCCGCGCAGGCCGCCGAATTCGCGCTCGCGCTCGCTCCGCAGTCCGGCGATCCGGTCCTGGTCGCCCGGATGCACCGGTCCGTCGCCCGCACCCTGGTCGCCGAGGGACGCCTCGCCGAGGCCGACGCCTCGCTGGCCAAGGCCGCCGAGCTGTACCGGGGCCTGCAGATCCGCACCGAACTCGCCCACTGCCACTGGATGCGCGGCTATGTGTACGCCCAGGACGGGCAACTCGAGAGTGCCGAGGCGGAGTTGAGGGAGGCCCTCGGCATGCTGACGGCCAAGCGTGCCGCCCTCTACAGCAGCCAGGTCGCCGTCGAGCTGGCCGATGTGCTCCATCGGTGCGGCAAGTCCGACGAGGCCGCCGCCCTGCTGCACGGGGTGCTCGACGACCTGTCCCCCGAGCGCGGCGCCGTCCACTCCGCCGCCGCGCACCGGCTGCTCGGCATCATCGCCGAGGACGCCCGCCGGACCGAGGACGCCGAGGAGCACTACGTCCGAGCGTTGAGCCTGCTGGAGCGGGCCGGTGCCGCCGGTGACCTGGCCGACCTGTGCCGGTTGCTGGGCGATCTGCTGCGGCGGACCGGGCGGGTGGAGGCGGCCCTGGACGCCTACCGGACCGGGCTCGGGCACCGTACGGCCCCCGGGACGACGACCCTCGGGCCCGCGCCCGCACAGCCTCCTCTGTGAGGAAACACGGGCCTCGCACAGTCGTGCGGGTTAGCCTCCTTCCGGGAGTGTGAACGACCGGGGCGGGGCACGTGGAGAACCAACGGACGGCGACGGTGGCCGACGGGCTGCGGACGGCCCTGCGCACCCTCGTGTACACCGTCCTCGGCGGCGCCGCGCTGATCGCCATCGTGACGGTGGTGTCGGTGCTCGGGCCCCTGCTCGCGCTCGACCTCTACACCCCGCCGGTCGCGGCCTGGTGGACGGTGTTCACCGCGATCGCCGTCCAGGGCGTGCCCTTCCTGCTGCTCGGCACGGTCGTGTCGGCGGCGATCGGCGCGTTCGTGCCCGAGCGGGTGTTCCAGCGGCTGTTGCCCCGCCGTACGGCGCTCGCCGTGCCGGTCGCGGGGGCGGCGGGGGTGGTACTGCCGGGCTGCGAGTGCGCGTCCGTGCCGGTGGCGAGCAGCCTGATGCGGCGGGGTGTCGCCCCGGCCGCCGCGCTCGCCTTCCTGCTGTCGGCGCCCGCGATCAACCCCGTCGTGCTGGTGGCGACCTCGATCGCCTTCCCCGGGCAGCCGGAGATGGTCCTCGGCCGGCTGGTCGCCTCGCTCGCCACGGCCGTGGTGATGGGCTGGCTGTGGGCGCGGCTCGGGCGGGAGGAGTGGCTGCGGCCGCCGAAGCGGGGCGGCGGGCAGACGCCGGGCGGCGGCCCGCGCGCCTTCGTCTCCGGGCTTCAGCACGACTTCCTGCACGCGGGCGGTTTCCTGGTGCTCGGGGCGGCCGCCGCCGCGACCTTCGACATCGTCGTGCCGAGGTCACTCCTGGAGGTGTTCACGGGGTCGGCCTGGCTGTCGGTGCTGCTGCTCGCCGTACTGGCGGTCGTGCTGTGCGTGTGCAGTGAGGCCGACGCGTTCGTGGCGGCGTCGCTGAGCGGCTTCTCGCCCACCGCGCGGCTGGCCTTCATGGTGGTCGGGCCGATGGTGGACCTGAAGCTGATCGCCCTCCAGACGGGCACGTTCGGGCGGGCCTTCGCGGTGCGGTTCTCGTCGGTGACGTGGGTGGTGGCCGTGGCGAGCAGCGTGCTGGTGGGGTGGTGGCTGCTGTGAGGCGCTTCGGACCGGCCGTCCTGCTCGCCCTCGTCGGCGCGGCGATCCTGCGGGTGTCGCTCTTCAGCGAGCTGTACCTGCGGTATGTCCAGGCGGGGTTGCGGCCGTACCTGGTGGCGTCGGGGGTGGGGCTGGTGCTGCTGGGTGCGGTGGTGGGGGTGGTGGCGCGGACGTCGGGGGAGCACGGCGGCCACGAGGAGCTTGACGGCCACGAGGAGCTTGGCGGCCACGAGGAGAGTGACGGCCACGAGGAGGAGCGTGACGGTCACACCCACGGCCCCGCCGGCCCCCGCGTCGCCTGGCTCCTCGCTCTGCCCGCTCTGGCCCTGCTGCTGTTCCCGCCGCCCGCCCTCGGCTCCTACAGCGCGGAGCGCGAGGCGGCCCAGCGGGCGGCCCGGGGCGTCGGTGGCTTCCCCGCGCTGCCCTCCGGGAACCCCCTCGACCTCACCCTCGGAGAGTTCGGCTCCCGGGCGGTCTACGACAGCAGCCGCTCGCTGAAAGGCCGTACGGTCCGGCTCACCGGCTTCGTCACCCGCGACGGCGACGGCACCTGGTACGTCACCCGCCTCCTCGTCTCCTGCTGCGCCGCCGACGCCACGACCGGCAAGGCCGAGGTGCGCGGCGCCGACGCCCCGCCCGTCGACACCTGGGTCACGGTCACCGGCACCTGGCACCCCAGGGGCGAACTGGGCACGGACTCCGCCTGGCCGCCGGTCCTCGACGTCACCTCCGTACGGCGGGTACCGCAGCCGGACAACCCGTATGAGAAGCGCTGAACGGGAGTTTCGCCCCATCTGTTCCGGGTAGTCGGGGCACGATTCCAGGAGGTTACGGGAGGTCCTGGAGGTCTCCGGGGCGCGCCGGTGCCGGCCGACGGGGTGTGGGGTGCCGGCCTGCCCGCCAGGCGCGCGGCGCCCATGGCGGCACGCTCACCGGTCCGCCCGAACAGGCCCAGGAGCCCCAAAGCCCTCCCGCTGTACACCGGAGTGATCGAAGGAGGCGGTTGTCGTGCGGTCCAGGGACGACCCCGGCGGTGAGCCCGGCCCTCGCCGAACCGGCGGTGACCTGGACCCGGACGGGATCCGGGCCGCCGATGCGATCGCCCAGGGCGTACGGGGCGCCGAGCCCGGTGAGGTGCCGGGGCGGCTGTGCGAGGTCGCGGTCGAGCTGCTGCCGGTGGTCGGCGCGAGCGTGTCGCTGCGCAGCGACGGCATGCCCGTGCAGCTCAGCGCCAGCGACGCGCGCGCCGCGCAGCTGGCGCAGCTCCAGGCGACGCTGGGCGACGGCCCCTGCCAGAGCGCTGTGGAGACCGGCGCGCCCGTCCTCGCCTGCGACCTGGCGGCGGGCCGCGACGCCGGACGCTGGCCGGTCTTCGCCCAGGAGGCGACGGCGGCCGGGGTGCGCGCGGTGTACGCGGTGCCGCTGGGCAGCGACGCGGTGTACGTGGGCACCCTCGACCTGTACCGCGACAACCCGGGCGGGCTCACCGCCCGCCAGCTGCACGTGGCCCGGCTCGTGGCCGGTGTCATGACGGTGGCCCTGACGGCGCTGGCGCGCGGGGACGAGCCCGAGGCGCGGGACGGGGAGGCCTGGCTGAGCGGGCTGGCCACGGGCCACGACGAGGTCTACCAGGCCGTGGGCATGATCATGGCGCAGCTCGGCGTAGGCGCGGACGACGCGCTCGCGCGGCTGCGGGCGGACGCCTTCGCGCGCGGGCGCACGGCCCTCGAGGTGGCACGTGACGTGCTCGCCCACCGCACGCGCTTCGAACGGGACTGACGGGACTGACGGGACTGACGGGACTGACGGGACTGACAGGACTGACAGGACTGACGGGACCCAGGGGGTGCGGTCAGATCTGCGCCCGGCCCTGCTTCCTGAGATCGGTCAGCCGCTGCACCCCGAGCTGCACGGTCTGCTGCGTGACCTCCGCGTGCACCTCGTCCAGGCCGGCGTTGGTGACGGTGATGGCCTCCTCGCCGACGCGCGCGGCGGCGAGATCCATGGTGAGGTACGTCAGCTCGCCCTCCTCCGTCTCTCCGGCCAGCGTCACCCGCAGGGCCTGGCGGGCGTCCCCCACCGGAGGCAGCGGCATCTTGCTGACCTCGACGGTCTGGACGCCGCCGCGCGTGGTCGCGGCCGCGAACTGGCCGCACAGGCGGGGCAGCGACTTCATCCAGCCGAGGGCGCGGTCGACGTCCGCCGGGCGGTGGGCGGCGACCTGGTAGCGCAACTGGGCGTCGGTGTCGGCGTCGTCGAGCGCGGACACCGCGTGCGGGCCCTTCGGCGTGCCGAAGAGGTCCTCGGCGTACAGGGCGTCGAGCAGCCGCTGGCAGTCCCGCTTCTCCGTGGTCGCCTTGAGCAGCCCGTCCCGCCAGGTCCTGGCGCCTCGGGTCGGCCCCCACGGCTCGCCCAGATCGGCCTCGGTGATCAGCGCGGCCTGGGCCATGGCCTCGGTGAGGGCGGCCCCGGAGCCGGCGGGCTGCTCACCGGCGGGCGAGACGGCCGTGGCGGGGGCGGAGGCCGAGAACCACCGGGGCCGCGGCTCGTTGTCGACGGAACAGGCGGCCGTGGTCAGCAGTCCGGTCACGGACAGCGCGGAGGCGAGGAGGACACGGACGGTGCCCGGAGGGTGCGTCATCGGGGGTGCCTCCTGCGCGGGGCTCATGCGGAGGCGCCTTCTGGTGGGCGGGCTCTCCGAGATCGGGTCTGTGCTCTACGGCTACGGCACCACCGCGACGGTCTGCACACCAGTGCGACGGGCTGTTCGGGTGAGGTCGGGCAGTGCCGGTGCGAGGCCGAGGGGCGCCCAGGAGCACCGGGGCCGAAAATCCGTCGCCCGGGCGCCGACGCCCTGTTACGGTCACGCCCATGCAGCGCGCCCAGCCGTTCCCGTCTCTCACGACGACGCCGGAGAGTGTCCCGGCGCGCTGACAGCTGACCCAGATGTCCGAAGCCCCGGGGCGAGTGCCCCGGGGCTTCGTCGCGCGGTGCTCGCCCCGGATCCCGAAGATTTCGAGGGAGACCACCGTGCACGACCACCGCCGGCTCGGCCGCGAACTGAACCTCTTCGACACCGACCCGCTGATGGGCGCCGGGCTGCCGTACTGGCTGCCCGACGGGGCGATCGTGCGGCACACCCTGGAGGAATACATCCGCGAGGCGGAAGGGCGGGCCGGCTACCGGCACGTCTACTCGCCCGCTCTCGGCAAACGCGAGCTGTACGAGATCTCCGGCCACTGGGACCACTACGGCGACGACATGTTCCCGCCGATGGACCTGGGCGCGGAACAGGTCCTGCTGCGCCCCAGCCTCTGCCCCCACCACGCCCTCATCTACCGCTCCCGCTCTCGCAGTTACCGCGAACTGCCCCTCCGCATGGCCGAGTTGGGCGGCATGTACCGCTCGGAGCTGTCCGGCGTCCTCGGCGGGCTGACCCGGGTGCGGGCCATCACCCTCAACGACGCGCACATCTTCTGCACCCTGGAGCAGGCCGTCGAGGAGGCCCGGGCGGCGCTGGAGCTGATCGGCCGCGCCTACGAGGATCTGGGCATCCGCGCCTCCCGCCACCGTCTCTCGCTGCCCGGCGAGGGCGGCAAGTACGTGGCCGACCCGGAGCTGTGGCGGCGGGCCACCGCCCTGCTCCGCGAGGTCCTGGACGGCTCCGGCATCCCCTACGAGGCCGCCGAGGGCGAGGCGGCGTTCTACGGCCCCAAGATCGATGTACAGATCACCGACCCGGCCGGCCGCGAGTCCACCCTGTCCACCGTCCAGATCGACTTCCACCAGCCCGAGCGCTTCGACCTGCACTACATCGGCGCCGACGGGGCCAAGCACCGGCCTGTCATGGTGCACCGCAGCATCATCGGCAGCGTGGAACGCGCGGTGGCGCACCTCCTGGAGACCCATGGGGGTGCGTTCCCGGCGTGGCTGGCGCCGGTGCAGCTGGTCGTCCTGCCGGTCGCGGAGGAGCAGGCGGACGCCGCCCACGCCCTCGCCCGCCGCGCCCGTGAACTCGGCCTGCGCGCCGAGGTGGCGGGCCCCGAGCAGGGCACCCTCGGCGCCCGCGTCCGGGCGGCCCGGCTGGTCCCGTACCAGGCGGTGATCGGACAGCGGGAGGCCGCGGCGGACCTCGTGGCTCCACGCCTGCGGGACGGCCACCAGCCCCCCTCCCTGCCCGCCGCCGAACTGCTGCGGCAAATCGCCGGCCGGGTGGCCGCCCGCGGCACCGAGCTGTGGGACGGGTCGTAGGAGGACGGGCTCAGAACGACCAACGCGTATGGGAGTAGACGCCGTTGTCTCGCCCGAAGCCGTACGCCGTGTCGGGGGCGACCGCGTACACGATGTCCTCGCCGCTGCGGAACGCGTCGCCGATGCCGTGGAAGGTGCCCTCGGGGGAGGTGATGTGCGGCCCGTACTGCTCCTCGTACGCCGCGATCACCTCCTCCAGCAGCGCCGGGTCGGTGACCGGCCGCGCCCTGCCCTCGACCACCAGGTCGAAGCCCTCGGTGAGGGAGTTCGCCCCGGTGGTCAGCGCGCAGTGCGCGTCCCGCTCGAGGTTCTTCGCCTTCTGCTCCTGCCGGCCGGTGGAGAAGTACAGCACCCCTTCGTGCCAGGCGGCGATGACGGGCGTGACGTGCAGCCTGCCGTCGGGCCGGACCGTGGACACCCAGAAGATCTCGGCGGCCCCCAGCCGCCGCTGCGCCTCGTCCCACTCGGTGGCGGTGACGCCCGAGGCGCCGGGGCGGGGGTTGAGAGCGGAGCTGTAGCGGGGGTCGAGCTCGGTGGTGGGCTGCTGCGCGGGACCCGGTGCCGGCATGGCGTCTCTCCTGTCGTCCTCTGCTGTCTCTGCTGTCTCTGCTGCTTCGGCTGTCGTCTTCCCTGCGGTCTCCCTACGTCCTTCCCGTGTGCGCCCCGGCGTCGGTTCGCCCGTTCGAGGGGCGCGTAGGGTCGCTCGTACGGAGCCCAGCCCGGGACCGGTGGAAGGAGCCCTCGCTGTGACGGACGGTCAGCCCATCCCGGTGATCATCGACTGCGACACCGGCGTCGACGACGCCCTGGCCCTGCTGTTCGCCGTACGGCACCCGGCGCTCGACGTGCGCGCGATCACCTGCGTGGCCGGGAACACGGACGTGGACGGGGTCGTCCGCAACACGCTGACCGTGCTGGAGGTGGCCGGTGCCGGGGACATTCCCGTGGCCCGGGGCGCCGAGCGGCCGCTGATCGAGCCGGTGCGGACGGCCCGGCATGTGCACGGTCAGGACGGCATGGGGGATCTGGGGCTGCCCGCGCCGACCCGGGTGCCGGTCGACGTGGACGCGGTGACGCTGCTGCGCCGCGAGATCCTCGCCTCGCCCCGGCCGGTCACGCTCATCCCCACCGCGCCCCTGACGAACATCGCGCTGCTGCTGCGGACACACCCCGAGGTGACCCGCAACATCGAGCGGATCGTGTTCATGGGCGGCGCGGTGGCGACCGGGAACGCCACGCCGGTCGCGGAGTTCAACGTGTGGCACGACCCGGAGGCCGCCGCGGTCCTGCTCACCGCGGGGGTGCCGATCACGATGTACGGCCTGGACGTGTTCAAGCGGGTCCTGGTGCCCGCCGGGGAGGTGCAGCGGCTGCGCAGCAGCGCGGAACCGACTCTGCGGCTGGCCGGTGAGCTGCTCGCCCACCGCGACCCGGCGACCTCGGGCGACCCCACGCCCATGGGGGGCCTCGGCGACGCGGGCGCGATCTGCGCGGTCGTCGACCCGAAGGGCATCACCACCGAGGCCCTGCCGGTCGAGGTCGTCCTCGCCCCGGGTCCCTCCCGCGGCCAGACGATCGTCGACCGCCGTCCGCGCCCCGGTGAGTCCGAGATCCACGAGGGCGTGCGCGAACAGCCCCTGGTGGACGTGGCACTGGATGTGGACGTGGAGCGGTACGTCAGCCTGTATCTGGAGACGCTGTAGCGCGGGAAGCCGGCGGCGGTCGTCCGACGGCCGGTCCACCCGCCGCAGGAATCGCTGACCCGCCCTGCCGCAGGCTTGGAGGGGTGACGGCAGGGCGGGGAGTGGGGGCCTGGCTCAGGTGCGGGGGCCCTGGCTCAGGCGCACGGCGGTCGTGCGGCTCAGGCGCCGGAGGCGTTGCGCTTGGCCGTGCGGCGGCGGGTGACGATCATCATGGCCGCGCCGCCCGCCAGCAGGGCCGCCGCGCCGAAGGCGATCGGGCCGGTGCTGCTGTTCGCGCCGGTCTCGGCGAGGTCGCCGCCACCGCCGTTCGGCTTGGGGGCGGTGGGCGTCGACTCGGAGGCGGACGGGGTGGGCGTGTCCGTGTCGGAGGACGGCGGGGTCGAGGGCTCCGCGGGCTCGGACGGGGAGGCCGGGGGCGTCGACTGCTCGGCCGGCGGCTTCGGCGGCTCCGAGGGGCTGGCGGGCGGGCTGGACGGGGGCTGGGTCTCCGCCGGCGGAGGCGTCTTCGTGCAGTCCTCCGTGCCGCCGTTCCAGGCCGCGATCAGCTTGTCCTTGATGACCGGGCGGTCCGGGCCCTTGGGCAGCTCGCCGTGCTCGAAGCCGTCCTTCGCGTCGAGTTCGCCGTCGAACTTCACCGCGCCCCGGTACAGGTCGATCTGCCCGAAGCAGCCCTTGTCCGGGATGGCGATGTCGAGCGAGTCGGTGGCGCCCGGCTTGACCGTCACCGTGTCGAAGTCGACGAACACCTGCTCGCCCGAGGTCCCGAAGGTCGCGCCGTGGGCGAGGTAGGAGGCGAGGGAGGCCGTGCAGGTCGCCGCGTCACCGGCGGTGCGGACCTTGATGTGGACCTTGCCGTCCTCGGTCGGCTTCAGGTTCTGGTCGTCGACCTTCACCGAGTCGTGGAAGTTCGTGCCGTCGAGCGAGAACTGGCAGCGGTCGGTGCCGGTCTCCGTCCCCGCGCCCGTCCCGGGCTTGTAGCTGCCGCCGGACGACCAGCCGTCGCCGCCGGGCGTACCCTGCGCGAACGCGGTGGTGGCGGAGGCGGCGCAGAGGGCGAGGGCCGCGGCGCCGGTCCCCAGCAGGCGTCGCGCGATGACACGTCTCGCTATGGACATGCGATCCCATTTCTTGGCGTATGCCGGAACCCGGGTGACGGCAGCAGGGCAGCACGCGGCGGCCGGCCGTACCGGGGTGAGTGGTCTGAGAAACACTGGGCCCATTGGTCATATGCGCCACAGTGCGACCTCATCGTGGCGGCGCCGCGGCACGCTGTCAACCTGCGGATATGCAAAGGGAGTTACTCCCTCATCACACTTTCATCACAGCGGGAATGGATCACTCCGACCACCCCGATGTTTCCTTTTTCCGGCATTCTGGACAGATTCAATGCTGTCGCCCGTATGCCCTGCGAAGGAGACCGCGTGACCGATCGCTCCACTCTCGACCTGTCGTCCCGGGATCCCGACTGGTGGCGGCAGGCCGTCGTCTACCAGGTCTATCCCCGCAGCTTCGCCGACGCCGACGGCGACGGACTCGGAGACCTGCGCGGCATCACCCGCCGTCTCACCCACCTCGCCGCCCTGGGCGTGGACGCCCTGTGGCTGAGCCCCTTCTACCCCTCCGAGCTCGCCGACGGCGGCTACGACGTCGCCGACCCCCGGGACGTCGACCCGCGCCTGGGCACCCTCGACGACTTCGACGCCCTGGCCGCCGAGGCCCACCGCCTCGGTCTGAAGGTCATCGTCGACATCGTGCCCAACCACTCCTCGCACCGGCACGTGTGGTTCCAGGAGGCGCTCGCCGCCGGTCCCGGCTCGGCGGCCCGCGACCGCTACGTCTTCCGCGACGGCCGCGGTGAGCACGGCGAACTCCCGCCCACCGACTGGCAGTCCGTCTTCGGCGGCAGCGCCTGGAAGCGCGTCCCCGACGGGCAGTGGTACCTGCACCTGTTCGCCCCCGAGCAGCCCGACCTCAACTGGGAGAACCAGGAGGTCCGCGCCGACTACCGCACCACCCTGCGCTTCTGGTCCGACCGCGGGGTCGACGGCTTCCGCATCGACGTCGCCCACGCCCTGGTCAAGGACCTGAGCGAACCCCTGCGCGACCTCGGCACGCACGCGGCGGGTGGCGAGGAGGCGCTCGCGGGCATGCCGCCCGGCACACACCCCCTCTACGACCGTGACGACGTGCACGAGATCTACCGCGACTGGCGCAAGATCCTCGACGCCTACCGCCCGCCCCGCATGGCCGTCGCCGAGGCCTGGGTGCCGGGTGCCCGGCGGGCGCTGTACGCACGTCCGGACGAGCTGGGCCAAGCCTTCAACTTCGAGTACCTGGAGGCCGGCTGGGACGCCGATGAGCTGAGGCAGGTCATCACCGACTCGCTCGCCACCGCCCGGGCCGCCGGGGCCTCGGCCACCTGGGTGCTCTCCAACCACGACGTCGTACGCCACGCCTCACGGCTGATGCTGCCGCCCGGCACCGACCTCAACGCCTGGCTCCTGTCCGGCGGTCACGCCCCGGCCGTCGACGAGGCGGCCGCACTGCGCCGGGCCCGGGCGGCCACCCTGCTGATGCTGGCGCTGCCCGGCTCGGCCTACGTCTACCAGGGCGAGGAACTCGGCCTGCCCGAGGTCGCCGACCTGCCCACCGAGGTGCTCCAGGACCCGATCTGGGAGCAGACGGGGCATGTCCGCAAGGGGCGTGACGGCTGCCGGGTGCCGCTGCCGTGGACGACGGGCGGACCGTCGTACGGCTTCGGGCCCGGTGGCGCCTGGCTGCCGCAGCCGTCCGGCTTCGCCGCGTACGCCGTCTCGGCCCAGGACGGGGTGGAGGGCTCCACCCTGGAGCTGTACCGCACGGCCCTCCGGCTTCGCCGCAAGCTCCTTGCCGGAGAGGAGCTGACCTGGGCGGCGGACGCGCCGGAGGGTGTGCTTCGGTTCGACCGGAGTGAGGGGTGGCGGTGCGTGACCAATCTGTCGGGCAAGGTTGTGCCGCTGCCGGCCGGTGAGGTGCTGCTGAGCAGCGCGCCCCTGGAGGACGGGCGGGTCGGGCCGGACACGACGGTGTGGCTCGGACGCTGAGCGCTCCGCTGGGTGGGGCCGTGGGGGGGCGTTTGGCGTGGGTCGTGGTTCGTCTGCGGCTGCGTCGTGGCTGGTCGCGCAGTTCCCCGCGCCCCTGAGGGCGCGGGGAAACCCGCGTGGGGCAGTTGGGGGTGCCGGGTGTGGGGGCGGGCGTGAGAATCGCTGGCAGGGTGTCGTCGATGTCCGTACAGGGAGTCCTGCCCGCGATGAACAGGTACAGCAGGAGAGCAGCCGTGGCGATGGCCGTCGTCGTGGGGGTGCTCGGGGTGCCGGGGCCGGCCGCGGTCGGCCCCGGTCAGTAGCGCACGGCCCGGGCCACCTCGGCCCGGACGTCGCCGGACACGTCGTGGGTACCGCGGGCGGTGGCCGTGGCGGAGTGGCCCGCCTGCACATTGCTCACCGTGACGATGACCGTGTCGATCAGCTGTTTCTCCGCGTCGGTGAAGTCGACCTGGACGGCGAAGGACCGGGCCGCGTCGTCGGTGTTGTCGACGGTGACCTCGGCCCGGGCCCGGCCGTCGGGGCCGATGGTGGGCGCGCCGACCTTCGCGTCGCCCTTGACGTCGATGCCGTCCTGGATGTCGTCGAGCCGACGTCCGGCCTCCGCCGTGGCCGACTCGACCGCCTCGGAGGCTCCCGAGGCGATCGAGCCGACCGCCGACTCCGCTTTGCTCGCGGTGTCCGAGGGGCTGTCGTAGCCGTCGCCGCAGCCGGTGAGCGCGGCGGCCAGGGCGAGCGTCAGCGCCGCTCCGCCCGTCGCCCAGCGCGCCCGGTGGCGGGCGGCCATGTCACGTACGCCCCAGGCCGCCGCCGCCGAAGGATCCGCTGGATCCGGGCGACCAACGGCGCGGTTTCTGGTCCTTGCCCGTCCTGGTGCTCGCGTGGTGGAGCTCATGGGGCAGCAGCCGCTTGCCGTCGGGTGTCATGATCGGCACGTCGTCGGGCTCCCGCCGCTCGCGCATCTCGTGGACCGGCCCGCCGTCCGGGACGTGTGGCTGTTCCTCCGGACCGGGGTGATGGGTGTCCTTGTCCATGACCCGCATCCCGACCCGTACGCCCCAGATCAGCGCGCAGGCCACGATCAGCCCGCAGACGAAGGCGATGGTCACGGCGATCGCGTGATCCGACGACGCCGCCAGCAGTTCATACGTGGCCGTTTTCATACTCCGAGTATCGCCGACGGATTGCCGTAAAGCGCCCGGAATGTCCGTCGGCAAAAACGGGGCAACCTCTGCCGCTCCGGTGACGACCTCACGGTGATACCCCGTCCCCCACACGAGGGAGATCACCATGCGCAGACATCTCGCGCGACTGATCACCGTGTTCGCCGTCCTGGCGGCGGTCTTCGCCACGCCCGGCATGGCGAACGGCAAGGCACAGGCCGCCGCCGACGAGTGGAACCCGCCCGCGAACCTCGTCCAGCCCCTGAACGAGGTCTGGCGGCACGTCGAGACGACCTACCCGAACCTGTACGGCTTCCGCAACTACGGCTGGGACCAGGTCATGGCCAACCGGGGAAGCGTCAACTACTGCGTCCGCTGGGAGTCCGACGCCCCGGTCAGCGCCGCCCTGCGCGACCGGATCCACGCGGCGCTGAAGAAGCAGTTCGGCAAGTGGATGACGGCCATGACCGAGAACGGCAAGGGCCACAACGCGTGGCCGTACACCAACGTCCCGGTCAACATCGTCGGCTGGGCCGTCAAGAACCGCTCCACCCTCCAGTGGACCGACAACTCCGTAGACATCTACGCCGGCAATCTCGACGGCGGCGGCGCCCCGCAGTGCTCCCCGGACTGCGGCCGCTTCTTCCACCAGGACGGCAACTACTCGAAGTGCCCGGGCGGGGCCGCCCGCCACTACGACCAGTCGCTGTGGCTGACCAAGGGCTTCCAGGGTGGTGCGGGCGGTGACTGGGGCCAGCGCATGGGCCAGGAGTACTTCACCGGCGCGCTGAACCAGGAGAACATCCACATCTACCTGCACGAGGTCGGCCACACCTTCGGCCTCGACGACTTCTACGACTGGTCGCCGACCGGTCAGTGCTGCTTCCTGATGAAGGCGGGCAGCGCCACCCAGATCACCGAGTTCGACAAGTGGATGGCGCGTGACTTCTGGCGCCACCTGAAGAACCGCTACGGCCTCTGACCGGCGGCGGGCGGTGCGGGCGCCCCGACCTCCGCACCGCCCTGCGGCGTACGGTGGAGGAACCGGGGGTATGCCGAAACCGGTGGCTGAACGGTCTCCTGGCCCCGACACCGCCGTCCCCCCCGTTCGCAGCAGGAGCCCCGATGACGTCCGCCTCCTCGTCCCCGCCGCCGCTCCCCGCCCCGCGGGACGTCCGGCTGCGGCTCGCCGAGCCCACGCGCTTCGGCCGTACGGCACGCCGGATCGACGGGGCGTGGTGGCCCCGCTCGGACGACCTGGCGCGGGAGCTGACCGGGCTGCTGGGTGTGCTGCCGCGCGCCTGGGGGCGCATCAGCAGCGTCCTGGTCCACGGGGACACCTGGCAGGACTGCCCGGAGCGGCTGGTCGTCGCCGGGCAGGCGGTGCACGTGGGCCGCACCGACTCGCCCACCGCCCCGCACACCGTCTGTCTGCTCGCGCTCGGCCGGGGCCGCTACGACCTGCTGGTGGTGCCGCCCGCGACAGCTCGGGCGGAGGCGGACCTGCTCATGGAGCGGGCCGTCACGCAGGGCGCGTGACGCCCGGCCCCGCGGCTCAGTGCGCGAGCAGCACCAGAGCGAGGGCGGCCAGCGCCGGGACGGTCTGCACGAAGAGGATCTTCCGGCTGGCGGTGGCCGCGCCGTAGACGCCCGCGACCGCCACGCACACCAGGAAGAACACCGAGACCTGGAAGCCCACCGGGTCGGACGCCACCGCGCCCCACAGCAGGCCCGCCGCGAGGAAGCCGTTGTACAGGCCCTGGTTGGCGGCCAGGGCCTTCGTCTCCGCCGCGAACTCGGCGGTGGTGCCGAAGGCGGCGCGGGCCCGTGGAGTGGTCCACAGGAACATCTCCAGCACCAGGATGTAGGCGTGGAGGGCGGCGAGAGCCAGCACCGCGAGGGTGGCGAGGGTCGACATGCACGCATCATCCCAGGCGGGCCCCGCCGTCCTCGCCCCGCCGTCCTCGCCCCGCCATCCTCACCTCACCGTCCTCGCCCCGCCGTCCTCGTTCGGGCCTCCCGGGAGGCGGCGGGCGGTGCCGGGTGGCAGATTGCGGGCAGTGGAAGGCCGGTCCGGGCCGACGCGTCCCCGCGTGTGCCGCTCGGGAGCCCGGCCCGGCCTTCCCGCTTACGGGTCGAAGGGGTTTGGAGCTGCCGTCACTGATCTACGGGGCGATGGCCTTGCGCAGGGTGTGCAGGCACAGCGTCATGGCGGAGTGCTTCGAGGCACCGGCGGTGCGGGTGTGCGCCCAGGCCGAGTACAGCAGGGACCAGACGAGGTCGCGGACCCACTCGTCGTCCAGCTCGAGGTCGATGCTGCCGTCCTTGTGCCCGCGCCGGACCGTCCGCAGGAAATGCTGGTCGGCGGCGGTCTCCTCGTCCCAGCCCGACCAGGTCGCCAGCGGCGGCGTCTCGAACATCAGTGTGAGGCCGTCGCCGAGCTCGAAGTACTCCTGGCAGAGCCGCTCCAGGGCCTTGGCGGCCGGGCCGTCGTCGAGCCGGGCGCGCCCGGTCGCCGCCGCGACCTTCTCCAGGATGTCCGCGCCGATGGCCGCGAGCAGGTCGGAGCGCTCGGGGAAGTAGCGGTGGACGGTCGTACGCCCCACACCCGCCGCCGCGGCGACGTCGCCGAGTGACGCGGTCGGGTCGGTAGCCAGCAGGCCGATGGCGGCGTCGATGATGGCGCGCCGCGTGCGTGCCCGGGTTCCGCTCTCGGCCGCCCCGCTCCGCTCCTCAACCATGCGCATACGGTAGCGCGTCTTCCATGATGAAAATCGCTTGACCGTTATGGAACATCGGTGTTCCACTCGGCGTCATGACTGTTCCGGAAGGTACGTCCCGCAAGGTGTCCGTCCCGCGGCTGCGGATCCTCTGGTCGTTCGCCCGGCCGCACCGGCGCTCCCTGGCCCTGGCCCTCGTCCTCGCCCTGGTCGGGTCCGGGGTGGGGCTGGCCACGCCCATGGTCACGAAGGGTGTGCTCGACGCGCTCGGCGGCTCGGACTCGCTGCGGGGGCCGCTGGTGGCCCTGCTGGTGCTGCTGGTGGTCGGCAGTGCCGTCATGTACTGGCAGTGGACGCTGCTCGGCGCGCTGGGCGAGCGGGTGGTGCTCCGGGCCCGTGAGTCGATGGTGCGGCGCTTCCTGCGCGCCACCGTCCCCGCCGTCACCCGGCGCCCGCCCGGCGAACTCGTCACCCGCGTCACCTCCGACACGGTCCTGCTGCACCAGGCCGCCACCGGCGCCCCGGTCGGCCTGATCAACGCCGTGGTCATGCTCTTCGGGACCCTGGTCCTCATGGGCGTCCTCGACCTGGTGCTGCTGGGCACGGTCGCGGCGGCGGTGACCGTGGTCGCCGTCCTGTTCGCCGTCCTCATGCCCGGGATCGCGACCGCGCAGCGGCGGGCCCAGGACCACCTCGGGCGGCTCGGCGGCAATCTGGAGGGCGCGCTGCGCGCGATCCGCACGGTGAAGGCCGGCCGGGCCGAGGACCGCACGGCCGAGCGCATCATGGCCGACGCGCGCGTCTCCGCCGAGCACGGCGTCCGCGCGAACCGCCGCGAGGCCCTGGCCTGGACGATCGCGCTGGCAGGCATCCAGCTGGCGATCATCCTGGTCCTGGGCGTGGGCGCCTGGCGGGTCGCCGAGGGCGACCTCGAGGTCTCCAGCCTCATCGCCTTCCTGCTCTACGCGTTCGGGCTGATGGACCCGATCAGCGAACTCAGCCAGAACGTCACCGCGCTCCAGTCCGGGATCGCGGCGGCGGAGCGGATCCGGGAGACGGACGACCTGGAGTCGGAGCAGGGTGAGGTTCATGAGGGCACGGTGCGGGAGGCCGTCGTGCGGGAGGCCGTCGCGGGCAAGGGTGCCGTACAGGACACCCCCGTACTGGAACAGGACACCCCCGTACTGGAATTGAGGGACGTCAGCGCGGCCTACGGCCCCGACGCGAAACCGGCCATGCGCGGCGTCGACCTGGTCATCCCGCGGCGCGGGCACACCGCGATCGTCGGGCCCTCGGGCGCGGGCAAGACGACCCTGTTCTCCCTGGTGCTGCGCTTCCTGGAGCCGAGCGGCGGTGAACTGCTCCTGGATGGCCGTGCCTACCGCGACCACAGCCACGACGAGATCCGGTCGCGTCTCGCGTACGTCGAGCAGGACACGCCGGTCATACCCGGGACGATCCGGGACAACCTGCTGCTGGCCCGGCCCGACGCGACGGACGCGGAACTGCGGCGAGTCCTGCACGAGGTACGGCTGGCCGAGAAGGTCGACGCACTGGACGACGGACTCGACACGCCCCTGTCCGGCGTGGCCGTCTCGGGCGGTGAGCGGCAGCGCATCGCCCTGGCCCGGGCCCTGTTGCGCACGCCGGACGTGCTGCTCCTGGACGAGGCGACGGCCCAGCTCGACGGGCTGACCGAGGCCGCCGTCCAGAGCTGCGTCCGCGCCCGCGCGGCCACGGGTGCCGTGGTCACGATCGCCCACCGGCTGTCGACCGTCATCGACGCGGACACCATCGTGGTGATGGAGGCGGGCCGGGTCCGCGCCCGGGGCGGTCACGGGGAACTGCTCGCCACGGACACGCTGTACCGGGAGCTGGTGGAGGCCCTGCGGATCGCGGCCCCCGCCGACTGCCCGGAATCGCCCCTTCTCGGTTGACCGACAGCCCCAGGTTTGATCAGCTGTCTCACTGGTCTTGTTCGATTCTGATCGAGCATTTCATGGCTCCCAGGGGGGGAGCTTGTGACAAGTTGGGGAGTTTTCTTGATGTATCGCGATCCCGCCGCGCCGCGTCGCGCCGGATTCCGGCGCGGCGCGGCCGCGTTGACCCTGCTGGCGCTGACCGGCGGAACGGCTCTGACCGGGGTTTCGGCCGCCGGTGCCGCCGTCCCCGCCGGGAAGGCGTGCGCGCCGACGGAGGGTTTCTCCGGCTGCCGCCTGTACGTCCCGACGGAGGGCGCGCAGGAGTTCAAGGTGCCGTCGGGTGTGACACAGCTGAACGTACGGGTCTGGGGCGAGGGCGGCACCGGCAACAGCATGGCGAGCGGCGGTGCGGGCGGCTTCGTCGGCGGCACCCTCAAGGTCACGCCCGGGGAGGCACTGAATCTCGCCGTCGCCGGGCCGCGCTTCGGTGACGCGCTCGGCGGGAAGGCGGGTGCCACCGGCGCAGAGCGCGGCGGGAACAGCAGCGCCATCCGCACGAGCGCCGGCGCGCCGCTGGTCGTCGCGGGCGGCGGTGGCGGTGGTGGCGGCGACATGGCCTATGCCCAGGCGGGTGTCGCCGGCGGCGAGTCGGGCCAGGACGCCTCCGAGAAGGGTCGCGGCGGCAAGGGCGCCACCGGCGCCAAGGGCGGCGCGGGCACCGGGAACGGCGCGGCGGGCGCCGACCAGGCCAAGGGCGGTGCCGGTGGTGCCGGCGGCGCGGGCAGGTACGGCGGTGGCGGTGGCGGTGCCGGCTACGCGGGCGGTGGCGGTGGCACGGGCGCCGAGACAGGCGGCTCCTCCGGCCAGGACGGCACCACCGGCAGCGGTGGCGGCGGCTCCAGCTACGCCGAGCCGACCCGGGTGGACGACGCCCGCCTCGTAGTCGGCTCCGGCACCAAGGCGCCGGAGAAGACCGACCCGTTCTGGGCTCCCTCCGACGACCCGGTCAACTCCGGAGTGGCCCAGGGCGGCGCCAACGCCCCCGGCGGCCCCGGCCGGATCGTCCTCCAGTGGCAGTCGGCCCCCGTGGTCGACCGGCTGACGCAGGTCTCCGGCACCGGCCAGACGGCCCAGCCGGGCGGCAGCGTCGACCCGCTGGCCGTGGTGGCCCGGGACAAGGACGGCAAGCCGGTCGCCGACACCTCGGTGACCTTCACGATCGAGGACCCGGACGGTCTGAAGCCCCTCTTCCATCTCACGGGCGGCCCGGACGACGACGAGACCGTCGTGGCGACCGACGCCCAGGGCCGGGCGCAGTCCCCGTACCTCGGGCTGGGCACCACCAAGGAGGGCGAGTTCACCGTCCGGGCGAAGACCCAGGGCGCGTCGACGGCCTTCACCGTGCGGGTCAAGGAGTCGCCCTACGTCGTGAGCGTCGCCGGCGGTGACGACCAGCAGGCCGAGCAGGGGCAGGACTTCGCCGAGGCGCTGCGCGCCAAGGTGGTCAAGTCGGGCCAGGCGGTGCCCGCCGGCACGGAGGTGGTCTTCCGGGTCGAGGACGGCAGCGAGGACGCTCCCCGATTCGGCGGCGAGGACCAGGTCGTCCGCGTCAAGACCGATGACTCGGGCAGCGCTGCGGCCCCGGACCTGACCGCCGGCGAGGGCACGGGCACCTACACCGTCGCCGCGTCGGTCGGTGACGCCATGACCCAGTTCGCGGTCGAGGTCGTCGCCGGTGACGGGCCCGGCTCGCCCTCCCCGAGCCCGACGACCGGCCCGACGACCGACCCGAGCCCCTCGGCCGACCCGAGCCCCTCGCCCAGCGCGAGTGAGTCCGGGACGACCGGTGGCAGCGGCACGACCACGGGCGGCGGCACCTCGACGAACCTCGACGGCGGCAGCCTCGCCTCGACGGGGGCGGGCGGCATCGGCCTCCTGCTCGCGGCGGCCGCGGCCCTGGCCACGGCGGGCTTCGCGGCGTTCCGCTTCGCCCCGCGCCTGAAGCCGCGCTCGCGCGACTGACCTGACCTCACGTCACCCCGACTGCCCGCACCCGATCACCGGGTGCGGGCAGTCGCCGTTTCCACCGCGGAGTTGAGGGTTGCCGGATGCCGGTGCCGCGAACTGCCCCGGGAGGACGGCCACGGCGGCGGGAAAAGTCTCCGGGGCCTCTTCAACGAAACGATTGAAGTCATGGATACCCGAGTCATCGAATCCGCCCCCGGGACCCGACGATGGTGGACGCTGTCGGCCGTGAGCGCGGCCCAGCTCCTCGTGGTCCTGGACGGGACCATCGTCAACATCGCACTGCCCTCCGCACAGCGCGCGCTCGGCATGTCCGACGGCAGCCGGCAGTGGGTGATCACCGCGTACGCCCTCGCCTTCGGCGGGCTGCTGCTGATCGGCGGCAGAGTCAGCAGCGCGCTCGGCCACCGGCGCACGTTCGCCGTCGGCCTGGCCGGCTTCGCCGTCGCCTCCGCGCTCGGCGGGGCCGCCGGGAACCCGGAGACACTCTTCGCCGCCCGCGCCTTACAGGGCGTCTGCGCCGCCGTACTCGCGCCCGCGGGGCTGTCGTTGCTGTCCACGACCTTCACGGAGCCGGGCGAACGCGGCCGGGCGTTCGGCGTGTTCGCCGCCGTCGGCGCCGCCGGATCGGCGCTCGGACTGATCGCGGGCGGGCTGCTGACCGAGTACGCCGGCTGGCGTTGGTGCCTGTACATCAACGTCCCGGTCGCGTTGCTCGCCGTGCTCGGTACGGCTCTCGTGCCGGCGGACCGCCCGGTCCGGCGCGAGGGACGGCTCGATGTGGCGGGCGCGCTGCTCAGCGCCGGGGGCTTCGCCGCCGTCGTGTACGCCTTCACCGAAGCCGAACCGTACGGCTGGGGTTCGGCGAAGGTGCTCACGCCGCTGGCCGCCGGGGTCCTGCTGCTGGCCGCGTTCGCCGTGGCCGAGCTCCGCGCCCCGCACCCGCTGCTGCCGATGCCCGTGCTGCTGCACCGCGCCCGTGCCGGGGCGCTCCTGGCGATCACCCTGATGTTCGTCGCGATGTTCGGCTTCTACCTGTTCATGAGCTACTACACCCAGACCGTCCTCGGCTACTCACCGGTCCAGGCGGGCCTGGTCCTGATCATCAACGCCCTGGCCGCCCTGCTCGGCTCCACCCTCCTCGCGGGGAAGCTGCACGGACGCGTCGCGCCCGCGGCGCTCATCGTGCCGGGCCTGGTCGCCGCGGCCGCCGGGGTGGTCGTCCTGACCGGGCTGACGGCGCGGAGTACGGACGTCCTGCCGCTGTATCTGACCCCCGCCCTGATCCTCACCGGGCTCGGTCTCGGCTGTGTCCTGCCCCCGACGGCCGCCCTGGCCACCACGGACGTACCGCCGCGCGACATCGGAGCCGCGTCGGCCGCCTACAACGCCTCCCAGCAACTGGGAGCCGCACTCGGCACCGCCCTGCTCAACACCGTCGCGGCCAGTGCCACGGCGTCCTACGTGGCGGAAGCCGGGCGCACCAGCCCGGCCGAGGCATCCGTCCACGGCTACACCACGGCCCTCACCGTCGCCTTCGGCATCCTGCTGGCCGCCGCGTGCGTCGCCGGACCGCTGATCGCGACCCGTGCCGCTCGGGAGAGCAAGGAGGACAGGGAGGACAGGGAGAGCTGGAAGGACAGAGGGAACAGGAGGTGAGAGAGGGGCCGGTTTTGCGGAACCTTTGCCCGGGGGTCGGGCGTTGACCCGGTGAGCGCGCGGGAGCGGGTTCGTGAGATGACTCCGACTAATACCGAGGTGACTCAATGGCAGTGTGGGACAAGCTCAAGGACCAGGCCAAGGCCTTCCAGCAGAACCAGAGCGGGCATGGCGCGACCGGTGGCCACGGCGCGACCGGCGGGCACGGCTCGGGCTCACGGTCCGGCGGTGGCAGCAAGGCCCAGCTGGTCGGGCTGTTCAAGACGCAGCTCGGGTCGCTGAAGAACGAGCTGAAGAGCGGTGCGTACCGGGACGCGAGCATGGCGATGTGCGCCCTGGTCGCTGCGGCCGACGGGCAGGTGGATCCCTCCGAGCGGCAGCAGGTCGAGTCGATGATCCTCAGCAACGACGTGCTGCAGAACTTCCCGCCGGAGCAGCTGCGCCAGCGCTTCAACAAGCATGTGGACCAGCTGACGATGAACTTCCAGCACGGCAAGACCGAGGCGATGCAGGAGATCGCCAAGGCCGCCAAGAAGCCCACCGAGGCCCGGGCCGTGATCCAGACCGGCATGGTCATCGCCGGGGCCGACGGCCACTTCTCCCAGGCCGAGGCGACGGTCCTGCGCGAGGCCTGCGCGACGCTGGGGGTGTCTCCGGCCGAGTTCCAGCTCTGACCACCGGCGCGGCGGCCCCGTCGGCCTACCTGGCAGCGCGCAGCGCGTCCACGGCCAGGCGGGCCGCCGTGCCGATGACGGCGTCGGCCGCGGGCAGCAGCGCGGAGGTGCGGGCCGTGCGGGTGAAGACGGCGACGGCGTAGCGCCCCCCGTCGGGGTACTCGACGACGCCCACCTCGTTGCGCACGGTCGGCAGGCTCCCCGTCTTGCCCGCCACATGCACGTCGTCGAAGGGGAAGCCGGAGGCCATCCGGTGCGGCCACACCTGCAGCCCGAGGACGCGGCGGACGGCCGCGCCGTGCTCGGGCGTGCACGCCTCGTCGCGCCACACGGCGCCCAGCAGCCGTGTCATGTCGCGCGGGGTGCTGCGGTTGGTGCGGGCCGGGTCGAGCGCCCGCAGCCGGGTGACGACGAGCGGGTCGGCCAGCGCCCGCGCGCCACCGGAGCCGGCGTCCTCCTTGATGGTGGCCAGGAGCTCGCCGAAGGAGTGCACGACGTGGGTGCGGGTGAGGCCCAGACGGGCCGTGGTGCGGTTGACGGCGTCGAGACCCACGCGCTCCAGCAGCAGATCGGCGGCGGCGTTGTCGCTCACGGACATCATCAGATAGGCGAGGTCCCGCAGCGACAGCCGGGCGCCGTCGAGCATCGCGGCGAGCCCCGTCGGCCCGGTGGTGCGGCCCTCCGGCGGGCACTCGACCTGCTCGGTGAGGTCCAGGATCCCCGCCGCGGCCTGCTCGTGGAGCGTGACGAGCACACACAGCTTGTGGACGCTCGCGGTGCAGACCGGCTGGTCCGCACCGGCGTCGAGCTGGGCACCGGAGTCGATGTCGACGGCGTGCAGCCGGCCGGTGACCCCGGCGTCGGCGAAGGCCGCGTGGATGCGGGCGAGGGTGTCGGGGGGAGGGTTCAAAGCCAGTACTCCGAGGCCGGGCGCAGATGGAGCGGGCGGGAGGGCACGTCGGGGGTCGCGCCCGCGGTGGTGCGCAGCGCGTGCGTGGCGGCCTCGGCGAAGGCGGCCACGGCGGCGTCACCGCGTCCGCCGGGCCAGGCGACGGAGTGCCGCAGGGCCAGCGGCGCCCCGGTGAGCGGACGCCAGACGACACCCCCGGCCGGTCCTCCGCGACGACCCTCGTCGGGGTCCGCGCCGCTCTCCCCGGGGCCGTGCGCGTCCCGAGGGCTGAAGGACACCGCCTCCGCCGACAGGACCAGTCCGCGGACGAAGCTGACGCCCTGGGCGTGCCGTACGGCGGGTGGGGTGTAGCCGTTGCGGGCGCAGGTGGTCAGCAGGTCGTCGTAGACGGCGGGGGCGCCCGTGCGGGGGAACAGGATCAGGTCGTAGCCGGTGAGGGAGGCGAGGGGGACCTCGTCGAGCCCGGCCGCCGACGCGTCGCGGGGCAGCAGTACGCCCAGTTCGCGGCGGAGCACCGGGCCCAGCTCCAGGCCGGAGACGTCACAGGGGTGGTGGATGAGCCCGACGTCCAGCTCGTGCGCGGCGAACCGCTCCAGTTGCTGGGCGGTGGGCAGCTCGTGCAGCTCCAGTTCCACGCCGGCGCTGCCGGCGTCGGCGAAGCCCGCGAGCAGCGCGGCGACCGTGTCACCGGATATGTCGGGCGGCAGCGCGGCCCGCAGCAGGCCGGTCTCGCCGTCGCGGATACGGCGTGCGGTGGCCATGAGCGCCTCGGAGCGGGCGAGCACCTCCCGTGCCTCGGGCAGCAGCAGCGCCCCCGCCTCGGTGATGGTCACCTGCCGGCTCGTGCGCTCGAAAAGCCGGACGCCCAGATGCCTCTCCAGCCGCTGGACGCGCTGCGAGAGCGGCGGCTGCGCCATCCCCAGGCGAGCCGCGGCACGGCCGAAGTGTGACTCTTCGGCAACAGCCACGAAGCACTCCAGGTGCCGCACCAGGTCCACGAACAGTAACCATATCCGGTATTGATCGATGCGAGATCGATAAAGGTCTTGGACAGGTTGCCCACGGCGCTGCTGTTCTCGGCGCATGGACTCCCTCGCCGAATACACCAGCCGTGCCAACCGGGACCGCAGACGGCGCCGCAACGCCGTCCGGGCCGTCACCGCGGGAGCGGTGGTGCTGGCCGTCGCCGTGGGCGGGTCGTACGCGGCCGGTCTCGGTCCCTTCGCACGGGACACCGGCCCCGACCCCGCCGCCGGGAAGCAGGCCCGCGCGTTCCTCGCCGACTGGGCCGCCGGCCGGCTGCCGAGCGCGGCGGCCCGCACGACCAGCCCCGGTACGGCACAGCGCGTGCTGGACAGCTTCACCGCCGGGCTCGAGATCACCGAGCCCGCGCTCAAGGCCAAGGCCGCGACCGAGGCGGAGGACGGCACGGTCACCGTCCCGTTCACCGCCCGGATGCCCGTCACCGGCCTGGGCACCTGGACCTACGAGTCGAAGCTGCCGCTGCGTCAGCAAGGCGACGGCACCTGGAAGGTGGACTGGACGCTGTCCGTCGTCCACCCCCGGCTGAGCGGCACCGAGAAGTTCCGCCTCGAACGGGAGGAGACGAAACCCCCCGAGGTCATCGACCGGCAGGGGACGGCCCTGTCCGGCGACGAACTCCCCTCCCTCGCACCCCTCATGACCCGCCTCGGCGGAAACGGCACGGACACCGGCGCGCGCGGGGCCATCCACCTCGTCGACCGGGCCACCGGGGACGTCGAGCGCACGGAGGCCAGGTTCGGCGCGCGCACGGTCCGGGACAAGGGCCCCGTCCGCACGACCCTGCACGCCGGCTGGCAGTCCGCCGCCGAGCAGGCCCTCGCCACCCACGCCGAGGGCAAGAACGCCGCGCTCGTCGCCTTGCGCATCGACGACGGCGAGATCCTGGCCGTGGCGAACTCCCCGGCCTCCGGCTTCAACCGAGCCCTCTCCGGCACCTACGCGCCCGGCTCCACCTGGAAGATCGTCACCACCAGCGCCCTGCTGCTCAAGGACGCCGTCAAGCCGGACGAGGTGGTCGACTGCCCCCGGTACCTCACGGTGGGGAAGCGGTTCCAGAACGTGGAACTCTCCCAGCACCCGGGCGCCACCTTCCGCAAGGATTTCACCGAGTCGTGCAACACCGCCTTCATCAGCCTGCGCGACCGGCTCTACGACGGGGAACTCGGGGATGTGGCACGCAAGTACTTCGGGGTGGGCCAGGAATGGCACGTCGGGGCACCGACGTACGACGGCTCGGTGCCGGCGCCGAAGGACGAGACGGAGAAGGCCGCCTCGATGATCGGGCAGGGCCGGGTGCAGGCCAATCCGCTGCTCATGGCGTCCGTGACCGCGACGGCCGTGTCCGGCACCTTCCACCAGCCCTCGCTCACCGACGGCAACGAGGACAAGACCACCACGACCCCACTCCCACGGGGCGTCGTCACCGAGCTGCGCGCGATGCTGCGGGCCACCGTCACCGACGGCACCGCGGAGGTCCTCTCCGATCTGCCCGGCGAGATCGGCGCCAAGACCGGTACCGCCGAGGTCTCCGACGCGCAGGACAACAACGGCTGGCTCGTCGCCCACCGCGGCAACGTCGCCGTGGCCTGTGTCGTGGAGGAGGGTGTCACCGGCGGCGGCTCCGCCGGACCGATCGTCCACAGCCTGCTGGCCGCCGCTTCCGGCGACCCCGAGTGACCGGAGAACACCGCATGTCCGCGCATGGACCTTCCTCGTCGACCCGCCGGGCCTTCCTGGCCGCCGCGGCCCTCCTCCCTCTCGCCGGCTGCGGCACGGACGAAGACCGGGAGACCGGCCGGACCGGCCGAACGTCCACGACCGCCCCACCCGCCCCCGCGCCTCCCGTCCACCGCCCCCGACTGGCGGATCTGGAGCGCGAGTTCGGCGCCCGCGTCGGCGTCTACGCCCTCGCCACCGGCACCGGCGCCACCGTGATCCACCGCGCCGACGAGCGCTTCGCCTTCTGCTCGACCTTCAAGGCACTGGCCGCCGCCGCGGTCCTGCACCACCGCTCCCTGAAGGGCCTGGACCGGCGCGTCACCTACACGCGCGCCGACCTCGAGTCCACGGCGCCGATCACCGGGAAGCACATCGCGACCGGCATGACCCTGCGCCAACTCTGCGACGCCGCCGTCCGGTACAGCGACGGCACGGCCGGGAACCTGCTGCTGCGCGACCTCGGCGGCCCGGCGAAACTCACCGCCTATCTGCGCGGACTCGGCGACGAGGTCAGCCGCATGGACCACTACGAGCCCGAACTGCACGACGTACGACCCGACGACCCCAGCGACACCACCACCCCCCGGGCGATCGCCACCGACTTCCGCGCCCTGCTCCTGGGCACCGCCCTGCCCGCCCGCGAACGCGCCCTGCTCACGGACTGGCTCTCGCGCAACGCCACCGAAGTCGGCGCCCGGCGCATCCGGGCCGGGCTCCCCAGGGGCTGGGAGGTGGCCGACAAGACCGGCACGGGCAACTACGGCAGGGCCAACGACATCGCGATCGTCCGTCCGCCCCGCACCGAGCCGCTCGTCCTGGCCGTCATGACCGACCGGCCCGGCTACGGGGCCGAGCCCTCGGACGCCCTGATCGCCGAGGCGACCCGGCGGACCATCGCCGCCCTGAAACTCTGAGGGGTCTATAACGGGGGCCATGATCTATCACGTGGTACCGCTCACCGTCTGGGACACCGCCCCCGGCCGGACGTACGCGCCCGACTCCCTCGCCGAGGAGGGCTTCGTGCACTGCTCCCCGGACGAGCCGGCCACGCTGGCCGTCGTCAACGCCTTCTACCGGGACGCGCCCAGGCCACTGCTGGTGCTCGCCCTCGACGAGGCGCGTCTGACCGCGCGGGTGGAGTTCGAGGCGGCGGCCCCCGCCCCGCCGCCCGGGGTCGCCGGGGACGTCCTCTTCCCGCACGTGTTCGGCCCCCTCGACCGGGACGCCGTCGACCACGTCCTCGAGGTGCGGTGGGACGAGGAGGGCCGGGCGGCGGGACTGAGCCGGCGGGACTGAGCGGGGCAGGAAGGCCGGGTGAAGGGGTAGGACAAGATGGGCGGGTGATCGAAAAGGAACCCCCCACCTCCACTGAGCCCTCTGCCCTGCGCCCGATCCGGGGCGCGGCCAACCTCGCCGTCGTCGCTCTCGCCCTCGCCGGACTGGCCTGGGCGGTCCGGGCGGTCTGGCACATCCGGCTCGCCACGGCGGGCATGCCGGCGTCCGGCCCGCCCGACCAGGGCGACGGCGTCCACCGTCCTCTCAACGCCCTGGAGAACTCCTACCATTCGGTCGACTCCGCAGGCGGCGCCGTCACGGCGGTCTGCGCCCTCGTGTTCCTGCTCTGGCTGGACCGCGTACGGGACAACGCCCGGACCCTCTCGGACAAGGAACCGCGCTACCAGTACCTCTGGCTCTTCCTGGGCTGGATCGTGCCCATCGTGAACCTGTGGATACCCCGGGGCATGGTCGCGGACGTCCACCGGTCTGTCTTCCCCGACCGGCGGCTGCCCGCCGTCGTGAACTGGTGGTGGGGCCTGTGGCTGGCCGGCCTGGCCGGCGGAGTCGGCCTGATCTACGCCGACTCCACCGACGACGTCATCGTCCGCGCCTACACCGAAGTCTGGCCCCTGCTCGCCGCCGACCTGGCGATCGTGGCCGCGGCCGGCACCGCCGCCCTCATGGTCCGCACGCTCACGGCGGCCCAGCAGGAGCGCCTCGACGAGATCGCGCGGACCGGCTCCTAGTTCCCGGTGGCCGGGTCGGCCGCGGCGCAGGTGCTGCCGTCGCGCGGGACCTTCAGGGCGACGAGATAGCCGTCCATCGCGTCGCGGGTGCAGTCGCTCCGGTCGTAGACGCGGTGTCCCGCGCCCTCGTACGTCAGCAGGACGGCCCTGCCGCGGGTCTGCCGGTGTACCTCGGCCGCCCAGGAGAAGGGGTTGGCCGGGTCGTGCCGGGAGTGCATCATCAGCAGCTTCGGGGCCTTGGTGACGCGCAGATCGTGCTGTGGATTGTTCACCCGCTCCGGCCAGCCGACACATCCGGCCAGAGCGGCGTGCACGCGGGGCGAGCCGCGCATGTGCGGTGCCGCCTGCTGTTCGGCCGCGGTCAGGCGCGCGAACTCCCGGTGGTCGCGCGGCCGGAACCGCCAGTCCTGGCAGAACACCGCGAAGAGGGGCTGCGCCTCGAGTGGCTCATCGGCTTCCGGTGCCGGGGCCGTGGCGGCCGCCGCGGGCCGTGTCTCCGGCCGCTGCGCGTCGAGTCGCGCCACGAACGTCGCCGCCTCGGCCCAGTTCGGTCCGTAGAACATCCTGAAGACGCGCAAGGTGATCTCGTTCGCGTCGAGGGTCCGGCCCGGCTGCTCCGGATCCCGTATCCCGCCTCGGTCGGCCCGCTCCAGCAGTCCGTCCCAGACGGCCGGGACGTCGCGCCCGTGCAGGGCACAAGAGCGCGCACGATCACACCACTTCACGAACTGGTGCCAGGAGTCCTCGGCGGATGTCGCCGAGGAGACGAGGAACTCCCGGGCGCCGGTGATGCTGTGGTCGATGTTCGCGGTGAGGGACATGGCACGGATGCGGTCGCCGTACAGCTCCGCGTACTGCTCGCCGAGCAGCGTGCCGTAGGAGTGGCCGAAGTAGGTGATCTTCCGCTCGCCCAGCGCCTTGCGCAGTGCCTCCATGTCGTGGACGACGGACAGGGTGTCGGCGTGGTCGAAGACGGGGCCGGTGTGGCGGCGGCAGTCCTCGCGCAGCTCGCGGTTGTAGGCCGCCAGCCGCTCGAACTCCCCCTGGTCGCGCGGATACACCGACGGCCGCGCGTCCAGCAGCTTCTTCGAGCACATCACCGGCCGGCTGCCGCCCACGCCCCGCGGATCGAAGCCGACGATGTCGAATCTGGCCCGCAGTTCGGCACTGAGCTGGGCCTCGGCGCGCGTCAGGGTGTAGTTGACGCCGGAGTCGCCCGGTCCTCCCGGGTTGACCATCAGGACGCCGATCCTGCGGTCCGGGTCGGTCGCCTTGCGGCGGGCCACGGCCAGGTCGAACGTCTCGCCCCGCGGCCGGGCCCGGTCCACCGGCAGCCGCAGCGTCCCGCACTCGGCCGTCTCGTGATCGGGGCACGGCTTCCAGTCGATGGCCCGCACGGACGCCGCCGGCGAGGTCGTGCGGGTATCGGCCTCCGCCACACCTCCCCCCATCAGCAGCGCCCCTGCGGCGAGCGCTCCGGCTAACCCCTTCAACAACGAACGCACGGAGTTCCTCCTGTCGGCCATGCGAGGGAGCCTGGCAGCAGGCCAGGACGCACCACAACGCTCACCGACCCGAATCGGGGACAGACCGGGGAACGCACGGACAGGGACTCGGGGTTGACCCCTACTGGTCCCTCGGCCCGGTCGACGGGACGTCTCGCGCCGGGGTCGGTGTGGCCGACGGGGTGCGGGACACGGCCGTCGCGCGCGTGGTGTCGCGGGGACTGTCCGTGCGCGGGGCGGCCGTCCCGGGGGCCGGGGCCTCGGATGCCGAGGTCGGCGCGGAGGACGGCAGGGGGGATGGTGCGGAGGACGACGCGGACGGGGCAGGGGAGGGGGACGACGGCGGAGTGGGAAGGGGCGTCGTCGCGGGCGGCGGGGCCATCGGGACCGTCGGGGAGGCGGGACGGTCCGGGGCCGCGAAGCGCAGGGGGAGTGCGATGAGGGCCGCCACGGCACAGCACACCCCGGCACCGGCAGCGGTACGAACGAGGCGGCGGCGCTTCGCCCTGCGGCGGACCACCTCGTACTGGCCGGGCGGTGCCCCCAGGTAGTCCGGGGAGGAGGGACGCAGGATCACGGCGAGGGGGTCGTCGGGGCCGGACTCCGGGTCGCCCGGGACGTCGTCAAGGCGTGTGGTCAAGGCTTCTCCTCAGGTGGACGCGGAGCAGTTCGCGGGCCGCGTGCAGGTCGGCCTTGACGGTTCCTTCCTTGCGCCCGGTCAGTGCGGACACCTCCCGGATCGGCATGTCAGCGTAGTAGTGGAGGAGGATCGGCACGCGGAGCCGTTCCGGGAGCGACTGGACGAGCAGCCGCACCGAGGGGTCGGCCTGCTCGGGGTGGGGCCGTACGGCGGCTTCCGAGGTTACGCGGTGCAGGGCCCGGCGCTCGCGCTCCAGTTTGCGCCAGTGGTCCCGGACGAGGTTGGCCGCGGTGACGTAGAGGAAGCCGCGGGGCTCCTCCACGGACGTCCAGCGGGCCCAGAGCCGGGTGAACGCCTCCGAGGCGATCTCGTGGGCCGTCCCGTCGTCGTCGACGAGCCGGCGGCACCAGCCGGCGAGGCGCGGGTAGAGGGCGGCGAACAGTTCGGACGCGGCCTTCTCGCGGGACCGTTTCAACGCTCTCCAGGGGTCGGGGACTCGGTGCCGCTCAGCGCGGCGAAGACGATCACGTTGTCCGCGTATCCGTCGCCGGTGCGCGCTCCGCCGCATGTGATCAGCCGCAGTTCCGGGCGGTCCACGTTCCCGTAGACGTCGTCCGCGGGGAATGCGGTTTTCGGGGTGGTCCGTACGGTCGTGACGGCGAACTCCGCCGCCGTGCCGTTCTCCAGGCGCGCCACGATCCGGTCGCCCCGGCGCAGCCGGTCGAGACGGCGGAAGACGCCGTCGCCGTACTTCCCGACCGTGACATGACCGAGGATCACCGACGGCCCGGTCTGCCCCGGGGCCGGCGAGTGCCGGTACCAGCCGGCCCGGTCGTCCGCCGTGAGGGGCGGGACCTCCACCGTGCCGTCCGGTGCCAGGCCCAGCCGGATCACGGGCGTGTCGACACCGATCGCCGGGATCAGCAGCCGGACCGGAGCGGATCGGGCCAGGGGACGCGCCCCCTTGGCCGGAACCGCCCCTTCGGCCGGAACCGCCCGCGGCTTCGGCTGCCGTCCGGTGCTCTCGTGGCCCCCGCACGCCGTCAGCAGCGACGCCAGTGCCGCGGTGGTGAACGCGCGCCTGGAGAACGCGGTCATGCCCCGGTCGCCCGGCGGCGGCGCACGACGAACACCGTTCCGCCGCCCAGCGCGAACGCAGCGGCGGCGCCCGCGCCGATCGCCGTGCCGTCGCTCCCGGAGGACGAGGATGCCGGCGTCACACCGGTGTCGGGCGCGCCGCCCGGCCGGACGGAGACCTGGTCCTCGGCCGGTGCCCGGGTCGGTTCCGGCTTCGGGGCCGGGCGGGTGGCTTCCGGTGCCCGGGTCGGTTCGGCACTGTCCGGCGCCTCGGACGGGGCGGGCCGGGTGCTGCTGGGCGGGGTGGCCGACGGGACCGGGCTCGGGGTCGTCGCGGACGCGGGCCCGGTGCCCAGCAGTACGGCGGTGCCCGCGAGGGCCAGGGCGCTCAGGACGGTGCGGCGCATGGAATCGCTCTCCTTCGTCGGTCCCGCCCGGTGCTCGGCGGGGTGGGTGACGGTCGTGCGGAGAGACGAGGCGGCGGTGGGGCAGGTTGTAAAGAGATGGCAAAGTCCGCTGAGGGTGTGCGCGGGGGCGGGTGGTTGACCTCGTAGGTGCCGCGTAGTGGACTGGAACGACTGCGAAGGGATGGCCCTTTGACCTCCTCACCCGTCTGCCCCACCGTCCCCCGCACCGCCGACGTCGTGATCATCGGCGGTGGTGTGATGGGCACGAGCATCGCCTTCCACCTGGCCGAGGCCGGGGCGGGGAACATCGTCGTCGTGGAACGCGCAGAGCTCGGCCAAGGCAGCTCGGGCAAACCGATCGGCGGCGTACGGGCGCACTTCTCCGACCCGCTCAACATCGAACTGGGCGACCGGAGTCTGCGCGCCTTCCGGGACTTCCCCGACCGCCCCGGCGCCGACATCCGCCTCGACACCGTCGGCTACCTCTTCCTGCTCACCACCGAGCGGCAGGCCGCCGACTTCGAGGGCGCCGTCCGGCTGCAGAACTCCCTCGGCGTCCCCAGCCGTATGACCGGCCCCGAAGAGGCCCGCCGCCTGTGCCCCTACGTCAGCACGGACGGGCTGGTGGCCGCCGCCCACTCGCCGGCCGACGGCCACGCCCGGCCGGGACTGGTCGTCCAGGGGTATGCCCGGGCGGCGGCAAGGGCCGGGGTCGTGTTCGCCACGCACACCACCGTCACCGGTTTCGACACCGCCGGCGACCGGCTCACGGCCGTCCTCACCGACCGCGGGCGGATCGACTGCGCCACGGTCGTCTGCGCCGCCGGCGCCTGGTCGGCACGGATCGGCGACCTGGCCGGCGTCCCCCTCCCCGTCCGGCCGGTGCGCCGCCAACTGGCCTTCACCGTCCCGCTCACACCGCCCGCCCCGCGCATCCCCTTCACCATCGACTTCTCGTCCTCGGCGTACTTCCACAACAGCGACGACGGGCTGCTGTTCGGCCTGGCCGACCCCGCCGAGCCGGACGGCTTCGACACCACCTGGACCCCCGGGTGGCTGGAGCTCTTCCGCGACGTCGTACGCCACCGCGCCCCCGACCTCGCCGAGATGGAGACGGCGGACGGCTGGGCCGGGCTCTACGAGGTCACCCCCGACCACAACGCGCTCATCGGCCGCTCCGACGAGGTCGTCAACTTCCTCTACGCCACCGGGTTCTCCGGCCACGGCTTCCTCCAGGCCCCGGCCGTCGGGGAGATCGTCCGCGACCTGTACCTGGACCGGACGCCCTGCGTCGACGTCGGTCCCCTCAGCGCCGACCGCTTCCGGGCGGGGGCGGCGATCCGGCCCGAGTCGCACGTGGTGTGAGGCGTGGGATATTCCGTCGCGCAGGGGGAGCGAGGGCCGTTAGCATCCGTCGCGATGACGACTCACTCCGAGAACAGATCGGGGGTCCCGTCCGCGCAAGGTGAGTGCTGATGCTCACCGACCTCGCGAACGGGGACACCCCGCCTTCCTTCTGGCCGCGCGTGCGCGAGTTCGCCGTGCCGCCCTCCATGATCGAGACCGCGACCGCCCGGCGGCAGGCCGGGGACTGGGCGGGTGCGTGCGCCGCTGCCGGTATCGACGTAGACCTCCAGCCACGCGCCGTGGCCCGGGCCCACGGCAGAGAACTCGCCGCCCGGCTCCGCGCCGACCTCCGTCACCTGGCGCCCGACCTGCTGCGCTGGCACCTGCCGAGGATCGCCCCCGACGGGCTGTTGCGGCCGGGGCTGACGATCGGGCTGGCCCGGTACGACACCACAGGCCCCGCACCGCAGCAGCTCGTGGTGCGGACACCACCGGCCTGGGCCGACGCCGGTCAGCGGCTCAGCCTCGCCCTGTGGGACGGGTCGGACACGGCCGACCGGCGCCATCCGCATCCCCGCCCCAGCAGACGGTTCCGTCTCGACCTGCACCGGCACCTGTGGGATGCGCGCCGGGCAGGCGAGTTGCGGGCGCGGGCGGGAGCGGGTCCGCCGGACGGTCGTTCAGCGCCCGGGCCGCTGCCGCACGGCCATCGCTGCGCCGTCGACCGGTGGGCGGCCGAGGCGGAGATCCTGCTGCGTGCCGAGGGCCGGTCGACCGGCAGGGTCGGTGTCCGGCTCGGGGCGCGCAACCGGCTGGTCCTGGACGTGTCCGACGGCACCCCGGCGGTGACGTCGCACGCCCCCGACCCCGCTCTGCCCGTCCTGCCCGATGCGGCGACCTGGGTGCTGCCCGACCTGGAGCTGCTCCGGGCCGGGGCGATCGATCCCGGGCGGCTGCATCCGCTGGTCGCCTCGGCGCTGGGGGTCGAGCGGACCGGCACCTCCGGCGCGCCTGAACAGGCGGGTGATCCACGGCAGGTGGAGTGCAGGGGCGCCCGGCACACCATCGGCCTGGTCGACGGCGCCCTGGCCGCACTGGACCACGACCCGGACGAGATCCGGCGCGAGGAACTGCTGGCAGCGCTCGGCGGACCACCCCTGCCCTGTCTCCAGGCCATCGACCGCGCACACCGCCGCCCCGACTGCCTCACCGGCGTGCGTGAACGCCTCCGGCACGGCGACGTCACCGGGGCGCTGGCCGCCGTGGAGAGCCTGCTGGGCCCCGAAGCGGTGCTGCGCGACGGCCCGCTGAGGGACGCGCTGGAAACGGCCGCGCGGCGGCGGATCGCCTACGGGCTGTTCCGGACGGGCCTTGACGGGCCCTCGCCCGGCAGCCTGCGCCCCTGGGACCGCCGCCGCTCCCGCGACCACGGCCCGCGCCCCCGCCACATGTGACCTCGCCCCGCCCGCCCTTCAGGACCTCTAGACCTACAGGTGATCACCCATGCCCACACGCATCACGCCCCTGGCCGACACCACCGCCCGACTCGACGTCGCCGCCGACCTGCTGACCCTCCTGCGCGACACCACCACCGAACCGCGCCCCGACACCCAGCTGGAAGCCCTCACCCTGGCCGTCGCCGCGGATCTGCCCGTGCTGCTGTGGGGAGAGCCGGGCATCGGCAAGACCGCCGCCCTGAACCAGCTCGCCACCGTCCTGGACCTGCCGCTGACCACGGTGATCGCGAGCGTGCACGAGCCGTCCGACTTCTCGGGGCTGCCGATCGTCGGCGACGACCCCGCCGAACAGGGTGTGCCCATGGCCCCGCCGGACTGGGCGGTGCGCCTGGTGCGGGCCGGTCGGGGACTGCTGTTCCTCGACGAACTCTCCACCGCGCCGCCCGCCGTCCAGGCGGCCCTGCTCCGGCTCGTGCTGGAGCGGCGGATCGGAGCGCTGCGGCTGCCGCCCGGCGTGCGGATCGTGGCCGCCGCCAACCCGCGCTCCTCGGCCGCCGACGGCTGGGAACTGAGCCCGCCGCTCGCCAACCGCTTCGTCCACCTCCAGTGGACGCACGACACCGAGGTCGTCGTCCGGGGCCTCGGCGGGACCTGGCCCCGGGCGACCCTGCCCCGGCTCGACCCGGGAAAGCTGCCGGAGGCCGTGGCCTTCGCCCGCCGTGCCGTGTGCGAGCTGCTCACGGCACGCCCCGGGCTCGTGCACCGGCTGCCCAGCGGAGAGACCCGCCGGGGCGGGGCCTGGCCGTCGCCCCGAAGCTGGGAGATGACGCTGCATCTGATCGCCTTCGCCACCGCGGCCGGCTCCTCCCGTGACGTGCTCTCCCTGCTGGTCCGGGGCACCGTCGGGGACGGGCCGGGTCTCGAACTGCTGGCGAGCCTGGACCGGATGGACCTGCCGGACCCCGAGACCCTCCTGGCCGACCCGGCGGCTGCGGTCCTGCCCGAGCGGGGCGACCTGCGCCAGGCCGCGCTGGACGCCGTCGTCTCCGCGGTCCGCAGCCGCCCGGATCGGCCCCGCTGGGACGCGGCGTGGGCACTGCTGGTCAAGGCCGTGGAGAGCGGGCCCCCGGACGTCGTGGTCGTCCCCGCGACCACGCTCGCCGCACTGCGCCGGGAGGACTGGGACGTACCGGTGTCGATCGAGCGCCTGGCGGGGGTGGTGTCGCTGTCGCGGAGGGCGGACCGGACCAAGGCGGCGGCGAAGGCGGGCCGATGACGACGGACGGCTCCGGCACGACCGGCACCCTCGACCGGGACAAGCTCTTCACGGCCCGTCTGCACGCCGCCCGGGTCCGCCCCTACCTCGCTACGGCCCTGTTCGCCCTGCATGTCGTGGAGTCGCGCCGGGTGCCGACGATGGGCGTCGACCGGCACTGGCGGTGCTACGTCTCGCCGGTGTTCGTGGACCGTACGCCCGTCGAGGAACTGGCCGGTGTGTGGGTGCACGAGGTGTCGCACCTGCTGCGCGACCACCACGGCCGCAGCGACCGGGTCGCCCGGGAGCGGGGGCTGAGCGGACCGGGGGAGCGGCTGCGGATGAACATCGCCGCGGACTTCGAGATCAACGACGACGTCTACGGCGACGGCCTGGCCCGCCCCGAGGGAGCGGTCGAGCCGGGCGATCTGGGGCTGGCGGAAGGCGAGTTGATGGAGGAGTACCTCCGGCAGTTCACCATCGGCCCGCGCATGCAGGACCTCGCCTGGCTGGACTGCGGCAGTGGCGCCGACGGACTGGGCCGGGAGTGGGAACTCGGCCCGGGCGGCACGCACGGCCTGAGCGAGCAGGAACGGGACGCCGTCCGCTTCCGGGTGGCGCAGGGCATCACCGGCCGCCCCGGCAGCGCCCCGCAGGGCTGGCGGCGATGGGCCGAGGAGGCCTTTCACCCGCCCCAGCCCTGGCGGGAGTTGCTGGGCGCGGCGGTCCGCTCGGCCACGTCCGGCCCCGGCGCGGGCGAGGACTACACCTACGGCCGCCCGGCCCGGCGTGCCGTCTGTCTGCCCGGCGTCGTGGTGCCGAGCCTCCGCCGCCGACCGCCCAGGGTCGCGGTCATCATCGACACCTCCGGCTCGGTCAGCGACGCCGAACTCGGCAGCGCGCTCCTGGAAGTCGCCGCGATCGCCCGGGCGGTGGGCGGACGCCGCGACCTCGTCACCGTCATGCCCTGCGACGCCTCGGCCGGGATCGCCCGCCGCCTCTGCCGCGCCGAGGGCATCCCGCTGAAGGGCGGTGGCGGCACGGACCTGCGCGCGGGCTTCACCCGCGCGCTGCGCTCCCGCCCGGCCCCGGACGTCATCGTGGCCCTGACCGACGGCCAGACCCCCTGGCCGGGCACCCGGCCCCCGTGCCGCACGGTCGTGGGCCTCTTCCCCCGCCGCTACGACAACCACGCCCACGACGAGACCGACCCCGAGTACGTCCCGGACTCACCACCGGACTGGGCCCGGGTCGTGGACATCGGCTCATGACGATTCAGGGCCTGTCCAGCAGCCCGCGTTCCATCGCCACCACCACCGCCCGCGTACGGTCGTTGACGTCGAGCTTGGCGAACAGCCGCAGCAGATGGGTCTTCACCGTGGCCTCGGCGATGACGAGGCGGCGGCCGATCTCGGCGTTGGTCAGCCCGTCCGCGACCGCGTTCAGGACGTCCGCCTCGCGGGCCGTGAGCGGGATCTGCGCGGGCTGGCGCATACGGGCGACCAGGCGTTCGGCGACCCGGGGCGCCAGCACGGTCTCGCCGCGCGCCGCCGCGTGGATCGCGTCGGCCAGCTGCTCACGGGTGGTGTCCTTCAGGAGGTAGCCGATGGCCCCGGCCTCCACCGCGCGCTCGATCTCCGCGTCCGTGTCGTACGTCGTCAGGATCAGCACCCGGGTGCGGGGGAAGCGCGCGACGATCTCGGTCGTGGTCGCCACCCCGTCCAGCACGGGCATCCGCAGGTCGACCAGGGCGACATCCGGTGCGTGGCGCTCGACGAGGTCGAGGGCCGCGCGGCCGTCGCCCGCCTCGCCGACGATCTCGATGCCGGACTCGGAGGCGAGCAGGGCCACCACTCCGGCCCGCATGACGGTGTGGTCGTCGACCACGATGACGCGCAGCGGTCCGTCGGTCATGCGCAGGCCCCTTCCGCTTCGGCCGTCACGGGTATCAGCGCCAGCACCCGCGTCCCGTCCCCCACCGAACTCGTCACCGTCAGCCTCCCGCCCAGCTCCGCCAGCCGTTTGCGCATGCCGTCCAGGCCAAAGCCCGACGACTCCGCCACCACGAACCCGGTCCCGTCATCGGTGATCTCCAGCTCCACGCCGTCCGGCTGCCGGGCCAGCACCACACCGACCGTGGAGGCGCGGGCGTGCTTGCGTACGTTGGCCAGCGACTCCTGGGTGCAGCGCAGCAGCGCGATCCGGGTCTGCTGGTCGCACTCCAGGTCCGCCAGCTCGGCGTCGACGGTGAGGCCGGTGTCCTCGGCGAAACGGTCCAGGGTGCGGCGCAGGGTCTGGGCCACCGACCCCGCCGCCACCTGGCCCGGGCGCTGGGGCGAACCGACCAGCTCCCGCGCCTCGGCGAGGTTCTCCCGGGCGGTGGACTCGATCGACCGCAACTGCTGGCCACTTCGGGCCGGGTCGGTCGCGAGCCCCGCCCGGGCCGCCTCGGCGAGCACGATGATCGAGGCGAAGCCCTGGGCGAGGGTGTCGTGGATGTCCCGCGCCAGCCGCTCCCGTTCGTCCGCAGCGCCCTGCCGCTGATGCGCCTCGGCCAACCGGGCCTGGGTGTCCTCCAGTTCGGTGATGAGCCGGGCCCGCTCGGCGCTCTGCCCGACCACCGAGTGCGCCCACAGCCCGATCAGCACCCCCACCGCGACGACGAGCACCGTGGAGACGAGGATCTCGGTGAAGAACTCCACCGTCCAGCCGTGCCGCAGCACGCTCGCGGCCAGGGTCGCGGCCGTGGCGAGCCCCAGGAACACCACCGAGGCCCTCGGCGTCCGCCCGAACAGCCAGTAGTGCGGCAGCGTCACCATGAACAGCGCCGCGTAGTTGTTCCGCAGATAGGCCAGCCCGCCCAGCGCGACCACCAGCACCGACAGATACACGTGCGGCCGTACGACGGGGTTGCCCGGGAAGCGGTACAGGACCGCGTAGGACACCACCACCGCGCCCAGCAGGAGCAGGGCCGCGTACTTGCTCCCGCCGGGCCGGTCGATGGCGGCGAGACCGACGGCCATCACGGCGAACAGCAGCCAGCACACCGCGTTCCAGCGGCGCATCGTCGTGGTCCAGAAGGCGTCGGCGGTGGAGCCGGCGGATGCGGTCATGCCGATCAACGTACGTCGACCGCCGAACGGGAGGAGGACCTTTTCTCCGCGACGTCGTCCGGGGCGTTCTCCGCGACGGCGAGCGCCCGCCGCACCGCGCGCGAGGGCCACCAGCTCGACTCGCCCAGCAGCAGCATCGCCGCCGGCAGCACCAGGACCCGGACCACGACCGCGTCGATCAGCACGGCCGCCGCCAGCACGAAGCCGATCTGCTTCATCTCGATGATGTGCAGGAAGACGAAACTGGCGAACACCGTCGTCATCACGACCGCGGCACTGGTCACCACGCTCGCCGAGGAACGGATCCCGTCCAGCACCGCCTGCCGCGTGGGCACGCCCGCGAGCGCCGCCTCCCTGATCCGGCTGACCACGAACACCTGGTAGTCCATCGACAGCCCGAAGAGGATCACGAAGAGGAACAGCGGCACCCGCGACCCGATCGACCCGGTGGAGTCGAAGTCCAGCAGGCCCTCCGCCCACGTCCCCTGGAAGACCAGCACCAGCAGCCCGAGCGCCGCCGCAGCGGACAGCAGGTTCAGCACGACGCCGAGCAGGGCGAGCACGACCGAACGGAAGGCGTACAGGGTCATCGCGAACGTCACCAGCAGCAACGCGCCGAGGACCAGGGGCAGTTTGCCGTTCTGGTGGGCGGGATAGTCGGCGTAGCGGGCGACGTCGCCGCTCACGCCGTACTCGGCGCCGCCGATCCGGCCCACGGTCGCGGGCAGGAAGTCGTCCCGGAGCCGGTCGAGGGAGTCGTAGGCCTCCTCGGAGTTGCCGAGGTGCGGCACCTTCAGTTCGAGGGTGCTGGTGCGGTCGTCGGCCGAGGTCCGGATCCGCGACGCCCCGGTGAACAGCCGGTCGTCCCCCGCCCGCCCGGTCACCTCCCGCAGAGCGGCGACGACCTCCGCCGACCGCGCGGCATCGGCCCGCACGACGACCTGGTGGGTCACCCGCTGCTCCGGGAAGGCCTCGTTGAGCCGGTCGTACACCCGCATCGCCGGGATGTCGCGGGAGTGGGTGTCCCTGCTCATCTCGGTGATCTTCAGCCCGGCCAGCGGGACGACGAGGGCGAGCAGGGCGAGGACCGAGACGCACAGGGTGGCCAGGGGATGCCGGGCGGCGGGCCGCAGCAGGGCACTCCACACCCGGCCGCCGCCCCGTTCACCCCGCACCCGGCGTACGGGCCTACCGCTCTCGGCCCGCCGTCGCGCCCGGCGCTCCGCCCGCCGCCCGAGCTTGACGAGCAGCGCGGGCAGGGCCGTCAGCGAACTCGCCACCGCCACCAGGACGACCACGATCGTGCCGGTCGCGAGGGACGAGAAGATCACGTCGGAGGCGAGATACAGCGTCGCCGTGGAGGCGACCACCGCCATCCCGGAGACCACCACCGCACGGCCCGAGGTCGCGGCGGCCAGCTCCACCAGCGCCTCGGAGGAGAGCCGCCCGCCGGAGCGGGCCCGTTCCTCCCGCTCGCGCTTGAGATAGAAGAGCGTGTAGTCGACGCCGACCGCGAGGCCGATCATCAGGATGACGTTCGTCCCGATCCCGGCGTCGGGCGACACATGCGAGACGGCCATCGAGAGGCCGACCGCCGCCGCGATCGACGACAGCGCCAGCAGCAACGGCACCCCGGCCATGGTCACCGACCCGAACACGACCAGCAGCGTGAGCAGGGTGACGGGCAGGGTGATCGCCTCGGACAGCGCCAGATCGTCGCTGCGCTGCTGGTCGACGCCCTTGCTGACGGAAGGACTTCCGGTCTGTTCCAGCAGCAGGCCGGGGTGGCCCTCGCGCACCGCGTCGGTCTGCGCCACGAGCGCGTCGACCTTGTCCTTCGCGTCCCGCTCCTCGCCCTTCAGCGACACCTCGACCATGAGGATCCGGCGGTCCTCGGAAAGCAACGGGCCGGCCACGCCCGCCACTTCCGGCAGCCGCCGCATCCGGTCGGTGAGGTCGTCCGCGGCGGCCCGGGCCGCGCCCTGGTCAAGGGCACCGCCTGAACGGGAGGAGATCAGCACCTGCTCGGCGGCTCTGCGTTCCAGACCGGCCTCGGCGGCGAGGGCCTCGGCCCGCCCGGCCTCACCGACCCGGTAGTCCGCCGTCTTGGCACTGTTCGTGCCGACGGCACTGCCGATGCCCAGACACAGCGCCACGAACACCAGCCAGCCGACGATCGCCCGCCAGGGGTGCCGCGCGCTCCAGCGCGCCACGCGCACAGTTAATGAGTTCATGCCCAAAATCGTTGCTGAGCAGGGCAGTTGCCGGACAGAGGCACTCGGTTGAACCTGCCGTCCACCGGTCGGTGGACCCGCCCCCTGGGGAAAACCCCCGCCCCTCGTCCTCAGACGGGCCTCAGCACGACCGCCTGTCCGCCCGCCGGGGCCATCGCCACCTCGAGGGTGTCGGCCCGGGTCACGGTCCGGCTGCCGACCACGACCGGCGTCTGGTACGGGCTGGCGCCCGGGGTGCCGTCGGCGTACACCGTCGCCGTGTACGTACCCCGCCCGAGGAAGGACAGGGGGATGGTGAGCGTCCTCGACGACTCGTCGGTCATCGCGCCGAGGTACCAGTCGGAGCCGCTGCGCCGCGCGACCACGACGTACTCGCCGATCGAGCCGGCCAGCGTGCGGCTCTCGTCCCAGGTCACCGGAACGGCGTTGAACCAGGGCAGGCCCGGCCAGTTGGCGGGGTTGCCGTACTTGGACGGCTTGTCGTACCAGAAGAGGAAGTTGAGGGGCTGGTAGTAGACGGCGGCCATCGCCATCTGGTGGGCGTTGGTGGTCTTGTCGCGGGACTGGCCGTAGCAGATCGTGTAGTCCATCGGGCCGCCGATGTTGCGGGTGAACGGCAGCGTCACATTGTGCGTGGCGGTCGGGAACTGCTCGTTGCCGCGCACGCCCTCCAGACTGATCCAGTTCGGGAAGGTCCGCTCGTAGCCGAACGGCCGGACGTCGTCGTGCATGTCGATCAGCAGCTCGTACTTCGCGGCCGTCTCCGCCCAGTCGATGATCTGGCCGGTCATCGACTGGGTGCCGTCGTTGATGAACCCGAGCTTGATGCCCCGCACGCCCCAGCTCTTGTAGAGGCCGAAGAGGGAGTCCGCGTCGGTCAGCGCCAGCCGGTTGACGTAGAGGAAGACTCCGATGCCCTTGCCCGTGGCGTACGAGATCACCGAGGGCAGGTCGATCGCGGCGATCGGCGCGGTCGCGTCGGGCGTCGTGAACTCCGGGCCGTACCAGCCGGCGTCGTACTCGACGTACTCCAGCCCCCGGGCCACGGCGAAGTCGACGCCCGCGAGTCCGGCCGCGGTGCTGAGCTCGCAGCGGAAGACCTTGCCGGGCTTGATCCACGAGGTCTCGGGGAGGGCGTTCGGCGGAGCCAGGTTCAGCACCAGCTCGGCGTTGTCGACGAGTTCGGCGTGGCCGGCGCCGATGACGACGGCCCGCCACGGCGTGGCGAAGGGCGTGGCCACGGTGGTGGCCGTCTCCACGGGGCCGGTGCCCCGGGCGGTGTGCTCCATGAGGAAGGCGGAGAGGGTGTTCGGCTCACCGGCGACCGAACCGAGCATCAAGCGCGGGTAGTCGACGCGCGCGGACTCGCAGACGCAGGCGATGAGGCCGCCCGAGAGCGTGGCGGTCAGGGGGAGGTCGGTGAGCGGGCCGTTGTCCGTGGTGGCGGTGCCGGTGACGGGTATGGAGCCCGGGGCCACCGGCTCGTAGGCGTTCTCGTCCCGGGCGCTGTAGACGGTGGTGCCGTCCGGGAAGACGAAGGTCGTCAGCTCGTCGGTGATGGTGGCGGTGCCCTGGTCGAGGAGGAGGTACCGCAGGGCGACGCCGGTCCGGTACGCGCGGACCTGCACGCCGAAGCGGATGCCCGTGCCCCTGTCCTCCAAGTCCCAGCGCTGCTCCTGGTAGTGGTCGGTGACGGTCGCGTTGCGCCCGTAGACCGGCGTCCAGGTGGAGCGGCGCGCGCGGAGCCGCTGTCCGGTCACCCGGACGTCAGAGCCGAGGACGGTGCCGTCGCCGAGCCTGATGCCGAGGGAGGAGGTGCCGATCACCGTCCGGCCGTCGCGCCGGGCGGACCACCGGAGTGCTCCGTCGGTCAGTGACAGGGTGATGGAGGTGCCGCCCATGCGGGCGGTCACGCTCTCCGGCCGGTCCGGTCGGCTGTCCGCGGCGTACGCGGGGCCCGTGGTGACGATGCCCGCCACGGCCAGCCCGGCACCGGCGGCCGCGCCCTTGAGTACCTCCCGGCGGGCCCGTTCTCCCGAAGCTCTCATCGTGAGGGACCTTTCCCTTGCGGTAATAGGGTAGTAACCGTTTTCTGCCAGTGGCGAGTGCAGTTGTACGCGCCCCCGCGAGGCGGGTCAAGAGGCAGGAGTTGTCGGGATACGCGAACACCCCGGGTGCCGGGCCGGTCGTGGCCCGGCACCCGGGGTGCCGTCGTGCGGGGTCGGTCAGCGCAGGACGCCGAGGCGGTCGAGGCGCTCGTTGACGCCGTTGCGGAGTTCGCCGAGGGTCGTGCCGGGCGGGGCCACCTTCGGTGTGGAGGACGGCGGCTGGGTCTCGTCCGCGCAGGTCGTGCCGCGCGCCGGGACCTTCAGGTCCACCAGGTAGCTCGTGACGGCGTCCGTCGCGCAGGCACTGCGCCCGAACGCGGTGTGCCCCTCGGCCTCGAAGGTGAGCAGCCGGCCGTTGTCCAGCTCCCGGGACAGCGCCACCGCGTCCTGGTACGGGGTGTCCGGGTCGCCGGTGTTGCCGACGACCAGGATCGGCGCGGAGCCCTTCGCGCGGAAGGAACCGTCGTAGCGGCTGACCTGCTCGCCCTTCCACTGGGCGCAGGCGGTGGCGTGCTGGTGGTCGTAGAGCGGCGGGCCGTAGGCGAGGGCCGGGCCGAGCAGCGGCGCGGCCTTGGCGAAGGAGGTCACCTTCCGCTTCAGCAGGGCCGGGTCGTGCGGGTAGGCCTTGTCGACGCACTCGACGACGACGTTCGGGTTGAGGAAGTCGTAGCTGGCCGCGGACGGCGGCCGGAGCAGGAACGAGGTGTTGTCGCGCTGCTGAGCCTTGTGCAGCGCCTCGCCGAGCGAGGGCCAGATGACCTTGCCCTCGTTGATGTTGAACAGGATGCGGTAGACCAGGGTGTAGCCGCCTGCCTGCCCGCCGTTCGCGGTCGGTACGGGGTCGGCGTCGAGGTCGGCCTTGAGCTTCTCGAACGCGGCCCGGGGGTCGCCGTCGCCGAACCCGCACGTGGCCTGGTCGGCCTCGCACCAGTCGAGGAAGCGGCTCATCGCGCCGTCCAGGGCCAGGTACTGGGGCCGGTCGTAGGCGTACGGCTGGTTCGCGTAGTGCTCGGGGTCGTAGGCGCCGTCGAGCGCGAGGGCGCGCACCCGGTCGGGGAACATCGCGGCGTAGACGGTGCCTATGTAGGAGCCGAACGACCGCCCGTAGTACGTCAGTCGGTCCTCGCCGAGGGCCTGGCGCAGCAGGTCGATGTCCCGGGCGACGTACTCGGTGCCGACGTACGGCAGCAGGTCGCCGGCGTTGTCCTGGCAGGCCTGGTCGAACTCGGCGGCCTGGCGCACGGCGGGCTCGTAGGCGTCCGGGCCGGGGACGCCCCTGGCCGCGGTGATGGCCCGGGTGTAGGTCGGGTCGTCCCAGCACTGGACCTGCGAACTGCGCCCGACGCCGCGCACGTCGTATCCGAAGACGTCGAAGGAGTCGCGCAGGGCGGCCGGCAGCTCGGCGTAGTTCCCGCGCACGAAGTCCACGCCGGAGTTGCCGGGCCCGCCGGGCTGGAGGAAGAGGGTGCCCTTCTTCTTCGCCTGGTCCGGGGCCTTCTTGCGGATGACCGCCAGGGTGATGGTCCTGCCCTGCGGATCGCGGTAGTCCAGCGGCACGTCGGCGGATCCGCACTCGAAGCCGTCCTGGCAGTCGGACCAGGCGAGGGCCGGCACGGTCGGCTGCTTGCCGGTCTCGTCCGGCTGCGCCGCCATCACCTGGGCGGCGGTCCCGGCGACGGCGAAGGAGACGGCGGCGGCGATGGCGATCTTCAGACGCGGGAGGCGTCTGCGCGCGCGGGTGCCGGTGCCGGTGCCGGACCGGCCGGACCCGTGAGCTGGTGTGGTCACTGTGTGTTCCCCTAGGGCGCGAGTGCCGTGGCGCGCCCCTTGGTGTGGTGCGGCCCGGGTCGTTGAAGTTTCTAGCTCACTCGGGAGGGGAAAGGGAGCGGGAGTGACCTCGCGGGCCCCCTTGTGGGTGTCTTCTTACGCGATCTCTCCAATACCCGGCGGTAGTTGCGGCGTTGTTCACCGAGGCCGGTGCGGTACCGGTCTCACAGCCCGAAGAGTTCTGACGCGTTGTCGTGGCACACGGCCCGCAGCCACTCGTCCCCGAGTCCCAGCCGCTCCAGAGCCTGGAGCTGCTGCACGTACGGATAGGGGATGTTGGGAAAGTCGGAGCCGAGCAGGATCCGGTCGCCGAGCCCGGACAGCCGGGGCAGGGCCCGGCCGGGGAACGGCGCGAGCCGCTCGCTGAAGTCGGTGAACGCCATCGTCGTGTCCAGCCGCACCTCCCCGTACCGCTCGGCGAGGCCGAGGAACTCCTCGTACTCGGGCATCCCCATGTGCGCGACGATCAGCCGCAGCCGGGGGTGGTTCGCCAGCACGCGGGCGATCGGCTCGGGCCCGGTGTGCTTGCCGGGCGCGGGCCCGGATCCGCAGTGGATCACCACGGGGATCCCGGCGTCGGCCAGCACTCCCCACGCGGGCCGCAGCAGTTCGTCGGCCGGGTCGTAGGCCCCCACCTGCACATGCGCCTTGAACACCCGCGCACCCGCCTCCACGGCCTCCCGGACATACGCCTCGACCCCCGGCTCGGGGAAGAGGGTCGCGGTGTGCAGACAGTCGGGCGTACGACGCGCGAAGTCCACCGCCCAGCCGTTCAGCCAGCGGGTCATGCCGGGCTTGTGCGGATAGAGCATCGCGGTGAAGGCCCGCACGCCGAACTCCCGCAGTATCCGGGCCCGTTCCGTCTCCTCTTCCCGATAGGTGATCGGCCACTCCAGCCCACCGGTGAGCGGCCCGAGCCCGTCGAAGTACTCCCATACCTTGCGCAGGACCCGCTCGGGCATGAAGTGCGTATGCACGTCGACAAGGCCGGGGAGCCCGAGGCGGCCCCAGAAACGGCGGACCTCGTCGCGCTCGTCACCGTGATCGTTCATGGTGCTCACGATCGGGGCGGGCGGGGCGGCGGGGCCAGTGCTTTGCGCGAAGGAACCGTGAGGGATCCATCACCTGGGGCTCGCCATGTTTTCGGCCGATGCCGGCTGTTGTCGCCGATGTCCGCGATGGGCAGGATGACGGGTGTGGCGGTGTCCCCGGCAACACGGAAGCTGTGCGAGGCCACGTTCTCACGCGACAAGATCACGAGTGCGCTGGCACTGATTGATCTGTATACGGGCGTGGACCGAGAACGGGTGCACCAGGCCCTGGTCCGGCTGAGCGGAGGTCGGGTCGACAGGCTTCGTTCGTGGCTTGCTGAGGCGGAGTTCAGGCCGGAGACCGTCCTGTGATTCGGCGAGCCGACGTCTGATGTCTCTCCGGAGACCCATGCCTTCGGGGTGGAGTTCATGAACGGCTTCATCGACAAGCACCTCGACATGCGCGTGGAGCCCCAGGGCGAGTGACGGTCTCCGAGTGGCTCGTCCGCCGCGGCCAGGGGCGGCCGGGCGTTTCCCAGGCTGCCGGTCACCCTGCGGCTCACGAAGAGTCCCCACCCCCCGGCCCCCGATACACCGCCCCCACCCGCTCCCGGAACGGCCGCCGCCCCACCGCCTCCGCCACCTCCCTCAGCAGCTCCGCCAGCGGCATCGACAGCTCCGTGTCCAGCTCCGCCATCGCCGTCACCGTGGCCTCCCACTCCGCCTCGATCCGCGGGAGCAGGGCGCGGCACTTCGGGGTCAGGTCGATCAGTCGGCGGCGGGCGTCCAGGGGGTCGGGGGTGTGGGTGACCAGGTCCGCGCGGGCCATCTGGGCCGCGGTCTGGCTCGCGGCCGAGTGCGTGACGCCGACCGCCGCCGCCAAGTCGCGGACGGACAGCGGGCCTTCGGCCAGCAGGGCCCGTACGACCGGGGAGAAGCGGGGCCGGTACTCGGGGAGGCCCTGTTCCTCGTAGATCTTGGCCACGTCGCCGTCGAGCAGTTCCAGGACGTGGCGGAGCAGTGTTCCTACGGCGGCCGGATCCGGGATGTCTCTCACCTTGCTAATCTAACAGCGCTGTTACATCTCGGCGGAGTCGAGGAGGGCACCTCCCCCATGACCGGTCTCCATCCCCCCATCGAGCCGTACGAGCACGGCATGCTCGACGTCGGCGACGGCAACCGCGTCCACTGGGAGACCTGCGGGAATCCCGCGGGCAAGCCCGCCCTCGTGCTGCACGGCGGGCCGGGATCCGGGGCGGGGCCGTTCTGGCGCCGGCTGTTCGACCCGGCGGCGTACCGCATCGTGCTCCTCGACCAGCGCGGGTGCGGGCGGAGCACGCCCGACGCCGCCGATCCGCGGACCTCGCTCGCCGCCAACACCACCCACCATCTGATCGCCGACATCGAGCAGTTGCGGCGGCACCTCGGCATCGAGGAGTGGCTGGTCCTCGGCGGCTCCTGGGGTGTGACCCTCGCGCTGGCCTACGCCGAGCAGCACCCGGGCCACGTGTCCGAGCTGGTCCTCTTCAGCGTCACCAGCACCACCCGCCGCGAGGTGGAGTGGGTCACCCGGGACATGGGGCGGATCTTCCCCGAGGAGTGGGCCCGGTTCCGGGACACCGTCCCCGAGGGGGAGCGCGACGGCAGCCTGGTGGAGGCGTACGCCCGGATGCTCGCCGACCCCGATCCGGCCGTACGGGAGCGGGCCGCGCGGGAGTGGTGCCGCTGGGAGGACGTGCATGTGTCCACGGACCCCGGGCACAGGCCCGACCCCCGCTACGAGGACCCGCGCTTCCGGCTGCGCTTCGCCCGCCTCGTCACGCACTACTGGCGGCACACGGGCTTCCTGGACGACGGGGCCCTGCTGCGCGATGCCGGGAAGCTGGCCGGTATCCCGGGGGTGATGGTCCACGGGCGGATGGACATCAGCGGGCCCCCGGACATCGCGTGGCGGCTGGCCCGGGTGTGGCCGGACGCGGAGCTCGTGCTGATCGGCGGGGAGGGGCACGGACTGTCCGGGGACGCCACGACGGATGCCGTGCTGGCGGCCACGGACCGGTTCCGGCCCCTCGGGAACACACACCGCGTCTGATGCCGGCCGTCGTCACCGGGTTCCCGAGACCCGCTGGGCCCCGCACGTGGCCAGACTGCACCACCTCCGCCGCCCGCTCTCGTCGAGAAACAGCCAGCCGCAGTCCGGGCTCGGGCAGGCGCGGACGGTGAAGCGGCGGGGGTCGGCGAGCAGTTCGGCCGCGCTGCGCGCCACCGCGAGGAGAGGCAGGCGCAGACCGGCGGAGGGGGACGGCCGCCAGCGTCCCAGGCCGTCCTCGCCCCGGGTGAAGACAGAGAGCCGCGCGGCGTCCTCCGCCACCCCGGCCACCGCCTTGAAGGCCCGGCCGTCCTGCGGATCGGTCAGGCAGGCGTACAGGTCCGTACGGAACCGCCGGGCCTCGTCGAGCGCGGCGGCGGCCTCGGCGGGCTCGCGTACGGCCTGCTCCCGCAGCCGGGCGACCGTCCGCTCCTCGACCAGGTCCAGATGCCCGGCCCATACGGCGAGCGCGGCATGGTCCCGCAGCCAGTCCGACCCGGGCAGCGGGTCCCCGCCCCACCCGGCGTAGGTGTTGCAGAACTCCAGCGCGGGGTGGCCGCTCGTACTCCACGGCAGCCAGTGGTCGCCGACCCGTACCGCGTAGACGGGCCCGGGGGGCCGGTCAAGACGGGGGTCGCCGCGCAGCATGCGTTCGTGCAGGGTGCGCAGTTCACGGTGCGGTTCGATGCCGAGGTCGGCCGCCAGCAGGGCGCGGGTGCCGTCGTACAGCCGCAGTGCGTCGGCCTGGCGGCCGGCCCGGTACAGGGCGGTCATCCGGGCGGCGACCAGCCGTTCCCGCGTCGGGTGCTCGTCGAGCAGCGGTGTCAGGTCCGCCGCGACCCGGTCGTGCAGCCCCATGGCGAGCTGGGCCTCGGCCCGCTGTTCCACGGCGGACAGCCGCAGTTCGGCGAGTCTGCCGCCCAGCCGCGTCCGCAGCCGCTCGCCGGCCACGTCCGCGAGCGGCTCGCCCCGCCACAGCCCGAGGGCATCGTCGTAGAGGCGGATCCGCTCGGCCGGGTCCCCGGCGGCGGCCGCCTGCCCGACGAGGGCCGTGAACTCCTGTGCGTCGACGCGGTGTCGGCCCTGCTCCACGGCGTAACCGTCGTGGCGGGTCTCGACGGGCACCCCGTACGGTCTGAGCGTGGCGCGCAGCCGGCCGACGTAGGTGTGGACGGTGGCGCGCGCGGAAGCGGGCGGGTCGCCGTCCCACAGCAGGTCGATGAGGCGTTCGGTCGTGACGACACGGTCCGCGTGCAGCAGCAGGACGGCCAGCAGGCACCGCTCCTGGCGGCGGCCGCCCAGTGGCACCGGCCGTCCCTCGTGACGGACGGCGAACGGGCCGAGCAGCTGGAAATCCATGGCTACCGGGCAGCCTGCTTGGCATGGAAGCGCGCCTTCTTCTGGCGATTCCCACACGTGTTCATGTCACACCATTTGCGGGTGCGGCTCTGGCTGGTGTCGAAGAAGGCGGCCAGACAGGTCGGTGACGCGCACAAGGCCAGTTTTCCGTCTCGTTCGCCTGCGACGATGCTGATCGCGTCGGCGGCGATCACACCGAGGGCGTCCTCCACGCGGGAAGCCGAGCTGAGCCGCCATCGCCGCTCGCCCTCGGGCGTCAGGATCGCCGCGGCCCGGCCCTGGGCGCTGCGGTCATTGATGACCTGGACATCGGACCCGGGGAGAGCCTCCTGGAGCGCGGCCGCTGTCGCGACGGCGTGGATCGCCTCCCTCAGCTCCCGGGCGAGGTCGAGCTGGGCGGGGGTGCAGGAGTCCACGGCGAGGCCGTACACCGCCAGCCAGTCGACGAGTCGCTGCGGCGTGGGAATGCGCTCCACGGCGTCGCCATGACGCTCCGAGAGGGTCCCCGTGAAGCTGGTCGCCAGCACGCTGCCGAGGCGGAAGTCAGGGAATCCAGCAGGCATGGAACCAGCTTAGACGGTTGCGGCGCGGCCCGGGAGCCTGTTAGAACCGTCTTAGCCGGTTCCGTCTTAGCCGGTTCCGCGATGGCCAGGAGGACTCATGCCCCGTCCCGCGAGCGACGTGCAGGCGTTTGAAGCCCACGCACCTGATGCCGACCTCGACGATCTGCGCGCGCGACTGGCCGCGGCGCGACTGCCGGAGGCCGAGACGGTCCACCGCGCCGCGCCCGGTCCTCGCCGATGGGACCAGGGCGTTCCGCTCGCCGACCTCGTCGACGTCGTGAACTACTGGCGCACCGGATACGACTGGCGGTCGTTCGAAGAGCGCCTCAACCGGATCGGCCAGTTCCGCACGACCATTGACGATCTGGGAATCCACTTCCTGCACCGCCGGTCCGCGCGCGCGGACGCCATTCCGCTGCTCCTGACGCATGGGTGGCCGGACAGCATCGCCCGGTTCGTCGACGCGGTGGACGAGCTGGCGGATCCGAAAGACGCGGACGCGCCGGCGTTCCACGTCGTGGTCCCGTCACTGCCGGGCTTTGGTTACAGCGACAAACCGGCCACCACCGGGTGGGGAACCGAAAAGATCGCGGCCGCATGGGTGGAACTGATGGGAAGGCTCGGCTACGGCGAGTTCGCGGCCCACGGCGGAGACTGGGGAGGCAATATCACCACGGTTCTCGGCGGCAGGTTCCCGGCGCATGTTCTCGGCATCCACACCACGTTCGCCGAGGGACCGCCCGGGTTGACGACGGACGGGCTGACGGCGGTCGAGCGCGAGTGGGCCGAGGAAACCCGCGATTTCTGGCGCCACCGCGCGGCGTATGCGAAGCAGCAGGCGACCCGGCCGCAGACCATCGGCTACTCGCTCGTGGACTCACCGGTCGGGCTTCTCGCCTGGATCCTCGACAAGTTCGCCGAGTGGTCGGACACCGAGGACAGCCCGTTCGAGACGATCTCCATGGACCGCGTTCTCGACGACGTCACCCTGTACTGGCTGACGCGGACCGGCGCGTCGGCGGCCCGCATCTACTACGAGAGCCACAACTCGCTCGATCCCGAACTCCGGGTCGACGTCCCGTCGGCGATCACCATGTATCCCCGCGACGTCGAGAAGTGTCCGCGCCCCTGGGCACAGGAGCGGTACCGGCACATCGTCCGATGGACGACGCCCGAGAAAGGTGGGCATTTCCCGTCGCTGGAGGTTCCCGAGTACTTCGTCAGGGATCTGCGAGAGGGCCTCGCGGCAGTGGTGGGCGCTAGTCGGTGATGTGCCGCAGATAGGCGTGCGGGTCGGCGAGATAGCGGCGCCAGTGATCCACGACGCCGAGTTCCCGCCAGGCCACTCTCCGCAGGCCGTGTTCGCCGACCTCGACGATGTCCGCGCCCGGCAGGGCGGTCAGGATCGGGGAGTGCGTGGCGCAGATGACCTGGCCGCCCTCCTTGGCCAACCGGTCGATGTGCCCGATCAGTTCGAGGCAGGAGGAGAAGGAGAGCGCCGCCTCCGGCTCGTCGAGGACGTAGAGCCCGGCGTGCCGGAACTTCCCGCGGAACGCCGCGAGAAAGCCCTCGCCGTGACTGACCGAGTCCGGCGCGAAACCCTCCCTGTCCAGTGCGTCCAGCGCGGTCTCGGCCCGCAGGAAGAAGCCCTTGCGGGCCGACCAGCTGGTGACCATGCGGCGCCCGCGTGAGGCCGCGTCGAACTTGATCCGCTCACCGAGCACCGACTTGCCGCGCGGGGAGGCGTAGCGCCAGTCGTGGGAGCCGCCGTAGGAGTCCAGGCCGAACCCCTCCGCCAGCGCCTCCACCAGCGTCGACTTCCCCGAGCCGTTCTCTCCGACCAGAAAGGTCACCGGTGCGGTGAAGCGCAGCCCCTCGTCGAGCAGCTGCCGGACACAGGGCACCGACCAGGGCCAGCTGTCCTCGTCGTACGAGGAGAGATGGGCGTACGCGCGTTCGACGATCACCCGACCAGTGTCGCCCAGGACGCGGAGGGCGCCTTTGTGCCCACGCCGAGGATGGTGAGGCTTTGGTCAGAGGCCGGGGACAGACTGGCGCACGCCCTTGCGGCGAGCCCTCCTTCCACCCCTCCGACCAGGGAGAACCATGCGCCGAACCGCCCTCGCGATGCTCACACTTGCCGCCGCGCTCCTGGGGACGCAGCCCGCGACGGCCGCGACAGCGGCAGGGGGCTGGGAACCGGCCCCCTCCACACCGTGGGACGTCGCCGCCGGCGTGCGCTGCGACTTCCCCGTACACGGCGAGCCCGTCGTCGACGAGGTGGTGCGACTCGTGCTGAGCACCCACCCCGACGGTTCCGCGCGCCGGGTCGCCTACAAGGGCGACCTGGTCATCCGCGTCACGAACACCGACACCGGCGCCGCCTACGACGCCGACGCGAGCGGCTCGGCCGTCGTCGAGTACCGACGCGACGGATCACAACTCTGGGCCGTGCACGGGCCGGTGTTCGTCGGCATCGGGGAAGGCCAGGGCACGCTGCCGCGCGGCCTGTACATCGTCGACGGCGTCTACACGATGGACATCAGCGCCACCGGATACAAGGCCGTACATCTCGTCCGGGGGACCACGGACGACCTGTGCGCCCGTATCGACTGACACAGGGGACCACGGGGCGGGGGCCTGTCCGGCCGATCGTGCCGGACAGGCCCCCGCCCCCGGGGAGGGTTCAGCGTTTGAGCGTGAAGGTGAAGTCGCCGGAGAGCTTGCCGCCCAGCCGGACCGCCGAGACGACTTTCCCCTCCGCGATCAGCCTCTCGACCTCGGCCCGGGGAAGACCGCACCCTTCAGCGATCAGCCGCACCGGCCGGAGGGGGATCCGCGCCGCGAAGCGGACCGATACGTCGATCACCTCGCGGTCCTGGTGATCCGATCCGCCGGTGTCGAGGCGCCAGGCGTCGTCCCAGTCGAGGGCGATGCGATTGCGGCGCCGCACGACCGGATCCTGGAGCAACTCGGCTGCCAGGCCGGGGTCGTTGTCGTGCAGCCGGTCCAGTAGCTCGGGCCGTACGGAGCGCACATTCATCCGCTCCAGGACCGTGAGCTTCGCCGTCTCCCCGCAAGCGGTGCAGAGGACCAGGAGCCAGGCGTCGAGCAGCTTGTGGTGGGCGTTGACGCGGAACTTGCCGTTCGCCCGGAAGCGTTCGGACGCGCACGTGTGGCAACGGCGGAGGACGAGTGGCAGGCAGGTGGGCATGACCACCCAGTTTTCGAGCACAGAAGTACACCGGTTTCAGTGAGAAGTCCGCAGCAGGAAGCAGCGCGGCGCACAGGCGCGACGCGCGACAGATCAGCTCTCGGGAGGTCTCACACGGTGTACAACGGCACGTCCTTGCTCAGACGACTTGGGCCGGCAGCACGGTAATGGCGCACAGCGGCGCCGCTCCACCGGTTTTCGCGGCTTGACCCTCACGCCGCGTGAGGCCGGAGGGTGGTGTGCATGAGCGACTACTACGACGCGTTCGAGATGAGCCCCGTGCCCACCCCCGGCCCGGACGCGGTTCCGCCGGAGCCGTTCCGTGGCATCTACGGGATGCCCGCCTTCGTCACGATCCCCACGACCGACTTGGCGGCGTCGGTGGACTTCTGGACACGCGGGCTCGGGTTCATCGAGCTGTTCGGCATCCCCGGCAGCGTGGTGCATCTGCGCCGGTGGGCCTTCCAGGACGTACTCCTCGTCCCGGCGGCGAGCGTTCCGGAGCAGGCACCGGCGATGAGCGTCAGCTTCGCGTGCGTGCTCGGCCAGGTCGATTCCCTCGCCGAGGACTGCCGTGCGTTGCGCCCCGACTCGGTCGACGGTCCACGGGACACCCCCTGGAGCACCCGCGATGTCGTGGTGATCACCCCCGAGAACGCACGGATCGTCCTCACCGCGGCGAGGCCCGTCGATCCGGACAGTCAGGAGGCACGGGACCTCGCCGCCGTAGGGATCACCCCGCCCGGCGACGGTCCTGACGACAATGAGCGGCATGCCTGATACCGCTGACGCCGATGGCCTGACCGTAGGTCAGGTCTCGGCGCGTCTGGGTGTGACCGTCCGCGCGCTGCACCACTGGGACGAGATCGGTCTGGCACGACCGTCGCTGCGCACGGCTGCCGGATACCGGCTCTACACCGCCGGTGATCTGGAACGCCTGCACCGCATCGTCGTCTACCGTGAGCTCGGCCTGGGCCTGGACAGGATCGCGGCCGTCCTGGACGACACGACCACGGACGTGCCCGGCGCGCTGCGCGCGCAGCGCACCCAGGTCGCGGAACGCATCGACCGCCTCCGGCAGCTCGGTGCCGGACTGGACCGGATGATCGAGGCCCACGAGCGCGGCCTGCTGCTGACCGTCGAGCAGCAGACCGCGATCTTCGGCCCTCGGTGGGACCCGGACGGGCCCGCCCAGGCCCGTGAGCGCTACGGAGACACGACGCAGTGGCGGCAGTACGCCGAACGCTCGGCCACTCGCGGTCCGGAGGAATGGCAGGACATCGCCGACGCCGTCGCCGGCTTCGAACGCGCCCTCGGGGATGCGCTGGACGCCGGCGTCGCCCCTGGCAGCACGGAGGCGAATCGGCTCGTCGAGCGGCACCGCGAAGTCTTCGCCTCGTACTTTCCCCTCACCAGGCAGATGCAGGTCTGTCTCGGCCGCATGTATGAGGCCGATCCGGGATTCGCCGCCCACTACGACGACATCCGCCCCGGCCTCGCCACGTGGTTCAGCCGCATCGTCGACGCGAGCGCTCGCGCCCACGGCATCGATCCCGACACCGCGACCTGGCAGTAGGGCGCGGTCCTTCACGAACCCGGTGGCGACTCAGGCGAACGCCCGCCCGCAATGCCCCAGCAGCTCACGCACCGCAGGGCCGTGCGTCCCCTTCCAGATCAGGGCCAGCAGGGCCGGTGCTGTCACGTCGTCGATGAGGCGGGCGACGACCCGGTCGCCATAGCTCGTGGCCATCGACTCGCTGAGGACCGCGACGCCGAGGCCGCGGGTCGCGAGGTCCGCGATGGCGTCGGCTGCGCCGGCCTGCAGGGCGATCGTGGGGTGGAGGTCCTGGGCGGCGCACGCGCGGTCGAAGAGTGTGCGCAGTCCGGTGCCCGCGGGCATGCAGATGATCGGGTGGGCGACCAGGTCGCGCAGAACGACCCGCCGCTGCCGCGCCAGCGGATGCCCGGCCGGCACCGCTACGACCAGCCGCTCGCTGATGAGCGTCAGCGCCTCGAGCCCCTCGGGGGCGGCCGTCGCGGTTCCGACGAGTGCCAGGTCGACGGTGCCGGCGCGCACCGCCTCGACGAGCCGGTCGGAGTTGTCCTCCAGCAGGGAGATCTCGACTCCCGGATGCGCGCGGTGGAACGCGGAGAGCGCGTCGAACAGGGGCGTGAGGGTGCAGCCGATGACCATCCCGACCGTGAGCCGCCCCCGGATCAGATCGGTGACCTCGTCGACCGCCTGGCCCACCGCCCCGGCCGCCGCGAGCGTGGCGCGGGCGTGGTCGAGCGCCGCCCTGCCCGCCGCGGTGAGGGTGGCGGTGCGCCCCGAGCGGTCGAACAGCTCGGCACCGAGTTCCCGCTCGAGCCGGCGGATCTGCGCGCTGACGCCCGACTGGCTGATGTGCACCCGCTCGGCGGCCCGCGTGAAGTTCTGTTCCTCGGCGACCGCGACGAAGTATTCGAGCTGCCTCAGTTCCATGACTACGGATTCTAGTTTCCAGTAGAACCACCTGTTGGACTTCTGGCCGCGGGGTGAGCAGCCTGGAAGCAGACATCGACCTCGACGACGTTCAGGAGACCCCCATGCCGGAGTACGACAAGGCCCTGCGGCCCGAGGACCTCACCCGCTTGTTCGTCGAGCGGTCCAACGCCGGTGACGCGGCCGGGGTCGCCGCGCTCTACGAAGAGGACGCCGTGCTGGCCTATCCGCCCGGTCAGCGGACGGTGGGGCGGGAGGCGATCCGCGCGTTGTGGGAGAAGGTGCTGGCCGACCGTCCCCGCTTCGAGCCGGAAGCGCCCCTGCCGACGCTGGTCAGCGGCGACATCGCCCTGACGTCGACCCCGCCGAGGGACGGGGCGGGTGCCCGTGCGCAGGTGGTCCGGCGGCAGCCCGACGGCAGCTGGCTGCGCGTCCTCGACCAGCCCGAGTTCACCCCGCCCACCGGCTGAACACGGCCTCGACCAGCCCGAGTTCACCCCGCCCACCGGCTGAACACGGCCTCGACCAGCCCGAGTTCACCCCGCCCACCGGCTGAACACGGCCTCGTGCCGACCGGGCCGACCGCACCCGCCGGCTGATCCCCGGCCCTACCGCCGCCGGACCCCCGTACTCTCCCTCCGCACCAGCCGCGTAGGCACCAGCGTCGTCCCGTGCTCCGCCCCGTCCCGCCGCATCTTCTCCAGCACCCCCTCCACACACAGCCGTCCCACCTGGGCGAAGTCCTGGTGGATGGTGGTGAGGGGCGGAAGGAAGGACGCGGACTCGGGGATGTCGTCGAAGCCGATGACGCTGATGTCGTCGGGGACCCGGCGGCCTTGTTCGTGCAGGGCGCGCAGCAGGCCCAGGGCCATCTGGTCGTTGGCCGCGAACACCGCCGTGCAGTCCGGCTCGCCGGCCAGTCGCAGACCGGCCCGGTAGCCGGACTCGGCGGACCAGTCGCCGCGGACCAGGGGTGGCGTCGCCCGGCCCGCGGACTTCAGTGTGTCGCGCCAGGCGTTGGCGCGGCGCTGGGCGGCGAAGGAGCCCTCGGGCCCGGCCAGGTGCCACACCGTGTCGTGACCGAGGTCCAGGAGATGGCGGACGGCGTCACGCGCGCCGCCCGCCTGGTCGGTGTCGACGACGGTGTAGCGGTCGCCGGCGTCCGAGTCGGCCACCACGACCTGCACACCGGGCGGGAGCGAGACCGTCGCCGCGTCCAGCAGGTGGATCTCCATGATGACGATGACGGCGTCCACGGCGAGTTCGCCCAGGCGGGAGAAGGCGCCGTTGACCTCGTCCTGGGTGGGGACGGCGACGGGCAGCAGCGTGACGGCGTAGCCGTGCTGGGCAGCGGAGGTGGCGATGGCCTCCAGGGTGCGGATGTTGCCCATGGTGGAGAGGGAGAAGGTGATCACGCCGAGGGTGCGGAACTCGCCCCGGCGCAGTGCCCGGGCCGCGCTGTTGGGGCGGTAGCCCAGCTCCCGCATGGCGGCCAGGACCTGCCGGCGGGTGTCCTCGGTGACGCCCGGGAAGCCGTTGGAGACCCGGGAGACGGTCTGGGAGGAGACGCCGGCGAGCTGGGCGACGTCGGCCATGGACGCGCCCTGGCGGGGACGGGCCGCGCGCCTTCTCGTACGGCTCGTGCCCATCGGTTCGCTCTCGCCGTCCACTGTGCCCACCTGCCCCTCGCTCACCTCGCCGCGCGACCGGCGCGACCGGCGCGAAAAAATTTAGGTCCGGAACGACTCCTTGACCCCTGAGATTCGGACAGTGTAGACATCCCGCCAGTGGATGTTTACGTAAACATTGCCTAGCAGAAAACAGCGGAAATCGTACGAGAAGGCGCCACACCGCACCAGAGCCCTGGAGTACTCGAGATGGCACACCGCACCCGTAAGAGAAGGCTCCTCGGGGCCATCGGCGTCACCGCCCTGGCGACCGGAACCGTCCTGGCCACGACCACCCTGCCCGCCGCGCACGCCGAGACGGCGTCCCAGACGGCCGCGGCCGGGATCACCGTCCGGCCCGACCCCTCCTACTCGGGGGAGAAGTTCGAGGGCTGGGGCACCAGCCTGGTCTGGTTCGCCAACGCCACCGGCGACTACCCGCCCGCGGTCCGCGAGAAGCTCTACAAGCTCCTCTTCGGCGACGACGGCCTCGCGCTCAACATCGCCCGCTACAACATCGGCGGCGGCAACGCCCCGGACGTCAAGGACTATCTGCGGGCCGGCGGGGCCGTCGAGGGCTGGTGGAAGGCGCCGGCGGGCACGACCCGCGAGGACGTCGACTGGTGGGACGCCGAGGACCCCGGCGACTGGAACAAGAACGCCGACAAGACGCAGCGCTGGTGGGTCGACCGCATCAAGAAGGACATCACCCACTGGGAGACCTTCAGCAACTCCCCGCCCTGGTTCATGACCGAGAGCGGCTACGTCTCCGGCAACTTCGACGCGGGCAAGGACCAGCTCAAGCCGGAGTCCGTGGAGGACTTCGCCAAGTACCTGGTGGGCGCGACCGAACGGCTTGAGAAGGCGCACGGCATCAAGGTCGACACGCTGGACCCGTTCAACGAGCCGAACACCGACTACTGGGGCACCAAGCTCGGCCCGGACGGCGAACCGACCGGCGGCCGCCAGGAGGGCGCCCACATCGGCCCCGAGATGCAGCAGAAGGTGATCAGGGCGCTGGCCCCGGTGCTGGACAAGTCCCGGTCAGACGCGGAGATATCCGCGATGGACGAGACGAACCCCGGCACGTTCGCCACCAACTGGAACTCGTACCCCCAGGAAGTGCGCGACCTCGTCGACCAGATGAACGTGCACACCTACGGCACCGGGCAGCGCACCACCGTCCGCGACCTGGCCAAGGCCGCCGACAAGCCGCTGTGGATGAGCGAGGTCGAGGGCGACTGGGGCGACGGCCAGAGCTTCACGGACATGCGGCCCGGGCTGGGCCTCGCCCAGCGCATCGTCGACGACCTGCGCGAACTGGAGCCCAAGGCCTGGGTGTTCTGGCAGCCCGTCGAGGACTACGACAACATGAAGCCCGGCGGCGAGTCCGCGAAGGGCGGCAACTGGGGCGAGATCCAGCTCCCGTTCAGCTGCACCTCGAAGGACACCCTGGAGTCCTGCCCGGTCTACACGAACACCAAGTTCGACACCGCACGGAACTTCACGCACTACATCAAGCCCGGCGACCGGCTGATCAAGACGAACGACACGTCCAGCACGGCGGCGGTCTCCCGCAAGGGCGACGCGGCGACGGTCGTCCACGTCAACAGCACGGCCGAGGCCCGTGAGGTCACCCTCGACCTGTCCAAGTTCGGCCGGGTCTCCTCCCGCGCCACCGTCACACCCGTGGTGACCAGCGCCGACGGCAAGCTCGACAAGCAGCAGGCCGTCCGCGTCTCCGGCAAGCAGGCCACGCTCACCGTGCCCGCGCAGTCGGTGACGTCCTTCCTCGTCAAGGGCGTCTCGGGGGTCGCGAAGGACGCCGCCGAGCTGCGGAAGGGTCACACGTACCGCCTGACCGGCGCCCAGAGCGGCAAGGACCTCACGATCGCCGACAACGGCACCGGTTTGGTCATCAGGACCGCGAACACCACCGACCCGAGCGGTCAGCAGTGGAAACTGGAGCAGATCCGCGGTGCCGACAACCGCAAGCGGTACGTCTTCGCCGAGGAGTCCACGGACAAGCGCCTGGCGATCCGCGACGGCAAGCTGGTCGCCGAGCCCGACGAGGGCCGCCGCGACGACGCCGCCCAGTGGATCATGTCGACCACCGGCGACGGCACCTGGACCCTCGTCAACGCCGCCACCGGTCAGCTTCCGGACGTGTCCGGCCAGTCCACGAGTGACGGTGCCCCCGTCGGCGTGTGGCAGCCGAACTCCGGTTCCAACCAGCGCTGGAAGGTGACGGATGTGACGGCCGGCTAGCCCTCCTCCGCACGTCCTTCCGCGACGCCCCCGCCCGCCGTCACCGTCCTGGTGGCCGGGTCGGGGGCGTCCTGCTGCCCGCGACCGCCCGGGCCTGTCCTCTCTCCCCGGTCGTCATCGGCCCCGAGGTCAGTGGCCCGGCAATTACCGTGGTGAGCATGGGACAGGCCGTCACACCGAGGGTAGGGCGGCACCACCTGAACGGGGAGCAGGGAATGAGCAAGCGCGGCACTCTCGGCGGCAGCGCGCACGCCGACCGGGTCTTCAGGGTTCAGCGGGCCTTCACCGAGGTCGAAGGGCAGATGCACGGTCCGGGCGAGTTGGCCGAGGTCTCGGGCCTCGACGACTCGACGGTGCACCGGATCCTCCAGTCCGGCGTGTACGACGGGATCTTCGCCCGGGAGGGGCACGGTCTGTACAGGCTGGGGGCCGGGGCGGCGCGGCTGGGGCTGAAATCCCTGGCCCACGCGCCCAACGGGCGGGTGGCGCACGCCGTTCTGGAGGATCTGCACGCGGCGACCGACGGGGGGCTGGCGTTCCTGTTCGCCCTGGCTCCCTTCGGGGGCGCCGGGAAACAGTGTCTGGACATGGCCGTCGGCGCGTCGGACCTGTCCGAGATCGGCGTCTCGCACCGGGCGTTGATGGAGGTGTGCCGATCGCTGCGTACCGGTGCCGCGGGGCGGGCCATCCTCGCGTTCCTGCCGAAGGTGATCCAGGACGGTGTGCTGGCCGAGCCCGTGCCCGAGGGCGCGGGGCCCGGGGCGTTCCGCGACAACGCGGCGCTGCTCGCCTCGCTCGACTCGGTCCGCCAGGACGGGCTCGCCCTGGACGTCGAGGAGTGGGCCGAGGGCTGGGTCGGCTGCGCGGCGCCCGTCAGGTGGGACGGGCTCATCATGGGGTCCGTGGCGGTGCTGAAGCCCGGTCACGACATGTCGGCCTGCTCGCTGTCCGCGGTGCGGGCGGTGCGGCGGGCCGCCGCGTGCTTCACACCGGCCGACGACGAGGGGCCGTGGTCCGAGGAGGCCCCGGGCTCCTACTGAGCGGCCTCCGCCGTGCGTGGGCCCCCGGCCGTTCCCGGCCGGGGGCCTTTCATGCGTTCACCGGTCGCCTTTTTCCACGATCTCCGGTGTCCATTCCGAGTGATCGGTTAATGCCAAGTGCCCTCGCGGGGCCGCCGCATTCACGAGATCTCCCGCTTCTCGCGACGCGGGATTTCTGGATATCCCGCGTCGCGGGATAGTCACGAACCGGCTTGACACCGGGTGCCGTGGCCCTCGAATAATCGGGAGGGAAAGGAGAGAGCCTCCCCGGGAGGATCTCTTGAGAGAGCCCTCGCAAGAGACGGAGAAAGACGCCGATATGACGGTCCGATCCGATGCTCCCGTCGAGAATTCCGCTCCGGCATCCGACTTAGACCCCCGCGCCGCGGCCCCGGCCGCCCCCGCGCCCGGGATGCGCGACAGCATCGCCCTGCTGCACGCCACCCGCCTCGAAGCGGAGCGCGGGCCGGGCGGCCACGGCACCGACCAGCAGCACGCCCGCGGCAAACTGACCGCGCGGGAACGCCTCGACCTGCTCTTCGACGAGGGGTCCTTCCGCGAGGTGGAGCGGCTGCGCCGGCATCGCGCCACCGGCTTCGGCCTCGAGCACCGCAGGCCCCACACCGACGGTGTCGTCACCGGCTGGGGAACCGTGCACGGCCGGACCGTCTTCGCGTACGCCCATGACTTCCGTATCTTCGGCGGGTCGCTGGGCGAGGCCCACGCGGCCAAGATCCACAAGATCATGGACATGGCCCTTTCGGCCGGAGCGCCGCTGGTCTCCCTCAATGACGGCGCGGGGGCCCGAATCCAGGAGGGTGTCTCGGCACTCGCCGGATACGGGGGCATATTCCAGCGCAATACGAAAGCGTCCGGCGTGATCCCGCAGATCGCCGTGATGCTCGGCCCGTGCGCGGGCGGCGCCGCTTATTCTCCGGCTCTCAACGACTTTGTCTTCATGGTGCGCGGCACTTCCCAGATGTTCATCACAGGACCCGATGTCGTGCAGTCGGTGACGGGCGAGGAGATCTCCCACGAGGGCCTTGGCGGCGCCGATGTGCACGGCGCGGTGTCGGGTGTCGCAGGTTTCGTCCACGACGACGAGACCGAGTGCCTGGAGGAGGTCCGCCACCTGCTCTCCCTGCTGCCGCCCCACAACCGCGAGCTGCCGCCCGCCTACGACTGCGCCGACCCCGCCGAGCGCACGAACGACTCGCTCGCCGACCTGGTGCCCGCCGACGGCAACCGCCCCTACGACATGCGCGCGGTGATCGAGGAGATCGTCGACGAGGGGGACTGGCTGGAGGTCCACGAGGGCTGGGCCACGAGCGTGCTGTGCGGACTGGCCCGGCTGGGCGGGCAGACCGTCGGCGTCGTCGCGAGCCAGCCGACCAGCCTCGCGGGTGTGCTGGACATCCACGCGTCCGAGAAGGCCGCCCGCTTCATCTCCGTCTGCGACGCCTTCAGCATCCCCCTGGTGACCCTGGTCGACGTCCCCGGCTTCCTCCCGGGCGTGGACCAGGAGCACGGCGGCATCATCCGGCACGGCGCCAAGCTCCTGTACGCGTACTGCAACGCCACGGTCCCGAGGATCTCGGTGGTGCTGCGCAAGGCGTACGGCGGCGCCTACATCGTCATGGACTCCCAGTCCATCGGCGCCGACGCCACCTACGCCTGGCCCACCAACGAGATCGCGGTGATGGGCGCGGAGGGCGCCGCGGGCGTCGTATTCCGGCGCGAGATCGCCGCGTCCGACGACCCCGAGGCGACCCGCGAGCGGCTCGTCAAGGAGTACAAGGCCGAGCTGATGCACCCCTACTACGCCGCGGAACGGGGCCTCGTCGACGACGTCATCGACCCGGCGGAGACCCGCGCCACGCTGATCGACGCGCTGCGCGCCCTGCGGGCCAAGCACGCCGACCTGCCGTCCCGCAAGCACGGCAACCCGCCCACGTGACGGGCCGCCCGGGGACGACGACCACCGCGACCGGCAGGGGAGCCGAGCGCATGAACCACCGACTCAACCCGATCGACGAGGTCTTCCTCTCCATGGGAGGGGAAGCGGGCCTGGCCCACGGACAGTTCCTCCGGTTCCAGGGGAGCCCCCCGTCGCTGAGGGAACTGCGCGACCACGTCGAGGAGCGGCTGCCCGCCCTCCCGGTACTGACGCACCGCGTGACGCACACAGGGGGACGGCCCCGGCGTGAGCCGGACCCGGGCTTCGACCCCGCCGCGCACCTGAGGGAAAAGGAGTTCCCGCCGGGGACGCCCCTCGACACCGTCCTCACCGCGCTGGCCCGTGAGCCGCTGCCGTCAGGCGCCCCGCTGTGGTCGACGCACCTCGTCCACGGGTACGCCGACGGGGAGTTCGCCGTCTGCTACCGGGTCCACCACAGCGCCGAGGACGGCATGGGCGCCTCCCACGTCGTCTCCGCGCTGTTCGGAGACCCCGGCCTGGAAGACGGCAAACGGCGTGCGGCGGGGTCACGGCCGCTCATCAGCGGCTCCGCCCGCGAGCTGGCCCGGGGCACGGTCAGCGTCGGCACGGGCCTCGCCCGTGCCCTGATGCCCGCCCGGCCGTGGCCGAGCGCGCCCACGCCGAGGCCCGAGCGCCTCGGGGTGGCCGCCGCCGGCGCGACCTGGGACGAACTGCGGCAGCTGAGCCGCCGCTTCGGTGCCACGCTCAACGACGCGTTCCTCATGACCCTGTGGAAGGCCCTCGACGACTGGGCCGCCGACGGTGACGAGGACGTACGGTCGCGGTTCCGCACGGCACCGGTTCCGGTACGGATGCCGCTGAGCACCCGGCTGCCCGGCGAGGACGCCCTGCCCGGCAACCACCTCACCACCGCCGTCGTCACCCTGCCCGAACGGGGCACGCCCTTCGGCGCCGCCTTCGGCCAACTCGCCGAGCGCACCCGGCGGATGCGCGCCCACGGCCTGCGGCCGGCCAGCCGGGCGCTCGTCGGGATCCTGCCCGCGTCCGTGACGCGCTGGACGGTCCGGCGACTGCTCAGCCCGCGCGCCTCACCGCTGTACGCCTCCAACTTCAGCCTGCACACGGCGCTGTCCTTCCGTGGCGCCCCCGCGATCGACGCGACCCCGCTCGGTGTTCTCCTGCCGGGCAACGCCCTGTCCGTGACGCTGCTCTCCTACGGGCAGCGGGTCCGGATCGGCTTCCTGTACGACCGCGCGCTCCCCGGAGCGGAGCGGCTGGCCGGTCTGTGGCGTGAGTCGCTCGACAGCCTGTCCGTCCCCTCCTAGCCCGCGCCACCGCGCGCCCCGCCCACCGTAAGCCCAACAAAGGATCTCCTGTGTTCGGTTGGTCCCCTGCCCGTGGAAACGCCTTATCGACCCTGGTGGTCAGCGCCCTCGCGGTGTTCATGGCCGCACTGGACAACCTCGTTGTCATCACCGCCCTGCCCGCCATCCAGAAGTCCCTGGGCACCGATCTGCAGGAGCTGGAATGGACGGTGAACGCCTACACCCTGGCCTTCGCGGTCTTCCTGATGGGCGGCTCGGCCGCGGGTGACCGCTTCGGCCGCCGGCGGATGTTCCTGATCGGGCTCACGGTGTTCACGGCCGCGTCGGCCGGCTGTGCGCTCGCCGGTTCGCCGGAGGAACTGATCGCCGCCCGCGCCGTACAGGGCTTCGGCGCCGCCATCGTCATGCCGCTGACCCTGACCCTGCTGACCGAGGCGGTGTCCGAGCGGCGCCGCGGCATCGCCCTCGGCGTGTGGGGCGCGCTCAGCGGCCTCGCGGTCGCGCTCGGCCCGCTGGTCGGCGGCGCCGTCGTGGAGAAGATCTCCTGGGAGTGGATCTTCTGGGTCAACGTGCCGATCGGTGTCGCCGTCCTGCTGCTGGGACTGTGGCAGCTCGCCGAGAGCAAGCAGCCCGGCGCACGGCTCGACCTGCCCGGCACCGTACTGGTCAGCCTCGGCATGCTGGGTGTGGTCTTCGCCCTGGTGAGCACCACCAACGACGGCTGGACCAGCGGCAAGGTGCTTGGGTCCCTGATCGCCGGGCTCGTGCTGCTCGTGGCGTTCGTGCTGTGGGAGCTGCGTGCCCCGGCCCCGATGCTGCCGATGCGGCTCTTCGCCAACCGCGGGTTCAGCGCCGTCAACGTCACCAGCATGCTGATGTTCGCGGCGATGTTCGGACTGGTCTTCCTGCTCACCCAGTTCATGCAGAACATCCAGGGCTTCTCGCCCCTGGAGGCGGGTGTGCGGATGCTCGCGTGGACGGCGATGCCCGTGGTGGTCGCCCCCCTCGCGTCGTTCCTGACCGCCTGGATCGGCAACCGGCTCGTGGTGGCGCTGGGCCTGCTGGCCGAGGCCGTCGCGCTGGGCTGGCTCGCCTCCGTGACCGCCGTCCACACCGAGTACACCGAGCAGGTGCCCGGCCTGGTGCTGGGCGGCATCGGACTCGGACTGTTCTTCGCGCCCACCGCCGAGATGGCGATGAACGTCGTCAGGCCGCGCGAGCAGGGCATCGCGTCCGGCGCCAACAACACCTTCCGCGAACTCGGCGGCGTCCTGGGCGTCGCGGTGCTCACCTCGATCTTCACCTCCTACGGCGGCTACGGCACCCCGCAGCAGTTCGTCGACGGGCTGATCCCCGCCGCCTGGGCCGGAGCCGGATTCGCGGCGCTCGGGGTCCTGGCGATGCTCACCGCACCGCGCCGCTCCGGGCAGCCGGGCTCGGCGGAGACGGCCCGGGGGCGCGCGGGCCAGGAGCAGGAGTACGCGCATGTATGACGTCATCGTGGTGGGGGCGCGGATCAGCGGTTCCGCCACGGCCATGCTCCTGTCGAGGGCCGGGTACCGGGTCCTCCTCCTCGACCGCGCCGTCTTCCCCGGCGGGAAGGCCGCGGCGACCAACCTGGTGCACCCGCCCGGCATCCTGCGGCTCAAGCGCTGGGGGCTGCTGGAGCGGCTGAGGGCCACCGGCTGCCCGCCCATCCGCGAGTACGGTCTGCAGAGCGGCCGGGCCCGGCTGATGGCCCCGCTGCCCGCCGTCGAGGAGGTCGACGAGGCCTACTCCCCGGAACGGGCCACCCTGGACCGGATCCTGCTGGACGCGGCGATCGAGTCCGGCGCCGAGTTCCGCGAGGGCTTCTCCGTCCAGGAGCTGTGCACGGACGAGGCCGGAACCGTGACCGGCGTCCGCGGACGCACCGCGGACGGCACCCCGGTCACCGAACACGCCCGGCTCGTGGTGGGCGGCGACGGCTCCAACTCCACCGTCGCCCGCCTGACGGGCGCCGAGAAGTACGGCACCCGTCCCGTCCTCAACAAGAGCCACTGGGCGTACTGGGAGGGCCTGCCGCACGACGGCCGGGTCCGCACCCACCGGCACGCCCGCAAACACACCTTCACCTGGCCCACCCACGACGACCTGACCATCGTGGGAGTCGCCCAGCCCACCGAGGACTTCAAGGCCGGCGCCCAGGAGGAACGCGACCGGACGGTCATCGACGCCTTCGAGGCCGTCGACCCCGAGTGGGCCGCGGCGCTGCGCGACACCAAGCGCACCGGCCGCTGGATGACGGGCTCCGTGCCGAACTTCCTGCGCCGCTCGCACGGCCCGGGCTGGGCGCTGGTCGGCGACGCCGGATACACCCGCGACCCGATCACGGCCGCCGGCATCAGCGACAGCCTGCGCAGCGCCGAGCTGCTGGCCGAAGCCGTCGACGCCGCCTGGTCGGGGTCCGCCGGCGCCGGCCTGCCGGAGGCGCTCGCCCGCTACGGACGGCGGCGGGACGACCTGGTCAGGGGCCACTACCAGTACACCTGCGACCACGCGGCCATCGCCGACCACAGCCCGGAGGAGGTCGAGTTCATCGAGGCGATGAGCCGCAGCGCCACCCACGGCCGGGACATGGTCGGCGTCTTCGCCACGATCGTGGACCCCGCGCGGTTCTACTCCGCCGCCAACATGCACGCCCTGCTGGACCACGTGGAGTCCGGTCCGGGCACGAGCTGGAAACTGCGCATGGTGCGCTGGCTGGTGCGGGGAGCACCCCGGCACATCCCACCGGTCCGCCGGGCCGGTGACCGACTGATCGCCGGAAACCTGGGCTCCATGGGGCAGTACCTGACGGACAGCCCCGGCCGGGCCACCGCGCCCGCGCCCCTCTAGCGGTCACCGACCGCGCACCCACCCTCGACCCACCCTCGACCACCCGCGACAAGGGAAAGATCAGCATGCCCGAAAACACCTTCCCCGCCCCGCACACCGCGTTCGTCCTGCCCGGCCAGGGCGGCTTCGACGGCGCCGCGCTGCGCCGGGCCAAGGACACCTACCCGCAGGTCCGGCGGGTCTTCGAACGCCTCGACGCCACGACCGAGGAGCTGTTCTCACGGCGTATCAGCGACGTGGTGTTCGGCCCCGAGCAGGCGGACCTGCGCGAGCTGCTCGCCCAGGACTCCTGGATGTCCCAGGTGGCCATCTACGGCGCCGGCCTCGCCGCGTACGAGATCCTCACCGATTACGGCGTCCGCCCGGACGTGCTCGCCGGGCACAGCCTCGGCGAGATCACCGCGCTCGTCGCCGCCGGGGCTTTCTCGCCGGAGGACGGCGTGCGGATCGTCGCGCAACGCGTCGCGGTCATCGAACGCCACGACGGGATCGACGGCCGCATGGTGGCCCTGTCGGCCGGCGCCGACCGGGTGCGGATGCTGCTGGGGCTGCTCGACGAGCCGCTGCTGGCGGTCGCCACCGAGAACCACGACGAACAGACCGTGGTCAGCGGGCCGGACGCGGTACTGGACCAGGTGACGGCCATCGCCGCGCAGCTCGGCATCGGCGCGATCGAGATCGACGCGCCCTTCCCCTTCCACACCCCGGCCCTCGCGCCCGCGGCCCCCGAGTTCGAGGCGTACGTGCGCACCCTGGAGCAGCACCCGCTGCGGCAGCGGGTCTACTCGCCGATCCTGCAGCGCTACTACGAGCCCGACGAGGCGCTCGCCGGGCGGCTCGCGGAACACTTCGTCCAGCCCGTCCGGTTCGCCGCCGCTGTGCGCCGGCTGCACGGTGAAGGCGTCACCACGTTCGTCGAGGCGGGCGGACGCCCCGCCCTGTCCAAGCTGGTGACCCGGCTGACCCGCGGCTCGGACGTCCGGTCGCTGCCCACCCTCGCGCTCGACGAGGGCGGCCGGCCTGCCCTGGACGCAACCCTCCGGGAGCTGCGCGAGGCGGGCCTGGCAGGCACCGGCCCGGACGGCGCGTCCGGCCCCGGACTCGCCGGCCTCCTCGCCCCGTCCGTTCCCTCCGACGTCTTCGAGGCGTACTGGACGGCACACGGTCACGAGGTGCGGGAGCGGATCCGGACGGACGCGGAGGCCTTCGGCAGGCAGGAGCGGACGCCGGAGCCCGCGCAGGAGCCCGCGCCGGAACCCGTACCCGAGCCCGTCGGGGCCGTCGGGGCGCCCGAGAACGCCGCCCTGGACCGGGACGAGGTCTTCGCCGAGCTGCGCACCCTCTACGCGCAGGCGCTGGAGTACCCGGAAGAGGTCTTCGAGGCCGGGGTGCAGCTCGAGGCGGAACTCGGCGTCGACTCGGTCAAGCAGGTGGAGCTGCTGTCCCGGGTGTCGCAGCGCTACGGCCTGCCGCCGCGCGAGGCCGACTTCCGCCTGGACCCCTACAACACGCTCGACGCCATCGCCGACTTCGTGATCGCGGAGCTGGCGCGGAGCCCTGAGCCCCAGCCGGTCGGCTGACCCGACCGCCCGTCTTCACCTCCCAGAAGGACACGCATTCCATGAACGACCTCACCGGCAAGGTGGCGCTGGTAACCGGCGGGTCGAGGGGGATAGGAAAGGCCATCGCGCGGGATCTCGCCGACCGCGGGGCCGACATCGTCCTCAACTACTTCCACTCGCACGACCAGGCCAAGGAGACCCGCGACGAACTCGTCGCGGCGGGAGCCCGGGTCGACCTCGTACGGGCATCGGTGGCCCGGCAGGAACAGGTCGACCGGATGTTCCAGGAGATCGACGAGCTGCACGGACGGCTCGACATCCTCGTCAACAACGCGGCGAACGGCGCCCTGCTGCCGCCGGACGAGGTCACCGAGACGCACCTGGACAAGGCGATCGAGACCAACTACAAGGGCGGACTGCGCTGTTCCCGGGCCGCCGCGCCGCTGATGGCACGGGACGGCGGCGGCTCCATCGTCACCGTCTCCGCGCTCGGCGGCTCGCAGATGGTGATGGCCAACTACTCGGCATGCGCCCCGGCGAAGGCCGCGGCGGAGGCCGCCTCCCGGTATCTCGCCGTGGAGCTGGCCCCGTTGGGCATCAGGGTCAACACCGCTTCCGCCGCCATGCTGAGCAGCGAGGTGGCGGACAAGTTCCCCGACGCCGGTCCCATGCAGGACGTCATCGAACGGGCCACCCCCTGGGGCCGCCTCGGCCGGCCGGAGGAGTTCGCCGCACTCGTCTCCTTCCTCGCCTCCGACGACGCCCGGTGGATCACCGGCCAGACCGTCCTGGCCGACGGCGGCCTCACCCTGGGCGCGGCCCTGCTGTCCCCGTCCGGGGAGGAGCCCCCCGGAGCACCCGTGTCCCGCCCCGAGGGCGATGCCCGGCCGGGGCTTGCGGCTGGGGCTGCGGCTGTGGTTGGGGCTGAGCGTGCGGCCGGGTCTGAGCCCGCGGCCGGGGCTGAGCCTGGGGTCCGTCCTGAGGCCGGTGCCCGGCCGGGGCCTGTGGCTGGGGCTGAGCGTGTGGTCCGGCCTGAGTCCGAGTCCCGGGCCGGGGCCGGTGCCCGGCCACAGCCCGAGGCCGGGTCCGTGGCTGATGCCCGGCGTGAGCCTGGGGTCCGTCCTGAGGCCGGTGCCCGGCCGGGGCCTGTGGCTGGGGCTGAGCGTGTGGTCCGGCCTGAGTCCGAGTCCCGGGCCGGGGCAG
>NZ_JBWKHE010000003.1:488224-565492 GCF_056433405.1 Streptomyces sp. NPDC044719
ACGCCCGGCGTGAGCCTGGGGTCCGTCCTGAGGCCGGTGCCCGGCCGGGGCCTGTGGCTGGGGCTGAGCGTGTGGTCCGGCCTGAGTCCGAGTCCCGGCCCGTGGCCGATGCCCGGCCCGAGCCCGCGGCCGGGTCGGTGGCCGCGTCCGTGGCCGATGCCCGGCCTGAGCCTGCCGCCCGGCCTCAGGCCGGGCCCCGGCCCGAGCCCAAGTCCCGGCTTGAGCCCAGCGCTTCGCCCGAGACCGGCGCCTCGCCCCAGCCCGCGGACGTCGTCGCCGGATCGTTCGGCGAGGAGGCGGATGAGTTCGGGGACGACGCCATCGCGGTCGTCGGTTTGGGTATGGCCGTCGCCGGGGCGAACAGTCCCGATGAGTTCTGGGAGCTGCGGACGACCGGGGACGAACTCTTCGTCAAGGTGCCCCGGGACCGCTGGCGGCACGAGAGTTTCCACTCGGCCGATCTGGCCGCCGAGGACAAGGCGTATGCCGAACAGTGCGTGTTCATCACGGACTTCGACGCCACCGAAGGCGCCCTCGAGGGCATGCCGGGCGGCCCCGGTGAGCAGGAGCTCACCACCCAGTGGCTGCGCCACAGCCTGGTGCAGGCGCTCGACGGCGTCCGCCACCGGGACAGCGACCGCTGCTCCTTCGTGATCGGCTACACCCCGGACGGCAGCCAGCACCTGGAAGAGGCGGGCGTCCTGCAGAGCGCGACCCGGCTGACGCACCGAATCGTCGACGACCTCGCGCTCCCCGACGAGGAGCGGGACACCCTGCGCGAGGGCATCGACCGGACCCTCTCCGAACGGTACTGGCGCGGCGCCCGCTCGCCCGAGCGTTTCCTGCCGCACCGGGTCGGCGAGGTGGCCATGGACGGGCTGCTGCCGCCGTCCACCGAGCTCCACATGGTCGACACCGCGTGCTCCTCGTCCCTGTACGCCGTCGACATCGCGGCCAAGGGCCTGCTCATGGGCAAGCAGGACATCGCCGTGTGCGGCGGGGCGTTCGCGCTGGCGCCGCGCGGCACGGTGCTGTTCTCCAAACTCCAGGGACTGTCGAAGCGGGGCACCGTGCACGCCCTCGACGAGAGCGCCGACGGCGTGATCTTCGCGGACGGCGCCGCCCTGGTCGTCCTCAAGCGGCTGAGCAAGGCCCGCCAGGACGGCGACGAGGTGCTCGGGGTGCTGCGGGCCTTCGGCTCGTCCTCCGACGGCAAGGGCAAGGCGATCTACGCGCCGAACGCCCGCGGGCAGGGCCTCGCCGTGCAGCGGGCACTCCAGGGCGGTGAGGTCGACAGCGCCGACGTCGGGTGGATCAACGCGCACGCGACCGGTACGCCCGCCGGTGACCTGGAGGAGTTCACCACGCTGCGGGAGCACTTCGGTACGTCCGCTCCGACGGCCGTCACCTCCAACAAGTCGCTGCTGGGCCACACCGGCTGGGCCGCGGGTGTCGTCTCACTCATCGAGAGCCTGAAGGGCCTGGAGCACGACACCATCCCCGGTCAGTACCGCCTGGACACGCCGCGCGCCGACTTCCGGCTGGACGATACGGGCCTGGAGGTCACCTCGGAGCCGAGGCAGTGGAAGGCCGACCGGGAGCGCCCCCGGCTGGCGGCCGTGTCCGGTTTCGGCTTCGGCGGCACGAACGCCCATCTCATCGTCTCCGAGAACCGCGCCGACGAGACCGAGACGGCACAGACCCCCGCGACCAAGGCACCGGCGGCCGACAGCCGGGTGGTCCTCGTCGGCTGGTCGGCGCACCTGCCGGGCCTGGAGGGGCGCACGGACGTGACGCGCTGGCTCCGGGGCGGCGACGGACCGCTCGACAGCTTCGGCGCGGACTACCCGGTGCCGCCCTTCAACCGGGTCCGGCTGCCCCCGAAGACGATCCGCGCCCTCGACCGGTGCCAGCTGATGGTTCTGGAGTGCGCGCACGAGCTGCGCGACCAGATGCCGGACTTCTGGAGCGCACAGGCGGCGAAGACCGGGGTGTTCGTGGGGCACATGGGGCCGACCAGGGCGGCGATGCAGTACGCGAACCGGTGCTACCTCGACGACGTCGGGGAGGCGCTCACCGCGTCGCCGCCCGCCGGGTCCGCCGAGGTGCCCAAGGTGCTGGACCGGCTGCGGGAGCAGGTGCGGTCGGCGATCCCGGAGTCCAACGAGGACTCCTTCCCCGGCCAGATGCCCAACATCATCTCCGCCCGGGTCGCCAACTACTTCGACCTCCACGGCTCCAACATGACCCTGGACTCGGGCTTCGCCTCCGCGCTGTCCTCCCTCACCCTGGCGGGCCGCTATCTGCGCACCGGTGAGCTGGACTTCGCCCTGGCCGGCGGCATCAACGGCAACAGCCTCCCCGAGTACCGCTCCCTCATCGGCGACCTGCTGCCCGACCCCCGGACGGAACTCGCCGAGGGCGCCTTCCTGTTCGCCCTGACGACCGAGGAACTGGCGCGGAACGCGGACCTGCCCGTCCTCGCCTACCTGGACGAGAACGTGGACGAGACCGAGACCGAGGGCGGCACGGCCGCGGGCGACGCCGTCCGCTGTGGCGCCGACGCCCCGGAGAACGCCCGCTATCTGGGAGCCTCCGGCGGCCTCGCCGTCCTCCGCGCCCTGCACGGCCCCGCGGGCCGGTCAACGGTGTGCGGCACCGGCGACGCTGGCCGTGCGGGAGCGAGCCTCAGGCTGACGATCCCGGGTGACAAGAGCGATAGCCCGGAGAACACCCCGTCCGCCCCTTTGCGCGCCCCCTTCCGCTCCACCACCCACACCGAAGCCGGTGAGCCGCTGCGCGTCCGGCGGTGTGTGCCGGTGCTGGAGGAGACACCGGCCCGCCCGGTGCGGGAGCGCGTGCCGTTCCTCCCGGACGGGGCCGTCGTCGTCACCGACGCTCCCGGTCTGGTGGCCCGGGCGGCCGGTCCGGACACCGCGATCACGGTGCTGTCCACCCGTCCGCTCGACGCCCCGCGCCCCGGCTGGCATCACCTGGCGCGGGTCACTCCGGAGACGGTCCGTGAGGCGCTGTCGGGCGTGGAAGGGCCGGTCACACGGCTGCGGGTGCTGAGCGACCTCAGCCGCGCCGCACCGCCGGAGCAGACCCTCGCCCCGGACGGCACCCCCGCCCTGCTCGCCCTGCACGACGCGACGTACCTGGCCGTCCAGCACGCCTACGACGATCTGGCCCAACCCGGTTCGGACCTGACGATGCTCCTGCTCGGTGCCGTGCCGGACGGCATCCCGCACCCCTTCTCGGGCCTGTTCACCGGCCTGCTGAAGAGCGCGGGCCTGGAGCTGTCCGAGGGCGGCAGCCTCGCGTTCCTCACCTCCGGCGACGACGTGACGGCGGCGGTCCGCAGCGTCGAGGAAGAGAGCCGCGCCGAGCGGGACTTCCCGGTGGTCGTGGAAGCCGGCGGGACGCGCCGCACGTACCGACTGCGCGAGGAGCCCGTCGCCCTGGACGAGGCGACGCCCGCCGCGCTGGAGCGGGACTCCGTGGTCGTGGTGGCCGGCGGCACCCGGGGCATCACCGCCGAGGTGACCAAGTCCCTCGCCAGGGAGTTCGGCCCGCGCATCCACGTGCTCGGCAGCAACGACCTGGACGCCTACCCGCCGTCCGTCTTCGAGGGAACCGACGAGGAGTTCGCCGCCGGCCGGGCGAAGTTCATCTCCGCCGAACTCGCCAAGGGCGGGGGACGCAACGTCGCGAGCATCACCAAGGACTTCGACCGGATGCTCAACGCCCGCGAGTCCCGCCGGAACCTGCGCGAGATGGCGGAGCACAGCGGCCCCGGGCGCGTCACCTACCGCGCCTGCGACATGCGCGACGGCGCCGAGGTCGAGAAGGCCCTCGGCGAGATCCTCAGGGAGGACGGGCGGGTCGACCTGCTGGTCAACGCCGCCGGGCTGCAGCGGTCGGCGCTCATCAAGGACAAGGACTTCGCCGAGTTCACCGCCATCCGGGACCTGAAGGTGGCGTCGTACCTGAACCTGAAGTACGCCCTGCGCGACACCCCGCCGCGCCTGTGGTGCAACTTCGGTTCGCTGCTCGGGTACTTCGGGCAGCTCGGCGAGGCGGACTACGCCGCCGCCAACGACCTCCTGGGCACGGCGGCCACCTACGCGACGGCCGCCTCGGACCACCCGGAGGTCACCATCGGCTGGACGCTGTGGGCGGGCGTCGGCATGGGCGCCGGCGAGCTGACGAAGGCGTACTACGAACGGGCCGGCTCCTACAGCAGCATGCCGGTGCCCGAGGGCGTCCACCACTTCGTGCAGGAACTGCACACCCCCGTCCGGCGCCCCTCCGTCGTGCACCTGGGCGACGCCGAGGAGGCCACGGTCGAGAAGTTCTACCCCGGCTATCTCGCCGAGGCGCCCGTGGATGCGCCCCGGGCCGGCGGGCCCGCCGGGTTCTTCCTGCGCCGCGAGGTGTCCTCGGACGGCCGCTCGGCCGTGTTCGAGTGCCCCTTCGACCTGCGCACGGACAGCTATCTGGAACACCACACCGTGCGCGGCGAACCCACCCTGCCGGGTACGTTCGTGACCGAACTGGCGGCCCAGGCTGCCCGCCGTCTGGTGCCGGGCCGGCAAGTGGTCGCCTTCGAGGACCTGACGTTCGAGCACTTCCTGCGGGTGTACCGCGACGTCCCCACGGCGCCGAAGCGCATCACCGCCGAGATCGTCGAGGACGAGGGGGAGACGACCGTCGTCCAGGTCCGGGTCTCGGAGGACGTGGTGTCGCCCAGCGGCGTCGTACTCGTCAAGGACAGGCCGCACTTCACGGCCCGGGTGCTGCTGGCGGACACGTATCCGCACGCCCCCCGCTGGGACGCCTGGGACCACGCGGACGACACCCCGATTCCCGACCCGTACCACCAGCCCGGCTCCCCGGTCCGGCTGAGCGGACCGTTCGTCTCGACGAGCGGCACCGCCCTCCACCCCCGGGGCAAGCGGGCCCGCTACGACCTCGGCCTTCCCTCGGACGACCCGGTCTGGCAGGGGTTCACCGTCCCCTGCGTGCTGCTGGACGGCCTGGCCCGGGTCGGCGTGCTGGACCTGGTGGACGACCGGCTGATCCCGGTGGCCGCACCGCTGTCGATCCGCCGGATCGACCTCTATGAGGAGGCCAACGACCACACGCTGTCCACCGGCCGGGACCGCATCGACCTGTACGCGACACCCCCCGGGTTCGGCTTGGCCGCCGAGGGGGCCGAGAACCGGTTCGTGGCGGCCCGGCCCGACGGCCGGATGGTCCTGCAGATGAAGGACCTCAGGGCGGCCCTGATCGGCTATGTCGATGCCCGCACGGGCGAGGCCGTCCCCGCCGACGGCGTCTGACCGGCGCGACGAGGAAGGAACACGCGACATGCTGACGTCCCCGCCACAGTCCCCGCCGCAGTCCCCGCCCGCCCCCACCGGGAGGGCGACGGCCGAGGACCCCTCGGTGCAGCCCACGACCAGGATGGTGTGGCGGCCCGCCGCCCTGCCGCCCCTCACCGGGGTGGCGCCCGGCCTGTCCGGGACGCGGGTCCTGCTGCTCGCCTGCGACGACGAGAGCGCCCGGGCGGTGGAGCGCGAGCTGACCGCCCACGGGGCACGCGTACGCCGGTGCACACCCGCCACGAGCCCGCCGGGCCCCGGCGACGACCCCGTGGACGCGATCGTCGACCTCACGGTGGGCGACGCCACGGACCTGGTGGACGGGTGGCGCGAGCCCCTGCTGCGTACCGTGGCCGCGCTGCGTGGGCAGTACGAGGACTGGTCCGCCGAGACCACCGCGCGGCGGCTGTTCTATCTGGCCGTCACCTATCTCGGCGGCGGCATGGGACACCACCCCGACGACGACCTGGCGCAGCCGCTGGGCGGCATCTGGGCGGGCCTGGCCAAGACGCTGCACCGGGAGTTCCCCAACTGCAACGCCCGGGTCGTCGACACCGCGCTGTCCGCCGCCGCGGATCTGCCCGGCGTCGTCGCGAGCGAGCTGGGCCGGACGGGGGAGATCGAGGTCGGCCACCGCGAGGGCCGCCGCCTGACCCTGTCACCGGCCGCCCGGCCCGTCGGCCCGCCTGCGCTGGACCTGGGCGCCGACGACTGCGTCCTGATCTCCGGCGGCGGCCGGGGCATCGGCTGGGAGCTGGCCCGCACCCTCGCCGAACGGCACGGCTGCCGGGTCCTGGTGACCGGACGGGAGCCGTTCCCCTCCGAGGGCGAACCCTGGTTCGGCGCGGACGAGGCGGAACTGAAGGCGTACGAGAAGCGGCTGTGGTCGGACAGCGGCCGGGGACGCCCGCTGCCCGAGATCCGCCGCGACATCGCCCGCACCCGCCGCCTGTGGGAACTCGCGGGCAACATCACCGCGGCCCGCAAGCGCGGACTGCGCGTCGAGTACGTCCAGTGCGACTTCACCGACCCGGACCAGGTGCGGGCCCTGCTGCGGCGGGAGGGCGGCGCACTCACCGGCGTCGTCCACAACGCGGGCGTGGACCACGCGGCGCGGCTGCCCAAGAAGTCCGACGAGGACATCCTGCGGACGGTGGGGACGAAGATCGGCAGCTTCGTCCACCTCTTCGGCGAACTCGCCGGCAGCGGGCTCAAGTTCTTCTGCAACGTGGGCTCGCTCACCGGACGGCTGGGCGGCATGGTCGGACAGCTCGAGTACGCCGCCGCGAACGAGGGACTCGCCCGGCTGGGCCGGTGGGCCGAACGCCGCGCGGACTTCCCGGTGATGACCCTGGCCTGGCCGACCTGGGACCGCATCGGCCTCATCGCCAACTTCGCGGCGACCCGGCGCTACATGGCCCCGCTCGGCGTCGCCGACGGTCTCGCCAAGTGGCAGGACGAGCTGCTGGCCGGCTCCGCCGGTGAGATCACCTTCGTGGGGCCGCTCGGCGCCGCCGTCGACCCTGGCCAGGCCACCGGCTACCCCGTCGTGCCCGACCTGCCGGGACACTCCGAGGTCTACCCGAAGATCCACCACCTCGGGGAGGTGACCTCCTACGAGCCCCACACACGCCTGGTGTCGCGGGTCCGTTTCGACCGGGACACCGCGCCCGTGCTGACGGACTTCCTGGTGGACGGCGCCGAGGCGGTCCCGGTGAGCCTGCTGCTGGAGAGCGCGGTGCGGGGCGCGGAGTGGGTCGTGCCCCCGGACTTCCCCGAGCTGCGCGTCGACTGCCTGGAGGACATCGTCGTCCCCCTGGGCCTGCTGCGGCTCGACGGCCCGGCGACGGTCCTGGAACGCGAGGTCCGGGGCGCGTACGACGGACGGTCCTGGACCGTCGACGTCCGCTTCCGGCGGCCGGGAGAACCCGGCGGCCCGGAGAGCGGCCAGGACACCGAGGCGAGGGTCCGGATCGTCCACGCGTCGGGCGACACCCGCTCGCCCGCCCCGCCGCGCAGCGGCGTCACCCCGATGACGACCTGGCGTTCAGGTCCGGCCCGGCTGCGCTGGCGGTCGTCGGTGGTGCCCCGCGCGCGGTGGACCCGTGCCGGGCGCGGCGGCTGGCGGGGCGAGGTGCGACCCTGCGCGCCCGGCGACCTGTGGGCGACACCCGCCGCCCCGCGCACCGCCCTCGCCGTGTCCGCGCTGGAGAACGTGGTGCGGCTGTCCGCCCGGCAGGGGGCGGGTCTCTCGGTCGCGGTCGACCCGCTGACCATCGGCCGGATCACCCTCCACGCCGAGGAGGACGGAGACTCCCTCATCGAGGGGGACCCCGTCCTCGGCACCTGGAAGGTGAACAGCGCGTCGTCCGGCATCCGCGTCATGACGCTGATCGGATTCCAGGGCCCGGTCGCGACCGGCTGACGCCCACAGGCCACATTCCCGAGTTTCCGCATTACCGAAGCCTGAGAGAACAGGAGTGAAGAAAATGTCGAACACCCTGAAGAACAAGGCGGTTCTGGAGCGCTACTACGAGGAGTGCCTCAACAAAGGAAACCTCGACGTCATCTACGAGGGTGCGGCCCCCGACCACATCAGCCACGGAACCGCCCCGAACAGCGAGGAGGGCGTGGAGCATCTGAAGGAATGGGTGCGGATTCAGCGTGCCTCCTTCCCCGACCTGCACGTCACGGTGGACGACTGGATCCTGGAGGGCGAGAAGGTCGTCAGCCGTTTCACCGCACGGGGCACCCACACCGGGGAGCCGTACGAGGGGATTCCGGCCCAGGGGCGGGAATTCGCCGTTCCCGGAATCGTCATCGACGAGTTCCGGGACGGGGTGATCGTGGAGAGCTGGTTCTCGCTCGACGCGTTCGACCTCGCGAAGCAGCTCGGTGCCTTCGGCTGAACGCGCGACGGCACCGGCACCCCACGTCCGGGGTGCCGGTGCCGGCCGGGCGTCACAGTGTGGATCTCGGTGATGCGCGCCCACTTGAGGTACATGAACTGGGCCCTGGTCAGCCAGGGACCGCCGGAAATGATGATCTCCTGCGGTTCGAACTCCGCCTCGGGAATGAGCCGGAAGACCCGCTGCCACCACAGGCTCATGGATTCGACGGTGTGCCGTTCGCCGGACAGCGCGTGCTCTCCGTAAAACACATAGGTGAATTCAGGGGCGAGCGTGTCCACCATGGACTGCCAATTGCCGGAGTTGATGTCGGAAAACGCCTTGCGCAGCTTCGCTGCCACGATCCGGTGATACATACCCGCCTCCTCGCCGAAATGCCCTGCCCGAAACGGGAGATGAGGGAGACTTGACCACCAAACCGAACCCGGTACTGATCACGGGTTGTTCATCCGGAATAGGCCGCGCCTGCGCGCTCAGGATGCACCGCGCGGGAATGATCGTGTACGCCACCGCGCGCAGGCCCGAAACGCTCGCCCCGCTGGCCGCCGAGGGCATCCGCACCCTGCGTCTCGACGTCACCGACGAGGACAGCATGCGCGCCGCCGTCGACACCGTCGAAGCCGAACACGGGTCGGTGGGCACGCTCGTGAACAGCGCGGGGTTCGCCGCCTCCGGCGTCGTGGAGGAGATCGGACTGCCGCAGATGCGGCGGCAGTTCGAGACCAACGTGTTCGGGCTGGCCCGCCTGAGCCAGCTGGTCCTGCCCGGCATGCGGGCCGCGGGGCGGGGCACCGTCGTGAACATCTCGTCGATCTTCGGCCGTTACGCGGTCCCCGGCGGCGGCTTCTACCAGGCGTCCAAGCACGCCGTCGAGGCACTCAGCGACGCGCTCCGGCTGGAGACGGCCGACTTCGGCGTCAGGGTCGTCCTCGTCGAGCCCGGCCCGGTACGCACCACCAACTTCGGCACCACGTACGTGGACAACCTCCCGTCCGACGGCGAGGTCTACGACGAGTTCCGCAGGCGCACCGCCGAGTACTTCGAGGCGATCTACACCGGCAACCGCCGCACGCTGGCCGGCACGTTCGCAGTCCAGGCCGACGACGTGGCCCGCGTCGTGGAACGGGCGGTATCGAGGCGACGCCCCCGCGCCCGCTACACCGTCGGCTTCCTCGCCCGGAGCACCATCGCGCTGCGCCGCCTGGCCCCGGACGTCGTCTTCGACCACCTCTTCGTACGGCGTGCCTTCCCCGTGCCGCGCAGGAGCGCCGTACGGCCCGCCCCGGCCGGAGCCGACAGTGCCCAGCGGCCGGCGGCGGCACCCCTGGCCCGCACCGCCTCACCCGACAAGGACCCCCGATGAGCACCCTCACCGCCACTCCCACCGCCCCCGGCCCGAAGGGCGCCCCCCTCCTGGGCAGCCTCGGCCCGTGGCGCCGCAACACCGCGGAGTTCCTGCTCGGCCTCCAGCGCGACCACGGCGAGCTCGTCCGCATGCGGCTCGGGCCGATGACGGTCCACCAGGCCACCAGCCCCGACGCGGTCCACAGGGTGCTGGTGAAGAACAACGCCAACTATGTGCGCGGGCCGCTGTACGAGCAGTTCGGCGTGGTCATGGGCAAGGGGCTGCTCACCACGGACGGCGAGTTCTGGCGCGGGCACCGGCGCGCGGTGCAGCCGGTGTTCCTCAAGAACGCGGTCACCGACATCGTCCCCAACATCGTCTCCGCCACCAGCGAGATGCTCGACGAGTGGGAGGCCAGGGCCGCGCGCGACGAGCCCGTGGACCTGATGGCCGAGATGCTGCGGCTCACCCTGGTCACCCTCAGCCGCTCGCTGTTCGCCTACGACATCAAGCCCGCCTCCCATGTGCTGAAGCAGATCGTCGACGACGTGGTGGAGGTGATGTTCCGGCGGGGCACGCCGTCGGAGATGCTGCCCTCCTGGCTGCCCACCGCCCGCAACCGCAAGATCGCGAACATCCACCAGGTCTTCGACAAGGTCGTCGCCGACGTCCGGGAGAACTACGCGCGCACCGGCGAGGGCCCGCTGATCGCCCTGATGGAGCAGGCCGAGGACCCCGCCACCGGCGAGCCGTGGACCGACCGTCAGCTGCGGGACGAGCTGCTCACCATCTATCTGGCGGGCCACGAGACCACGGCCGTCTCCCTGTGCTGGACGCTGCTGTCGATCGCCAACCACCCGCATGTCCAGGAGGAACTGGACGGCGAGCTCAGCGGTGTGCTGGGCGGCGGCACCCCCGACGCCGACAGCTCGGCCGGGCTGACGTACACGCGGATGGTCGTGGACGAGAGCCTGCGGATGTACCCGCCGATCTGGATCTTCCCGCGGGCCGCCGTCGGCCCCGACACCCTCGACGGCTACGACATCGAGGCCGGCTCGTCGATCCTGCTGTCGCCGCTCGCCTCGCACCACAACCCGCGGCACTGGGACAACCCGGTGGCCTTCGACCCGTACCGCTTCACCCCGCAGGCCGTGCGAGAGCGGCCCCGCATGGCGTACTTCCCCTTCGGGGCGGGTCCGCGGCAGTGTGTCGGCAACTCCATGGCGCTGCTCGAACTGCGGATCATCGTGGCGATGATCAACCAGCGTTTCAAGATCAACCTCGTCCCCGGCGACGCGCTGCGCTACGGCTCCCCGGTCATCTCCCTGCGCCCCCTGCGCGACGTGATGGTCCGCCTGCGCGCACGCGAGGGAAGGCCGGGGACGGTGACGCTGGTGGCGTCAGGTGCCGGGCCGTCCCGCCCGGAGGCCTCGGCGTGCCCGTACACGGCGGGGGAGGCGTAGGCGGGCAGGAGCCGTCGCGGCGAGGCCGTCGAGCGGCCCCGTCGCTCACGCCTCCCTCGGCCTCACCCGCCCTCGCCCGGCGTGACCAGCCCCGCCTCGTACGCCACGATCACCGCCTGGGCCCGGTCGCGGACCTCCAGCTTGGTGAAGAGGCGGTTGATGTGGGTCTTGACCGTGTGGTCGGTGATCGTGAGGTGGTCGGCGATGTCCGCGTTGGAGTGGCCCTGCGCGATGAGGAGGAGGACCTCGATCTCGCGGGCCGTGAGGCGGTCCAGGAGGGGCCCCGGGGTGGTGACCGGGCGGCGGGGGGCGAACTCGGAGATGAGGCGGCGGGTGATGCCGGGGGCGAGCATGGCGTCGCCCGCGGCCACCACCCGCACGGCGTGCAGGAGTTCGGGGAAGGTGGCGTCCTTGAGGAGGAAGCCGCTGGCTCCGGCCGCGAGGGCGTCGAAGACGTACTGGTCGAGGTCGAAGGTGGTGAGCATCAGCGCCTTCGTGGCGCCCTCGGTCTCCCGGAGGATCGTGCGCGCGGCCTGGATGCCGTCCAGCCTGGGCATCCTGATGTCCAGCAGGGCCACGTCGGGCCGGTGGGCCAGCGCGAGGGCGACGGCCTGTTCGCCGTCCTCCGCCTCGCCGACGACGTCGATGTCGTCCTGGGTGGACAGCAGGTTCACGAAGCCGGTTCTCACCACTGCCTGGTCGTCCGCCACGATCGCGCGGATCGGTTCCCCCGCCGTCACTCGTACACACCCTCCGCGAAGCTCTTCGCGCCCGCCCGCACCGGGAGTGCGGCCTCGACCAGGAAGCCGCCCCCGGGGCCGGCAGGCCCGCAGGTCAGACGTCCGCCGAGTAGCGTCGCACGCTCTCGCATACCGCTCAACCCGTGGCCTCCAGAGCCGAGTTGGTGACCCTGCGGGCCGGGGCCGTCATCGGCGATCCGGAGGCGGAGCTCGTCCTCCTCGTAGGTGAGGAGTATGTCGACCGCCGCGCCCCTCGCGTGGCGGCGGGCGTTCGTCAGGGCCTCCTGGACGATGCGGTAGGCGGTGAGTTCGAGGGAGGGCGGAAGCACGGGGGGCCGGGTGCCCTCGGTGTGCAGGGTGACCTCTCCGCCGCCCGACCGGTGGGCCTCCAGCAGGGCGTCCAGGGAGTCGAGCGTGGGCTGCGGCAGCACCGGTGCGGGGTCCTTGGCCCCGGCGTCGTCCGCGTGCAGCACGCTGAGGAGCTGGCGCAGTTCGGTGAGGGCCGAGCGGGCGGACGAGGCGATCTGCTGGAAGCCGTCGCGCGCGGGCGGGGACAGGTCGGGCGTGGTGTACGTGGCGCTCTCCGCCTGGACCGCGATCACCGACACCGAGTGCGCCACGATGTCGTGCAACTCCCGTGCTATGGCCGCTCGTTCCTGAGCTGCCGCCTGCCTGCGCTCCATGGCGATCAGCTCCCGCTGAGCCGCGTCGCGCGCCTGCCGGGACTCCTCGCGGCTGCGGAAGGCGTCCGCGATGCCGACCGTGGCCACGACGCCCACGGCCAGGACGAACGACTCCGTGAAGTACGACAGCGAGCCGTCGGCGCCGAGGGCGGGCGACCGGCCGCCGAGGTCGTACACGCCCGTCGCCACATGGCCCGCGTTGACGAGGAGCGCGCCCGCGATCGCCGCGGCGCTGAGCAGCGCCGGGTGCAGGACGCGGTGACGCGCGAGGGTGTAGAGGCCCATGACCCCGGCCACCGCGACCGCCATCAGCAGCTCGGGCCGGAACAGGAAGTTCAGCAGTGCCGCCGGTACCACCAGGAGCCCGAGCCGGGGTTCGCGCTGCCGCCACAGCAGCGGGAGCAGCACGAAGGGCAGGGTCGCCAGCACCGTCGTCGAGGTGATGCGCGCGTGCAGCACCTCGGTGGCGGCCAGGAGGGTCAGCAGGACGCCGGTGACGTACGGGTAACGGGGGGAGCGCGGCCAGGCGGTGGGGCGCAGGGTCGGCTTCTGACGCATCCCCACATTGTCGGCCAGGGCCCTTTGGACCGCGTCGCCGTACGGGTTGACCCGGGCGCCGGACGAGTACCACGGGTTGACGCCCAGGATCGGAATCCGGTGTGACGCTTCTCGACCGCCCCTTGCGAAGACTTGCCGGCAGTGGACCGACACCGGCCGGCAGGGAACAGGGGGAGCGGGATGCGGGGCGCTTCGAGAGGGCTGTTCGACTCGTTGGTGCCGTCGGCGGTATCCGTGGGGACCGCCCCGCCGGTGCGTGCGGCGGCGCTTCCCGTCTCCCTCCCGAGGCCCGGGCACCGTACGGGCCGTACCTCTAGCCGCCCGTGGGAGACCCTCTGCTGGACCGGCTGCGCGGTGTTCGCGCTGCTGCTCTGTCTGCGGACGACCATCACCCCGCACCAGGTGTGGGGCGCCTGCGCCGCCGCCGGATACGGACTCGCCGCGCTCGTCGCCCACTTCTCCGCGCGGCCCTGGGGCCGGGCGAGCGCGGCGGTGGCCGCCGTCGGGTCGGTGCTGGTGCCCCTGGTGTTCCTGGTCGCCGACGGGGCCCGGCAGATGGAGGTCACGGTCGTCGAGCGGTCCGGCACCCTGCTGCTGGACTCAGGCACCCCGTACGTGCCCGACCCGGCCGAACTGCGTGACTACAACCCGTACCTGCCCGGCATGGCCCTCTTCGGCCTGCCCCACGCATCCCTCGGCGACGTCCCCCTCGCGGACGCCCGGCTCTGGTTCGCCCTGGTGTCACTCGGGGCGATGGGACTCGCGGCGTCCCGGCGGCGCACCGTCCCGCTCTCCGGGGGCGACCCGTCGGCCCGGCGCGGCGCCGCTCTGCCCCTGCTGTGGCTCGCCGCGACCCCCGCCGTCGCGCTGCCCCTCGCCGTCGGTGGGGTCGATCTGCCGGTCATCGCTCTGATGTGTCTCGCGCTCGCCCTCGGGGGCCGGGGCCGTGCTGTCGCCGCCGGGCTCGTGCTCGGTGCCGCGGCGGCGTTGAAGTGGACCGCCTGGCCGCTGCTGCCCGTCGGGCTCGCGCTGCTCGCCGTGACCGCGGGCCGCCGGGCCGCCGTACGGGCCGGTGCCACGGCCGTCGCGCTCGCCGTACTGGCCGTGCTGCCGGTCGCGCTCGCCGGCCCGGGGGCGTTCGCCGAGCATGTGCTGCTCTTCCCGCTCGGCGAGGGGGACACCGGGTCCCCGGCGACCAGCCCACTGCCGGGCCATCTCCTGGCGACATACGTGCCGGGGGGTTTCGCCCTCGCGGTGGCGGCGCTGGCGCTGAGCGCGGTCGCGGTGGCCGTGTCCCTCGTGACGCGCCCGCCGCGCACCACCGTCGCCGCCGCCGACCGGCTCGCGCTGGGCCTCGGGATCGCCATGTGCCTGATCCCCGCCACCCGCTTCGGATACGTCGTCTACCCGCTGGTGCTGTTCGGCTGGTTCCGGCTCGTGCCGGCCGGCTCGTCGGGGAGCTGCGGGCCGCGGGCTGCTCGATGTTCCTGTGGCGGGAGGGCCGGTGGACTCCCGTGGACCGGGTCACCGGGGCGCACCGCGACTACCTGTTCACCGTGAAGCCGCTGGAGGACTGACCGACCATGCCGCGCACGCTCGTCGTCACCAACGACTTCCCGCCCCGCCAGGGCGGCATAGAGACCTTCGTCCACGCGATGACGGTCCGCTTCCCGCCCGACCGGGTCGCCGTCTACACCTCCAGCACACCGGGCGACCGGGCCTACGACGCCCGGCTGCCGTTCCCCGTGGTGCGCGACCGCGCCCACATGCTGCTGCCGACCCGGCGGGTCACCGCCCGGGCGGCGGAGCTGGCCCGCCGCTTCGACTGCGACAGCGTCTGGTTCGGGGCCGCCGCCCCGCTCGGGCTGATGGCCGGCGAACTGCGCCGCCGTACGGAGGTGGAGCGGCTGGTCGCCACCACGCACGGGCACGAGGTGTGGTGGGCGCGCACGCCCGGCGCCCGCGCGCTGCTGCGCCGCGTCGGTGCCGGGGTGGACAGCGTCACGTATCTCGGTTCGTACACCCGGGCCCGGATCGCCGCCGCCGTCGGCCCGGAGGCCGCGGCCCGCATGCGGCGGCTGGCGCCGGGCGTGGACCCCGAGGTCTTCCAGGGTTCCGGGGCCGCCGCGGCCCGGGTGCGGGAGCGGTACGGCCTGGGCGACCGGCCGGTCGTGCTCTGTGCGGCACGGCTCGTCCCGCGCAAGGGGCAGGACACGCTCATACGGGCGTTACGCCTGGTGCGCCGCACCGTGCCCGACGCGGTCCTGCTGCTGGTCGGGGACGGCCCGCACGCCCGGGCCCTGCGCCGGCTCGCCGCCGAGGAGCAACTGGCCGGGGCGGTGGTCTTCGCGGGGGGCCACCCGCACGAGGACATGCCCGGGTTCTACGCCGCCGCGCAGGTGTTCGCGATGCCCTGCCGGACCCGCCGGGCGGGCATGGAGGTGGAGGGCCTCGGGATCGTGTTCCTGGAGGCGGCGGCGGCCGGACTGCCGGTCGTCGTGGGCGCCTCGGGCGGGGCCCCGGACACGGTCCGCGACGGTGAGACCGGTTTCCTGGCCGACGGCCGCGACGTCCCGGCACTCGCCGACCGGCTCGCGCTGCTGCTGGGCGATCCGGAACTGGCCGGGGACATGGGCCGCAAGGGCCGCGCATGGGTGCGGGAGCAATGGGGGTGGGGCGGGGCCCATGAGCGGCTGACGTCCCTGCTGGGGGTGGGCTGAGGCCCCCAGGCACCGAGGTGGCCCCGGCCGCCACTCTCCTCACCGGGCTCTGGGAGCCCCGGGCCGGCGCCTGAGCGGCCCGGGCCGTCCGGTCAGCGCTTCTCCACGGCCTCCACCATCCGCAACGCGCGCCTGACGGTCTCCGCCAGGGACGGCCCCGCCGTCGCGTCGGACCGCAGCGCCCAGTCCTCCACCGCGATGCGCATCGCGGTGTTCAGCACGCCCGCCTCCACCCGGACCGCGAGATCGCCGACGGGCCGGCCCGTGCGGTCCGCGATCATCGCGGCGAACGTCGCCTCCGCGTCGTAGTGCGCCTCCAGCCACACCGCGCGCAGCCCCGGCTCGTCACGGCACAGCAGCAGCAGGTCGCCCAGGGTCCGCAGACGGGTTGTGGTGTCGTCGTCGTACCGGACGCTCAGGATCGCCTCGGCGAGCGAGCCGTGTTCGCCCCGGTCCTCCCGCAGATGCTCCGTCAGCAGCTCGAGGCCCGCGGTGAGCAGGGGGCGTACGCACTCCTCCTTGGAGCGGAAGTACCGCCACAGCGTGCGCGTCGACACCCCCGAGGCGGAGGCGATGTCCTCCGCGGTCACCGCCGTCACGCCCTTGGCGGCGAAGAGCCGGACCGCCTCCTCGGCGATTTCCATACGCGTTTCGGCGCGCCGCCGCTCCGTCAGCGGTGGCCGCCCCGTGGCACCACCTGCTCGTCCGGCCATGCGCCCTCCTCGACTTGCCGTGCTCACCCTATTTTACGTCGCGCCATGTCTTACTGGCGTGAAACGACCTTCTGGCACGCCACGTCTTTATGTCGCACTGAGACAAAAACCAGTACTGTGCCTGCCAACGCGACGAGCAGAGGAGCCGCATGGGAGCCACCGGTCTGTCAGGCAAGAGCGTCATCGTCACCGGAGCCGCCTCCGGCATCGGCCGTGCCGCCGCCCTGCGGTTCGCCGCGGAGGGAGCGAAGGTCGTGGTCGCCGACCTGAACGCGGAGGGCGCCAAGAGCGTCGTCGAAGCCATCGAGTCCGCGGGCGGCACGGCCGTCGCGGTCACGGGCGATCTGAGCGACGCCGCGGTGGCCGACGCGGTCGTGACCGCCGCGACCGGCACCTTCGGCGGCATCGACGTCCTGGTCAACAACGCGGGCGTCATGGACAGCATGTCCGCCACCGCGGACGTCACCGACGCCGAGTGGGAGCGGACGCTGCGGATCAATCTCACCGCACCGTTCCTGCTGACCCGGGCCGCCCTGCCGTACATGATCGCCGCCGGCGGCGGAGCCATCGTCAACACCGCGTCCGAGGCGTCGCTGCGGGGCAGCGCGGCCGGGACGGCGTACACCGTCTCCAAGCACGGGGTCCTCGGCCTCACCCGCTCCCTCGCGGTGATGTACCGGGACCAGGGCATCCGCGCCAACGCCATAGCCCCGGGCGGCACGGCCACCGACATCACGGCCGATGTCCACATCGACCGGGAGGCCCACGGGCCGTCCGTCGTCGGCAGGCACTTCGTCAACATGGGCCGCATCTGCGAACCCGAGGAGCAGGCCGCCGCCATCGTCTATCTCGCCTCCGACGCGGCGAGCGGTGTCAACGGCGTCGTCCTGCCGGTGGACAACGCCTGGGCCGCCGTCTGACCGCCCCGCCCCCAGACCCCCCGCCTCCGCGAGAGGTACGCGAGGTACGAGAGGAAGAGGACCCCATGTCCACCCCCCACACTCCCGTGTCAGACCTGGGCTTCGACCCGGACGCCCTGCGCGAGCGGTACCGCGCCGAGCGCGACCGGCGGATCCGCCCGGACGGCAACCGCCAGTACCGCCGTACAGCGGGCGAGTTCGGCCACTTCGACGAGGACCCGCACGCCGAGCCCGGATTCACCCGGGAGCCGCTGCACGACCACGTCGAGGTGGTGGTCGTCGGCGGCGGGTTCGGGGGCCTGCTCGCCGCCGCCCGGCTGCGCCAGGCGGGCCTGCGGGACATCCGGATCATCGAGAAGGGCGCCGACTTCGGCGGCACCTGGTACTGGAACCGCTACCCGGGCATCCACTGCGACATCGAGTCGTACGTCTACATGCCGTTGCTGGAGGAACTCGGCTACGTTCCGAAGTGGAAGTACGCCCCGGGCGAGGAGATCCGGGAGCACGCCCAGGCGATCGCACGCCACTTCGGCCTCTACCGCGACGCCTGCTTCCGCACCCGGGCGACCGAACTGCGCTGGGACGAGGCCGAGTCCGTGTGGGGCATCGGCACCGACCGCGGCGACCGGATGACCGCCCGGCACGTCGTCGTGGCGACCGGCCTGCTCAGCCAGCCCAAACTGCCCGGGATCGAAGGCATCGAGACCTTCAAGGGGCACATGTTCCACACCAGCCGCTGGGACTACGACTACACCGGCGGCGACGCGAACGGCGGCCTCACGGGGCTCGCCGACAAGCGTGTGGCCCTCATCGGCACGGGCGCCACGGCCATCCAGGTCGTCCCGCACCTCGGCCGGGACGCCCGGCACCTGTACGTGTTCCAGCGCACCCCGTCCTCCGTGGACGTGCGCGGACAGCGCCCCACGGACCCCGAGTGGGCCGGCTCGCTGAAGCCGGGCTGGGCCCGTGAGCGCAGGGACAACTTCCTCGCGGTCGTCACGGGCGGCCGGGCCGAGGAGGACCTGGTCGCCGACGGCTGGACCAGCAGCGCCCGCCTCCAGCAGAAGCTCATCCCGACCAACAACTACGACGCCCTCACGCCCGAGGAGCGCGAACGCCTGGAGGAGATCGCCGACTTCCAGAAGATGAACGAGCTGCGGGCCCGGGTGGAGAGCATCGTCGAGGACCCGGAGACGGCCGAGAAGCTCAAGCCCTGGTACCGCTACATGTGCAAGCGGCCCACCTTCAGCGACCAGTACCTGGAGACCTTCAACCGGCCGAACGTCACCCTCGTCGACACGGCCGACCACGGCGGCGTCGAGCGCGTCACCGAACACGCCGTCGTGGTCGGCGGAGTGGAGTACGAGGTGGACTGCGTCGTCTTCGGCACCGGCTTCGAGGTCGGCGTCTCCGGGCTGCTGTCCGGGCAGCTCCCCGCGTACGGCAGGGACGGCACCGCCCTGCTGGACTCCTGGCGCAAGACCGGCCCGAGGACCCTGCACGGCTTCTACAGCCGGGGCTTCCCCAACCTGTTCATGCTCGGCTCCGTGCAGAGCGCCAGCTCCGTGAACTACGTGCACGTCCTGGACGAACAGGCCGGCCACGTCGCCGAGGTCATCGCGGAGGCGGTCAGACGCCAGGTCCCGTGTGTGGAGCCGACGGCCGAGGCGGAAGCCGCCTGGGGGGACACGATCCGTCGGAAGTCGGCGGACCTGTACACGTTCCAGTCCGAGTGCACCCCCGGCTACTACAACGCCGAGGGCATGCCCCGGCCCCGCAGCGAGTCCTACGGCGACGGCCCGGTCGCGTTCTACGAGCTGATCCGGCGCTGGCGCGCGGAGGGCGGCATGGCCGAGGTGCTGGGATCGTGACGTCTCCAGCGCATCCGACCCGGTACGACACGCCCGGCGTGCGCAGCACCCGCCGGCAGGCCACGCGCCTCAACCCGCCGAACCCCCTGTGGGGTTCCAACGGCGTGGCGTTCGGCCCGGACGGGCGGCTCTACGTCGCCCAGTTCCTCGCCGGGAAGATCAGCGCCGTGGACCCGGCCACCGGGGACGTCGAGGTCGTCGTCCCGATGGACAGTCCCGTCGAGTCGCCCGACGACCTGGCCTTCGGGGCGGACGGCTCGATGTACATCGCCGACCTGGTCCCCGGCCGGGTGTGGCGCCGCGGCCCCGACGGCGAGTACACCCTGGTCTCCGAGGAGGTGAAGGTCCCCAACGGCATCACCTGCGTCGGTGACCGGCTCTTCGTCAACGAGATGAGGATGAACGGCCGTCTGCTGGAGCTCTTCCCCGAGGGCGGCGACCCCGTCGTCCTCACCGACGGGCTGGCCTTCGGCAACGCGATGCAGCTGGGCCCGGACGGGTGCCTCTACTACCCGCACATGATCAGCAGGCAGGTCTGGCGCATCCCGCCCGACGGCGGGGTGCCCGAGGTGGTCGCCGAGGACGTGCACGACCCGGTCGCGGTCCGCTTCGACCTGGGCGGCGTCCTCAACGTCCTGTCACGCGGCCCCGAGGGCATCGTCACCCGCCTCGACCTGCACGGCACGGGCTCGCGCTCACTGGTCACCAGCGGGGTCACGGGCCTGGACAACGCCGCGTTCGACGCGGAGAACCGCATGTTCGTCTCCAGCTTCGCCAGCGGCGGCATCACGGAACTGCGTCCCGACGGACGCACCCGCCCGGTCGTGCCCCGCGGCCTGGACGGCCCCTACGGCGTGACCATCGACCTCGGCGGCACTGTGTACGCGGCCGACCACTACCGGCTGGCCCGGCCGGAACAACCCGACGAGGGCCGCTCGGGCGACGTGGCGACGGAGATCCTCCAGCCCTTCTTCCACGGCATCACCGCCGACGGTGAACTCCTGCACACCACCTCGCAGTTCGGCACCGTCCAGACCTACGACCCCGCCACCGGGACGACCCGGCTCAGGGCGAACGGCCTGAACCAGCCCCTGGGCCTCGCGACCCGGGCCGACGGCGCCCTGGTCGTCGCCGAGACGGGCGCCGGCCGGGTCGTCGCCATCGACGAGGCCGGCACGGTGACCGTCCTCGCCGAGGGCCTCGACCACCCCGTGGACGTGGCCTTCGACGCCGAGCAGCGCTGCTACGTCAGCGACGACCGGCGCGGGGCGGTCCTGCGCATCGACGACGGCGAGGCGGTGCCGGTCGCGGAGGGCCTCGGCGCACCCCAGGGCCTCGCCGCGCACGGCGGGGAACTCTTCACCGTGGACACCGAGCACCGCCGGCTGTGGTCGATCTCCCCGGCGACGGGCGCCACCCGTGTCGAGGCCGAATCCCTCGCTGTCGGCCTCCCCCCGGGCACCGGGCCGCGCCCGGCGCCGGCGCTCTTCACCCACCAGGTCCCCGGCCTGGCCCACCGGTTCGCGGGCCTCACCGCGGCCCCGGACGGCTCCCTGCTGCTGTCCGCGAACGGGGAGGGCACGGTGGTGCGCCTGTCACCGGCCGGGGGTCACACGTAGGGGAGCGGTTCAGCGCCGGCGGCCCCGGGAGGGGCGGCCGCGCCGGGCGCGCTGGGCGGTACCCGTGCGGGCGGGGCGGTTCTCGGCGGGCGGCGGGGTGAGGACGACGGGCACGCCCGAGGGCGCCTGGGCGCCGGTGATACGGCTCAGCTCCGCCTCGCCCGAGCGGACCCGGGTGATCCGCGGCGTGATCCCGGCGTCGGCCATCAGCCGGGCCGTCTCGCGCCGCTGGTGCGGCAGGACCAGCGTGACGACGGTGCCCGACTCGCCGGCCCGGGCGGTGCGGCCGCCCCGGTGCAGATAGTCCTTGTGGTCGCCGGGCGGGTCCACGTTGACGACGAGGTCGAGGTTGTCGACGTGGATGCCGCGGGCGGCGACGTTGGTGGCCACCAGGACCGTGACCTCGCCGTCCTTGAACCGGGCGAGGGTCCGGGTCCGCTGGGACTGGGACTTCCCGCCGTGCAGGGCCGAGGCGCGCACCCCGACGGCCAGCAGCTTCTTGGCCAGCCGGTCGGCGGCGTGCTTGGTGTCCAGGAACATGATCACGCGTCCGTCGCGGGCGGCGATCTGTGTCGTGGTGGCGTGCTTGTCGTCGTCCTCCACGTGCAGCAGGTGGTGCTCCATCGTGGTGACCGCGCCGGCGGACGGATCGACCGAGTGGACCACCGGGTCGTGGAGGTAGGTGCGGACCAGGCGGTCGACGTTGCGGTCCAGCGTGGCCGAGAACAGCAGCCGCTGGCCGCCGGGCTGCACCTGGTCGAGCAGGGCCGTCACCTGCGGCATGAAGCCCATGTCGGTCATCTGGTCGGCCTCGTCCAGGACGGTGACCGAGACCCGGTCCAGCCGGCAGTCGCCGCGGTCTATGAGGTCCTTGAGCCGTCCGGGCGTCGCGACGACGACCTCGGCACCGGCGCGCAGCGCGCTCGCCTGGCGGCCGATCGACATCCCGCCGACCACCGTCGCGAGCCGCAGGCGCAGCGCGCGGGCGTAGGGCGTGAGCGCGTCGGTGACCTGCTGGGCCAGTTCCCTGGTGGGCGTGAGGACGAGCGCCACCGGCTGCTTGGGCTCGGCCCGCTGCCCGTCGATGCGGGCCAGCACGGCGAGACCGAAGGCGAGGGTCTTGCCCGACCCCGTGCGGCCGCGGCCCAGGACGTCCCGACCGGCCAGCGAGTTCGGCAGCGTCGCCGCCTGGATCGGGAAGGGCTCCACCACGCCCTCGCCCCGCAGCGCGGTCAGCAGCCGCTCGGGCAGGTCGAGCTCGGCGAACGCCTCGACGGCGGGCAGTGCCGGGGTGATGGTGGCGGGCGGCGCGAATTCGCCGCCGGGCGCGGTACGACGCCGGGGGGTGCCGCGTCCCGCGCCGGCCGAACGGGAGGAATGGTTCCGGCCGCCCCCCGCCCTGCGGGCGTGCGACGAGCCGTTGTTCTTGCGAGCGGTGCGATCCAAGGGGATCCTTCCTCGATGCGGCACGTATCGGGGAATTCCCGGAGGTCAGACAGCCGCTGGGGGGCCGCACCAGGATTCGCAAGAATGAGCCGGGTAGGGAATGAAACATGCGGGGGCCCGCACCACGTGGGTGCGGGCCCCGAGCACGTCGGACGCGTCAGCGTCAGGCGGGAACGATGTTCTCGGCCTGCGGGCCCTTCTGGCCCTGCGTGACGTCGAAGGTGACCTTCTGGCCTTCCTGGAGCTCACGGAAGCCAGAGGTGGCGATGTTCGAGTAGTGGGCGAAGACGTCCGGGCCGCCACCCTCCTGCTCGATGAAGCCGAAGCCCTTTTCCGAGTTGAACCACTTCACGGTGCCGGTAGCCATACTGAATCTCCCTTGAGGGCAGTAACCGAGATCCGCACTTTACGGACTCGGAGTCGCCGAAATGATCGCCCTCGGAGAGATCCGAAAACCTCGGAAACTAAAAAGAGTGCTCGTCGACGAAGGTCGATAGAGCACTCGAAGTCTCTGGGAACCAAAACTGCAACGCCAGCCAAGGTAGCACAGGTCGCTCCGCAGGGCCCGGGATTGTCGTACCCGAGGCGGACCCGTCGGCCCGGTCGTACTGCGTTCTCAGTAGTCCCGATTGTCGGCAGCCGCACGACGACGCGGGGGCCTTGTCACGGACACGCTTGGCGGACGATCGACACCGGATGTGGAGACCTGCTGCCGTGGCAACTTTCCTGTATCGAGTGGGCCGTCTGGCCTTCCGGCGACGCTGGTACGTCGCCCTGGTCTGGGCGGCCGTCCTGGCCGCCGTAGGGCTCGGTGCCCTCAAGGCGCCGGGGGCCGCCGACGAGGAGTTCTCGATGCCCGGCATCGAGTCCCAGAAGGCGTTCGACCTCATGGAACAGCGCTTCCCGGGCGCCACGGCCGACGGGGCGACCGCCCGGGTCGTCTTCATCGCGCCAGGCGGCGAGAAGGTGACCGCCGCCGGGAACAAGGAGGCCATCGAGAAGGCCGTGTCCGGTATGGGCGACGGCACGCAGGTCGCGAGCGCCGTCGACCCGTTCCAGGCGAAGACGATCAGCAAGGACGGCTCGACCGCCTTCGCGACCGTCACCTACAAGGTCGCAGCCAACGACCTCACCGACGCCAGCCGGACCCAGCTGGAGCACACCATCGAGGGAGCCCGGGACGCCGGGCTGACGGTCGAGGCGGGCGGCACCGCGCTGGCCGAAGAAGGCGGGCCGGGCGGCATGGCCGAGGTGATCGGCGTCGCGATCGCCGCCGTCGTCCTCCTGGTCACCTTCGGCTCCCTGGCCGCGGCCGGGCTGCCCCTGCTGACCGCCGTCATCGGCGTCGGCGTCAGCATGGCCACGATCCTCGCCCTGTCCAGCGCCCTCGGCCTGTCCACCACCACCGGCACCCTGGCGATGATGCTGGGCCTGGCCGTCGGCATCGACTACGCCCTGTTCGTGGTCTCCCGCTACCGGGAGGAGCGCGCCAAGGGCAGTACGCCGCAGGAGGCGGTCGGCATGGCCGTGGGCACGGCCGGGTCCGCGGTGGTCTTCGCCGGGCTCACCGTCGTCATCGCGCTGGCCGGGCTCGCCGTGGTCGGTATCCCGATGCTCACCAAGATGGGCCTGGCCGCCGCGGGCGCGGTCGTCGTCGCCGTGCTGATCGCGCTGACCCTCGTCCCGGCGTTCCTCGGCTTCTGGCCGAACGCGGTGCTCCCGAGGCGGGCCCGCAAGAGCGGCCGGATCGAGGAGGGCACCGAGACCAACGGCGGAGCCCGCTGGGCCCGGTTCGTCCTGCGCCGCCCCATACCCGTCCTGCTGCTCGGCGTCGTCGGCCTCGGCGCCCTCGCGCTGCCCGCGGCCGATCTCCAGCTGGGCATGCCCGGCGACGAGGCCAAGCCGACCTCCACCACCGAGCGCCGGGCCTACGACGCGCTCGCCGAGGGCTTCGGGCCGGGCTTCAACGGGCCGCTGACCATCGTCGTGGACGGCAAGGGCGCCGCCGACCCCAAGGGGGCCGCGGACTCGATCGCCAAGGAGATCGGCGCCACCAAGGGCGTCGTCTCCGTCTCCCCGGCGCGTTTCAACGACGCCGGCGACACCGCCGTCTTCTCCGTCGTGCCCTCCACCGCGCCGACCGACGAGAAGACCAAGAACCTGGTGACGACCATCCGGGACGAGCGGCCCGGCATCGTGTCGGGCACCGGAGCGAGCTACGAGGTGACCGGCACGACCGCGCTGAACATCGACATCTCCGAGAAGGTGCAGGCCGCGCTCGTCCCGTATCTGATCGTCGTGGTGGGTCTGGCGATCGTGCTGCTGCTGGTGGTCTTCCGGTCGCTGCTCGTCCCGCTCAAGGCGGCCCTCGGCTTCCTGCTGTCGGTGCTGGCCTCGCTCGGCGCGGTCGTCGTGGTCTTCCAGCAGGGGCACGGCGCGGAGCTGCTCGGTGTCGAGCAGACCGGACCGATCATGAGCCTGATGCCGATCTTCCTGGTGGGCATCGTCTTCGGCCTCGCGATGGACTACGAGGTGTTCCTCGTCTCCCGGATGCGGGAGGCCTACGTCCACGGCGAGTCGCCCGCGCAGGCGGTCACGTCCGGCTTCCGGCACAGCGCCCGGGTGGTCGCGGCCGCGGCCCTGATCATGATCGCGGTGTTCGCCGGGTTCATCGGCGAGAGCGACTCCATGATCAAGATGATCGGCTTCGGACTGGCCGCCGCCGTCCTCTTCGACGCCTTCGTCGTACGGATGGCGATCGTGCCCGCCGTGCTCGCCCTGCTGGGCGACAAGGCGTGGTGGCTGCCGAAGTGGCTGGACCGGGTGCTGCCCCGCGTGGACGTGGAGGGCGAGGCGCTCAGCCGCGGGACCGGGACGGAACCGGCCCCGGACGCCGCGCCGGATCTGGAACCGGCCCGCACCTGACGCACCCCTCACCAGGGCCGCCCGTGGCGAAGGACACGGGCGGCCCCCCGGGCGTTCCCGCCCGGGGTCGACCACGATGGTTCACAGCCCATCGACCGGAGAGCCCGATGAACATCAGTCTGGAGCGGCGCTACCAGGATCGCCTCGAGGAATTCTCGGCACGCCACACGTTCCTCGTCGACCTCGCGCTGGTGATGGCGCTGATGGGCTGCGCGACCCTCGGCGGTTCGCTCACCATGCCCGGTGCCGACCCGCCGGACCAGGACAAGACCGCCACCGCCCTCATGGGGGTGGCCTGTCTCGCCCTGCTCAAGCACCGCACGCACCCGCGCACCGTCCTCGTCGTCGCCGGGAGCTGCACGGTGGCGGCGGTCGCCCTCGGCTACCTGGTGACGCCCCTGCTGCTGGCACCGGTCATGGCGGCCCTCTACTGGCTGGCCGCGCTCACCGACCGCAGGTCCACCCGCGCCTGCGGGCTCACCACCCTGCTGGCGGTGACCCTCGCGGCCGTGTTCTCCGGCTCCATGAACCACGTCTCGCTGCTGCTCCGGACGATCGGCCCGGTCTTCTGGCTGATGCTGCCGCTCGCCGCCGGCAAGATGACCCAGCTGCGGCGCGCCTACCTCCAGTCGGTGCAGGCCCGGGCCGAACGCGCCGAGCGCACCAGGGAGGAGGAGGCCCGTCTGCGCGTCACCGAGGAGCGCGTGCGCATCGCCCGGGAACTCCACGACGTGGTGGCCCACCACATGGCCCTGGCCAACGCCCAGGCCGGCACGGCGGCGCATCTCGCCCTCACCAACCCCGAGCAGACCCAGAAGATCCTCACCGACCTGACCGGCACCACGTCCTCAGCGCTGCGGGAGCTGAAGGCCACGCTGGGCCTGCTGCGTGACAACGACGACACCCCCGGCTCTCCCGGGCTGGAACCGTCCCCGGGCCTGGCCCGCCTGCCCGAGCTGGTCGCGGCGTGCGAGTCGGCGGGCCTGGAGGTCACCGTCGCGACGGAAGGGGAGCCGAAGCCGCTCTCACCGGGCGTGGATCTGACGGCCTTCCGGATCGTGCAGGAGGCCCTCACCAACGTCACCAAGCACGCCGCCGCCGAGGCCGCCCACGTCCGTCTCGAGTACACCCACTCCCGTCTGCTGATCACGGTCCTCAACGAGGGCCCCAGCAAACCGGAGCCCGCCCGGGGACGCGGCTTCGGCGTCATGGGCATGCGCGAACGCGCCCACTCCATCGGCGGCGAGCTGTGCGCGGGCCCCCGCCCCCAGGGCGGTTTCGAGGTCACCACCGCGCTGCCGCTGCAGCCCTCCACCGACCTCGCGGAAGGAACGACGCCATGACCATCAGGGTGCTGCTGGCCGACGACCAAGCCCTGCTGCGGGCCACCTTCCGGATCCTCATCGACTCCTGCGCGGACATGGAGGTGGTCGCCGAGGCCTCCGACGGCGCGGAGGCGGTGGAGCTGACCCGCGCCCACCGCCCCGACATCGTCCTCATGGACATCCGCATGCCTGGCACCGACGGCCTCACCGCCACCGCGACCCTGTGCGCCGACCCGGAGCTGTCCGCCACCCGCGTCCTCATCCTGACCACCTTCGAGACCGAGGACTACGTCGCCGAGGCCCTGCGCGCCGGTGCCAGCGGCTTCCTCGGCAAGGACGTCACCGCCGACACCCTGCTGACCGGTCTGCGCACGGTGGCCTCCGGCGAGTCCCTCCTCTCGCCCGTCGCCACCCGCTCCCTCATCACCCGTTTCCTGCTGGCCCCCGCTCCCGGCACCCACCTGGCACCGCCGGAGCGCCTCGCCGACCTCACGGTCCGCGAACGCGAGGTGATGGCCCTGGCCGCGGAGGGCCGGTCCAACACCGAGATCGCCGAGGACCTGACCCTCAGCCCTCTGACCGTGCGCACCCACATCCACCGGGCCATGACCAAGCTGAACGCCCGCGACCGCGCCCAACTGGTCGTCATCGCCTACCAGACGGGGCTGGTGCGGGCGACTCCGCCCGCGGGGTGAGGGGGGGGCTAGGGCCTGCCGTAGGTGGCCACCATGATGTCCTGGGCCACCTTGTTCATGCCCTGGCCCTTGGCGTTGGTGGAGTTGACGCTGTAGACGAGGGTGCGGGAGCCGTTGCGGGTGGAGGCGATGGCCGCGTTGTAGCCCCAGCGGCCGCCCGTCTTGCCCCACACCTCGCGGCCGCCCAGCTCCATCATGGACAGCCCGACCGAGTAGGCGGCCGGCTTCCCGGTCTTGAAGTCGGTCACCTCCGGCAGGGTGAACATCTCCTCCAGCAGCGGCCCACGCACGATCTTCCCCTTGAACAGGGCTTGGGTGAACCGTTCGAGGTCCTCGGTGCTCGAGATGATGTCCCCGGCCGCCCAGCCGTCCGTCGACCCCCACACGGTCACGTCGCGGAGCCCGACCGTGCCGTCGTCGAGCCGCATCGTCTGGTAGCCGTGGTTGTGCGGCCCGACGATGCGCGGGTTCGTGCCCGGGTAGTAGGTGTCGCACAGCTCCAGCGGCCTGAGCACCCGCCGGGCGACCTGGTCCTCGTACGAGTCGTGGGTGACGCGCTCGATGAGCAGGCCGGCGATCGTGTACCCGATGTTGAGGTAGTGCTGTCGCTCGCCCGGCGCGAACTCCGGTGTCTTGGACGTTGCCGAGCGGACCATCTCCCTCGGGTCGTACACCTGGAAGCGGTTCTCGTACACCTCCTCGACGGTGGTGCCGGAAAAGTCGGGGGCCGGGATGCCGTGCGTGTGGTCGAGGAGCTGCCGGACGGTGACGTCCTTGTACGACGCCGGGATCAGGTCCGGGAGGTAGGAGCGGGCGGTGCGGTCGAGGTCCAGCCGGCCCTCCTCGGCCAGTTGCAGGGCGACGGCGGCGGTGAAGACCTTGGTCACGGAACCCGCGCGGAAGCGGGCGGCGGGGTCGGCGGGCCGGTCGGTCCGCAGATCGTGCACGCCCGAACTGCCCCGCCAGATGCCCTCCTTGCCGCCGACCCGCACGAGGGCGGCGGTCGCGTCCGCGGTGGGGAGGCCCGCGATGGCGGCCTCGAGAGCGGGGCTCGGGGACCGCTCGGACACCACGGCGGACGAGGCGGCCGGGGCGGCGGCAACGGCCGGGAGGGCCGACGGCCCCGCCACGGCTCCCACGACGAGCACGGCGACGGTCAGCAAACGGGCACGGGGCATGGTCGACTCCGTTGATCGGAAGCGGTGTTCTGGACGGCTCCATCCTCCGGACCAGCCACGTTCCGCGGATCGCCCCCGCAGGTGGTTCCGGCGGGTCAGTTCCTCGCCGACGCGGGGGAGGATCCGGCCCGGCCGGATCCCCCGGGCGGGGGATCACCGGCCGCGATCAGACCCGTCTCGTACGCGCAGATCACGGCCTGGATCCGGTCCCGCAGCCCCAGCTTCGCCAGCACATTGCCGACATGCGTCTTCACCGTGTGGTCGCTGACCACCAGCTCGGCGGCGATCTCGGCGTTGGACAGGCCCCGCGCGAGCAGCAGCAGCGTCTCCCGTTCCCGCCCGGTCAGCACGTCGAGGCGGGGATCGGGGCGACGGGGCCGGGCGGCGGCGAGCCGGGTGTACTGCTCGACCAGACGCCGGGCCACGGACGGCGCGAGCAGCGAGTCGCCCCGGGCGACGACCCGCACGGCGTGCACGAGATCGTCCCGGCGTACGTCCTTGAGCAGGAAGCCGCTCGCGCCCGCGTGCAGCGCCTCGTACACGTACTCGTCGGAGTCGAAGGTCGTGAGCATCACCGTCCGGCAGTCGCCCAGGGCGCTGATCGCGCGGCAGGCCTCGATACCGTCCACGCGCGGCATCCTGATGTCGAGCAGCACCACATCGGGCGCGTGCCGCCGCACCGCCTCGACCGCCTCGGCCCCGTCGCCCGCCTCGGCGACGACCTCGATGTCCGGCTGCACGTCCAGGATCATCGCGAAGCCGCTGCGCACCAGCTCCTGGTCGTCGGCCACCACGACCCGGATCATCACCGGCCCACCTCCGCGGCGGCCGGTACGGGGATCGTCACGCGCACCTCGAACCCCCGGCCGTCCGGACCCCGCCCGGTCACCGCGCTCCCTCCGTGTGCCGCGGCCCGCTCCCGTATCCCGGCGAGCCCGTGCCCGCGCCCGCCTCGGCCGGGTCGCGGGCCGTGGCCGTCATCGGTCACCCTGACCACCAAGTCGCCGCCTCCATAGGTGAGTTGTACCGCGACGGTATGTGCTCCGGCATGCCGGACGGTATTGGTGAGCGACTCCTGGACGATCCGGAACACGGTGGCGGCCACCGTCTCCGGCACGGGCCGGACGTCTCCCGCCGTCCCGTACATGACGTCGAGGCCCCCGGCCCGCACCCGGTCGAGGAGTGCGGGCAGCTCCGCGAGCCCCGGCTGCGGTGCACGCGGGGCGGCGCTGTCGTCGGCCCCCTCCCGCAGCACGCCCAGCATCCGGCGCAGCTGGGTCATGGCGTCCCGCCCGGTCGCGGAGATGGCGTCGAAGGCCGCCTCCGCCCGCTCGGGCGCGGCACGCACCGCCACCGGTCCGGCCTCCGCCTGCACGATCATCAGGCTCACGGCGTGGGAGAGGATGTCGTGCATCTCCCGTGCGATCCGGGCCCGTTCGCGGGCGGCGGCCTGCTCGGCCTCGACGCGGTTGGCCCGCTGCCGGGCGTCGGTGAGCCGTCCGAAGACATAGGCGGCCGTGAACACGATGAGGGAGAAGGTCAGTTCACGCGCGGACCGGGTGTTGAGCCACACCCCCACCGGCACGGCGACCAGCAGCACACCCGCGGTGACGAGCCGCTTCCGCGCGGTCGACAGAGCGGCGATGGTGTACGTGATCACGAGCCCGGTGTACGGCAGCGGCTGCCCGGGCCCGTCCACGGCCAGCCCGTACAGCGCGGTGGCGGCCAGCACCGCGAACAGCACGGCGACGGGGGCGCGCCGCCGCCAGACCAGGGGCAGCACGGTGAGCGTGCTCAGCCCGTAAGCGCCCCAGGTCGCGGGCGGCGCCCCGGCCGCGCGCGGCACGACGAACGGCATGGTCATCGCGCACTGCACGAGCAGCGCGATGCCGATGTCGACGACGAGCGGATTGGCGGCCGTCAACGCCCGCGCGTGCTCCCACCACCCTCGCGGGTCCCTGCGTATGCCCCCCATGCCTCCACAAGGTAATGCGCCCCGACGGCTGCCTACGCTCCAGGAGCGCGAAAGGCGACCTGCCGGCGGGTGGCCTCGTCGACCTCGTCGACGGTGAGCAGCGGGGTCGCCCGGGACTGCACGGCACCGCTGGCCTTGACGGTGAGGCTGACGGCGGCCATGGAGACGGTGTCGGGGAAGTCGATGATCATCACGAGGTCGTCCGCCCCGAAAGCGAAGTACATGACCTCGACCCGCCCCCCGAGACCGGACACGACCTGGTCGACGGCGGCCCGCCGCCCACTGGCGCCTTCCTCGAGCAGCCCCTTGGTGCCTTCGGGCGTGTACGTGGCCTGGATGAGGAACTTCGGCATGGGTCATGCCTTCCCGGGGCCGCGTCGGCTGCCCCGCGGAGCCGCCGTATTCACTCGTTGGCGCCATAGAGCCTGGCCGACGCGTCGACATGGGCCAGGCGGCGGAGTGCGCTGAAGACCGCCTCGCCGAGGACCGTGCCGATCACCACGCCCTCCACCTTCTCCTCTGTCGCCATGTGCCGGTCCACGTACTCGAGGTCGGCGCGGGCGACCTGTTCGGCGGCGTCGGCGTAGGTGTCGAGCAGATCGGCGAAGGCTCCGTGGCCCAGCCGGCCCATGGCCGCGAGAGCCTGGGACAGGTCGGCGGCGGCGGGGTTCGACTCGTGGGTGCGCCAGCCTCGCCGGGAGATGAGGTCGGTGACCGCGGCGCGGGCCGCATCCGACTCGGCGTCGTCACGTGCGGAGTCCGACCTGCCCATGCGGTCCGCGGCGGAGCCGAGCACCTTGTGCAGCGGGCGATCCGGGTCGTCGACGGCCGCCAGTACCTCCGCGATCTCGGCCACCTTCATGCCGCCCACGTCGAGCAGGGCGCGGATCAGCTGGAGCCGACGCTCGTGCGGTTCGCTGTAGCTGGCCTGGTTCCGGCTGGTCAGCTCGCCCGCGGGCAGCAGACCTTCACGGACGTAGTACTTGATCGTCGGCACCGGGACCCCGGTCTTCCGGCTCAACTCTCCGATACGCAACGCCGGTTCACTCCCTCATTTTCGGCCTGCCCCTCGCGTCGGCCCTTGCCGACCCGGCGCCAATGATAGATAGTTCAGCTATCGGATAGTGGATAGTGCCACTATCCATTCACCTGGGGGTGGGCATCGTGTTGTCCTTACGTACGTCGTCGTCCTGGCATCGACCGCTGGTGCTGTTCTCGGCCGCGATGGCGGTGACGGCGGTCGTGTCCGCGGCGGGTCTGCTGGTCGACGACCGTGTCCTCGTGGGGGCGCCGATCTGGGCCAAGCCGCTGAAGTTCGCGGTCTCGTTCGTGGCGTACGGACTCTCCCTCGCCTGGATGCTGTCGCTCCTCCCCAGCGGACGCCGCGTCGGCTGGTGGGCCGGGACCGTCGTGGCGCTGGCCAGTCTCGTCGAGATGGTGATCATCACCGGGCAGGTCGTACGCGGTAAGCGCAGCCACTTCAACCACGCGACACCGTTCGACGAGGCGCTCTTCAACGCGATGGCCGTCACGGTCGTCATCCTCTGGGCCGGCACGCTCGTCGTGGCCGTGCTGCTGCTCCGGGCCCGGATCGCCGACCGGGCATCCGCCTGGGCCATGCGATCCGGGATCCTCCTCGCGCTGGCCGGGGCCGCCATCGGCTTCTTGATGACCCAGCCCGCGCCGGGACAGCAGCGGGGCGTCTCCAAGGTGGTCGGCGCACACAGCGTGGGCGTGCCGGACGGGGGTCCTTCGATGCCGCTGACGGGCTGGTCCACCACCGGCGGCGATCTGCGGATCCCGCACTTCTTCGGTATGCACGCGCTGCAACTCCTGCCGTTGCTGGTCCTGTTGCTGAGCGTCCTGGCCCCGCGTTTCGCCCGGCTGGGGGACGACCGGGTGCGGCTGCGCCTGGTGCTGGTCGCCTCGGGGGCGTACGCCGCCGTGTTCGCGCTGGTGCTGTGGCAGGCGTTGCGCGGCCAGCCGCTGCTCCGTCCGGACGCGGCGACGCTGGCAGCGTCCGGCCTGATCCTGGCGGTCGTCGTGCTCGGGACGTACGCGGCCCTGCGGACGCCCCTTTCCGCCACGGCGTCCGACACCGAAGCCGTCCCCGCCCCGAAGGACCTCGTGCCATGACCGGATTCCTCTTCGAACTCTCCTTCCTGCTGGCCGCACCCGTCTGGCTGCTCATGATCTTCGCGCCGGGGTGGGGGCCGACCGCCCGTATCGCCGGGTCACCGTTGACCGTGGTGCCGGTGCTGCTCGTGTACCTCGCGCTCGCGGTCCCGGTGTTCCCCGAGCTGTGGAGCGCGGTCAGCAGCCCGGACCTGGGCACCTTCCGCGAGCTGACGGCTCTGCCGGACGGGGCCGGGGCCGTCTGGGCGCAGGTCATCGCCTGGGATCTGCTGATCGGGCAGTGGATGTACCGGGAGGGCAGGCGGCTGGAGATCTCCGCCCTGCTGATGGGGCCGCTGCTGGTGCTCACCGTTGTGCTGTCGCCGTTCGGGTTCCTGGCCTTCCTCGGGCTGCGCGCGGTGCGGTCGCGGCGGGCGGGGCCGAGGCCCGTCAGGGGCGGGCCGGTTCCGGGTCAGGCCCGGAGATAGGCCAGCACCGCCAGGACGCGACGGTGGTCGTCGGGGGCCGACGGGGGAAGGCCGAGCTTTTGGAGGATGCTCGCGATGTGCTTCGCGACGGCGGCGTCCGTGACGACCAGGCGGCGGGCGATCGCCGCGTTGGAGCGGCCCTCGGCCATGAGGGCGAGGACCTCGCGCTCGCGGGGCGTGAGCCGGTCCAGCGGGTCGCGGCGGCGGGCGAGGAGCTGGCGTACGACCTCGGGGTCGACGACCGTCGCCCCGGCGGCCACGCGGGTGACGGCGTCGGCGAAGTCCTCGACGTCGCCGATGCGTTCCTTGAGGAGGTAGCCCGTGCCGACGCTGCCGCGGCGGTCGTCCAGGAGCTCGTCCGCGAAGGTCTGCTCGACGTACTGGCTGAGGACGAGGACCGCGAGGCCGGGCTGCTCGGCCTGGAGCAGACGGGCCGTGCGCAGTCCCTCGTCCGTCTGGCCGGGTGGCATCCGGACGTCGGTGATCACCAGGTCCGGCCGGTGCTCCCGGGCGGCGTCGAGCAGCGCGGGGCCGTCGCCCACGGCGGCGAGGACCCGGTGGCCGAAGCGCTGGAGCAGATGGACGAGACCCTCGCGCAGGAGGACGGCGTCCTCCGCGATGACTAGGCGGAGTGACTGCCGCACGGAATCTCCGCCCTGAGGAGTGTGGGCCCGCCGGGCGGGCTGGACAGGAGCATTCTGCCGTCGGCCGCGGCGATGCGGTCGGCGAGGCCGACGAGGCCGGTACCGCGGGCGGGGTCGGCGGCGCCGGAGCCGTTGTCCTCGATGTCGAGGCGGAGCACACCGCTGTGGCAGCGGGCGGTGACGCGGCAGCGGCCGGCGCCGCTGTGCCGGGCGACGTTGGTGAGGGCCTCGGCGGTCACGTAGTACGCCGTCTGCTCGACGGTGGCCGGCAGCCGGCCGGGGAGGTCGAGGTCGAGGTCCGTGGGGACCGGGCAGCGTCCGGCGATGTCCCGTGCGGCGGCGGGCAGTCCGCGTTCCGTGAGGATCTGCGGGTGGATGCCCCGGATCAGTTCACGCAGCTCGGTGAGCGCGTCCTTGGCGAGAGCGTGGGCCTCGGCGACCTCTTTCGCCGCGGCGCTGCCGGGCGGCAGGTCGAGGCCGGCGAGGCCCAGCTTCATGGTGAGCGCGACGAGGCGCTGCTGGGCACCGTCGTGCAGGTCGCGTTCGATACGGCGGCGTTCGGTCTCGAAGGCGTCGACGAGACGGGCCCGGGAGCGTACGACCTCGCGCAGTTCGCGGTCCTTCGGGAAGAGCACGGCACGGGTCACGGCGGCTCGGACGCCGGCCCACGCGGCGACGGGGTACGCGGCCACGGGCAGCAGCAGCGCGCCCGCGAAGGGACCGGCCACGGCCTGCCAGGTCGTGGCGGTGGGCTGGAAGGGAGCGAGGAGAAGGAAGCCCGGGATGCCGAGCGAGACCAGGACGACGCCGAGGTCCATCCAGCCGACGGCCAGGACCGAGACGACGCCGTAGCCGACGGCCCGTGGACCGCCCGGGGGCTCCGGTCGTCCGCCGGCGTCGACGAGAGCGAGTCGGCGCCGCTCCACAGGGCCCGCGAGGGCGGCTGCGAAGGCCAGCACGGCCCCCGCGCAGAGCACCCTGGCGACCGTGCCGATGGGCGCGCCGAACAGTCCGCCGACACCGATGTACACGCCGGTCGCGAACGATCCGCCGGACAGCAGGTATCCCAGTGCGCGCCACGGCCAGGCGGTGCGGAGAAACCCCAACGGGCTGCGGGTGAGGGCCTCCAGGACGGTTCGGGGGGTGGTCACGCGGTCGACCGTAGCGGCGCGGGGCGGCCAGGGCAGTAGTGCCAGGTGGAGTTTCGGCTCTCGCCCGGGCGGCAATGTGCCGGGCCGTGCCCCTGCCGTTGCCTTGAAGGCATGACCACGACCAACTCAAGTACCCGGCACGGCACTTCGGCGGCCGTGCTGCCCGTCCGGCTCCGGTCGGTGACGAAGCACTACGGCTCCGGCGATCGCGCCGTCACCGCTCTCGACGACGTGACCCTCGACTTCGCGGCCGGGACGATGACGGCCGTCATGGGCCCCTCAGGTTCCGGCAAGTCCACCTTGCTGCACTGCGCGGCGGGCATCGACCGGCCGAGCGCGGGGGAGGTGCTGATCGACGGTACGGAACTGGGCGGGCTGGACGAGGACGCGCTGACGGTGCTGCGCCGGGAACGGGTCGGGTTCGTCTTCCAGGCGTTCAACCTGGTGTCGGCACTGACCGCCGCGCAGAATGTGGAACTGCCCCTAAGACTGGCGGGGTCACGCCCGGCGCCGGACGAGGTGCGCGCGGCCCTGGCCGCCGTCGGGCTCGCGGACCGTCACGCACATCGGCCGAGTGAACTCTCCGGCGGCCAGCAGCAGCGTGTCGCGATCGCGCGGGCGATGATCGCGCGGCCCGCCGTCCTCTTCGCCGACGAGCCGACCGGCGCGCTGGACAGCGCTGCCTCGAGGGTCGTGCTGCGGCTGCTGCGCGACCTGGTGGACAGCCGTGGGCAGACGGTCGTGATGGTGACGCACGACCCGGCCGCGGCGGCGTACGCGGACCGGGTGCTGCTGCTGGCCGACGGCCGGCTCGCGGACGAACTGCCGGGTGCCGAGGGCGCCGAGGCCATCGCGGCGCGGACGGCCGCCCTGGAGGTGCGGCCGTGATCAGCCTGGCGACGGCGAGGGAACGGTGGACCTCGTTCCTGGGGTCCTTCGTGGCCGTGGCGCTGGGCGTCGCGGTCGTCACGATGAGCGCGCTGGTCCTGCTGTCGGACGGTACGGGTGTGCCGCGGCGGCTCGCGGGGGCGCCGGTGCTCGTGCAGAGCCCGGCGGGGGAGCGGACCGGCGGGGTGTTCACGGAGAACCCGCCGTGGGCACCGGAGCGCGCCGAGGAACTGCGACGGAAGCTGGCCGCACTGCCGGGAGTGGCCGCCGCGGTGGCCGACCGGTCGTTCTACGCCCAGGTTCCGGGCAGTGAGCAGCGCGAGGGAGAGCGGCAGGGCCACCCCTGGTCGAGCGCGGCGCTCGCCGCCTACGGCCTGAGCGCGGGCAGGCCGCCGGCGACGAGAGGCGAGATCGTCGTGGACGCGTCCCTCGGGCACCGGCCGGGCGAGCGCGTCACCGTGCTGACGGCACGCGGGCCCCAGCGCTTCTCGGTGTCCGGGACGATGGACGGCCCCGGCTACTACGTCACCGACCGGCTGGCCGCCGAACTGGCGGGCGGGGTACGGGCCATCGGCCTGGTCCTCGAACCCGGCACCGGCACCACCCGGGTCGCGCAGGCCGCGCGGCGCGTCACCGACGGCGACGGCACAGTTCTGACCGGTGCCGCGCGGGACGCGCTCGCGCCGCGACAGGACGAGATGACCCGCTGGATCGGTGGCCAGGTGCTCACCGCCATGGCGCTGCTCTCCGCCTTCGTCACCGTCTTCAACGTGGCTTCGACGTTCGCGTTCGCCGTCGCCCAGCGGCGCCGCGAGTTCGGACTGCTGCGGACGATCGGCGCCACACCGCGTCAGGTGCGGCGGCTGGTGTACGGGGAGGCCTTGGCGGTGGGCGTCGTCGGCGCCGGGGCGGGGGCGGTCGCGGGAGTGGGGCTCGCGCCCGCGATGACCGGGTTGCTGATCGACGCGGGCTTCCAGCCGGCGGGGTTCGAGGTGGGCATCCGCTGGTGGGTGCCGGCCGCCGCCTGGGCCCTGGGTGTGACGGTGGCACTCGCCGGCGCGGGTGCCGCCTCGCGACGGGCGTCCCGGGTGAAGCCGCTGGAGGCGATGCGGGAGGCGGCCCTGGACAGCCGGCCGATGACCCGCCGCCGGTGGGGCACGGGGCTCGCGGTGACGGGCGTGGGCGCGGTCTGCTCGGTGGGTACGGCCTTCGCGGGGGCCGACGCCATGGTGCTGCTGGCCTTGGGCGCGGCCATGGGTTTGACGGCCGGACTGACCCTCCTCCTGCCGGCGTTGGCCCGGCCCCTGACCGGGGCGCTGACCCGGCCGCTCGCCCGGCGCCCCGGTGCGACCGCCGTGCTCGTGCGCGAGAACATGATCACCGCTGTGCGCCGCACGTCCGCCACGATCGCCCCGGTGCTGGCGACCGTCGCCTTCGCCGTGCTGATCACCAGCGCCGTGCAGACCACCCAGAGCGCCGGCACCACGCGGCAGGCCGCGGCCGTGCGGGCGGAGGCGGCGGTCGTGCCCCGGGGGACGCCGGGGCTGTCGGACGCCGCGGTCACCCGGGTCGAGGGCCCGGCGCCGCTGTCGACGACGGTCTACGGCGGCGAGGGCGGGGCGGCCCTGTCGGCGGCCGGGGTGACGCCCGGCATCGAGGAGGCGTACGGGATGCGGGCGCCCCGCGGGAACACCGTCGTCGTCACCGCCGCGGTGGCCGCCGCGCACGGCTGGCGGGAGGGCCGTACCGCCGTACTCACCTTCGAGGACGGCCGTGTCGGGCGCCCGCGGGTGACCGCCGTGGTGGACGACTCGATGCCGTACCAGGTCTTCCTGCCGCGCGAACCGGTACGCGCCCACGACCCGTCGGCGCTGGCGGACGTCGCCTATCGCACCGGTCCCACCCCGGCCGATGTCCCCGCCGGACTCGGCGCCGAGGAGGTGTCGGTGGCGGCGTACGCGGCCTCGGACGACGCCGAGGAGGACCGGCTGGTGTGGCACTTCACCCTGATCCTCGTCACCATCACGGCGGGCTACACCATGATCTCCGTGGCCTCCACCCTGCTGGCGGCGACCGCCGGACGGACAAGGGACTTCCGTGTGCTGCGCCTGTCCGGTGCGACACCGCGCCAGGTGCTGCTGACGCTCGCGGCGGAGACGTGCTGCGTCGTCGCCCTGGGCGCCGCTCTGGGACTGGTGGTGGCCGCCCCCGCCCTGTTCGGCACGGCCCACGGGCTGCGCGAGGAACTGGGCCTGCCCGTCGAGTTGTCGGTGGCCTGGCCCTGGGTCGCCGGTGTGATCGCCGGCTGCCTGCTGCTCGCCACCGCGGCCACCGTCCTCCCGGCCCGGGCCGCGCTGCGGCGGATGCGGCGGGCGTGACGGGCCGGGAGGCCAGAGGTGCGGTCAGCGGCCGAGGGCCGGGCCGAAGGCGTTGCGTACGCCCGACTTGGATGTGGAGACGAACTGGTCGCCCGGCCCCAGGTCGTAGGTGCCGTAGGACGTGTAGCGCAGGACGCTCGGGCAGCTTCCGCCGCCGATCTGGACCGAGCGGGGGTCGAGGCGCTTGCCGGTGCGGAGTTCGTAGATCTTCAGGGGGACCTTGACCTTGTAGAAGGTGACTTGGTGGGGGAGGTACGCGGACTTCTTGTTCTCGTAGGGGCAGGTCTGGACGGCGGCCCCGTTCTCCGCCTCGTCGGCGCAGACCACGAGGGCGGCCTTGGCGGGGTCGCCGGTGCGCCAGGAGGCGGGGAGGTCGTCGGTGTACTCGGTGTCGCCGAGGAACAGGGCGCGGCCGGAGCCCTTGCGGTACGGCGGGGCTCCGCCGTATTTCGCCGGCTCGGCGCAGTAGCCGGACCGGGCGTTGTACGCGTCCTCGACCAGGCCGCGCACCTGGTTCAGTTCGATGGCGAGCGTGGCCTCGCGCACGCCGTCGCGGGCCTCGCCCGTGCGGGTGTCGTCCGGGTAGGTGTCGAGGAGCCGCTGGTAGTGCGTGCGCGCCTGCCGCCAGGCGTCCTCGGTCATCAGGTGGTCGCCGCACCCCACCAGGGCGGCGGGTTCCGTGCGGGCCGCCGTGCCGGCGGAACGGTCCAGGACGTCGTGGCTGGGGCCGCGGTCGCGGAGCCAGGCGGTGAGGGCGGCGGTGTCGCAGGAGTCGTCGGTGGGCAGGCCGTCGAGGAAGGTGTCCAGGACCGATCTGACCGTCTGCTCGTTGCCGGGCTCGTTGAGGACACCGGCGAGCGTGCCGAAGCCCCGCCCCAGGTCCTCGGTGTTGCCCCCGCGCGCGGCGCGGGCCAGGGCGGCCGCCGCCCCGTCGAGCCGGCGGCACGCCTCCACCACGGCGTCGCCGGGTTCCACCACCGGCGCGCCCGCCAGGCGGTGGCCCCACCCCACCTCGCCCTGCGCGGCCACGGCCGCCGCGCAGTCGCCGCCCTCGCGGGCCTCGGTCACACGGTTCTCGATGCCGTACGCGTCGATACGGAGCAGGGCGGCGGTCAGGACGACCGCGAGGGCGAGGGTGAGTGTTCCCGCGCGCTGTCCCCGCCGTACCGCCCGTTCCGGGCCGCGGCGGGCCAGGAACCAGCCGTGGGCGATGCCGGCCGCCCACCACAGGAGCAGCAGGACCTCGCACCAGGTCTCGGCGGTCTTCGCGGTGAGGTCGACGAGCACGACCGTGCCGATCACGGCGATCACCGTCAACCGCCGTCGGCGCAGCAGCAGATAGCCGGCGCCGAGCAGCGTGGCGTTGCCGAGGGCCACCGCGAGTGGGTCGGCGGGGGCCTGCGCCCGCGGAGGTTCGTACGCCGGGTGGGTCATGGTGTGGTCACCCCCGGCGTCGCGGAGCGTACGGAGAAGTAGCGGCGGCCCGTCTCGCCGCTCACCGTCCACAGGGCCGCGACGTCCATGCAGGCGAACAGGAACGCCGGGAGGCTCGGTGCTCCGGCGGTCAGCGAACCGAGGAAGGCGAAGACCATCCCCAGGGCCGCGAGGGACAGGCAGACGATGAGCGCGACCCGCACCCAGAAGTGCCGCCCGCGCGCCAGCGCGACACAGGTGATGTGGAGCGCCGCCAGTCCGCAGCAGAACAGCGCCAGCAACCAGGCCATCGCCATCGGCATCAGGGGGTCCTGCCCGTGGTCCAGCCTGCTCTGGTTCTCGTCGATGATCGCCCAGCCGCCGAAGAAGCTTCCGATCGCGTGCACGCAGACCAGGACGAGGATCCAGACCAGGGATTTCGGCATACGTGTCGTCGTGGAGTCCCGCATCGCCCTCACCTCACACCTTCGTCGTCGGGCAGGGCGTAGACCCGCGCCCAGTCCACCTCGTAGACCGCGCTCTGCAGGCCGTCACCGTGGAAGTTGTCGAGCTGGATGGTCTGGTGCATCGACGGGGCGCACTGGATGCAGTCGCGGTCCTCGTTCGCGCCGCCGGAGAAGCGGAACCACTCCTCGCCGTCGAGGAAGCCGCGCAGATGGTCCGGGGTCCACTCGACGGCGACGTTGTGCCACTGCGACAGGTCCACACCGCACCGGCGCGCGTGCTCCTGCTGGACGGGCACGTCCTCGGGGTGCGGGTAGTGCAGGAACGCCTCCGCGCAGTCCTCGCCGGGGGCGCCGTTCTCCAGGAAGTCGTACTCGCCGTCCTCGGGGTGCTCGCCGGAGTCCGGCCACAGGATCAGCAGCGGGTGGTAGGTCCGGCCGTTGTCGGGGGCGGTGGCCCGGGAGCGCACTCGGGCCTCCCACCGGCCGTACCGCTGCCCGTACCGCGAGGCGAGCCAGCCGGTGTCGCCGCCCGTCTCACCGGTCATGCGCAGGATGCCGCCGACGACCCGGGCGTTGGCGTCGCAGCGGCGGCCGTTGCCGGCGTGGCCGGGCCAGCAGGCGCCGGGGCCGCCGCCCGCCAGGCGCCACCTGGCGCGGTCGGGCACGGCCGGGCCGGCCTCGCTGCCGTAGCCGAACTCGTCCGACCACGCGGGGAGCGGGTCTCCCCAGCCGTACCGCTCCGCCGCGGTTCCCGCCGGGGCGGGTGCCGTGAGTGTCAGCGCGAGGACCGCCGCCCCGAGCCCCACGGCGAGATGCCGATGTCTTCCGTACATGACTCTCCCTCTCCTGGATGCGCGGCGGGCCCGAGCCCTCCCCTCGCCGGGCTCGGACCGCGCCGTGGCCCACCGGAAGTCGACCGCCGTACGGGGTTGTTCAGCAGGCCCCCTCCCCGCACCGAACAACCCGGGGGCGCACGCGGAGCCCAGTGGCCTGGAGGAAGCGTGAGGAATGAGTGAACGCCGGTGTCCCGCCCGCCGATTCGGCCGAAGGTCGGGGGGAGGGCGTACGAGGGGGAGGGGGCGGGGACGTGCCGGGACAAGCGGGACCGGGCAGGGCCGAGGGCGAGCTGGATCCGGGGGCCGGGCCGGTGCCGCGGTTCGCCGCCGGGCTGCGCGCGCTGCGGGAGTCCGCGGGCAGGCCCACGTACCGGGAGATGGCCCGGCGGGCGCGGTACGGAGTGACCACCCTGTCGCAGGCGGCGGCGGGCAGACAGCTGCCCACCCGGGCGGTGACGCTCGCCTATGTGAAGGCCTGCGGCGGCGACCTGGCCGAGTGGGAGCGGCGCTGGCGCGAGGCGTCGGACGAACTGGCCGCCGAGGCCGCCGCCGACGAGACCGCCCGACCGCCCTACCGGGGCCTGACCCGGTTCGAACCGGGCGACGCCGAACTGTTCTTCGGCCGCGACCAGCTCGTGGAGCGGCTCGCCGAGCTGAACCGCAAGCACCGCTTCACCGCCGTCTTCGGCCCTTCCGGCAGCGGCAAGTCCTCCCTGCTGCGCGCCGGTCTCATCCCCCGGCTGCGGGCGGCCTCCGACGACGTGCCGCCCGCGGCCGTACGGATCCTCACCCCCGGCGCGGACCCGCTGCACACGCACGCCGGCCGGCTGGAAGCGGTCCCCGGCACCGAAGCCGACACCTGGCTGATCGTCGACCAGTTCGAGGAGCTGTACACCCTCGGCGCCGACCCGGCCGTCCGGGACGCCTTCATCGACCGCCTCGTCGCCGCCACCGACGCCGACAGCCGGCTGCGCGTCGTCATCGCGGTCCGGGCCGACTTCCTCGGCCGCTGCGCCGAACACCCCGGGCTCACCGCCGCGTTGCAGGACGCCACGCTGCTCGCCGGGCCGATGAGCCGGGCGGAACTGCGGGACGCCATCGTCCGCCCGGCCGCCACGGCCGGCCTGATCGTCGAACGCGCCCTGACCGACCGCCTCCTGGACGAGGTCGAGGACGCCCCGGGCGGGCTGCCGCTGATGTCGCACGCCCTGCTGGAGACCTGGCGCCACCGCAGCGGCCGTGCCCTGACCGAGACCGCGTACGAGGCGGCCGGCGCACTGCACGGCGCCGTCGTACGGACGGCCGAGGAGGTGTACGGCGAACTCACCGCGGCGCAGGCCGAGCTGGCTCGCCGCGTTCTGCTCCGGCTGGTCGCCCCCGGCGACGGGACACCCGACACACGGCGCCCCACCGACCGCGCGGAGCTCGACTTCGGCAGCCCCGCCGACACCCGGGTGGTCCTGGAGCGGCTGGCCCGGGCCCGTCTCGTCACCTTCGACGACGGCACCGTCGACCTCGCCCACGAGGCCCTGATCACCGCCTGGCCCCGGCTGCGCGGCTGGATCGACGCCGAGCGCGACCGGCTGCGCGTCCACCGCGCCCTCTCCGAAGCCGCCCGCACCTGGCAGAGACTCGGGCAGGAGAACGCCGCGCTCTACGCCGGCTCCCGGCTGAGCGCCGCCCGCGACGCCTTCCCGCACGAGACCGGTGCCGAGGAACTGACCTCCCTGGAGCGGCGGTTCCTCACCACCTCCCTCCGGCGGCGGCACCGTGCCGTGCTGCTGCGCCGCACCGTCGTGGCCGTACTCGCCGCGCTCGCCCTGCTCGCCACCGGCACCGCCGTCCTCGCCCTCCAGGCCCGCGCCACCGCGCAGGCCGAACGGGACGAAGCCGTCTTCGGCCGGCTCACCGCCGAGGCCGACCGGGTCCGCGAGACCCACGCCGGGCTGGCGGCCCGGCTCGATGTGGCCGCGTACCGCATGCGCTCCACCCCGGACCTCAGGACCCGGCTGGCCTCCGACGCGGGCCGGGTGCTGCCCACCCGGCTGCCCGGCGGGCACGACGGGGTCGGCAGTTCCGTGGCGTACGCGCCCGACGGCCGCGTCCTCGCGAGCGGCGGTCATGACGGCACGGTCCGGCTGTGGGACGCCACCACCCAGAAGGCGCTGAGCGAACCCCTGCGCCTCGGCACGGCCCGGGTCAGTGCGGTCGCCTTCGCACCGGCCGGCGGGAACCTGCTGGCGGCCACCGGGGAAGGCGGTGCCATCCGGCTGTGGGACGTGAGCGACCGGAAGCGGCCCCGCGCCCTCGGCCGCCCACTGGTGAGCCACGACGAGGAGAACGTCGTCTCCACCGCGTTCGCCCCCGACGGCCGGACACTGGCCACCGCGGGCGACGACGGAACCGCACGGCTGTGGAACCTGACCGGCCCGGCCGGCCCCACACCGCTCGGGGAGCCCGCCGAGGCCGACGCGTCGGACGACGGCAGTGTCCGCGCGGTCGCGTTCGCGCCGCAGGGCCGCACGCTGGCCACGGCCGGCTACGACGGCACCGTACGGATGTGGCGCTACGGCGAGGACGACGGCCCCGCACCACTGGGCAAGCCCCTGCGCGCCCACACCGCGCCCGTCTGGACCCTGTCCTTCTCACCCGACGGCCGGACGCTGGCCACCGCCGGCTTCGACGAGACCGTACGCCTGTGGGACACCTCCCGCCCGGGCCGCCCCGAACCGCTGGGCGAACCGCTCACCGCGCACACCGCGCCCGTCATGTCGGTCGCGTTCAGCCCCGACGGCGAGATGCTGGCGAGCGCGGGCGAGGACGACGCGCCCATCCTGTGGAACGTGGCCAACCCCGCCTATCCGCAGCAGCTGGGGGAGCCGCTGACCGGCCACACCGAGGCCGTGTGGGAGGTGGCCTTCAGCCGCGACGGCCGTACCCTGGCCAGCACCGGCGCCGACGGGAGCGTCCTGCTCTGGCACCGGCCGCCGGGCGTCCTCACCGACTTCACCAACCCGGTGACGGCCCTCGCCTTCAGCCCCGACCGCCGTCTCTTCGCCGCCGCGAGCACCGACGACGGGCTGATCCGCCTGTGGGACGTCCGCAGACCGGACCGCCCGCGCCGGCTGCCCCGGCCGCTCGCCCACGAGGACCAGGTGGCCGCCCTGGCGTTCGCCCCGGACGGCCGTACGGTGGTCAGCGGCAGCGCGGACGGCACCCTGCGCCTGTGGGACGTCTCCAGGCCCGACCGCCCCGCGCCCCTGGGAGCGCCCCTGCCCGCACACGACGGCGGCACCTCCGCCGTGGCCTTCGCGCCGGACGGCCGCACGGTGGCCACGGGCGGCGAGGACGACACGGTGCGGCTGTGGGACGTCCGGCGACCGGACCGGGTCCGGCCGCTCGGTGAGCCGCTGCGCGGCCACCGGGACACCGTCACCTCCGTGGCCTTCGCACGCGGCGGCCGTCTCCTGGCCACCGCCTCCGAGGACTCCACGACCCGGCTGTGGCACGTGGGCGGCGGAACACCGGCCCGCCCCGCGGGCGCCGCCCTGCGCGGACACGACGAGGCGGTCAACGCGGTGGCGTTCGCCCCGGACGGGACGACGCTGGCGACGGGCAGCGACGACCGGACCGTGCGGCTGTGGGACGTCGGGAAGGGCGGCCGGGTACGCCCGTGGGGAGAGCCGCTGACCGGTCACCGCGGGGAGGTCAGGGCCCTGGCGTTCGCCCCGGACGGCAAGACCCTGGCCACCGGCGGCGGCGACCACGCGGTCCGGCTGTGGGACGTGGCCGACCCGGCCCGTGCCGAGCCCGCCGGCCAGGAACTCACCGGCCACCTCGACACCGTCACCACCGTCGCCTTCAGCCCCGGGGGCGACGCCCTCGCCTCCGCGGGCTACGACCTGACGGCCCGCGTCTGGACCCTGGACCCGGCCCGCGCGGCGGACTACGCCTGCGCCCGCACGGCCGGAGTCCTCACCCGGGCCGACTGGGAGGAACGCCTGCCGCGACTCGGGTACCGGGAGGTGTGCGAGGGGCGTTGAGGCTCAGGGGGTGCTGAACTTCAGCACGGCACCGTCCTCGTTGTGCGCGACGACCGTCGCCTTCAGCGCGTCGCCGAACCCGGCCTCGCCGCCCGTGCCGCCGAGCTGCATCACCGTGCCGTCCGTCTGCAGGGTGACGTGCTCGTCCGCCACGGTGACATGGACCGTCGTCCCGTTCGCCGTGATCTCCGCCGTGTAGGTCACCAGGACCTCGCACCCGCCGTCCGAGCACGCGGCGTAGTTCTTGCCGTCCGCCGCCTTGGGCAACGGGCCGGTGGGTTCGGGCGCCGGCGCGTCCGCATCGCCGGTCGCCTCGCCGGGCTTCCAGCCCGGGGCGCACTGGCCGGCCTTCCGGTACGCGGCCGCGAGCCGGGGGTCCTTCTCGGTGAGCTCGGGCAGGTCAGGCTTCGGCGGGGTGAGGGACTGGACGAGCTTGTCGACGTCCGCGGCCTCGTCCGCGGCGTCCTCGAGAGCCACCGCCGGTGACACCCCCTCGAGCTTCGCCGCGACACCGTTCACCTTCTTCCGCAGGGCGTCGAGCATCCGGTCGGCCGCGGGAACGCCCGACGGGTCGAGGTCCTTCAGGCTGCTCTGCACACTGTCCACCGCCGACGGTGTGCTGAACAGGTAGCCGACGGCGGTGGCCCGGGCGACGAGATCCCTCTCGTCCGCGCCCCGGATCTCCTTCAGATCGGCGGCGCTCTCCGCCCGCAAATCCTTGAGGGCGACCGTCGACTCGCAGACACCGCCGGCCCACTTCACCAATTCCTCTGAAGGCGGCGGAACCGGCGTGTCCGAGGCCGATTTCCTCCCGGCCGGACCGACCGAACCGGCCGAACCGGCCGAACCGGCCGACCCGGTCGGCCCGGTCAGCCCGTCCGAGTCGCCGCCCCCGCACCCCCCGACGGCCAGCACCACCCCGGCGACCACGGCCGCGACGCTCCCTCTGTTGCCCATCCGACGACCCCTCTCCCTGCCACGACCCGTATCCGTAGGCACAGTTCAGCCCTGCCACGGATTGTTCGGCCACCCGGTCCACCGCCCTGAACAACGCGGCGGGCGGCCGTCGGTGGTGGTACGCATTCCGCAAGTGAATTATTCATGGGATTTCGAGCCCAATTCCCTTCCGCCTCTGGGGAATCTCCCGTCCGTCGAAAAGGAATTCGAGCAAGGTGAAATCCCGTCAATGGGGGTGATCGATGTTTTCAGGACTTTATCCGCCGGTAAAACCACGAAATCGTTTCGCCATATCTACGATCGCTGGCTATGACCGACACTTCTCGGGACAGCTCCGCCACCCGTGCGCGCTGGCAGACCTGTCTCAGGCTCGCCCGTGAACTTCTGCTCGTCGGGCCGGACGGCAAGGACCTCAAACTCGACTATCTGCACACCCTGATAGACACGGGCCGCCTCGGCCCCACCCCGCACCCGCGCAAGAAGATCCTCGTCATCGGCGCCGGAATCACCGGCCTGGTCGCCGCGCGATTACTCAAGGACGCCGGCCACGAGGTCACCGTCCTGGAGGCCAACGCCAGCCGGGTCGGCGGGCGCGTCAAGACGTTCCGGGCCACCAAGCACCACCAGCCCTTCGACGATCCGGCCCAGTACGCCGAGGCCGGTGCCATGCGGCTGCCCGACTTCCACCCGCTCGTCCTCGCCCTGGTCGACAAACTCGGGCTCGGCCGCCGCCAGTTCTACAACGTGGACGTGGCCCCCGGCACGGGCAGCGGCCCCGACGTCCCCGTGCCCCCGGTGACGTACTCCTCCTTCACCGGCCGGACCTGGTCCTACGGCGACGACAGCCCCGACTTCCGCGAGCCCGACAAACGCGGCAACTCCTGGATCCGCGTCAACCGCGTCCAGGTGCGGCGCTCCGACTACGCCGCCGGGCCGGAGCGCGTCAACGAGGGATTCCACCTCACAGGCGACGAAGTCCGTTCCCCCGTCGTGAAAATGGTCGACGACGCGCTGGAATGCGTGCGCGACTACTACTCCGACGTCGTCGACGGCCGGCGCGTCAACAAGCCGTTCGAGGAGTGGGTCGAGGGCTGGGCCCGGGTGATCCGTGACTTCGACGGCTACTCGATGGGCGGCTTCCTGCGCGACCACGCCGGGCTCAGCGACGAGGCGATCGAGGCCGTCGGAACGCTGGAGAACATGTCGTCGCGGCTGCATCTGTCCTTCTTCCACAGCTTCCTGAGCCGTAGCGACATCAACCCCGGCGTCCGCTACTGGGAGATACCCGGCGGCAGCTGGCGTCTGCCGCACGCCCTCCACCAGGGCCTGCGCGACGAGGTGCGCCTCGGCCACCGCATGATCCGCCTCGAGTACCACGACCCCGGCCGCGACACCGACCCCGAGGGCACCGGCGCCGTCGGACCCGACGGCTGGGGCGTGGCCGTGCAGACCGTCGCCGAGAACGATCCACAGGCCCCGCCCCGCCTGTGGACGGCGGACCTGGCGATCGTCACGATCCCGTTCTCCGCCCTGCGCTTCGTGGAGATCGTCCCCTCGATGTCGTACAAGAAGCGCCGCGCGATCATCGAGACCCACTACGACCAGGCCACCAAGGTGCTGCTGGAGTTCAGCCACCGGTGGTGGGAGTTCACCGAGGACGACTGGCGCGAGGAACTGGACCGCATCTCGCCGGGGCTGTACGAGCACTACCGGCAGGGCGGTGACGCGGACACCGCTCTCACGGTCGTCAGCACGGACTCCGGGCCCAGCCTTGCCTTCGCCGGGCTGCTCGGCGCCGCCGTCAAGGACAGCAGCGTCACCGAGGAGATGCGGGAGCTGAACAGCAGCCTGCCGCTGCGCGGCCCCGCCGTCCGCCCCGCCACCCACTGCTTCGGCGGGGGCTCCGCCGCCGACAATCCCAACCGGTTCATGTACTACCCCTCACACCGGGTCGAGGGCAGCACCGGCGGCGTCGTCCTCGCCTCGTACTGCTGGTCCGACGACGCCGCCCGCTGGGACTCCATGAGGAGCGCCGAGCGCTACGTCTACGCCCTGCGCAACCTCCAGGCCCTGCACGGGCGCCGTATCGAGGTGTTCTTCACCGGGCAGGGCGCCACCAAGAGCTGGGCCCGTGACCCGTACGCCTTCGGCGAGGCCGCCATCTACACCGCGCACCAGATGACCAGCTTCCACCTGGACGTCTCCCGGCCCGAGGGCCCGGTGCACTTCGCCGGGGAGCACACCTCCCTCAAGCACGCCTGGATCGAGGGCGCCCTGGAGAGCGCCGTGCGGGCCGCGCTCGCCGTCCACCAGGCCCCGCCGGTCACCGTCCCTGGGGAGGGGGCATGACCGCGATCGTCCGGGAGTGCACGGTCGCCCGCTACCTCGCCCTGCGGCTGGCCGAGTTGGGCATCACCCACCTGTTCGGCGTCCCCGGCAACCACCTCGGCCCGTTCCTGACCACCCTGCGGGAGGAGGACGACATCGAGTGGGTCGGCACCCCCACCGAGGGCGGCGCGGGCCAGGCCGCCGACGCCTACGCCCGTATCCACGGCGTGGGAGCGGTCGCCGTCACCTACAGCGTGGGCGCGTTCAACCTGCTGGGCGCCTGCGGCGGCGCCTACGTCGAACAGGTCCCGCTGGTCGCCGTCAACGCCTCCCCGCCGTACGAGCAGTGGCAGAACTACCGTGCCGTCGGGCTGCTCACCTCGCACATGAGCCCCCGCGCGGAGAGCAACCTGGACGTCTACCGGCAGGTCACCGTGGACGCACAGGTCGTCTCCCACCCGGGCCTGGCCCCCGGCCAGATCGACGCCGCGCTCACCGCCTGCCTGTCCGAGCGCCGCCCGGTCTACCTGGAGATCATGGAGGACCTCTGGGACGAGCCCTGCCCCGAACCCGAGGTGCCGCTCGTGCCCCGCGAGCGGCCGTTCAGCGAACGCAACCAGACGATGCTGGACCACGCCGTGCAGGCCGTCCTCACCCTGGTCGAGGAGCACCCTGGCCCGGACGGCAGGCCCCGCCCGATCGTGTGGGCCGGTGAGGAGATCGACCGGTTCCGCCTCGGCGAGCAGCTCACCGGCCTGGTGGAGGCCACCGGCGTGCCGTTCTGCACCACCGTCGGCGCCAAGGCCGTCGTCGACGAGGACCTGCCGCAGTTCCACGGCGTCTACAACGGCCCGGCCAGCCACCCGGACGTGCACCGCGTCTTCAAGGACTGGGCGACCTGCCGGATCGGGCTCGGTGCCTGGTCCACGTCGAAGAACCTCGGCGGCGAGCAGTCCGTCGGCGGCGACTGGGTGATGGCCGCGCTCGGCGGCGTCAGCGTCGGCACCTCCTACTTCCCCGACGTCCAGCTCCGCCACCTGCTGCCCGCCCTCCAGGACGCGCTGGTGAAGGCCTACGGAACCGGGGGCCTGGCCGCCGACTACTACGCCGAGTCCTACGACCACCACGGCTCGCCGGGCGACCGCCCCGCGGCCCTCCAACAGCACCGCTCCTCCCTCCGCGCCGGCGCCGCGCGATCCCGCCGGCCGAACGGAAAGCACCTCACCTACGACGGCGTCTTCGACCGGATCAACCACTTCCTGAACCACGACACCGGCGAGGACTGGACGGTCGTCTCGGACGCCGCGTTCTCCCTCATCGGCTCGATGAACCTGTCCCTGCCCGCGGGCGGGTTCCTGTCCCAGGTCAGCTGGCTGTCCATCGGTTGGTCGGTCGGCGCGGCCACCGGCGCCGCGCTCGCCCCCGAGCGGGAGAACGCCCGCCCGATGGTCTTCGTCGGCGACGGCGCCTTCCAGGAGACCTGCCAGGAGCTCTCCACCCACACCAGGCTCGGACTGCGCCCGGTGGTGTTCGTCATGGACAACGGCCACTTCTACGGCATCGAACAGATGCTGGTGCACCCGGAGTTCTACGCGGACCGGGACGCCGTCGACCCGGACTTCTACAACGTCCTGCACCCCTGGCACTACGACCGTCTCCCGGCCGTCTTCGCCCACGGGAAGACCCCGGCCGACGGCGTCAGCGTCACGCACACCGCTGAGCTGGACGACCTCCTGGACCGGCTCACCGACCCGGCCGACCCGGTCAACGCGGGTCCCCTCCTGGTCCGTGTCCGCCTGCACCGCCACGACTACCCGCGAGCGATGGCCTACAAGGTTCCGAAGGAGAAGGAAAATGGCTGATCTCAATGTCCTGATCGCGTTCGACGCGGCCACGATCGTCGAGCAGAACCCCCACGCGTCCAGGAACCCCGACGCGCCGACGTACGTCGACGAGAGCCTGATCTACATGACGACCCGCCACGACCACATCGTCGGCACGTCGGGCGCCGAGCTGAACCTGCGCGCGGAGCCCGGCGACACCGTCAAGTGGCGCGAGACGACCGTCTCGCTGGGCAGCGACTACAAGGCCCTGCTGTACCGCTACGTCAGCAGCGACAGCCGGCACGAGCTCATCCGCACACCGGAGATCGAGGTGATCGACGGCATATACCCCCTGCCGAAGGAGGGCAGCGAGGGCCGGCCGGAGTTCGACACCCAGCGGTACCAGGACCACTACTGGCGGACGACCGTCAAGCGGGCCGGCAAGGTCACCTACCACTTCTCCTTCCAGATCCTGGACCGCCACCGCCAGTTGAAGGGGTACTTCCAGTGGGACCCCTTCATCACCATCGAGGACGCCTGAGGCGTCCCCGCCCGGTCAGCGGCGCCGCAGTGACGGGTCGAGCAGCGCGGGCGGGGTGTCGTGCTTCTCGTGCGGGGCCAGGTCGGTGCCGGGCGGGACGATCGCGTCGATCGCGTCGAGCACGTCGGCGGTGAGCACGGTGCCGGCGGCGGCGAGCTGCGCGGTGAGATGGTCCGGTGTGCGGGGGCCGATGAGCGCGCTGGTCACGCCGGGGTGCGCGGTCACGAAGCCGAGCGCCAGCTGGATCAGGGTCAGGCCGGCCTGGTCGGCGAGTTCGGCGAGCCGCTCGACGGCGTCGAGCCTGGCCCGGTTGGCGGGCAGGGAGGTGTCGAAGCGCTCCGGCATGAACGCCGAGCGGTTAGTGGTGATGTCCCGGCCCTCGCGGACGGCGCCCGTCAGCCAGCCCGAGGCGAGCGGGCTCCACACCAGCACGCCGAGCCCGTACTCCTGCGTGACGGGCAGGACATGGGTCTCGATCCCGCGCTGGAGGATCGAGTAGTCGGGCTGTTCGGTGACGTAGCGGCTCAGGCGATGCTCGCGGGCGGCCCACTGTGCCTGCACGATGCGGTACGCGGGGAAGGTCGAGGAACCGAAGTACCGGATCTTCCCCGCGCGTTGCAGGTCGGTCAGCGCCGACAGGGTCTCCTCGTCGCCGGTGCGCGGGTCCCAGCGGTGGATCTGGAACAGGTCGACGTGGTCGACCCCGAGTCGGCGCAGGCTGCTCTCCAGCGCGGTGACCAGCCAGCGGCGCGAGGCACCCTGGTGGTTGCGCTCGTCGCTCATCGGCATGCTCGCCTTCGTGGCCAGCACGATGTCCTCGCGGCGCCCCGCGATGGCCTTGCCGACCATCTCCTCGGACTCGCCGCGGCCGTACATGTCGGCCGTGTCGATGAGGTTGATCCCCGCCTCCAGGGCGGCGTCGACGAGGGCGGTGGCCTCGTCCTGGGTGGTGCGTCCGATCTGTCCGAAGTTCATCGCGCCGAGCGCGAGGGAGCTGACCTGTACGCCGGTGCGGCCCAGGGTGCGGTACTGCATGACCGTGTCTCCTCTGGCATCATACGGAAAGCGGAACGACGTTCCGCTTACGAGGATACGGAACACTGTTCCGTTTCTGCAAGGGTGAGTCCCGAGGAGAGTGACGCGGTGAACGGCAGTGGCGAGGACGAAGGGCGCGCGGCTCCGTCCCGGCGGAAGGACGCCCGGCGCAACAAGGCGGCCCTGCTCGACGCCGCCGCCGCGGTCTTCGTCACCTCGGGCGTGGAAGCACCGGTGCGTGACATCGCCGCCAGGGCCGGGGTCGGGGTGGGCACGATCTACCGCCACTTCCCCAACCGGGCGGACCTCGTCATCGCCGTCTACCGGCACCAGGTCGACGCCTGCGCCGAGGCCGGCCCGGCCCTGCTGGCGAGCGCCGCGACCCCGCACGCCGCACTGCGGCAGTGGATCGACCTCTTCGTCGACTTCCTTGTGACCAAGCACGGCCTCGCCGCCGCCCTGCACTCCGACGACGCCGGTTTCGACGCGCTGCACGCCTACTTCATCGACCGGCTCGTGCCGGTCTGCGCCGACTTGCTGGCCGCCGCGGCCGAGGCGGGCGAGCTCCGCTCCGACATCGAGGCGTACGAACTCATGCGCGGCGTGGGAAACCTCTGCATCGGCGCGGACAGCGATCCCCGTTACGACGCACGCCGGCTGGTCGGCCTCCTCGTCGCGGGACTGCGCCGGCCGTGCTGAACCTCGGGCCGGGCGCTCAACGCCTCTTCCCCTTGACCGGCTGTCCGGATTCGCTGTTTCTCCGACGCGGCGTTGATGGCACCCTGACGAGCACTTCGGAACGGGTCGGCAGAGCGGAAGCGGCAGCATGATCAAGTGGATGCCCCTGGGCACCGGAGCCAGACCCGTCCCCCGGCCGGTGGCGACCCCGCTGGTCTGGGCCGGGGCCTTCGCGGGCGCTTTGGCGCTGGTGGCGTGCCTCAACACCGTGGTGGGGCCCGACCGTCCGGAACTGGCCCTGCCCGCGCTGTCCCTGCTGGCCGCCGTGCTCGGCCTGGGCGCACGCTTCACGGCCGCCCCCGGTACGGCCCTGCTCTGCTGGCTGTTCCTCAACGGCTTCGTCATCCCGCCCGCCGGCACCCTCACCTGGGCCGGGCACCGCGACACCACATGGCTGGCCTGTCTGCTCGCGGCCGCCCTGCTGGGCACGGCCCTGGCCCGTCTCGTCCACGCCCGCGCCGCCTACCGCCGCCTCGCCCCCGGGCAAGGCCCCGGCGACGGACCGTACGACTCCTGACGGCCCTGGTCGACGGGCGACAGGTTCAGGTCGGCGTGGTGGGGTAGCTGCCTGCTGGCTCTGGCGACGCAGCGGCGACGCGGCCAGAACTCCCAGATCCAGACCGCTCAGAACCCCAGGAGTCACCCATGGCGAAGATCCTTTTCCTGATGACCGGCGCCGATCACTGGACGCTGGCCGACGGCAGCAAGCACCCGACCGGCTTCTGGGCCGAAGAGGCGGTCGCTCCCTACGAGGCGTTCAAGGCCGCGGGCCACGAGATCACCGTGGCCACCCCGGGCGGCGTCGTCCCGCCGGTCGACCAGGGCAGCCTGGCCCCGCAGGCGGCCGGCGGCGAGGAGAACGCCGCGAAGATCAAGGCCGTGGTGGAGGGCGCCCCGGAGTTCCGCACCCCGCTGGCCCTGGCCGGCGTACGCCTCGAGGACTTCGACGCGGTGTACGTCCCCGGCGGCCACGGCCCGATGGAGGACCTCGCCGTCGACACCGACTCCGGCCGCCTCCTCGCCCGCGCGGTGGACTCCGGGCTGCCGGTGGGCGTGGTCTGCCACGGCCCGGCCGCGCTGCTGGCCGCGGTGCGGGAGGACGGCACCAACGCCTACGCCGGCTACCGGATCACCGCCTTCACCAACGCCGAGGAGCGGCTGGCCGGCAGCGCGGACAAGGCGAAGTGGCTGCTGGAGGACCGGCTGAACGAGGCCGGTCTGACGGTCGAGACCGGGGAGCCCTGGGCGCCGCACGTCCGGGTCGACCGCAACGTCGTCACCGGCCAGAACCCGGCGTCCTCCGCCCCGCTCGCCACCGAGCTGCTCAAGAAGCTGCCCTGACAGCTACCGCACGGGCCCCGCGGCCCGTCACTTCGCCGCCGGATCCCGGGCCTGAGCGCCGCGAGGGTGCTCAGGCCCGGGCGTTCGTGCCCGCTACCGCGAGGGCTGCCGCCACCACGCGGCGGAGGCGTCGCGCAGGGTGTTGGTGCCGCAGTGCACCTCGCCCATGCCGAGGTGGTACGTGTACCAGTCGTCGATGTACGACACCTTCATGCCGACCCGCGTGTAGGCGGCGTTGACGGCCTCCGTGAAGATGTCCTTGCCGGCGATGACGGGCCCCCACTGGCGCGGGGCGAGGTAGCGGTCGCGGCCCAGGAGCACGCCGTTGACCGCGCCGGGCACGTACGCGCTGGTCTCCACCGTCGCCGGAGCCGCCGCACGCGGGGCCGCCGGGTTCTCGGCGAGCCACTTCTGCTGGCCGCGGTCCCTGAGGCTGTCCACGAGGCCGGACGCGGCGCCCATGCGCGTCAGACGCGGCACGGGAACGTCCTGGCCCTCGGCGCTGAAGGCCTCCGACTCACGGGTGTACAGCGCGGGAACCCGCACGATCTCGGCGTCGGTGACACCCGTCTCGCGCTTGAGGGTCTCCAGGTTGGCCGCGATGCGCCGGGCCGCCATCTCGTTGTCGGACACCAGGTGCCGGGAGGCGAGCGCCTGGTCGATGGTCTCCTTGGGCGCGGGGCTGTCGCTGCGGCCCGGGACGGAGAACATCTTCGTCTTGCCGTGGCCGTCACGCTTGGCGTCGCGCAGCAGCCGCAGCCCCGCCTCCGGGTCGGCGACGCCGACGCGCCAGCCGCGCGGGGTGTCGGCGGGCAGGAACTGCACGAACTCGTCGACGTGCCCGACGCCCAGCCAGGAGGTGTCCAGCAGCAGCGGGTCCTGCATGCCCTGCGACGTGAGCATCGTCCGCATCACCTTGGACGGGCGTGCCCCGCTGTCCTTGCGCTCGCCCATGATGATGCGCCCGGCCGGGAAGGAGCGCCCGTTGTGCGCGTAGGGCGGGATGGTCTCCAGGTTCCCGAAGGAGTTGAGCGACCAGTCGTCCGGCTCCGCCGGGTCGGTCACCTGCACGACGCCGATGTCCCGGCCGCGGACCTTCTCGAACAGCTCGCGGCCCGCGTCCCGGTCCGGCTGGGCGGAGCGCAGCATCACGCGCATCACCTGCGGCTGCCCGCCCGGCCCGGTCATGTTGACGTAGGCCGGTTCGACGAAGTCCTGCGCCCAGGGGTCGGCGTACTTCGTGAACTTGACCAGCGGCGTGGTGACCCCGGCCTTCTTGACCTCCTTCCCGAGTTCGGTGACGAACTTCTGCTGGAGGCGGCTGTACTCGCCCTCACCCTGGACCTCGGTCACCATCACCTGCTGGGTGTTCTGCAGGTGATGCTGGGTCAGCAACGGCGCGACGCGCAGGGTCACGGCGTCGGAGGTGGTCTGCTGCCCGGACTTCACCGTCAGCCGGACCACCGCACGGCCGTCCCACTTCGCCGTGTCCCGGACGATGTCGGTGGCCTCGATGCCGAACTCCACGCCGGCCCGCAGCTCGGCGGCGGTCAGCCGGGTCGCCGGCGTCACCAGGACCCACTTCCCGGCGCGCTTGAGGAAGAGGTGCGCGTGCTTGCCGCCCGTGGTCACCTTCAGGCTGCCCTCGGCGTTCGCGGGGAGACCGGGCAGGGGCACGGAACGGACCCGGGCGAGGTCGGCGGCGTCCGCGCCGCTGTTGACCTTCGTGTCGCTGCCGTCGTTGCACGCGGCCAGCTTGGCGTCGGGCAGGGGTCTGCCGCCCGGTCCGGTGGCGGGACACCGCTTGGTGTCGTCGTCGATGTTGGGCAGGTAGACGGCCCCGCGCCCGACCGACCAGGCGTCCTCGCCGCTCTTGTCGCTGCCGCCGGTGACATCGACCCGCCCGTCGCGGTTCACGTCGACGCGCAGATCGGCACGGCCGGCGGTCTCGGCGGCGGAGGCGGATCCGGCCGGCCCGGCCAGCACGGATCCGGCCGCGGCGAGGGCCAGGACCAGCGACCCGGCCGGAATCAGACGTGGACGTATGGGAGTACGTGAACGCACAGCGCGGTCCTCTCAATCGGGGGGTGACGCTGTGCAAGAGGCGGAAGAGGGCCTGTGCGTTGCTTATGAGGCGGCGGTTACCGCTCGGGCGCCGTGTGCCGTGAGCGGAACGTCCGGCGGTAGGAGTCCGGAGGCACGCCGACCGTCCGGTTGAAGTGCCGGCGCAGCGTCGTGGCGGTGCCCATGCCGGTGGCCGTCGCGATGACGTCGACGGTGTCGTCGGTGGTCTCCAGCAACTCCTGGGCGCGGCGGATCCGTTGGGTCAGCAGCCGGCGCAGGGGGTGGTGGGCCACCGCGTTGGCGACGGACGAGCCGTGGTCGAGGCGGACGAGGTGCAGGCACAGGTCCATGGCGGCGGCCTTGCCGGCGGAGGTGAGCACGCTGCCGTTGTCGACGTAGAGCACGTCCGGATCGACCTCCACTCGCGGGTGGAGGCCGGCCAGGGCGTCGGTGTGGGCCCAGTGCGTGGTCGCGCGCCTGCCGTCCAGCAGCCCGGCCGCCGCCGGCACGAAAGCGCCCGTGCACAGGGAGGCCACACGCGCATCCGCCTCGTGGGCGCCCCCGACTTCCTGCGCGCCCTGTCCCCGCACATCACTCTCGACCCGGTCCCGACGCAGACGGCGTCCTGACGGTGTCCTGACGGCGGGAACGGGCGCTGCGTCCGTCCGACGGGTGCGTGCTCCCGGTACCGGCGAGGTTCGGCGGGGTGGCGGGGAGGCTGGCGCAGAGTGGCCGTATGCGGTATATGCGGCGTATGGCCGGTACGGGACCGTCCATGCTGACGCGCGTGGTGCTGGCGACGACCATCGGCACCGCGCTGGAGTGGTACGGCTTCATCCTGTTCAGCACCATGAGCGCGCTCGTCCTGAACCGGCTGTTCTTCCCGCCCGGCGATCCGGTCGCGGCGACACTGGCGTCCTTCGCCACGTTCGCGGTCGGGTTCGCCGTCCGGCCGCTCGGCGCACTGGTCATCGGGCACTACGGGGACCGGCTGGGCCGCCGGCGCATGCTGGTGATCACGTTGGTCACCGTCGGACTGGCCAGCGCCCTGATGGGCGCGCTGCCGACGTACGCGACCGCCGGGGCGTGGGCGCCCGCCCTGCTGGTCGTGCTGCGGATGATCCAGGGGTTCGGCGCGGGCGCCGAGTACGCGGGCGCCTCCCTCACCCTGGCGGAGTTCGCCACGCCGGAGCGTCGCGGGCGCTACGCCGCGATCCCCCCGGCGGGTGCGGCGGCCGGCGCGCTGCTCTCGGCCGGGGCCGTCGCCGCCGTGGCGGCCCTGCCCGCGGACGACTTCCTCGACTGGGGCTGGCGCATCCCCTTCCTGGTCACCCTTCTCGTCACGGCGACCGGCTTCTACATCCGCGTCAGCGTGGCCGAGAGCCCGATGTTCGAGGCGGTCAAACGGGAGCGGGGGGTCGCCCGGGCACCCGCCGTGGAGCTGGCCCGGGAGGCTCCGCGCACCCTCGTCCTCGGGGTGATCAGCAGTATCGGGCCGAATGTCGCCGCGTACATCCCGGTGGTGTTCGCGCTCGCCTACCTCACCGAGCAGCTCGGCGTCTCCCGTACGGTCACCCTCGTCGGCGCGCTGATCTACTTCGCGTGCAGCGCGGCGGTGACGCCGGTGGCCGGGGCGCTGGGCGACGTGGTCGGCCGCCGGACGGTGCTCGGCTGGGCCATGGTCGGCGCGGCGGCGTTCGCGTTCCCCTTCTTCTGGCTGCTGGACACGGGGGAGGCCGGGTACGTGTGGTTCGCGTTCGGCTTGAGCGGGCTGCTGCTGGGGGCTCAGCTCGGCGCCCAGGCGGGCTTCCTGGCGGACCTGTTCACGACCAGGACCCGGTTCAGCGGGGTCGCCCTCAGCCGCGAGGTCGCGGCCGCACTGGCGGGCGGCACCGCACCCCTCATCGCGGCGGCCCTGCTGGAGGCGGCCGGGGGAGAACCCTGGCCGGTGGTCCTGTACATGAGCGTGCTACTGCTGATCAGCGCGCTGGCGGTGGCCCTGATCCACGGTTTCGGACGGCACGAGCAGCGAGGGGAGGCCGGGCCACCGCCCTGAGGGGGCCCGCCCTGAGGGGCCCGCCGGCGCACCGGTCCCAGGGCGGGAGCATGCCCACGGCGGTGGAGGCCGCGACGCGGTGCCAGTTCGCGTCGCCCCGGAGCATCGCGTGGTCACCGCCCGGTACGAGGCGGACGTCCGCCCGGGCCCCGGCCGCGCCGGCCCGGTCCACGAACGCCACCGACGCGCCCGGGTCGGTCACGCGGTCCCGGTCCCCGTGGATCACGACGACGTCCTTGTCCCGCAGGGCCGCGCGGCCCCCCATCGAGTGACCCACGAGGACCACCGGACCATCACACGGCAGAGCGTCGGTACGGCGGACGCTTCCGCACGTACGTCCGGGGGTAGGGGTCCAGCCGGACGCCGCCCCCACCGACGTCCTGCCCGCCCTCACCGCATGCGCCCCCCACGGAGGCGGCCCTGCCCCTCTACAGTGTCCGTACCCTCGTCCGTCTCGGCACGTCCTCGCACCGCAGGCCCCATGTCAGCTGAACCCCACTCCACGGCAGCCCCCCGCCGGGGCGCCCGCAGCGCCCGACGGCCGGGCGACCGGCTCGTCCGCCCCTGGGCGGCCGCCCTGCGCCGCACCCCGGTGTCGATGTGGCGCGACGACGTGTCGGACTTCGCCGCCGCCCTCACCTACTACGCCATCCTGGCCGTGCTGCCCGCCCTGCTCGTCACGGCCATCGCGTTCGGCCTGATCAGCCCGGGCACGGCCGAGGCGTTCATCGCGCACGTCACCGCCTACGCGCCCGGCCAGTCGGGTGCTCCCCTGCACGACGTGCTGTCCCGGACGCTGCACGACGGTTCGGCCGTCTGGACCCTGCTGTGCGGCGGCATCGTGAGCGCGGTGTGGTCCGCCTCCAGCTACCTCGCCGTCTTCCGCCGGGCCCTGCACCGGATGCACCGGGTGGCCGACAGCCGCTCGCCCTGGCGCAAGGCGCACCGCATCCTGCTCACCGCGCTCGCCCTGCTCGGTCTGCTCGTCCTCGGTTCCCTCGTCCTGCTGCTGAGCGGCCCCGCCGCCGAGAACCTCGGCCGCTACCTCGGCCTCGGCGCGATGGCCGCGTGGACCTGGAGCCTGCTGCGCTGGCCTCTCCTGCTGTGCGTGGTGGCCCTGCTGGTCGTCATCGTCTTCCACACCGGCCCCCGGGCGGCCCGCACCCGCGGCCACAGCCTCCCCGGCGGGGCCCTGGCCGCCGCCCTGTGGCTCACCGTCTCCGCGGGCTTCGCCCTCTACGCCTCCGCGCTGAGCACCTACAGCAGGCTCTACGGCTCCCTCGCCGGCGTCGTGGTCTTCCTCGTCTGGCTGTGGCTGTCCAACCTGGCCCTGCTGGCCGGCGCCCAGTTCACCGCCGAACTGAGCGAGCCGGAGTCCCCGCGGCGCCACATCTGAGGCTGTGTCACAGGCCCGTGACGGCGAGGTCCGGGACGTGAGACGACGTGAACCGGACCCCGGAGGGGCCCGTCTTGGTGATCGTAAGCGCGCGGTACCGATCACTTGATGCCTCGCATGTGTCGTTCCTTGGAGGAATTCCGAATGAACCGTCGTCTGCGCACCGCTCTCGCCGTCACCGCCGTGATCGGCTCGGGCCTGCTGATGACCGCGTGCGGAGGCGGTGACGAGTCGTCGGCGTCGGATTCCCCTGCGGCATCCTCCAGCCAGGCGAGCCCGGCGGCGTCCAACGGCAGCGGCAGCAGCGGTTCGGGCACCTCGAAGTCCTCCGGCGGCGGCGCCGCGGGCAGCGGCTCGCCGGGCAAGTCCACTACGGGCGGCGGCGACTCGGCCGGAGACAAGAGCGGCTACGGGCAGAGCTGCGGCACCAACGACATCTCCTGGAGCGTGAGCTCCGAGTCCCAGGCCGGCGGCTACTTCCTGATCAAGGCCCAGGCCAAGTCCGGCATCACCTGCGTCCTGCCCGCCGGGCTGCCGGTCGTGGCCTTCGGGTCGGACGGTACCCAGGCCGGGCCGGCGGAGCAGTCGGCGGGACAGCCGATCACCCTGCGCGCCGGGGTCACCGCCTACGCCGGCGTCAACCCGAAGACCACCGACGAGGACGGCGGCAAGGAACTGGACAGCCTCATCGTCTCCGTCGCCGACGACGACCCGAACCCGGAGTCCCTGAAGGTCGATTCCTACGTCGTCGACAAGCCGGTCGTCACCAGCTGGCACACCTCCGCCGCCGACGCGGTCCCCTTCTCGGGCTGACGCCTTCCGGGACGGTGACCGCCGTCACGACAACGGCCCCTCGTGCCGGGGGGAATGGAGCCGGAGACGCTCGTCGTTCGTCACGCTCCAAGGGCCGGACCACGGTGTGGTCCGGCCCTGTGATCCGGCGGAGGGGCGTGCCCGTCCCGCCCTCAAACGGCCATCCTCAGACGGTCGTCGGCCGCTGCCGCTCTGCCACGGCCCGCACCGCCGAGCCCGAGACGAGCACCGCTGACAGAGCGGTCAGACCGGTCAGGATGTCCTGGATCTGCGCCGCCGGCGCATAGACGATCACGATGACGATGAGCAGGGCCGCCCAGTTCCTCGGGCGAGCGATGGACGGTACAGAGCGAGTTGGAGCCACAGTCATTGCGGTACCTCCCAGTCCTCGTTGCTGCTTCGCCCCATAGTGGCGCCTCCGCGTGCCAGAACATCGTTTCAGCACCCCGGCCACGGTCAACGGTCCCTCGAACGGGCGCTTGTGGAACCGTCCGGGATCTCGCGGCAGCGCTCGTGATCTCACTGGTCCGCGCCATGTGCCCGCCGCGCTCCCGTACCCATTTCGGGTGCGCATATTGTGCGCGTTTCAGGGCTTCCGTCCAGGATTGGTGTCGCCATGTGTTCCCTCACGAAGGTGAAACGATCATGCCGACCTATGTCACGCTGCTGAACTGGACCGATCAAGGGATCCGGAACTACAAGGACACGGCGAAGCGTGCCGAGGCCTTCGCTTCGGGGGCACAGAAGCTCGGGGCGAAGCTTCTGAACATCTACTGGACCGTCGGACCGTACGACCTCATGGCCGTCGTCGAAGCACCCGACGACGAAACCGCCACCGCGGCTCTCCTGCAGCTCGGCGGGGTGGGCAACGTCCGCACCACGACCCTGCGGGCCTTCGGCCAGGAGGAGATGGCCCGCATCATCGCCAAGGCCGCCGGCTGAGACAGATCGGGCCGGCGACGCGGGGACGTCCGCGCCCGAGGCCGCCGACTTCCGTGCCCTGCTCACCGGGCCGGGGCCGGCGGCCGCGACGCACCATTGCGGCGGACGGTGCTTTCGCCGTCCGCTCGCGGACTTCTGTGAAGTCCGGGTATGCCGTCAGGCTCGGTTGAGTCGTGCGGCGATTCCGTGGCCGATCAGCAAATACATGACGGCCGGGAGGCCGTAATTGAGGACAACGCGTAGGCCCTCTGTGTCCATTGTGAAAATGTCCTGCGACCACCAGGCCAGCAAATCCGCCGTTCCCTGTACGAACTCCACGAATACATTCGCCTGGTTCGCGTCGAGCAGGAACAGCAGGATCCAGAGACCGAGGAAACCCGCGGCGATGTCGGCGATCGTGCAGATCGTCAGGGCCGCACGCCGGGCGCCGGCCTGCCGGCGTACGGGGTGCTCCGGGCCTGTGGGCTGGTTGTATGTCTGATATCCGGGAGCCGGGTCGATGTTACTCACAAGGAATCCGATCTGACGCGTTGTCCTGTCGGCACGCCCGCCCCGGACACCGAAATGCAATCCGGTTCGTCGCCCCGCTTCTGCCTATCCCTGCGTCTTGTGAGCCCTGCCGCGTTACACCCTCATCCACAATGACCCGAATATCAGCGCACCGGGAAGCCGCATGAGTAGCCCTGCTCCTTGAGCCAGGGGAGGATCCGGCGCAGGGCCTCGACGGTCTGGGAGCGTTCGCCGCCCGCGTCGTGGAAGAGGATCGTCGGCCCGTTCGGCAGCTCCCGCTCGACGGTGGCGACCATGGCGTCCGTGCCCGGCCGCTCGAAGTCCTTGGAGTCGACGTTCCAGCCCAGCGGGCGCATACCCCGGGAGGCGGCCAGTTTGCGGCTGTAGGGGGTGAAGGCGCCGCCGGGTGCCCGGTAGTACATCGGCCGTACGCCCCCGGACGCCTTGGTGATCATGCGTTCGGCGTCGAGGATCTGCCGCGACTGGTAGGCCTCGGACTTCTTGTCCATGGTGGTGTCGTGCGACACCGAGTGGTCACACAGCCGGTGCCCGGCCGCGACGACCTTCTTCACGAGGTCCGGGTGGGCCTGTGCCTGCGTCCCCACCATGCAGAACGTGGCCTTCACCCCGTACTCCCGCAGCACGTCGAGCACTTCAGGGGTCCACACGGGGTCGGGGCCGTCGTCGATGGTGATGTTGACGCCGCGCGCCCCCTTGTCCGAGGCGTGTGCGATGGACACCGCGACCGGCTTGACGTCACCGCCGGGCTTGGCCGGCGCGCTCGCCTTCGGGGACGAGCCGTCCGTGGCACCGGCCTGCGCGGTCCACACCGACGCACCGGTGGCGAGCATCGTCACCCCGAGCGCCGCCCCGACCACCTTGCCGTACCAGCCACGCCCGCCGCCGTGCCGTGCCATGTCCGCCCCGCTCTCCCGCAGTCCCTCGCCGATGCCCGGTCGCCGTGCGACCAACTGGCATGACGGGAAACGGCGGCCACGGGATCCGTCCGTTACCGAGCACGGACAATCTCGGGGGAGTCCGCGGACAACTCGGCGGCGGGGCGTCGGGCCTGAAGACGGACACCCCACGGCCAAGCCGCCTGACGAAACCTCAAATAGTCAACGGAAGCTACCCATCGGTCTCACATTCCACGGCAATTCGACGAAGTAGTCACAACTACTCCACATCCGGAGTCTAGGTTCTGCATGATTCCTTCGACGCACACCGGGAGAGGAGTCCTCGTTGCCCGGAATCGACGAGTGTCTGCTGGAGGCCATGAAGCTGCCCGGCGCCCGCGGCGCTGCCGTGGTCGACTGGACCAGCGGCCTGGCTCTGGGCACGGCAGGGGAATCCCCGGGCGGCGACTACGAGGTCGCGGCGGCCGAGGCGGCGGAACTCGCCCGGATCGCGGCGGAGTACCAGTCCTTCGCCCCCGCCGACGGCTCCGACTGGTCCGACCGGTCCGGCGACGACACTCCCGTCGAGGACCTGATCGTCAGCAACCGCGACAGCTACCACCTCCTCCAGTTCGTCCGCACCACGTTCGACAGCAGCGTCTTCCTGCATCTGTGGCTCGGCCGCAGCGAGGGCAACCTCGCTCTGGCCCGCCTCCGGCTGCATGACCTGGCGCGGCAGCTCGTATTGGGATGACGACCTTGCGGACGCTCACCTCCGGCATATCCCGGCCAAGCACCGGCCCCGCTCTGCTCGGTTCGCCGATGCTGGACCGGCTCGTCGGCGAGAAGGCCACCGGCTCCCTCATGCGCGAACGCGGCACTCTCTATCTCGCCGACGGCCAGGTGATCCACGCGGAGAGCCCGCACACGCCCGGGCTCGACGTGCTGCTCACCGCGGGCGGCGCCCTGTCACCCGAGGAGTGGTCCGAGGCCCTCACCGAGGCCGGGCCCCGACAGCGGGTGGGCCGGTTCCTGGTGGACAGCGGCCACTTCCCCGAGGGCGCGCTGGAACTGTGCCACCTCGGGGCGCTGTACGACGCGGCGTTCTTCGTGCTCGGGCCGGGCGGCGGCACGGCCCGGTTCCGGCACGGGGTCGCGCACTGGCTGGGGGCGGTGCGTCCCGTGCCCGTCGGCGCGGTGCAGCGCGAGACGGTGCGCCGGCGGGAGCTGCTGCGCGAGATCTGGTTCGAGGAGGAGACGGACACCCAACCGCTCGTACGCACCCGCCTGCCCCTCGACACCTGCCTGCCACGTCGCCGGCGCGCGGTCCTCGAGCACGTGGACGGGACGCGAACGGCATCCGACATCTCCCATGTCCTGGGCCGCCCCGCCTTCCACACCCTCGTCGAGGTCCGCCGTCTCGCCGCCGCCGGCCTCGTGGCCGCGGCCCGGCGACCACCGCGACCCGCCACCGAGCCGGCCCGCCTTCCGGGAACCCCGGCCGGCCCCGACGCCGCCCTGCTGCGCCGAATCAAGCACGCATTGGAGGCCCTGTGATCCGCGCGATCAGACAGCGCGCCGAGAGGAGACAGCTCATGGCGGCCGAGGCCGAAGTCCTCGACGAACTGCACAGCCTCCGGGCCCGCCTGCCACAACTGACCGGCGCCCTCGCCGCCAGCGTCGACGGCCTCGTGCTGGCGCAGGACATCCGGGGGGTGGAACCGGAGGGGCTGGCCGCCCTCACAGCGGCCGCGCAGGGCGTCGCCCTGCGGCTCACCGACGCCACCGGGCAGGGCGACTTCCGTGAACTCCTCGTCCGCGGCGCGAACGGCTACGTGGCCACCTACGCCGCCGGCCCGTCCGCGGTGCTGACGCTGGTCGCCGAGGGCCGGGTGAACGTAGGCAGGCTGCACCTGGAGGGGCGTCGCTCGGGCAACCGCATCGGCGAACTGCTGCAGACCGCCGTTCAGCGGCCCGACCGCGCCCCGAGACAGCCGCCCCCCACCCCCACCTCCACCACCACCGGCGGGCCTCTGCCCGTACGACCCACCTCACCACCGGCCTGAAACACGCAAGGCCCGCACCAGCCCGAAGGGAACAGCACGTCATGGCGAACACCGAAGCAGCGCTGAAGGAAGCCCTCTCCTCGATCGAGGGCGCGACCGGAGCCGCGCTCGTCGACTACACCAGCGGGATGGCGCTGGGAACCGTCGGAGGCGGCAACAGCTTCGACCTGAACGTGGCGGCCGCCGGCAACACCGACGTCGTCCGCGCCAAGCTGCGCACCATGGAACTCCTCGGCATCAAGGACGAGATCGAGGACATCCTCATCACCCTGGGCACCCAGTACCACCTGATCCGGCTGCTCAGGAGCCAGGGAGGCAACGGCCTCTTCCTCTACCTCGTGCTGGACTCCGGACGCGCCAACCTGGCGATGGCCCGCCACCAGCTGAGGAGAATCGAGGCCCAGCTCGAAGTCTGAGGCCGGCCCACACCGGTGCGCGAACCGATGATCACGGGACAGCGGCGAATCTGTGAGCTATCTTTGGGCCCGCCTCATCCATGATCAACAGTCGGCCGAACGACCATCTGCACCGACGTTCGTTCTCCCACCCCCCACGCCAGGTCCACGGATCCCCGACTGGGGTCGACGCGTATGCACACTGGGAGACATCGCGTGACATCTGAACAAGCAAGACACCGCTCGCCCGAACGCGAGAGACACCGCTCGCCGAGACGCGACCACCGTGTGGCGACCGCCGTCGTGGTCGCCGCACTGGCAGGCGGTCTGCTGGTGCCCACCGTCGCGGGCAGCGCCGTCGCGGCGACCGCTGACCGTGCGTCGGTCTCCGGCCGCTACGGCGACTTCAACGGCGACGGCCATGTCGACCTCGCCGCCTCCGCCCCCGACGCCACGGTCGACGGCACGACGGGTGCCGGGGCCGTCACCGTCGCCTACGGCTCCGCAAGCGGCGCGGGCGCCACCCAGGCCGAACGCGTCACGATCAGCCAGAACTCCAGGGGAGTCGGAGGGCAGGCCGAAGCCGGTGACCACTTCGGATTCTCCGTGGCCATCGCCGACTTCAACGGCGACGGCTTCGCCGATCTCGCCACCGGCACCCCGGGCGAGGACGTCGGGGACGACCAGAACGCCGGTACCGTCCAGATCCTGTGGGGCTCGCCGACCGGCCTGACGAGCAGTGCCAAACTCGCCGATCCCACAAGCACGGATCAGGACGCCCACGGCCGGACCCTCGCCGCGGGTGACTTCAACGGCGACGGCAAGGACGACCTGGCCGCCGGCAACACCTCGGCCCAGGCCTGGCTGTACGCGGGCGGTATCACCGATGAGGGCGCCGACAGCGGCACTTATCCGCTGGGCAACCTGAACTCCTGGGGAGGAGAGGTCGTCGCCCTCACCGCCGGTGACGTCACCGGCGACGGCGCGGACGACCTGCTGTTCAACCACTCCCAGCTCTATCGCAGCGGTGGTGACGCCGGCACGCTGGGCTTGGACCCGACGCCGCTGCAGGTCGGCTCCCGCGGTGGCTACTCCTCGGTCTTCGGGGACTTCGACAACGACGGCTACGGCGACATCGTCCTCGGCCGTGAGGGCGGGAACGGCGGCGAGATCACCTACGTCCCCGGCCGCCCCGTTTCCCAGACCGACCCCACCTGGACGGTGGACGACGTCGAGAGGTACACCCTCACCCAGGACGACTTCGACACCCCGGGTGACGGCGACCTGTACGACCGGTACGGCGCCGGACTCGCCGCGGGCGACATCGACGGCGACGGCTACGACGACCTCGCCGTCGGCGACCCCAACGAGGACACCGACACCGACACCGTCGCCGACGCCGGGCACGTGACCGTCATGTACGGCGGCTCCATCGGGCTCACGACCACCGACCGCCAGGTCTTCGACCAGGGCACCGAGGGCGTCCCGGGCGACAACGAGGCCGACGACGGCTTCGGCTCCCGGCTGCTGCTCAGCGACCTCGACGGCGACGGCAGGAAGGACCTGACCGTCGCGGCGCTGGGCGAGGACGACGGGAGCGGCGCGCTCACCACACTCCTCGGCTCGGACCCCACCCTCACCGTCACCGGAGCACGCGTCCTGACCCCGGCGTCCTACCTGCTGTCGTCCGGCGGACAGCCGCACCTCGGCAGCAGCCTCCAGGGACACCCGCCGATAACGCCTCAGCCGCTCCCTGAGGCCGGCTGAGACAGGCCCCGGTAACACGCACGACAAGGCCCAGGTCTCTGACCTGGGCCTTGTTCATGTGTCAGCGCTCGCCAGGGGCCAGGTCGGTGTTCATGACCTGCTTCGTGAGCTTCGGACGCTCCTTGATCAGGTCGGCGGCGATCGGATCGCGGAAGTACTTCTTGTACAGCTTGATGTAGGTGCCGTCGTCGATCATCGCGTCGATCTGGGCGTCGATGTCCTCGAGCAACTTGGGATCGCCGTCCTTGCGCATCGGGAAGGCGCTGCCCTGGAGGCTCTCCAGCTTCACCGCGATGCGCACGGGCTCCTTCGCGACGTACGCGTCCGCGCTGGCACCGCCGAGAACGGCCGCCTCGATGCCGCCGGAGAGGAGCTGTGTGATCAGCGCTGTCTGGTCCTTGAACTTCACCAGGTTCGCGCCACCCATCTCGCGGTGGACGAAGTTCTCCTGCACGGACCCGCTGACGGCGCCGACCCGCTTGCCGTCGAAGTCCGGCAGAGCGTCCTGGCGACCGCCCTTGAGCGTCAGGACGTCGGTGAAGCCCCAGTAGAACGGGGTGGTGAACGCGACCGACTTCTTGCGCTCGGCGGTCGCGCCGACGCCGGCCACGCCGATGTCGTACTGCCCGGCCGACAGCCCCGCGAGGATGCCCTGCAGGGTGGTGGTCTTGTACTGGACCTTCAGGCCGAGGCGCTCGGCGGCACCGTTCATCAACTCGACGGCGAACCCGGTGGGCTTGCCCGCGGTGTCGGTGATCGCGAAGGGCGGCTGCTCGGACTGGGTGGCCGCGGTGATCACACCGCCCTGGACGAGCTTGTACTTACTGGACGCGGAGTCCGCCTCACCGCCGCCGCAGGCGGAGAGGGACAACAGCAGGGCGACGGCCGCGGTGCAGGCGAGCAGCGGTCTGCGCGAAGTGAGGTGCATGATCCGGTCTTTCTGATGGGAGGTTCACGACGGTGGAGATGACGGCCCGGGTGTCGTTCACAGGACCTGGGAGAGGAACTGGCGCAGCCGGGGGTGGCCGGCGCGCTCGAAGATCCGGTCGGGGGTGTCGATCTCGGCGATGCGGCCGTCGCACATGAAGGCGACGCGGTCGGCGGCCTCCCGGGCGAAGCCCATTTCGTGGGTGACGACGGCCATGGTCATGCCGCCCGATGCGAGGTCCCGCATCACGGCGAGCACGTCCTTGACCAGTTCGGGGTCGAGCGCGGAGGTGGCCTCGTCGAACAGCATCAGCTCCGGCTCCATGGCGAGCGCGCGGGCGATGGCGACGCGCTGCTGCTGCCCGCCGGACAGCCGGCCGGGCCGCTGGTCGGCGAAGGCGGCGAGGCCGACTTCGCCGAGGTGGCGCCGTGCGAGGGCGCGGGCCTGCTCGCGGCCCATGCCCTTCACGGAGGTCAGTGCGAGCGTGACGTTGCGCTCCACGCTCATGTGCGGGAAGAGGTTGAAGTGCTGGAAGACCATGCCGATACGGGCGCGGGCGGCGTCGACGCCGGCGCCCGGCGCGGTCAGGCAGGTCTCGCCGAGCCAGATCTCACCGGCGTTGGGCGTCTCCAGCAGATTGAGGCACTTCAGGAGGGTGGACTTGCCGGAGCCCGAGGGGCCGATCAGGCAGAGGGTCTCCGCGCGCCGCACCTCGAGGTCGATGTCGTGCAGTACGGGGATGCTGCCGTAGCTCTTGCTGAGGCCGGTGACCCGCAGGGCCACGGGGGCGACAGGGCCGGTGGCCGTCGGGTCGATCGTGTTCCGGGCGGTGGTCGAGGGGGGCATCGGGTCCCGTCCGGCGGTCGCGGGGGTCATCGGCCTTCTCCTCCTGCGGTTCCGGCGGACTGCAGCGGTGTTTTGGGCAGGTCGGGGTCGGCCGGAGCCGGGAGGGTCCCGGGGCGCGGTCCTTCGCGCAGCCGCCTGTCGAGGTGGTTGACGAGGTAGGTCATGGGGATGGTGAGCGCCAGGTAGCAGAGGCCCGCGGCGATCAGGGGCGAGGAGTTGTAGGTCCGGGCGACCTCCTCCTGCGCGATGAAGTACAGCTCGCGCTGCCCAGCGGCGAGGCCGAGCAGGTAGACCAGCGAGCTCTCCTTGATGTCCTTGACGAACTGGCCGGCCATGGCGGGCAGTACCCGGCGGATGCCCTGCGGCACCACCACCAGACGCATCGCCCTGAGGTAGCTCAGGCCCAGGCTGCGGGCGGCCTGCAACTGACCGGGGTCGACGCTCTGGATGCCGGAGCGGAAGATCTCCGCGGTGTAGGCGCCGGAGATGATGCCGATCGCCAGGATCGCGTAGCCGAACGGGTCGGTGCCGAAGGGACGGATACCGGCCGCGGGCAGGCCCACCCCGACCAGCATCACCGTGATGATCACCGGAAGGCCGCGGAAGACGTCGACGTAGATACGGGCGGGCAGTCGCACCAAGCGGCGTTTGGACAGCAGCAGCATCGCGGCCACCAGGGCGATGGCGACGCCGAGGACGATGGCGCCCGCGGCGATGATCAGGGTGTTGGCCAGCCCTTCGGTGATCAGACGGGGGAAGGTCTCGGCGATCAGGTCCCAGTTGAAGAACGTGTTGAGCAGGGCGCCGGAGGCGAGGTCGGGCGGGGACGAGGAGGTCATGACGACTCCTGACCAGCGGTGGAACAGGGAGCGGAGGCACGGAACTCCGCACGCACGGAGGTGAGGAACTCCGGATCACCGAGCAGATCGAGAACGAGCGCGGCCATGGCGGTCGCCATCGTCGTGGCCGCCTCGTGCGCCCGCGGGCTGCGGGCGGCCTCGCGCATCCGGACGGAGTGGCCCGGGGTGTCGCGGGGGCAGATCTGGACGTACGGATGGACCGCCGGGAGCGCGATCGAGACGTTGCCGATGTCCGAGGAACCGGCCGGATTCGCCGGGGACGGCGGTTCCAGCTCCAAGCCCAGTCCGGCGGCGTAGGCGGCGATCCGGTCGCCCATCACCATGTTGTCGTTGCGCTCGGCGTAACGCGGCGCGGTCTCCGCGGTCTCGACGGTGGTACCGGTGGCCAGCGCCGCTCCGTCGGCGGCCGCGAGGACCCGGGGCATCAGCGCGTCGAGGGCGGCGGAGGTCGCCTCGCGTACGAACAGGTCCACCTCGGTGCGGTCGGGCACGACGTTCGGGGCGGTGCCGCCGTGCGCGATGATCCCGTGCACCCGCGCGGTCGGCGGGATGAACTGGCGCAGCGAGTCCACGGCTGTGAGGAAAAGCTGGGCGCCTGCCGCGGCGGAGCGTCCGTCCCAGGGCATCTTGGCGGCGTGCGCGGCCACACCGTGGAAGGTCAGCCGCAGGTGGCTGGCGGCCAGTGCGTGCCGGGCCCGCAGACTGCGGTCGCCCGGATGGAACATCACCGCCGCGTCCACGCCTTCGAACACGCCGCGCTCCAGCATGAGGACCTTGCCGCCGCCACCCTCCTCACCAGGGGTGCCGATCACCATCAGCGTGCCGGGGTGGCCGGGTCGTACGGCGGCCGCGGCGAGGGCGGCGGTCAGTCCGCCCGCCGCGATGAGGTTGTGCCCGCACGCATGGCCGATGCCGGGCAGCGCGTCGTACTCCAGCAGCACCGCGACCGTAGGACCGTCGACCGGCCCCTGGTGGGTGGCCGTGAAGGCGGTCGGCAGGCCGGCCACGCCCTTGTTCACCTCGAAGCCCGCGGCGGCGAGCCGGCCGGCCAACTGCTCGGCGGCGTAGTGCTCCTCGAACCGGGTCTCCGGCGTGCCGTGCAGATCGAGGCTGAGCTGCTCCAGCAGCGACCGGCGATCCTGTACGGCGGCACGGAGGTCGGCGGGGACGGGCTGATTCATGGCGACTCCGGGGGGGAGGCTCGGTCGGATTGCCGGAACCGTAGAGCTCACCGGAGGCGGTACCTACAATGGTTGTCGCGGTCGCGGTAAGCGACCTTCCCGGCCTGCCGGAGGTGGCCATGAGCGTTGTCCTTTCGCTCGCCGGGGCCTCCCCCTCCAGCGTGTCCGCGGGTGCCTCGCCGCTCGCCGAACTGGGCGCGGCCCTCCACGCCTACACGGAGGCCGAGCACCATCCGCGTGCGCTCCGCTGGGTCCGCGGGCTCGATGCGGACGCCCCCGCCGACGACAGATCCACGCGGGACGGGCCGCCCGCCTCCGCTCTCACCCCCGATCTGCGGCGACGCATCAGGGACTGGGCGCCGCTGTGGGCGTCGTACCGGGCCCGGTATCTGTTCCCGCTGAGCGCCTCAGGCGACCGGCCGCTCGACGCCGAGCTCACCGACCTGGCGGAGCTGCCGCTGCCGCTCTTCGTCGAACTCACCGGGTACGCGATCCGCGGCGGCAACTCCGGTGCCCCGCTGGACCGGGTGCTGGACGACCGCGCGCAGCGCGAGGGCCTGCTGGCGGCGGCCGAGCAGCGTTCCACCGCCCGTGCCGAACTCGCCCGTAGGCTCCTCGACGCCCCGGAACCCATGCGGGCCGATCTCCTCGACCTGCTGGACCAGGCGGCCCGGGCCCTGGAACCGGACCTCGCCAGGGCGGCCCGCGTGATCGCCGGGCAGCTGCCGCGCCTGCGTGGCTCCCTCGAGCACAGTGGTCCCGGCCGGACGCTGGCCGACCTGGATTCCACGGCGTCGTACCGGGACGACCCGCCGCGCGTGGTCTTCGACAAGTTCCACCACGGCATCGTGAACGTCGCCACCACCCCGGTGCTGGTCATCCCGTCCGCCTTCGGCCGGCCCCACATGCTGGTGAAGCACGAACCGGGTCTGGCGGCGGTCGTCCACTACCCGCTGGTGCCGGAGGGCGACGACCAGCCCGGCTACGCGGTGGTGCACCGCCGCCTCGAGGTCATGCGCGATCCGGGCCGGCAGCGGATCGCACGCGCCATCGCCCGGGAACCTCTCACCCCCTCCGCACTGGCCGACCGCAGCGGCATGACGCTGCCGCAGGTCTCCCGCCATCTGGCCCGGCTGCGCGAGGCCGGCCTCGTCACCGTCGAGCGCGACGGCCGGCGGGCCTACTACCAGCTGCATCTGGAACGCGTGCGCAGCATCGGCGAAGACCTGCTCACCGCGCTCTTCCACTGAGTGCGACCCGGCCCACCCCGGTCCCCAGAACCCCGGACCGGCACAGACCCGCCGCCCCAGACTTACCGGCACCGCGACAACTGTCGCCGGCGGCGAGCCCGGCTCTCCTAGCGTTCTGCGCACGCCGCGAGGCGCCGCCACCCGGAACCGCACGAGGAGACCGGACACCATGAACGCTCAGTGCCGGAACACCCGGTCCCTGCACCTCCCCGCGCAGCCGGAACAGGTTCCTCTCGCCCGCCGGGCCGTCCTGGACACCTTGCGGGGCTGGGGCGTTCCGGCCGGCAGCGAGGCCGTCCAGGCGATACGGCTGATCGCCTCGGAACTGCTGACCAACGTCGTGCTCCACGCGTCGGCGGCCACCGTGCGGATCGGTGTCGTACTGGAACTGTACGACGGCACCTGGATACGCATGGGAGTGCACGACGGCCATCCCGAGTGCCCCGCCCCCGGCGACGGCGACACCGATGCCACCCATGGCCGCGGCCTGAAGATCGTGCACGCCCTGCTGGAAGAACTGAACGGGGTCGTCCTCACCGAACTGACCGACGACGGAGGCAAAACCGTCTGGGTCGAGCTGCCGTGCCCGGTGGAGAACCACACCGCGGAAGCCGAGGGCGGCATGCCTTCCACGTCGTACACCCCTCGAAGACCGGACGCTGTTCCGGGAGTTGCGCGACCCAGTGTCAAGTGAACCGCAGGGGCTGCATTCGGGTGTGCGAAGGCGCACCGTCTGTCACACTTCCGACCATACGCCGTACACAAGAGCGCTCGTAGAGCGCTGCTGCTTCGTCGGGGGACCGTATGGACATCGAACTTGCCGATCTGCTCGCGTCGTTGCGCTCCGAGATCGGCCGGGCTCAGCTCGACGCCGCCGGCCAGGACGTGCGGTTCCGTATCAACTCCATCGACTTGGAGCTCCAGGTCGCGGTGGAGAAGTCCGCCGAAGCCAAGGCCGGCGTGCGCTTCTGGGTGGTCTCGCTGGGCGGCGGGGGCAGTGCGAAATCGGCGCGGACGCACACGCTCAAGCTCAGCCTCGACGCCAGAACGGGTGCGGGCGATCCAGTGCTGACCGGTGACGACGTCTCGGATCTGCTCGCTGTGGACTGACCGCCACATGAAGCCGTTCGACAAAGCACGCGTGGCAGAGGTGGTCGTCCGGCACGGAGACCGCACGGAATACGGGTCCGGCTACCGGATCAGCTCCCACCTGGTCCTCACCGTGGCCCATCTTCTCGGACCTCGCGACGAGACCCCCACCTGCACCGTTCTGCTCGGCGGTGACGACGCCGAGCATCCCGTCTCACCGGTGTGGCGGGCCACCGGGCGAGATCTGGCGCTGCTGCGGCTGAGCTTCCCGTCGCGGACGGGCGCCGACGGCGAGGATCCGCCGGTCGTGCCACCGGTCGCTCTGGGCTGCCTGCCGGACGGCACGGGCAGCGTGCCGTTCACCGGGATCGGGTTTCCGGCGTATGCGCAGCGGGCCGCGTCGGACCGTGTACGAGGGCTGCGCCGACGGGACAGCAGGCAGGTCAGCGGGTCCGTACAGCTGGGCTCCAACATGAAGTCCGGCTATCTGGACCTGAGTTTCACCACGGCACCGCCCGAAGGCAGGGGACCTGGCGGACAGGACCCCTGGCAGGGAATCTCCGGTACGGCGCTCTTCACCGAGGACGGCGCGCTGCTCGTCGGAGTGCAGTCGCAGCGGCTGCCCGCGGCGGGCACCGGCAGCGCCGAGGCCGAGCCGATCACCGCCGTGCTGGAGGACCCGGAGTTCGTGGGCCTTCTCGCACTCGACGGCGTACGGCCGCAGGCGGTGGCGGTCGAACTTCCCGGAGGCGATCGGGGCAAACCGCTGCCTTCGGTGGTCCCGCAGCAGGAACTCATCGAGGGTTTCGGGGACTTCAAGAAGTACCTCACGCCCAGGCATCTGCCCTTCGTCTCCCCCGGCAGCGGCCACAAGGCCGACCCGCAGAACCTGTTCATGAGTCTGGTCACGTCCGCCGACCGGGGGATCCTGCTGGTGGGAGCGGCGGGCACGGGCAAGACCCGCACCGGCCTGGAGGTGGGGCGGCTGGCGTTGCAGGCGGGCTGGCGGGTGCTGCATGTTCTGCCGGGTGAGGATCTGGCCCTCACCGACCAGGTCGCCGGGCACGTGCTCGCGGAACCTGGCCCCGTACTCGTAGTGATCGACTATCTCAACGCCTCGCAGCTCGATCTGCCGGCGTTGCGGCACCGCCTCATCCCCGCGGCTCACCGCAAGGGCATTCCGATGGCTCTTCTCGCATCGGTGCGGCCCGGGTGGTTGCAGAAGGCGGACCGTGCGTTGCTGCACGAACTGTTCGACGAAGTGGAGCTGCGGCAGGACGACGACTTCCGGCGGCGGATCACCAGCAATGCGCTGACCAGGCTGGCGCCCAGGGCTCTCCACGAGATGGGAGAGGACCGCATGATGGCGATCTGCGGCAACCGGCCCATCGTCGCTCTGCTGGTCGCGCGCGAGATCGAGCGCCGGGTCGAAGCCGGGCTTCCCGCGCCTCTCACCTCCGGTCTCCGGTCTGGCGGAGAGCTTCCCGGATGGCTGGAACGGCGGCTCAACGAGGACGGCCTGACCGTTCCCGGCCGCAAGGACACGTTCACGCCGGTTCACGCCTCGTACGGTCTGGTGGCCGCGGCCGCGGCGGCGGCCGCCTGCCCGCAGCCACGCGCACAGGTGACCTCGGCCGCCCACGCCGCTCTCGTCCGAGTGGCCGTCGAGGACTCGGACACCAAGGTCCCGGACGCCGAGGACATCGTCACCACGCTCGTCTCTCTTGGCTGGCTGGAGCCGGAGAACGACATGCTGTCGGTCGCTCACGATCTGGTGGCCGACCAGCTCATCGAATCCGTCGTCCTGCCCGAGCGCAACGGCGCCCCGGACAGGGCCCGTACGCGTGCCCTGCTGGCCGGCTGCCTCACCGGTCCGCGGACCATCGGCCGCTACGCCGCCAACATCGGCCGCCTCGTTAATGATCTGTCGCTCGCCGACCGCGCGAACCCGGTGGCCCCGGTGTTCGACGAGTGGTTCACGGACAACGCGTCCGCTGTCGGTCGCGTCATGCGTCAGGACGCCGACGTCGGCAGTTACGCCCTCGGCGCGGTCTGCTCCGGGCCGCCCTGGTACACCGCCGCCGTCCACTGCTGGGAAGAGATCGTCAGCCCCTGGCTCACGGAGTTCGGCGTCGGTGTCAACGCTCGCCATCTCCTCTATCGCGGCCTGCGCCATCTGCCCCCGGACGGGGCCCTGCTCCTCGTACCGACCGCTCTCGACTGGCTCAGGACCCATGTGCGCAGACGGGACGCCAGTTACGTACTCAGTTCCCTGCTCTACCGAACGGACCTGCCGCCGGAAGCTCTGGAACAGACGGTCGACAGCACGCTCCGGTGGCTGGAGTGGTACGGCGCCATCGGAGACGCCGATTTCGTCCTGCGCTCCTTGCTGGCCCGCGGTGACCTCCGGCCGGACGAGGTGCGGCGGGCGGTCTCCTCGGCGCTCGCCTGGCTCGGAGATCACGTCGCCCTCGCCGAGGCCCGCTTCGTCCTGCGCCTGTTGCTTTCCCACGACGGCCTCGGTCCGGACGAGGCGCGGCGGGTTGTCCCGTCCGCCCTGGCCTGGCTTCGGGATCACACCACCGGCGGCGAGGGTCTTTTCGTCCTGGCCCCGTTGCTCTCTCGGGGTGATCTCGAGCCGGACGAGGTGCGGCAGGCGGTCTCCTGGGCGCTCGCCTGGGTGGGAGACCACGCCGCGAGCGACGAGGCCCGCTTCGTCCTGCGCTCCTTGCTCTCCCACGACGGCCTCGGCCCGGACGAGGCGCGGCAGGCGGTCACCTGGGCGTTCGCCTGGCTCGAAGTGCACTCCACGAGCGACGAGGCCGACTTCGTCCTGCGCTCCTTGCTGTCCCGCGACGATCTCCGGCCGGACGAGGTACGGCAAGCGGCCTCTTGGGCGTTCGCCTGGCTCAATGTCCACTCCGAGAGCGACGAGGCCGACTTCGTCCTGCGCTCCTTGCTCTCTCGTGATGATCTCCGGCCGGACGAGGTACGGCAAGCGGCCGCCCGGGCGCTCTCCTGGCTCGGAAATCACGCGACCGCCCCTGAGGGCTGTTTCGCCCTGGCGCCGTTGCTCTCCCGCAGTGACCTCCGGTCGGACGAGGTACGGCAGGCGGTCACCCGCGCCCTCGACTGGCTCGGGGTGCACGCCGTCGTCCCCGACGCCCGCTTCGTCCTGCGCCTGCTGCTCCCCCACGACGGCCTCAGGCGGGATGAAGCGCGGCGGGCGGTCTCCTGGGCGTTCGCCTGGCTCGAAGTGCACTCCGCGAGCGACGAGGCCGACTTCGTCCTGCGCTCGTTGCTGTCCCGGCGTGACCTCAGACCGGACGAGGTGCGGCGGGCGGCCTCCTTCGCGCTGACCTGGCTCACGGACCGCGCCACCGTCCCGGGAGCCTGCTTCGTCCTGGCGCCGTTGCTCTCCCGGCGCGATCTCGGACCGGACGAGGTACGGCGGACAGTCTCCTCGAGCCTTGCCTGGCTCGAAGTCCACGCCACCGTCGCCGAGGCCTGCTTCGTGCTGGCGCCGTTGCTCTCCCGGCGCGATCTCAGGCCGGACGGAGTACGGCGGACAGTCTCCTCGAGCCTCGCCTGGCTCGAAGTCCACGCCATCGTCGGTGAAGCCGGTTTCGTCCTGGCGCCGTTGCTCTCCCGGCGCGATCTCAGGCCGGACGAAATACGGCAGGCGGCCTCCTCGACCCTGACCTGGCTCGAAGTCCACGTCGTGAACAACGAGGCCGACTTCGTCCTGCGCTCGTTGCTGTCCCGGCGAGACCTTGGCCCGGACGAGGTCCGCCGAGCGGTCTCCTTTGCGCTGACCTGGCTCGGGGACCGCGCCACCGTCGCGTCAGCCGGCTTCGTCCTGGGGCCGTTGCTCTCCCGTCACGACTGCGGGCCCGACGAGGTGCGGCGGGTCGTTCCTGCCGCGCTGACGTGGCTGGGAGTACACGCCACCGGCAGCCAGGCTCGCTTCGTCCTGCGCTCGTTGCTGTCCCGGCGTGACCTCAAGGAGGACGAGTCGCGGCAGGCGGTCTCCTCGGCGCTGACCTGGCTCACGGACCGCGCCACCGTCCTGGAAGCCGGCTTCGTCCTGGCTCCCTTGCTCTCCCGCCGAGACCTCGGCACGGACGAGGCGCAGCAGGTCGTCGTTCCTGCCGCACTGGCCTGGCTCGCGGATCACGGCACCGCGACCGAGGCCCGTTTCGTCCTGGCACCTCTGCTGTCCCGGCGAGACCTCGGCCCGGACGAGGTCCGCCGAGCGGTCTCCTCTGCGCTGACCTGGCTCGGAACGTACGCCACTGTCGCCGAGGCTCGCTTTGTGCTGCGCACGTTGCTGTCCCGGCGAGACCTCGGACCGGACGAGGCGCGGCAGGCTGTCGCCCGGGCGCTGGCCTGGCTCGCGGATCACACCACCGTCCCCGAAGCCTGTTTCGTCCTGGCACCTCTGCTGTTCCGGCGAGACCTCGGCCCGGACGAGGTCCGCCGAGCGGTCTCCTCTGCGCTGACCTGGCTCGGAACGTACGCCACTGTCGCCGAGGCTCGCTTTGTGTACGT
>NZ_JBWKHE010000003.1:565585-653051 GCF_056433405.1 Streptomyces sp. NPDC044719
TGCTGCGCACGTTGCTGTCCCGGCGAGACCTCGGACCGGACGAGGTCCGTCAGACAGTCTCCTCGGCATTCACCTGGCTGGGTCGCCACGCCACGACCCGCAACGCTCACCTCGTCCTGAAGCCCCTGCAAGCCCGCATCGACCTCACTCCGGAAGATGCCCAGCGGGCAGCCGTGTTGGCGGCAGCAGAGTAAGACGGCCCACGTGGCATCCTCCCAGCGAGCCCTAGTCGACCCTGACCACGTACTTCCCCCGCACTCCGCCCGCCTCCAGCGCCCGGTGTGCCGCCGCTGTCTCCTCCAGCGGGAAGACCGTGTCCACCGCCGGTCGCAGCTTCCCCTCCGTCACCTGGCGGGCGAGGTCGCCGAAGAGCGCACGTTTGGGGTTGCCGCTGAAGAAGCGCACCCGGCCGCGTCCGTGGAGGGTGCTGGCCGCGATGTAGCCCAGTGAGGCGGCGGGCCGCGTCAGGTCGAAGGCGATGGTGACCATGCGACCGCCCGGCTTCAGCAGCCGCCGGAAGGTACGCAGGCCGGTGCCCGCCGTGTCGAGGACCACGTCGAACAGGCCCAGTTCCGCCGGCAACACAGCCTGGTGGTCGACGGAGTGGTGGGCACCGAGCGTGCGGACGAAGTCGAGGTTGGCAGCGCGGGCCAGGGCCGTGACCTCGGCGCCGTACGCCTGCCCGAGCTGGACGGCGGCGTTGCCGACGCCGCCCGCCGCGCCCCGTACGAGCAGTCGTTCGCCGGGGCGCAGCGCGGCCTTGTCGCGAAGGGCCGTGACGGCCGTGGTGGCCACCGGCAGCGCGGCGGCGGCCACGAGATCCAGCCCGTCCGGGACCCGGCCGAGCCGCTCGGGCCGTACCGTCACGTACTCGGCGGCGCTGCCGAATCCTGAGCCGCGGCCCAGGACGCCCCACACCTGGTCGCCGACCGCGACGCCGGTCGCGCCGGTGCCGAGTGCGGCGACCTCGCCCGTGAAGTCCAGCCCGACGCGCTGCGGGAACTTCCGGCCGGTGATGAGGCGGGCCCGACCGGAACGGGCCGCCAGTTCACCTCCGTTCACGCTGAACGCTCGCACGCGCACGAGGACCTCGCCGGGTGTGGGTACGGGACGTGGCACCCGGCCCACGTACAGCACCTCGGGGCCCCCGAAGCGGTCGAACAGTACGGCTTTCATCGTGCGGTTCTCCATCGCTCTCACCTTCGCCGACACCAGCGGCCGTGTGGGGGATCCGGGCGCCGAGCGTAGGCTGCCAAACGGACGAGATCGTCCACTTGAGCCGGAGGTGAGAGACAGTGGTGGGGGAATCCTCTCGGATCGCGGGTCAGGACGGGCTGCGGGCGGACGCCCGGCGCAACCGGCGGCGCATCCTCTCGGCTGCCCGCGCGGTCTTCGCCGAGCACGGCATCGACGCGCCCATGGCGACCGTGGCCCGACGGGCGGGGGTCGGTGTGGCGACGCTGTACCGGCGATTCCCGACTCGGGACGCCCTGGTGCGGGCCGCGTTCGCGCACCAGATGGACACCTGTGCCCGGGCGCTCACCGACGCGCTGGCCGACCCCGATCCGTGGCGGGGCTTCCAGCGGCTGGTCGAGACGGTCTGCGAACTGCAACGGGAGGAACGGGGCTTCCCGGCCGCGTTCGTCGCGGCCTTTCCGGACAGCACGCGAGAACACGCGCGAGTACGGGAACAGGCCGAGCGGGACTTCATGACCCTGGTCCGCAGGGCTCAGGCGGCGGGCGCGCTGCGAGCCGACTTCCACCCCTCCGACCTCGCCGTGGCCCTGCTGTCCCACTGCGGTCTGGTCACCGCGCTGCCGGGCGACCGTGCGGCGTCCCGGCGTCTGGTGGCGTACCTCCTCCAGTCGTTCCGTGCGGACGCGGCCCACGGGGCGCTCCCGGCGCCGAGCGCACTGTCACTGCGCAGTCTTCCGCTCACGCTCCCGCACGGGGTCACCACCCGGTGAGCAGCAGATGGTTGAGGAGGAGCGCGAGCACCGCCTGGGTCGCCAGCCAGGCGCGGGGACGGGTGAGGAACGCGCAGGCCGGCAGCAGCCATACCGCGAAGGGGAGCCAGATGCGTTCCGTCTCGGCCTTGCTCATGCCGGACAGGTCGGCGACCAGGAGGGCGAGGAGGGCCGCGGACACGAGAAGGGCGAGGCGGACGTGCCCGGGAGGTCCGGTGCGCCGCCGCAGCAGCACGCCACCCGTCCGCCGTAGCCCCGGTGCCGTCGCCAGGCCCGTGATCAGGACCGCGCAGGCGAGGTTCGCCCACACCCAGTAGCCGTAGGGGCGGGTACCGCCGACACCCTGGTGGTAGCGCGTGACGAGAAGCCGGTACGCCTCCCACCAGTCGAACCCGGCGAGGGTGAAGGCCGCCGGGACCACGGCCAGACCGGCGAGCAGCGGCAGGAGCAGCACCGGCCGTTCCCGGACGCGCCGCCGGCCGAGCAGCAGTACCGCCGCGCCGATGAGCGCGACGAGGGTGAGGCCGTACGAGAGGTAGCAGGTGAGCCCGAAGAGGAGCCCGGCCGCCGCCGCGCTCCCCCACTCCCGGCTCCGCTCGAGCGGCGGGACCCCCATCGCCGGCCTTCCGCTGACCGCGAGGGCCAGCAGCGCCACGGCCCACGCGGCGACCGCCGCGAAGTACGCGTCGGCGGAGGTGCCCATCCACACCGCGGCCGGGGCCAGGACCAGGAAGGCGGCAGCTCGTCGCGCGAGGCTCTCACCGGCCAGTGCCCGTACCGCGACCAGCACGGCCACGCATGCCGTGGCGCCGACGGCGACGCACCACACCCCGGCCCAGCCGCCGCCCCGCAGCCCGATCCGGTCGAGGAGGACGAAGGTGAGCGTGGCCGCGGGCGGGTGCCCGGCGACATGGGCGGGCCAGTTGTCGGGGGACTCCAGAAGGATGTGGTGGGTGAAGTCCCGCAGGGTCGCCGGGATGTCGTCGAAGCGGTCGATGACCTGGAGGTACTCGTGGCGGGTGGTGAGGCGGTCCGCGATGCCCCGCTGCCAGCCGTCGACCAGGGCGAGGGAGGCGATCCAGGCCGTTGCCGTCGCCCATGCCGCCGGGAGCAGGGCCCGCCAGGGCAGCCTGGCGGCGAGGGCGGGGCCGTACGCCACCACGGCCGCCGCCACGAGCAGGGCGGCCGGGGTGCCGGGGCCGGCATGGGGGTACCAAGTGGCGAGCACCGGGGGCCACTTGACGAACAGGGTGTGGTGGGAGTCCTGGATGTGCCGGCCGGCCAGCACGGCCGCCGTGACGAGGAGGGCGGCTGCTAGGGCGGCGTACAGATCGCGGAGGAGGGGGCGGGTCACATCCGCACGCTAGGCCGGGTGATGGGGGGAAGTACCTCCGTCCGGGCCGGATGTCAGCGTTTCGTCATCGGCCGCGCGGCCTTTTCGGGGGTGGGCCGGGCCTACGGTCGGGCCATGACACGGTCTCCTTCCTCGCCGGGTTTCTGGCGCAGCCCCCTGCGCGGCCCCTGGTTCACCTCGGTGCTGGGCGTCGTCCTGCTCGGCGGGATCACGGTGCTGTTCGTGACGGGGCTGGTGTCCTACGCCGCCTACAACCCGAACCTGTCGCCGGTGAACGACAAGACCCAGGACAAGGGGATCCTCGGCTTCTACCTGTTCTCCTGGCCGACCGACCCGCACTGGCTCTACCGGCTCAACCAGGGCGTCCACGTCACGCTCGGCATCACGCTGATCCCCGTGCTGCTGGCCAAGCTGTGGTCGGTGATCCCGAGGCTGTTCGCGCTGCCGCCGGCCCGCTCCCTCGCGCACGCGCTGGAGAGGATCTCGCTGCTGCTCCTCGTCGGGGGCGTGCTGTTCGAGTTCGTGACGGGTGTCCTCAACATCCAGCTGGACTACGTCTTCCCGGGCTCCTTCTACACCCTGCATTTTTACGGGGCCTGGGTGTTCTTCGCCGCGTTCGTCGCCCACGTCCTGCTGAAGATGCCGACGGCCCTGCGCAATCTGCGGCACCTGCGGGAGGAGAAGAACGACCTCGTGTCACCGCGTCCCGCCGAGCCGACCGTCTCCCGGCGGGGGGCGCTGTGGTTCGTCGGGGGCGGCTCGCTGCTGCTGTTCGCGACGACGGCCGGGCAGAGCTTCGACGGTCCGCTGCGGCGCACCGCCCTCCTGGCGCCCCACGGCGGCGGTGAACCCGGCAGCGGCCCGAACGGGTTCCAGATCAACAAGACCGCCGCGTACGCCGGGATCGACGCGGCCGAGACGGGCGAGGACGCGTGGCGGCTCGTCGTGACGGGGCGGACGGGCACGGTCCGTCTCAGCCGTGCCCAGCTCGCCGGACTCTCCCTGCACAGCTCGGCGTTGCCCATCGCCTGTGTGGAGGGCTGGTCGACGTCGGACCAGTGGTGGCGCGGGGTCCGGCTGCGCGACCTCGCGGCGCTCGTCGGGTACGACGACGACCCGCCGGACGTGTTCGTCGAGTCCCTTCAGGCACGCGGCGCCTTCCGCAAGGCCGCGCTGCGCGCCGACCAGGTGGCCGACGCGCGCTCCCTGCTCGCCCTGTACGTCAACGGCGAGGACCTGTCCCCCGACCACGGCTACCCGGCGCGGATCATCGTGCCCGCGGCGCCCGGTGTGCTCAACACCAAGTGGGTGGCCCGGATGACGTTCGGAGAGCTGTGATGCGACAGCCCAGGATCCCGCTCGGAAGTCCCTTCCAACTGCTTCTGCTCGCCTGCTCGTTCGCGCTCGCCGCCTACGCGGGGGTGCGGCTGCTCGCGGACGACTGGTTCGCCGTGGCCCTGTGGTTCGTGGGCGCGGCGCTGCTGCACGACCTCGTGCTGCTGCCGTTGTACGCGGCCCTTAACCGGGCGGTCGTGCGAGGGCTCGGTGCGGTCCGCCGCCGGGAACGGACGATGTACGTCCGCGTCCCGGCGGCCCTGTCCGGCCTGCTCCTGCTCGTGTGGTTCCCGCTGATCAGCGGGAGGGTGGACCGGCGCTACCGCCTGGGCACCGGGCTCTCGCCGGACGGCTTCCTCGCCCGTTGGCTGCTGATCACCGCCGTACTCTTCGGCGCCTCGGCGCTGCTGCTGGGCCTGCGGCTGCGCAGGGCGACGAAGCAGCGTCCGCCGGCAACCCACTGACCGGCGGCACGCCACCTCGCCCGGCGGGCGTGCCGCAGCAGGGCCGGGGTCCCGAGCCGCGCCCAGGGGAACGCACCGCCCGCTCCACAGCTGTGGACGACGTCGACGACCTGCACCTCGGCGCGCTCGTCGATGTCCAACGGGGCGGTCTCGGCGATCAGCAGGCCGCCGGGGCGCAGGACTTCGGCCACCCGGTCCAGCAGGGCGCGCGGATCGCCGCCGATGCCGATGTTGCCGTCCATGAGCAGGACGGTGCCCCAACGGCCCTCGCCGGGCAGGGGGTCGAAGACGGAGCGCCGCAGTGCCTGGCCCCCGATCCGTACGGCGTGGTGGACGGCGGTCTCGCTGACGTCGATGCCGAGGACGGCCCGGCCACGGGCGGCGAGTTCCGCGACCAGGCGGCCGGGTCCGCAGCCGACGTCCAGCACGCTGCCCTCGCACCGGTCCAGCACGTCCCGGTCGACGGCGTCGGCCTGCGCGCACCAGCGTTCGACGTCGAGCGGCAGCAGCCAGCCGTCGGCGCGGCGCAGGAACAGCGGGCCACGGCCCGCGCGCAGGGCGGTGGCGTAGGGGTCGGCGGCGGCCCAGGCCGCGGGCGCCGTGGTCATGGGCGCTTCGCCGTCCGGTACCGGGCCAGCCGGCCCGCGAACGTCCCGTGCGGGGCCAGCGCGGCGACCGCATGGGCGTCGGCGGCCGTGTCGACGTCCCGCAACCGGGGCAGGTCCCGCACCCGCAGGCCTGCGGCGACGAGCCTGCTCCGTTGCACCGCGCCCGTCGTGGACGTGGACATGGGGACGCCCCGCAGCAGGGCGGGGTCGGGGCGCGCCAGGCCGAGGGCCCAGAAGCCGCCGTCCTCGGCCGGGCCGAAGTGGGCGTCGCAGCCGGAGAAGTCCACGGTGAGCAGCTCCGGTGTCACCTGCGGGGTGTCCATGCCGATGAGCAGCGCCGGGCCGTCACAGCGCGCGAACGCGTCCGCCAGCCGCTCGTCCAGCCCGCCCGCGCACTGCCGTACGACGTCGAAGCCGGGCGGCAGCCAGGGGCCGGGCGCGCCGTCGAGCACGAGGACGCGCCGGGAGGCGGGCGTGCCCGCCACGGCCCGCAGGGTGTCCGCGAGGGACGCCTCCGCCAGGCCGGCCGCCTCCCCGGGCGTGAACGGCGGGGTGAGGCGGGTCTTGACCCGGCCGGGCCGCGGCTCCTTGGCGATGACGAGGAGCGTGGTCACCGCGGGGTCCTTCCGTCGGCCAGGACGCGGCTCATGTCCCGTACGGCCTGCCAGGTGCCGCGCCACGTGCCCGTCACCTTCGAGGCCCCGGTGCGCGGCAGGTAGGGCACGTCGTGCTCGGTGATCCGCCAGCCGTCGTCGGCCGCGCGCACCACCATCTGGAGCGGATAGCCGCTGCGCCGGTCGGTGAGGCCGAGGGCGAGCAACGGCTCGCGGCGGGCGGCGCGCAGGGGCCCGAGGTCGTGCAGCCGCAGCCCCGTGCGGCGGCGCAGCATCCGCGCGAGCGCGAGGTTGCCGGCCCGGGCGTGCGCGGGCCACGCGCCCCGGCCCTGCGGACGCCGTCGCCCGAGCACCAGGTCGGCCTCGCCGTCCCGCACTTCGCGGACGAAGGGGACGAGGAGCGACGGGTCGAGGGAGGCGTCGCAGTCGCAGAAGCACACCACGTCGGCGGTGGCGGCGGTCAGCCCGGCGTGGCAGGCCGCGCCGAAGCCCCGGCGCGGCTCGCTCACGACGGTCGCTCCGAACGCGCGGGCGACCTGGGCCGAGCCGTCGGTGGAACCGTTGTCGACGACGAGTGCGCGCCAGCCCGGCGGGATCCGTTCGAGGACCCAGGGCAGCGCCCGGGCCTCGTTCAGGCAGGGCAGCACCACGTCGACGTCCGAAGGAATCGTCGTCACGGTCTCACCCTACGAACGCGAAACGGGCATAGCGGACTTCTGCTCCTTACGAAACGCGGACGTCAGCGGCCCGGAGACCTCCGCCGCACGGCACCGGCGGGCGCCCGGTGCCAGGCTGGAGGCATGCAGCAGCCCCATCAGCACGAGGAGCACCTCGACGGGCCCCCGCGGATCCTGGTCGTCGACGACGACCCGACCGTCGCCGAGGTCGTCGCCGGGTACCTGGACCGCGCCGGTTACGCCGTCGACCGCGCGGACGACGGCCCGACGGCCCTCACCCGTGCCGCCGCGCACTGGCCGGACCTGGTCGTCCTCGATCTGATGCTGCCCGGGATGGACGGCCTGGAGGTGTGCCGGCGGATGCGGGGGCACGGGCCGGTGCCGGTCATCATGCTCACCGCCCGCGGCGACGAGGACGACCGCATCCTCGGCCTGGAGGTCGGTGCCGACGACTACGTCACCAAGCCCTTCAGCCCGCGCGAGCTGGTCCTGCGCGTGGAGTCGGTGCTCCGCCGCAGCAGGCCCGCCACGACCGGGCAGTCGCTGGGCGCGGCCGGCCTGACCGTCGACCCGGCGGCCCGCCGGGCCACCAAGAACGGCACCGAACTCGCCCTCACCCTCCGCGAGTTCGACCTGCTCTCCTTCTTCCTGCGCCACCCGGGCCGGGCCTTCGGCCGCGAGGACCTGATGCGCGAGGTGTGGGGGTGGGACTTCGGTGACCTGTCGACCGTCACGGTCCACGTGCGCCGTCTTCGGGGCAAGGTCGAGGACGACCCGGCCCGGCCCCGGCTGATCCAGACCGTGTGGGGCGTGGGCTACCGCTTCGACCCGGGTGGTGAGTGAGCATGCGGGACACCCTTCTCATCGCCGTCTACGCCTTCGCCGGTGCCGCCGCCACCGGGCTGGCCGGGGCGGCCGTCCTGCGCCTGATCCGGCGCCGCTCGCTCACCGCCTCGCTCGCGGTGGTCGCGGCGGTCGGGATCGTCGCGATGCTCGCGGGCACGCTGGCCGTGGCATGGGCGATGTTCCTGAACCGGCACGACCTGACCGTCGTCACGACCGTCGTCGCCATGGCGGCCGTGGTCTCCATGGCCACCGCTCTCCTCCTGGGCCGCTGGGTCGTGGCCCGCAGCCGCGAACTCGCGGTCGCGGCACGGTCGTTCGGCGACGGCGGGAGCTTCGCCGCCCCCGACGGACCGACCACCGCGGAACTGGATGACCTGAGCCGCGAGTTGGCGGCCACCAGCGCCCGGCTCGCAGAATCCCGCGAGCGGGAACGCGCACTGGAGACCTCCCGGCGCGAACTCGTCGCCTGGATCTCGCACGACCTGCGCACCCCGCTGGCCGGTCTGCGCGCCATGTCGGAGGCCCTGGAGGACGGCGTCGCCGCCGATCCCGACCGCTATCTGAAGCAGATGCGCACCGAGGTCGAACGCCTCAACGACATGGTCGGCGACCTCTTCGAACTCTCCCGCATCCACGCCGGCACGCTCCCTCTCACCCCCACCCGGCTCTCCCTCTACGACCTGGTCGGCGACGCGCTGGCGGGAGCCGATCCGCTCGCCCGGGAACACGGGGTGCGGCTGGTGGGCGGCCGGATCGAGCGGGTACCGGTGGAGGTGGACGGCAAGGAGATGAGCCGGGTTCTGGGCAACTTGCTGGTCAACGCCATCCGCCGGACTCCGGCCGACGGCACGGTCGCGATCGCTGCCGAACGCACGGCCGAGGGTGTGGTGCTGTCGGTGACGGACGCCTGCGGCGGCATCCCCGAGGAGGACCTGCCGCGCGTCTTCGACACCGGCTGGCGCGGCACGCACGCCCGCACACCCCCGGCCGGCGCGGGCCTGGGGCTCGCCATCGTCCGGGGGATCGTGGAGGCGCACCAGGGCCGGGCCACCGTACGCAACATCCCCGGCGGCTGCCGTTTCGAGGTGGTGCTGCCCGCCGCCGCTTCCTGATGCGGGCAGCACCACCGGTCCTATGCGCCCCGCATCTCGGCCCGTGCGAACTCCGCCATGCCCTCCTCGAAGCCGACCGCCGGCTTCCACCCCAGCCCGTCCCGCAGGCGCGACGAGTCCGCGGTGATGTGCCGTACGTCCCCGAGCCGGTACTCGCCGGTGACGACCGGCTCGGGCCCGCCGTACGCGGCGGCCAGGGCCCGGGCCATCTCGCCGACGGTGTGCGGGTCGCCGCTGCCGGTGTTGTAGGCCGTGAGCGCACCCCGCTCGGACTCCGTCTCCAGAGCCACCGCGCCCGCCGCCGCCACGTCCCGCACGTGCACGAAGTCCCGCCGCTGGCGCCCGTCCTCGAACACGCGCGGTGCCTCACCCCGGGCGAGCGCCGAGCGGAAGAAGGAGGCGACACCGGCGTACGGGGTGTCGCGGGGCATGCCGGGTCCGTACACGTTGTGGTAGCGGAGCGACACCGCCGACCCGCCGGTGCAGCGGGCCCAGGCGGCGGCCAGGTGCTCCTGGGTGAGTTTGGTGGTGGCGTACACGTTCCCGGGATCAGCCGGCGCGTCCTCGCCGACCAGACCGGGTGAGAGGCCCGCCCCGCACACCGGGCAAGGCGGCTCGAACCGGCCCGCGTCGAGGTCGGCGACGGCACGCGGCCCGGGCCGCACGACCCCGTGCCGCGGACACTCGTAGCTCCCCTCCCCGTAGACCACCATGGACCCGGCCAGCACGAGACGCCGTACACCCGCCTCCGCCATGGCGGCCAGCAGCACAGCGGTGCCCAGGTCGTTGTGCGAGACATACTCCGCCGCGTCGGCGACCCCGTCCCCGAGCCCCACCATCGCGGCCTGATGACACACGGCGTCCACGCCGGAGAGGGCCCGACGAACGGCCTCGGGGTCGCGCACGTCGGCGCCGGCTTCCTCCCGGACGTCGAGGACGACCGCCTCGTGCCCCCGCTCCCACAGGGCGCCGACCACATGGGACCCGATGAACCCGGCACCGCCGGTGACCAGTACACGCATACGGCCACGCTAGGCCCGCACCGGCGCCGCGCCACGGGACCGCGCCCGCTCGTCATGACTCCGTAAGGCATGCGAGTGTGCGTCGAACCCGGACAAAACGGAATCCACGCGAGACGCTGCACCCATGACAGCCGATGCCGCGACCGAATCCCCGTACCGCTTCGACGACCTGACCGCCCTCTACATCAACTGCACCCTCAAACCCTCCTCGCAGCTCAGCCACACCCAGGGCCTGATCGACAAGAGCGCGGAGATCATGATGTCGCGCGGGGTCACCACGTCCGAGATCCGCGCCGTCGACCACGACATCGCACCCGGCGTCCACCCGGACATGACCGAACACGGCTTCGCCACCGACGAGTGGCCCGCGCTGTACGAGCGGGTGATGGCCGCGGACATCCTGGTCATCGCGGGGCCGATCTGGCTCGGCGACAACAGCTCCGTGACGAAGAAGGTGATCGAGCGCCTCTACGCCTGTTCCAGCCTCCTCAACTCACAAGGGCAGTACGCCTACTACGGCCGCGTCGGCGGCTGTCTGATCACCGGCAACGAGGACGGCGTGAAGCACTGCGCGATGAACGTCCTCTACAGCCTCCAGCACCTCGGCTACACGATCCCGCCGCAGGCGGACGCCGGCTGGATCGGCACGGCCGGCCCCGGCCCGTCGTACCTCGACCCGGGATCGGGCGGCCCGGAGAACGACTTCACCAACCGCAACACCAGCTTCATGACCTGGAACCTGATGCACCTCGCCGCCCTGCTGAAGCGCGCCGGAGGCGTCCCCGCGTACGGCAACCAGCGCTCGCAGTGGGACGCCGGCTGCCGGCCGGGCGCGGACAACCCCGAGCACCGCTGACGGTCGGGCCCGCCCCGGCGCGCAGTGCTCGCACCCCGTAGTCGCTGACCTGTGCTCATGTGACTCGGCGGCGCGTCCAATGATCATGAACCGCGGATGTCGTGTCTGTTCTGCCCGGCGTGTCCGGGCGGTAGCTTGGTGGAGAGGGCCCGTGAAGGAGGGCGATTCGATGGCGTGGTTCGCATGGCTCCTCGCCGCCGCGGCACTGGGTGTCGCGGAGTTCTTCACCCTGACGCTGGTCTTCGGGCTCCTGGCGGGCGCCGCGCTGGTCGCCGCTGTTGTCGCCGGTGTGGGCATCGGCGTACTCGGTCAGTTCGTGGCCCTCGGAGTCGCGGCGGCCGCGGGCCTTCTCGTCGTCCGTCCTGTCGCGCTGCGGCAGATGTCACAGCAACCCCTCACCCGCGACGGCAGCGATGCGCTGATCGGTAAGCGGGCCGAGGTCATGCAGGAGGTCACCGCGACCCGTGGTCTGATCAAGCTCTCCGGCGAGGAGTGGTCCGCCCGCGCCTTCGACGAGAGCCTGGTGATCCCGGTGGGAGCGCTGGTGGACGTCATGGAGATCCAAGGCGCCACGGCCGTCGTCTACCCCCGCGAGCTTCTTCCGTGAACGGCTGAACGCATAGCAACGGAGGCACTGTGGATCCAGTTGTCGTCCTCGCCCTTGTAGCCGCCATCGTCGTCGTCTTCCTCGTGGCCTCCAGCGTGCGGATCGTCCCGCAGGCGCGCCGCTACAACGTCGAGCGGTTCGGCCGCTACCGCCGGACGCTGCAGCCCGGGCTGAACCTGGTCGTGCCGGTGGCGGACCGCATCAACACCAAACTCGACGTGCGCGAGCAGGTCTACTCGTCCGACCCCAGGCCGGTGATCACCGAGGACAACCTCGTGGTGAACATCGACACCGTGCTCTACTACCAGATCACCGACCCGAGGTCGGCGGCCTACGAGGTCGCCGACTACCTGCAGGCGATCGATCAGCTCACCGTGACCACGCTGCGGAACGTCATCGGCAGCATGGACCTTGAGGAGACGCTCACGTCGCGCGAGGAGATCAACTCCCGGCTGCGCGCCGTCCTCGACGACGCCACCGGCAAGTGGGGCATCCGGGTCAACCGGGTCGAGATCAAGGCCATCGATCCACCGCACACCATCAAGGAGGCGATGGAGAAGCAGATGCGGGCCGAGCGTGACAAGCGCGCGGCCATCCTGCACGCCGAGGGGGAGCGGCAAGCCAAGATCCTCACCGCGGAAGGCACGAAGCAGAAGGACATCCTGGAGGCGCAGGGCACGCAGCAGGCCATGATCCTGCGGGCGGACGGTGAGGCGAAGGCGGTGGAGCTCGTCTTCCAGGCCGTCCACCGCAACAACGCCGACGCGAAGATCCTGGCCTACAAGTACCTGGAGACGCTCCCGCACCTGGCGAACAGCGACAACAACACCTTCTGGGTGATCCCCGGGGAGCTGACCGAGGCGATCCGGACGGTCACCACCGCGTTCGGCGACCAGTCGACAGCGGGCCCGCCCCGATCCACGCGCCCCGAGCACCCCGAGGAAGCAGACACGGCCGACCCTGGCGACACGTCGTACGAAAGCCGGACCCCGGAGCTGGGCACCGGCTCGGCGGTTCAGGTTTCGCTCGATGCCGCCGCGGCCGCTGACGAGGCGGGGAGGCAGGCCGCCGCCGCGGTGAACGATGCCAAGGCCGAGGCCGAGGCCGCGAAGTCGCCTCAGTCACCGCGCCGGGGGCAGACGCCGGGGGGTTGACGCCGAACTCGGCGGGGTGCCGTTCCCACAGCGCCTCCAGGCCCGGTCCGTACACCCACTGGGCCGCTGAGAGGCCTTCCGGGTACTCCCCGACGACCTCCCCCTCTGAGCGCGTGCCATAATGCGTGCATATTGTCGCGAAAGGGACGTATGGACGTTCTATGACGGGGCCGCGCATCGCAACGAGGGCAGCCGTCGCCCTGGCTCTGGCCGGGGCGCTGGTCATGGCGTGCGGCGCCGACGGCGGCGACTCCAAGACGTTGACCTGGTCGATGTGGGCCAGTGGAGGCGAGGAACAGCAGGTCTGGCACGAACTCGCGGACCGGGTGTCCAACGAGGACCCGCGGATCACGATCAAGCTGGAGACCTCGTCCTTCGACGACTACTTCGCCAAGCTCGGCACCCGCCTGGGCAGCGGCGACGCCCCCTGCGTCGTCTCGATGCAGGCGCTGCGCACCACGGGCTACACCCAGGGCATGCTGCCGCTCGACGACCTGATCGCCGAGAACGATTTCGATGTGACGGACTTCGACAAGTCCGTCATGGACGGGCTGAGCGCGGACGGCAAGCAGTACGCGCTGCCGTACGACGTCGGTCCGGTGATCCTCACGTACAACAAGGACATGTTCCGGGAGGCGGGGGTTCCGGAGCCCAGGCCGGGGTGGACTCTGGCCGAGTTCGAGTCGGCCGCCCGTGAGCTGACCGGGGGCGGGAACTACGGGTTCGTGGCGGCGCCTCAGGATGTGTGGATGTTCTCCATGGTGCTGACCAAGACCGGGGCGCAGCCCACCGACGGCTCGGGCGGACTACGGCTCACCACGCCCGCCATGACCGAGGGCGTGCAGTGGTACGCCGACCTCGCGGCCAGGCAGAAGGTCGCCCCCCGTCTGCCGGCGGACGATCCCGCGTTCTCCGACCGGCAGTTCCTCAGCGGCGATGTGGCCATGGGAACCAACGGGCCGTGGGCGTTGCTGAACCTGAAGAACCAGGCCGGCTTCCAGGTGGGCCTGACCACGCTGCCCGCCGGCCCGGACGGCAGCAGGACGTACACGTCCGGCTCCGGGTTCGGCATCTCCAAGTCCTGCCCCGACCCGGAGGGGGCGTTCAGGGCGATCACGCTGATGACCGCCAAGAAGCAACTGGAGTGGCTCGGCGGGGTGGGACGTGCCTATCCGTCACGTGAGTCGGCACAGCACGCGTGGTACGAGAACGCCGGCCTCGCCGATGCCCGAGAGGTCCTCGAAGCCGCCGACGCCACAGCCGTTCCGCTGCGTACGACGAAAAACTGGGAGCGGGTCAACCAACTGCTCAACCAGTACGGCCCCGACCTCTTCAGCGGCGTGAGTTCCGCGCATCAGGTACTGGAGCAGGTGCAAAGTCAGGCCGGGCAGACGACACCGCCTTGAGCCGTTCCCCCGCCGAGCCTGCCCGGCCACGCCCACGCCCCTAGGTTCCGGGCCGGTCCTCGCGGCTGCGGTTGCGGTTGCCGGGCAGGAATTCCTGCACCTTGGCCTTGAAACCCTGCCGGACCATGCCCGCGCGGTCGCTGTCGCCCTTGAGGATCGAGGTCGCGGCAGCCTCGATCTGGTCGAGCGTGGCGTGCGGCGGGATGGGCGGTACGGCCGGATCGGTCACGAAGTCCAGCACGCAGGGCTTGTCGGCGGCCAGCGCGGTCTCCCAGGCGCCCCGCACGTCGCCCGGCTTCTCGATACGCACGCCCTCCAGGCCGGCCAGGCGGGCGGCCTCGGCGTAGGGGAAGTCGGGAAGGGACTGGGAGGCTTCGAACTGGGGAGCGCCCTCCAAGGCGCGCATCTCCCAGGTGACCTGATTGAGGTCCTGGTTGTTGAAGACGGCCACGATCAGCCGCGGGTCGGCCCACTCACGGTAGTACTTGGCGATGGTGATCAGCTCGGCCATGCCGTTCATCTGCATCGCCCCGTCGCCGACCAGGGCGATGGCCGGGCGGTCGCCATGCGCGAACTTGGCTCCGATCGCATACGGCACACCAGGCCCCATGGTGGCGAGCGTGCCGGACAGCGAACCGCGCATCCCGCCGCGCAGCTTCAGGTGGCGGGCGTACCAGTTGGCGGCCGAGCCGGAGTCGGAGGACAGGATCACGTTCTCCGGCAACAGGTCGTTGAGCGCGTGCACGACGTACTCGGGGTTGACCGGCTCGGCGTCGACCGCCGCGCGCCGCCGCATCACCTCCCACCAGCGGGCGGTGCCCTTCTCGATCTTCTTGCGCCAGCCGGTGTCCTTGGCCTCGTCGAGCAACGGCAGGAGCCGGGTCAGCGTCTCGCGGGCATCGCCGACCAGGTTGACCTCGAACGGATAGCGCAGCCCGACCATGTGCGGGTCGATGTCGATCTGCACGGCCCGGGCCTGCCCGAACTCCGGCAGGAACTGGGTGTAGGGGAAGGACGAGCCGATGACGAGCAGGGTGTCGCAGCCGGTCATCAGCTCGTAGGAGGGCCGGGTGCCCAGCAGGCCGATGGAGCCGGTGACGTACGGCAGATCGTCGTCGAGGGCGTCCTTGCCCAGCAGCGCCTTGGCCACTCCGGCGCCCAGCCGGTCGGCGAGCGCCATGACCTCCTGACGGGCCCCGCGGGCGCCCTGCCCGACCAGGACCGCGACCTTCTCGCCCGCGTTGAGCACCTCGGCGGCTCGGGCGAGGTCATCGTCGCTCGGCACCGGCGCGTAGTGCGGCATGCCGAGACTGGAGGGGACCATCTTGAAGGCGTGCTCGGGCGGTGAGTAGTCCAGTTCCTGCACGTCGGCGGGGATGATCACGGCCGTGACCGAGCGGCGGGCCATCGCGGTGCGCATCGCCCGGTCCAGCACGTTGGGCAGCTGCTCGGGGACGGTGACCATCTCGCAGAAGTCGGAGGCGACGTCCTTGTACAGGCTCACCAGGTCGATCTCCTGCTGGTAGGAGCCTCCCATGGCGCTGCGGTCGGTCTGCCCGACGATGGCGACGACGGGCACGTGGTCGAGCTTGGCGTCGTAGAGGCCGTTGAGGAGGTGGATGGCGCCGGGGCCGGAGGTGGCGGCGCACACTCCGACCTTGCCGGAGAACTTGGCGTAGCCGACGGCTTCGAAGGCGGACATCTCTTCGTGACGGGACTGGATGAAGCGGGGGTTGTCGCCGGCGCGGCCCCAGGCCGCGAGCAGACCGTTGATGCCGTCGCCGGGGTAGGCGAAGACATGCTCCACCTCCCATTCGCGCAGGCGCTCGAGGAGATGGTCGGAAACCTTCTTCGACATGTTCACGCTCCTTTCCGGTAGGGCGGTGATGCGTGCCGGGGGCTGGGGGAGGGCGTGCGGGTGCGAACCAGGGGCGGCGCAGCGCGCGCCGCGACCCGCCTTCCCGAAGCGCTGACCAGGTCCGACGACTGTTCGGCGGAGCGGCTCTCCGCCTTGCCACCGCCCCGGGTACCCGGCGTCGACGAGCGCAAGGGCGCGTACGGGGCCGCGGGGACCAGTGCTCTCACGGCGCCTCTGGGGTTCTCCGTTGCTGCACCACGACGCGAGCTGACATCACGGCCGCATGCTTCGGGTGGGTCGCCAGGGGAACCCGTCGCCCGGAACGACAACCTCCGAAACGAGCGAGGTGCCCGCAGATGTCCAATCCACAGCAGCCAGAACAGCGACGCAGCCAGAAGGGCGGCGGCACGCCCCAGCAGAGCGGCGAGAACAAGGCCCGGGAAATGGAGGCGAAGGGCCGGAGCGCCCACGGCACGGACAAGGGCGACAAGGGCGGCGGAGAAGGCGGCGGAGTGCCGCCGGACCAGCAGACCGAGCACCCGTGACCCTGCCCGACGACCTGTCGCAGCCACCGGTCCATCCGAGAAGGGAGATCCGCCATGCCGGCCGGATCCAGCTCCAAGCGTGAGCGCCAGTACGAACACATCAAGGAGGGCGCCGAGGACCGCGGCGCATCGTCGAAGCGCGCCAAGGAGATCGCCGCACGGACGGTCAACAAGGAGAGGGCCAGGTCAGGCGAGTCGAAGAGCGCCAGCAAGACCTCGACGCGTGACCCCAAGTCGGCCCCCCAACGCGGCGGGCAGCGCTCGCACAGCGGCCCGGAGGGCCCCACCAAGGATCAGCTCTACGAAGAGGCCAAGGAGCGCAACATCCAGGGCCGCTCCTCGATGAGCAAGAAGCAGCTGGAGAACGCCCTGGGCCGCTGACCCGAGGCTTCTCGCCGTCGGCTGGAAAGACGGACGGCACCGACAGAGGTCGCAGCCCGCCATCCGCGCTGGTGGCCCGGGTAGAGGCGCCGCCGCCGTTCGCACCGCTGCTGCTGGTCAATCACTGCCGCCGCGACGGTCCTCGGGAGCGGGTTCACGAGCAGCAGCCTGAGTCGCCTGTGCTGGGCTGCCCGCCGTGGATCCGAAGGAGGAAGTAGCCAGAAGCCCTACAGCGCCAGTGCCTACCAGGCCCAGCCGGTCATCGGGCGTCCGCCTCCTCGGCAGGGGCGCAGCAGGCGCGGCCCGCAGCGCACCCGCAGCCGTCCTGGCTCGCTGCCTTGGCTGTCATCGGTCCCATGGGCACCGCGCAGCAGTTGTCGCCGCGCCATGCTTCACGTCCTTCCTTCACCGCCACGGCGGCGATCACCAGGGCTGCGATCGGGTCGGCCCAGCTCCAGCCGAACAGGGAGTTGGCGAGCAGACCGACCAGGAGGACCGCCGAGAGGTAGGTACACAGCAGGGTCTGCTTGGAATCCGCGACAGCTGAGGCGGAGCCGAGTTCGCGTCCGGCGCGGCGCTGGGCGGCGGACAGGAACGGCATGATCGCCAGGGAGAAGGCGGCCAGCACGATGCCCGGCGTGGAGTGCTCGGCCTCGCCCGTGCCCGTCAAGGCGCGGATGGAGCCGACGGTGACATACGCGGCCAGAGCGAAGAAGGAGAGCGCGATGATGCGCAGGGCCGTCTTCTCGCGCGCCTCGCGTACGGCGTGATCGGCGGCGGAGAACTGCCACGCCACGGCCGCCGCCGAGGAGACCTCGATCACCGAGTCCAGGCCGAAGCCGATCAGGGCGGTGGACGAGGCCATCGTGCCGGCGGTGATGGCGACGATCGCCTCGATGACGTTGTAGGTGATCGTGGCGGCGACCAGCAGACGTATGCGGCGGGCCAGTTGGGTGCGCCGATTCGGCGTGGGGCTCAGGGATATCGGCGTCGCCATCAGCAGCATCCCGTCCTGTCGGCCTCTACGCATGTCCGGTCGGCCTCGACGGCGAGGACGGCGCCCCGCAGGTCGTCCAGGGCGCGGCCGAGACGGGCGTCGGCCAGTTCGTAGCGCATGCGCCGGCCCTCCGGGACGGCGACGACGATGCCGCAGTCGCGCAGGCAGGCGAGATGGTTCGACAGCCTGGTGCGGGAGATCTCCAGCCTGTCGGCCAGGTCGGCCGGGTGCGCTGGTGCCTCGCGGAGGGCAAGCAGGATGCGGCAGCGGATCGGGTCGGCGAGCGCACGGCCGAAGCGTGCGAGGGCGTCGATGTCGGAGGCGATGCTCAGCATGTCTCCGACAGTACAGAGAATCCTGGATTCAGGAAATCGTGGATTGTCGACGGAGGCCGGCGGACGGAGGCCGGCGGAGGGGATTGACGCACCTGTACGCGAACGGGGCGGCGTACTCCGATGTGGTGTCGGTGTACGCCGCCCTGGAGCGGTACGGGTTGCGGGAGATGGCCCGCGTGTCATGGCGGTTACTTCGGGTCGCGGTCGAACACCGACTTCGACCAGAAGTAGCCGAGCGTGGTGAGAGCCAGGCACCAGGCGACCGCGAGCCACCCGTTGTGGCCGATCTCGGTGCCGAGCAGCAGGCCGCGCACGGTCTCGATGGCCGGCGTGAACGGCTGGTACTCGGCGATCGGCTGGAACCAGCCCGGCATCGCGTCGACCGGCACGAAGGTGCTGGAGATGAGCGGCAGGAAGATCAGCGGCATCGCGTTGTTGCTGGCCGCCTCGGCGTTGGGGCTGACCAGGCCCATGCCGACCGCGACCCAGGTGAGGGCCAGGGCGAACAGCGTGAGCAGGCCGAACGCCGCCAGCCACTCCAGAACCGTGGCATCGGTGGAGCGGAAGCCGATGGCCACGCCGACGGCGCCGACGAGCACCACACTCATGAGCGCCTGCAGCACGCTGCCGATGACGTGCCCGATGAGCACGGAAGCACGGTGGATCGCCATCGTGCGGAAGCGGGCGATGATGCCCTCGGTCATGTCGTTGGAAACGGACACCGCAGTACCGATCGTGGTGCTGCCGATGGTCATCAGCAGCAGACCCGGTACGAGAAAGGCGATGTACTCGGAGCGATCGGCGCCGCCACCGCCGATGCCCGCGCTCATCGTGTCTCCGAAGATGTAGACGAACAACAGCAGCAGCATGATCGGCGTCAGCAGCAGGTTCAGGGTCAGGGACGGGTAGCGACGCGCGTGCAGGAGGTTGCGACGCAGCATCGTGGTGCAGTCGCGTCCGGCGAGGGAGAGGGTGCTCATCGGGCGGCCTCCTTGGGCTGGTTGGGCTGCTTGGGCCGGCCGGCCTGGCTCGGCACGGTGCCGGCGGTCAGGGCGAAGAAGACGTCGTCGAGGTCGGGGGTGTGCACGGTCAGCTCGTCCGCCTCGATGCCGGCCGAGTCCAGCCGGTCGAGGATGGAGCGCAGTTCGCGCTGGCTGCCGTCGCTGGGGATCTGCAGGGTGAGGGACTCGTCGATGGGGGTCCCCCCGCTCGAGCGCAGCCGAGAGTGGGGGAGGGCGACCTCGCTCAGGGTGGTGGCGGCACTGCGGTAGGCGGCGGGGTCGGTGAAGCGGAGCCGGACGTGTCCGCCGGGAATGAGGCGCTTGAGTTCCTCGGCGGTGCCTTCGGCGGCGATGACACCGTCGTGCAGGACGGCGATGCGGTCGGCGAGTTCGTCGGCCTCCTCCAGGTACTGGGTGGTGAGGAAGACGGTGACGCCGCCGGTGACCAGTTCGCGGATGATCTGCCACATGTTGTGGCGGGAGCGGGGGTCGAGGCCGGTGGTGGGTTCGTCGAGGAAGATGATCCGCGGGTTCCCGACCAGGGTCATGGCGATGTCGAGGCGGCGCTTCATGCCGCCGGAGTAGGTGGAGGCGGGCTTCTTCGCCGCCTCGGTGAGGTCGAAGCGTTCCAGCAGCTCGGCGGCCACCCGTCGCCCCTCGCGCCTGGACAGGTGGTGCAGGTCCGCCATGAGGAGCATGTTCTCCTCGCCGGTGATCAGGCCGTCGACGGCGGAGAACTGGCCGGTGACACCGATCGCCGCACGCACCGCCTGGGGGTCGGCGGCCAGGTGGTGGCCGCCGATGTGGATGTCGCCGGTGCCCGGACCGGCGGAGATCAGGGTGGACAGGATCTTCACGGCGGTGGTCTTGCCGGCGCCGTTCGGGCCGAGCAGGGAGAAGACCGTTCCTTCGGGGACGGCGAGGTCGACGCCGTCGAGCACGACCTTGTCGCCGTAGGACTTGCGCAGCCCGTGCGCCGCGATGGCCAGGTTGGTCATGACGGTCGGCTCCTTCTTCACAGGCCGCGGGCGGTGATGTCGCCCTGGCCGGTCGTCGCGTGGATGGTCAGGGCGGCGGCGTCGCCGTCGGCGTTGTTGAGCGCGTTGTGGATCCGGCCGTAACCGGTGCCGGCGTCCAGGGAGGCGGATACGCCGCGGGCGACGCCGACCGTCACGTCGCCCATCTGGGTGCGCAGCACGACCGGGCCGGTGGTGGCCTCGGTGATGTGGATGTGGCCCTTCTGGGTGCTGATCTCCGCGGGCCCGGTGAGGCGGCCGACCGTGATGTCACCGGCGGAGGCGGTCAGGCGGACTCGCGCGGCCTCGTCGAGCTTGACCGGGCCGTACGCGCCCTCGGCGACGACGTCGCCGAGCCGCCCGACGCCCCGGATGCCGGAGGCGGCGGCCTTCGCCTCGACGTGGGAGCCGGCGGGCAGCTGGACCGTCACCTCGACCGACCCGGACGGGCCGAAGTACTGGTTCTTCGCCGCCGGGGCCTCGATCCGCAGGACGCCGTCGGCGTAGACGACCGTGGCCTGCTCGGCCGCCTTCACGTCGCGGCTCTTGGTGGCGTCGGCGGGGAGGACCTCGACGGTGGTGTCGGCCCGGTCGGCGGCGATGAACCGGATGAGCCCCGCGGGGATGTCGAGGACGGCGGAGACGGGGGCGGGGGTGTCGAACTTCTGCATCGTGCTCTCCTTGGTGGCGTCGTTTCTGACAATGGAAAAGCTACGTTGCGTTCGAAGATTCGGCAACTAGTTCATTGCGTCTAGTTTGTATTAATGCAGTTCAGAGCGCAGTTTTCGTTGCGATGGGATGAGATTTAACGCAACAAGAGAGAGTCGATGTGTTGCATTGGAGTGTGGGTGAACGCTACGCTGACGGCATCAGGTGAAGCGTGAAGGGAGATCGCAGTGCCGGGAGGCAGGCTCAGTCAGCAGGAACGTCAGCAGATCGCCTCGGGGCTGGCCGACGGGCTTGCCTATGCGGAGATCGCCAGACGTCTCGACCGACCCACTTCGACGATCACGCGCGAGGTGATGCGCAACGGCGGCCCCACCGCCTACCGTGCCGACTTGGCTCACCGCGCGACCGAACGCCGCGCCCACCGGCGCAAGCGCACCCCGTCCCGAGGGCAGGGGGCACCGGTGCAGGGCTACGGGCGTGACGACGAGGCGGTGCGCGAGTACGAGGAGGAGTTCACCACTCTCTTCATGCGACAGGGCGTTCCCAAGATGACAGCCCGGGTGCTGACCTGCCTTTTCATCACCGACGCGGGCAGCCTCACCGCGGCCGAACTCGTCCAGCGTCTGGAGGTCAGCCCGGCGTCCGTCTCCAAGGCGGTCGCGTTCCTCGAGGAACAGGGCCTCATCCGCCGGGAGCGCGACGAACGCCGTCGCGAGCACTACTTCGTCGACGACGACGTCTGGTACCAGTCGACGATCGCCAGCGCCCGCGGCGTCGCCCAGGTCGCCGAGACCGCGCGGCAGGGCGTCAGCGTTCTCGGCCCCGGTACCCGGGCCGCCGCCCGCCTCGAAAACATCGCCCGCTTCAGCGACTTCATCAGCGAGAGCATCCTCCGCGCAGCGGAACAGGCCCGCGAAGTCCTCTACACGGCACCCGAAGAGAGCTCGGGCGACACTGCCACATCGGGTTCAGAGCGCGGATAGGGCGAGGCGGGCGCGACCGTCGCAGGCGAACATCCGCAGCGGTGGGGGGGCGACCGTACGGGAACTCCCCGTCACCGGTTCGCGGTCACGCGTCCCAGGTGACAGGGAGGCTCTTCACGCCGTAGATGTCCGCGGTCTCCGGGCGCAGGCCGACTTCTTCGGCCGGTACGGCCAGGCGCAGCGTGGGGAAGCGCTTGAGCAGCGCGGAGAATGCGATGCGCATTTCGATGCGGGCCAGCTGCTGGCCCAGGCACAGGTGGATACCGTGCCCGAAGGCCAGGTGCCCGCCGTCCTGCCGGTGGAGGTCGAGCACGTGGGGATCGGTGTAGCGCTCGGGATCGCGGTTGGCGGTGTGGTACGACAGGACGACCGTCGTGCCGGCCTCGATGCTCTGGCCGCCCACCTCGACGTCTTCCAGAGCCGTCCGCATGAACGACTTGGCGACGCTCAGATACCGCAGAAGCTCCTCCACGGCCTGGTCGGTGAGCGCTGGATCGGCGCGCAGCGCGGCCAGTTGGGCCGGGTTCTGCAGCAGCGCGAAGGTACCGAGGGAGAGCATGTTCGCGGTGGTGTCGAACCCGGCCGCCAGCAGGATCAGGCTGATCCCCTGAAGCTCCTCATCGGTCAGGTCGCTGTCGGTGAGTTCGCTGAGCACGTCGTCGGTGGGGTTCGCGCGCTTGGCGGCCACCAGCTCCGCGAGGTACTGCTGGGTCGCGGTGTAGGCCGCTATCAGGTCCTCGTCGCTGGTCTCCCCTCCCATGAACGTGTCGATCTGTTCCTGGAACGAATCCCGGTCCTGGTACGGCACTCCGAGGATCTCGCAGATGATGATGGTGGGGATGGGCTTGGCGAACGCGGTCACCAGGTCCGTCGGCGGGCCGGTCTTCTCCATCGTGTCCAGGCACTCGGTGGTGATCTGCTCGACGCGCTCGGCGAGCAGCCGCATCCGGCGTGCGGTGAACTTGCCCACCAGCGGTTTCCGGTAGCGCCCGTGCTGTGGTTCGTCCATGAGGAGGAACTCTCCGGGCGGTGCCGGAGGAAGCTCGAAGTCGACGACGTTCATGAGGTCCTTGCGCGAGCTGAACCGTGGGTCGGCCAGGACCGACCGGACCAGGTCGTATCCGGTGATCAGCCAGCCGGGCTTTCCGCCGGGGTGGGTGTAGCGGCTGATAGGTCCGTGCCGGCGGGCGTCGAGCAGCTCCGCGGGCGGGTCGAAGGGGCAGCCGGACTGACGCTCCGTCGGCGGTGTCGTGACGGTGTGGAGGGATTCGCTCATGGCCATTCCTCATCTCGCGAGAGCACGTGGTTGACGCATTTCGAAAGCTACGTTGCGTTTGAAATGTCGTCAATCACATGAATGGCGATGATGCAGCTAGGCTGAGGCAAATTGATGCAATGAGCCGAAGGGTGAATGCAACGTTGCGTTGCAATGATGACGGGTGAAAGGAGGTGCGGAGTCCTGCCCGGAGCGCGGTTGGTCCGAGGTCGAGCATCTCCACGTCGGGCTGACGGGCGGTGGCGAGACGGAGGGCCGTGGCGGAGGAAGAAGGTCCTCGTCTCCGCCGGCCCCCGCTCCTTCAGCTCGTCAGCCCTCGGCCACGAGGTCCTTGAGCGCGATGTTGAGTTCGAGCACGTTGACCCGGGGCTCGCCGATGAAGCCGAGAGTGCGGCCCTCGGTGTGGTCGTCGACGAGCCTCTGCACCTGGGCGACGGTCAGGCCGTTGCGCTCGGCGACGCGGTGGACCTGGAGGTCGGCGTAGGCCGGGGAGATGTCCGGGTCCAGGCCGGAGCCCGAGGACGTCACGGCGTCGGCCGGGACCTGGGACGGCTTGACCGTGTGGTCGGGGGTGGAGTTGTCCTTGACGACCTTCGCCTTGGCGTCCTCCACCGACTTGACGAGCTTGTCGTTGTCGGCGGACAGGTTGGTGGCGCCGGAAAGGATCAGCTTGTACTGGGTGTTGACCGAGTTCTCGCCGAGCCCGTTCGCCGGGCGGGGCTGGAAGTAGTCCAGGCTGTAGCCCTGTTGGCCGATCAGGGACGAGCCCACGACCCTGCCGTCCGCCTTGACCTCGGAGCCGTTCGCCTTGCCGGGGAACAGCCCCTGGGCGATGCCGGTGACGACCAGCGGGTAGATCACGCCGGTGACCAGGGTCAGCACGAGGAGGGCGCGCAGGCCCGCTCCGAGCAACCGGGCGGTGTTCACGACGGAGTTGTTCATGGTGCTTCACCACGCTTTCGAAGAATTACAGCCCGGGGATCAGGGAGATGAGCAGGTCGATGAGCTTGATGCCGATGAACGGGGCGATCAGCCCGCCCAGCCCGTAGATGGTGAGGTTCCGTCGCAGCATGCGGTCCGCGCTGACCGGCCGGTAGCGCACGCCCTTCAGGGACAGCGGCACCAGCGCGATGATGATCAGCGCGTTGAAGACGACGGCCGACAGGATCGCGGAGTCCGGCGAGGACAGGCCCATGATGTTGAGCTTGTCCAGGCCGGGATAGACCGCCGCGAACAGCGCCGGGATGATCGCGAAGTATTTGGCGACGTCGTTGGCGATGGAGAACGTCGTCAACGCGCCCCGGGTGATGAGGAGTTGTTTGCCGATCTCGACGATCTCGATGAGCTTGGTCGGGTTCGAGTCGAGGTCGACCATGTTGCCGGCCTCCTTCGCGGCCGACGTGCCCGTGTTCATCGCCACGCCGACGTCGGCCTGCGCGAGGGCCGGGGCGTCGTTGGTGCCGTCGCCGGTCATCGCGACGAGCTTGCCGCCCGCCTGCTCGCGCTTGATGAGGGCCATCTTGTCCTCGGGAGTGGCCTCGGCGAGGAAGTCGTCGACACCGGCCTCCTCGGCGATCGCCTTCGCGGTCAGCGGGTTGTCGCCGGTGATCATGACGGTCTTGATGCCCATGCGGCGCAGTTCCTCGAAGCGCTCCCGCATGCCGTCCTTCACCACGTCCTTGAGGTGGATGACGCCCAGGACGCGGGCCCCCCGTTCGTCGTCCACGGCGACCAGCAGCGGGGTCCCGCCCGCCTCTGAGATGCGGTGTGCGATCCCGTCCGCGTCCTTCGCGACCGTGCCGCCCTGCCCCTCGACCCAGGCGATGACCGAGGCCGTGGCGCCCTTGCGGATCTTGCGGCCGTCGACGTCGACGCCCGACATCCGGGTCTGAGCAGTGAACTCGATCCATTCGGCGTGCGCCAGCTCGCCCTGATGGCGCTCGCGCAGCCCGTACTTCTCTTTCGCCAGGACGACGACCGAGCGGCCCTCCGGCGTCTCGTCCGCCAGTGACGACAGCTGGGCCGCATCCGCGACCTCCGCTTCCGTGGTCCCGCGCACCGGCACGAACTCGGCGGCCTGCCGGTTGCCGAGGGTGATGGTGCCGGTCTTGTCGAGCAGCAGCGTGGAGACGTCACCGGCGGCCTCGACCGCCCGGCCCGACATGGCCAGCACGTTGCGCTGCACCAGGCGGTCCATGCCGGCGATGCCGATCGCGGACAGCAGCGCGCCGATGGTGGTCGGTATCAGACAGACCAGCAGGGCGATCAGCACCACCATCGTCAAGTGCGTACCGGCGTAGTCCGCGAACGGCGGGAGCGTGGCGCACGCGAGGAGGAAGACGATGGTCAGCGAGGCGAGGAGGATGTTCAGCGCGATCTCGTTGGGCGTCTTCTGCCGCGCCGCGCCCTCGACGAGGTTGATCATCCGGTCGATGAAGGTCTCGCCCGGCTTCGTCGTGATCTTGATGACGATCCGGTCGGACAGCACCTTCGTGCCGCCGGTGACGGCCGAGCGGTCGCCGCCCGACTCACGGATGACCGGGGCCGATTCACCGGTGATCGCCGACTCGTCGACCGACGCGACGCCCTCGACGACGTCCCCGTCACCGGGGATGACATCCCCGGCCTCGCACACCACGAGGTCGCCGATGGTCAGCTCGGTGCCGGGGATCCGCTCTTCCGAGCCGTCGGTGAGCAGCCGGCGGGCGATCGTGCCGGTCTTGGCTTGGCGCAGGGTGTCGGCCTGTGCCTTGCCGCGGCCCTCGGCGACCGCCTCCGCCAGGTTGGCGAAGACGACCGTCAGCCACAGCCAGACGCTGATCGTCCAGCCGAACCAGTCGCCCGGGTCCGTGAAGGAGAAGACGGTCGTCAGGACCGAGCCGATCCACACCACGAACATCACGGGCGACTTGACCATCACCCGCGGGTCGAGCTTGCGGAAGGCGTCCGGCAGAGACGCGACCAGTTGCCTGGGGTCGAAAAGGCCCGCACCGACACGGCCCTCGGCGGGCTTGGGCCCGGTGGGAGCGTCGCTGTGCGGCGCCCGGGTGGGAGTGGCTGTGGACATGGAGTCCTCTGACTTCTCTGTACGGGTGGTCATCACGCCAGCCCCTCGGCGAGCGGGCCCAGCGCGAGGGCGGGGAAGTACGTGAGACCGGTGATGATCAGGATCGCGCCCACCAGCAGGCCGGTGAACAGCGGCTTCTCGGTACGCAGGGTGCCCGCGGTCACGGGCACCGGCTTCTGCTCGGCGAGCGAGCCGGCCAGCGCCAGGACGAACACCATCGGCAGGAAGCGGCCCAGCAGCATCGCGAGCCCGGTCATGGTGTTGAACCAGTCGGTGTTCGCGTTCAGTCCGGCGAAGGCCGAGCCGTTGTTGTTCGCCGCGGACGTGAAGGCGTAGAGCACCTCGGAGAAGCCGTGCGCGCCGGAATTCAGCATCGAGTGCGGCGGGGTCGGCAGGGCCATGGAGACGGCGGTGAAGACGAGCACCAGTGCCGGGGTGATGAGTATGTAGCAGGCGGCGAGTTTGATCTCGCGGGTGCCGATCTTCTTCCCCAGGTATTCCGGAGTCCGGCCGACCATCAGGCCGGCGATGAACACCGCGATGACCGCCATGATCAGCATGCCGTAGAGACCGGAGCCGACCCCGCCGGGTGCGATCTCGCCCAGCATCATGCCGAGCATGGTGATGCCGCCGCCCAGACCGGTGAACGAGGAGTGGAAGGAGTCCACCGCTCCGGTCGAGGTGAGCGTGGTCGACACCGCGAAGATCGAGGACGCGCCGACGCCGAAGCGGACCTCCTTGCCCTCGTAGGCCCCGCCCGCGGCCTGGAGCGCCGGGCCGTGGTGGGCGAACTCGGTCCACATCATCAGGGCCACGAAGCCCAGCCAGATGGTGAACATCGTGGCGAGGATGGCGTAACCCTGCCTTACCGAGCCGACCATGACCCCGAAGGTGCGGGTCAGCGCGAACGGGATCACCAGGATCAGGAAGATCTCGAACAGGTTGGTGAAGGGCGTCGGGTTCTCGAAGGGGTGTGCGGAGTTGGCGTTGAAGTAGCCGCCGCCGTTGGTGCCGATCTCCTTGATGGCCTCCTGCGAGGCGACCGCGCCGCCGTTCCACTGCTGCGAGCCACCCAAGAACTGTCCGACCTCGTGGATGCCGGAGAAGTTCTGGATGACACCGCAGGCCACCAGCACGATCGCGGCGATCGCCGCCGCCGGCACCAGGATCCGCAGGGTGCCGCGCACCAGGTCGGACCAGAAGTTGCCGAGCTCACCGGTGCGCATGGGGGTCCCCCCGCTCGAGCGAAGCCGAGAGTGGGGGAGGGCGAAGCCGCGCACCAGCGCCACGGCGACCGCCATGCCGACGGCCGCGGAGACGAAGTTCTGCACGGCGAGACCGGCGGTCTGCACGACGTGCCCCATGGTCTGCTCGCCGTAGTACGACTGCCAGTTGGTGTTCGTCACGAACGACACGGCCGTGTTGAACGACTGCGCCGGATCGACGGAGGAGAACCCCAGCGAGCCGGGCAGAACGCCCTGGAGCCGCATCAGCAGATAGAGGAAGAGGACGCCGACGGCCGAGAAGGCGAGCACGCCGCGCAGGTATGCGGGCCAGGTCATTTCGGCGTCGGGGTTGGCACCGATGCCCTTGTAGACCCACTTCTCGACACGCCAGTGCTTGTCGGAGGAGTAGACCTTGGCCATGTAGTCGCCAAGGGGGATGTAGGCGAGAGCGAGCGCGGCTATGAGTGCGAGCAGCTGGAGCACACCGGCAAGTACGGGACCCATCGGGGCTCAGAACCTCTCCGGGAAGATCAGGGCGAGGACGAGATAGCCCAGCAGGGAGACGGCCACGACCAGGCCGACGACGTTCTCGGCGGTCACAGCTTCGTCACCCCCTTGGCGACGAGAGCCACCAGCGCGAACACCGCGAGCACGGTGACGACGAAGGCCAGATCGGCCATCGCGAACTCCTGGAGTGAGGTTCGGTGAAACGGACGCTTCGAGGAAAGCGCCGCTTTGGCCGGATCGGCCTCCCGTTGACGGCCCTCTTACGGCGGGACCCACGGCCTTGACGGAACTCTGACGCCGCCGCCTGGCTCAGAGGAGCCGGAAGCGGAGCCGGCAGATCACCGCGTCCGTCTCCCGCCGTACGGCGTGCGCGACGACCGCGCCCCGCTGGGTCTGCCACAGCCGCTGCCACAGCCGCTCCGGCTCGGTCTCCGGGATCAGCACGGTGACGCGCGTGCCCGGCTCGGCGGCGGCCACCCCACGAACGTACGCGGCGATCGGACGCCCCAGGCTGCGCCGCTCGCTCGACAACCGGACCAGAGGCACACCGGGATCCCATTCCGCCCAGGAGCGCTCCAGGGCGTGCATGTGAACCCGGTCCTCGGAGTCCGGGTAGCAGACGGTCACCGCACGCACCTCGTCGCCGAGGGAGGCGGCTGCCGTGAGGGCCTCCGAGGTCACCCTGGACAGCGACGAGACGGGAACGATCACCAGTGAGCGTTCGCGGTGCGGGGGTTCCGGAATGCGGCCGAGGCCGAGCCGCCCGCCGATCCGGGCGTAGGCGCGGTACACGGTCTCGAAGGAGACCACGAGGAGGGGCAGGGCGATCACGACCAGCCAGGCGCCCTCCTGGAACTTCTCCACAGTGACAACGACGGTGGCGAGACCGGTGAGCAGCGCGCCGAAGCCGTTGAGCAGCGCCTTGCCGCGCCACCCCACTCCCCGCTCCGCTCGCCAATGCCGGACCATGCCCACCTGCGCGATGGTGAAGCCGATGAAGACGCCGATCGCGAAGAGCGGCACGAGGGTGTTGGTGTCGCCGCCCGAGAAGACGAGCAGCGCGGCCGAGACGATGGCCAGAGCGAGGACGCCGTGCCGGTGGACCTGCCGGTCCGCCTTCAGGGCGAACACGTGCGGCGCGTAGTTGTCGCGGGCCAGCACCTTGAGCAGCACCGGCAGGCCGCCGAAGGAGGTGTTCGCCGACAGGGCGAGCAGCATCATCGTCGCGAACTGGATGACGTAAAAGGCCCAGTTGTGGCCGAGCGAGGCGTCCGCGAGCTGGGCGAGGACGGTGACGCCCTCGACCGGCTGGAGGTGGAAGCGCCCGATCAGCACCGACAGACCGATGAGCATCACGCCGAGGACGGCCCCGAGTCCGACCTCCGCGCGCTGGGCCCGCCTGACGCGCGGGACCCGGAAGGAGGGGACGGCGTTGGCGATGGCCTCGACCCCCGTCAGAGCGGCACAGCCGGAGGCGAAGGCTTTCAGCAGGAGCAGTGCCCCCACGGTGGTGGCGTCGTCCGCGACGACCGAGGCGTGCCCGTCCGCGGTCACCGTGCTCACGGGTTCGGAGCGGAACAGCCCGACGGCTATCAGGACGAGGATCGCGCCGACGAAGACGACCGTCGGCGCGATGAACGCCCTGGCGGACTCCACGATCCCGCGCAGGTTGACCCCCGTGATCACGGCGAGCACCGCCAGGCAGAGCCACAGCCGGTCGTCGTAGAGCGCCGGGAAGGCGGAGGTCAGCGCCGCCACTCCGGCCGTGACCGCCACGGCGACGTTCAGGACGTAGTCCAGGACCAGCGAGGCCGCGGCCACCAGACTCGTGCGCGCACCCAGGTGGGTCTTCGCGACCGCGTAGGAGCCGCCGCCGTCCGGGAAGGCCGCGATCACCTGCCGGTACGACGCCACCAGCACCGCCAGCAGGGCGGCGATGGCCAGCGTCACCGGCATGGTGAAGCCCAGGCCGTGGGCGCCCGCGGCGGCCAGGACGAGGACGATCGCCTCGGGCCCGTACGCCACCGACGCCATCGCGTCCAGCGACAGCGCGGCGAGCCCGGTGACGGTGGTCAGCCGGTGACGTTCACCGGTATCAGGGGGCTCTTCGCCGGCGGGGACGGCATTCGGCTCGGTGGTCAGGACGGACATGGATGCGAGCTCCTTCTTCCTCGGTCGCATCCAGGCTCGGCCCGTTACCCGCCATGCTGACGGTTCCTTGCGGCATCTTCGCACCCAACCGGCCGACCCTGACGTCCTCTTGACGGGCGGGTGACCTGAGCGGCTCCCGTGTGCCATCCGTGATGAGGTGCGTGACGGCTTCGGTGAGGTGACGAACGGCCTCGAGTGGACGCGGGACGTGCGGAGTGCCGGCCACGAGGGTGCGCGGAAGTCCGCCGCCGACGGCCTGCTGCTGTGCGGCGTGACCGCCATGCGGCGCGCGTCTCGCGGCGCGTGGAGCCGCTGCCTGACGTGCTGGTGTCGGCGTACGCCCGGGCGGCCGGGGGTTCAGGGCCGGTAGATCATCTCGATGAGACCGGCCGCAATCAGGGCCCAGGCGGCGAGCCCCAGAAGCCACAGCACTTCGGTCCGCCGCGATCCCCAGGCGGAGGTGACGGGCTCAGCCGCCGACGTGAATACCGGGACGGCGGTCCGGGTCGGGTTCGTTGCTGCGGATGATTTCGCGGGTGACGGGGGCGGTGTCACCGCGTCCGAGGAGGAAGTAACGGATCATGTGCACGAGGGGGCTGCCTTCGGCCCAGGCGAAGTAGCAGTGCGGCTGCACGTCGGTGGCGTCGCGCAGGGCGAGGAGGATGGCGGCGATGGCGTTGGGGGCGGCCGGCGCCTCGGCGCGCAGGATGCGGTAGCCGTCGACTTCGACGCCGTGGACGGTGAGGGTTTCGCTGAAGTCGGACGGGTCGACCACGTCGATCTCCAGGAAGAGCACGTCAGCGGGGCCCGGGACCGGGTTGGTGCCGCGTTGTTCGCGTTCCTTGGCGCTGTACTCGGCGGAGTCGCCGGCTTGGCGGCGGTTGGCGATGATGTTGATGGACTCGTCGTGGGCGAGGGTGTCGGCAATGAACCGGCGGGCGGCCTCGTCGAAGACGATGCGGTCGGCACGCAGTTCGGTGGTGCGCGAGACGCGGGAGATCAGCGACACGATGATGATGCCCATGATGAAGAAGCCGGAGATGGCGATGCCGTCGGGCTTGTCGACGATGTTGGCCACCAGAGCGTAGAGCAGCACCGCGGTGAGCAGGGCGAAGCCGACCGTACTCGCGCGACGACGATTGCGTGCCATGAAGACGGTCACGGCGAAGGCGCCGGAGACCATCATCGCCAGGATCCCGGTGGCGTAGGCACCGGCCTGGGCATCGACGTCGGCGTCGAAGGCAATGGTGATCAGGATGCACAGAGCGGTGTAGACGATGACGACCGGACGCACCGCGCGTCCCCATTCGGGGGCCATGCCGTAGTCCGGCAGGTAGCGGGGAACGATGTTGATCAATCCGGCCATGGCGGATGCACCGGCGAACCACAGGATGAGGATGGTGCTGATGTCGTAGGCGGTTCCGAACGCCTCACTGACATGCTCGTGGGCCAGCCAGGCCAGAGCCCGGCCGTTGGCCGCACCGCCGGGTTCGAACTCCTTCTCCGGGATGAGGACGGTGGTCACGAAGCTTGCGGCCAGCAGGTAGACGCTCATGATCACAGCGGCCGTGGTCAGAAGCCGGCGGGCATTGCGGATCCTCGAGCGAAGCCGCTGCTCGGCGTCGGCACCGTCGGCCGCCACGAGCGGCATCATGCTCACACCGGTCTCGAAGCCCGACAGCCCCAGCACCAGTAGAGGGAAGGCCAGCAGCGCCGGACCGGCAAGGTCACCGAAGCCGCCTCCGCCGTCGACGAGCGCGTCGGTCCAGGCCGACAGCGCGCCGTCCGTCGTGAAGACATGGACCAGGCCGACCGCGATGACGACCGCGTTGAGCGCCAGGAAGACGGCGACCAGCGGGATGGCGACACTGACCGCCTCACTGAACCCGAGCAGGAAAACACCTCCCAGGATCAGCAGCAGCCCCACGGTCAGGGCGACCTCGTGGCCGTGGAGCACGGAGGGGAAGAAGGGGTTCTCCACCACGTGTACGGAAGCGTCCGCCGTGGACAAAGTGATGGTGATGATCCACGAGGTGGCCACGAACCCGAGCAGGACCAGAACGAACAGCTTGCCCCACCAGAACGGCAGCAGATCCTCCAGCATGGCGACCGATCCCGCGCCGTGCGGACTCTCCTTCGCCACCTTCCGGTACATCGGCAGCATCCCCAGCAACGTCAACGCCACGATCAGCAGCGTCGCCAGAGGAGAGACGGCCCCGGCGGCCAAAGCGGCGATCGCCGGCACGTAGGCCAGACTGGAGAAGTAGTCGACCCCGGTCAGGCACATCACCTTCCACCAGGCATGTGGCTCGGCATGGCTCTCACCGGCCGCGGGCCCGACCGGCTGCACCCTGTGACGCAGCAGCCACCGCGCCGCCTTGCCTGTCGGCGGTGTCCGCAGAGCGGGACTGTCCACCGACTCCGGCATTATCGGCCGGTCGCCACCACTCATGTCCCCCATGCCCTTCCTTGTCTGTCCACCGAATCGGTCGCAGCAGCCACCGCCCTGACGCACCGCAACGGTCACCGAGTATGCGGCCTCCCTGCCCCGCCACCCAGTACCCAGGCACGTATGAGCCAGGCCGACGGCGGGACTTACGCGCCGACAGTGCGCTGACCGAGTTTCCAGGGGATGCGACGGCACCCAGCCGGCGGAGGAGCGGCTTCGTTCGATGCCCGGGCCGGGTGTGCCTCGGCAAGGAGCATCATGAGCGGCAGGGCGGTTACGGAGCGCGGCCGCTGCAGAGCGGGGCGGGCGTGGTCCAGAGCCCGATGGCCGCGGTGATGGTCTCGACGAGCGCCACGCCCAACTACATCTCTGCGTATGCGAGTAGCGCAGATTCGCATGTGTTGTGACGCGGGTCACGGAAAGTGCGTCTCGCCATTTGCGGCGCGCTGGCGCTTCGTCTCGGAACCCACCCTCAAATTGATCTAGACAATAAGCAAACCCCAGGTCGCTGACCTGGGGTTTCATCATGGAGCGGGTGACGAGAATCGAACTCGCGCTCTCAGCTTGGGAAGCTAAGGGTATCTGCGGCTTGTCTTGGAGCTGACCTGCGGCGGAGTAGCGTCGGACCCTAGTGGAAACGGTCGGCTGGTTCCCCGGCATTCCCCTTGGTTCCCCGCACGATCTGGCACGGGTCTGGCACGCCTCTGACACCGCCCGCCTACCGTTTCACTCGCCCCCGAATGGCGAGCGCAGCAAGACCGAGCAGCACCGGCTCGGAGAAGCGGGATGCCATCTCGATGTACCGGCCGGCTGTCGTCAGCTCCTCCCCGCTGGAGCGGAACACGACCGAGTTGAGCGTGACGCTGAGCGCCTTGTCGAAGCGCTCGCCGGTGAAGCGATCTCCTGTCGGATTCTTCGGATCGTCCTTGTCGATTTCGAAGGTCATCGTGCCGCCACCGGGCGGAACGGTGCCGGTAGCCTCCTGCTTGGGGGAGTTCTGGGGGAGGCCGAAGCCCATCATCAGCAAGATCGTCGTCATCATTGCGAGGGTGAGCCAGCCGAGCGCACGCGAGGCACGCAGGCCGTAGCCGGACAGCAGCCAATACGCCTGAAGCAGCCAGCGTTCTGCTGTCCCCCATCCTCTGCTGTGGCGGCGCATTTCCATTTCGCCGTAGTAGAAGTCTGCTGCGCCCGGTTCGTCCTTTGCATCCTCACGGCCCTTGCGGAGCTGACGGTAGATGATTGCGAGACTAGCGAGGCTCGGGACATCGTGTGGGTGCTCCGGAGCGGCGCCCCACCCACGATGCAGAGATGCAGGGTGGGATGGCAAAGCGCGCCACATGCGTTCCTCCTCGATCACCTGCCGCTGGTTCCAGCTGAATGGAATTCCCAACTGCCATTGTGTTCCTTGAGGAGGATTCGAGAATATCCATCGCCCCTCTAGCCTGAGTTGGTCAAGGTGAAGAGCGCCATCGAATCTGCATGAAGAAAGGTCGAGGTTTGACAGTGTGAGCCAAGCGCAGTCCACTCCGTCGAGTGAGACAATCTTTGCTTCTCCGCTATGAGTGGTACCAGCAAAAGATTCGGGTGGAATGTCATCGAAGGGGGTGGATGCGCTGACGATTGCTAGTGGTTGCGAGAGTACAGGATCTTCCAATAAGATTTGAGCATGGCGCGCTTTGATTTTTGCAACCGCCCCCCAGGTAGTCCTATAGCAGGCGATTCGCCTTGCTGTGACCTCTAGCGTAGTGGGTTTCGGAAAATTTGCTTCATACAGACTGAGTTCCCCTAGGCACATGAAGGGGCCTATTGGGGAAGCGCTTTGTAGTGTAGTGGAGTGTATCTTCAAGCCCTTATGGAATACCGCGCCGAGAAGCCATATCTCTCGAAGGGTGGCGTCAGTCAAGTCCACGTTTCCGAAATATTGAGCTGTATTTGAGAGTAGCCAATCGAAATCGGTTTCGCGTAGGTTCACTTCGTTCCTGAATAGCGCGCCCTCGAAGAAAGTGTCACCAGAGAACTTCCCTCGCCAGAAGGATGCGCCACCGAGGAATTCTGTCTGCTCCAGAGAGAAGCCGTCACCGAAATGAGACTCGCCGAAATCGACGTCCCCCTGGAACAGTGCATCGGCGAATGATGCTGCGCTGGCAGTGTCCGTCGCGCCGCCGAAACTTGCTTTTCTGAAAGCGGCGGGGCCGAAAGTAGACTTTCCTGTGCTGGGGTCTTTTACGGCATCGAGCACCTCATCTAGAAGATTCGCGTCGAATGCGGTGCCGCTTAGATTGATCGAGTCTCCTGGCCCCAAGGAGTCTAGGTACCGGCGCCTGATTTGTTCCGTAGTGTGTTCAAGACACGCCCCACCCGGGCTGATTTGAATGCCCAAGCATCCGATGGCGTCATTCGTAGAGTCGGCCCCGGTTCCGCAGTGCGGCCAGTCTGGAGGCTCGGGGGCAGGCGACGGCTCACTCATGCCCCTACCAATACCGCATCTGGCCTCGATGATCCGGGAGTTGGGAACCTTGGCGAACCTCCTGGCTTACACCGTCGCCGCTGTCTGGCGAGGCACCGGGACATTGCCGGCCCCCTCCGGGCTGCTGCCACTGAGCGCTCAGTGTTGCCCGGCAGTGCCCTGTGCTGCGTTGGTCATCGCTGAGCGCCCTTCTACGGCCCGAAGACGGCCGGCCCGGGAGCACGCCCGTCCATGAGCACCGCATTAGGAGTTCGAGCTACGCCCGCCCCTGGGGCCGTTGCTCGCTATTCCGACGGTCATGAGGGAGCGCTGACGTATGCCGCCGTCCGGGTCCGTTGATGTCAGTGTTGGATGTCACCGAAACAGCCCCGGAACTGGGCAGCCCTCCAAGGGTTCCTCGGGCCGGTTGGCCCACCGCCACCATGTGTGCCGCTCCACGTACCACCACAATGCGCGGCAGGCCCGTGAACCCGAAGATCAACCCGGGCTCCCCTACCCGCCGCGCCGTGCCGATCCGGTGCAGACGCATCGCACACCGACGCAGAGGCGAACCCTTTTGCGACCGCCTGAACCTCAGCCGCCGAAAGTCGGCCACGACGGCGGGTGCGTCGACCGACCACGCACGCGTGTGCCTCGCTGTACCCCCACCAGCCTCAGCCATGACATCGGGGTGTGTCGTCGACCAGAGCAATTGGGCACGGCCAGCGCGTGACGACGGCTGGAGCCCTCAGCTCGGGAAACGACGGCGTTTGCTTGTGGGGGCGAATAACCACTAAGAGGCGCAGTGCGGGGCAAGTGCCGCAGCGGTCAGACCGCAGGCGAGGTACATGTTCAGAGTGTGGAAGTCGGCCAATGCCATGTGGGTTTCTTCGTGGGCGTCGACGGGAAATCGGTCGCCGAGCCGCCGAGGCAGTGCCACGAGGTCACCGGCATCAGCGATGTTGATCCAGTGGCGGAGCTCTGGAGGACGTTCGCCGTGGCCGCTAGCGGGGGCGGGATCGAGCATGTCGAACACTGCTCCGGATAGTCCCAGCGGCGACCCCAAAGTGATGAAGACCTCAATGCCCAAGCCATCGAAGGCGTGCAGGGTTTCATAAGCGACTACCGATCCGAGGGAGTGCGCCACGAGTACTCTGGCGCCGGAGTCCTTGATGGCTTGAGCGACGGCTTCCTGTGCCCGTCGTCGACGGCTCGGGGAGGCGAGGTAGCTGTAGACCTCTGGCATAAAGGCGACGGCTATACGAGCCAGAGTCTGGGCGGCCACACCGCGTCTACGTGCCACGAGGTCAAGAGTCTGGCGCAGCGGCAGGCCGCCCCAGGACTGGCCTTCCGCCAGCTCGTTGGGCATGCCCAGGGCGCTGAGCCAGTGCAGCACGGCACGCTGCTCCGAGGGTGAAAGGTCATCGAGTCCAGGAGTCGCGCCCTGCGACTCGCCGTCGTGCAGTGTGTCCGCGTAGTAGGCAGCTGTGATCTCGGGTACCGCAAAGTGCTCGAGACGCGCGTCGCGATAGCCCGCGATGAGCTGCTTCGCCCAGGTGGCAGCGAGCATGTCTGCCGCTGAAGTCGCAGACAGGCCGCGTTTGTAGTTGCGGACACCGTGGACGATCACTACCCGACTCATGAACTCCCCTTTTCGGCGGCCAGATCAGACAACGTTGCGAGGTCCGTCCATGTGAAGAAGGCGACTCGGCTTTCGAACCCTGCGAAGACCCCGTCGTCGCACGCGCTGACGCTGACGAGGGTGCCGGGGAAGCTGGTTTCCGCGAGAAGGGTTCCCGGACGCCGAGGGTCCCACACGCGGATGGCATCGTCCGTTCCTGAGGTCACCAGCAAAGTGACACCTTGCGGCTGGACGAACGTGAGCGTTCCCAGCCGGCCTTCATGTGCCTGAAAGCGGCCCAACTCGTCGCAGTCCTCCAAGGAAAGGGCGACCACATACCCCTCGTCGTCGCCGTAGACAACGGCAGGGATTGCTTCCCATTCGCCCACTGCTACGCAGGCAATATCCGTCCGGGGATTCGCCAAGACGCGGGCCCCCTGGAGGGAATGGTGCATCGTAAGTACAGTTGCATCATAGGCATTGCCTTCCCATTCCAAGTAGTTGGAGGTGGCGACAATTGTGATGTCTTGGCCCTGGTGGGAACCCTGAGCGTAACAGCGGATCACCGCACCTTTCTCTTTGTTGGTGTCCAGCCGTGAAAGTGTTCCTCCTGGGTCACAGGTATAGATGTCGCCGCTCATTTGAATGGTGAGTGCGGTTGCGCCGTTGACAATGTCGATCGACAAGGCGTCCACCGCGTTCTTCACCTTGAGAGTGCTAGCAGCGGAAGTCGGGTCGGCCAGGTCAATGATTTCAATCATTGCATTCCTGCCCCAGCCGTGTGCCAGGACCACGACGCTCTTGCCGGCCAGTGTCCCGGCCGACACCGCTCCAACGGTGCTTCGGGTGCCTGATCGCAGAACAACTCCGTCAGCCGCATCCCAGGCCAGAAAAAACCCGTCTGCGTCCACGCTGATGGCTGGTACGAGACCCGTGGCGCCTGCATCTCCCACGGCGCTCAATTCCACGTCTGTATCGTGCTGGGCTTGCGTGCGTAGAGTGCTGTCGGCGCCGTCACCCGTCTGTGAGAGGAATACCGGACCAACCCGCGTCCGGCCTGCTGCAGCTACCTGCGCTCCGGCTATCGCCAGTGCCTCAAGACCCGAAACTTCCCGAGGAAGCGCGTAGTAGGGGGCAGCGAGGATATGCTCGTCACTGAGATCTCGGAGAATCACTCCAGCACTTGAGCTGAAGTGAGCCAGGCCGGGCCTACCAGTGTCATCGAACTGGGGAACTGCGAGTTGAAGGCCGACGGTCAGTAGGAGCCGTTCAGTGCCCGCTCGTATATCCCACACTCCGACTCCGTATTCGCCGCCCGTGATCACGAACGGTCCTCCGGGGCCTTCCAGTAACTGCAGGGAATTGATGCGGCCAGCACTGCCAGGCCACCTTCGATGGCGGCTTCCGCCAGCCTCCCATACATGTATAGAGCCATCGATGGCTCCCGCAACGAACACGGGTGTTCCATCCAGCACAGTGGTGGCAACCGCTGTGCAGTCGTACCCCTCGATATCCAAATCTGGTTCCCATAGGTCGTCGACACGCCCCTGGATTTCCAGAGAAGAGAGCCACTCGCCGAGCACATCCAGCGAGGCAACCCGCTGCCCTGACAGGTTGTATGCGACGACCTCGCCACCACCACAAGTCACGATGAGATCGCTGTCGGCCCACCGAACGATTGCGAGGGCTACAACAGCATTGGCGTCTGTCTGCACCTCGACCGTCAAAGCACCGGTATCGAGATCCCACGCGTAGATACGGCCCTCATCGGTTCCGGCTACCGCCAGGGCCATTTCTGAGGTCTGCCGCGTAGACAGAGCGGTGAGCGCAGAGTCTTCAGGGAAATTCAGGACAAAGAGGCGGACACCCATGCGGACATCCCAGACTGCTACGCCCCCCTGGAAATCGCTCGCTACCGCAAGCCAGCGGTCCGCGTGACGTATGAGTGACACCTTGTCAATCTCAATGGGACTGCGGGGACGATTTAGGAGATCAGCGGTACCCCATTGGAAGTCCAGCACTGGGTGTTGCGTTGGCCGCGCTGTGTGCTCATCGAGGGCGTCGAGTTCATCCACCAGCCATGTTTCTCCCCAGACCATGGCTGTGTTGCGCAGCCACTGACGTCGCTGCCACGGCTCATGAAGGGGTGAGAGCGTGGAGTCGCTGATGATCGCTGAGAGCTGGGCGCGCAGCGTTCTGGCTATCAGGTGCTCTCGCAGCAACTGTGGATCGCAGTGGATCAAGAAGGATGCGGACAACAACAGGCGGTCCAGCATCCGTGCATCGGCAGCGTGCTGCGCCGCGTGCCGCAGAACGTAGGGCAGAGCAAGCCCGAACCTGCGAAGAGCCGGCTCCCCGGAACCTGGCACTGTGTCTAGGACGCGACCGAAAATGTCACGACGACTGATGTGTGTGTAGCCGCGACGCAGGTGATCGACGAGGCTCTGATGGTAGAAGCGATAGAGGCGTTGTGCATCACTGTCAGTGTCGAAACGCAGGTAGAACGAAGCCGCTTGCAGGGCTTTGCGGATGTCATCTACGTCTGGTGTCGTCACATCGGCAGGAAGGAAAGCAGATGTGAGATTGACGATGACCTCGAGCGGTATGCCTTGGCCGTAGCCATGAGCGATGGCCGCGAGGATTGCAGGCATCGCCGGATGTTCACGCTGGAGAACTTCCAGATGTAGATCCAGCATGCCGGGCAGATCGGCCGGGATGCGTGCCATGACCTGTTCCACCGGCAGGGCTGCGTCCTGATGAGCGAGGTAGTGAGCGAATAGCGACGCCAGCAAGAAGGCGCCGCGGTCGTGATGCTGACCAAGTCGCTCGGCAACTGCTGCCGCGGTGGCTTTGCGGAGAGCCGCAACGCCCACTCCGCTGTATACCTTTGATGCGGCCAGTACGTCGCATAGGTAGTTGGTGAGCTCGCTAATCCTCTGCTTGGCGGGGATCTTGTCTAGATTGATGAGCTGCTCGGGGCTGTCCAGCTCATCAATCAGTTGCCCGTATTGGTCCCACCACGGTCGCGTGCCTATCAGCACACGGCACAGCACGGGGTTCTTCCCTGGCGCCTTCTTGTCGGGCTGACGACGGGTGCGAGCCAGCGGTAGGAGAACCTCATTGAGAAGCGTCCTGTCCAAGGAAGCCTCATCCAGTGCGTCCACCACAACCGTAACGGGGCTTTCCCGCTGCTCGGCGATCCGGTCCAGCACTGCCCGGGTGGTCCACCCTCGGCTGGGTTCATCGCCTAGCTTCAGTTGGGTCGCCACCGACGACAACACCTCGCTGGGACCTCGCTGACGGGCGTGGACGGCAGCCAGGTCCGGAATGGGTTCGGGTCTGACGTCGCGATCTACGACAGCCGCGATCTGACCTGTAACCTCACGTAGTTGAGGGTGAGCCAGACAGGCCACCACACCCAGCAGTGCTGACTTACCTGACCCTGGGCTGCCAGTAATTACAAGGAGAGATGGTTCACCGTCACCCTCGAGCCATTCCTTGATCACCTTGAGCTGTGGCACTCGCCCGGTGAAGAAGCAACTTGGTAGAACGCCCTGCTGTTGAGGTGAGCCGGAGGCCCGCGAAATGAAGTGCAGTGGGTCGAGCCCTGGATCCACGGCTGCCGCGAACTGCCACAGGCCGGTTTCCATGGCTTGACGGAACTGGCCCCCCGGCGTTTCGCGGTACGACGGATTGAGAAGGAAAGGAGGCACTTGCGTACGAGCTTCAGGGTGTGCGGTGCGCAGCACACTCTGGGTCGGATAGCCCTCGGCTACTGCTGACCTTGCCAACTCACGGTCAATCTCGCGCGCTAGGGTCTCCACCGGTACGTGTTCGACAGCTGGTGACAGGTCGAGTTGCCCCTGACGTAGCCGCTCAAGCACGGTAGTGGTCGCCCCGGTGAACCGTGCTCTGAACGTCTTCTCATCCGCGGCGCACGCAGCGATAATCCATGTCCGGCGATCCTCGACTCTGATTCCGTCGAGAAGCTGCTGGACCACGGGGCGTCCGGCCCCACACACATCCAGCAGTAGCAGGACGGGAGGCCCAGGCGGCAAACTCTCGACCTCTCCCAGCCATGTGCCCACCTGAGGAGCCGTCCAGGTTATATTGTCCCGATCGGTCTCCCGTGTGGCCAGGAACAGCGTTTGGTTCCCGGGACCGGGAATGCCATGACCTGCGAAGTGCACGATGAGTGCCTCGTGGGACCCGCTGTCCAACATTTCCCGACAAGCGTTTCGCCATAGCTGGGTGAGTGTTGCCATGTCAGGGTCGTGCGAGGCTCCGCCGCCCAGCACCTTCAGCCCCTGTGTCTTTCCCATTTGCGCTGCCAAGGCGGACACTGCGGGAGCGATAGAAGGTAGAGGGTCAAGACCCTTCGAGACGGCAAGCGGATCCGAGGTCTCATTACCACCGTCGCTGTCAAAGTCCCCGACACCGACGACGAGCACTTGTGCCACAGGCTGACCTTACCCCCTCCTCCGTACTCCCACATCCTACGAGTGAGAGGCCTCGGAGGGGCTTGGACTTGGTTGGGCATCTGTTCCGTCACTGCCTCATCCCCGCCTTCGGTGCCTGCGACCTGACGAGATCGCCGCTTCCTTTCGCTCGGCCCGATCCACTTCTCCCGTACGAGCGCCGGGCAGCCTGTGGACCTGCTGGTACTGCATGCTTTGAGCGCGGCACGGGCGCCGGCCGGGCTGGAGCGGGGCGGAGACTGGAGCGCAGGCCCGGCCGGGGGCCGGGCCGCGCGCGGTGAGCGGAGCGAGCCGCCTTGAACCCGTGAAGAAGGTTGTTACTCAGGAGTGGCTGTGATGCGCCACAAGGGAGCGTCGTACTGCTTCGGACGGCCGTTGATGAGCAGCTGGCGCAGGTCCTCGCGCAAGGAGCCGTTGAGGTTCAGGGCCTCAGTGATGCGGCGGAACGTCGTGTGGGTGACTCCGCGGTTCCGGGCCTCGGCTTCGAACTGGTCGAGCTGAGACAGTACGGCCTCACGGTCGAGCGGTGCCGGTGGCTCGTCCTTGAGCCATGCGGCCTTGTTGCGCTCGTAGTCGATCTCCGAGTAGCCGCAGATTTCGCGGCTGTGTGCCTCAACCTCGTCCAGGTTGGCGGTCGTCAGGATGGCGCGGGCCAACTGGTTGCGGGTCAGTGCCTCGTCCAGGTCGACCTCATGGACCGTCGGTCCCTCGCCACTGAGCGGCACAGGAAGGCCAGCGTCTCGCATCTCGCAGGTGCCGCGTACGCCTCGGGCTGTCGCCGCGAGCATCCCGGTTGCCTCGGAGGGGTGCCACTCCAGGATCGAGCTGATGGGCTCGACGTTCTTCGTGGTGAGGGTGTGGATGAGCGGGCCGAGCATGCCGCGCAGTTCGTCGAGGGGAAGTTCCCCGTCGAGGCCGGGGCCCGCCACCAGGAGGCGAACAGGAGCGTTCACCTGGCAGCACGCGGCGAGGGTGACGGCATCGGCAAGCGGGCTCTTCAACGTTGGCTCATCGCCGCGGGCGAGGATGTCGCCGCCCACGTCCAGGAGGTCGATCGACTCTGGTGACAAGTGGTCCACCAGCTCTTCGAGTTGGCGGGTGACGCCTTCGACCCCGTGGCGCGGATCGATCAGCGCGAACGTGTGCCGGAGCTCTGCTGCGAGTCGGGGGAGAGTCGAGCCCGCCGGAGCGATCGGGCGAGCTTCGGCCGGCACTGCCCAGACCGCTGGGGTGAGGGGCTGGAGACCGGTGAAGTTGTTCGGTCCTCGGGGACCGGGAACCGGGTCGATCAGGAGGCGGTCCCATGCGTACGTGAGGATCACCGCCTGCTCCTCGTCGCCGTAGAGGGCGGCGTGAATCATTGCGGCGGCGACTGCGTCGCCCCCTCCTCCTGCTGCGACGATCAACCGCGTCATGCGGATCAGCCTACGGGGTAGGGGGTTGACCACTCACCCTATAGTGGCTAGAGGCCATAGCCACTTTTATCGAGAAGCAGGCCTCAGCTCGGTAGCGGGGTGCCCGCCTACTCGCCTGGGGCTCGCCTTGGGTGAGGAGGACTGATGCCGCAGATCGAGGAGGCTCAGCCGAAGTATCTCCAGATCGCGCACTACATCCGTGATCAGATTCTTCGGGGTGACCTGCGACCAGGAGACGAAGTGCCGTCCGAACGGCAGTTGGCGGCGGACTGGAAGGTCTCCCGGCCCACGGCCGCGCGGTCGTTGGAGGCGCTGAGTCATCAAGGGCTTGTCGAGAAGCGTCAGGGGTCGGGCACGTACGTGCGGAGCCTCGAAGTCAACCGGCGGGCTCGTGAGTTGTACGGGCGCGCTCGGCAGACCGGGAAGATCTACACGCCTGGTGAGTACGCCGTGATCGCCTCTGCCGGTTGGCTGGAGGCGCCGGATCACGTCGCTGAGGCGCTGGGCCTGGTCAAGGATCGCCGTGCGGTGCATCGGCGGCGGGTTACCAACAACCAGGACGGGCCGATCACGCTCTCCACCTCGTGGTTCGCTCCGGATGTCGGTCAGCGCGCGCCGAAGCTTCTGGAGCCGGAGCGGATCCAAGAGGGGACGCTGCTGTACGTCGAGAACATGACCGGACGGCAGGGGAGTTACGCGGAAGACCGCATGTGTGCGCGTGAGGCGACGGAGGGAGAGGCCGAGGATCTGCAACTTGCGGCCGGGTCTGCCGTGCTGATCGTGCACCACGTCGTCTTCGACCTCCAGGACCGGCCGTTGGAGTTCGCTGAGGCCACCTACCCGCCGCATCGCTGGGCGTTCGAGCAGGGCTACCCCCTCACCTGAGGGGGCCAGTTGCGGCGAATCGCTTGCGTCTGCCAAGTGGCTAATGCCACTATCCAGAAAGTGGCTAAGGCCACTTCACTGGGAGGAGGCGCGGTGTGACGAGTCAGCGGCCGGATCAGGGCACGCACTTACCTTGCCGAGGTTGCCGGGGGCGCGGCTGGAAGCGTGTCGGCTCACGAACGACCCTGGCGCTTGCCACCGCCGCCGATCGCACCCGCGCCACATCGAAGCGGCGCTGCCTCGACTGCGACGGTAGCGGCAGGAAGTGAGCACCTGATGGCCTACATGATCGACCGCTATCCGTCTGAGGAGTCACCGCGTCTCGGTGCGATGACCTTGCACCCTGTCGCTGAGTCTGTGCCGCGCGCTCGGCGCTGGTTCCGCAAGTTCATCGCCCCGTACAACCCGGCCTGCTCCGTCGATGACTGCGCGCTGATGATCTCGGAGCTGGTGACCAACGCCATCGCTTATGGCCGGTCGGACGAACCCTGGCTCGTCCGGGTCGAGTGGTTCCGTGAGGGGACCTCGCTCCGGGTCGACGTGCACAACCCCGGCTTTCCGGCGAACGTGCGGCTGAGGCACCCCGACGCCAACGACTCCCACGGGCGTGGACTGCTCCTCGTCGATTCGCTGGCCGAGTCGTGGCACGCCGCACCGAGCCGCTTCGGTGGAACCGTCGTCTCCTTCGTGGTGGCCGATGCCTGGCCCGGAAGGTAAGAGTTCGCTCCGCTTCTACTTCGACAATCGGAGATTCGCTAGTCTGGTTGACCAGTTGACTTGGCCAATCCCGACGGGCGGCGTTCATGACGTATGAAGTGGAGCCACCGAAGTACGTGCGCCTCGCGCAGACGATCCAGCGCCGCATCGAGGATGGCACGTACCCGCCCGGCACGCGGGTTCCCAGTGAGAACCAACTGGTGCAGTCCTTCGGGATGTCCCGGCCGACCGTCGTCCGGGCGCTGGAGCTGCTGAAGCGTGACGGCTGGGTGGAGTCCCGGCAGGGGTACGGCACGATCGTGCGGGGCCGCCCGGCTGTCGTCGAGCAGAAGGACCGCCGGGGGAGTGAGACGCTTACGCGCGACGAGTCGCAAGCGGCGGGGCGGTTGGTCGAAGTCGGTTACGTCCCCGTTCCGGTGCGGGTCGCCTCCGCCCTTGGGCTGCCCAAGCGGGCCAAGATTCTCATGCGCCGCTTCCTGGTGGAGGAGGATGGCGAACCGGTGGAGCTGGTGTCGTCCTACTTCCCTGCCGGCCTGGTCGAAGGCACGGAGCTGGAGAGCGCTGATGCGCTGACGGGCGGCACTCGCGCACATCTGGAGACGCGCAAGAAGGTTCGCTTCGACCACGTCACGGAACGGGTTTCGGCCCGTCTGCCGGAGCGCGCCGAAGCGGAGCTTCTGGATCTCCCTGAGGGTGTTCCGGTCCTCAGTGTCTTGATCGTCGCGTGTGACGCTTCGGGGCAGGCTCTGCAAGTCTCCGACGTGCTGCTTCCTGCTGACCGGCAGGAACTGGAAGACACCTACCGTCTGAACTGAGCCCGATCCGCTGCAAGTTCGCCGTCGACTCCCACCTCGATTCGCACTTGACAAGTCAACTTGGCATCCCTAGCTTCGAACTTGCTAAGTCAACTTGTCAGGTTGGCAGGTTGGTCGACTCAGGAGGAGAAATCTGTGCGTGTGATTCGTATTGACGCCTCGGCCGCCACAATCCTGCTCACCGAAGCGCCGGCGCCGAAGGTGCGTGACCGGCAGACCGGTGAGATCGCCAAGGATGCCGTGAGCGGTGAGGCGCTGATGACGGTCGGCGTCGTCTACATCGACGAGGGTGAGTCGTCGCTGATCCAGGTCACCGTCCCCGAGAGCGGTGTGACGGACGGGCTGACCGTCGGGGCGCCGGTCTCGCTGCCGGGGCTCATCGCCCGGCCGTGGGAGAGCGTCTTCAACGGGCAGCAGCGGCACGGCATCGCCTACCGGGCGACCGCTGTTGCGCCTGGCGCCTTCCCGATGGAGCAGGCGGGCTGATCGTCGTGACCGACCTGGTGACGTGGGCCGAGCTGGGCGGGTCGCTCGCTGCGATAGGCGGCGCGGCCTACGCCCGGCATGCCCATCCGGCGGCGTACTGGTCCACGGTCGGGCTGCCCGTCTCGGTGGCCCGGCTGCTGGCCTCGTACACCTCCACCATGGACGCGTGCGGCCTGACGGTCGAGCCGCCCCGGTGGCGGGCCCTGGCCGTCAAGGCCACGACTCGCCGTGAGGTCCGACCCGTGCCTCCCCGCCGGGGCATGATCCGGCCCACCTCGACCGGCCTGCGGCTCCGTCTGCGGCTGGCTCCGGGCCAGGAACCGGCGGACGTGGCGGCCTCGGCCGAACGGCTTCGGCATGCCTGGGGTGTTCACGCCGTGTACGTGCGGGACGTCAAGCCCGGTGTCGTGGAACTGCGGCTCGTCGGCTTCGACGTCCTGCGCAAGGTGCGGATGCCTCGCCGGACCGATACCGGTCCGCTCCGCGTGCCGGTGGCTCTGCGGGAGGACGCAACCGCCTTCGTGCGGGACTACCGGGCCGTACCTCACGAACTCGTGCTCGGCGCCACGCTGTCCGGCAAATCCATGTTCCTGCGGAACCTGCTGGCCGGGCTGGCCGCTCAGCCGGTGGTCCTGGTCGGGATCGACTGCAAGCGCGGGGTGGAGCTGGCGCCGTTCGCTCCCCGGCTCTCGGCGCTGGCGACCGACCCGGAGCAGGCGTCCGAGCTGCTGCCCGTGCTCGTCAAGGAAATGGAGGACCGATACGACCTGATCAAAGCGCGGCAGGGCATCGCGCCTGGCACCCCGGATGAGCTGATCACCTCGGACGTCTGGGGCCTGCCGGAGGACGAACGTCCGGCTCCCATCGTGCTGTTCGTAGACGAAGTGGCAGAACTCTTCCTCGTCGCGACCAGGAAGGAGGAAGAGCGGCGGGACGAGATGGTCACCCAGCTCATCCGGCTCGCCCAGCTCGGACGCGCAGCCGGCATCTACCTGGAGGTCTGCGGGCAGCGCTTCGGGGCCGAGCTGGGCAAGGGAGCGACCATGCTCCGGGCTCAGCTCACGGGCCGTGTCTGCCACCGGGTAAACGACGAGGCGTCCGCGAAGATGGCGCTCGGTGACATCGCCCCTGAGGCTGTGCTGGCCTCCTGTGCCATCGCTGCCGAGTTGCCCGGCCTCGCCGTCGTCGGCGATACGTCCGGCGGCTGGTCCCGCATCCGCACTCCTCACCTGTCCCTCGCCGATGCCGCGGCCACCTGCCGCGAAACGGCACACCTCGCCCCGGACGTTCCGGCGCTCGCGCCGTTCCGGCCCTATGTCCCGCCTGTGCCGGTGAAGGAGTCCGGTCCTCTGGCCGCTCCTCAGCCGATCACCGAGTAACCGACCCGTGCACACCGTCGGCGCGGCCGTCCCGCGCCAAGTCCCTACCCCACCCATGCCCGGAACTGGAAGGAGTGGCCGTGCGCGCCCTGCCCGTCCGTGTGGACGCCGTGCTCGTTCAAGCGGTGATCGCCGCCGCACTGTCCTTCGCTCACCTGCATGACCTGGCGCTCGCTGCCGGACAGGACGGCTGGAAGGCGTGGGCCTATCCGGTCTCCGTCGACCTGCTGTTGGTAGCGGCCTGGCGGCGCCTGCGCTCCGGTGAGTCGAAAACGTCCGGGTGGTGCTGGTTCCTCGTCGCACTGACGGCGTCACTGGGCGCCAACGTCGCCACCGCCGGTCTGCTCGACCTGGAGAACGTACCGGCCTGGCTCCGCATCCTCGTCGCCGGCTGGCCCGCGGTCGCCTTCCTCGGCGGCACGCTGCTCGCTCACGGAGCAGCGCATCCCAGCGCGGACCCGGCGACGGCACCGGAACCACCTTCGACAGCACAGGCGCCGGAACCGACCGCCGCAGACATCGAGTCGCCCACGACTGCGTCCGAACTGCCCGCCACCGCACCGGAGTCAGCTCCGCCGCCTCCATCCCCGGTATCGCCCGCGCTCGTCACCCTCGCCCGGAAGGTCGCCGACGAACACCGCGCCCGGACCGGAACCGACATCGACACCTCCACCCTTCGCGCCCGGCTCGGTGTCCCGATGCCGCTCGCCGAAGCCATCACCACCCAACTCACCTGACCCGGAGGAATCTCTCCCTTGCGCCCGTCCACGCTCCGCGCGCTGAAGCGCGCTGCCGAGCTGACCCGACAGAACCGCCTGACCGAAGCCGTGCTGATCGCCGAACCGGTGATCCTCGCCGCCGACAGCTACGAGGGCGACGAGATCTTGCGCTGGCTGGCCGACCACGTCACCGACTTCACCGGCGAGACCGACAAGGAGATGCCCTGATGTCCGCCAATCGCCGTTTCCGCCGCGTCGTCCGCATCGGTCCCGTCCAGGTCGCCACGTACTACGACAGCCGGGGCCGCGAGAAGCACACCGCCGCCTGCACGGCTCCGCGGTGCGGCTTCTCCACCGACTACGACAGCCGCGCCGCCGCCGAGCTGGCCGCGCGCACCCACCGCTGCCGCGTCCGCTGAGGAGTTCCCGTGACCGTCTCGCTGCCGCTCGTCTTCGTCCTGGGCGTCATCGCCTGGGCCGCGATCAAGTTCCTCGGCATCCGCCTCTGGGTCGCCGTCGTGATCGCGCTGTTCGGCTTCTGGCTCTCGCACACCATCCTCGCCCCGGCCATCGAGTCCGGCACCCGCTCCGGGGTCGACGTCGTCAACGGCACGCGCGAATGACACCCCGACTGACAAGGAGTCCTGCGATGTTCCGCCCAACGCTGCCCGACACCCCGCACGTCCCGAGCATCACCACCCACATCCCGCAGGATCACGCCCCGGTTCCCTCCGCGGGCCGCTCGGTCGCCCCGTTCGTCGGGGTCGGCGCCGGTGCGGTCGCCGCCGTGGTCGTCGTCGGTGTCGTCCTCACCGCGCTCCTGGCGGCGGTCGCCGTCTCGGCCGTGTCCGTGGCCATCGCCGCCGTGGTCCTGCGCTCCCTCGTCACCGGCGCCAACAGGCGCTGACCGGCCGCCGGGGCGGCAAACGCCGCCAAGCATCCCGCCGCCCCCGGGGCCGTCCCTCCCAACCGCCGAAACAGCCGAAAGGAAGACCCATCATCACCCGGCAGACTCCGCCCCCGCTGGCGGAACTCTCCATGCTGGCCTCCCTCGGCACCATGCCCGAGCTGGCCCGCCAACTCTCCGGCCTGGGCGGCTGCACGAACCCCGTGCGCCTCGACGGCCACCGAACCGAGTACGCGGTCGACCGGACGACCGGAGAGATCGGGCGCGTCCTCCACCACCTCGACTCGTCCTCCCTGCCCGCCGGAAGTCTCCTCGTCCGCTGCAACAACCGCCGTGCCACCCGCTGCACGGCCTGCGCGGAGGTCTACCGCCGAGACACCTTCCACCTGATCACCGCCGGACTCCGTGGCGGCAAGGGCACCGCCGAACAGGTCGGCACACACCCGCGCGTCTTCGCCACCCTCACCGCTCCGAGCTTCGGCCCGGTCCACAACCGCCCCTCCAGCGGGCGGCCCTGCCGCTGCGGTGCCCGGCACGACGACACAGACCCGGCCCTCGGGACGCCCCTCGACCCCGACGGGTACGACTACGAAGCGGCTGTCCTCTGGAACGCCCACGCCGGGGCTCTCTGGCGGCGTTTCTCGATCTACCTGCGCCGTGAGATCGCCAAGCGCGCCGGCCTCACCCAGCGCGCATTTCGGCATCACGCACGCGTCTCCTTCGCCAAGGTCGCCGAGTACCAGAAGCGGGGCGCCGTCCACTTCCATGCGGTCATCCGCCTCGACGGCCCGGAGGGCGGCGACACGGCACCTCCGGCCTGGGCGTCCGCCGAACTGCTGACCGACGCCATCCATGCCGCCGTCACCGCCACCCGCGTCAACGGACCGGACGTCGACGGCCGCACCCACACCTTCACCTTCGGCCGCCAACTCGACGTGCGCACCATCCGCTCTGCCGACTTCGACGGCGGCCAGGAGCTGACCGAACGGGCCGTCGCCGCGTACATCGCCAAGTACGCCACCAAGGGCGCCGAGACAGCGACCGGCACCCTGGACCGACCGATCCGCTTCCTTGCCGAACTGGCACAGGCCCGGCTCAACGACCACGCCCGCCGCATGATCCGAACGGCGTGGACCCTCGGCGCGCGCAAGGACCTCGAACACCTCCGACTGCGCGCCTGGGCCCACATGCTCGGCTTCCGCGGCCACTTCTCCACCAAGTCCCGCCGCTACTCCACCACTCTCGGCGCCCTCCGCGACGCCCGCGCCGAATGGCGCCGCACTCAAGCTGCCACGGCCGCTCCCCAGGACGGCGAAACCACGCTCGTCCTCGCCCACTGGGTCTTCGCCGGAACCGGCCTCAGCAACGGTGAGCAATGGCTGGCCGCATCCCTCGACCCCGCCCCCGGAACGGAAGGAGAGCCCACCACATGAACGACCGCTACCTGTCCGTCGACCAGGTCGCCGAGCTGCTCGGCACGACTCCCCGCTTCCCCCGGCGGCTCATCGAGGAACGCCGCATCCGGTACGTGAAGGTCGGCCGGCATGTGCGCATCCCAGAAAGCGCGGTGGAGGAGTTCATCCGGTCCCGCACGGTGGAGCCGCTGAGGCGCCCCCGGCCGCGCTACGGAAGGGCTGCCTGATGGCCAACAACAGGGGCAGGCGTCGCCGCTTCGGTGCGATCAGAAAGCTCCCCTCCGGCCGGTACCAGGCGCGCTATCCGGGGCCCGACGGGGTGATGCGCCCGGCGCCGTTCACGTTCGAGACGACGGCGGACGCGGATGACTGGCTCGCCGAGAAGCAAACCGAGATCCGCCGTGGTGAGTGGCGTGACCCCGATGCGGGCGCGGTGAGCTTCCGGGCCTACGCGGAGAAGTGGGTGGAGGAACGGGAGCTCGCGCCGCTGACGCAGGACCTCTACCGCTACCTCCTCGACAAGCACCTGTTCGCCTTCGCCGACTTGGACTTAGACGAGATCACCGCGCCCAGAGTCCGCGAGTGGCGGGCTGAACGGCTGCGGCTCACGGGTGCCAAGACGATCACGGCCAAGGCGTACCGGCTCCTCAAGGCCATCATGGAGACGGCCGTGGACGACGAGCTGATCACGCGGAACCCGTGCCGTATCAAGGGCGCCGGTAAGGAGAAGGCCGCTGAGCGGCGCATCGCCACCGTGGGCCAGGTGGACGCCCTCGCCAATGCGGTGGGGATGCGGTGGCGGCTCATGGTCTACCTCGGCGCGTACGGTCCACTCCGACCGGAGGAGCTGGCCGGTCTCCGGCGCCGGGATGTCGACCTCGACAACTTACGCCTCCGCGTCCGCCTCGCCGAGCCGGAACGGATGAACGGGCGCCGCGTTCAGGGCGACACCAAGTCCGAAGCAGGCACCCGGACTGTGATTCTTCCCGCGTTCCTCCGTCGAGAGCTCCGCTGGCATCTGGAGTCCTACGCCGAGCCGGGCCCGGACGGGCTGCTCTTTGTCGGGGAGAAGGGGGCTCCCTTCCGGCGCAGCACCTTCGGGCGGAAGTGGCGGAAGGCCCGGGAGGTCGTCGGCATGCCGGAGGGCTTCCGGTTCTACGACCTGCGGCACACCGGGCACACGCTCTCCACCCAGTCGGGCGCCACCCTGAAGGACACGATGGTGCGCGCCGGACAGTCGTCCGAGAAGGCCGCGCTGATCTATCAGCACTCCGACGAGGAGCGACAGGAGGAGGTCGCCGCCGGCCTCGATGCCACCGTCCGGAAGGCCCGGGAAGAGGCTGCCCGGAAGACGGCCGAGACACCTTCTGGCACGAATCTGGCACGCGGCCAGTGATCACCCCGGACAGCAAAACGGCCCAGGTCTCTGACCTGGGCCTTCTTCGTGGAGCGGGTGACGAGAATCGAACTCGCGCTCTCAGCTTGGGAAGCTGATGTTCTACCATTAAACTACACCCGCGTAAGACGCCGACGGAGTCGGTGTGCGAACGTTCGCCACTTTACCTCATGTCAGGCCCCGGGTGTTGATGCCGCGGGGCCTGAGGGCGTTTCAGGGGCGGGATGCGGCTGCGGGTCACCGGAGTTGGGGCGTACGGTGGGGGCGTGGGCGAGGGTCCGGGCGGGACCGGAGCGCCGCCTCGAAGGCCGTTCCTTTGATCCCGTACTGTGGCTTTTGTCGTCAGGCAAGCACCAGCCAGACGCGGCTCTTGGGGAAGGGACTCTTGGACTTGATGGAGCGCACCGTCGTCCGTTGTGCCGATGGGCACGTGTTCACCACCGCTTCGTTCCCGATGCAGCAGGCCGAGCGACTCGGCCCCGGCCGGCTGCTCCGGTGCCCGCGGTGTACGCGGCTCCGGAGCGTCGTGCCCGTCAGCTACCAGAAGCGGTAGCCAGCGGCAGCGAGCGTGAGTGAGCAGCGCGAACAGCGCGACCAGCGGACAAAGACATAGCCATAGGGCATAAGGCGCGCGGAGTCGTCCGGTTGTGGGCGCTCCGCGCGCCTTGCGTATCCTCGGGGCGTGCTTCTCTCAGACAAGGACATCCGGGCCGAGATCGACGCCGGGCGAGTGCGTATCGATCCGTTTGACGACGCGATGGTGCAGCCGTCGAGCATCGATGTGCGGCTGGACCGCTACTTCCGGGTGTTCGAGAACCACCGGTACCCCCATATCGACCCCTCCGTCGAGCAGACCGATCTGACCCGGCTCGTGGAGCCGGAGGGGGACGAGCCGTTCATCCTGCACCCGGGGGAGTTCGTCCTCGCCAGCACGTACGAGGTCATCACGCTGCCCGACGATCTCGCCTCCCGGCTGGAGGGCAAGAGTTCGCTGGGGCGGCTGGGACTGGTGACGCATTCCACCGCCGGGTTCATCGACCCCGGGTTCAGCGGGCACGTCACCCTCGAGCTGTCCAACCTCGCCACCCTGCCCATCAAGCTCTGGCCGGGGATGAAGATCGGGCAGCTGTGCATGTTCAAGCTCAGCTCGCCCGCCGACTTCCCGTACGGGAGCGAGCGGTACGGGTCGCGGTACCAGGGGCAGCGGGGGCCGACCGCCTCCCGGTCCTTCCTCAATTTCCATCGGACGCAGGTGTGAGCGACCCCGGCATGAGCGACCCCGGCATGAGCGACCCCAGCACGAGTGACACGAGCATGAGCGGTGAACGGGAGAATCTGACCTACGAGCGGTTCGGCGTCGCCGTGCGCGAGCTGGCGCAGGCCATCGCCGACGACGGGTACGAGCCCGACATCGTGCTCAGCATCGCCCGCGGCGGTGTCTTCGTGGCCGGCGGGCTCGCCTATGCGCTGGACTGCAAGAACATCCACCTGGTGAACGTCGAGTTCTACACGGGCGTGGGGACGACGCTCGAGATGCCCGTCATGCTCGCGCCCGTCCCCAACGTGATCGACTTCTCCGAGAAGAAGGTGCTGATCACCGACGACGTCGCCGACACCGGCAAGACGCTCAAGCTGGTCCGCGACTTCTGCCTCGACACCGTCGCCGAGGTGCGCAGCGCCGTGGTCTACGAGAAGTCCCAGTCGCTGGTGAAGTGCGAGTACGTGTGGAAGCGGACCGATGAGTGGATCAACTTCCCGTGGTCCGTGGAGCCGCCGGTGGTGCGGCGGGCCGGGCAGGTCCTCGACGCCTGAGAGGCAATGAGAAAGGGGCTCCTCCAGGAGCCCCTTTTTCCGTTCCCGTCCGTTCTCCTGCGACCTCAGACCGTGCCCAGCTTCACGATCGACAGCAGGGCGATCAGCTGGATCGCCGACGCGCCGAGCGCCTTCGGCCAGGGCAGGTCGTGGGAGCGGCTGACCATCAGGGTCAGGAGTGCGCCGCCCGCGACCCAGGTGGCCCAGCCCAGCAGCTGCACGAACGTCGCGTCGCCGCCGGCGAACATCGCGAAGACCAAACGGGGCGCGTCCGTGAGGGACATGATCAGCATGGACAGGCCGACCGTGGGCTGCCAGGCGCCGTCACCGCCGAGCTGGCGGGCCAGGGTGTGGGTGACCACGCCCAGGATGAACGCGCTGAGCGCCATCGCGACGGCGGTCGTCAGGACGATCGGGACCGCGTTCGACAGGGTGGCGTTTATCGCGTCCTTGCGGGCGCCGTCGAAGCCGAAGACGGCGAGCAGGCCGTAGAGGAGCGTCACGATGAGGGCCGGGACCCACATCGAGTAGTCGCGCATCTGGAGGAACGTCTGGTTGGGGGAGAGGACGATCCCCCGGAGCAGGGCCTTCCAGTGCAGGCGCGGGCCGACCGGGCCGGGCGGCGGGGCCGCCGCGCCGGCGCGGTAGGTGTCGCCCTGGTTGTAGGGGTCCTCGCCGACCGAGAAGGCCTGGGTGTGGCCCGGGTTGTTCGCCGCGTACGGGTCCGGCGGGCCCTGGGGGCCGGGCGGGTACGCGCCGTCGCCGAAGTACTCCGGCTCGCCCTGACCGCCGTAGCCGCCGCCGGGGCCGCCGGGCCCGGCGTTCGCCTGCGGCCAGGTGGGGCCGCCGCCGTTGCCGTACGGCTGCTGCTGCGGGTACGGCTGCGGCGCCGGAGGGTAGCCGTACGACGGTCCCTGCGGCGTCTGCTGCCCGTACGGAGGGTCTTGCGGTCGCGTCTGAGGAGCGCCGTTGTTCCGGCCGCGTCCGATCCTGAATCCAGCCACGTCTTCGAACGTACCTGGTCCCGGGCGGTGGCGGGCCGGGCCCGGGCTTCCGGGCCCGGCTTTGCGGCCGAGCTGTGACATCCCTTAGGGGTAAGGCCCGTTGGCGGCCCATGGGTTGTCAGGGTTCGGCCGTACGGGCCGCGCCGGGGCCCCGCACCGTGGGGTCAGCCCAGCATGTCCTGGCCCAGCCTCAGGTAGTCCGTCGTCGACATGCCCAGGGAGCCGGGGCCGAAGCTGATCGCGTTCTTCGTGATCACGCCCGAGGCCGAGCCGCGCAGGCTGTAGAGGGAGCCGGAGGGGTGGTTCTCGCCGTCGGAGCCGACGGACAGGTCCGCCTTGCCGTCGCCGGTGAGGTCGGACAGGCGTACGGACGCACCGAAGCGGTCGGCGGACTCGGCGGTGCCGGGGACGCCCTCCGTGTTCTGGGTGAAGGACTGGGCCCCGGTGGTGGTCAGCCCGGTGGACGAGCCGCGCAGGACCGTGACGCTGCCGGCGATGTCCGCGGTGCCGACGTCCTCGTGGATCGTGCCGATCGCCAGGTCGCCGTAGCCGTCGCCGTTGACGTCCGCGATGGAGAGGTCGTTGCCGAACCAGTCGTCCTCCTCGTCCGCGCCCGGGACGCCGGGGGTGTCCTGGTTGATCGTCGTCCGGGGACTGGTGCGGGCGCCGTCGGCGCTGCCGGGGTAGACGCTGACCGAGCCGCCGAGGCTCTTGGCGTCGCCGCCGTAGTCCGCCGTGACGACGTCGTCGTAGCCGTCGCCGTCGAGGTCGCCGACAGTGGCCAGCTCCCAGCCGCCGCTCCTGAGGAACGTCTGGTGGGTGAGGCCGGCGGCGGAGCCGAGGAAGACCATCGCGCCGTCCTCGTACGTCGACGCCTCGCTGCCGGTGGCGACCAGGTCGTCGGTGCCGTCGCCGTTGATGTCGCCGGCCGCGAGGCTCTGGGCACCGGCGAGGCCGGCGCCGCCCCGGAGGCCGGTGGTGAGTTCCTGGCGGGCGGTCGGGCCGGAGGCCATGGTGAAGTGCTGGTGGATCCAGACGTCGCCGCCGGTGCTGCCGACGGCGAGGTCCGGGCTGCCGTCGCCGGAGAAGTCACCGACCGTGAGGGACATGCCGTACTCGTCGTGGGCCGACACCGCCGGGTCCGGGACGCCCTTGCCGCCGGACAGGCCGCTCTTGCCGCCCCAGACGACGGTGACGGAGCCGCCGTCGGCGTCGGAGTCGACGTCCTCGCCGACGCTGCCGATCACGAGGTCGGCGTACCCGTCGGCGTTCAGGTCGCCGGAGGCGAGGGCCTTGCCGAAGCGGTCGCCCTGCTCGGCGGTGCCGGGGACGCCGGCCGTGTCCTGGGTGAGGACGGTACGGCGGGCGGCGCTGATGCCGTTCGCCGAGCCGTAGGTGATGACGACGGCGCCCGCGTCGGTCTTGCCGCCGACCGGGGTGTAGGGCGCGGCGGCGGCGAGGTCGCGGTAGCCGTCGCCGTTGAAGTCGTCGGCGTACTTCGCGGGCGCGGCCGAGGCGGGGGCGGTGAGGAACACGGGGGTGACGCCGGTCGCCAGCAGGGCGGCGACCAGGGCGGTCGTGGTGGATCTGCGCATGCTGTCTCCCTGGCCGGTCAGCCGATGAGGTTGGCGCCGAACGCGCCGTACGAGCGGACCTGGCCGAGGCTGCCGGGGCCGAAGGAGCGGGCTCCGTCGGTGACGGGGCCGGTGGCGGAACCGCGCAGGGCCGTGATGGCGCCGATGCCCTCGTCCTCGAAGCCGGAGTTGATCGTGAACTCGGCGTGGCCGTCCTTGGTGACGTCGGCCAGCAGGACGTCGGAGCCGAAGTAGTCGATGGCCTCGGCGGCGCCCGGGACGCCGGCGGTGTCCTGGGTGAAGGTGCGGGCGCCGGTGCGCGAGACGCCGGAGGCCGCGCCGTTCATCAGGATCGTGGCGCCGGTGTCCTCGATGGTGCCGACGTCCTCGAAGACGACACCGATGGCGAGGTCGCCGTGGCCGTCGCCGTTGGTGTCGCCGATGGAGACCGCGTTGCCGAAGCCGTCGTTCGCCTCGTCGGAGCCGGGGACGCCCTCGGAGTCCTGGGTGAGCTCGGCCATGGGCGCGTCGCCGTTGACGGGGCCGCCCTCCGAGCCGCGGATGACGACGACCTTGCCGCCGAGGGAGCCGCTGTGGTCGTCCTCCTTCGAGAAGACGTTGCCGATGGCGATCTCGTCGTAGCCGTCGCCGTCGATGTCTCCCAGGGCGAGGGAGGTGCCGCCGTTCAGGGGGCGGGGGACGGAGGTGTCCAGGCCGGTGGTGGTGCCGAGGTAGGCGACGCCCTTGGACCAGCTGTTCACCTCGCCCTCGTCGAGCTGGACGCGGTAGGTGAGGACCAGGTCGGACCTGCCGTCGTTGTTGGTGTCACCCGACTCCATGGCGTCGACGCTGTACGACGTCTCGGGGGTGGTGATCCGCTGGACGGGGCCGGTGGTGCCGGTGGTGGTGAAGCCGCCGCGGATGACGTACGTGTCGGCGTAGGCGCCCGCGGCCAGGTCGGCCTTGCCGTCGCCGTCGAAGTCGCCCGCGGTCAGGAGCTTGCCCCAGTTGTCGTGCGCGGAGACCGCCGGGTCCTTCACCGTGGTGCCGTTCTTCAGGCCGCTCGCCGAGCCCCACAGGACGGTGACGGAGCCGCCGTCGACGTCGGTGCCGACGTCCTCGCCGGTGGAGCCGACCGCGAGGTCGGTGTAGCCGTCGCCGTTGAGGTCGGCCATGGCGAGGGCGTCGCCGAAGGTGTCCTCGGCCTCGGCTTCGCCGGGCACGCCCGCGGTGTTCTGGCTGACGACGGTGCGCTTGGCCGGGTCGAGGCCGGTGGCGCCGCCGTAGACGACGGCGACGTAGCCGGCCATGCCCTTGCCGTCGACCTTGGCGTACGGGGCGGCGAAGGCGACGTCGCCGTAGCCGTCGCCGTTGAAGTCGGCGGTCGGGCCGGTGGTGGGGGCGGCGGTGGCCGCCGTCGTGGGCAGGGCGGTGAGCAGGCCGGTGGTCAGGGCCGTGGCCAGGAGGAGGGTGCGTCTACGCATGTGTCGATTCCCCGTAGTCGGTGAGCAGGAGTCGGTGATCAGGTGATCAGGTGAGCAGGAGCCGGTGATCAGGAGTTGAGGGCCGTGCCGTACGCCGGTGCGCCGGCCGTCGAGACGCCCGTCGTGCCGGGGCCGAAGCTCGTCGAGCCGGTGGCCGTGAGGCCGGTCGCCGTGCCGCGCAGGGACCAGACCGCGCCGTCGCCGTTCTCGCCCGGCGCGGACACGGACAGGTCGGCGCGGCGGTCGCCGGTGTGGTCGGTGAGCGTGACGCGCTCGCCGAAACGATCGCCCGTCTCGGAACCGCCGGGCACGCCCGCGGTGTTCTGGGTGTACAACGTCGCGCCCTTGGTGGTCAGGCCGGACGCCGAGCCGTACAGCACGGTGACGGCACCGGCGGCGGAGTTCTCGCCCGCGGTGCCGATCGCCAGGTCGGCGTAGCCGTCGCCGTTGATGTCGCCGAGCGAGACGCCGCTGCCGAAGCGGTCGCCCTTCTCCGAGGCGCCGGGCACACCGGCGGTGTCCTGGGTGAGGACGAGCGGGGCGCGGCCCTTGTCCCGGCCGTCCGGTCCGCCGTAGACGACCGTGACCTTGCCGCCGAGGGCGCCCGCCGGGTCGGCGGAGGTCTCGCGGTCGTTGCCGACGGCGATGTCGGCGTGGCCGTCCTTGTCGATGTCCGCCACGGCGGAGACGTAGCCGGCGGGCAGTTCCTGCAGCCAGTCGTTGTAGTTGCCGATCTCCATGTCGGCCAGGGCGGTGGCGGCGTCGTCGGTGCCCTTCGCACGGCTGTGCAGGATCGCCTGGGGGTGGCCGTTGCCGGTGACGTTGCCCGCGGACACGTGCGTGATGCCGTACGAGGTGGACCAGGCGTCGTGACGTGAGCCCAGACCGCCGCCGTGCGCGACGGACTTGGTGATCGGCCCGGAGACGAGGGAGAGGGTGACGGGGCCGGTGGAGCCGGCCGCCACGTCCAGGACGCCGTCGGCGTCGAAGTCGCCCGCGGCGAGGGTCTGGCCGTAGCGGTCGGCGTCGGAGCTGAAGAAGTTGATCAGCGAACGGGCGCCCGACAGGCCGGACTTGGAGCCCCAGACGATGGTGACGGTGCCGTCGTTGGTGTCGTAGCCGTCCTCGCCGGGCGTGCCGATCAGCAGGTCGGCGTAGCCGTCGGTGTCGAGGTCCGCCGAGGCGAGCGCCGAGCCGAAGGCGTCGTCGGCCTCGGCGGCGCCCGGCATCCCGGCGGTGTCCTGGGTGAGGAGGGTGCGCGTGGAGGTCTTCGGCCCGCTCGTGCTGCCGTAGACGACGGACACGGCGCCCGCCTTCGCCTTCCCGGCGACCGTGGCGCCCGGGGCGCCGATCGCCAGGTCCTTGCGGCCGTCGCCGTTGAAGTCGTACGGGGCGGCAGCCGTGGCGGCGTGGGCGGTGGGGACGGTGAGGGCCAGGGTGAGCGGGGCGAGGGCCGCCACGAGGAGAGCGACACGGCGCAGAGGCATGTTCTTCCTTGCCTGGTAGGGAGGTTGACGGTCGGTCACTCGGCGATGGCCCAGGCGAAGTCGGCGCTGCCCTTGAGGGACACATCGCGGGCCGAGAGGAACTTCGCCCCGGAGGTGGTCACGCCGGAGGCGGTGCCGCGCAGGACGGTGACCGCGCCGTAGCCGTTCTCGTAGCCGGCGCCGCTGACCAGGTCCGCCTTGCCGTTCTTGTCGAGGTCGACCAGACGCACCGACATGCCGAAGGCGTCCATCGTCTCGTTGCTGCCGGGGACGCCGGCGGTGTCCTGGGACCAGGACTTGGCGCCCTTGCCGGTCAGGCCGGAGGCCGAGCCGAACAGGAGGGTCACCGAGCCGGCGTCCTCGACCGTGCCGATGTCCTCGGCCCAGGCGCCGACCGCGATGTCGGCGTAGCCGTCGCCGTTGACGTCACCGGCGCTGATCGCCGAGCCGAAGAGATCGCCGTGCTCACCGGCGCCGGGCACGCCCGTGGTGTCCTGGTGGATCACGGTCGGCTTCTGCGCCGGGTCGGGGCCGGTGGGGCCGCCGTACCAGACGGTGATCTGTCCGCCCTTGTGGCCGCCGGGCTTCTCCGCACGCGGGTCCTGGTAGTCGCCGAGGACGAGGTCGCCGTAGCCGTCGCCGTTGACGTCGGCGATGGTGCCCTCCTCGCCGTCGGCCTGGGGCAGGTAGGTGCGGGCGTACTTGGTGCCGGTCCAGCGGTGGTAGCTGATCTCGCCGCCCTCGTCGCCGGTGACGAGGAACGGGTACACGCGCTCGGCCGCGCCGTCGCCGCTCATGTCACCCGCGAACACCTCGTACGTCGATCCGAACTCGCTGATGCCGGTGTGGCTCGCGGGGCCGTTCGTACGGCTGAAGGGGCCCTTGTAGAGGCGGGTGTGGCTCTGGCCGGTGATCGTCACGTCCGTCGCGCCGTCACCGTCGAAGTCGCCGGTCGCGACGCCGGAGGAGAAACCGCCGCCCTCCGAGAGGGTGGACGGCTGGGGCAGGCCCTTGCCGCCCGACAGCCCCGACTTGCCGCCCCAGATGACGGTGGCCGAGCCGACGCCGTCCCGGTCCCCGATGGCCTCGTACTGAGCGCCCACGACCAGGTCGGAGTAGCCGTCCTTGTCCAGGTCGGCGGCGGCCAGGCTGTTGCCGAAGCGGTCGCCGTACTCGGCGGCGCCGGGGACGCCCGCGGAGTTCTGCGTGATCACGGTCTTCTTCGCCGCCGAGACGCCGGACGACGAGCCGTACAGCACGACGACGGCACCGGCGCTCTGCACCGAGCCGACGTCGGCGTTCATGGCGCCGATGGCCACATCCCGGTATCCGTCGCCGTTGAAGTCACCGGCGAGGCCGGAAGGGGCGGCGGTCGCCGGGGTGGTGACGGTGAGGAGGCCGGTGGTGAGCGTGGCGGCCAGGAGGAGAGTGCGGGTGCGCAAGGCGGGGCTCCGGGTGGGGAGGGTGGAGTGGGGTGGGCCGGGCTGAGAGCAGGGCCGTTCCCGGTGTGGACGAGGGCGGGGTCGCGGGGGCGGGGCGTGCGGGAGGTCAGGCAGGGTGGGCGGGGCCCCGGGAAGGCGCCGTCGTCCTGGCGGACGCGGTTGTCCTGGCGGACGCGGTCGTCTTGGCAGACACCGTCGTCCTGGCCGGTGCGGTCGACCTGGCCGGTGCGGTCGCCACGGAAAGTGCGGTCGCCACGGAAAGTGCGGTCGCCACGGAAAGTGCGGTCGCCACGGAAGGGGTCGGCGCCGTCCCGGCGGTCGCGGGCATGAGCAACCCGCCCGTCGGCGTGGCCGCCGGGGCGGTGGCCGTCGCGAGGGCGGGGCGCGGGTGCGGACGCCTCTGCGGGCGCCGCCTGTGCTGGTCCTGGTCCATGCGGGAGTCTCCTGCGGCACGCGGGATGCCTGGCGGGCATCCACCGTCGATGAAGTGCCGGGACCGTCCGTGTTCGCCGGGAGTTGTACGGGCGTTCACGGGTGGTCGGCGATCAGGAGACCTGTGTGGGGACGTAAGGGTTGTACGTGAGTTCGGTTAATTCTTGAGGGTTGGACTTCCGAGGCGGAGGCGCCGTGTCACCCGGTCCGCACCGGCCGGTACCGCACGTCCACCGCGGCCTTGCGCTCCTCCCCGACGAGCAGCTCCAGCGGCACGGGCGCGCCCCCGGGGTTGTCGAACAGCCGGATCCCGTCGCCGAGCAGCACGGGCGCGATGTGCAGGTCGATCTCGTCGAGCAGCCCGCGCTCGAGGAGTTGTCGGCCGATGCTCGGCGAGAAGACCTCCACGTTCTTGCCGCCGGCGGCCTCCAGGGCGACGCGCAGCGCCTCGGCGACGTCGCAGCTCAGGAACGTCACGCCGGGCGTCGGCTGCGCGTCCTCCGGGTGGTGCGTGAGCACGAACACGGGGCCCTGCCAGGCGCCGCCGTAGATCCCGGTGGGGTCGGGGTACGCGTCCCAGCCGGCGCGGCCGCCCAGCACGGCGCCGGTCGTCTCGGCGTACTCCTGGACGAGGCCGGGGCGGAAGGTCGCTCCCGTCATCCAGTCCATCGTGTGGTCAGGGCCCGCGACGAATCCGTCGAGGGACATCGTGAAGTGCCAGAGCACCTTGCCCGCAGCGGTCTGCGGTTCCATGTCGGCCGGCCTCCGCTGAACGGTCACGGCTGCTTGCGGACGCGGTAGCGCAGGTGCAGCACGCGGTCGCCCTGGATCACGGTGTGCGGGTCCTCGAGGAGGTGCTGGGTGTCGACCGACCCGAAGTACCGCTTGCCCGAGCCGAAGACGACGGGCACGACGTCCATCGCCACCTCGTCGACCAGCCCGAGGGCGAACGCCTGCCCGCCGACGTCGCCCGCCGCCACGCCGACGTCATGGTCCTCGCCGGTCAGCTCCTTGGCCTTGACGACCGCCTCCTCCACCCCGTCGACGAAGTGGAACGGCGCGTCCGGGTGCCAGTCCTCGGGCCGGGGCCGGTGCGACACGACCACGATGCGATCGCCCGCAGGCGGGGTGCCCTCCCACCCGTTGGTCATGTCGAACACGTGCCGCCCGACCACCAGCGTCCCGATCCTCGCCAGGGTCGGCTTCACGTAGTCGGCCGAGACCTGGGACACCTTGGCGTACTCGTTGAGCCGGACGTCGCCGTTGCCGTACCAGTCGAAGAGAGGCCCGACCTGGTCCTCCGCGTCGGCGATGAAGCCGTCCACGGACACGACGTTGTGCATCACGACGGTGGTCATCGCATCTCCCATGGGTACGGGGGCCTGGGTGGCCCTTCCGCATGTGCAGACCGCTCGCGAGCCCGGAACTCATCGGAGTGCTCGAGCGTGTGTTTGCTCAAGGCCGCTCTGCGAGCGGCACCGGCAGGTTCACCTTGCGCGTGCCCCAGTGGGTGGTACGGGCTTGGGTGAGGGCCCAATACATCGCAGGGCGGACTATGAACAGGTTGAGCAGTGTGACCAGTGGAGTGAGGAAGAGCCAGGCCACGATCTTCTCGCGAGCTGACAGCTCGGGGCGCAGGGCTGCGTACATTCCGGTCTGGGCGTAGGTCATGATCAGCCAGTAGCCGAGGCCTTGCAGGAACAGCAGCTTGTGCTCGGTGTGGTACGGCAGGACGAACAGGACCCAGGCGTACAGGATCGGCATGGTGGCGGTGACGACCAGGCCGTAGAGGCGGAAGAACAAGGGGGCGGCAGAGAAGTTGGTGAGCTCCCAGCCGACGTAGCGCCAGTAGGACTTGAACCACCGCACGCGCTGCGTGAAGAGTTCGTTGAGGTCGGTGGGCATGTTGCTGTAGACCCAGGCCTCGTTCACGGCGACGACCTGGCCGCGCTGGAGCGCGTAGTGGGTCAGGCGCCGGTCGTCTCCCGCCGTACCGGAGGTGACGTAGTCGTTCAGGTTCTCCAGGACGAGTTCCTTGCGGTAGACGGCGAGGATGCCGGAGGTGGGGGCGACCGCGCCGACCTGGGAGCGGGCCATCCTGGTGACCAGGCACCAGGTGACGATCTCGACGTCGATCACGCGGGTGAGCAGGTTGTGGGCGTAGTTGGAGACCAGCGTCAGGCCGGTGCAGGCCTGGACGCGAACATCCGACATGGCTTTCAGGCAGTGCCACAGCCCCATGCGGTGGACGACCGAGTCGGAGTCGACGGTCATGATGAGGTCGTACGTCGACGGATCGACGGTGCGCAGCACGTTCGCCTGGGCCTCGCGCTTGCCCGCGTTCTCCTGGCGGTGCCAGGTGACCAACGGGTGGTCGAACGGGACCACGGGGATCTTGGAGCCGTCGTCGACGACGTGGATCGCGTCGGGCGGGCGGACCTGGTTGATGAGGGCCCAGACGGTCTTGTTCAGGGCTTCGGGAGGTTCGTTGTACGCCGGGACGATGGCCAGCACCCGGCCTTCGTGAGCGGGGAGGTGGGTGAAGCTGCGGCCCTTGACCACCGCGGCCAGGGAGTAGATGAGGACGGCGGTGATGGCGCAGTAGAAGACCAGCGCGGTTCCCCAGGGCTGGGTGCTCCAGTAGAAGTGGTAGACGAGGGTCCAGGCGGTGGCCGCCAGAGTGGCGGCCACACAGACCCAGGTCTGCCACGGGGCGCTGAGGCCCCGTTTGGACGTGCGGTGGGACATGTCAGGCACGTCCCCGCCGGGTGACGGTCCGGTAGGTGAAAGCGCCGACCAGGACGAGTGTCACCGAGATGGCGAGGATCCAGTTCAGCGAGACGCTGGCGCCGAACAGGGTGATGGCTCCCACGCCGGTTCTGGCGAGTGCTCCGTCGTCGTAACCCATGTTGTCTTCCTTCCGGTGTTTTCAGGCAGCACGAAGCTGCCCTCCTGGTGCTGTGAGTTGGTGGTCGTACGAGCGCGCTGGGAAGGCCCCGGTCAGGGCGCGTAGGTCGTCGGGCCCTGTGCCTCAGAGACGCTCGACGTGTGGGGCCGCTGCCATGACGCCTCGGGTGTCCAGCACGTAGGCGGCCTCGGCGGCGACCTGGGCGAGATCGAACTCGGCGTGCGGCGTGAGCAGTACGACGGCATCGAAGTCCGCGACGGCCGTGGCCGCCCCCGAGTCCTGCGCGGTGAAGGGGATGGTCTGGCTGCCGCCGTCGGGCAGGTAGGGGTCGACGACAGTTACGTCCGCGCCCATGGTGCGCAAGCGGTCGATGACCTCGACGGCCGGCGACTGGCGAGCATCGGCAGTGCCCGGCTTGTACGCGGCGCCGAGCGCGAGAATCCGCGCCCCGTGCACGCTCCGCCGGAACCGTCGGCTGAGGGCGTCCTGCAGACGGCGCACCACATAATCCGGCTGGGACTCGTTGATGTCCTGGGCCAGTTCGATGAGCCTGAAGGTCTGCCCGTGCCGTGCCTTGACGTGGTGGCTGAGGTAGACCGGGTCGATGGGCAGGCAGTGTCCGCCCACGCCGGGGCCGGGCAGGAACTTGGTGAAGCCGAAGGGCTTGGTCGCCGCCAGCTCCAGGGTGTGCCAGACGTCGACGCCCAGGGTGTGGGCCATCCGGGAAAGCTCGTTGACCAGGGCGATGTTGACGTGCCGGTAGGTGTTCTCGAACACCTTGGCCAGCTCGGCCTCCTCCAGCCCGGAGGCCGGCACGGTGACATCGGTGACCGAGTCGTAGAAGGCCTTCACCTGCCGCAGACAGTCGTCCGTCAGCCCGGCGACGATCTTCGGCGTGTTCTCCAGCCGCCAGTCGGGATTGCCCGGGTCGATGCGCTCGGGGCTGAAGCCGACGTGGAAGTCGCGCCCGGCGACGAGGCCGGAGCCCTCCTCCAGCAGCGGGACGAGCACGTCACGGGTGGTGCCGGGGTGCGTGGTCGACTCGAGTACGACGGTGGCGCCCGGCTCGATCCACGCGGCCAGCACGCGGCCGGCGTCCCGGACGCAGCTGAGGTCCGGTGCGCGGTCGGTCAGCGGAGTGGGCACGGTGATGACCGCGACGTCGAAGCCCTTGAGGTCCTGCGGGTCCGAGGTGGCGGTGTAGCCGCCCGAACCCAGTACCGCCTGAAGGCGGGTGGACTCGATGTCCTCGACGTACGACGATCCGGCGGCCAGCCTCTCGCAACGCGACCGGTCGGGTTCGTAGCCGGTCACGGTGTGACCGGCCTCGGCGGCCCTCACGGCCAGGGGCAGGCCGACATAGCCCTGCCCCAGCACACATATGTGCATGGTGGTTTCCTCACCCCTGAAGTACGGCCGCCTGTTCCTGAAGCAGGCGGCCGTGGCGTGGTACTGCGTGAGAAGCGGTGTGGGAACGGCACCATCACCGCATCGCCGGCTTGTCCGGGCCCCCTTGCCCGCACGTGCGCGAAGCGCAACCAGCGATCTTCACAAATCCCCCTCATCTGTGGACCTTCATGGTTCAACAAAAATTCGCTAGGCGGAACCCCCTTTACTGATTCGATATCTGTGAAGTGTGCCGGGGGCGCCGGTCATTGAGGGGTGATGCATGGTCAAGTGGCTCTTCGCCGGACCTGTTGTTGCTGGCGCAATGGGGTGTGACGGGTGGCCGGGACTACTGGAGACGAAGAGGGGATCTTCACAATTCCCGGACGGTGTGAGCGCAGGGAACTGCGTCCGCTCGGATGCACTCGCGAATTTCGCGCGCCCCCTAATGCGCCCCCACTCCACATCTCGCACCATCGCCCGTTACCCAGGGTTCGCCCAGGCGGAAGCGATGGGGGCGCGGCCGGCGCCGACGGGCCTCACTCTGTGCGCGCATCGATGGTGCGGTCGATGTCCGGGTCCCGATATTGCCGAACACCCAGCGGAGCAGCATGAGATCGGCCGCCGCGGAGACTCACCACCCGCGGCGGACCGGGAGGGCAGTCGTCCCATGCCAGTCGGATCCGCTCCCGCACGGTCCACAGTCGCCGGCCGAGGGGCGACCCGGGAGCGTCGTAAGCAGTGCCTGGTCCATGGCGGTCCCGTCGTTTCGAAACCGGGCTGCGGGGTGGCGCGTGGAACAACTCCACCACGATCCCTCGCGCCTTCGCCCAAGCCCCGCCGTTGGAGGAGCGGGGGTTGGGCCGAGCCTGGGTCGCGGGGAGGGGAGGTGTCAGCGTGCCGTTCGGTGTGCCGTGTTCTCCTCCCACTCCCGGCCGATCGATCGCATCAGGGCCGGGTACACCCCCAGGTACCGGAAAGGCTTGATGCCGAGCATGTACAGGGCGCCGAGGCGGCCGTTGGGCTTCACCAGGACGGCCATCTGGCCGCGGTAGCCGCCGTTCCCGTCGGGGACCCAGCCGATGTGCATCACCCCGTGCATGGTCTTGTTGGCGTACTCGGCGGCCCACTCGTCGTGTGTCTGGAAGACCGATGTGAAGGGCGCCGCCCTGAGGTCGGGCCCCCGCGGCCCCTCGCGCAGGTCGTCCGGCAGCCGGTCGCGCAGCGTCGCCACCCTGCCGCCGACGCCCGAGTCCGGCTTGTCCCAGCCGAGCAGCGCGCCGAGCTTCCAGCGCACGGCGAAGAGGAAACGGCCCACGGGGTTGCCACCGTCCGGACCGTCCTTGCCGTCCGCCATCTGCCGGACCAGGTGGTGCAGGTCGTCCGGGCCGCCCGGCGTCGGCAGCGCCCACACATCCTCGAGCCGGAAGTCGCCGGCGATCTCATGGATCCGCCAGGGGCGGGACGTGTGGTCGGTTGAGGGAAGGCGCAGATCGCTCATGGCGGATCCTTGTCTATACGGTGGCGTATAGATCGAGCATAGACCCATCTATACGGCTCCGTATACTGGGCCGGGACAGGTGAGGGGGAGACACGGTATGGGCGCGATCCGTACGCCGCGGGACAAGTGGATCGAGGAGGGGCTGCGGGCGCTCGCCGCCGGCGGCCCCGAGGCTGTCCGGGTCGAGGTCCTCGCCCAAGCCCTCGGCGTCAGCAAGGGCGGCTTCTACGGCTACTTCCGTAACCGCGCCGCCCTGCTGGAGGAGATGCTCGACACCTGGGAGCGCGGGGTCACCGAGGACGTCATCGAGCGGATCGAACGCGACGGGGGCGACGCCCGCGAGCGGCTCGGGCGTCTCTTCGACTTCGTGGGGTCGGGCGAGACGCACGTGACCAGCGCCGGGGTCGAACTCGCGATCCGCGACTGGGCCCGGCGCGACGAAGGCGTCGCGCGCTGCCTCCGCCGGGCCGACAACCGGCGCATGGACTATCTGCGCGAGCTCTTCGGGGCCTTCTGTCCCGACGAGGGCGATGTCGAGGCCCGCTCCCTGATCACCTTCTCACTGCGCATCGGCGACCACCTCATCGCAGCCGACAACGGCCCGCGCAGCCGCACGGAGGTCCTCGCCGCGGTCAGGAACCGGCTGTTGGGCTGAGCGGACTGGTCGATAAGTACCAGGTCACAGTGTGTGTGGCTCCGGAGCATCCACCCTGAGACCGAGCGACCGCTCCTGCTGCGGGCGGACGCCCGGGGCGCGCCCCGTTTGGGAAGCTGTCGATCATGACGACCGCCATACCGCCGGGCCCCGACGGCCTCCCCTATCACCGCCTGGGCCACCTCACGGGCCGTCATCGCTGGTGGCGGCCCTTGGTCGGCACTCTGCTGTTCTTCGGCGCCTATCTCCTACTCGTCCTCTTGCTGATCGCCGTCACCTACGTCTTCGGCGCGTTGGCCGGCACCCCCGACCTCCCCGACGGCGGACCGGACTTGGGACCGCTCGGCAACACGGCGATGGAGCTGACGTCCATAGCGGTCGCCCTGCCGCTGGTTCTGCTGGCCGTGTTGTGGCCGGGGCGGCGGCCGGCCGGCACCGTGTCCTCGGTTGCCGGACGGCTGCGGTGGCGCTGGCTGGGGTGGTGTCTGCTGGCGGCGGTGGTCCCCGTGGCCGTGCTGACAGGGACCGCTTTCCTCCTGCCCGAGGGCGAGAGCGGCTCGGGGGAGTCCGAGGTGTGGGTGGGCTGGGGGTCGTTCCTCACGTCCCTGGGCGTGCTGGCCGTCTTCGTCCCGGTGCAGGCCGCGGCCGAGGAGTACGTCTTCCGGGGCTGGCTGACGCAGGCGGTCGGCGCCTTCGTCCGTACTCCCTGGTTCGCGGTGCTCCCGCAGGCCGTGCTGTTCGCCGCCGCCCACGGCTGGGGCACCACCTGGGGCTTCATCGGCCTGCTGGTCTTCGGTGTGGTGGCGGGCTGGCTGACCATCCGTACCGGTGGCCTGGAGGCAGCCGTCGCGCTGCACGTCCTGAACAACCTGGTGGCCTTCGGCACCCTCGCCGCGGTCGTCGACGGGCTGAACTCCGACGAGACCGCGGCCGACTCGCCCTGGCCGCTCGCCCTCGCGGACGTGGCGACGACCCTGCTGTACGCGGCGCTCGTGCTGTGGCTCGCCCGACGCCACCAGCCGCAGCGCCTCGCGCCGCCGGCGCCCGAGCCCACTCCGCACCATCCGCAGTACGCCCCGTACCCGCCGTATGCCCCGTACCCGCCGTACGGCATGCCGTACGGGGCCATGCCCGGCCACACCTTCGGCGCCCCGGGCGGTGTCACGCCGCCGGAAGCCCGAACCGCACCTCATGACGATGTCCCGCCTGCGGCAGGGCCGTAGCCCCAAGGCCACGCTGCCGAGGCGGGATCACGTTTCCTGTTCTACGGCGCGGGATCGTACGTCACGCTGGTGTCGGGGCAGGACTGCCCGAGCCGGGTGAGTGCCTCGAACTCGACGGCGTCGGCACTGAGGCCCCAGCGGAGCTTGGTCGCGACCCACTCCGAGGCGTACCGGCACGTGACGCCGGCGGCCGGCGGCAGCCACTCGGCCGGATCCTTGTCGGCCTTGCTGCGGTTCGAGGCCGCGGTGACCGCGATGAGGGAGGTCGGGGCGCCGAGGTCGTTGGCGTACGCCTCACGCCGCTGGGCGGTCCACTGCGACGCCCCGGAATCCCAGGCCTCGGCGAGCGGCACCATGTGGTCGATGTCCAGGGAGCCGGCCTCGGTCACCCACCGGGCGTCGTAGTACGACCACCACCGCCCGCCGGAGAGCCTGCACCCGGCGAGGACCTCGGGCGGGTCGACCGCCTCGGCGAGGAGCACCTCCGCGCGGGTGTTGCAGCCGTCGGTGGGGATCTGGCCCGCGTTCCAGTGCCGGAAGCTCGTGCGCTGATAGCCCTCCCGCACCTCCTCCGCGAGGGGCAGGACACCGACCGCGGTCGCCATCGGCAGCGTGCGCGGCTCGGCGGCCCGGCCGTGCGCCTGGGCCGGAGTGGACGCCAGCAGGGGAAGGACAACGAGTGCGGCCGCGAGCGCGGCACGCCTGAGGTTTTTGATCACGCATCGCAGAATCGATCGCGTGTACTTCGTTCGAGGGGTTCAACTCGAACGAATGCGCCATATGGGTGCGCGGGTTCACCGGGCAGGTGTTCCATGAGGCACTCGATGGAGAGAACGACCACGGTCTGACTCGGGCCGGTCACCGGTTGTGGGCCAGGGGCCGCCGACCGCACGGAAGTCGAGGTTGGTGACGCTGTTGTGCCAGGCCAGAGTCACGATGCGCGTGCGCGTGCGGCGGCCACTGCAGCATCAGAACGATGTGGAGGACGTCGATGAGACCGACGCCCAGGCAGGCGATGAAGGTCGCGGCGCGCTGCCGGCGGGCGGTCATGTGCGGGTTGGAGACCGTGCGCTGGCGGTGACGCCGCGGACGGCGCGGTCCAAGCGGGGACCGCTCGGAGGTTCCACCGCGTCCCCGAGCGCCTCCTCGAGGGTGAGGATGGAGCGGGCCCGGACGGCAGCAGGCCGATGGCCCGGCCCAGCAGATCGAGCCTGTCCCAGAAGTCGATCGTGCCCACGAGGTACGTGACGGCGGCACCCATGGTGGCGAGGCTGACGGTGAGGGTGCCGGAGCGATCTGAGGCTTCTCGGCACGCGTTTCACGACGTCGGTGATATGCCCCTCAGCCGCTCCAGGGCGGACAGCATCGCGGACTCGGCTTCATCGAGGGCGCCTCGGCGTCCGAGCAGCCGCTCGGTCTCGTCGAAGCGGTCGGCCGCGTCGCGATAACCCAGGGCGCGCAGGGCGGCTACGCGATCGGGCGAGAAGTTCAGCAGACCGGTCAGCGGCCCGAGCGGGCCCGGCGGGACGACCGGGAGGCTCGGCCGGATGTCGACGCGGACGAGGCCGGTCGCAGCGCCCGGCGCCACCCGGGCATCGGGATGCAGGTGCAGGACGACGAGGATGTCGCAGTGCTCTTCCGAGGCGAACGCGCGCACGGGGGTGCGGTCACCGCGGCCCAGGCCGCCGTCGAGGTAGGCGCACCCGTCGATCACTCGGGTCGGGAAAACGAACGGGAGCGCGGCGCTGGCCAGGACCGCCTCTCGGACCTGCGGTGCGGCCAGGTCATTGAGCCTGATGATGGTGGCCCGGGCACCGCCCATCCACCGACCGACCTCCCTCAGGTGCCGCAGTCGCCGGGGCACCTCATGGTGGCCCGTCAGGGGATAGGCGGTGACCCACAGGGGCAGCCCGGCACGGATGCGTTCGGCGTCCACAGCCTCGTCGATCAGTTCTTCGAGCAGGGCAGTCCGCTGCTTGAGAGCCCGCAGGCGCGGGCCCAGACGCCGTATCTGGCGTGCCGTGCTCTCCATGGCCACCCCGGCCTCGTCCAGCGGCAGCCCCCGGGCCTCGGACGGTGCGACTCCCATGCGGACGGAGAAGCGTTCCCAGAAGGTGGCCAGCCGTTCGACGCCGTGGAAGAAGGACTCCCCGCTGGCCAGCACGGCGCCGTTGAGGGCACCGATGCTGGTGCCGGCGATCGCGGACACGCGGGCGCCTCGCTCCGCCATGTAGTCCAGAACTCCGAGTTCGTAGGCTCCCTTGGCCCCGCCTCCGGCCAGCACCAGCCCGATGCGCACGGAGGTGTGCGGGGTGTCTGTCGCCCGGGATCGGCCGACCGGGCCGGGGGACGGGTCCTGGTGCGAAATCCCCGGGCCCGGGTGCGGAGTCCCCGGGCGCCGGGCCACCTCCAGGGCCTTTCGTCCGAGTTCGGTGAAGTCCGCCGAGCCGGTCATGAGGCGCTCCTCGCCTTCTGGAGCCGGGAGCGGCGAGCGGCCGCCTCCGCGAACTGCTCTGCGACCAGTTGCCGCAGCAGTTCCTCCGCGGTCAGGCTGGCGGCCACGTAGCGGGTGCCGTTGCGGACCGCGCCGCGCAATGACGTTCTCGCCACGGCGTCGGGGTCCGCGCCCCGCACCGTGGCCGCCGCCGCTGTGCTGAGCGCGATGCTCAGAGGCCCGCGCGCACCGGTCAGCTCCTCCCGCAGCCCGTCACCCAGCAGTTCGGCCAACATGGCCCTGTGGTCGTCGCCAGGTAGGTGGCGGGTGGCCTCGGCCAGCAGTCCGGTCACGGATCTGACGCCGTCGTACCACGGTGTCGGCGGGTCCTGAAGCATGCGGTCGACCAGCTCCCCTTCGACCTGGGCGCCGCGTTCGGTGTCGGAGAACTCTCCGGCGGGGCCGGCGGCGACCTCCCGGGCGAGGAGTACGGCCCCGAAAAGGCGGCCCAGTCCCGGATCGGGGCGGGGGTGGCGCCAACGTCGGACCGCTTCGTCGATGGCGAGCCTGCTCTCGACCTTGCGCAGCCGCTCGTCGTGCTCTGCCAGCCCGCGCCCGGTCTGTTCGGCGAGTTCCGCCAGCACGAGGGCGAGTTCGCGGATATCGCCCTCGGCCCATTCCAGGCGGCTGTCGAGTTCCTTCACGTCCTCGCGGACCCGGGTCACCTCGTCGGTGACCTCGGCGACGACGAGGTCGGTGACCGCGAGCCGTGCGGTGAGGCTGGACAGCCAGGCCAGGGTGTCGCGTTGAGCGCCGACGATGGCTCCGGTGACGGCGAGGTCCTGTCTGCGTCGTCGTCCGGTGACCTGGCCCAGCAGTCTGGCGAAGAATCCCTGGCGCACCGTGGCCCGCACGAGGTCGTCAGCGGTGTGCAGGTCGTTGAGCAGTTCGAGGAGCAGTCGGTCGTCCACCAGCGGGACGCCTCGGGCGACTTCACGTGGGTTCAACGGCCGGTTCACGGGCGGCCCGTCGGCGCCACGAACACGATCGGCCGGCTGAGGCTCTGTGGCCGGTCGCCGCCCACGACGTACGCGGGAGCGATCAGGAACTCCGGTTGGGCATCGTCGGCCTGCTGCTGTTCCCAGGGCTGGTAGTGGTCCGCCGGCAGGGCCGTCAGATCGACGGCGAAGTCGAGTTCGGCGGTGAGCGCAAGGCCCGCCACGCCCTCGCGCAGTTCCGCCGCCCTCCGGAACACGGCGGCGAACTGGCTCCGGAACTGCGTCCCCTCGGTTGCCAGACCGAGCGCGCGCAGCCGGGCGACGAACTTTTCTTGGGTGCCGGACATCGGCTGGTCGAGCGGCTGGAACAGGAGCACGACGAGGTGCGCGACGGCCTGGGCGCGCCGCCGCGCCAGCTCCGTGCGTCCTTCGTCCCCGTCCTTGGGGCACAGCAGGCGTCCCAGATCGCGCAGGGCCTGCGTCACCAGCGTCCGGTACATCTGGGCGAGTTCGAGGTGCCGTCGATGGACGTCGGAGGTGGCGCGTCCCGCGTCGATCGCGTCGCGCACTCCCTGGTTCCGCAGGGCGTCCAGAAGCAACTCGACGTTGTGTGCCACAGCGTCGAGCCGCTCGCCGAGGCTGTCCACCCTGCGAAGCAGAGCTTCCGTCCCTGCTTCCGTCCGCGTGGTGACGGCCTCGGTCTGCCGCTTGATGTCCTCGGCGACCTGCTCGCGCAGCCACCGGCACAAGGCAGCGGTGTCGCGCTGGTTCTTCTCTTTCTTGCCCGAACCCCACCCACGCGTGGAGCCCGGTTCCAAGAACTCGTCGTGTTCGTAATCTTCGGAGTCGAAGTTGTAGTTGCCCCGGTCCATGGATCACCCACCTGCCTTGCCGTGCCGTCCGTACAGTTCCGTGAACGTGATCGTTGCCTTGCGGCGCGCGCCACTTACCCGGTCGCGGGTTTCGACCGCGATCTCCGAACCGCCGAACGCGTAGTAGATGTCGAGCCTTCGTTTGGACGAGGGCAGGTTCACGGAGCCGGACACATCCGCGGTGACCGTCCCCACGAGTTCACAGCCCTCCTCGTCGGTGTACTGCGGATCGTCGCTGAAGGTCACGAACAAGCCGATGTCGAGGCGGCGGAGGTCGCGTTTCGTCACCCCGAGGGTGTCCTCGACTACCCGGTCGACGGGGACCAAGTCGCCGCGCCGCACCATGACGCTGAATCGCTGCCTGCAGCTCACGTCCCCTTCATCGTTGATGAAGTGCTTTTCCGCCGGGTCCACCCCGTCACGGAAAGGCATGGAGCAGCCGAAGCCGTAGGTGTACTTCGAGCGGCGTCCCCAGATGACGGACGGGTCGTAGGCGAAGTGCACGGCCCCGCCGAGGACGGCGACCGCGGGATCCTGCGGGATCACTACCTTGATCTCGCCGCCGAACCGGTGGGCGATCCGGTCCCGCAGATAAGTGGAGCGGGCAAATCCGCCGACGATGAGGATCTGGTCCACGCTCTTGACGGGCCCGCCGCCGAGGACGATCCGACACTGCCGTTCGATCGTTTCCAGAACCGGCTCGACGACCGAGTCGTGGAGTGCGGTGACCTCCTCAGGGGTCAGGACGAGGTGATAGGGGTCGTCGAAGGCCAGTTTTGTCAGCCGCTCCTTGGTGGAATCCGTGAGTGCCTCCCAGAGCCGGCCGGGTATTTCGATGTCGCAGGGGCTGGTGAGGGTCGGTGTGCCGTCAGGGCCCGTCTCGGAGTGCAGGCCGAGCTTCTGCTCCTCCCAGCGGTCCTCCAGCATGGCGATCTCCCGCGGGTGGGAGACCGTCAGTGCCTTCAACTGCTCGACGCCGAAGCGGTCGGCGAGCACCTGCTCGACGAAGTGCTGATTGATGTAGGCCGATCCCAGTGGGCCGCCGTCGGCGATTCCGATCTCGGCCAGCCGGTTGTGGCTGACGCCTTCCGGGCGGATCTGGTAGCTGGTGATGTCGACGGTGCCGCCCCCGCAGTCGACCACCATGAAGCGGCTGCCGGCCGTCGCGACGTCGAGACGGCCTTCGGGCCGCGTCGGTCCGAGCAGGGTGCCGGGGGTGAGCGCGCAGTAGACGGCCGCTGCCTCCGGTTCGCTGACGAGCAGCAACCGTTCCGCGTCGGCGGGCATGCCGGCCTGTGCAGCGGCGTCACGCATCGCCCGTTTCTCGGAGTCCTTCCAGATCGCGGGTACCGTGATGCACCAGCGGATGTCGTCCTCCGTGAATCCGATACCGCGGTAGCTCGTCGCCTCGATCTCCTTGAGGGCTGTCCGGTACAGCTTGCCGAGACAGCCCGCGATCAATCCCCGCACCGCTTGGCGGTCGCCGCCGGCGAGGCTGCCGTGGAAGCGGGGGATGTCGACCCGCGGGGCGTCGGACCGCAGCGCCATCTTGAACCTGGTGGCGTATCCGAGACGGCTCGGATTTCCCCGGCTGAGCTCGGTCTGCCAGCGTTTGCGGGCCTCGAACCCGAACTCAATGGCCGTTCCGTACTGATCCACCAGGACAGCCGTCAGATCCTTCGGATAGGAACTGCTGCCACCGTGGGGCACGAAGTCCTGGTAGACGATGTAGCGGTTGTTGATCACGTTCTGCAGATTCGAAACAGTCGCCCAGGCGAATCCTGAGCCATGTGTTCCGAAGTCGATGGCAGCGACGACCTTGGGCACGAACGTGCTGACGGACGGTGAATGGCTCAACCCAGCCCTCCCCCTCAGACCGGATGCGGGCAGGGGACAAGAAGACTCGCGCTGTCAGGTCCCCACCCTCGTACGCGCGAACCGGCCTGCGGAGTGGCCGATTCAACGCGTTCTTCATTCCCACGGGGCCGCTGTGAAAACACACAACAATGTTGTCAGTCGGGAGATCTCGCAGACTCGTCTCGCGGGAATTTCCTAAGGTGCCGCTGCTCGTAGACCACACCTACCGCACCGGCTGCTGACCGCCGATGACGAGCGGTCCGAGCGATTCTGCTCGAATGAGTCAATTTTCTGTCGGATGTCTTTCGTCTGTGCCTATGCGGCCGTCGAGGCCGGTCACGTCATCAAGGACGGAAGCGAAGGTGAATACCGCACCGAGTCGTACTCGCTGAAGCGGGAAGTGGGACACATTTCGCTTGCCAGAAAGCGAGTAAGCCTTGGCTTGAGCATCCCGCTGGGATCGGAAAGCAGCTCAACGGCCGGTGGCGAGCATCCGGCGCGCGCCCTTCGGGCCATCGGGAAGGTAGCGCACCGGGAGCCCACCACCCGAGGGTGCCGAACTCGGTGGACAGCTCGACGAGGGACGGCACCCGGCTGCCGACGGCATAGGACCCGTCGTCGATGCGGGCGGTGATGGCGGCTGCTACAGCGCAAGCAGAGACCCCCGCGACGGGTGGAGCCGTCCGGGGGCGTGGCCACCATCCGAAGCCGGACGGAGCTGATGACGTGATCGACCTTGTCTGCCGCTTCCTTGTGCGGTCGGGCCTCTTGGCCATCCCCCGCGAGAGGAGCTGTCGCCCCGTTCACCCACCCCGATCCTCGGAACGACGACGTCCCCTGCTGTTCCATCACAGCAGGGGACGTCGGAAACAACCGCGACCAGGGAAGCGCTACTTCACCGGCTCCGGCTCCGGCGCGTTCTCCGAGTCCGACGTGCCCGCCGGCGGCTCGCCGCCGTCGTTGTCGTCGTCACCGTCGGAACCCTCCGCGGGGACCGGTGTCTTGACGGAGTCCAGCAGGAGCTGGGCCACGTCCACGACGGTGATCGACTCCTTGGCCTTGCCGTCGTTCTTCTTGCCGTTCACGGAGTCCGTGAGCATGACGAGGCAGAACGGGCAGGCCGTGGAGACGATGTCGGGGTTGACGGACAGCGCCTCATCAACCCGCTCGTTGTTGATGCGCTTGCCGATGCGCTCTTCCATCCACATCCGGGCGCCACCCGCACCGCAGCAGAAGCCGCGCTCCTTGTGGCGGTGCATCTCCTCGTTGCGGATGCCCGGGACGCTGGCGATGATCTCGCGCGGGGGCGTGTAGATCTTGTTGTGGCGGCCCAGGTAGCACGGGTCGTGGTACGTGATGATGCCCTCGACCGGCGTGACCGGGACCAGCTTGCCCTCGTCGACGAGGTGCTGGAGCAGCTGCGTGTGGTGGATGACCTCGTAGTCGCCGCCGAGCTGCGGGTACTCGTTGCCGAGCGTGTTGAGGCAGTGCGGGCAGGTCGCGACGATCTTCTTCGCGGACTTCGGCTTGCGGGACTCGTCGGTGACCTTGCCCTCGTCGTCCATCTCCTCGCCGAAGGCGGCGTTGAGGGACATGACGTTCTCCATGCCGAGTTCCTGGAACAGCGGCTCGTTGCCCAGGCGGCGGGCGGAGTCGCCCGTGCACTTCTCGTCGCCGCCCATGATGGCGAACTTGACGCCCGCGATGTTCAGCAGCTCCGCGAAGGCCTTGGTGGTCTTCTTGGCGCGGTCCTCGAGGGCGCCCGCGCAGCCGACCCAGTACAGGTACTCGACCTCGGTCAGGTCCTCGATGTCCTTGCCGACGACCGGGACCTCGAAGTCGAGCTCCTTCAGCCACTCCAGGCGCTGCTTCTTCGCCAGGCCCCAGGGGTTGCCCTTCTTCTCCAGGTTCTTGAGCATCGTGCCCGCCTCGGACGGGAACGAGCTCTCGATCATCACCTGGTAGCGGCGCATGTCGACGATGTGGTCGACGTGCTCGATGTCGACGGGGCACTGCTCGACGCAGGCGCCGCACGTGGTGCAGGACCACAGGACGTCCGGGTCGATGACGCCGTTCTCTTCGGCGGTGCCGATCAGCGGGCGCTCGGCCTCCGCCAGAGCGGCCGCGGGCACATCGGCCAGCTGCTCCTCGGACGCCTTCTCCTCGCCCTCCATCGTCTTGCCGCCGCCGGCCAGCAGGTACGGCGCCTTGGCGTGCGCGTGGTCCCGCAGGGACATGATCAGCAGCTTGGGGGAGAGGGGCTTGCCCGTGTTCCAGGCGGGGCACTGCGACTGGCAGCGGCCGCACTCGGTGCAGGTGGAGAAGTCCAGCAGGCCCTTCCACGAGTACTGCTCGACCTGGGAGACACCGAAGACGTCGTCCTCGCCCGGGTCGGTGAAGTCGATCGGCTTGCCGCCGGAGGTCATCGGCTGCAGGGCACCGAGGGCCGTGCCGCCGGTCGCCTCGCGCTTGAACCAGATGTTCGGGAAGGCGAGGAAGCGGTGCCAGGCCACGCCCATGTTGGTGTTCAGGCTGACCGTGATCATCCAGATCATGGTCGTGCCCAGCTTGATCATCGCGAAGAAGTAGACGAGGTTCTGCAGCGCGGCGAGGCTCAGCCCCTTGAACGCCAGGACCAGCGGGTACGACGCGAAGTACGCGGCCTCGTAGCCCTCCACGTGGTGCAGCGCGCCTTCGAGGCCCCGCAGTACGTAGATGGCCAGGCCGATGGTGAGGATGACGTACTCGACGAAGTACGCCTGGCCCATCTTCGATCCGGTGAAGCGGGACTTGCGGCCCGGGCGCGACGGCAGGTTCAGCAGGCGGATCACCATCAGCGTGGCGATACCGACGGTCGTCATCGCGGCGATGAACTCGATGTAGAGCTCATAGGGGAGGAAGCCGCCGATGACCGGCAGCGTCCAGTCGGCCTGGAACAGCTGGCCGTACGCGGTGATGATCGTCGGCGGCAGCGTCAGGAAGCCGATCGCCACGAACCAGTGGGCGATGCCGACGATGCCCCACCGGTTCATGCGTGTGTGCCCGAGGAACTCCTTCACCAGGGTCACGCTGCGCTGGTAGGGGTTGTCGGTCCGGGTACCGGCGGGGACCGGCTGGCCCAGCTTGAAGTACCGGACGAACTGGCCGATCGCGCGTGCGAGCAGCGCGACGCCGACCACGGTCAGAACCAGCGACACGATGATCGCGGCGAGTTGCATGGGGGCTCCTCGGGCCTGCGAGGGGTTCGCGGGAAACCTGTCGTTCTTGAAGGTTCCCGAAATTACTAAGCGGTAACTTATGCAGTCCGTCTGAGACTACCCCTATCCTCCGCCGCACTGTAGCCGGGTGGGGGGTGATCTGAATCGCTGAGGGTTGCCTCAGGTCCGGACGTGATCCGGGCGCGATCCAGTCGTGTTAGTCGTACCGAAATGTCATAGTCCCGCCTAATTTATATCCGTGCTCTACGGGATCAGTGCCGCCGCCATCGCCCTTCTGCTCACCGCCCTGCTCGCTGCCCTCCTCCGGGCGCCCGCCCGGTGGTCGCGCCTGGTGGACCGGCGGCGGCAGCAGGAGGTGCCGCTGTCCGGTGGTGTGGCCGTCGTGGTGGTCACCGGGGTGGTGGTGTGGGCCTACGGGTGGGTGGAAGGTGTGCCGACCGGGGGCGAGGTGCGGGAGTTGCTCGTCGCCGGGGGTGTGGTGGCCCTGCTCGGACTGGTCGACGACGTGTGGCGGCTGCGGCGGCGGGTGCTCTTCGCCGGTACGGCCGTGGCGGCCGCGTGTGTCGTGCCGTACGGGGAGACGGGTGTGGGGACCGGGCTGCTGGCCGTCGTGTGGGTCGCGGGGATGGCCCTCGGGTTCCGGGGGGTCGATCACGCCGACGGGCTCGCCGGGACCGTGGGAGTCGTGACCGCCTTCGGGGTGGGGGTCTGCGCGGCGGTCGAGGTGATGGACGGGATCGCCGTGCTGATGAGCGTGCTGGCCGCCGCGCTGACCGGGTTCCTGATGCACAACTGGCATCCGGCCCGGGTCGGGCTCGGGGCGTGCGGGGCCATGCCCGCGGGGTTCGTGATCGCCCTGGGGGCCGTGTACGCGCGGGCCGGGTCCGGGATCGGGGAGAGCGCGGGGGTGCTGTTCGCGCTGACCGCCCTGGTGTGCGCCGACGCCGGGCTGGTGCTGCTGTCGCGGCGGATGGCCGGGCGGGCCGTTCTCCGCAGCGGCCCGGACCATCTCGCGCACCGGCTGCGGCGGCTCGGGCTGACCGCGCCCGGCGCGAGTCTGCTGCTGGGCGCCGGGGCGTTGGCCGGGGTGGCCGTCGGGGTACTCGCGCACGCCGGCTGGGTCGGCGGCGACGCGCTGTGGTGGGTGGCGGGCACGGCGCTCGCCGTCGTCCTCGCTGTGTCACGCGTCTCGGTGTACGCCTCCCGACTGCCCCCGGGCTCCTCGCCGTGAGATGTCGCCGCAGGTCAGAGCACCGTTGCGTGTAAGGAACGGATAAGACTTGAGTCCGGTCGACTCAGCTCTGTTGACCGGTCGGGGGCCGTCGTGCACACTTGAGTCCGTTCCACTCAAGTCAGCTGGAGGAATCAACCATGGCACGTGCGGTCGGCATCGACCTGGGCACGACTAACTCCGTCGTCAGCGTTCTGGAGGGCGGCGAGCCCACCGTCATCACCAACGCCGAGGGCGCCAGGACCACGCCGTCCGTCGTCGCCTTCGCCAAGAACGGTGAAGTGCTCGTCGGAGAGGTGGCCAAGCGCCAGGCGGTCACGAACGTGGACCGGACCATCCGCTCCGTCAAGCGGCACATGGGCACGGACTGGAAGATCGAGCTCGACGGGAAGCCCTTCAACCCGCAGCAGATCAGCGCCTTCGTGCTCCAGAAGCTGAAGCGGGACGCCGAGTCCTACCTGGGCGAGAAGGTGACCGACGCGGTCATCACCGTCCCGGCGTACTTCAACGACTCCGAGCGCCAGGCCACGAAGGAGGCCGGCGAGATCGCGGGCCTCAACGTCCTGCGCATCGTCAACGAGCCGACCGCCGCCGCGCTGGCGTACGGCCTCGACAAGGACGACCAGACCATCCTGGTCTTCGACCTCGGTGGCGGTACGTTCGACGTCTCGCTGCTGGAGATCGGCGACGGCGTCGTCGAGGTGAAGGCCACCAACGGTGACAACCACCTCGGTGGTGACGACTGGGACCAGCGCATCGTCGACTACCTGGTCCAGCAGTTCCAGTCCGGCCACGGCGTGGACCTGGGCAAGGACAAGATGGCCCTGCAGCGTCTGCGCGAGGCCGCCGAGAAGGCGAAGATCGAGCTGTCCTCGTCCACCGAGACCTCGATCAACCTGCCCTACATCACCGCCTCCGCCGAGGGCCCCCTGCACCTCGACGAGAAGCTCACCCGCGCCCAGTTCCAGCAGCTGACCGCGGACCTGCTGGAGCGCTGCAAGACGCCGTTCCACAACGTCATCAAGGACGCCGGGATCAACCTCTCCGAGATCGACCACGTCGTTCTCGTCGGTGGCTCCACGCGTATGCCCGCCGTCGCCGAGCTGGTCAAGGACCTGACCGGCGGCAAGGACGCCAACAAGGGCGTCAACCCGGACGAGGTCGTCGCCATCGGCGCCGCCCTGCAGGCCGGTGTCCTCAAGGGCGAGGTCAAGGACGTCCTGCTCCTCGACGTCACCCCGCTGTCCCTCGGTATCGAGACCAAGGGCGGCATCATGACCAAGCTCATCGAGCGGAACACGACGATCCCGACCAAGCGGTCCGAGATCTTCACCACCGCCGAGGACAACCAGCCCTCCGTGCAGATCCAGGTCTACCAGGGCGAGCGCGAGATCGCGGCGTACAACAAGAAGCTCGGGATGTTCGAGCTGACCGGTCTGCCCCCGGCGCCCCGCGGCGTCCCGCAGATCGAGGTGTCCTTCGACATCGACGCCAACGGCATCATGCACGTCACGGCGAAGGACCTCGGCACCGGCAAGGAGCAGAAGATGACCGTCACCGGCGGCTCCTCGCTGCCGAAGGACGAGGTCGACCGCATGCGCCAGGAGGCCGAGCAGTACGCGGAGGAGGACCACAAGCGCCGCGAGGCCGCCGAGTCCCGCAACCAGGGCGAGCAGCTCGTCTACCAGACCGAGAAGTTCCTCAAGGACAACGAGGACAAGGTCCCGGGCGAGATCAAGACCGAGGTCGAGGAAGCCGTCGCCGAGCTGAAGGAGAAGCTCAAGGGCGAGGACTCGGCCGAGATCCGCACCGCCACCGAGAAGGTCGCGGCCGTCTCGCAGAAGCTCGGCTCGGCCATGTACGCCGACGCCAACGCCGCGCAGGCCGACGGTGCCTCCGCCGGAGCCGGCGCGGCCGGTGCCGGTGACGCCAAGGCAGACGACGACGTCGTCGACGCCGAGATCGTCGACGAGGACCGGAAGGACGGTGCCGCGTGACGGAGGAGACCCCGGGCTTCGACGAGCAGCAGCCCGACGTCCCTTCCGGCGCCACCTCCGATGACGCCGAGCCGAAGGCCGCCTCCGAGGAGGGGGCGGCCCCGGCCGGGGACACGGGCCAGGACGTGGCCCTGGTGGCCCAGCTGGACCAGGCCCGCACGGCGCTCAACGAGCGCACGGGCGACCTCCAGCGCCTCCAGGCCGAGTTCCAGAACTACCGCCGCCGGGTCGAGCGCGACCGGATCGCGGTCAAGGAGATCGCCATCGCGAACCTCCTGACCGAGCTCCTGCCCGTGCTCGACGACATCGGCCGCGCCCGCGAACACGGCGAACTGGTCGGCGGCTTCAAGTCCGTCGCCGAGTCGCTGGAGAGCACCGCGGCGAAGATGGGCCTGCAGCAGTTCGGCAAGGAGGGCGAGCCCTTCGACCCGACGATCCACGAAGCCCTGATGCACAGCTACGCACCCGACGTCACCGAGACGACGTGCGTGGCGATTCTGCAGCCCGGGTACCGGATCGGCGAGCGCACCATCCGCCCCGCGCGGGTGGCGGTGGCCGAACCCCAGCCGGGGGCACAGACGGTCAAGGCGGACGAGTCCGCCGACGCCGACGACAAGGAGAGCGGTGGCCCGGACGAGGGCTGACGTCATCACGGACGACAGGAAGGAGGGGCGTCGAGGATGAGCACCAAGGACTTCATCGAGAAGGACTACTACAAGGTCCTCGGCGTCCCCAAGGACGCCACCGAGGCCGAGATCAAGAAGGCGTACCGGAAGCTCGCCCGCGAGAATCACCCGGACGCCAACAAGGGAAACGTCAAGGCGGAGGAGCGCTTCAAGGAGATCTCCGAGGCCAACGACATTCTCGGCGACCCCAAGAAGCGCAAGGAGTACGACGAGGCACGCGCCCTCTTCGGCAACGGCGGCTTCCGTCCGGGGCCCGGCGGGGGCGGCGGTTCCTTCAACTTCGACCTGGGCGACCTCTTCGGAGGCGGCGCCCAGGGCGGGGGGCAGGGAGCCGGCGGCTTCGGCGGCGGGATCGGTGATGTCTTCGGGGGCCTGTTCAACCGCGGCGGTGCGGGCGGTCCGGGGACGCGTACGCACCCGCGGCGCGGCCAGGACATCGAGTCCGAGGTCACGCTCAGCTTCACCGAGGCGATCGAGGGCGCGACGGTCCCGCTGCGGATGTCCTCGCAGTCACCCTGCAAGGCCTGTTCGGGCACCGGCGACAAGAACGGCACGCCCCGCGTGTGCCCGACCTGCGTCGGCACCGGGCAGGTCGCCCGGGGCAGCGGCGGCGGGTTCTCCCTCACCGACCCCTGCCCCGACTGCAAGGGCCGCGGCCTGATCGCGGAGAACGCCTGCGAGGTCTGCAAGGGCAGCGGCCGGGCCAAGTCCTCACGGACCATGCAGGTGCGCATCCCCGCGGGCGTCAGCGACGGCCAGCGGATCCGGCTGCGCGGCAAGGGCGCCCCCGGTGAGCGGGGCGGCCCGGCGGGTGACCTGTACGTGGTCGTGCATGTCGACGCCCACCCGGTGTTCGGCCGCAAGGACGACAACCTCACGGTGACCGTTCCGGTGACCTTCGCCGAGGCGGCCCTCGGCGGCGAGGTCCGGGTGCCGACGCTGGGCGGCCCGCCCGTCACGCTGAAGCTGCCGCCGGGCACGCCCAACGGCCGTACCATGCGCGCCCGGGGCAAGGGCGCGGTCCGTAAGGACGGCACCCGCGGGGACCTTCTGGTCACCGTCGAAGTGAGTGTTCCGACGGACCTGACGGGGAAGGCTCGTGACGCACTCGAGGCGTATCGCGAGGCGACCGCGGGTGAGGATCCGCGGGCGGATCTGTTCCAGGCCGCGAAGGGAGCATGAGTCAGATGGACGGTCGTCGGCGCAATCCGTATGAACTGACCGAGGAAACCCCGGTCTACGTCATCTCGGTGGCGGCTCAGCTGTCCGGCCTGCACCCGCAGACCCTGCGCCAGTACGACCGCCTGGGCCTGGTCTCCCCCGACCGCACCGCCGGCCGGGGCCGGCGCTACTCGGCCCGCGACATCCAGCTGCTCCGTCAGGTGCAGCAGTTGTCGCAGGACGAGGGCATCAACCTCGCCGGCATCAAGCGCATCATCGAACTGGAGAACCAGGTCGCCGCGCTTCAGGCCCGGGCGGCCGAGCTGCAGAACGCGCTCGACGGCGCGGCGGCGGCGATGCGCCAGCGCGAGGCGGCGGTGCACGCGTCGTACCGCCGCGACCTGGTGCCGTACCAGGAGGTCCAGCAGAGCAGCGCGCTGGTGGTGTGGCGGCCGAAGCGGCAGCAGCAGTCGGACTGACTGCCTGTCCACAGTCTGTGGAAGGGGCCGGGAGGCAACTCCCGGCCCCTTTCGCATGCCTTGGGACGATTTCGCTGGGTCTCCCGTCGATGGGTGGCCCGTGCAGGGAACCTGGAGATGATTCCGCAGAGTCTTCACAACGCTTGCGGAGCGTGGTGTTGTCATCTCGTTAAGTGGTTCCGCTTGACGCTGGGGGCCGCGTCCGCGTTGGCTTTTCAGTCACATGGGCCACAAAGCTGTGCCCACGTCCGAATCACACGCGAAGTGAGCTCCCGACATGCGTCGTCGTATCTCCATATCCGTGGCCGCGGCCGCGATGTCCGTCACGCTCGCCGGCTGCGGCGCGCTCAACGCGACGGGGAGCAGTGACGACGCGAGCCCGGCCAAGGGCAACGACATCACGGTGGGCCTGCTGCTCCCGGAGAAGGCGAACACCCGGTACGAGAACTTCGACTACCCGATCATCAAGACGAAGGTCGAGTCCCTCACCAACAACAAGGGCCGCGTCGAGTACGCCAACGCCGAGGCGGACGCCGACACGCAGGCGGGCCAGCTGCAGAAGATGATCGACGACCGAGTCGACGTGATCCTGCTGGACGCGGTCGACTCGCAGGCCATCGCGAGCGGCGTCGAGAAGGCCAAGGAGGCGGGCATCCCCGTCATCGCCTACGACCGGCTGGCCGAGGGCCCGATCGAGGCGTACATCTCCTTCGACAACGAGCTGGTCGGCGAGGTCCAGGGGCGGACCCTGCTGGAGGCCATCGGCGAGGACGCGAGCCTCTCCGACAAGATCGTCATGATGAACGGCTCGTCGACCGACCCGAACGCCAAGCAGTTCAAGGCGGGTGCGATGTCCGAGCTGAACGGCAAGGTGACGATCGCGCAGTCCTTCGACACCAAGGACTGGAAGCCGGAGAACGCGCAGGCCAACATGGCCGAGGCGATCGAGAAGATCGGCAAGGGCAACATCGCCGCGGTGTACTCCGCCAACGACGGCATGGCGGGCGGCATCGTCAAGGCGCTGGAGGCCGCGGGTGTGACCGAGCTGCCGCCGATCACCGGGCAGGACGCGGAGCTCCCCGCGGTGCAGCGGATCATCGCCGGTGAGCAGTACATGAGCGTGTACAAGTCGTACCCGCAGGAGGCCGAGAACGCCGCGGAGATGGCCGTGGCCAAGGTCCAGGGCCGGGACATCCAGTTCGCCGCCCTCACCCGCGACAAGGTCGACAGCCCCACCCACAAGGGCATCCCGGCCCAGCTGGTGCCGGTGGTCGCGCTGACGAAGGGGAACATCAAGGACACGGTGGTCGCGGACGACATCTACAAGCTGTCGGACATCTGCACGAGCAAGTACGAGGCGGCCTGCCGGGCCATCGGCCTGAAGTGACCATGTGACGGGCCGCTTCCGGTGCGGCCCGCTGTACTCGGTCCTGTCCGGCCACCCCCCGACAGGATTCGGTCACCCCCTGGCCATTTGTTGCAACGTGACGAGCTGAGGCTCGGCGAAACCGGTGCGTAGCGGTGTTTTCCGGTGGTCACGGCGCGGGAAGCCGTGTTGCGGAGCAGGTCCGGTCCGCGCATAGTTGCGCTGCGGTAGTCGGCGAACCGGGGGGTGGGATGGGCGATGGCCAGGCACGGCGCGCAGGAGCATCCACACGGTGCCGACCGACTGTGCGAGGCCGGGGATCGCGTGTATTCCCGGGCCGTACGGCGGGGCCGCGTGCCGCGCGGGGATGCCGAACCGGTGCCCTGTCTGCTGGAACTCGCCCTGCTGCACCCGGACCCCGACGACATGGACTGGCTGGTGCCGACCTCCCCGCAGGAGGTCATGACCCGGCTGCTGCGCGGGATGTACGACGAGGTGAGCGCCAGTCAGCGGCGGGTGGGTTCCGCCGTGGCCGCCGTCGAGTGGTACGCCGGTCTCGGCCGCCGGGTACGGCCGGCCCCGCCGGCGGGCGAGGGCCCGGCGATCCGGGTGCTGGACGGGCTCGCCCGGATCCAGGCCGCTATGGACGAGGCGACCCAGGCCTGCACGACCGAGGTGCTCACGGTCCAGCCCGGCGGCATCCGGCGTGAGGCGGAACTCTCCGAGGGGCTGCACCGGGCGATGGCGCTGCGCGGCCGCGGGGTGCGGATGCGCGACCTGTACACGCATGTCGCCCGGCACGGGCAGGGGCTGCTCACGTACCTGGAGCTGATGGGCGACGCGGTGGAGGCCCGCACGCTGGACGAGGTGATCGACCGGCTGATCCTCTTCGACCGGACCGTGGCCTTCGTCCCCGCCAACACCGACCGCACCATGGCCCTGGAGCTGCGGCACCCGGCGCTCATCGAGTACCTGGTCACGGTGTTCGAGCGGCTGTGGCGCCTGGCCACCCCGCTGACCGCCCCGCTCCCCGAGACCGGCATCGAGGGCATCTCCCACCGGGAGCAGTCCATCGCGGCCCTGCTGGCGGAGGGCCACCAGGACGCGGTGATCGCGGAACGGCTGGGGATAAGCGTCCGGACGTGCCGGGCCCATATCGCGCGGCTCTCGGAGACGCTGGGGGCGGCCAGCCGTACGCAGTTGGGCGTCCGCATCGCCCAGGCAGGCCTGGACGGCCCACCGCGCTCCGCCGCGTCCCTCAGGGTTCCCGGCCAGGAATCCCCGACCGTGAGATGACTTCCTTGCTGTTCAGTGCTCCTGCTGCAGGATCCCCGACTGCGCTATCAGGTAGCCGAGTTGCGCCCGGCTGCCGCTGCCCAGGGCCGAGGCCAGCTTCGCTATGTGCGCACGGCAGGTGCGTACGTTCATGCCCAGCCGGCGTGCGATGGCCTCGTCGACGTGGCCCTCGACCAGGAGCTTGGCGATGGAGTACTGGATGTCCGTGATGCCGCCGCGGGCGGTCTCGTACGGGGTGCCCGTGCTCAGCGGTACCGAGCGGTCCCACAGGTACTCGAAGAGCTTGATGAGGTAGCGGACCAGGCCGGGGTGGCGCAGTTCCAGAGCGACCTGCTGGTCGTCACGGGCCGGGATGAAGGCGACCGACTCGTCGCAGATGATGAGGCGCTCGACGAGTTCGTCGATGGTGCGGTACTCCGCCTTGCCGTCGGAGAGCTGGGCGGCGTAGGCCAGCTGCTCGGGGTTGTAGTGCGCGGTGTGCTGGTACAGGGTGCGGATGCGCACGCCGCGTTCGATCAGCGGCCTGTCACGCTCCAGTCCGCGCAGCAGGCTGCGTTCGGACATCCGGTCGCTCGGCTGGACGGTGAGCATCTCCGCCTGGCACTGGATGGTGGCCATGTTGAGCGCGGCGTTGATACGTTCGCCGCCTTCGAGCACAGTGATGGCGTCACTGGTGGCGGCCAGCTGGGTACCGAGAGCCATGAACGGCTGAAACGTCTCGGCGAGGCCGGTTGCCAGACGACGGCGGTCGGCTATCTCCTGCTCCAGCGGGTTGAGCTGCCGGGACAGGGCGACCGCCGGGGGCACCGGCCGCAGCCAGTTCGGGTCGTCCGGATCGGGATGAAGCAGGGCGAACTCCACCAGGCAGGGGGCGGGCTCCGCATCCGCACGAGCGATGCGTCCGGCGCGCAGTGCGGCGGCATACAGACGGCCGCCCTCCTCGCACCACTCGGTCATCGCATGGGGATGTGTCGCCTTAGTCCGATTCGCTGCCAAATCTCCACCCCCCAGGGTCCTGAACATGCAGGAACATGATGCATCGATTGTGTGGCCATGACGTGCCCGAATAAGCCATCGTCGTACCTGACGGGGGAAAAGGGGACCTTCAAGTGAGGACGAAGCCGACTATGCGTAACAGAATGCTTCGCTCGGTGCTTGTCGCCGCCTTCTCCGTCGTTGTGGCCCTCGGCACCCTGAGTGGCTTCTCCGATGCGAAGGACGATGTTCGGGCGAACAGCAGCTGGCCGTCTGTTGCCGTGAACACCAACGGCGCGAGTAACAGCAGTTGGCCGAGTTCCGGGGCAGCGGAATCCGGGAGCTGACCGTGACCACTCCACCCGACGACCGCTCCTTCCGCAGAGAAATGGCCACCGCCTACCGCTCCGGCTGGCACTTCATCGACCTGGTCACCGCCATCCCCCACAGTGGTGACTCGTTGATGGTGACCGTGTTCGGCGAGCCGGTGGTCGTCACGCGGGACGAGGACGAGGACGTGCGGGCTTACCGGTGTCTGCGGCGGCCTCGGGGGGCGCCGCAGCCCGTGCGATGTGCCGTACGGTACGGAATGATCTTTGTGAACCTGGACCAAAGGGACCATGAGCAGGTGGACGCCGAATCCCCTGCCCCGAGGACCATCTCTGCCACCCCCCGCAGTGCCTGACGCGATTCCCCCGTCGTAACAGATCGCTCAGGTGCTTCCCCCCGCAGCGGGGGGGGAGGGGGGGGGGGAGGGGGGGGGGGGGGGAGGGGGGGGGGGGGGGGGGGGGGGAAGGGCAAGGAGCGGAACGGGATGAAAGGG
>NZ_JBWKHE010000003.1:653061-945801 GCF_056433405.1 Streptomyces sp. NPDC044719
GCCAAGTTCCCTTCCCGAGGGACCCTCTTTCCCACCCCCCTCGTTCCCCAAGTCGGTTCCCCTTTCTGAAGAGCGCGTTAGGGTGTTTCCCCCTGCAGCGGCGTCACCGTGACCTGAACACGGTGACGCCGCTGCAGTTTTGGGGGACATTTCCTGGAATCGGCCAGGTCACGCCGTGGCCGGAAGCAGGCGATCACCGGTGTGGATTTTCACTCCGCTCAACCCCGCTCACCCTCGCCCCATCGCCCGCGTCAGCTCGATCTCGATGACCACGCGCGCAGGGTTGGGTGACGGGGTCCGGCCGTAGCGCTCCGCGTAGCGGCGTTCCGCCTCCGCGACCCGCTCGGGCTCGCCGTGGACGAAGGCCCGGCCCTCGAGCGTCGCCCACCGCTTGCCCTCCAGCTGGCAGACGGCGACGGCCGCCCCCTTCTCCCCGGCGGCCAGTACGTGGCGCACCTTGGCGCTCGCCTTGTTCGCGATCACCCGAGCCAGACGGGCCTCGGGATCGTATGTGACTCCGACGGGTACCACGTGCGGAGTGCCGTCCGGGCGGGGAGTCGTCAGGGTGCAGACGTGCCGTTCCCGCCAGAAGGCGAGATACGGCTGGTCGGGGGCACCCGGATCGACGGAGTACTTGGTGGCCATGACCCGGAACATAACCTTCGCGTGCTCCCGGATCCGGCCTTGAGTGGAATAGACTCAACTTTATGTACGCTGATTGAGTCAGTGCGCTGATCGGGTCAGTGCCAGGAGGAGGAGAACGCGAACGTGGACGCCGAGCTGACCAACAGGAGCCGGGACGCGATCAACGCGGCCAGCAACCGGGCCGTGACCGAGGGGCACCCCGACCTCACCCCCGCCCATCTGCTGCTCTCGCTGCTCCAGGGGCAGGACAACGAGAACATCACCGATCTGCTCGCGGCCGTCGACGCCGACCAGGCGGCCGTACGCGCCGGAGCCGAGCGTGTACTCGCCGGGCTGCCCAGCGTGACCGGCTCCACCGTGGCGCCTCCCCAGCCCAACCGCGAGATGCTCGCAGTCGTCGCCGACGCGCAGGCCCGCGCCAAGGAGCTCGGGGACGAGTACCTCTCCACGGAGCACCTCCTCGTCGGTATCGCGGCGAAGGGCGGCGCGGCCGGCGAGGTGCTCTCCCAGCAGGGCGCCGACGCCAAGAAGCTCCAGGCGGCCTTCCAGAAGGCGCGGGGGCAGCGCCGGGTGACCACGGCCGACCCCGAGGGCCAGTACAAGGCCCTGGAGAAGTTCGGCACCGACTTCACCGCCGCCGCCCGCGAAGGCAAGCTGGACCCGGTCATCGGGCGGGACCAGGAGATCCGGCGGGTCGTGCAGGTGCTGTCCCGGCGGACCAAGAACAACCCCGTGCTGATCGGCGAGCCCGGTGTCGGCAAGACCGCCGTCGTCGAGGGGCTCGCCCAGCGGATCGTGAAGGGCGATGTGCCCGAGTCGCTGAAGGACAAGCGGCTGGTCGCGCTCGACCTGGGCGCGATGGTCGCCGGGGCGAAGTACCGGGGCGAGTTCGAGGAGCGGCTGAAGACCGTCCTGGCCGAGATCAAGGACTCCGACGGGCAGATCATCACCTTCATCGACGAGCTGCACACCGTCGTCGGGGCGGGCGCGGGCGGCGACTCCGCCATGGACGCCGGGAACATGCTGAAGCCCATGCTGGCGCGCGGTGAGCTGCGCATGGTGGGTGCCACGACCCTCGACGAGTACCGGGAGCGCATCGAGAAGGACCCCGCCCTGGAGCGGCGCTTCCAGCAGGTGCTGGTCGCCGAGCCGACCGTCGAGGACTCCATCGCGATCCTGCGCGGGCTCAAGGGCCGCTACGAGGCCCATCACAAGGTGCAGATCGCGGACAGCGCGCTGGTCGCGGCCGCATCGCTCTCCGACCGGTACATCACCTCCCGCTTCCTGCCCGACAAGGCCATCGACCTGGTCGACGAGGCCGCCTCGCGGCTGCGCATGGAGATCGACTCGTCCCCCGTCGAGATCGACGAACTCCAGCGCGCCGTCGACCGGTTGAAGATGGAGGAGCTGGCGATCGGCAAGGAGACCGACGCGGCCTCCCGCGAGCGCCTGGAGAAGCTGCGCCGCGACCTCGCCGACAAGGAGGAGGAGCTGCGCGGCCTCACCGCCCGCTGGGAGAAGGAGAAGCAGTCCCTCAACCGCGTCGGCGAGCTGAAGGAACGCCTCGACGAGATCCGCGGCCAGGCCGAACGCGCCCAGCGCGACGGCGACTTCGACACCGCCTCCAAGCTGCTCTACGGCGAGATCCCCGCCCTGGAGAAGGAGCTGGAGGCCGCCTCCGAGGCCGAGGAAGAGGTTGCGAAGGACACCATGGTCAAGGAGGAGGTCGGCTCCGACGACATCGCCGACGTCGTCGCCTCCTGGACCGGCATCCCGGCCGGGCGCCTGCTGGAGGGCGAGACGCAGAAGCTGCTGCGCATGGAGGACGAGCTCGGCAAGCGCCTCATCGGGCAGACCGAGGCCGTGCGTGCGGTGTCCGACGCCGTACGACGCTCCCGCGCCGGCATCGCCGACCCCGACCGGCCCACCGGCTCCTTCCTCTTCCTGGGCCCGACGGGTGTGGGCAAGACCGAACTGGCCAAGGCGCTCGCCGACTTCCTCTTCGACGACGAGCGGGCGATGGTCCGCATCGACATGTCGGAGTACAGCGAGAAGCACAGCGTGGCCCGGCTGGTCGGCGCCCCGCCCGGATACGTCGGCTACGAGGAGGGCGGCCAGCTCACCGAGTCGGTGCGCCGCCGCCCGTACTCCGTCGTCCTGCTGGACGAGGTGGAGAAGGCCCACCCCGAGGTCTTCGACATCCTGCTCCAGGTCCTGGACGACGGCCGGCTCACCGACGGCCAGGGCCGCACGGTCGACTTCCGCAACACGATCCTCGTGTTGACGTCAAACCTGGGCAGCCAGTTCCTGGTCGACCCGATCACCAGCGAGGAGGAGAAGAGGGAGCAGGTCCTCGAGGTGGTGCGGACCTCCTTCAAGCCGGAGTTCCTGAACCGCCTGGACGACCTGGTCGTCTTCGCCGCGCTGACCAAGCCCGAGCTGGAGCGGATCGCGAAGCTCCAGCTCGACCGTCTGGCCAAGCGCCTCGCCGAGCGGCGGCTCACCCTGGACATCACGCCCGAGGCCCTGGCGTGGCTCGCCGAGGAGGGCATGGACCCGGCGTACGGTGCCCGCCCGCTGCGCCGCCTCGTCCAGTCCGCGATCGGTGACCGCCTCGCCAAGGAGATCCTCTCCGGCGAGATCAAGGACGGTGACACGGTCCGGGTGGACCGCTTCGAGGAGGGCCTGATCGTGGGCCCGGCGACGGGCAAGACGCTCTGAGGCTGCTCACGCCCCGACGACGGCCCGCCCCACACATGGGGGGCGGGCCGTCGCATGCCGTGATGAGGTGAACCGGCCGGGCGTACGAGGCATTGGGCGGCATTCGGCCAACTCTGGCCGCATCCGCACGCTGCGTTCCTTCCGCTTCACGGCGGCTTCACACTTCCCCTGCAGGGATCGAACGTCTTTTCGCATTCGCCCGTCGATTCCGCTCGTGAAAGCGGTATCGGCCACGTGCCCGCGGATCTCTGTCGGGGTGTTGCCCCTGTGTCTAGAGTGACCGGGCTGCCAGTGAAGTGGACCTGACCAGTCCTGCCTGGTGCGTTGACCATTCACGGGGGATTCACGGGGGAATTCAGCCATGCACGTCATTCCGCGCGCCTGCACGCCGCCACCCGTCCGCTGACGGGCATCTCATCGCGGCACGGCACGGCACGGCACGGCACACGCCGACGCCGGCACGGGTGACCAGCCCTTCGACGGCCCCCCTGCTCTGCCTCGCTCCGCTCCGCACTGGCCTCACGCGTACCCACTCCAGCCCAGAAGGAATGCCCATGCGCAAGATCCTGACCGCAGCCGGTCTCACGTCGTCCGCCCTCGCGATCGGCGTGCTGTTCGCCGGCCCGGCGGCCGCCTGGACGGCCTCGTCCCAGTTCGACGTCGTCTTCCCCGGCCAGAAGCCGCAGACGACCTACTACGTCGAGAACACCGGTGCGAACACGATGTCCAACGGCAACATGACCGGGAAGTCGGTCGTCTACTGGCAGCTCGGCGTCGACCAGGTCATCGACGGCTCGACGCGGTTCACCAGCTTCAAGATCACGACGCGGGTCGAGTCGCGCCTCGGCACCTCCGGGACCGACGAGGTCAGGTCCAAGAAGACCTGCGACATGACCGAGGTCGTCAACAACCACTACTCGTGGTTCTACGACGCGCCTGAGAACATCTGCGTCGCTCCGTCCGTCACGTACGACGGTGAGCTGTGGTGGTCGTCGGACGCCACGGTCGTCTACGACATCGAGGGCGACGGCAAGGGCGCCATCACCCAGGAGCTCGACGGCACCCGGCTGGTCCACGGCTGACCTGCGGAAATCCGTCAGCCACCACGACATCCCGGAGAGACAGACGTGATACGCAGATCGTTGACGGCTGCCCTCGTGGCCACGGCCTCGGCCACCGTGCTCGTGCTCACCAGCGGCACCGTGGTGCAGGCGGCCGAGGAGCCCACCGCCGAGCCGTCGGTCACCGCCACGCCGGCGGACCAGGCACCGGCGAACCCCGTGATCGCCGAGTACGACGGGCGGAAGATCAACCTCGCCGATTCGTGGGAGGGCGCCGACAGCTGTACCGAGCTGCCCAGCGGTGAGGTGCACTGCTACGACTCGGACACCGAGGCGCTGGCCGACCCCGAGCTGCCCGCCGAGATCCGCGAGGAGACGCTGAAGGCCGCCGCCGCCGCTCCCGCCGGGCCCAGCGCGGCCGCCGCGCCGCCCGCCCGCTGCATCGCCGACTACTGGTGCCTCTATATGAAGGTCGGCTACAAGGGCAGGCTCCTGCGGCTGTACTCCGACGGGGCGAAGGACCTCAACGAGTGGGGCTGCCGGGACAAGCTGAGCGCCGTCTACTACTGGGTCGGCCGCTACTCGGTGAACTACGGCGACGCGAAGATCACCGACCTGCGCTCCTGGCCCGTCGAGGACCGGGTCCGGCGGCTCGACCCGCCGGGCGGCTGGTCGAACTTCACCAACCTCGACTACCCGGGCGGCGGGCACTGGAACAACAAGGTCGACATCTTCGAGGTTCGTCGCGCCTGACAGCCGTGTGAAGACTCCGGTGGGTACCCGGTGCTTCCCTCGCCCGGCCGGATCCTGTCAGCCGAGGGCTGATGGGGCCGGTCGGGCTTGCCACCCCCCTCCCCGCATGGGGGAGGATGGCGGAATCCGTACGAAGGGAAATTCACGGTGACCATCGACCCGTCCTCGATTCCTAACTTCGGGGGCCAGCCCGAGCCGCAGTCCGGCGGCCCGGCCGGCCCCGTCGTCCCGGATCAGGACCTCGTGAAGCAGCTCCTCGACCAGATGGAGCTCAAGTACGTCGTCGACGACGAGGGAGACCTCGCGGCGCCGTGGGAGCAGTTCCGCACCTACTTCATGTTCCGGGGTGAGGGAGACCAGCAGGTCTTCTCCGTGCGGACGTTCTACGACCGGCCCCACGAGATCGAGGCGAAGCCGCAGATCCTGGAGTCCATCGACGACTGGAACCGCCGCACCCTGTGGCCCAAGGTCTACAGCCACACCCACGACGACGGCACGGTCCGCCTGATCGGCGAGGCCCAGATGCTGATCGGCATGGGTGTCAGCCTGGAGCACTTCGTCTCCTCGACGGTCAGCTGGGTGCGCGCCGCGATCGAGTTCGACAAGTGGCTCATCGAGCAGCTCGGTCTCGAGGAAGAGATCAACGAGGCGGAGAAGCCCGAGGACGAAGAGTAGGCCCACCGAGGCCACGCCCCAGCGGCGCGTCGGCGCGTACGAGCAGGTACGTGCTGTACGCGCCGTTTGCCTTTTCTCAGCTCAGCCCGCCCTTCTAGCTCAGCCAGCCCTTCTCGTGAGCGAGCAGCGCGGCCTCCACCCGGTTCGCGGCGCCCAGGCGGCGCATGATCGTGGCCAGGTGCTTGCGGTAGGTGCGCACGGACACCCCGAGGCGGCGCGCCGCGGTCTCGTCCTTGTCGGCCTCTCTGAGCATGGCGAGGATCTCGCGTTCGATGTCGGACGGCATGTCCGCGTCCTCGCCGGGGAGTTCCTCCGCGGCCTCCCACATGCGCTCGAAGAGCGTGACCAGCGTGGCCACCAGTCCGGGTTCACGCACCAGCAGAGCCCCCACGGAGGTGTGCGCGGGGTTGATGGGGGTCAGCGCGGCCGACCGGTCGACGATGATCACGCGCTCGATGGGGTGGTGGGAGATCCGCACCTCGGCGCCGTGCGAGACCAGCTCACGCATATAGGTGAGCGTGGTGTCGTCCTGCATGATCGCGGACCCCATGATCATGCGCATGCGCACGCCACGGCGCAGCAACCGCATGTTGATCGGGTGCGAGACGGCGATCGACTCCTCGGTCAGGATGCCGGTCGGCTCCGTGGTCAGGTCCTCGGTCCGGGCGAAGAAGGTCAGCTCGTCGATGGCTTCCCGGACCGCCTCGATCCCGTGCAGCTGCGTGATCATCTGGCCGCCGTCGGCGGCGTCCGCGCGGGACGAGGAGGGGGCGGTCAGGCGCTCCAGGAACAGGGACTCGATGACCGATTGTCGCGTGGCCTCGCTCTCCAGCTCCTCCCGCAGGTGGCGCAGCCGGCCGTCGATCAACGTGTCCACGGCCCGGGGCGGAGGGACCGGGCGGACCGCGCCCTGGGTGTTCCTGGTGGCGATCCCCAACGCCACCAGGCGGTCCAGAGCCGACTCCTCGAACGGCGTGTGCGAGTCCGGACCGGGCTCCTGGGTGCCGGACGCGGGCGCGGACGAGCCGCGTCTCAGGAGGGCGCGGTACAGCCGTTCCTCTTCCTCGTTCACGCCCAGGAAAGCGAGCGAATTGCCCATGTGTCTCCCCCTGTTGCTGATCGATCACACATGTGGTCCCTGGAATCCTTGAGCGCCCGCACTCGACTGTCAATGACGGATTATCGACATATGTCCGTTAGTTCTGGTATCGCACAGCCAATTCGGTGACAGCGAGCGGGCAGGGCGTGAGGGCCGTCGCTGCAGCTTGAGGAATCCGCGCGTGCAGCAAGCTGCGCGCAAATGGCCTCGTGGCGGCCCTCGCCAGACGGCAGAGTCGTTCTCGCAAGGAAGCACGAACAGCGCAGAACGAAACGCCGCATCGAGCATCGAGGAGACATCCGTGAACCGCGCCACGTCCCGCAGCACGCAGTCGTTCCGTCGTCGTGGACACGTCGTCGTCGGTCTGCTGACCGCGGGGATGATCGCCCTGGCCGGCCAGGGGACGGCCGTCGCCGCGGAGCAGCCGGCGGGCAGCCGGACGGTGGCGGAGTCGGTGGCGGCGGCGGAGACGGTCACGGCGCCGGCGTCCGTGGCGGCGGCGGAGACGGTCACAAGGTCGGCGTCCGTGGCGGCGGCGGAGCGCGGGACCGGGACGGCGTTCGTCCCGGGAGTCGACCCCCGCGCGTGGCTCCAGCTCATCGGCGACCTGCTGCCCGGCCCGGTCGCGCTGCCGAAGAACAACAACGACTGGAAGTAGTCAGCGGCAGCGGCCGGCCCGACATCACGACCCAGGAGACCCCGACGCCATGACCGACTACTCCGTGCTCCTCCCCTGCGTGCCCCGCCGCCTGGAGCAGGCGCTCCCTTTCGCCGGACTCGTCCGGTGGACCGGGGCGAGCCGCCTCTGGCAGGGACAGGCCATGGTGATGGAGCCCCACCAGACCTTCACCGGTCTGGCCGGGGCCGGGTTCCGGGTCCCGACCGGCTTCGGTGTCACGCTGATGCCCCTGCGCCATCCGTACGAGGCGGCTCTGCAAGCGCGGTCCGTGGCCCTGGCCACCGGGGAACCGGTGATCGCGGGCTTCGGCCCGGGAGCCAGGGCCTTCCAGGAGAACATCCTGGGAGCGCCGTACGAGAAGCCGCTGGGGGTGGCGCGGCAGTACGTGACGGCGGTGCGCCGGCTGCTCGACGGCGAGACGGTCGTCATGGACGGCCCGCACTTCACCTTCCGGGGCCAGCTGGCCCCGGCCGCGGCGCCCAGGGTCGACGTGGGTCTGGGCGTGCTGCGGCCGGGTATGGCCCGGCTGGCGGGCGAGGTGGCGGACGTCGTGATCACATGGCTGACGCCGCCTGGATACCTGCGGGACGTGATCCTGCCCGCGGTGGCCGAGGGCGCCGCGCGGGCGGGGCGGACAGCACTGCCCCGTGTCGTCGCCATGGTCCCGGCGGGACTGGAGAAGGAGGGGCGTGAGGGCGCCGGGCCCGAACGGCTGGCGCTGGCGGGCAACGCGCCGCACATGCAGGCCCCGCACTATCTGGACATGCTCAACCGGGCGGGTGTGGACGTCGGCTCGGGGCGGATCGAGGACGTGGCGCGCGGTGTCGTGGAGACCGGCGCGTTCGCGGGGGGCGATCTGCCGCAGGTGGTCAAGGCTCTCCGGGCCTACGAAGAGGTGGGAGTGGACGAGATCGTCCTGAACACCACGGCCGTGCACAAGCTCTTCGGCGCCCAGGAGTCACTCGCGGACCTGTCGGCGATCCTGCGGTCCGTGACGGCACCGCACTGACCGATCGCCTGCCGCCTGCTCGTGGCTGACCGCCCGAACCCGATTCCCTGCTGCCCGAACGCAGAGGGGGAAGCAGACCAGTAAAGGACCTATCTGGCATGGACATGACAGCTCGTGGACGTCTGAAGCAGCACCTCATCTCCTGGGCCACCGCCGCCCCGCTCGCCGGGCCCGTCGGCGCCGGCGTCGGCACGCTCGTCCTGGCCGACGCGGCGCACATCCCCGCCGTCACGGCCGCCGGGCTCGTCGGCCCCCGCACCCTCCTGCTGGCACCCGGCGACGGCACCGGCGACCTCGGCCCCGCCGTCGGCTACCAGGGCAGCCTCACGGAGCCCGGCGACGAGTTCTCCAACGGCCAGGACTTCTTCCTGCAGACTCACGCCTACGCCGCCAGCCCCTTCATGACCGTCTTCGGCCCCACCGTCATACGCGTCTTCGACCGGCACGACTTCGACGCGTTCCTCGCCGACGCCGACCGGGCGCTCGCCGAGGGCGTCTTCCCCGAGTTCCTCATCACCTCCTCGGTACTGCTGGCCGACCCCGCCGCCCTGAGCGGTGCTCACAACCCGGCGGACGGACCGGCCCTGCGCCTCTACGCCGACCGGAACGGGCAGCTGTCCACCAGCCCCACGGGAGCGGTGCTCGGCACGGTCGACGACAGCCTCGACACCCTCACCGAACGCTTCGCCCGGACCGGATCCGGCGCCGCACTGGACGCGGCACTGCCGGCCGAGACACGGGCCGAGGCCCTGCGCGGACGCCCCTTCCTGGCCCGCTACCTCGAAGCCGTCGGCGCGCTGCGCAGCCTCATGGCGCGCGGAGCCACCGGCCTGCGGGTCTCCGGTTTCGGCTCCCGGCTGACGCCCGGGCTCGCCGAGTCCGGCGCCGACGCCGACCTGGCGGATCCGACCCTGCCGATCGTGCTGTACGGGGACGAAGACCGGGGCGGGGAGGCGTACATCGTGGCCGGCAGCCGCCTGTTCGCCGTCGACCGGCGCGCCGCACAGGCCCTGGAGTGCCTGCTCGCGACCTCCGGAGAGGCGGGCGGCCTCGTCCCCGCCGCCGAGACGGACCAGCTGGCCGAGCTGTTCGCCCGTCACGACCTGCCGCTGCGCGTCCCGGCGGCCGCGTGATGAGCGCCCCGGCCATGCCCCTGATGACGACCGAAGACACCGCGACGGGCGAAGCACGCACCCTCGCCGCCCGCCGGATCGCCGAGCTCGGCGGCAGGGCCCGTGTCTGCGGGCTGTACGACGCCCTCGGCGCCCCGCTCTACCACGACCTCGCCACTTACGACGACCCGGAGACCCGGGCCCTGCTGACCGCCGTGCGGACGACGCCCGGCCCCGTGCTCGACCTCGCGGCCGGCTCGGGACGGTTCACCCTGCCGCTGCTCACCACCGGTCGGCACGTCACCGCCCTGGACCTGTCCACCGACATGCTGGCGCTGCTGCGGACCGCACTGGACCGGGCCCCGGCGTCGATGCGAGAGCGCTGCACCGTGGTGCGGGGCGACATGTCCCGCTTCGAACTCGGACAGAAGTTCCCGCACATCCTGCTCGGCACCACCTCGCTCTCGCTCCTGGACGAGGACGGCCGCGCGGGCCTGTACCGCGGCGTCCTCGCGCACCTGGCCGAAGGCGGCCGGTTCCTGCTGACCGTCCTGGAGCGGGGCGAGTGCGACAGCCCCGACGAGACGGCCGTACGGGTCACCGGAGCCGGCGGCACCGTCTACGAGCTGTACGAGCACTGGCCCCCCGGCGCCGAAAGCCGCACGGTCACCCTGCTCCCCGCCGACCCGCCGCAGGACGACAGCCCCGTCACGGTCTGCACGGACCGCGTGGCCGTCCTCGACCTGCCGCGCCTGGAGGAAGAGCTCACCGCGTCCGGCCTGACCATCACCTCCCGCCAGCTCCTCTCCCCGCCCGGCGAGCGTCACCGCGTGACACTCCTGACCACGGAAGCCTCCCGATGACCGCGCTCTGGCCCTACCTCATACCGCCCTCCAGCCACGGCGACGACAGCCTCTGCGCCGTCGGCGCCGCCGGACACCGCGTCACCTTCGCGGACGGCAGCACCGCACTCGACGCCGACAGCGGGCTGTGGAACGTGAACCTCGGCTACGGCAACCCGCACATCGCCGAGGCCATCGCCGAAGCCGCCCGACACGCCTCCTACCTCGGGGCCTTCCGCTTCGAGAACAGCTACGCCCGCCGCGCCGCCGAGGACCTGCTGCGGATCTGCGGGCCCGGCCACTACGACCGGGTGCTCTTCTCCACCGGCGGCGGAGTCGCCAACGACGCGGTCATGAAACTGGCGCGGATCCACCACGCCGTACAGGGGCGGCCCGGCCGCAACCTGGTGGTCGCCCTGCGGGGCAGCTTCCACGGACTGACCTTCGGCGGTTTCGCCCTGACCGGGGAGGACCTCGGACAGCGCGTCTACGGAGTGGACCAGCGGCTCATCCGCCACGTCACCCCGAACGACACGGAGGAACTCGGCCGGCTGATGGCCGCCCTCGGCGGCCAGGTCGCCGCGGTCGTGGTGGAACCCGTCGTCGGCACCGGCACCCTCCCGCTCGACGAGCCGTTCGTGGCCGAACTGGGCCGCCTGCGCGACGAGTACGGCTTCCTCCTGGTCGCCGACGAGGTCGCCACCGGCTTCGGCCGCACCGGAAGCTGGTTCGCCTCCGAGAGCTGGCCGGGCCTGCCCGACGTACTCGTCACCTCCAAGGGCCTGACCAACGGGGCCTGCCCCGCCGCCGCCCTGGTGATGTCCCACCGGGTGACCCGGGCCCTCGTCGAGCACGACACGATGTTCGCCCACGCCGAGACCCAGGGCGCGACCGCCCTCGCCTGCGCCGCCATCAGCGCCACGATCTCCGAGATGGAGCGCCTCGACGCGGTCACGGCGGGCCGCAACGTCGCCGCCTGGCTCCAGCAGGGGCTCGCGGAACTGGTCGAGCGGCACCCCCTCGCCACGCACACCACCGGCGTCGGCTGCTTCCGCACCCTGCACCTGACCCACCCCGACGGCCGAGCCCTGGCCGGAGCGGACGTCGCCGAGCTCATCACCCGGATCCGCCGCGCGGGCGCCATCGTCCACCCCGGTCCCTCCGGCATCCAGCTCGTGCCCTCCCTGACCTACAGCCGCGCCGAGGTCGCCGAGCTCATGACCTGCGTCGAGGAGGGACTCACCAGCCTGCTGCCGGCGACCTCCCTGGCCGCGAGGAGCTGACCCCATGCCCGTCTCTCTCGACACCTACGACCGGATTCCCGTGCTGCTGCGGGAACTGAGCCCCACCGGCGTGACCGTCCTGGCCGACCCGGCCGTGGCCGACCACGCCGTCACCCGGAAGATCCTCGCCGAGATCGCCCACGCCGGGTTCACGCCCGAGCGGACGGTCACCCCGGCGGACGGAGGGATGCCGGCCGTCGAGGCCTTCGCCTCCCGGTTCTCTCCCGGTGAGCTGGTCGTCGGCGTCGGCGGGGGCAGCACCCTCGACTTCGCGAAACTCTCGGCCGCCGTCGGCCGCCGGCCCGACCTCCTGCGCTACCTGACCTCCGGGCAGCGCAGCGGACTGGTGGCGCTCCCGCTCCCGTGGGGGGAGCACGCCGAGGTCCTCGCGGTCCCCACCACCCTGGGCACCGGCAGCGAGGCGGGACCCGTGGCCTGCTTCCCCCACGATGACGGCAAACGCATCGCGATGGGGGAGTGCCTGCGCCCCCGTGCCGCCCTCTGGGTGCCCGAGGCCACCGAGACCCTCCCGGGGCCGCTCGTCATGGACGGCGTGCTCGAAGCGCTCTTCAGGACGGTCATCCCGTACAGCAGCGACACCCTCGACCTCGCCGAACAGGACGCCGCCGTCGAGGAGCTGGCGGGCCGGCTGCTCACGGTCGGCGACGAACTGGCCCGGCACATCGCCGCCGGTCTGACGGCCCCCGCACCCGGGAGGCTGCGGGCCGCCCGGCTCAGCGCCGAGAGCCAGCGCGGAGCCATCAACGTCGGCCGCAACCCGTACGCGGTGAAGTGCTGGGCCCTCGCCAACGAGCTCTCCACCACGCTGGGTCTGGCCAAGATGCGCGCGGTCGGCGCCCTGTGGCCGGTCGTGTGGCGGCAGGCCCTGCGGGGAGACACCCGCTTCGGCAGCGCCGACCGCGTCCAGCGGTTGTGGAAGCGCCTGCGGGAGCAGGCCCCGTGGCTCGCGCCGCGGCCCGACGACGGTCTCGAACAGCTGATGCTGCGCTGGCGGATCGACCGCACCGTGCACCTCGCCCCGCACCTGCGCCACCACATCGCCCTGCGCAGCGTGCGCGCCTGGGGCGCCGGACTTCCCACCCTCGCCGGGTTGAGCGCCGACGACATCGCCGCGCTCCTCGCCGAGGCCACCGAGCCGACCGCCTCCGTGGCCGGCTCCCCCGAACCCCTCCCGGCGGCCTGAGCGCCTGACCCGGAGGAGCACCCGCACCACCGCACCAACCGGCATCACCGAACCGACAACGCAAGGAGAACACCATGGCGTACAACAACCCGGTCGAGCAGGAGCTGCAGGAGCTCGGCACCGAGCTGGAGATGCAGGAGCTGGAGACCCTGGAGGCCCCGGGCTGGGCCACCAGCGCCGGCGTCAGCGTCGGTATCTCGATCGTCTCCGTCGCCTGGAGCCTCACCTGATCGAGCCGGCTCCCGCCGGTCCGATCCGCCGCACCGTGCCCCGCGCACGGCCGGACACCCCCGACGGCTGCCGCCCGGCTCCCCGTGAGCCGCGCGGCAGCCGGGGGCCCCGGATCCGCACCACCACATCCCGTCGCACCGTCCGACTCCGTCGCACAGCCGAGAGAGGCAACTGACATGAGCGAGAACCTGGGCACCGTCGAGAACGTCGAGAGCGCCGAGTTCGTCGAGCTGGAGATGCAGGAGCTGGAGGCCCTGGAGGCTCCGGGCTGGGGCACCTTCAGCGTCGCGTTCTCCACCGGCGTCTCGGTCGGCGTCTCGGTCACCCTGACCTGATCAGCCCGTAGAAACCCCCAAGAAGAACTTCGCAGAGAGGTAACCGGCATGAGCGAGAACCTGGGCACCGTCGAGAACGTCGAGAACGCCGAGTTCGTCGAGCTGGAGATGCAGGAGCTCGAGGCCCTGGAGGCCCCGGGCTGGGGCACCATCAGCGTCGCCTTCTCCACCGGCGTCTCGGTCGGCGTCTCCGTCACCCTGACCTGATCAGCCCGGCGGCCGGCACCGGCCGCACCACTCACACCACCCCGTACAACGCCACAGAGAGGCAACCGACATGAGCGAGAACCTGGGCACCGTCGAGAACATCGAGAACGCCGAGCTCGGCGAGCTGGAGATGCAGGAGCTCGAGGCCCTGGAGGCCCCCGGCTTCTGGACCGGCGTCTCCGTCGGCACGGCCATCAGCGCATCCGTCGCCACCTCCATCACCCTCACCTGAGAGCGACACCGGCGAGCGCACTGACGCGACGGGAGACGGAGTAGCCGGCCTCCCCTCCGCGAGCTGGAGCCCCCTCGGGCGACACCGAGGATCTGCGGTGGTCCGGCCGGCCCGTCCGGCCGGACCCCCGCAAGGGTGCACCGCGCTCTCCCACTCCCCGCAGCCGTCCCGTTAGGAAACTCCATGAGCGCTGTCACGAGTCCACCGCCGCCCACCATCCCGGCCCATGCGCGGCGTCCCCGCCTCGCCCCGAGCGCCGAGGTCCACTCGCCGGCCGACGGCCAGGGCGACTGGGTCCTCCAGCACGGCGCCCGCTACGTACGGATCAACGAAAAGGTCGCGGATCTCGTCCAGGAGCTGGACGGGGAGCGCGACCACGAGGCCCTCGCCGCCCGGCTGGGCGGTGCCTGGAGCACCGAGCGGGTGGGCAGCGCGATCTCGCGGCTCGACTCCCTGAAGCTGCTCGACGACGGCGAGACCCCGGCACCCGCCGTCGCCCCCCGCTTCCAGATCGTCCCGCCGATGACGCTCCAGCTCACGCTGCTGCGGCCGGGACGCACGATGCAGGCCCTGGGCCCGCTGTTCGCCCGTGTCTTCTCCCGGGGTGCGGTGGCGGCCGGGATGCTCTGTGTCCTGCTCGGTGTCGTCGCCCTCGTCGCCCAGCGGGACGCGGTCGCGGTGACGCTGAACAGCCCCCTGTCCGCGGGCTCGTTCGCCGGAGTGCTCTTCGCTCTGCTGCTCGGCGTGTCCATCCACGAGCTGGGCCACGCCGCCGTGCTCATCCGCTACGGGGGCCGCCCCTCACGCATCGGCGTCATGCTCTTCTACCTGATGCCGGCGTTCTTCTGCGACGTCTCGGACGCCTGGCGCCTCCCGGCCCGCCGGCAGCGCGTCCACACGGCGCTCGCCGGGCCCGCGGTCCAGACGTCCCTGGCCGCCGCCTCGGCCCTCGCTGCCTGGCCCCTCGCGGACGGCACCCTCAGGACCTGCCTGCTCTTCTTCGCGGTCACCAGCTACGGAACGGCCCTGCTCAACCTGACGCCGTTCATCAAGCTCGACGGCTACATCGCCCTCATGAGCCATGTGGACGTCCCCTACCTCCGCGACCGCGCCATGGCCGACGCCCGCCGGACGCTCGCCCGGTTCCTGTTCGGCGGCACCTACCAGCGCGAACTGCCCACCCGCTGGACCATCGCCTACGGCTTCGCCTGCCTCGCCTTCCCCGCGTACTTCCTGAGCGCCGCCCTCCACACCTGGCTCGGCACCCTCCAGCGGGTCGGCTGGGTGGGACTCCTGCTGGCCGCCTCCGGAATCTCCTACCTCGGATGGATACTGATCCGCGGCGCCCTCCGGCTCTCCGCCGAGGTGAAGGCCGCCGGCGTCCGCCCGGTCCGGGTCGGAGCCGTCTGCACCCTGCTGGCCGCTCTCGCGTGCGCCGCCCTGTTCCTGCCGGCCCGTCAGACGGCGGCCGCGGCCTACGTCACCGACACCGCCGGCACCCGCCTCGTCCTGCCGCAGGGCTCCGCGGCCGACCAGATACGCCCGGGGCAGCGCGTGACGCTGCGGACGAACGGCCTGGTGCTGAACGACACCGTCGCCACCGCCCGGGTGGGATCCGCCCCGTCCGGCAAGACCGAGGTCCCGGTCTCCACCTACTTCCCCGTCGACCTGGGAGGTGCCGTGGTCATGGACTCGACCGCCTACCCACTGGACCTCGACGGCATCCCCGCGCCCGCCACCGGCACCGCTGAGGTCGAGCTCGGCAGCGTGCCCCTGTGGAAGTCCCTCCACCGCACCTACGTGCTTCCGTTCCTGCCCTTCTGACCCTGGAGACACCGTGCTCGACACCCGGTTCATCAATTTCTGCCGCGCGGACTCGCTCTTCTACGACGCGCCCGCCACCGAGTCCGTCGGCGCGGACTTCCACGAGGGCCGGAACCTGCCCCAGGGCTGGACGGCCACCCGGGGACGGGAGTGGACGGTCTGCTCCCCACCCGACGCCGGCGTCCCCGACCAGGGGTGGAAGATCCACGTCGCGGCGTCCCCCGACAACGCGGCCGGACTCCTCGACACCGTCGCACCGTACTGCGTCGAGCACGGGCTGATGTACAAGTACATATCCGACCCGGAGACGCTCGCCCGCCGGGGCAGCAAGTACGGAGACCGCAGCGCCAGCGGCAAGTTCATCACCATCTACCCCGCTGACGAGACGGAGCTGAAGCAGGCCCTGGACGACCTGGAGCAGCTCGTCGGAGGCACCCGCGCTCCCTCGATCCTGAGCGATCTGCGCTGGCGGGAGGGCCCGCTGCACGTGCGGTACGGGGGCTTCGTACTGAAGACCACCCGCCTCAAGGACGGGACCCTCACCCCCGCGATCACCACCCCGGACGGCGAACTCGTCCCCGACGAGCGGCGCCCCGGGTTCCACACCCCCTCCTGGGTCACGATCCCCTCCTTCCTGCAGGAGGCACTCGCCGAACGGCGCGCCCGCACCCTCGGCGACTTCCCCTTCCGTGTCTACAAGGCCCTGCACTTCTCCAACGGCGGCGGCGTCTACCGCGCCGTCGACAAGCGCGACGGCAGCGAGGTCCTGCTCAAGGAGGCCCGCCCGTTCGCCGGCCTCGACGCGGCCGGGGACGACGCCGTCGCCCGCCTCGACCGCGAGCAGTGGGCGCTGTCCCAGCTCGCCGGACTCGCGGCCGTCCCCGCCCTGAGGGACGTACGCAAGGGAAACGAACACCACTTCCTGGCCCGCGACTTCGTCGACGGCACTCCGCTCACGGAACTCGTACGACTTCGCCACCCCTACGGCACCACCGACAACACGCCGCGGGCCCGGGCGCAGTACGCGGACTGGGCGCTGCACATCATCGACCAGGTCGCCGAGGCCGTGGCCGCCATGCACGAACGCGGTGTGGTCTTCGGCGACCTGCACCCGGGCAACATCCTCGTGTGCCCCGACGACACCGTCGCCTTCATCGACATGGAGACCGCCACCCCCGCCGAGGAGATGCGCGGGCAGGCCATGGGCTCCCTCGGCTTCCGGGCCCCCGACCACCTCCGGGGCCCCGCCGTCGACCTGTTCGCGCTCGACGTGCTCCGGCTGACCATGTTCGTCCCCATGCCGCACGTCGTGCCGTGGGGCACCCAGAAGATCCGCACCCTGATCGACGCGGCGGTTCGTGACTTCCCCCTCTCCGAGTCCTTCGCCCGGCAGATCGAGCGCGGCCTCGGCGACGATGTCCTGGGCGCGCGAACGGAGTTCGGCGTTCGCTGGCCCGCCGCCGGGGAGGAGACCGGGAACCTGATCGCGAACATCGCCGCTTCCATCGTCGAGGCGGCCACCCCCGAGCGGACCGACCGCCTCTACCCCGGCGACGTCTCGCAGTTCATCGTCGCCGACGGCGGCGTGACCTTCGCGTACGGCGCGGCCGGCGTGCTCTGGGCCCTGCACCGCGCCGGTGCCGAGGTGCCCGCCGGGCACGTCGAGTGGCTGCTCGACCAGGCCGGGCAGGTCACCGGCGACGGCCCCGGCTTCTTCACCGGCCTCGCCGGCATCGCGTACACCCTGGACGAGCTCGGCCATGCCGACGCCGCCGACGCGGTCATGGACCGTGCCTTCGCCGGATGCGACGCCAACGTGTCGACGACCCTGGCGACCGGCCTCTCCGGCCTCGGACTGACGGCACTGCACCTGGCCGCCCGGCGGGGGGACGACCAGGGCCTGCGCCAGGCGCTTCAGCTCGCCGACCGGCTGCCCGACGCCCCGGCGCCCCAGCGCATCGGACTGCTGCACGGCCGCTGCGGCAGCGCCCTGCTCCTGCTGCGCCTGTACGAACACACCGGCCGCACCGACCTGCTGGAGCGGGCCGTGGCCGAACTCCACGCGGAACTGGAGCTCATCGAGCGCACCGACTTCGACGACCGCTTCCTCAGCCCAGGCCTCGAGGGCTCCGCCGGGATCGTGCTCGTCCTGCGGGCCGTGCTCCGGCACACCCCCGGCGACGAGCGGCTGCGCACCGCGGTGAACCGGCTCGTGGAGCTGCGGCGGGGCGGCTTCGCCACCTCGTGCGGCCTGCTGCACGGACGTGCGGGCGAGATCCTCGCCCTCCAGGACGGCGGCAGCACGTCCGAGCGGGACGTCCTGGGCTTCCACCTCGAAGCCCTCGGCTGGGAGGCCATCGCCGCCGAACCCGGGCGCGTCGACTTCCTCGGCAACTACGGCTACCGCCTCTCCACGGACCTGGGCACCGGCTCGGCGGGTGTCCTCCTGGCCCTCGCCGCCCTGCGGGACGGCGCCCCGGCCCTGCCCTTCCTGGCACCCGCGGTCGTCGAGGCGCGACGGTGATCGACATCCCGACCACCCTCGCCCCCGCGTCGGGCATCGCCCTGCGCTACGCGGTGACGCCCCCGCACGACGACGATCCGCTGTGGAGCAGCGCGGTCGAACTCCAGCCGGTGGAGGGGTTCACCCGCACGGTGAGCTCCGCGGCGTCCGCGGCCTCGGCCGGGCCCTCGGGTCCGGCGGGGTCCGCCGGCCGCACCGCCACCGTCGGCCCGGGCGCCGCCCTCCTGGACCTCCCGCTGTCCGCCCGGTTCGCCGGGGCCAGTGGCACCTCCCGGGTCGACGCCCTGCTGCGGGGAGCGGGTGAGGCCGTAGAGCGTCGCGCCCTGCACCCCTCGGTCGCCCACCCCGCCCGCTCGGGCACCGCGGCAGGCCTGGACGGGACGACGCTGTACGCACACCACCCGCACCACGCCCTGTCCCACCCGGACGCCGAGGCGGCCGTCCTGTCCTGGTACGAGGCCCGCGACATGGACTCGGACGCCCCCGTCCTGGTCCCCGCGGACCTCGTCGACTGGCCCGCCGGCCGGGCCGACCTGTTCGACCCGAGCCCGTCCGGTGCGGCGGCCGGCGCGAGCCACGAGACCGCTCTCGCCGCCGCGATGACCGAGGTGACGGAACGGGACGCCCTCACCGTCGCCTGGGGCCGGCAGCTGCGCCTGCCGACGTACCTCCCCTCGCCCGCCGACACCGGGCTCCGGGCGGTGTGGGAGCGGGCACGCGCGGCGGGGCTCACCCCCGTCCTCGCCCGCATCCCCACCGCCGTACCGGGGCTCTGGTGCATGACCGCCTGCCTGATCGACCCGGAGGGCCCGGGCGCCCTGGCCACCGTCGGCATGAAGGCGGCGACCCGGCCGGCCGAAGCCGCCGCCAAGGCGTTCCAGGAGGCGTGGCAGGTACGGGCCGCCCTGCGGGCGCTGGCCGCGGAGGGCGAGATGGGACACCTCGGCCCGATCGTGACGGAGCACGACCGGCTCGCCCACATGCTGACCGGCCCCGCCTATCGGGCCGTGCGCGACTGGGTCGCGGGTTTCCAGGAGCCGAGCACGCTTCCGGCCACCCCGCCCACGCCGGACCTGGGGGCGGAGGAGATCCGGCGGGCCCTGACCGCCGACGGCGCGGGCCTCCTCGCCGTCGACCTCACCCCGCGCCTTCCACGGGCCGTCGCCGCCATGGGCTGGCACGTCGTCAAGGTGCTGGCCCCCGGCTACCAGAACCTGCGGATGGACGAGTCGCATCCGTGGAGCTGGCACCTGCCCCGGCTGGCGTCGGCGGCCGAACGGACCGGCTGCCCGGCCCGCCTGGACGACCCACGGGAAGCGGCCCCGCACCCCTTGCCCTGACCCGGCGGGTCAGCCGCCGCTCGTTCCCCCCACCCCGATCCACCGATCAACCGAGCTGAGAGAAGACACAGGATGCTGGAACTGGAAGAACTCGTACGAGACTTCGGCGATCACCGTGCCGTCGACCAGGTGTCCTTCCGGGTGTCCAGAGGCCGGTTGACCGGGTTCGTCGGCGGGAACGGCGCGGGCAAGACCACCACCATGCGCATGATCATGGGCGTACTGGCCACGAACGGCGGCGAGATCCGCTGGGACGGTGCCCCCGTCACGGCCGCCGACCGCAGGGACTTCGGCTACATGCCGGAGGAGCGGGGCCTCTACCCCAAGCAGACCGTCCTCGGCCAGCTCGTCTATCTGGCCCGGCTCCGGGGCCAGAGCAGCGCCGACGCCCGCCGTCACACCCTCGAACTGCTCGAACGCCTCGGGCTCGCCGAGAAGAGCCAGTCCCGGCTGGAGTCCCTGTCCCTGGGGAACCAGCAGCGCGTGCAGATCGCGGCCGCCCTGCTCGGCTCGCCCAAGCTGCTCGTCCTCGACGAGCCCTTCTCCGGACTCGACCCGCACGCCGTCGACACGATGGCCGAGCTGCTGCGCGAGTACGCCGCCGCCGGCATCCCGGTGCTGTTCTCCTCCCACCAGCTCGACCTGGTCGAGCGGCTCTGCGACGACCTGGTGATCATGGCCTCCGGGCACGTCGTCGGCAAGGGCACCGCGGACGAACTCCGTCACCGCGAAAGGCCCCGGTACCACCTGGTCACCGGCGCTCCCGCCGGCTGGGCCCGCGCCGTACCCGGCGTGACCGACGTCGAGGAACTCCCCGACGGAGCCCGCGTCGAGCTGGCCGCCGACGCCGATCCCGGCGCGCTCCTGACCCAGGCTCTGAGCCGGGGAGCCGTGCACGCCTTCACCCCCCTCGTTCCCAGCATCGCCGACGTCTACCGGGAGATGACCTCCGCATGAGCACCGTGACCTCGAACCCCGAACACCGGTCCGAGACGTCGCCCGGCCCGAAGGGCACGCCCACGGCTTCCGGTACCCCGTCCCGTGCGGCCACGACGGCCTCCTGGCGGATCGTCGCCGCCCGTGAGATCTCGGTGAAGCTCACCAACCGCGGCTTCCTCGTGTCGACGCTGGTCACCCTCGCCCTGATCGTGGGCGCGCTCGGACTCCAGCTCTACCTGGCCGACTCGATGGGGAAGATCACCGTCGCGGTGGCCGACCAGCAGGCCGGCCGGATCGCGGGCCAGGCCGAGCAACTGGCCGTCCGGGCGGACCAGGACGTCGAGATCACCGTCCGGCAGAAGTCGTCCGCCGATCAGGTGCGCGAGACCGTGCGGTCCGGTGAGGTCGAGGCCGGGCTGCTGTTCGAGGGCGGTCGCTGGGTCCTGCTCGGCGACACCGGGCAGAACGACATCGCCGCCACCTGGATCGGCGCCGCGGTGCAGACGAGCGCCCTCGACCGGAACGCGCAGGCCGCGGGCACCAGCCTGGGGGCCCTCAGCGAGGGGGCGGAGGTCAAGCACGTCCTGCTCTCGGCGGACAAGACGCCCGAGGGCGCGGTCCGGATGACGACGTACTTCTTCGGCTTCCTCTTCTACCTGGCCGCGGTCCTGCTCGGTGCCGCGCTCGCGACCAGCGTCGTGGAGGAGAAGCAGAACCGCATCGTCGAGCTCATCGCCAGCTCCGTGCCGCTGCGGTCCCTGCTCGTCGGCAAGATCGTCGGCTCCACACTCCTGGCGCTCGCCCAGATGGCGCTGTTCTGCCTGGTCGGCGTCGGCGGCCTGATGGTCACGGGCGAGCAGGAGTTCCTCGCCGACATCAGCTCCGGCCTGGGCTGGTTCCTCGTCTTCTACGTGGTGGGCATCGCGGTCCTGGCCTGTCTGTTCGCCGCGGCGGGCGCGCTCGCCACCCGGAGCGAGGACATCCAGTCCACCACGACTCCGGTGAACGCGATCACCGCGCTCGTGTTCATCCTCGGTGTCACCGTGTCCGGCGGTGTGCGGGAGATCCTCTCGTTCGTCCCGCTGACCTCGACCGTCACCATGCCGGCACGCGTCCTGGCAGGGGAGACCGCCTGGTGGGAGCCGGTCGCAGCGCTCGTCCTGTCCATCGCCGCCGCGGTGTTCATCGTCGGGGTGAGCGGGCGCGTGTACCGCAGGGCGCTCCTCCAGACCGACCGCAAGCTCTCGTTCCGCCAGGCCATGAAGCTGACGGACTGACCTTCCCGCACCAGCGGAACCGCCGGTCACACACGCCGGCACAGCCAGAAACCCAACCCCCCACCGGAAGGAAATCCCATGACCGCCTCCCGCTCCACCACCACCCTCGCCGCCCTGCTGGCCGTCCTCGCCGGCGCCGAGGTAGCGCTGTTCGCCAGCGACACCGCCGACGGCGTCCGCTACGGCGTCGGCGCCGCTCTCGCCGTCGCGATCCTCGTGGTGGTGGCCCGGCTCGCCAAGAGCGGCACCTCCGACTGACGGACCCTCGACCGTGTCCGTGGCCGGCCGGCCCTGCCGAGCAGGCCGGCCCCGGCCCTCACCCGCCTCTCTTCCCCTTCTTCAGCGGAGCTGTCCATGAACTCCCCCCATCAGGTGTCGATCACCGGTCCGTCCGGGGCGCCGCCAGAGACGGCAGCGATCCGTTTCGTATCCCTGCTCCCGGCCGGATGGCATGCCGAGGTAGGCGAGTTCCAGGAGAACCTCGCCCGCCTTCACCTCACGGCCCCGCCCGGAACCACCCCGTCGGAGGTCACCCGGACCGCCGCCGACATCCTGTCCCGGCCCGGCCTCATGGGCTGGCACCTGGCCGACCGGTGACACCCGGCCCGGTCCCTCCCCAGGGCTCGATCTTCACGGAAGGTTCACAAGTTTGCTAAGTTGACCGCTGCGCGCACGACTTCCACCGATCGGCAGATGGTCTCGTGCGCTTTCGGACGGAAGGAGCGCCTTTCCATGGCGTCGGAACGAACCTCGCGCCCCGAAGCGACCGACTTCGCGAACAAGGTCAACTCCGTTGGTGAGTGAGAGCGAGGGCCCCAGCCCCGACGAGGTCCGGCGGTGGGTCGACAAGCTCTACGACCGGGCCGAGAGCGACACGGGCAGATACAACGCGACCCGCGCCGCTTCGATCCCGCGCCAGCGGGGCGCGGCCACTCGTGGCCCGTCCCAGGAGGACACGAGCCCCGCGGCCGGATCCTTCGCCCGGAAGTGGTTCGACTCCGCCCGTGCCACCTTGGGCCCGACCCTGCCGGCGACGCTGACGGACAGGAGGCCGCCGGTCCGTCCCGACCGCGCATCCGAGTCCGTACGACCCGTGCGCCCGGCGGAACGTCCCGCGGAACCCCTCGCCCTCGAAGCGCCCAGGACGCCCACCGGTGTCGCGCGGGAGCTGACTGGCGGAGCAGCTCAGCCACTGGCCACCGGATCCCTCCCGGAGATCCCCGCCCAGCGTGTCGCCCCGGCTCTGCCGGGCGGGTCCTGGCGGGACGAGGGCACCCGGCCTGGTGACGCGCTACCGGTCCTCGGCGGCGACGACGCGGCGGCGTGGCCGCTGTACGAGCCCGTAGCAGCCCCTGCCGCGGAGCCCGACCCACTGTCCGGCCCACTGCCCGGCCCGCAGTCCACCATGACGCTGCCCACCGTCCCGGGCCCGGCCGCGGGTACCCCCTGGGCGGATCTTCCGGCAAGCGGGACGGAGGCCTACGGTGCGGGTCCGGCGACGGGCGCGACGGCGACCAGCTGGCTGGCCGATCCCACCGCTCACTACACGTCCGAACCACCGGCCGGCCCGACCACCGCGACCTATGCCGCCGGTCTGCCGGACGTCCCGGCAGACGCCCTGACGGCTCCTGCTCCGGCAGCGCCCACCGAGCCGACGGCCGCCCCCGCCCCCGCCCCCTCCGCCACGTTCACACCCGGCGCCTACGGCGGACCATGGCTGTCGCCGGACAGCGGCCACCGCACCCGGGCCGAGCGGGTGATCGCCTTCGCCCGGGCGCAGACCGGCAGGCCCTGTGTATGGGGCGCGGTCGGGCCGGGATCGTACGACGCCCCCGGTCTCACCCAGGCCGCGTGGAAGGCCGCCGGCGTCACGCTCCCCCGGACCACGCAGGCCCAGTGGGAAGCGGGAACGCAGGTCTCGCTCGCTGACGCCCAGGCCGGAGACCTGGTCTTCTTCCATGACGACCTCGGTCACGTCGGCATCTGGAGCGGCGACGGCATGATGATCCACGCCCCGGGTCCCGGAGCGCTCATCCGTGAGGAATCGGTGTTCTTCGCCGGCCAGTCGGCGATCAGGGGCGCGGTCCGCCCGGCCTGACGCCTCCCCTACGCCTAGAACGCCGCTCCGAGCCGCTTCGCCGCCTCCTCCAGCACCCCCGTCCGCTTGCAGAACGCGAACCGCACGAACGGGGCGCCCTCCTCGCGGTGGTCGTAGAAGACCGCGTTCGGGATGGCGACGACGCCGGCCCGTTCCGGCAGGGCGCGGCAGAAGCCGAAGCCGTCCGACTGGCCGAGGGGGCGGATGTCGGTGGTGATGAAGTAGGTCCCCGACGGGCGGAACACCCGGAACCCGGCCTCCTCCAGGCCCGCAGCCAGCAGGTTCCGCTTGAGCAGCATGTCGTCCCGGAAGGCCGTGAAGTACGACTCGGGCAGCGCCAGCGCCTCGGCGACCGCGTACTGGAACGGGCCCGCCGAGACGTAGGTCAGGTACTGCTTCGCCGAGCGCACCGCCGTGACCAGCTCCGGGCTGGCCGTCACCCAGCCGACCTTCCAGCCGGTGAACGAGAAGGTCTTCCCGCTGCTGGAAATGGTCACCGTGCGGTCGCGCATCCCCGGGAACGTCGCCAGCGGGACGTGCTCGGCCTCGTCGAAGACCAGGTGCTCGTACACCTCGTCCGTGACCACGAGCAGGTCGCGCTCCACCGCGAGCTCGGCGATCGCGGCCAGCTCCTCACGGGTGAGGACCGTGCCGCTCGGGTTGTGCGGGGTGTTGATCAGCAGCAGCCGGGTGCGGTCGGTGACGGCGTCGCGCAGTTCGTCGAGGTCCAGGCGGAAGCGCCCCTCGTCCTCCCGCGCGTGCAGGGTGACCGGCACCCGGCGCCCGCCCGCCATCGCGATGCACGCCGCGTACGAGTCGTAGTACGGCTCCAGGGCGATCACCTCGTCGCCGGGCTCCACCAGGGCCAGCAGCGAGGCCGCGATGGCCTCGGTCGCGCCCGCGGTGACCAGGACCTCCGTGTCGGGGTCGTAGGACAGGCCGTAGCGACGCTGCTGGTGGGCGGTGACCGCGGCGCGCAGCTCGGGGACGCCGGGGCCGGGCGGGTACTGGTTGCCGCGGCCGTCCCGCAGCGCCCGTACGGCGGCCTCCCTGACCTCCTCGGGGCCGTCGGTGTCGGGGAAACCCTGCCCGAGGTTGATGGCACCGGTGCTCAGGGCCAGGGCGGACATCTCGGCGAAGATCGTCGTCCCGAACTCGGCGAGCCGGCGATTGAGGAGGGGACGCGCACTGGAGGTCATGCCGGCCATCCTCCGCCGAAGCTCCGGAGTTCCTCAACTCACCAGCCCGGACGAACACCTGCGCCGGCATCCGCGGCCCCGCTTCCGAGCCGGGGGAGGGCTGCGTAGAGTGCCCGCGGTCATCGAATGGAGAAGACGTTGGACGCGGTCGAGTTCCCTCTCAGTGCTCGGGTGCGCGGGGCCCGGCGATGGCTCGTGGCCATGAGCGTGGCGGGTGCCGTACTCGTGGGAGCCGCCGTGGCCTCCGTGGTCGCCGACGCCTCCGGGTGGGTGCCGGTGCCGCGGGCGATCCAGGCGGCTCTGGTGCTGGTGACGCTGTTCGTGCTCCCCGTCGCATGGGTCGGAGCGCACGCCGTGTGGGCGCTGCGCGGGCGGGCCGAGCTCTTCATCGCCGCCGCACAGCACCCCCGGCGGCGTCCCACCGACCGGCAGTTGGTCGACCACCTGCGCAACGAGCACCCGCTCACGCCACTGTGGTGGATGGTGTCCGTCCTCGGCGGCCTCGGCACGCTCTGCCTCGCGGTCGCGCTTCCGTTCGCCCTGGCGGACGGCGCCGTACTGGCCGGTGTGCTCCTCGGGGCCGGGCTCGCCGTGTCGCTGGCCGCCCTGGCCCTGGCCGTGCCCGGTATCCGCCGCGCGGCCCGCCAGGGCACGGAGGACGAAAGGCGGCGTGCCCAACTGTGGTCCCTGCCCACCGCTGTCGAACGCCGGCTCATGATCCCCCTGCTCGGCGCGGGCGACGGGGCACACCTCGGAGCCTGAACCATCGCTCTGTCCAGGCCAGTGCCGTCACCCTGCGAGAAGCCTCTGAACTTCCTCAACTCTGCTTTGGGCCGTGCGGGGGCCGGGCATCCCCTGTTCACGCAAGAGCGAGGCGCCCACGGGGGGCCGCTTCGGGGGAAACGAAAGGAGGGTGACGCCATGGTTATCGGCATCATCCTGGCGGTGTTCGCAGTAGTCCTGATCGCGGCGCTGGTGTCCGGTGTGCGCAGGGGCGGCTCCAGGCGGTCGGCGCGTCGCGGGTCATGGGGGTCCTCCGGTTCGACGAGCAGCAGCGGCAGCTGGTGGGCCGGCGGGGGAGACTCCGGCTCGTCCGGTTCGTCCTGCAGCAGCGGCTCGTCCTGCGGAGGCGGGTCGTCCTGCGGTGGTGGCGGTGGTGGCGGCGGTGGCTGCGGCGGCGGAGGCAGCTGACGGCAGTCGGCAGGTCTTGACCACGGGGAAGGGAAGTTCACGGGGGCCTCACGGGGGGCCGCACGGGGGAAGCCCGCACCACCGAACACGCGGGGTCCGCATCTGGGGCGGGCCCCGCGTTTCCGTGCCCGGCCGTGGTCCGTGGATGGACCCGGAGTTCCCGTCCGGCGGATGTGTCGAACGCGTGTCGCGCAACCGCGCGAGGTCTCAGGCGACTTCGCATACCTGTAGGACAACCGCGTCCATGGGACGGCGTACCCAGGCGTGACTCCGGCAACTGCGCCCGTCAAACGGCCACTTCGGGACCGGGCCGGAAGGCCGGACACCCGGTCGCCGCAGCTCCGGGCGGGAGCCACGGCGCCCCGGCGCACGCCTCCCCGGCACCGGCGCACGCCGTAGTTGAACAATTGAGCTGTAGAGCCCTCTGAGGGATGGAAACCCTACGAACTTGGGTAAAAACGCTGTGGCGGCGCCACAGTTCATGATTCCCTCTAACACACCGACGCAGCCCCTCGGACGCCCTGCGGACACCTTCCTGAAACCGGCCGACCGGGTTGATCCGGGCCGTAACCCCCGGTGCGACCGGGCGCAGCGGACCACCTCCCTCTCCTTGTGTGCTTGCGGAGCCGATCCATGCTCACGACCCTGAACACCTCCTACACCGACACGCGCGCGGCCGATCTCGCCTGGGCGCTGGGGCGCGAGCCGCTTCCCGCACTGGCCGAGATGGACCTCGAACTGATGGGCGCCAAAATGCAGTTGCGACTCCTCGGCGCGTCCCACCAGGTCCTGCTGGAGGAGGAGCGGGGCATCTGCTCGGAGACGGTGGCGTGCATCCCGGGCAGCAGCACTCCGCTTCCGCTCGGCGTCGCCAAGCGGGTGGGCGACTGGGAGTACGAGTTCGCCGCCCGGGTGGAGGTGCTCTCGCCTGGCTCCTTCGAGGGCCGCGCCCAGGAGTTGCTGGCCCTCGTCTCCGACCATCCGCACGGCCTCGTGGGCGTCTTCCCCGGCAGCCCGCACGCGTTCACGGCACTGCTGGCCCAGCACCACGAGGGGCAGGTGCACTGGCGGACCTGGCACGCGTACCCGCAGGACGGCCAGTTGGTGGCGACCCGTACGAGAGTCGGCGTACGGATGTCGGCGGCGGCCGCGGTGAACTGAATCTCGTACCGGTATCCGTCCTCTGTAAACCAGCACCACACGTGTGGGTGACGAACCGCAGTCGAGACGTGACGTAACGTCGCAGAGTGATTGAGCCGCACGCGCCCGCCCCGCCCGGTTCCCCGCCGCCCTGGAGCGCCCCGAGCGGCCCCGGCGGCCCGGCGCGGTTGCCCGTCCGGCCGGGCACCGGACGGTTCCTCGTCCTCGCGGGCGTGTTCGTCTGTGCGGCCTGCGGACTCGTGTACGAGCTCGAACTCGTCGCCCTCGCCTCCTACTTGATGGGTGACTCGGTCACCCAGGCGTCCGTCGTGCTGTCCGTCATGGTCTTCGCGATGGGCATCGGCTCCCTCGCCGCGAAGCGGCTGCGCGGGCTCGCCGCGGCCGGTTTCGGCGCCGTCGAGGCCACCCTCGCGCTCGTCGGCGGCTGCAGCGCGATGGCCCTGTACGCCGTGTTCGCCTGGACCGGCGACTGGGGCGGCATGTGGGCGAGCGGCCCCCGCTGCCTCCTGGTCGCCTTCTCCCTCGCGACCGGAGTGCTCATCGGCGCCGAGGTCCCGCTGCTGATGGAGCTGATCCAGCGCATCCGCCGCCAGGACGCGGGCGGCGCGGTGGCCGACCTGTTCGCCGCGGACTACGTCGGCGCTCTCGTCGGCGGCCTCGCCTTCCCCTTCCTGCTGCTGCCGTTCCTCGGCCAGCTGACCGGCGCGCTGCTCACCGGCGCCGTCAACGCCGTCGTCGGCGGGGCGCTGGTGCTCGGGCTGTTCCGCCGGGACCTGACCCGGCGCGCCCGCTGGCTGCTGCTGCTCGCCAACGGCCTCGTGCTCGCGATCCTCGCCTCGGCCGCCGTCCTCGTCGACGACTTCGAGCGGGCCGCCCGGCAGGCGATGTACGGCAGGGACGTCCGCGTCGCGCTCCAGACCGGTGTGCACGAAGTCGTCCTCACCGGCGGTACGCACGGCCGGCCCCTCGACCTGTTCCTCGACGGCCGGCTCCGGGTCAGCGGACGCGACGAACTCCGCTACCACGAGGCCCTCGTCCACCCCGCGATGACCGGGCCGCACGCGCGCGTGCTGATCCTCGGCGGCGGGGACGGCCTGGCCGCCCGCGAGGTGCTGCGCCACCCCGGCGTGGACCGGGTCGACGTCGTCGAACTCGACGCCGAGGTGGTCCGGCTGGCCCGCACCGACCCGGGCCTGTCCGCGCTGAACCGGCACGCCTACGGCGACCCGCGCGCGCACGTGACGATCCAGGACGCCTTCGGCTGGCTGCGCGGAGCGCCCCCGGCGGCGTACGACGTGGTCGTCTCGGATCTGCCGGACCCGGGGATCACGGCGAGTACGAAGCTGTACTCGCAGGAGTTCTACGGCCTCGCGCGGCGCGTGCTGGCCCCCGGCGGCCGGCTCGTGGTGCATGCCGGGCCGGTCGCGTCCAGCCCCCGGGTGTACTGGACGGTGGACGCGACAGTGCGCGCGGCCGGCTTCCGTACCGCCCCGTACGGCACGGGCGGGCGTCGAGCCGCATTCGCCGTCGGACCCGACCGCACACCCGCCGACCGCTCCCGGGCCCCCCGGGACTGGGGTTTCGTCCTGGCCGCCCGCACGGACCCGCGGCCACGGCTCGACCCGGACGGCCCGCGCCCGCGGACCCTCACGGACGCGTCCCTGGCGGCGGGGGAGCGGGCGGCGCGGCGGACGCGGATCGCCGGGCTGCCCGCTTCGACGCTGGTGCATCCGCGGTACTGAGCCGGGGCGGGGTCGCGGAGGATACGCCGGGCGGACCCGGATGCGGAGCGAATCCCGGAGGTGGGGGTGCGTTTGCGCGTCTGCTGGGTAGAGTCCGTCGACATGGAGCACGAGGTGTTCGTTCCGGTTCCGGCCGAGCGGCTCAGGGAGGTGCTGGACGACCCCGCGCGGGTCGCCCGGGTGGTTCCCGGGCTCCAGCAGGACGCCGGCGCCGAGCCCGTCACCGGGCGGCTGAAGATCCGCGTCGGCAGTCACTCCGTCACCTACCGGGGTGCCGTACGGGTCTCCCGGCGCGACGACGGGGCGTACGCGGTGGAGGGCGAGGCGGAGGAGTCGCGCGGCAGCGGCTCGGTCAAGCTCGCACTGCGCATCGGCCTGCGGGAGGCGGAGGACGGCTGCACGGTCGTGTTCGACGGCACGGCCTCGGCGGACGGGCGGATCAAGGACCTGCCGGCCGACGCGGTGGAGGCAGCCGTCGTCCGGCTGCTGAACCGCTTCGCGGAAAGCCTGGCCGAAGCGGCACCGGAGACGACCACGTCCGTCGCCACGCAGGACTTCGAACCCCGGGCGACGACCGACTACGAAACGACCCCGGACGCGGACGACGAGGCCCCGCCTCCGGCGAAGGCCGACGGCGGTACGGCGAAGGCCGACGGGGGTACGGCGGCGGCCGGCGACGACGAGGGCGCCGGGCCCTCGGGGACCGCCGGGACCGCCGGGAAGCCTCCAGCCACCGGCCCGGGCGACGAGGGCCGGGCCGCTGGCCCTCGTGGCGAGGGTCCGGCTTCCGGTCCGGGCGGCGAGAGCCCGGCGACCGGCCCTGGTGGCGAGGGTCCGGCCACCGGCCCAGGCGGCGAGAGCCCCGCCCCCGGTTCGGCCGACGAGGGTTCTGACTCCGTCCCCGACGACCAGCCCTCCGCCCCCGAGCCCCCCGTGGTTCCGCCCACCCCTGTCGGGCGCTCCGCCGAGGGGGACGAGGACGCCGAGTCCATCGCCGAGGCGGCGCATGCGCGGCGGACGATGATCGGGCGCAGTGCCGAGGAGGTCGATCACGCCCCGCCTCGCGGGCGGTACGCGCCGGTGCCCGCCCCGCAGACCGTGACGCCCCCGGCCCCGCTGCGCTGGGCCGCGCCCGCGGCGGCGCTCGCGGTGGCGTCGGCCATCGTGGCGGTACGGGCCCTGCGCCGACGGCGCTGAAACGCCCCGTTCCGCGTGAGGCCCTCTTGATCACCCGAGTAGGGTCGACCCGTGAGTGACGAAGACATCACGCTGACCGCGGGCGACGCGGAGGTGACCGTGCAGCCGGGCAACGGCGGCCGGGTCGGAGGGCTGCGGATCGGCGGCGTGGAGATGCTCCGGCAGGGCGAGCGCTTCGGCTGCTTCCCGATGGTGCCGTGGTGCGGCCGGGTCCGCGACGGCCGGTTCATGGACGGCGCCGTCGTGCGGCAGCTGCCGCTCAACGCCCCGCCCCACGCCATCCACGGCACCGTCCGCGACCACGCCTGGCGCATCGCCCGCACGACCACGGACGAGGCCGTCATCACGTACGAACTCGTCGACCCCTGGCCCCACCCGGGCCGCGTCACCCAGGTCGTCGCCCTCGCCGAGGACGCGCTGACGCTGACGATGTCCGTCGAGACGTACGACTCGTCCTTCCCGGCGCAGATCGGCTGGCACCCCTGGTTCAACCGCAACCTCGGCGGCGAGGACGTGACCCTCGACTTCGACCCCGCCTGGCAGGAGGAACGCGGCGACGACCACCTGCCCACCGGCAACCGGATCGACCCGAAGCCCGGCCCCTGGGACGACTGCTTCGGGATGCCCGGCGGCGTCGACGTCACCCTGACCTGGCCCGGGCAGCTGGAGCTGAAGGTGGCGAGCCGCGAGGAGTGGGTCGTCGTCTACGACGAGCAGGAGGCCGCCGTGTGCGTGGAGCCGCAGACCGGACCGCCCAACGGCCTCAACACCCTGCCACGCCTGGTCACGCCCCTGGAGCCGCTGGAGGCCTCGACGACCTGGAGCTGGCGCCGCCTCTAAGCTGGGCGGCATGACGGACACACGCGGCGCGCTGCTGCAGCAGATCAAGGACAAGGCCGTGGTGCACGGCAAGGTGACCCTGTCGTCGGGTCTGGAGGCCGATTACTACGTCGACCTCCGCCGCGTCACGCTCGACGGCGAGGCCGCCCCGCTGGTCGGGCAGGTGCTGCTGGACCTGACGTCGGAGCTGGACTTCGACGCCGTCGGCGGGCTCACCATGGGCGCAGACCCCGTCGCCGCCGCCATGCTGCATGCCGCCGCCGCGCGCGGGAAGCGCCTGGACGCCTTCGTCGTCCGCAAGGCCGCGAAGGCGCACGGCCTGCAGCGCCGCGTCGAGGGCCCGGACATCGCCGGCCGCCGCGTGCTGGTCGTCGAGGACACCTCCACCACCGGCGGCTCCCCGCTCACCGCCGTCGAAGCCGTGCGCGAGGCCGGGGCCGAGGTCGTCGCCGTCGCCACGATCGTCGACCGGGCGACCGGCGCCGCGGAGAAGATCCAGGAGGGGGCCGGGGTGCCGTACCTCTTCGCCTTCTCCAAGGACGAGCTGGGCCTGGACTGACCGGGACCTGACCAGGGCGTGGACGGTGGCCTGGACCTTCCGGCCAAGTCTGGAAAGATGGGGCCGACGATGACGTCGCATCCCAAGGTCTAGGTCAGGGCCGTAAAGAACGCATTACCCCAACCCGCAGATACAAGGAGCGGACGCATGCCCATCGCAACTCCCGAGGTCTACAACGAGATGCTGGACCGGGCGAAGGCAGGAAAGTTCGCCTACCCGGCCATCAACGTGACCTCCACCCAGACCCTGCACGCGGCCCTGCGTGGTTTCGCTGAGGCGGAGAGCGACGGCATCGTCCAGATCTCCACGGGTGGTGCCGAGTTCCTGGGCGGTCAGTTCAACAAGGACATGGTGACCGGTTCGGTCGCCCTGGCCGAGTTCGCGCACATCGTCGCCGAGAAGTACCCGGTGAACATCGCCCTGCACACGGACCACTGCCCGAAGGACAAGCTCGACGGGTACGTACGTCCGCTGCTGGCGCTCTCCCAGAAGCGCGTCGAGGCCGGTCTGAACCCGCTGTTCCAGTCCCACATGTGGGACGGCTCGGCCGAGACCCTGGCCGACAACCTCTCCATCGCCCAGGAGCTGCTGGAGCTCGCCCGCGCCGCCAAGATCATCCTCGAGGTGGAGATCACCCCGACCGGTGGCGAGGAGGACGGTGTCTCGCACGAGATCAACGACTCCCTGTACACCACGGTCGACGACGCGATCCGCACGGTCGAGGCCCTGGGCCTGGGCGAGAAGGGCCGCTACCTGCTCGCCGCGTCCTTCGGCAACGTGCACGGCGTCTACAAGCCGGGCAACGTCGTCCTGCGCCCCGAGCTGCTGAAGGAGCTGAACGAGGGCGTCGCCGCCAAGTACGGCAAGGCCGCCCCCTTCGACTTCGTCTTCCACGGCGGCTCCGGCTCCTCCGAGCAGGAGATCCTCACCGCGCTGGAGAACGGCGTGGTCAAGATGAACATCGACACGGACACGCAGTACGCCTTCACGCGCCCGGTCGCCGACCACATGTTCAAGAACTACGACGGCGTCCTGAAGGTCGACGGCGAGGTCGGCTCCAAGAAGACCTACGACCCGCGCACCTGGGGCAAGCTGGCCGAGGCGTCCATGGCCAAGCGCGTCGTCGAGGCCTGCGGCAACCTCCGCTCCACCGGCACGAAGATCAAGTAAGTCGCTTTCGCACGGCTTGAGCCCGGCACCTCCTGTGGTGCCGGGCTCTTCCGTATGCTCCCTGCATGCCCGATGTCCGGCTGGCCTCCCCACAGGGCCGATGGATCCTGCTCACCACCGTCCTCGGTTCCAGCATGGCCATGCTGGACTCGACCGTCGTCAATGTCGCGCTGCCGCGCATCGGCCGTGACCTCGACGCGAATCTGTCCGCCCTCCAGTGGACGGTCAACGCGTACATGGTCACCCTGGCCGGGCTGATCCTGCTGGGCGGGGCGCTGGGGGACCGTTTCGGGCGCCGGAAGGTGTTCGTCGTCGGTGTGGTGTGGTTCGCGGCCGCTTCCCTGCTGTGCGGGATCGCGCCGGACGCGGGGACGCTGATCGCCGCGCGGGCGTTGCAGGGAGTGGGCGGCGCGCTGCTCACCCCCGGGTCGCTGGCGCTGATCCAGGCGTCCTTCCATCCCGACGACCGGGGCCGGGCCGTCGGTCTGTGGTCCGGCTTCGGCGGCATCGGCGCGGCGGTCGGGCCGTTCGTCGGCGGCTGGCTGGTGGACGGGCCGGGCTGGCGGTGGGTGTTCCTGCTGAACGTGCCGGTGGCGCTGGTGTGCGTGCCGGTGGCGCTGCGGCATGTCCCCGAGTCGGGCGGTGAAGGGGCCCGTGGCCGGTTCGACGTGCTGGGCGCGGTGCTGGGAGCGGTGGCACTGGCGCTGCTGACGTATGCGCTGATCGAGGCCGGTGACGGCGGTTGGGTGGTGGCGGTCACGGCCGTCGCCGGGGTGGCCGTGGCCGTCGCGTTCGTGGTCGTCGAGCGGCGCCGGCCCGACCCGATGATGCCGCCGGACATCTTCTCCTCCCGCCAGTTCACGGTGATCAACATCGTCACGCTGTGTGTGTACGCGGCCCTCGGCGGGTTCTTCTTCCTCGCGGCTCTTCAGCTCCAGGTCGTCGTGGGCTACTCCGCCCTCGGGGCCGGTACCGCGCTGCTGCCGACGACCGTGCTGATGCTGCTGCTGTCGGCGCGGTCCGGTGAGCTGGCCGACCGGATCGGGCCTCGTATTCCGCTCACGGTGGGGCCGCTGCTGTGCGCCGCCGGGATGCTGCTGATGCTGCGGGTGGGGCCGGGCGCGTCCTACTGGGCCGATGTGCTGCCGGCGCTGCTGGTGCTCGGGCTGGGCATGGTCATGCTGGTGGCGCCGCTGACGGCGACGGTGCTGGGGTCCGTGGATGTGGCGCGGGCGGGGCTGGCCAGCGGGATCAACAACGCGGCGGCCCGGGCGGCGGGGCTGGTGGCGGTGGCGGCGCTGCCGCTGCTGGCGGGGATGGGGGAGGAGGCGTACCGGGAGCCGGCCGCCTTCGACGCGGCGTTCGGGCGGGCGATGGGCTGGTGTGCGGGGGCGCTGGTGGTGGGGGCGTTGATCGCGGGGGCCACGGTGCGGAGGCCTCCGCCCGGGTGCAAGCGGCCGGAGTGTCTGCGGCACGGGGGTGTGGTGTCGCCGCCGCTGGAGGGGGAGCCGGTGCGGAAGCGGTTGGGGTAGGGCACCCAGCCTGCGGGCATGCGTGCCGCTGGGGGCGGCACGGGTGGGCGGTGGGGGTCCCCCCGCTCGAGCGAAGCCGAGAGTGGGGGAGGCACCCCGCTGCGCCGGGTTGCGGACCCACCCGGCCCCAGCAGCAGGGGCGAGCACCTCGAAGCGCCGGGTTGTGTACCCACCCCCGTCCGCGGCGCCGCATCAGTCCTTGATGCCTCAGACTTGAGGCATGTCCATTCACGAGAACCTTCTCGGGGGTCCGCCCCCGACCCATCTCCCCGACGACCCCGGCCCCCGGGAACTGCTCGCGTCGGGTACCGCGCCGGTCGACGTCGCCGCCGCGCATCCGACCTCCTCGCTCGCCTGGGCGCAGCTCGCCGACGAGGCGTTCGAGCGGGGCGCGGCCGTGGAGTCGTACGCGTACGCCCGTACGGGCTACCACCGCGGCCTGGACGCGCTGCGCCGCAGCGGCTGGAAGGGCCACGGCCCGGTGCCGTGGGAGCACGAGCCGAACCGCGGCTTCCTGCGGGCCCTGCACGCCCTCGCCCGTGCCGCGCAGACGATCGGCGAGCAGGAGGAGTACGAGCGCTGCTCCCAGTTCCTCAAGGACTCCTCGCCGACGGCGGCGCAGGTCCTGGGCTGAGAGCGGTCCGTGCACGCGAGGCCCGTCCGGCCGGCGGGCGGGCCTTGCGGTTCCGGGGGACGATTGCGGAAGATGCCCGTGGGGACCGGGGCCCCCGTGTCGGATTCGGCAGGGGCGGACCGCTACCCGGAGTAATAAGCAGGAGACAGCGATGTCCCTTGAGGCTCACGAGCCCGAGACCCCGCATCTCGACTTCCAGGGCACCACGCCGTACGAGGACTACGTCAAGGCGGACGTGCTCACCCACCTCCAGCACACCCTCTCGGACGACCCGGGAGAGATGGTCTTCCTGGTGACGACCCAGGTGATGGAGCTGTGGTTCACCGTCATCGTCCACGAGTGGGAGACGGCCGCACGGGCACTGCGCTGCGACGACATCCCCACCGCGACCGCCGCGCTGAAGCGGTCCGTGCGCGAGCTGGAGGCGCTCAACGCCTCCTGGAGGCCGCTCGCCCAGCTCACGCCCGCCCAGTTCAACTCGTACCGCAGCGCCCTCGGCGAGGGCTCCGGCTTCCAGTCGGCGATGTACCGCCGCATGGAGTTCCTGCTCGGCGACAAGTCCGCGTCCATGCTCGTCCCGCACCGGGGCGCACCGCGCGTGCACGCCGAGCTGGAGAAGGCCCTGCACGAGCCGAGCCTGTACGACGAGGTCGTACGGCTGCTGGCGCGGCGCGGGTACGACATCCCGGAGGCCGTGCTGCGGCGTGACGTGGCCAAGCGCTACGAGCCGTCGGCGGAGGTGGAGGCGGCCTGGACGGCCGTCTACTCGGGCGACGAGAGCGACGAGGTCGCCCGGCTGGGCGAGGCGCTGAGCGACGTGGCCGAGCTGGTGTGGCGCTGGCGCAACGACCACCTGGTCGCCACCCGCCGCGCGATGGGCTCCAAGACCGGTACGGGCGGCTCCGCCGGGGTGGCCTGGCTGGAGAAGCGCGCGCAGAAGAACGTGTTCCCCGAGCTGTGGACGGCGCGGTCCTATGTCTGAACTGGCGATGAGGGCCGAGAAGCTGGACGCCGTCGACGAACTGGGCGGCAAGCGCGCCGAGTTCGTCCTCGACGATGTGGTCTACCTCGACGGCAACTCGCTCGGCGCGCTGCCGGCCGTCGTCCCCGGCCGGGTCGAGGACGTCGTACGCCGCCAGTGGGGCGAGCTGCGCATCCGGTCCTGGGAGGAGAGCGGCTGGTGGACGGCGCCCGAGCGGATCGGTGACCGGATCGCCCCGCTGGTCGGGGCCGCCCCGGGCCAGATCGTGGTCGGCGACTCGACAAGTATCAATGTCTTCAAAGCACTTGTGGGTGCGGTGCGCCTCGCCGGGGACGACCGCGACGAGATCCTCGTCGACGCCACGACCTTTCCGACCGACGGGTACATCGCGGAGTCGGCGGCGCGGATGACCGGCCGCACCCTGCGCCCGGTGACACCGGCTCAGGTGCCGGGCGCGCTGTCCGGCCGTACCGCCGCCGTCCTTCTCAACCACGTCGACTACCGCACCGGCCGGCTGCACGACCTGCCGGCGCTGACGGCCGCCGTGCACGAGGCGGGGGCACTCGCAGTCTGGGACCTGTGCCACAGCGCGGGTGCCCTGCCGGTGGGGCTCGACGAGCACGGGGTGGACCTGGCGGTCGGCTGCACCTACAAGTACCTGAACGGCGGGCCGGGTTCACCGGCGTACCTGTATGTGCGCCGGGAGCTCCAGGACCGCTTCGACTCCCCGCTGCCCGGCTGGAACTCCCACGCCGAGCCGTTCGGGATGCGTCCTGCTTATGAACCGGCCTCCGGTGCGCCGCGCGGCCGGGTCGGCACGCCCGACATCCTCTCCATGCTCGCCCTGGAGGCGGCCCTTGAGGTGTGGGACGGGGTGCCGGTCGAGGCGGTGCGGGCCAAGTCCCTCGCGCTGACGGACTTCTTCCTGGAATGCGTGGCGGAGTACGTGCCGGAGGGCAGGGTCGAGTGCCTGACGCCGGTGGCGCACGCGGAGCGCGGCAGCCAGGTCGCCCTGCGCTGTGGCGACGCCGGTGACGTGATGAAGCGGCTGATCGAGCGGGGTGTGGTCGGCGACTTCCGGGCGCCGGACGTGCTGCGCTTCGGGTTCACGCCGCTGTACGTGGGCTTCGCCGACGTGGAGCGGGCGGCGCGGGTGCTGGCGGGGACGCTGGGGTGAGCCGCCCGTGACGACGGCCGCCCGTGACGACGGCCGCCCGTGACGACGGCCGCCGGTGACGGAGGGCCCCTGCCGCTGCGGGGGCCGTTCGTTCCCGACTCGCCGTTCGTCACCAACTCGCCGTAGACGCAAGGAAACGGCTGAACCGCCCGATCTTCACCCAGCGTGACATCCACGTGTCCGCGCATGTCACGTGCCTGGTACCGTCCCGGCCAACGGCCGGCTTCTCGTCTGGTCCGCCCGTACGTTTCGCTGGAAGGTTGGAGCATGACGGACGACGTCGCAGCAGCACGGGCCGCTGCCGAGGAGAAGTCGGCGTTCTCCCACGAGCCCGTCGGTCCCGACGCCACCGCCGCCTACGGCGACCACCCCGACCAGGTGATCGACTTCTATGCCCCGCGCGGTCAGGCCGGCCCGGGCGGGCCCGCCCCGGTCGTGCTCGTGCTGCACGGCGGTGCCTGGCGGGCGCCGTACGACCGGCGTCACATCAGCCCCTTCGCGGACTTCCTCGCCCGTCGCGGATTCGCCGTGGCCAGTGCCGAGTACCGGTGCGGCGGCGGTGAGGACTCCCTCGCGGGCCGCTGGCCCGACACCTTCGACGACGTGGCCGCCGCGCTGGACGCCCTGCCCGCGCTGGTACGGGAACACCTGCCGCAGGCCGACCCGCGCCGCATGGTCCTCACCGGTCACTCGGCGGGCGGACACCTCGCGCTGTGGGGTGCGGCCCGGCACGTCCTGCCGGCCGGCTCGCCCTGGCGCACAGGTGGCCCGGCGGCCCTGCGGGGCGTGGTCGCCCTGGCCCCGATCGCGGACTTCACGGTCGCCGACAAGCTGGACGTGTGCGGCGGAGCCGTGCGCCAACTCCTGGGCGGGGACGAGTACTTCGCCGAGCGGCAGCCGCACGCGGACCCCGCGCTGCTGCTGCCCACCGGCATCGCCACCACCCTCGTCCAAGGCCGCGCGGACCTCGATGTGCCGCAGATGGTCGCCGAGTCGTACGCCGAGGCGGCGGCGAAGGCCGGGGAGATGGTGGGGGTGACGCTGCTGGAGGACGTGGGGCACTTCCCGCTCATCGACCCGGCGGCGGACGCGTGTGCCGTCGTGGCGGAGGAGATCGAGCAGTTGGCCTGGTGAGGGGCCTTCCTGCCTGGTGAGGGGCCTTCCTGGCCGCACCCTTAGAGGGGCCCCCGGGCATACCCGTAGTACCTGAGAGCTACCCCGCAGGTGAGTTCCCCGGTGGGACGCGGACGACGAGTCCCGCTCCGTAACTTCCCATCCGTGCAGACCCGATGGCCGGGTGCGCTGGAGGGGGACGACCATGGGGTTCGCATCGAGGTACCGCCGTGGCGGCGGCCGAGGCGACTGCGGCCGAGACGACGGCGGCGGAGATCGCGGCGGAGGCCACGACGGGGGCCGCGGCGGAAACCGCGGCGGGGGCCGTGGCGGAGGCCGCGATGGTGGTGGCGTGCGGCGCCGCGTCGGCCGATGGCGTCGTGCCGCGCTCGCCGCTCTCGTCACAGGCGCGGTGGTTCTCCCTCTTTCCGGGGCGGTGCGGCCGGAGATCCCCGCTCCCGCACCCGCCACGCTCGCTCCGCTCAGCGCGTCGACGCTGGACGAGGCCTACGCGGCCAACCGTGCCAACGCCGCCGAAGCGGCCCGGATGGCCGCGGGCCATCACGACCGGGCCCGGGCCGCGACGGACCGTTCGCTGGCAGCCCCGGACCGGCACCTCCTCGCCTTCGACGGCCGTGGCTCCGGCCAGGTGACGGAGGTGCTGGGCGACCTCGGCCGGGCCGACCGGATAGCCGTCCTGGTCCCCGGCTCCGACACGAGCCTCGACACCTACGGCCGGTTCCACGCGGCCGCCGCCGCGCTGCACGGACAGCTCGTCCGGCAGGCACCGGCGGGCACGCGCACCGCGGTGGTGGCCTGGCTCGGCTACGAGACGCCGGGCACGGTCAGCACGACGGTCACGACGACCGGCAGGGCCGAGCAGGCGGCCCCGCGGCTGCGCGCCCTGGTCGCCGGCCTGCGCGCCATAACCGGCGACGGACCGCGCGTCTCGCTGCTGTGCCATTCGTACGGCTCCGTCGTCTGCGGGCGGGCCGCCGCCGGGCTCGCCGTCGACGACCTCGCGTTCGTCGGCAGCCCCGGCACCGGCGTGGACTCCGCCGCCGGGCTGCGCACCCGCGCCCGCGTCTGGGCGGCCCGCGGCGGCGACGACTGGGTGGCGAACGTCCCGCACCTCAGCGCGGACCTGTTCGGCACCACCGTCGGCTTCGGCACCGACCCCGTCTCCCCGGCCTTCGGCGCCCGGGTCTTCGCGGCCGGCGACGGCGGCCACAGCGACTACTTCAGGCCCGGCTCGGCCTCCCTGACCAACCTGACCCGGATCGTCCTGGGCGAGACCAAGGCGGTGACCCATGGCTGACATCGGCGTACGAGGTATCCGGCACGCGGTGCTCCACGGCGCCGACCGCATCGGTACGGCCACCCCGGCCAGCCGGGACCGGGCCGTGGACGCCCTGCGCGCCGCCGCGGTGCTCGGCGTCGTCCTCGGCCACTGGCTGGTCACCGCCCTGGTCTCCGACGGCCGCGCCCTGCGCACGGCGAGTCCGCTGAGGGACATGCCCTGGCTGACGCCCGTCTCCTGGCTGTTCCAGACGCTCGCCGTGTTCTTCCTGGTCGGCGGCCATGTCGCCACACGCGGCTACACCTCCGCCCGCGCCGGGGGCGTCCCGTACCACCGCTGGCTGACGGGCCGTCTGACCCGGTTGTTCAAGCCGGTCGCGGCCGTCCTCAGCCTGTGGACGATCGCCGCGCTCGCCCTGCTGCTGTCGGGCGCCGAGTTCGGGACGGTCCGCACGCTGGTGAAGCTGGCGCTGTCCCCGCTGTGGTTCCTGGTGGTGTTCGCGGCGCTGACGGCGGCGACTCCGTTGCTGACCCGGCTGACCCCGCTGTGGCCGCTGGCCGTCGTACTGCACGTGGACCTGGTGCGGTTCGGCCTGGGCGGCCCCTCCTGGCTGGGCTGGGTGAACGTGGCGGCGGGCTGGATGGTGCCCTACACCCTGGGCGCGGCCTGGACCCGGGGCGAGCTGGAGGGCCGCCGCGCGGGCTGGGTCCTGCTCGGCTGCGGTGCGGCGGCGACCGCCGTGCTCGTCGCCTTCGCCGGCTATCCGGCGTCGATGGTCGGCGTGCCGGGCGAGGGCATGTCCAACCTGGACCCGCCGACGCTGGCCGTCGTCACCTTCGGCCTGGCCCAGTGCGGCCTCGCCCTGCTGCTGCGCGATCGGCTGCGCCGCGCGATGCGCCGGCCGGTGGCCTGGGCGGCGGTGGCGCTCGTCAACCTCTCCGCGATGACCATCTTCCTGTGGCACCAGACGGCCCTGATGGCCACGACGGCCACCGGCCTGCTCGCGGGCCGGCTCCCCGGCTTGCACACACGGCCCGACGGGCTCGACTGGGTCGGGGCCAGACTTCTGTGGCTTCCCGTGTTCGGCCTGGCCCTCGCGGTCTGCTGGGCCGCCTTCCGGTTCTGCGAGCAGGGCGGCGGGCGGGGCGCGCCGGGTGGCCGACCGGGCCGACGGTCGCGGGTGGTGCGGGCGCACCGTCCGTCCGGCCGGGGGACAGCGGCGGAGGCCCGCCATGTCTAGGCTGGGCCGCGTGACGGACACGGGGGCGGGCCGCGCGCCGCGAGCGCGCGTCAGGGGCTGGCTGCGGTCGCTGCGCGAGGACCTGTGGACGGTCCGGGCCGACCCGCTGCCGCCCTCCACCTGGCTGCGCTGGCTGCCGCACGGGCTGGTGTGCCTGGCCGCGTTCGGCGTCATGGTCGGGGCCATGGGCGACATGGTGGACAACGGCCATCTGAACCCCGGAGCGGCGTTCCTGGTCGCGGGCGGGCAGGCCGGCGCCATGATTCTCGGGATGTGGCGGCCGGTCCCGGGGTGGTGGCTGTCCACGGTGAGCTGGGTGCTGGGCGCCGCCGTGCTGCACAGCCGACTGGGCTCCGACGGCGACACCTACACCTGGCCCTGGACGGCGGCCGGGATCATCTCCCACCTGTTCGTGCTGCTGCTGCTCGCGCTGCGCGTGCGCACCCGCGCGGCGGTGGAGGCGCTGGCCGTGACGGTGGTGCTCACCTCCGTCCTCCAGGGCTGGTGGTCGGCCGGTGTGCGCTACGACGCCACCGGCGCGATCGCGATCCCGCTGTCCGCCATCGTCGTGCTCGTCGGCACCGCCCTGCGCGGCCGCCGTGAGGCCCGCGCGGAACTCGTCGAGCAGACCACGCTCACCGCCGAGGAGCGCACCCGGCGCACCCTGCTGGAGGAGCGCAGCCGTATCGCGCGGGAGCTGCACGACGTGGTGGCGCACCACATGTCCGTCATCTCCATCCAGGCGCAGGTCGCCCCGCACCTCGTCGAGAACCCGCCCGACGAGCTCAAGGAGAACCTCGCGGGCATCCGGCAGAACGCCCTGGAGGCGCTGACCGAGCTGCGCCGGGTGCTGGGCGTGCTGCGCTCGGAGCACCCCGGGCCGGCGGAGACGCCCCTCGGCCCGGGCGGCGGCACCGGCACCGCCGAGCACGCACCGCAGCCCACCCTCGACCGGCTCGACGCGCTGGTGGAGAACACCCGGGCGGCCGGCCGCGAGGTCACCACGGAGATCCACGGCGAGCGGCGTCCGCTGCCGCCCGGTGTGGAGCTGTCGGCGTACCGGATCGTGCAGGAGGCCCTGAGCAACGTCCTGCGGCACGCGCCCGGCGCGAGCGCCAAGGTCCGTCTCACGTACCAGTCGGACGGTCTTGAGGTGGAGATAGTCAACTCCCGGCCGACCGGGCCCGCGTCGCCCTCGACGGGAGCGGGGCACGGACTGCTCGGCATGCGGGAGCGGGTCGCCATGCTCGGCGGCACCATGACGGCCCACCCGTGGCACTGGGACGGCTTCAAGGTCACCGCGTTCCTCCCGGACACCCCGCCCGCCGACCCGGCACCGGGCACCGACCGGATCACCTACCACTTCCCCGACCCCGAGGCAGGATCCCCATGACGAGCGGCAGCGGCAAACCCATCCGGGTCCTCATCGTCGACGACCAGGCGATGGTCCGGCAGGGCTTCACCGTGCTGCTCGGCACCCAGCCCGACATAGAGGTCGTCGGCGAGGCGAGGGAGGGCGCGGAAGCCGTCGCCAAGGCCGCCGAGACCGCCCCGGACGTCGTCCTGATGGACATCCGTATGCCCGGGGTCGGCGGTATCGAGGCCACCGAGCTGATCACGGCCGCGCACCCGGACATCAGGGTGCTGGTGCTGACCACGTTCGACCTCGACGAGTACGTGTACGACGCGCTGCGCGCCGGGGCCTCCGGGTTCCTGCTGAAGGACGCGTCGTCGGAGCAGCTCGCCGAGGCGGTCCGGGTGGTGGCGGCCGGGGAGGCGCTGCTCGCCCCGGTCATCACGCGCAAGCTGATCGCCGAGTTCTCCCGGCTGGACGACCGGCCCCGCGCCCCGCTCAAGGAACGCATCGGCGACCTGACCGAGCGGGAGACGGAGGTGCTCGCCCTGATCGCGCAGGGCCTGTCGAACGGCGAGATCGCCCGGCACCTCTTCGTCGCCGAGCAGACGGTGAAGACCCACGTGGGCCGGATCCTGGTGAAGCTGGGGCTGAGGGACCGGACACAGGCGGCCGTGTTCGCGTACGAGTCGGGGCTGGTGCGGCCGTCGGGATACTGAGGCACCGGCCCTGGATTGGCCGCCCCCGTCCCCGTAGTACCTGAGAGGGAGGCCGAGGAACCCCTCTCACTGGGGACGACCGGGACCCGGGGGTGCGCCTACCTTTCTGTACGTGACCGAGACGACTCACATCCAGACCATGCCGCCGGGGGACGGGGCCAAGCCGCACAGCCCGGAGTACCGGGTGGCGGTGGACTCCCTGCGCGGGCTGCGGCAGGACCTGATCCATGACGCCTTCGCCTACCGGCCGCTGCCGGCCCGGCACACGGACGGGCGGATCGCCCGGCGGCTGCCCGGCCGCCTGCGCGAGTACGCGGCCTGGACGCCGCACGCCCTGATCGTCGCGGCGGCCCTGGTCTCCGTGGCTTTCGCCACCGTCGACTCCGGCGGACCCGCCGCGCTGATGGGGCTGTTCTGCGCCGTTCCGGTGCTGCTGACCATGGTGCGGCCGGTGGGGGCCTTCTGGGCGTCCATGGTCTCCACCCCGGTCGTGACCGTGCTCGGCAGCCGCTGGTTCGAATGGCCCTGGGCGGCCGGCAGCTTCGTCAGCCATCTGACCGTGCTGACGGTGGTGGCGATGCGCACCAGGCCGCGCACGGCCGGGTGGATGTGGGTGCTGACGGCGCTGTACGCCATCGTCGCGGACAGCGGCATCGGCCCGACCTCCATGTACGGCAGCAACTCCGGGCCCATGCTGATCCTCTCGGCCCTGATCCTGCTCTGCGTCACCGTCCGGCACATCCGCCGGGACGCCGTGCAGGAGGTCACCGCCCAGCAGACGGTCACCGCGCACGAGCGCTCCCGCCGCACCCTGCTGGAGGAGCGCACGACGATCGCCCGCGAGCTGCACGACGTCGTCGCCCACCACATGTCGGTCGTCGCCATCCAGGCGGAGGCCGCGCCCTACCGGGTGGAGAACCCGCCGCCGGAGCTGGAGAAGGCCTTCGCCACGATCCGGGAGAACGCGGTGGCGGCCCTGACCGAACTGCGCCGCGTCCTGGGCGTCGTCCGCGCCGAGGACTACGAGGCCCCGGACGCCCCGCAGCCCACGCTCGCCGAGCTGGACGGGCTGCTGGCCAATGTGCGGGACGCCGGGCTCACCGTGGACAAGGCGGTGACCGGGGCGGTGCGCGAACTGCCCCAGGGCGTGGAGCTGTCGGCGTACCGCATCGTGCAGGAGGCGCTGAGCAACACCCTGCGGCACGCGCCGGGCGCGACCGCCCGCGTCGAGATCGGCTACGTGCTCGGCGGGCTGGGGCTGCGCATAGTCAACGGCCCGCCGCCGAACCCGAGCCTGATCAAACCCTCGCCCGGCGCCGGGCACGGCATCACCGGCATGCGGGAGCGGGTGTCGATGCTCAACGGCGAGATGACGGCGGGCGCGACGGACGACGGAGGCTACGAGGTGGCGGTGTTCCTGCCCGTCGCCCTGCCGGACGAGGGTGACGCATGACCATTCGCGTGCTGATCGCGGACGACCAGATGATGGTGCGCGAGGGCTTCTCGGTCCTGCTGAACGCGATGCCGGAGATCGAGGTCGTCGGCGAGGCGGTGAACGGCCGGGAGGCCGTCGCGAAGGTCCGCGAACTCGCCCCGGACGTCGTGCTGATGGACATCCGCATGCCCGAGCTGAACGGCATCGAGGCGACCCGCGAGATCGTCGCCGCCGACGGCGCGGCGAAGGTGCTGGTGCTCACCACGTTCGACCTCGACGAGTACGTGTACCAGGCGCTGCGCGCGGGAGCCTCCGGCTTCCTCCTCAAGGACGCCTCGGCCCGCCAGCTCGCCGACGGGGTGCGGATCGTGGCCGCCGGTGAGGCCCTCCTGGCCCCTTCGGTGACCAGGCGTCTGATCACCGAGTTCTCCAAGCTCTCCGAGACCCCGCGTCTCATGCCCTCGGCTCAGGCGGCGTACGGGGACCTCACCGAGCGGGAGACGGAGGTGCTGGTCCTGATCGCTCAGGGGCTTTCGAACGCGGAGATCGCCGAGCGGCTGGTGGTCGCCGAGTCGACGATCAAGACACATGTCAGCCGGATCCTGGTGAAGCTGGGCCTCAGGGACCGCACCCAGGCGGCGGTGTTCGCCTACGAGGCGCGGCTGGTGACGCCCGGTTAGCCGGTGCGAGCCGGGGGAGTCGCCCCGAAGGCCCTCGGGCCCCGGGGCGAGGGACCGGATCAGTCCAGCTGCATCGGCACGCAGTCGCTCACGTACGACTTGGAGACCCAGCCGGTGGTGCCCTTGGCGATGCCGCTCTTGGACTTCTGGCCGAGCTTCAGCTTGATCCAGGAGCCCTTGGTGGCGAGCTTCTTGCCCCAGTCGTTCTTGTGGAGGATGCCCTTGGACGCGTAGCCGGTGCCGGCGCCCGTGCGGAAGTTGATCCCGCTGCCCTTGTAGACGTAGTAGTAGACCTTCGGCTTGCACGGCATCTCGGCGGCGGTGGCGGCCGGGGCGCTGGTCGCGACCGCGCCGGCGGTCAGCGACAGGGCCAGCACGGCCGAGGCGGCCAGACGGGCGGGGACGCGGGTGCGGAGCTTGGCTCGCTGCTGTGTCATGAAGTTTTTTCCTAACGAAGGCTGTGCCGCTCAGGCGGCACGACCAGCTTAACGATCTTCACATCGCCGGATCGAGTCGACAGCGTGAAGGAACACCCCTGGTCAGTGAGGGGTCTGTGGGGCTAGCGTCCCGGCATGTTTGCCTTCGACCCGTGGGACCCGGCGTTCCTCGCAGACCCGTACCCCGCCTACGCCGAGCTGCGTGCCCAGGGCCGCGTGCACTACTACGAGCCCACGAACCAGTGGCTCGTCCCGCACCACGCGGACGTCTCGGCCCTGCTGCGCGACCGGCGCCTCGGCCGGACCTACCAGCACCGCTTCACACACGAGGAGTTCGGCCGGACGGCGCCGCCGCCCGAGCAGGAGCCGTTCCACACGCTCAACGACCACGGGATGCTCGACCTGGAGCCGCCGGACCACACCCGGATCCGGCGCCTGGTGTCGAAGGCGTTCACGCCGCGCACGGTGGAGCGGCTGAAGCCGTATGTGCGGGGCTTGGCCGAGGACCTGGCGTCGGCGCTGGCGGAGGCCGGCGGAGGAGATCTGCTCAAGGACGTGGCAGAGCCCCTCCCCGTCGCCGTGATCGCCGAGATGCTCGGCATTCCGGAGTCCGACCGGGCCCCGCTGCGCCCCTGGTCGGCGGACATCTGCGGGATGTACGAACTGAACCCGTCCGAGGAGACGGCGGCGAAGGCGGTCAGGGCGTCGGTCGAATTCTCCGGCTACCTGCGCGAACTGATCGCGGCCCGCCGCAAGGAACCGGGCGACGACCTCATCTCGGGCCTCATCGAGGCACACGACGAGGGCGACCGCCTCACCGAGCAGGAGATGATCTCGACGGCGGTCCTGCTGCTGAACGCCGGCCACGAGGCCACGGTGAACTCCACGGTCAACGGCTGGTACGCACTGTTCCGCGACGAGGCCCAACTGGCGGCCCTGCGCGCCGACCACACCCTCATCCCCTCCGCCGTCGAAGAGCTGATGCGCTACGACACCCCGCTCCAGCTCTTCGAACGCTGGGTCCTGGACGAGATCGAGATCGCCGGCACGGCGATCCCGCGCGGCGCGGAGATCGCCCTGCTCTTCGGCTCCGCCAACCACGACCCGGCGGTCTTCACGGACCCGGCCCGCCTCGACCTGACCCGCACGGACAACCCGCACATCTCCTTCAGCGCGGGCATCCACTACTGCATCGGCGCGCCGCTGGCCCGGATCGAACTGGCGGCCTCGATGGCGGCCCTGCTGGAGAAGGCCCCGGCACTCCGCCTCGCCGAGGAGCCGCGGCGGAAGCCGAACTTCGTGATCCGGGGTCTCGAGGGGCTCAGCGTCGCGGTCTGAGACGCCGGACCAGGGCCCAGGCCGCCAGGGCGGCGGCGACCCCGCCGAGGAGTGCCAGCGGCAGTTCGGCGTAGAGCACGCTCCAGTCCGGGGCCGCCTCGAACCGCCAGAGGCGCTCTTGGACGTCGACGGCCCACACCGCGAGTCCCGCGCCCGCGCCGACCGCCGCGGTCAGGCAACCGGCCGCGGCCTGCGTACGTTCTCCCATGCCCCGGATGGACGTACGCGGGCCGCTTCGCAGTTCCCCCACCGCTCAGGTCGTCATGTCCCGGCGCCGCAACCCCGCCAGGCCGGCGGCCACCAGCACTACGGCCAGCCCCAGCAGGAGCAGCACCGGCCCCCACTCCATCTCCCCGCCCGGCAACTTGGGCAGATGGCCGAAGGGAGACACGTCCAGCACCGCCTGCGGCATGTCCAGCGCGGGTCCGACCCAGCCGATCAGCAGCACCGCCCCGGCGACGCCCCAGGCCGCCGCCGCTGCCCGGGGCAGTACGCCGATCAGCAGGACCGTGAGGCCGCCGATGACCCAGATCGCCGGGAGCTGAACGAGGCACGCCCCCAGGATCGGGCCGGTCTCCTTGCCGTAGCCGACGGCGAAGCCCAGGCCGGCCAGGAGCATGAGGAGCGCCGAACCGCCGAAGGCGATCGCCAGGTGCCCGGCGGCCCAGCGCAGGCGGCCGACCGCGTTCGCCAAGACCGGCTCCGCGCGGCCCGAGGTCTCCTCGCCGTGCAGACGCAGCACCGACGCCACGATGTACAGGGCCGCGACCAGACCCAGCATGCCGACCATGGACGCCAGGAACGCGTCCGTCAGGCCGGACTGGCCGCCCATCCGCTCGAAGATCCGCCGGGCGTTGGCGTTCTCCCCGACCAGGTCGGCCGCGCCCTCGGTCATACCGCCGTAGACGGCCCCGGCCAGGAGGAAGCCGATGCTCCAGCCCAGCACACCGCCCCGCTGCAACCGCCAGGCCAGCGCGCCCGCGCTGCCCAGCCGGCCGGCGGCCGGGCCCGGCCGGGTGGGCAGGAAGCTCATGCCGATGTCCCGGCGCCCGGCCAGCCCGTAGGCGACAGCGCCCTGGAGCAGGACCGCACCGGCGAGCAGCGCCAGCACCCACCAGCGTTCGTCCGCGTACGGCCGCAGGTTCTCCAGCCACCCGAGCGGGGACAGCCACGTCAGTACCGACGAGCCGTCGTCCGTCGCCGAGTCGCCCGCCGCGCGCAGCACGAACGCGGCACCCAGCACGCCCGCCGTCAGCCCACGGGCCAGCCGGGCGCTCTCCGTGAGCTGGGCGACGATCGCCGCCATCGTGGCGAAGACCATCCCGACCCCGGCGATCCCGAGGCCCAGGGCCAGCGCCCCGGCCGTACCCTGCCCGGCCAGTCCGGCCGTCACCAGCAGCGCCAGCACCGCGTTCGCGACCGCCGCCGCCAGCAACGCCGACGTCAGGGAGGCCCGGCGCCCCACCATCCCGGACGCCACCAGCTCCTGACGGCCGCTCTCCTCCTCGTCCCGGGTGTGCCGTACGACGACCAGCAGGCTCATCACGGCGGCCAGGGCGCCCGCGTAGACGCCGACCCGCCAGGCCGTCAGGGCGCCGATCGAGTCGTCGAAGACGGGGCCGATCATCGCGCGCAGCGAGGAGTTGGTGGCCATCTGCCGGATCAGGTCCGCGCGTTCGGCCGGGGTGCCGTACAGGCCCTCCAGCGTGTTCGGCATGGAGAGGACCATCAGGGCGTTGACCCCGATCCACACCGGGATCATCAGCCGGTCGCGGCGCAACGCGAACCGCAGCAGCGTGCCGGTGCCGGCCAGTTGGCGTGAGGTGCCGGGCCGCACCGCGAAGGTCGTCATCGGGCCGCCGCCTCGTCCGCCTCGGCCGCCTCGTCCTGGTAGTGCCGCAGGAAGAGTTCCTCCAGTGTCGGCGGCGTCGATGTCAGCGACCGCACACCCGACTCGCTCAGCGACCGCAGGACGCCGTCCAGCCGGTCGGTGTCGACCTGGAGCCGGACCCGGCGCCCCCGCACGTCGAGGTCGTGGACGCCGGGCAGGTTCGCGAGTCCGTTGGGCGGGCCCGCGAGTTCGGCGAGGACGCTGGTGCGCGTCAGATGCCGCAGATCGGCGAGCGATCCGGTCTCGACCGTACGGCCCTTGCGGATGATGCTCACCCGGTCGCACAGCTCCTCGACCTCGCTGAGGATGTGGGAGGAGAGCAGGATCGTGCGGCCCCGGTCGCGCTCCTCGGCGACGCAGCGCTGGAAGACCTCCTCCATCAGCGGGTCCAGGCCCGAGGTCGGCTCGTCCAGGATCAGCAGGTCGACGTCCGAGGCGAACGCGGCGACCAGGGCGACCTTCTGGCGGTTGCCCTTGGAGTACGTACGGCCCTTCTTGGTGGGGTCGAGTTCGAAGCGCTCGATCAGTTCCGCCCGGCGCCGGGAGTCCAGCCCGCCGCGCAGCCGGCCGTAGAGGTCGATGACCTCGCCGCCGGAGAGGTTGCGCCACAGCGTCACGTCCCCCGGGACGTAGGCGATACGGCGGTGCGCCTCGACCGCGTCCGTCCACGGGTCGTGGCCGAGCACCTGCGCGGCGCCCGAGTCGGCGCGCAGCAGGCCGAGCAGGACACGGATCGTGGTGGACTTCCCGGCGCCGTTGGGGCCGAGGAAGCCGTGGACCTCGCCGGAGGCGACCTCCAGATCGAGCCCGTCGAGTGCGTGCGTCCGCCCGAAGGACTTGTGCAGTCCGGAGACGGTGATGGCCTTCGTCATGCTTCAGAACGTACGCTTCTTTCAGAAATTTGTGAAGTTAAGGAAGCGTATGAATCGTGGCTAGGATGGATCACATGACGGAATCAGCCGGAGCCGACCGGGACGCGGAGGCCGTGTCGAGGTTCGTGGAGTCCTTCGCGGCGCAGCTCGTCGAGGCCGGGATGCCGCGGATGCCCGCCCGGGTCTTCACCGCGCTGCTCGCCTCCGACGAGGGCTCGATGACCTCCGCCGAACTGGGAGACCAGCTGCGCATCAGCCCCGCGGCGGTGTCCGGGGCGGTGCGCTACCTGGCGCAGACGCACATGGTCTCGCGCGAACGGGAGCCCGGTTCGCGCCGGGAGCGCTACCGGGTGCGCGGCGACCAGTGGTACGAGGCCCTGACCAACCGCGAGGCCGTCCTCAAGCGCTGGGAAAGCGCCCTGCGCGAGGGCGTCACCAGCCTCGGCGCCGCCACTCCGGCCGGCCGCCGCATGTCCGAGACGCTGGCGTTCTTCGAGTTCCTCCAGGGAGAGGTCGAGTCGATGATGGAGCGCTGGCGGGTGCACCGGGAGAAGACGTTCGGGCCGGAGTGACCATCCGACTGCACTGAGTGGTGTCTGGTCCGTGTCGAAGGGGAGGGCGCATCATGACACTTTTGGACGTCCTCGACGAGCTGAACGTGCCCGACGGCTACAAGGCCGAGGTCGTCAGGGGGAATATCGTCGTGTCGCCGTGGTCGAAGGGGTACTACCTCGACGTCATGGAGTCGGTCTGTGACCAGTTGCGGCCGCATCTGCCCGGAGGGCACAGAATCAGTTACGGGCCCTTCCTGTACGTATTTCCCGGCTCTGAGACCGCATACGGCCCCGGCATCCACGCAGCCCCCCGTCATGCTCACCGGACCACAAGCAACCACCTCGACGGCGAAGCCCTGTCCTTCGTAGCCGAGCTGACCTCCCCCTCCACCCGGACCGACGACCTCACCGACAAGGCCGAGGTCTACGGCAAGGCCGGTGTCCCCGTCTACCTGATCCTCGACATGCAGGAGCAGCAGGCCATCGTCCACGGGTCCCCGTCGGCGAAGGGATACGAGCTCCGGCTCTCCAAGCCCTTCGGGGAGAAGCTCGACATCCCGGACCCGTTCGGCTGCACCCTCGACACCGCCGGTTTCCAGGCCCCCGGGGAGGACGAAACCGAGGGCTGACTCACGACCCCGCCGGCACCGTCAGCCCCCAAGCCCCCTCCCGCACCCTCCACGTCCGGGTCCGCACCGGGCCCGAGACGACCGTGTCCGCCCGGTAGCGGAAGTGGGCGCCCGAGACGGTCACCGTGCGGCCCTGCGCCAGCAGGGGAGAGGCCTCGGCGCCGACCGACACCGGCCGGACCTCCACCGACGCGATCCCCGCGGGGCCGGGCGCCACCGACACCGCCTCCACCGGCTGGTTCAGGTCGACGAGGGTCTCCCCGTCCACCTCGACCCGCAGCCGGGACGGCCCGGGCTCCGGTGCGGCGGTGAGCCGGGACGGGCGGCCGGCCGGCACCAGGGTCCGTACCAGGGACTGGCAGGTCCGCAGCCACGGGCGGCCCGTCGCCGTCTCCGGGTCCTCGGTCTGAGAAGTCCCGCCCTCGGCCGCCGGGAAGGGCGAGAGGGGCGGTATGCGCAACGCGCCGAGCACCACCCCGTCGCTGTCGTCGACCATCAGGTCCATCCGCCGCTCGACCCCGTCGAGCACCGCACGCGCCGCCGCCACCGTCCCCGTCGGAACCCCCAGTGAGCTCGCGAGGGACAGCACGCCACCGACCGGCACCACCGACAGCGCACATCCGGCCAGCTCCCGATGCCGGTGCAGCAGCGACACCGCGCGGATCAGGGCCCGGTCGTCGCCCACCACCACGGGGCGCCGGGAGCCCCGCCGGGCCAGCGCCCGGGCGAACTCGTCCGGCCCCTCCGGCAGGCACACCTTCATGGCGGCACCCGCGCTGAGCACGTCTTTCGCGATCCGGACGGACTCGCCGTCCGACCGACGGGCGACATGGTCGATGACCACCAGCAGCTGCTCGGACGTCGCGGAAGTCGCCACCTCGGCCATGCCTCGCTTCCTCGGGTAGCATCTTTGTGCAAGAGCCCCTTGCGCTATTGCGCCAGGGGCTTCGTCTATTCCGGGGCATCCGGTCCGACGGTTGGCGGCCAACGGCGGTCGCGGTGCACACGGTGGTACACCGCCGCGTTCGCCCTCGACCATGGACATGCCCCGCCCGGAAGGGGTGTACGCGCGTGCCCGCACTTGTGCTGCTCGGTGCTCAGTGGGGTGACGAAGGCAAGGGAAAGGCCACCGACCTGCTCGGTGGATCCGTGGACTATGTAGTGCGCTACCAGGGCGGCAACAACGCCGGCCACACGGTGGTCGTGGGTGACCAGAAGTACGCACTGCACCTCCTCCCTTCCGGAATCCTGTCTCCCGGCTGCACGCCGGTCATCGGTAACGGCGTCGTCGTCGACCCGTCGGTCCTGCTCTCCGAGCTGAGCGGTCTGAACGAGCGTGGTGTCGACACCTCCAAGCTCCTCCTCAGCGGCAACGCGCACATCATCACGCCGTACAACGTCACCGTCGACAAGGTGACGGAGCGCTTCCTCGGAAAGCGCAAGATCGGCACGACCGGGCGCGGCATCGGCCCGACCTACGCGGACAAGATCAACCGTGTCGGCATCCGTGTGCAGGACCTCTACGACGAGTCGATCCTCACGCAGAAGGTCGAGGCGGCCCTCGACATCAAGAACCAGGTCCTCACCAAGCTCTACAACCGGCGCGCGATCGCCGTCGACCAGGTGGTCGAGGAGCTGCTGGCCTACGCCGAGAAGCTCCGTCCGTACGTCGCCGACACGGTCCTGGTCCTGAACCAGGCCCTGGAGGAGGACAAGGTGGTCCTCTTCGAGGGCGGCCAGGGCACGCTCCTCGACATCGACCACGGCACGTACCCCTTCGTCACCTCCTCCAACCCGACCGCGGGCGGCGCCTGCACCGGGGCGGGTGTGGGCCCGACGAAGATCAGCCGGGTCATCGGCATCCTCAAGGCCTACACGACCCGTGTCGGCGCGGGCCCGTTCCCGACGGAGCTCTTCGACGAGGACGGCGAGGCGCTGCGCCGCATCGGTGGCGAGCGCGGTGTCACCACCGGCCGTGACCGGCGCTGCGGCTGGTTCGACGCGGTGATCGCCCGCTACGCGACCCGGGTGAACGGCCTGACGGACTTCTTCCTCACCAAGCTCGACGTCCTCACCGGCTGGGAGCAGATCCCGGTCTGCGTGGCCTACGAGATCGACGGCAAGCGCGTCGAGGAGCTCCCGTACTCCCAGACCGACTTCCACCACGCGAAGCCGGTCTACGAGATGCTGCCCGGCTGGAGCGAGGACATCAGCAAGGCCAAGTCCTTCTCCGACCTGCCGAAGAACGCCCAGGCCTACGTCAAGGCGCTGGAGGAGATGTCGGGCGCCCCGATCTCCGCGATCGGCGTGGGCCCGGGCCGGGACGAGACGATCGAGATCAACTCGTTCCTGTAGGACGCCTCCGGCCCCGGCCGGTGACCGGGAGTGTGATCCGCGGTCACCGGCCGAGCTGTGCCGTCAGTTCCTGGACGATGTGATAGCCGCCGGCCAGATCGATGCCGGTGCGCTCGCGGAGCAGCTTGACCGCCTTGACGGGCGAGTCGCGCTTCCCCTGGCGCAGCACATCCGCCAACTCGTCATGGACGCACTTCCTCCTGCGTGTAGTTGGGCTGATCCTCGCCTCGCCCCCGCCCTGCCCTCGACGGCCCCTGCCACCGATGGAGCAACAACAGGGCGTACCGGGCATATCGGGTCATAGTCTGAGCTTGCGATGCGCCGCATCCACCACGACACCACCCCGAGACAGAAGAAGTGAGTGCTATGCGCGTGATGCTCAAGGCGACGCTCGAAACGGACAAGGCGAACGAGGTCATCCGGGGCGGCAAAATGCCGCAGATCATGCAGGAGGCCATGGAGAGGCTCAAGCCGGAGGCCGCCTACTTCGGGCCCATGGGTGGTCGCAGGACCTGCTTCATGGTCTTCGACATGCAGGACAGCTCTCAGCTGCCTCCCGCGCTGGAGTCGTTCTTCAACGAGCTCAACGCCGACGTCGAGGTCTGTCCGATCATGAACAGCGACGACCTCCAGAAGGGACTGTCCCAGCTGCGTTGACGCCGGCACTCAGCTGAAGACGATCATCGACCCCTGCGCCAGGCTCCGTGTGACCGCCGCGTGCAGCCCGAGCCAGACGTGCCGCTCGCGGGCGAACGGGCTGGGGTCGTACGGCGCGGGGGCGGCGGGTTCCTCCAGCTCCGTGGGGGTCGGCGGCGCTTGGGGCGCCGCCGGCGGGTTGGCCGGGTCGATGCCGAGGGCGGGGGCGACCGTCTCCAGCTCCCGCAGCAGGGCGTGCGAGGAGCCCAGCGGGCCGCCGCCCGCGAGGAGATCGTCGTCGGCGAGCGGGCTGGGGAAGTCGACGGGGACGTACGCGCCCGCGTGGTCGTAGTGCCACACGAGGTGCGACTGCTGGGCCGTCGACTCGAACATCTCCAGCAACTGCTCGTAGTCGCCGCCGAGTTCGTCCACGGGCGTCACCGGCAGGCCGCACACCTGGAGCAGATAGGCGCGGCGCAGGAAGTGCAGCGCGTCGTAGTCGAAGCCCGCGACCGGCGCGACATCGCCGGACAGGCCGGGCATGTACTGGTACACCGGCACCGGCGGCAACCCGGCCTCGGCGAGCACCTTGTTGTATTGCGCGAGTTCCTCGGCGAAGGGGTTGTCCGGCGTGTGGCACAAGACGTCGACGAGCGGTACCAGCCACAGGTCACAGGCCAAAGAAGGCTCCTCGCTCAGCTCAGCGGTCGGGTGGCGTCGGATAGCACGGTGGTCAGGGAAGCGTATCGGTGCGGCACGCCAGAGGCTCCTGTCGTGCATGTCCCATACCCATACGAACAGCTGCGACGCAGGCCGGCAGGGCCTGTCTGGAGTCCCTAGGAGGAGAGGCGCTGGATCAGGGCGAGCGAGTGCGAGTTGTAGCCGGCGATGATCGCCCGGGCGGTGCCGGTGTCCTGGGCGGCCAGGGCGTCGACCAGCGCGGTGTGGCCGGCCCACAGCTCGCCGCGCAGGTCGGGCAGGCGGCGCAGATGCTGCACCGCGCCCACCCAGGTCTGGACGCGCAGCCGGTGCAGGAAGTCGCCCAGGTACGGGTTGCCGAAGAGGGCGGCGAGTTCACGCCAGTAGCGCAGGTCGTAGCCGATGAGGACGGTGAGGTCACCGGCCGCGGCGGCCCGCTGGGCCTCCTCGCCGCGCCGCCTGACCCCGGCGAGGGTGGCGGCGACCCGGGGATCGTCGGTCCGTATGGAGGCGCGCTGCCCGGTGATGAGGGCGTGGAACATCCCCTCGATGACCAGGTCGCGGGCCTCGATCATGCCGCGGAAGTCCTCGGCCGAGTACTCGTGGACCCGGAAGCCGCGGTGCTGGTCGGCGTCGAGGAGCCCCTGGGCGGAGAGGTCGACCAGGGCCTCGCGTACCGGCGTCGCGGACACCCCGTACTGCTCGGCGATCTCCTTGACCGTGAACTCCTGTCCCGGCTGGAGCCGTCCGGCCAGCACCTCGTCACGAAGCGCGTCCGCGATCTGCTGGCGCAGGGTGCTGCGCGTCACGGCGCCGTTGCCGGTCCTGCCGGGCATGCTCAGGGCGTCTCCCTCGTCGCGTTCGGGTGGCGTGCACGTATATGTCTACGAGCACGCCACCTTACGCGTTCGAATGGGGCGCGAGGTTGTCGGTTACTGACGGGTTTACAGCTGTTTACTCCGTGTACTCGTCCGCTACCGACAGCGCCGTGTCCAGGACCGCGAGGCCTTCCTTCAGCTCTGCCTCGCTGATGTTGCAGGGCGGCACCACATGCGTCCGGTTCATGTTCACGAACGGCCACAGCCCCCCGCCCTTCGCGGCGGCGGCGAAGGCGGCCATCGGCGCGTTCGCCTCCCCGGCCGCGTTGTACGGCACCAGCGGCTCGCGCGTCTCCCGGTCGCGCACCAGCTCCAGCGCCCAGAACATGCCGGTGCCGCGCACCTCGCCCACGCTCGGGTGCCGCTCGGCGAGCGCGTGAAGCTCCGGCCCGACGACGGACGCGCCCAGCCGGGCCGCGTTCTCGACGACGCCCTCCTCCGCCATGACGTTGATCGTGGCGACGGCCGCCGCGCAGGCCAGCGGGTGCCCGGAGTAGGTCAGACCGCCGGGGTAGGGCCGCTTCCCGAACGTCTCCGCGATGGCACCGGACATCGCCACCCCGCCCAGCGGCACATAGCCGCTGTTCACACCCTTCGCGAAGGTCAGCAGGTCGGGCGTGACGTCGAACAGGTCGGCCGCGAACCACTCACCGGTCCGCCCGAACCCGGCCATGACCTCGTCCAGGACGAAGACGATCCCGTACTTGTCGCATATCTCGCGCACCCCGGCGAGGTAGCCGGGCGGCGGGACCATGATCCCGGCCGTCCCCGGGATCGTCTCCAGGATGATCGCCCCGACGGTCGAGGGCCCCTCGAAGGCGATCGTCGTCTCCAGGTGCTCCAGCGCCCGCGCGCACTCCTGCTCCTCGGTCTCGGCATAGAAGCGGGAGCGGTAGAGGTAGGGCGCCCAGAAGCGCGCGACCCCGGCCGTGCCGCTGTCGGAGGCCCAGCGGCGCGGGTCGCCGGTGATGTTCACGGCCTGCTGCGTGCCGCCGTGGTACGAGCGGTACGCCGAGAGCACCTTCGGGCGGCCCGTGTGCAGACGGGCCATGCGGATGGCGTGCTCGACGGCGTCGGCGCCGCCGTTGGTGAAGAAGATCTTGTCCAGGTCGCCCGGGGTCCGCTCGGCGATCAGCCGTGCCGCCTCCGACCGCGCCTCGATCGCGAACGCGGGCGCGAAGGTCGTCATCCTCGCCGCCTGCTCCTGGATCGCGGCGACGACCTTGGGGTGCTGGTAGCCGATGTTCGTGTAGACGAGCCCACTGGAGAAGTCGAGGTAGCGGCGGCCGTCGTAGTCCCAGAAGTGCGACCCCTCCGCGCCGGCGACGGCGAGCGGGTCGATGAGTTCCTGGGCGGACCAGGAGTGGAACACATGGTCACGGTCGGCGGCCTTGACGGCGGCACCGGCTTCGGGGTTCGGCTGAGGGGTCATGCGGGCGAGCGTAGGCACGTGGGAGGCGGGCGGGAAATCGGCGTCGTGTGTGAGGTCCGGGGGTTTCCGCGACAGGTTGTCGACGGGGAGATGTCGTACAGGGGAGCTATTGACAACATGCTGTCGATTAGACAGTATATTGTCATACTCGGACCTCCAGGAGGAGCCATGAGCGGCAAGCCCGTCCATCTCGCCGTCTACGACACCCTCGCCGACTGGGAGACCGGCCACGCCACGGCCCAGCTCGCCCGCGCCGGCCACACCATCCGGACGGTCGGCCCGTCCACGGCCCCCGTCATCAGCACCGGCGGACTGCGCATCCAGCCCGACGCGGCCCTGGACGACGTGCGCCCCGAGGACAGCGCGCTGCTGATCCTCCCGGGCGCCGACCTCTGGGACACGTCGGACGACCTCGCGCCCTTCGCCCGCAAGGCCCGGGCCTTCCTGGAAGCGGGCGTGCCGGTCGCCGCGATCTGCGGGGCCACCGCCGGACTGGCCCGGGAGGGCCTGCTCGACGACCGTGACCACACCAGCGCGGTCTCCTTCTACCTGGCCGCGACCGGCTACGCGGGCGGCGGCCGCTACGTCGAGACCGACGCCGTCACCGACGGCCCCCTGGTCACCGCGGGCCCGACCGAGCCCGTCGCCTTCGCCCGGGAGATCCTCCGGCTGCTCGGGGTCTACGAGGGCGAGGTGCTCGAGGCCTGGTACCGGCTGTTCCATGACTCCGACGCGGCGGCCTACGCGGTGCTGGAGAAGGCCGGCGCCCTGTGAGCCGGGAGCGTCAGGACCTGTTCAGCCGCAGCGCCCTCGGGGTGTTCCGGCTCAACGGCCAGTTCCTCGCCGTCGCGGAGGAACTGGCCCGGCCGGCCGGGCTCACCGCCGCCTGGTGGCAGGTGCTCGGCGCGGTCCTCGGCGAGCCGCTGCCCGTCTCCGGCATCGCCCGCGCCATGGGCATCACCCGGCAGAGCGTGCAGCGCATCGCCGACCTGCTGGTGGAGCGCGGCCTCGCCGAGTACCGGCCGAACCCCGCGCACCGCCGCGCCAAGCTCCTCGCGGCGACCGAGGAGGGGCATGCGGCGATCGCCTGGATCGACCCCGGGCACGCGGCCTTCGCCGACCGCCTGGCGGAGGCGTTCGGGGAGGCGGAACTCGGCGAGGCGGTACGGCTGCTGGAACGCCTGTCCACCGTGCTCGACCAGGTGGGTCCGCCTGTTACGGAACCGTAGACGGCGACCAGGTCACCCCGCCCCGGACCCGCACTATTCTCGATCTGTTGCTCACGTGTGGGGGGAAGGCGGCTGAGCGATGGAGAAGCTGGGGCCCGGGGATCCCGTAGGCATCGGTGCTTATCGGCTGCTGGCGCGGCTCGGCGCCGGAGGGATGGGGCAGGTGTATCTGGCCCGCTCCGAGCGCGGCCGTACGGTCGCCGTGAAACTCGTGCGCGAGGAACTGGCCGCGCAGGAGGAGTTCCGGGAGCGGTTCCGGCAGGAGGTGCGGGCCGCGCGGCGGGTCGGCGGGTACTGGACGGCGCCGGTGCTGGACGCGGACACCGAGGCGGCCGTGCCGTGGGTCGCCACCGGGTACGTCGCCGGGCCGAGTCTCCAGCAGGTCGTGGGGCACGACCACGGCGCCCTGCCCGAGCGGACGGTCCGGATCCTCGCGGCCGGGCTCGCGCACGCGCTGCGGGACATCCACGCCGCCGGCATCGTCCACCGCGACCTCAAGCCGTCCAATGTGCTGGTCACCATCGACAGCCCGCGCGTCATCGACTTCGGCATCGCACGAGCCCTGGAGACCGTGACGGACGGCGGGCTCACGCGCACCGGCGCGCTCGTCGGATCACCCGGCTTCATGGCACCCGAGCAGGTGCGGGGCGATCGCATCACCCCGGCCTGCGACGTCTTCTGCCTCGGCTCCGTCCTCGCCTACGCCGCGACCGGCACCCTGCCCTTCGGCACCGCCAACAGCGGTGTGCACGCGCTGATGTTCCGCATCGCCCAGGAGGAACCGGACCTGACGGGCGTCCCCGAGGGCATCGCCGACCTCGTACGCGACTGCCTGCGCAAGGACCCGGCCGCCCGTCCGACCCTCGACCGCGTCCTGGAACGCACCGGCGCGGACGACACCGTCTCCGACGGCCGCGCCCTCGACCCCTGGCTGCCGAGCGCCCTGGTCGCCCAACTCGGGCGGCACGCGGTGCGGTTGCTGGAGACGGAGGATCCGGAGACCCAAGGGGCGCGGGGCAGTGACACAGGCGGCTCCGCCGCGCGGGCGCGACCAGCCCCCACCGGCCCGCAGCCGGAAAACAGCCACGACGCCACCCCCGAACACGCCCCGGCCGCCGACGAATCGTCACCGAACCCCGTGCCACAGGCACCCCCCGCACCCGCCGCGACCCCGGCTCCGCCCCCGCCGGGCCGCCCGGGCGAGGGCCCACCGCTGAACCACCTGCCCACCATGGTCGCGGGCCAGGGCACGACCCCGCCGCCGCGGCACGCCCCCGGCCCGGCCGCCCCGCCCCCGCACCCGGCGTACGGCTACCCCCAGCAACACCCCCAGCCCGCCCCCGCGTACCCCGCCCACGGCGGCGGCCTCAGCGCCACCCCGCCCTACGGCCCACCGCCGTACGGCACGCCCCCGCCCTACGGCCCCCCGCAGGACCCGCCCCGCAACGGCCGTTCCACCGCGCTGCTCGTCGTGATCGCCCTGGTCGTCGCGCTGGCCGCGGGCGGCTCGGTGTACGCGCTGATGCAGGGCGGTGACGGTGACCGGACCGACGGCAAGACCACGCCCACGCAGGACACCGGCACTCCCTCGGACTCCGGCCCCTCCCCGGAGACCTCGCGGCCGGACACCACCGCCACCCCGGCGAACGGCGCGATCCCCACGGCGTACCTCGGCACCTGGACCACCACCATCGACAACGCCGACGGACAGCACACCCGCTCCCTGACCATCCAGCAGGGCGAGCCGGGCGACACGGTCCTGTCCCTCGTGGCGGACGGCCCCACCAAGGGAGGCGGCACCTACCACTGCGTCTTCGAGGGCGAACTGACCGATGCCCCGGGCACCGACGGCCCGCTGAGGATCGGCCCGTCCACCGTGACCGTCGGGCAGCCGCGCACCGCCTGCACGCCCGGAGCGGCTACCGAGGTCACCCTCCTGACCGACTTCACGCTCGAGCGCGTGAACACGAGCAGCGGGGAGCGGCTGACGTACTCGAAGCAGTGACCAACTCCCGGTTCCGTCGAGGTCGTTGAACGAGGTCGTTGAACGTCCGGCGAATTCAAGCCGACGAAATCCGGATACTCGCTCGTACAGCCGTACGGTGACCAGACGATCGATTTCGTCCGGGCGGCGGCGGGGGCACGCACGATGGAGTGGCTCAGCGCGGAGAACCTCGTGGCCGTGGCGACGGCCCTCCTCGGCATCATCGCCTCGGGCGTCATGGTCTGGTACGAGCGCCGGGTGCCGCGCCGCAAACGCGTCGGCTACCGCGTGCAGATGGACAACCCCATCGGCGACGACGTGCGCTCGGGCCGCGCCAACCGCCGTCTCGGCCTGTTCGACGAGGGCCCGGACATGTCCGACGCGACCCTGGTCCTGCTGCGCATCGAGAACGACGGCTCGCAGGGCATCGACCGCGACGACTACACCGGCCCCGAACTGCACGGCCTGACCGCGGTGTTCGCCGGCCGCACCGTCCGGGGCGTCTCGGTGACCCAGCCGTCGGACACCGACCACCTCATGGACCACTTCACCCCCGCCCGCGGTTTCGCCTACGACGGCAACACTCTTCGCATCCCCCGTGTCCCGCTCAACCGGGGCGACCACTTCAAACTGCTCGTGCTGCTCGCCGGCGGCGATGTCGGCGACGAGATCCGGCTGGTCGGCGGCCTGCGCGACGGCGAGGTGCACCCCAACCGCAGTGCCACGCCGGACGACAAGCCGCCGCTGTTCAGCCGGGCGGCGCGGCTGATCACCCTCGCGCTCACGGTGAGCGTGGTCACCCTGGCGGCGATCGTCGTCGTCCAGGACGACACCCCGCCCCCGATCGGCTGCGCGAGCGGCACCCTCACCCTCACCGGCTCGACCGCCTTCGCGCCCGTCCTGCGCGAAGTGGCCCGCAAGTACGAGCGGGACTGCGGCGGCGACCCGGCCATCGAGGTGGACACCCACGGCTCGACGGCCGGGATCCGGGAGCTCGCGGCGGCCGGAGCCGAGGCGGCACGGGACGGACGGGGCTCACCGCCCTTGGTGGCCCTGTCGGACGGCCCCAAGCCGGCCGGCCTGCCCGAACTGCGCGAGAACCGGGTGGCGGTGTCCGTCTTCGCGCTGGTGGTCAACGACGACGTGGGCCTGAAAAACCTGTCCACGGCGGACGTACGGCGGCTCTACCGGGGCGAGATCCGCAACTGGAAGCAGCTCGGCGGCCCGGACCTGCCCGTGCACCTGGTCAGCCGGGACGCGGGCTCCGGGACGAGACAGGTCTTCCAGCGCCGGGTGCTGGGACGGGGCGAGATCGCCAACTCCTCCGTCGACTGCGTCCACAAGGACGACCCGACGGCGGCCGTCATCCGCTGCGAACTCGACTCCACGGAACAGGTGCTGACCACGGTCGCCGGCCTCCCGGGCGCCGTCGGCTACAGCGAACTCAACCTGGCCGCCCGGGCGAAGGGCCTGCACTCGCTGCGCCTGGACGGCGACCCCGCCTCCGTCGAAGCCATCGAGCACGGCACGAGCGGCTACCCGTACCGCGAGATCGAGTACGCCTACACCTACGGCCGGCCCCCAGCGGACTCCCTGGCGTCGAGCTTCCTGACGTACCTCTCCCGAGGCAACGGCCAGGACGTCACCCGCACCCACGGCCACGTACCGTGCTGGACCCCGGAGGGCCTCATCCTCTGCGCGCAGGATGCTTCCTAGCTGCTGGCATGCGTGCCGCTAGGGGGCAGCGGCACCCCGCAACGCCGGGCTGCGCACCCACCCGCCCTCAGCCACGACCCCGAGCACCAGTCACCGCGGCTCCGGCGGCCGCTGCCGAGGCATGTTCGGCCTCGCACCCCCGCCCGGCGGCACGGAGAACCGCCCGTTCACTCCCCCCACCTCGGCCCCCCGCCCCGCACCGGACAGCACCACCGCCTGCATCCCCACCGGCGCACCCCCGGCCCGGAACTCGCCCATCCAGTCCCCGGTCTCCACCCGGACCAGCTCACTCAGATCCTCCGTGAACCTCCGCAACACCCCGAGGCACCGCTCGGCGGCCTCGGCGGCCGTCCCCTCCGCAGGGCCCAGCACCTCCCGCACACTCTCCGCCGCCCAGTCGAACTGCAGCGCCTGCAGCCGCCGCTGCACGGCCTGCGCGGTGGCCACGTCCCGCATCCAGCCCGACGTCACCCCGAAGTACCGGTCGGCGGCCACACACGCCACCCCCAGCAGCAGCGCCAGACACCCCCACGGCGCGACCCCGCCCGCGACCCCGGTCAGATCCAGCAGGGGCAGCGCGACGCCGATGACCGCCCCCGCCGCGGCCCCGCAGCGCAGCACCCGCGCGCACCGCCGCTTCCACACCCGGTCCTCGAGATACCAGGCAGCCGTCCGCAGCGCCCCGCGCTCCACCCACCGGTACAGCTCGTCCAGCCGGACCGCCGGCTCGCCCCAGTCCCCGAGCGGGAAGGCCCGCCCGGTCAGATCGCCCGGCCGCGGCCGGGACGCCCCCTCGCCCCGTCCGTCCTGAGGCGGCACCTCGGGCTGCATCTCCGGCTGACCCACCCGGCACTCCCTACTGACCACGAGCGACCACGCGCGGTCCACGCCGACTCACACTGCGCGACGAACGACCCACCTGACGCGCCGGACCCTTCCTACCCCCCAATGGGTGGCGAAGGCGCAGCTTTCGCCACTTTTCCGCCCGGAAGTATTCCTTGATCCGGTATAGGGCGCGAGGGGGGCTCACTCGAAAGAGTGCTGGGGCGACGGCAGGCCTGACCACGTAGGCTCGTGCCGAACGGGAAAACCCGTACCGAGCAAGGAGCTGATCGTGATCCCCGGTGGTGGCCAGCCCAATATGCAGCAGTTGCTCCAGCAGGCCCAGAAGATGCAACAGGACCTGGCACAGGCACAGGAGGAACTGGCGCAGACGGAGGTCGACGGGCAGGCGGGCGGCGGCCTGGTGACCGCGACCGTCACCGGCGCCGGCGAACTGCGCGCCCTGAAGATCGACCCGAAGGCGGTCGACCCCGACGACACCGAGACCCTTGCCGATCTGGTCGTGGCGGCGGTCCAGGCGGCCAACGAGAACGCGCAGGCGCTCCAGCAGCAGAAGCTGGGCCCGCTCGCGCAGGGCCTGGGCGGCGGCGGCATCCCGGGTCTGCCGTTCTGAGACGCCCGCCGCCTTCCTCGGACGGGCGGCCGACAACTACCGTACGTACGGGAAGGCCGTACGTGGCGAACGACCTCGAAGACCCAGGAAGGGCAGTCCGTTGTACGAAGGCGTGGTCCAGGACCTGATCGACGAGCTGGGGCGGTTGCCCGGCGTCGGTCCCAAGAGCGCCCAGCGGATCGCTTTCCACATCCTTCAGGCGGAACCGACGGACGTACGGCGCCTCGCCCAGGCCCTCATGGAGGTCAAGGCGAAGGTTCGCTTCTGCGCGACCTGCGGCAACGTCGCGCAGGAGGAGCTGTGCAACATCTGCCGCGACACCCGGCGCGACCCCGCCGTCATCTGCGTGGTCGAGGAGCCGAAGGATGTCGTGGCGATCGAGCGCACGCGTGAGTTCCGGGGGCGTTACCACGTCCTGGGCGGCGCGATCAGCCCGATCGACGGGGTGGGCCCGGACGACCTGCGGATCCGGGAACTGCTCGCGAGGCTGGCCGACGGGACGGTCACGGAGCTCATCCTGGCCACGGACCCCAATCTCGAGGGCGAGGCGACAGCGACGTACCTCGCCCGCATGATCAAGCCCATGGGCCTGAAGGTCACCCGCCTGGCCAGCGGCCTCCCGGTGGGTGGCGACCTGGAATACGCGGACGAGGTCACCCTCGGCCGCGCCTTCGAGGGGAGACGACTCCTAGATGTCTGACGCCACGCTGCACGCGACCGACCAGAACCCGGACGACTTCGCGGTCCAGATCGCGGACCAGGTCGAGAGCTTCCTGGTCGCCGTCACGGAGGTCGCGAAGGGCGACGAGCCGGAATCGGCCGTGCCCTTCCTCCTCCTGGAGGTCTCCCAGCTCCTCCTGGCCGGCGGCCGGCTCGGCGCGCACGAGGACATCGTGCCGGACGAGCGCTACGAGCCCGACCCGGGCCCCGAGCCGGACGTCGACGAACTCCGCGAGAACCTGGCCCGTCTCCTCGACCCGATCGACGTCTACTCCGAGGTCTTCGACCCCTACGAGCCCCGCAAGGCACCGGTCCCGGCCCGTATCTCCGACGACCTCACGGACGTCATCACGGACCTGCGCCACGGCATGGCCCACTACCGCGCCGGCCGCACCACGGAGGCCCTGTGGTGGTGGCAGTTCTCCTACTTCTCCAACTGGGGCTCCACCGCCTCCGCGACCCTCCGCGCCCTCCAGTCGGTCCTCGCCCACGTCCGCCTCAACCAGCCCCTCGCCGAACTCGACGGCCTGGACACGGACCAGGGCATGGGCGACGACACCCTGGAGTTCGAGGCGGGCCGGGTCATGGCGGAGGAAATCGGGGGACCGCTGGGCATGCGCCCGGCCACGTAGAGGTCCGCGTCAGAGCCGTACGGCCGGGCCGGTCACGGCGATTCCGGTGTCCGCCTGCGCCGGTACCGTCACCGTGATCGTGCTCGGCCGCCCCATGTCCACGCCCTGGTGGACCGTCAGGGTGGCCGGGGTGGGCACGAGGCCCAGTTCCCGCAGATAGCCGCCGAACGCGGCCGCCGCCGCTCCCGTGGCCGGGTCCTCCGGCACACCGCCCGGCGGGAACGGATTGCGGGCGTGGAAGACGGTGGGTGACTCCCTCCGGACCAGGTCGATCGTGGTCCAGCCGGTGCGGGCCATGAGCGTGCCGAGTTCCGCCATGTCGTAGTTCAGACGGGCCAGCCGCTCCCGGCTCACGGCGGCGAGGACCGGGTGCCAGGCTCCGGCGAAGGCCGCCCGGGGAGGCAGCGCCGGATCCAGGTCCGCCTCGGACCAGCCGAGGATCGCCAGCAGCTCCGCCAGGTCGCCCTCCTCGATCGGTGCCGTACGAGGGGCGACGCTCACCAGGGTCGCCACGAGGGTGCCGTCCGCCGACCGGTCGGTGGTGACGGTGACCGGGCCCGCCGCGGTGCGCAGCAGCAGGCGCCCGGTGCCGTGCCGCTCCGCGTGGGCCACCGCCGTGGCGATCGTCGCGTGGCCGCAGAACGACACCTCGGCGAGCGGGCTGAAGTACCGCACGTCCAGGGTGTTGTCGTCGGACGCCACCACGAACGCCGTCTCGGAGTAACCGACTTCGGCCGCCGCCGCCAGCATCGCCGCGTCGTCGGCACCGGCGGCGTCCAGCACCACACCTGCCGGGTTGCCGCCCTCGGGATCCGTACTGAAAGCCACGTAGCGCAATATCTCCATCCCCGGACGGTAGCTCCCCGCCCCGCGTCACGCCGCGTGATTTGGAGGCTTGCTGTACGGCCCCTGTACGCGGGCTGCACGGGCCCTAACCCGTGGGACGCGAGTCTGGAGTCACTTCAGCAACTCCACTCGATCGCACCGGAGATGAACATGACCCGCCCCGCAGCCACGTCCATACGCAAGCGCGTCGCCGTCGCCACCGCCGTGGCCGTCGCCGCCGCCGGTGTCTTCGCCGCCGGTGCCGGGGTCGCGGGAGCCGACTCCGGGGGCAGGAGCGGGAAGTCCGCCAAGCCGGTCACCGAGGCGCAGGTGCTCGGGCTGTTCGACACCTGGAACGCCGCGCTGCGGACCGGCGACGCGCGGAAGGTCGCCGACCTGTACGCCAAGGACGCGGTGCTGCTGCCGACAGTCTCCAACGACGTCCGCACGGACAGAGCCGGGATCGTCGGCTACTTCGAGCACTTCCTCAAGAACAAGCCGGTCGGCACGAAGGTCGAGTCCCACGTCAACGTCCTCGACCGGGACACCGTCATCGACACCGGCGTGTACGAGTTCGCGCTCACCGACCACGAGACCGGCGAGAAGAGCACCGTCGAGGCCCGCTACACCTACGCCTACGAGAAGCAGCCGAACGGGAAGTGGCTGATCGTGAACCACCACTCCTCGAAGATGCCGGAGAGCTGAGCGGCCTCAGCCGCCCGCCCGGTGGGACGCCCGGAGCGTGATCGTCACGCACAGGCCGCCACCCGGGGCGTCCGTCAGCGCCACGGTGCCGCCGTCGTCCGTCGCCAGTTGCCGGACGACGGCGAGTCCGAGGCCGGAGCCGGACTTCCCGGTCAGGCCCTGGCCCCGCCAGAAACGGTCGAAGGCGCGGGACTTCTCGGCGTCCGACATGCCGGGCCCCTCGTCCAGGACCGACACCCCCACCACATCGCCCCGGGGGTCCACCCGCACGGTGATCGTCCCGCCGTCCGGTGACACCTCCAGGGCGTTGGAGAGCACGTTGTCCAGCATCTGGTCCAGATGACCGGGGCTGGCCAGCACAGACGGCCGGCCGTCGATACTCCTCCTGAGCGCGATGGTGACTCCGCGCTCGTCGGCGGCCGGCCTCCACACGGCGAGCCGTTCCCGCACCAGGTCCATCAGCGGGAGCGGCTCGGCCGCCGTCACCTTGGCCTCGGCCCGGGCCAGCACCAGCAGGCCGTTGACCAGCCGGCTCATGCGGACGACCTCCGCCGTCGCCTGCTCCACGTCCTCGCGTACGAACTCGTCGTCCACGCCGTCGGCGATGTTGTCCAGGGACAGCCGCAGCGCGGTGAGCGGGGTGCGCAGCTGGTGGGACGCGTCCGCCACGAAGATGCGCTGGGCCGCGATCAGCGTGTCCAGCCGTTCCGCGCCCTGGTTGAGGGTGCGCGCCAGCGTCTGGGTCTCCGGCGGGCCCGTCACGGGGGAGCGGGCGGTCAGGTCGCCGTCGCTGAACTTGCTGGCCATGTCGTTGAGCTGGCGCAGCGGGCGGGTGATACGGCGGGCGGCGAACGCGCCGATGGCGGCGGCCGCCGCGAGCACGACCACCGCGAGCCCGGCCCGGAAGCCCCAGATCTGCCAGAGCCGCTTGGTCATGTCCGAGGTCGAGTAGACGATCCTCACGGCCGCGTCGCCCCGCGCGGGGACGGTGACCTTCAGGTGCTCGCCCCAGACGAAGTCGGAACCCCAGTCCGTGGTCACCTCGTTCTTCTCCGTGGCCCGGGTCAGCGCCTCGTCCGCGGTGGGCTCCGGCAGCTTCGGGTCACAGGAGGCGGTGGGGGTCGCCTGTACGTCGCCGTACGCCCTGGCCACCTCGGTCAGGGCCTCGCACGAGGCCCCGGTTCCGTTGCTCAGCAGCAGCGCCATCGTGTTCGCCTCGCGCAGGACGGACTGCTTGGTGTCGTCCCGCAGCTGCTTGGTGAGGGTGAACGCGACCGGCACCGTGAACAGGAAGATGGCCACCGCGACCAGGAGGATGTAACTCCGGATGAGCTGCCGGTTCATGAAGCCCCGTCGTCCTTGACGATCTCCAGCCGGAAGCCGACCCCGCGCACCGCCTCGATCGCGATCGCCCCCGCGAGCTTGCGCCGCAGGGCCGCCACGTGCACGTCCAGCGTCTTGGTCGGCCCGAACCAGTTAGCGTCCCAGACCGCTTCCATGATCTGCTCGCGCGACATCAGCGCCCCGGGCTCCTCGGTGAGGAAGGCCAGCAGGTCGTACTCCTTGGGCGCGAGGGCCACCTCCGCGCCGTCGAGGCGCACCCGGGCGGCCTTGCGGTCGATCGTCAGGCGTGCGCCGTAGTGGTCGGGGCCGGGCGCGGGGGCGCCTGCCACGGGATTGCGGGCCTGAGTGCGGCGCATGACCGCCCTTATCCGGGCGATGACCTCCCGGACGCCGAACGGCTTGGAGACGTAGTCGTCCGCGCCGAGCTCCAGGCCCACCACCCGGTCCGTCTCGTCGCTGCGTGCGCTGATCACGATGATCGGGACGTCGCCGCGCTCGCGCAGCGCCTTGCAGACGTCCAGGCCGTCGGTGTCCGGCAGGCCCAGATCCAGCAGGACGACGTCGTAGGGGCCCTCGTGCCGCAGCGCCGCCGCGCCGGTGGTCACCCACTCGACCTCGAAGCCGTAGCGCTTCAGGCCACGGCGCAGGGATTCGGCGACCGGCTCATCGTCTTCCACCAGGAGTACGCGCACAGCCGAACCTTAGTGCTTGAAAGTTGGCTTACCGGCGTCGGCCGGACGGCGATTGTGACGCCGGGCACTTTCTCGCGTGGCCTGTGCCCAGGTGGGCATGAGCAGCTCTGAGCGAGTACCCCGGAAATCTCACCATGCGACATCGCGGAGGGGATTTTCGGACGCTCGTTAGACTGAGCCGACCGCGGTACGAATGCGTATGAGCGGATAGAGACGGATTGAGCGAGGAGCGCACGTGGGCCTTGTCGTGCAGAAGTACGGAGGCTCCTCCGTAGCCGATGCCGAGGGCATCAAGCGCGTCGCCAAGCGAATCGTGGAAGCGAAGCAGAACGGCAACCAGGTGGTTGCCGTGGTTTCCGCGATGGGCGACACGACGGACGAGCTGATCGATCTCGCCGAGCAGGTATCCCCGATGCCTGCCGGGCGCGAGCTCGACATGCTGCTGACCGCCGGAGAGCGGATCTCCATGGCGTTGCTGGCCATGGCGATCAAAAAGCTGGGTCACGAGGCCCAGTCGTTCACCGGAAGCCAGGCAGGTGTCATCACCGACTCGGTCCACAACAAAGCGCGCATCATCGATGTCACGCCGGGCCGGATCAAGACCTCGGTGGACGAGGGCAACATCGCGATCGTGGCCGGTTTCCAGGGCGTCAGCCAGGACACCAAGGACATCACCACCCTCGGCCGCGGCGGCTCCGACACCACCGCGGTGGCCCTCGCCGCCGCCCTCGACGCCGACGTCTGCGAGATCTACACCGACGTCGACGGCGTGTTCACCGCCGACCCGCGGGTGGTGAAGAAGGCCCGGAAGATCGACTGGATCTCCTTCGAGGACATGCTCGAACTGGCGGCGTCCGGGTCGAAGGTGCTGCTCCACCGTTGCGTGGAGTACGCCCGCCGGTACAACATCCCGATCCACGTCCGGTCCAGCTTCAGCGGACTCCAGGGAACCTGGGTCAGCAGCGAGCCGATCGTCCAGAAGACGCAAGCGCAAGGGGAAAAGCAGGTGGAGCAGGCTCTCATCTCCGGTGTCGCGCACGACACCTCCGAGGCCAAGGTCACGGTCGTCGGTGTGCCGGACAAGCCGGGCGAGGCGGCTTCGATCTTCCGCACGATCGCCGACGCCGAGCTCAACATCGACATGGTCGTGCAGAACGTGTCCGCGGCCTCCACGGGCCTGACGGACATCTCCTTCACGCTGCCGAAGACCGACGGCCGCAAGGCCATCGACGCGCTGGAGAAGAACAAGGCCGGCATCGGCTTCGACTCGCTGCGCTACGACGACCAGATCGGCAAGATCTCCCTGGTCGGCGCGGGCATGAAGACGAACCCGGGTGTCACGGCCGACTTCTTCAAGGCGCTGTCCGACGCGGGCGTGAACATCGAGCTGATCTCGACCTCCGAGATCCGCATCTCGGTCGTCACGCGTGCCGACGACGTGCCCGAGGCCGTCCGCGCCGTGCACTCCGCGTTCGGGCTCGACTCCGACAGCGACGAGGCGGTCGTCTACGGGGGCACCGGCCGCTGATGGCCCACCTCCGACAGGACGCCCGGACCGGCAGGTCCGGGCGTCCGACGCTCGCCGTGGTGGGCGCGACCGGGGCCGTCGGCACGGTCATGCGCCAGATCCTGTCCCAGCGGGCCGACGTCTGGGGCGAGATCCGCCTGATCGCGTCCCCCCGCTCGGCCGGCCGCAAGCTGGCCGTGCGCGGCGAGGAGACCGAGGTCATGGCGCTCACCGAGGACGCCTTTGACGGGGTCGACGTCGCGATGTTCGACGTCCCCGACGAGGTCGCCGAGCGGTGGGCGCCCCTGGCGGCCGCCAAGGGCGCGGTGGTGGTCGACAACTCCGGCTCGTTCCGGATGGACCCGGACGTGCCGCTCGTCGTGCCCGAGGTCAACCCGCACGCCGTACGGATGCGGCCGCGCGGGATCATCGCCAACCCCAGCTGCACGACGCTCTCCATGATCGTGGCCCTGGGCGCGCTGCACGCCGAGTTCGGGCTGCGCGAGCTCGTCGCCTCCTCGTACCAGGCGGTCAGCGGCGCCGGACGCGCGGGCGTGGCCACCCTGCGTCGGCAGCTGTCCCTGGTCGCCGGCACGGAGCTGGGCACCAGCCCCGGTGACGTACGGCGGGCCGTCGGTGACCACACCGGGCCGTTCCCGGAGCCGGTCGCGCTGAACGTCGTGCCCTGGGCCGGTTCGGCGCGCGAGGACGGCTGGTCCTCCGAGGAGCTGAAGGTCCGGGACGAGTCCCGCAAGATCCTCGGCCTGCCGGAGCTGCCCGTGGCCGTCACCTGTGTCCGGGTGCCGGTGATCACCACGCACTCGCTGACCGTGCACGCCCGCTTCGAGGGCGAGGTCACCGTCGACAAGGCCCGCGAGATCCTCGCCACGGCGCCCGGTGTCGTGCTGTTCGACAATCCGGCGGCCGGGGAGTTCCCGACCCCCGCCGACGTCGTCGGCACCGACCCGACCTGGGTCGGACGGGTGCGGCGGGCGCTGGACGACCCCACGGCGCTCGAACTCTTCGTGTGCGGGGACAACCTGCGCAAGGGCTCCGCGCTCAACACCGCGCAGATCGCCGAGGTGGTGGCCGCGGAGCTGTCCTGATCGTGGGCGGTTTGTAGGATCTGTGTGCGACATGTGAGCTGATCGATGGTCCGGACCACTTGTCCGCGGCGCTTCGGCATCAGAGGATTTATCTCCCCGTCCTCCGCAACCGTGCGGTGGGCGGGGAGCGTCTTTGCGGTCGCCCTTCGGCCGTGCAAGCGCTTCATCAGGCGTGGGGACGCCTGGGACCGGGCGTGGGGACGTCCGTTCATAATTGGACATAGGGGAAGAGCGGGACGCATGAGGGCATTTGACGCACCATCTGTTGTGCTGCCTGACGCGGGTAGACCGTCGACGGCGACGGTCGGCGTGAAAGTGACGCCCGGCACGTACAACCCTCACAGGGGTGAGCGTGTCCAACAGGCGTGGCAGAGGTACTCGACTTCAGCGCGGCACGCGGCACGGTCCTACGACCGCCCCGTCCGGCGGCTCTACGACCCCGCATGGCCGGTACGCCCGGTGGCATGCCGGTGATCGCGCCCGTGCCCGCAGCGCGGCCGGCCCGCATACCGAACCAGCGCGACGGCGCCGAGGACGACGTCGCGGCCGGCACCACCGTCGACCACCTCACCGAGACCTACCGCGCGCACTACCGCTCGCTGCTGGGTCTCGCCGCCCTCCTCCTCGACGACACCGCCTCCTGCGAGGACGTCGTCCAGGAGGCCTTCATCCGGGTCCACTCGGCCCGCAAGCGGGTCCGCGACCCCGAGAAGACCCTGGCGTACCTGCGGCAGACGGTCGTCAACCTCTCGCGCTCCGCGCTGCGCCGCCGCATACTCGGCCTGAAGCTGCTGTCGAAGCCCATGCCCGACATGGCCAGTGCCGAGGAAGGCGCCTACGACCAGCTGGAGCGCGACTCCCTCATCAAGGCGATGAAGGGCCTGCAGCGCCGCCAGCGTGAGGTGCTGGTGCTGCGCTACTTCGCGGACATGACCGAGGCGCAGGTCGCCGAGGCCCTCGGGATATCCCTGGGCTCGGTCAAGGCGTACGGCTCGCGCGGCATCGCGGCGCTCCGGCTGGCCATGGAGGCGCCGGTATGAGCGCCTCGGACGGAGCGGGCCGTGACGGGCGCGACCGGCACGAGCCGGCCGGGCCGCACGGGCAAGATCCGAAGCAATCGCACGCTGGGAACGGAACTGTGAACCACGGCCCCGACGATCAGAGCCCCGAAGGGTTCGACTCGGACGAGCTGGACCTGCGCACGATGCTGCACCAGGTGGTGCAGGAGGTGGAACCGCGCGACGGCACCCTGGAGTACCTCCGGAAGGCGGTGCCCCAGCGGCGGACCCGCAAGCGGCAGGCCGTCGTCGGCATGGCCGCCGCGTGCCTCTTCATCGGCACCGCCGTCCCCGCGCTCGTGCACGTCTCCAACTCCACCGGCTCCGACGCCAACCCGTCCGCCATCGGCCACGCCTCCGAGACCCAGGGCGGCGCGAGCCAGGGCAAGGGACCGGACGGCGGCGAGAGCACCGTGGGCGGCTCCTCCGGCAAGACCGAGGGCAAGGAAAAGGGCGAAAAGAAGAAGGAGGACAAGGGCAAGGGCACGGGCGCCGCCACCGGCGCGACCCAGGGCGCCGACCCTTCCTCCAGCACCACCGCCGGCATCGCCGCGTGCACCGCGGCCCAGCTCGGCCCCGCCAGCGGAAGCAGCGCCGCCCCCGACTCCACGGGCGCGGTCTACGGCTCCTTCCGCGTCACCAACGTCTCCGCGGCGAGCTGTACGGTCACCGGCCCCGGCTCGGTGACCGCGCTGCCGCAGGGCACGGCCGACATCAGCAAGGTCAGCACGGCCCGGCACGCGGCCGGGGACGCGGCGGCCGGCCTGCCCGACCCCTCCTTGGAGGCGGCCCAGCTGGAGCTCGCGCCCGGAGCCGCCTACGACGTGAAGTTCGCCTGGGTCCCGACCGAGACCTGCCCCACCCCCGGCGGCAGCGTCGGCGGCCCCGGCGACCCCAGCCCCGACCCGACCCCGTCGGGCGACACGACGGAGACGGGCGGCACCTCCACCGGCGGCGACACGGGCACGGCCCCGCAGCTGGCCACGGAGGACGGCACGACCGACGGCAGTGTGGCGGTGACGTACACGCCGGGTACCGGCTCGGGCGCGAGCTCGGTCACGGTGTCCAACGCGTGCGCGGGGACCGTGTACTGGACGGGCGTGCTGGCGGCCTCGTAGGCCTGCCTCTCCAGGACGGCCGGCCTCGCCGAGCAGGGAGTGGTCGCCTCGTCAGGCGACCACGCGCTCCTCCTCCTGGTCCTCCTGGACCAGGCCCAGCTCCGCGTCCCGGGCGAACTCCACCTCGCGCCGCAGCAACCGGAACCACATGAAGATCACGAACCCGACGAAGGCGAACCACTCGGCGGTGTAGCCGAGGTTCTGGAACGCCTTCAGGTCGAGACCCGAGTCCGGCGGGGCGCTCGCGGGCACCGCCTTCATGCCCGAGTCGCCCTTGGCGAGCGTGACCCACGCGTCGTACACGTCGTACGGCACCAGGTTCACCAGAGACGCCGCGCTGATCGCCGAGGTCTGCCCGGACGGCAGACCGCCCGCTGCGCTGACGCCGTTGTCACCAGGGGACTCGGACGCCTGGAGCGCCCCCGTGACCGTGACCTCACCGGTGGGCGGGGCGGGGGCCCCGGCCACGTCCGGGGAGCCGGGCAGCCAGCCGCGGACGACCGGCAGGGCCTCACCCGAGTCGGTGCGCAGCAGCGTCAGGACGTAGTAGCCCCGCTTGTCGTCGAGCTCCCGGTCCGGCACCAGCAGCTGCTTGCCGTAGCGGCCGGTCGCGGTGACCTGCTTGCCGGACGTCGCCTTGGTCACCGGCAGCAGCTCGGCGAGCGGCCGGGGCGCCTCGTGCCGGGCCTCGGAGACCTGCTCGGTCGCGGTGCGGTGGTCCTGCACGCGGTCCTCGAACCGGCCCAGCTGCCAGGACCCCATGAAGATGCAGAAGGGGATGGACAACAGCACGAAGACGTTGATCCCCCACCATCGGGGCGTCAGCAGAAACCGGTACACACCCCAAAGGTACGGGGCTGCCCGAAGGGTCCGGACTGCGGGGTGGGCGCCGCTCAGTACCGCTCGGCCAGGTGCTCCCGGCCCGCCGGGGGTTCGTACGGCTCGGGCCAGAAATCGGTGATGGCGGATATGCGGCCTTCCGCGTCTCCGGTGAAGAAGGAGACGGCGTCCATCTCCTCCGCCCCCACCCTGACGTGGATCCAGCTGACGACCTGTCCCGGCTCGGCGACGACGCGCTCGACGCGCAGGTGCCAGTCGCCCGGGTACTCGCGGTTGAACCGGACGTACCGCTCCCGGCCGCTGATGCGTTCGCGCGTCTGGGGCAGTGTGTAGACGACGTCCTCGGACAAGGTGGCGGCGAACGCGGTCCAGTCCCGGGCCTCGGCCGCGGCCCAGAACCTCTCGACGGTCTTGCGCAGATCGGTCATGTCGAGCAGTGTGCCCGCCACCACTGACAGTCGGCCCTGACCTGCCCGGGAAGGGGAACCGGTGGAGGTTATCCACAGGCTGGGCACCTCGGCAGCGCATTGTCGGCCGGGGCGGGCAGTATGGGGCCATGACTGAGAGCAACGCGTCCGATGCGCGGGACCAGCGGGACCCGCGGGACCAGCACGAACAAGTGGTACAGGCGGGACAGCAGGAGCGGATGCCGGACTGGGAGAAGCGCTTTCGGGCGCCCCGGGTGTCCCTGCCCGACTGGGCGGAGGACGCGCCGGACCGCTCCCTGTTCGTGTCGAACGCGACAGGGACGTACGAGCTGTACGCGTGGGACCGGTCGACGGGCGACCAGCGCCAGGTGACGGACCGGCCGAACGGCACGACGGACGGCGTGCTGTCGCCGGACGGCGCGTGGATCTGGTGGTTCGACGACAAGGACGGCGACGAGTTCGGCGTATGGCGCCGCCAGCCGTTCACGGGCGGTGCGGACGAACCGGCCGCCGCGGGTCTTGAGGCCTCCTACCCTGCGGGCCTCGCCCTCGGCCGCGACGGGCGCACGGCGGTCGTGGGCCGCTCGACCGACGAGGACGGTACGACGATCCACCTCGTCCGCACCGGCGAGGAGCCGGTGGAGATCTACCGCCACCGCGAGTCCGCCGGCGTCGGCGACCTCTCCCACGACGGCTCCCTCATCGCCGTCGAGCACACCGAGCACGGCGACGCCATGCACTCGGCCCTGCGCGTCCTGCGCCCCGACGGCACCCCGGTCGCCGACCTCGACGACACCGAGGGCGGGACCCGCGAGCTCGGCCTCGAGGTCCTCGGCTTCGCCCCCGTCGACGGCGACACCCGCCTGCTCATCGGCCACCAGCGACGCGGCCGCTGGGAGCCCCTGGTGTGGGACGTGGCCTCGGGCGAGGAGACGGACCTGGCGCTGGAGCTTCCCGGCGACGTCAGCGCCGAGTGGTACCCGGACGGCACCGGCCTGCTCATCGTGCACGGCTTCGAGGCCCGCAGCGAGCTGTTCCGCTACGACCTCTCGAGCCGCGCCCTGGTGGAGATCCCGACCCCGCCCGGCACGGTCTCCGGCGCCACGGCCCGGCCCGACGGCAGCGTGGAGTACCTGTGGTCCTCGGCCGCCGAACCGTCGGCGCTGCGCTCCACGACGGGCGGTGTCGTGCTCGACCCGCCCGGCATGAAGTCACCCGGCTCGGTGCCGGTGGAGGACGTGTGGGTGGAGGGCCCCGGCGGCCGCATCCACGCATTGGTCCAGAGGCCGAAGGGCACCACCGGCCCGCTCCCCACGGTCTTCGACATCCACGGCGGCCCGACCTGGCACGACAACGACTCCTTCGCGGCGGGCCCGGCGGCCTGGGTCGACCACGGCTACGCGGTGGTCCGGGTCAACTACCGCGGCTCGACGGGTTACGGCCGTGCCTGGACCGACGCCCTGAAGCACCGCGTGGGCCTCATCGAGCTGGAGGACATCGCCGCGGTCCGCGAATGGGCCGTCAGCTCCGGCCTCGCCGACCCCGGCCGCATCGTCCTCACCGGCGGCTCCTGGGGCGGCTACCTCACCCTCCTCGGCCTCGGCGTCCAGCCCGACGCGTGGACGCTGGGCATCGCGGCGGTCCCCGTCGCCGACTACGTCACGGCGTACCACGACGAGATGGAAGCGCTGAAGGCGATGGACCGCACCCTCCTCGGCGGCACCCCGGAGGAGGTCCCCGACCGCTTCGAGGCGTCCTCTCCCCTGACCTACGTCGACCAGGTCAAGGCCCCGGTCTACATCTCGGCCGGCGTCAACGACCCGCGCTGCCCGATCCGCCAGATCGAGAACTACGTCAAACGCCTGGAGCAGCGAGGCGCGGTCCACGAGGTGTACCGCTACGACGCGGGTCACGGCTCCCTGGTGGTGGACGAACGGATCAAGCAGGTGCGGCTGGAACTGGAGTTCGCGGAGAGGTACCTGAAGGGGCGGGGGAGCGCCCAGTAGCTCGGCGGCGCGGGCGGTGTGGCGGTGGCGGGTGTGCCGCGGCTGATCGCGCGGTTCCCCGCGCCCCTCGGGTTGCCGCGCAACCCGCGGCAATCGCGCCGCCGGGGGCACCACGGGGTCGCCCACGTGGTGGGGTGCGGTCGCCCTTAGCCCGCGGGCATGCGTGCCGCCAGGGGCGGCACGGGTGGGCGCGGGCGGCACCCCGCTGCCCCGGGTTGCGTGACGCCCCGGCAGCAGTGCAGCGCCGGGTGCCTCGTAACGCCGAGCCGCGCAGCGAACCGGCGGCTACGCCCCGGCCCGTTCCCTCCGCCTCCGCCCCAGCAACTCCGCCAGCCCCCGCCGAGTCGCCGCCAGCACCACCCGATCACCGGCCCCCAGTACATACGTAGGAGGCAGATCCCACACCAGCCCCGAGGCCGGCGCACCCTCCTCCTCCGCACTCTCCCCTTCACTCCGCCGCCCCCCAGGAGGTGCCGTATTGAGCGCCAGCACCCGCCAGGCCCCGCCCCGGAACGCCTCCGCCACCGTCCTGCCCTCCAGCTGCGGATGCCCGGCCACCTCCACCTCCGCGAACAGCAGCACCCGCCGCTCCACCGGAATCGCCCCCAGGATCTGCCGCCCCATCATCGCCCCGGCGAACGCGGGCGCGGCCAGATGCGACACACTCCGGCTCCGCGTGAGGGCGAAGGGATGAGCGGCCCGCAGGGTCCGGTACACGGCGGTCGCGAAGTCGTCGTCGTACAGCCGCAGCACGACCCGCAGATCGGGCCGCACGGACCGCGCGTACAGCGAGGCCTCCAGATTCGTCGTGTCCGCGCTGGTCAGCGCCAGCAGGGCGCTCGCCCGGTGGATCTTGGCGGCCTCCAGCACCCCCTCCTGCGTGACGTCCCCGAGCACCACCGGCACCCGCAGCCGCCGCGCCGTGGCCATCCCCCTGGCCTCCGGGTCGGACTCGACGCACACCACGGGAATGTGCAGCTCACGCAACCGCGTCAGCACCCTCGTCCCGATCTTGCCGAGCCCGAGCAGCACCACGTGCCCACCGAGCCCCCGCGGCGGCTTGCGCAGGGTGGACGCGCTGCGGAACGTGCCCAGGGCCTCCAGCACCGCGGCCAGCAGCACCGGCAGCAGCAGCAACCCGACCAGTCCGGACAGCAGTTGCAGGACCTGCCGCCCGGTGGACTCGTGGTACGCGGGATCGTTGATGCCGAAGAGGTCGAGGAGCGTGACGTACGTGGCGTACAGGGGATGCTCCCCGGTCACGAACATCAACGCGACGGCGAGCGCGAGCACGCACCCGACCAGCCCGGCCAGCGACCACCGCAGCCGGCGCGAGAACAGCGAGGCGAAGGGCGGCACACCGCCCCGTCCGGAGGGCAGGGACGGCCCGGAGTACGCCACCTGCTCCAGGACGACGGTCCCGCGCCCGGTCGCCGACGCCACCGCCATCTCGTCCGGGAGCAGTTGAGGCCCGTGCTCCCCGCTGCTCTCGGAACCGTCGGCACCGGCCGGGTCGTTGCTCGTCGCGGACAGCAGCGCCAGGGTGCACAGCCCGGGGTCGGCCACCTCACCCGGCCGCGGCGGCTGCCGCTCCACGGCCCGCAGGACGAGCCCCTCCGTCTGGACGACCTTGCTGGTGCCGACGAGGGCGGTGGCGGCCAGCGCGGGCGCGGCCGTGTCGGCGTCGGACAGCACGGTCGTCGAGGTGTCGGCGCCCGCGCCCGGCCCAGCCCCGGAGGCCACGGCCGCCGTCTGGTCGAGCAGTTCCTCGATGTGCTGCCCCAACCGCCTGTTGTAGAGCCGCAGTACGAGCCTCAGGCTGGGGTTGATCCGGCGGGCCGTGAGCGCGGCGCGGATGTTGGTCTCGTCGTCGTCGTACACGAGCGCCAGAGCCGCCGCCCGGTCGGCGCCCACCTCGGTGAGCACGGCCTCGGTGATCTCGGCGGCCTCCACGACCTGTTCGGTGGCGGCCGGTTCGGCGCTGCCCGCGCCCGTCCGATTGACGGCCGCGCTGACCCGGTCGAGCAGGGCCGCCGAGGCGGCCCGGGCCCGTCCGACCACCGGCTGCCGCACCCGGCGTCCCGACGGCGGTACGACGAGCGTGACCTGTTCGCCGTAGACACCCCGGAGTTCGGCGGCCAGCCGATGGGCGAGCCCGTCGTCACCGCATACGACCATGTGCGTGGCCGGTTCGCCTGGCTGACCTTGATTCGGAACGCTCCCCACAAGGGAGAAGACTGCCTCACCGGGACGGCTGGTTCCAGAAGGGAACCGTGGTGCCTGAACGCCCGGTCCCGCTCGTCCGTATCGAAGGGGAGGCAATGCATGCCCATGCGCACCACCGGAGGTACCGGGCCCGTGGCCACCACGAAGACCGTCCCGAGGGAGAGCGGCGAGCACGGGGACATCGAGACCGACCGGGGACGGGACGGCCGGGAGGGCCGGGACGCCCGGGACAGCCGGGGTGCCCGGGACCTCCGGGACGGCCGGGACGAGGGCAGACACCTCAACTCCGCCCTCCTGCTGACCCTTCTGCTGGTCACGGCGGTGATGTTCCAGGGCCCGATCCGCGGGGTTCTGGCCGCACCCGTGATGCAGAGCTGGATGACGGTCTTCGTGGCGGTCATGGTCCAGGCGCTGCCGTTCCTGGTCCTCGGCGTGCTGCTGTCGGCGGCGATCGCGGTGTTCGTGCCGCCGTCGTTCTTCGCCCGGGCCCTGCCGAAGCGCCCGGCCCTGGCGGTCCCGGTGGCGGGCGCGGCCGGCGCGGTGCTGCCGGGCTGCGAGTGCGCCTCGGTGCCGGTCGCCGGAGCACTGGTGCGCAGAGGCGTCACGCCCGCGGCGGCGCTGGCGTTCCTCCTCTCCGCGCCCGCCATCAACCCGATCGTGCTGACGGCGACGGCCGTGGCCTTCCCCGGCAACCCGGAGATGGTCCTGGCCCGTTTCGTCGCGAGCCTGCTGGTGGCCTGCGCGATGGGCTGGCTCTGGCACCGCCTCGGCCGCGCGGACTGGCTGCGTCCCCCGGAAAGGGCGTCGTACGAGGGCCAGGGCAGGGGGGCGGCCTTCTGGGGTTCGGTGCGCCACGACGTGACGCACGCGGGCGGCTTCCTGGTGATCGGCGCGATGGCGGCGGCGACGCTCAAGGCGGTGGTACCGGCGGAGTGGCTGCGACTGGCGGCCGGGCACCCCGTGTTGTCGGTCCTGGCCCTCGCCGTCCTGGCCGTCCTTCTCTCCATCTGCTCGGAGGCGGACGCGTTCGTGGCGGCGTCGCTGACCCAGTTCTCGCTGACGGCCCGTCTGACGTTCCTCGTCGTCGGTCCCATGATCGACCTGAAGCTCTTCGCGATGCAGGCGGGCACCTTCGGCCGCGCCTTCGCCCTGCGCTTCGCCCCCGCGACCTTCGCCCTGGCCGTCGTCGTGTCGGCCCTGACCGGAACGGTCCTGCTGTGAACCGCCTGGCCCAGAGCGCCCTCCTCTTCCTGCTGGGCGCCACGCTGCTGCACGCCGGCATGACGGATCTCTATCTGCGCTACGTCAAGGCGGGTCTGCGCCCACTGGTCCTGCTGGCGGGCGTGGTACTGATCGCGACGGCGGCGGCGACGCTCTGGTACGAACGCCGCGGCACCGGACACGGGCACGATGGCGCCGGGGGCGGACACGACGGCCCCGAGGGCGGACACGATGGCACCGGGAACGGGCACGACCACCACCACGAACCCCGTGTCACCTGGCTCCTCACGCTCCCCGTCCTGGCTCTGATCCTGGTCGCCCCGCCGGCCCTGGGCTCCTACAGCGCGTCCCACACCGGCACGGCCCTCCAGAAGCCGTTCGGTTTCGCGGACCTCCCGGCCGACGGCCCCCTCCGCCTGGGCGTGGCCGACTACGCGGGCCGAGCGGTCTACGGCGACGGCCGCTCCCTGCGCGACCGGGAGCTGAAGATCACCGGCTTCGTCACCCTGGACCGGGCGGGTTCCCCGTACCTGGTCCGCATGGGCCTCAACTGCTGTGCGGCGGACGCCCAGCCGGTCAAGATCGCCCTGACCGGCAACGTCCCGCCGGTCCTGAGCCCGGACACCTGGCTGGAGATCACCGGCCGCTACACCCCCCGCCGGACCAAGGACCCGGTCAACAACGGCCCGATCCCGTATCTCGAGGTCACCCGCGCCAAGCCGGTGCCCACGCCGCACGATCCCTATGACGAAACCTGGAACACCTGAAGTGGCGTACTAGACCGCCCACTTCCGGGTACTCGTGAAACCCGCTGTTCAGCGAGGGGGGCGCATGACCACACACGGAGGCCGGTTCCGCACCGAGGCCCGCGAGGAACTCGTGAAGGCCGACAACAGAGCCGAACTGACCCTGGCGACCCTGGGCGCGGCCCTGACCGCCCTGCTGGGCGCGATCGCCGCGGGCGTCATCGCACCCGCCCAGTACGCGGTGATCCCCCAGCTCCTGGTCTGGGCAGGCTGCGCGGCCTGCGCCCCGTCCCTGGTCCTGCTCGGCCTGGCCGCGCGGCCCCGCCCCACCCCGGCCCGGGACCTGACCTCACCGGAGGCCCTGTCCCGCACCGTCTGGATCAAGTACCGCTGCATACGCCGGGGGATGGCCTGGGGCGCGGTCTTCCTCACACTCACCCTGGCGGGAACACTGGCCGGGGCGCTCACGTAAGGGCTGTGCCGAGCCCTCCCCGGCCCGGGCCCAGGCGGCTCAGCCAGCCGCTCGGAGGTGATCCCGGGATTCCCTGGAGCGGCATTCCCGGCAGCACCCGGGCTCCGGCGCGCGGAACGCCCGCTCGCATCCGTCGCAGGTCTGGAAGGGCAGCACGACCGGGCGGTTCGCGCCCTCGGCGAGCGGGCGGCTCGCAGGCGGTGCGGGCAGGGGTGTCTCCCGGAGACGGAAGGCGAGGATGCCCGCCGGCCGGGTCAGGAAGCGATCGGGGAGCCCTGCGGTCAGCAGCGCCGTGATCTGGGAGGGGTCGACCCCGGCCGCGAGCCACTGCGCGACGGCAGGCGCCAGCCGCACGGCCTCCTGCTCGGACAGGACGAGACGTGGATCGACACGGCGGAGCGAGGCCAGAACGGCGACCGCCCGGGGATCGGCGTCGGAGAGTGACTGGGGTTTCTCCGGCTGCTCCCGAGCGGGCGAGGGCGTGGCCTCCTCGGCCGCGGACGCCTTCCGGGGCCGGGGCGGCTTCGGAGGCTCAGGCGGTCCGCCGTCAGGGGCCCCGCCGGGGACGTCGTAGAAGTACGTCCGGGTGCGGACCTGCCCGGTGGGCGTGCGCACCCGGCGGCGCTCCAGATACCCGGCCGCTTCGAGCTCCCGCAGCGCTCGCGAGATGAGGATCTCGCCCTCGTCGAAGTGCGCGCACAGGGCGGCGATGCTCACGGGGGAGCCGTCGGGCAGGGAGGAGATGTACGCCGCGACGCCGATCGTGACCGCGCTGCCGCGTCGCTGGGCGAGGGCGTTGGAGATCACCGTGAAGTCGGCGGTGAGGCGGGTGCGGACGTGAATCACGCCGGAAGCCGGAGCTCCGGCGTCGGAGCGCAGGGGCGCGTTAGACTGCGAGTCATCCATCGGGAAGGTGCTTCTTCCTGATCGGTCAGGCCCTCGATCGGGATGCCAGTCCCGGCCGGGGGCCGTATCTGTTTGCGGTTGTCGCGGCGAACGTAACGGTCCGTTACCCGCCCCTGCAAGCCGGTCACTCGGACGGGTGACGCGGCCTTCCTGGCCGGGGAGGGTGGGAGGGCGGGTAGTTCTTTCCCCCGGTTCTTCAGGAGGTCAGCGGCCCGCCGGACCCTCGCGGACAAGGGGGCGGTGAGCCCGGAAGGCGGACGGTGGCCGGGCCCCGGCCACTCCAGGGACGGCGCTGTCCGGCCGGCGAGGCGCGTTCACTCCTATCGTGGATCCGCACAGTGATGGTCGGCGCCGAGGCGGGCAACACATGACGGAACCGCAGATCGACTACGCGGCGGTCTTCCACGCCCTGCCCGGCATGGTGGCTCTGCTCACCCCCGAGCTGGTGTACGCCGACGCCAACGAGGACTTCCTCAGGCTGGCCGGGCGCAGCCGTGAGCAACTGCTGGGCCGCTACATCTTCGACGTCTTCCCCGAGAACCCCAATGAACCCGCCGCGGCCGGCATGCGGGAGACCCGGGCGTCGATGCTCCGCGTGGTGGCCACCGGCGAGCGCGACACCATGGCGCTGCTGCGCTACGACATCGAGGACCCCGAGCGGCCCGGCCACTGGGTGGAACACTTCTGGAGCCCCGTCAACGCACCCGTGCTGGGCCCGGACGGGCGGGTGATGCTGATCGCACACCGGGTGGAGGAGGTCACCGAACTCATCCACGCCCGCGCCCGCGCCCGCGCCCGCGGCGGCACGGGCGGCGAGAGCAGCCGGGCCCGCGTGCTGGAGGCCGAGCTCTACACCCGCTCCCGTGAACTGCAGGAAGTCAACGAACGCCTGCGTCGGGCCCACGCGCGCGAACGCGAGGTCGCCCTGGCCCTGCAGGCGGCGATGCTGCCCGCCCCGGAGCCGGTCGGGCACCATCGGGCAGCCGTCCGCTACCGGCCCGCCGTCGGCACCCTGAACGTGTGCGGCGACTGGTACGACCTGGTCGACCTGCCCGGCGACCGCATCGCGGTCGCGGTCGGCGACGTCGTCGGACACGGCCTGGAAGCTGCCTGCGTCATGGGGCAGTTGCGCAGCGCGCTGAGCGCGGCCGCCCGGGTCGCCGACGGCCCGGCCCGGGCGCTGGAGGCCCTCGGACTGTACGCCCGCCACGTCGACGGTGCGGAGTCGACCACAGTGGTGAAGACCTACATCGACTGGGAGACCCACACCCTCACGTACAGCAGCGCCGGCCACCCACCACCCGCCCTGCTCCACCCCGAGGGCACGGTGACCTTCCTCGACCGGGCCACCGATCCGCCTCTCGGCGCGCGTCCCGAACACGTTCCGCGGCCGGAGGCCAGTACGGCCTTCGCCGAGGGCGCCACCCTGGTCCTCTACTCCGACGGCCTGATCGAGCGCCGTGACGAGGACATCGACACCGGCCTGGCCCGCCTCGCCGACTCCCTCGTCCGCCACGGCCGAGCCGACCCCGAGGCCCTGGCCGACGCCCTGCTGGCAGACCTTCTCCCACCCTCCGGCACCACCGACGACACGGCGCTGGTCATCATCCGCCTGTGAGCACGACGGCCCGGAACCCGTCGGCTGCCCAGAATCGCCTGGACGTCAGTCGCTCCGGCGCGCACACCGGGCAGCTGAGCCAGCTCGACTCCGGCGTCCTCAGCCCGGACATCCTCAGCCCGGACATCCTCAGTCAGGGCCGCTCCAGTCGAATGGGAAGTACTTGCTCGATTTGCCGGAGCGTTCCCAGGAGAAGCCGAATGCGTCGGCGCGGTCGACGGTGGCCCGGCCCCACGTGGCGATCTGGCCCGGCCCCACTTCGGCGCCTGGGGCGTTGTGGACCTGGACGCGTGCGCCGTTCGGGGTGGTCGGGCCGGTGAGAGCCTCGGCGGTTGCCGTGACACGGCCTGGGATCTCGGCTCGCCAAGTGGCAAGGTCCTCGTCGATCTCCACATGGATGGGGGCGATGTCCATGCCGCGCATCTCCGGGTGGAACATCTCCCCGAACTGTGCCGGCCATCCGCCCGCCTCACCGCCGAAGACGGCCCCGAGTGCAGCCCGCTGCCGGTCGTCGGCGCGTTCGTCGAGGAAGACCGCGGCGTACGGATCGGTATGCGTGCCGGCCCACGGGTTGCCCTCGAAGGAGCCGAGCATCAGGACGTTGAGATCGTCGAGCTGTACGTCGCCGAAGTTGCCTTCCCGAATGTGCCAGACCAGTACGCCTTCGCAGTCACCGTAGGTCGGCGGCTGCGCGAACGTGCAGGGGCAGGGTATGGCGCACTTGCACACGTCGAACCAGTCGCCGGCCAGATGCCAGCGCGTAACGGTGATGGCCTGCTCTGTCATCTCGCTTCCCTCCTGCCGAGCCCGAAAGAGCTCACTCGGAGTGGCGAGACCGCGTATCCCGAGCCCGCTCCCGGGACCGGGAGGGTGGCCTCCCCTCCAGCTTGCACCTCACGTCCCGGTCGGGAAACCCGTCCACGTCGGCCATCGCCCCTGTGGTGGGCAGCGGTACAGGGGTGATCACATGCCGTCCATCGACGGCATCGAGCCCTGCAGCCCCGGCAGCAGCCAGTCCTGAAACGGGGCGAGCAGGGCCAGGACGAGGAAGGCGACGCCCACGACGCTGGTGAGAAGCAAGCCCCGGGACCACAGCTTCTCCATGAAGATCACCAAGGCCAGTCCCGCCATCGCCGCCACGTTCATCACGCCGAGCGGAATGAGGACGACCATCAGTCCGGCGCAGCAGCCGACACAGTAGGCGCCGTGGTGGACGCCCACCCGCAGGTCGCGGGCCGGTCGCCGGAAGCCGGCGTAGCGCACCAGATGGCTCAGCGGGTCGCGGCAGTGCCGCAGGCAGACGTGCTTGAGGGGACCGAGCTGGTACAGGCCGGCCAGCAGGAAGGCGATCAAGCCGATCCAGCGTCCGGCGGTCGGATGGTCGTCCACCAAGCCGCCGGTGAAGGCCAGGGCCGCGTAGGCGAGCAGTCCGAAGGCCGTCCACACCAGCAGATATCCGCCCACGAACTCGATGGAGCGGGCGGCCCGGGTCCAGCCCGAGGACTGCCGTCCGATGCCCCGCACCCAGGTGAGGGCCACCGGCGCCATGGACGGCAGCATCATGGCCGCCATCATCGTCACCCAGAGCAGCAGGAACAGGGGCAGCGCCATCCCCATGGTGCCGGGCTCGACCCCCATGTCCCGGGCCTGTCCGATCGTCAGCGCCCAGGCGGGCACCGCGATCAGGACGACGAGGATCCAGGCGGCCGCGAGATCCCGCGTGGGCAGCAACCCCCCGTCCGCTCCGGTGGGGGCGGGCGACCGGGTGGATACGAAGGCGGTAATCCGGCTGCGACGCATCGGTGTTGCCTCCTGCGGCTGCTTCCAGAACAGCACACGTGCACCTGCGACGCGACCTGACCCAGACGCTCCTTACGGCCGGTCCCAACGATCTCCAGAGAATGCAGGAAGGGCCTGATCCTCAGCGAGGATCAGGCCCTTGACCTGGTATTTTACTGTCGGGGTGGCGGGATTTGAACCCACGACCTCTTCGTCCCGAAGCAACTTGAGTGAATGCTGGACCTTGGGGCGGTGTGCCTCTCACCTGCTGCGATGGTCCGCAGGTGTGCGCGGTTGTCCGCCGCCGTCTGTCGGCGTTGTCACGCAGTTAGACACTCACCTAGTTGTTGGCAGCGTCGTTGCCTGCGACAGCTCCACGGGCGAGATCCTTGAAGTCCGCTGTCGCGGCATTGACGCGGCCAAAGAGCTCTTCACTCGATGGGATGTCGGCTCGTTGCGGGCGCCCACGGCTAGCGAGCAGGTGTTCGAGGGCTGTGGTGCCTTGCCAGTCTGCCAGGCAACGTTCAACCGTCCTCGCGCTATGGGCAACGCTGGCTGGGCCTTCGAGTTCAACGACAAGGACCGCCTTGCTGATGTCGCGTACGAGCCCCCTGAGTCGATCGCCAGATCCAGGTGGCAGCTCTTCGCCTAACAGTTCCTGCTCCCGCCCTGTGCGGCGTAGCTCTTGAAACTGTGCAACGCACCTGAGGAACTCGACGTAGGCATCTCTGCGCACCTGCCGGCGCCATTGGTCGTGCTGGGACGCTGCTTGCGTCCGTCCGCTAACTACGGCTGCACCGATGGCGCCTCCGGCACCTACAGCTGCGCCCAGGACGGCCGCTACTGCACCGATGAGTGCCACAACCCCCGTATCCATGCTGGGCATTGTCCCGCAGCACACTCATCACGGACTACGGCAGGGGACCGCGCGGGTGTCTCGGCATCACCGCCGGAATGGAGAAATACCCCATCTTGCCCGACGTCCACCCTTGGGTGGTAACCCGTATGGTCAAAGGGCTGTGACCTGCGGTTTCGCGTTTGGGTGACTGTGGCTCGACTGTCACTGTCGGTCGTCGCTGATCGGCCTCGGGGGGCGTCGGACGGCCCAAGGACGGCCTAGCCGTCCTCAGCAGGTGGCTTGTCGCCTGGCCTCGGTATGAAGGAAAACCGGTGCAGAACGCCTGGCGGACACAGACTCTGTTCCGCATGGACGAAGAGATCACGTCCGGCGCACCCCTGGCACTCTGGGGCGCTGTACAGGGCATAGGTCGCCTGGCCGTTGAGAGCGCCGAGCTGGAATCACGGCTACGTTTCGTGATCGGTTGGCTCGCTGGGGACAACGACGCTGGCTGGATCATCTTTGAGGGGCAGTCTGTGGATTGCTGGTGTCCAACGGCTGGGCTGTCCTCGGGGAGCACGCCGTGATGAAGGAGTGGCCCAAGGAAGAAAACGAGCGCCTTGTCCATCTGTTGACGGAGGTGCAGGAAGTCAGCAGGTCCCGGAACTAAATCGTTCATGGATCATGGGGTGAGCGTTGCTTCCTTGCGGACGACTGCGAAGTTCGTTCGAAGGGCCGAGAACCGGAAGAGAAGGTCTGGCACGTCGTACGAAGCAGACACCGCAAGGGCTACCAGGAACGCCAAGTCACTGTCTCTGACATCGAAGCCCTCGGAGGCCGGCAGGGAGACTGCGCGCGGCTTGGCTGACGCCTCACATTGAACCCCTCCGTCCCCCATGGCCGACGGGTCCTGCATCAGCGACTGAGGCAAAGTCCGGACTGCGAAGCTCGATCCCACTCGTGTCAGACTTGGACGCTAGCTGGGCCGAACTATGCCACGGCACCTGCAATTGCCGCAGAACCAGCCGATACTGCTGCCGCTGCCGCGAAAGTAAGCGACCCGATCAGGAACCGGCCGGATCTATTTAGCTTAGCCATCGCTCCAGCTAGCTGCGCCAAGCCTCCATAATCGACGCCCGCCGCCTGCTCTCTGTACTGATCCGCTGCTTCCTTGCTATCGAGGCTACCGCCTGCCTTTGTTGCGACCTTCTTGGCTGTCTCGCGAATCGATGACTCGTCATCGATAAATGCAAAAACTACGGCGAACACGAGGCAGATCCCCGAGGTAACCAAACAGAAAACTGCAACGTTGTCGGCAATGCTTGGAACGTGAGAAGCAGCGGAAGTCAGGCTCATGGCTCACCTACCTGGGAGAACAGTATTGGTCGGGGGAGCTTTTGAATCACGACGCGGATACCCTCCAGCTCTTCCGGGAAGGTCTCGGCGTCTACATCCTGCGGGATATAGAGTGTGACAACCTCAAGCTCAGCATCGAACGACCACGTGAGCAACTCATCGTGCGCCATTCGCTCCGCGGCGTAGTTCTCGATCGCCTTCAGGTTCACCATCACCGCAGTGTCGCACCCACTGCCGCCATTTGGTAGTCCGCATCTTGAACGATGCTGTAAACACCTGGGTAGCCAGCGACGACATGCCCAACCAGCAGCCCGGCCTGATTGAAGACCGGCGCACCCGAGTCCCCCGGGGCTGAGATGGGTCCGAGCGTCATGAACGCCTCCCCGAAGTTTCCGCCGTCTGGGCTCGTACCCCTGAATGGCGTGCCGGCCGCAAGCACCGGAGCGCTGCGTCCACTGGTTACTGAGCCGTAGGCAGTGACGGTGTCCCCAAGACGTGCCGCCCCGGTGGTCACCCCGGAGGCGACCGGCGCAGACAAACGGCCGTCCAGCACGTGCGGCAGCAGTTCAATGACCGCGATGTCCGCTGTAGTTACGCCGGGTCCAGCGAGTGCACAGTATTGAGTGTTGACTACCTTCCCAATCAAATTCGCGTTCGAATCGTATGCCCCGCCGCCGTTAACGGGTGCCGCGTGGCCCGCCGTAAGGATTCCTCGCGAGCCAGAACCGGTATAAACGTGCACGCCAAAAGTGGCTGGGGACGATCCGCAGTGGGCGGAATTCCCCGGCCCTACGTACTCGATCGGGTGCGGGATGGCAATAATCGCCAACTCGGAAGATTTTTGATCCATCCGCTCCGTCATGTTCAATTGAAGAGAATGTAGCGCTTTATCGAGTTGGTCCATTTCATGATCAGTCGCGCCATTTCCGTATTCGGCAGGTGGCACAATGCGCGCAATGGGAGGATTAATGTACACCACGATCGCCGCGGAAACCACTCCCCCATGAGCTACCACAGCAACGCCGGGAGGGTACTCACTGTCAATTGCAGCACTTTCACCGTCAACTTGCCATTCTTGTGAAATGCTCCGAGCTAGAAATTCTACCTTTTCGAGATCAACGCTCTGCATAAGATTAAATTCGTGCGGATGCTCTTTGGCGAGCCTTTCGGAGATGCTATTCATAACTCGCAAGGTGCCCTGCTGGGACTTAACGGTTTCAAGGCCCGGGAAATTACCGCTCTAACGGCCCAAGGGAGCCACCTGAGCGGACTACGATGAGGTCGGCGGAACGGCTTTGGGCTGGAGCTGCTTTGGGGCGAGTGATCATGGCCCCGTAAGCTTCCGGCGAGTCGGGCAGTCTGTGGACCTGCCCGTTAAAGCACGACGTTGGGGCCATGATCTTCGAGGCTCGCCCCAAAGTGGCTGCCTAAAGCCGTGGAGCCGACCGCCCCAGCCACAGAGGGTGTCTCCCGCTTCATGCCCGCAGCCGCCGAGCGCGCCGCCGGGCGCGGCCAGCCGGGGCGCAGACAGGAGGCAGGCCGCGCCGCAGAGGCGGCGCGCGCCCGCGCCGTGCGCGGGCCTTGATGAAGTAGGGAAAGTCTTACCGCGCCATGATCCCTGGGGTCAGTCCGGGGCTGTCGACTGCGTGCCCGCTGAGCTACCGTGCGATCTATGTCCTCTGCTCTAGACACGCCTCAAGGTGCGGCCGAGCTGGCCGAGTCGCTGTTGCCGCCCCTCGGGAATCGCTGGCTGCACACTCAGGCCGTTGCGGCTCGTGCCCGCGAAGCGTCGGCGGCAGTGTCCGAAGGGGACCGAGATCTGCTCGTAGCTGCCGCGTGGCTGCATGACATCGGTTACGCCACCGAACTGCGGGACACGGGCTTTCATCCCCTCGACGGTGCGCGGTATCTGGAGACGCTTGGTGCGCCCTCCCGGCTCGTGCGCCTGGTCGCTCACCACTCCGGCGCCGTGTATGAGGCCGAGCAGCGCGGCCTGACTGCCGAGCTGGCCGTGTACGACCGAGAGGACTCCCCGGTCCTGGACGCGTTGATCTACGCGGACATGACGACTGGACCGGCCGGTCAGTCCTTCGTCTTCGACAGTCGCATTGATGAGATCTTGGAGCGGTACGAGCCGGGTAGCGAGGTGCATAACGCGATCAGCAAGGCGCGTCCGTACCTCGGCGCCGCTGTCGGGCGGACGCTCGCTCGCCTAGGCGATCAACCGACGTAGGGCTCAGGCCGGTCAGCCAGGCCGTGATCGATCCGCATCCGCATCGACGGATGGATGTTCAGGCTGTCCAGCCGACTCGGGTGCACGAACGCCACTTCCTTGCTCTCGCTGCTCGTGCGCAGCTCGCCGCCGACGATGCTTGCTCGGAAGCAGATCGAGAACTGTTGGCGGACTTCGCCGTCGTCGTACGCCATGACGTGAGCCGGGTTGGTGTAGGTGCCGACCAGGCCCGTCACCTCGATGTCGAACCCGGTCTCTTCCTTGGTCTCGCGCACGGCCGCATTGGGTGCCGACTCGCCGACGTCGACCCCGCCACCGGGCAGGGCCCATAGGTCGTTGTCCGTCTTGTGGATCAGCAGTACTTCCCCGGCGCCGTTGAGGGCCACCGCGGTTACTGACGGCACGATGCTGTTCGCCTTCGGCGCGTTCGGATCGTTGAAGTAGTCGACTCGGGCCATGACTCCAGCGTCGCACGCTCGTCGTCGGCCGGGGACCAGGTGCCGGGTCCGCCGGCGCCCGCAGCTCCGGTCTCCAACGTGTCGGCGTTTGCCTAGGCGGGTCGACCGCGCTCCCAGGTGTAGTCGAAGCTGCGCATGTAGTGCCGGAACGTGCGGGCGCCCGGGATGTAGCGGAAGTGCAGCACGGGGTTCTGCCCGGCGGGTGCTCCGAGTACGTGCGGGTTCACGAGCACGTCGTCATCGAACCGGTAGATCGAGTTGTAGAGGATCGTGTCGTGCAACCGGACTTCGACGCCGGGCGTCGTCATCGCCGGTTCGAGGTAGCGCCGCGTGATCCGGGCACGTGCGGCCAGGTCGCCCCCTATGCCTTCCTCTTCACCGCGCTGGCGGACCATCTCAGAGTCGGGATCGCCAAGCAGGACACGAACCTGGGCCCCGGCCTTGGCTTTCTCCGCCAACTGGTCCGGGAGGTCCGGGTGGTTGTCGAAGAGGAACAGCCCTGCGTACACGAGGATGTCCACCTGGTCCTTCGCCTTTTCGATCAGCGATGACCACAGCGCTGCCGGAACTGCGCCCCGGTGGGGGTAGTACGTGATCAGCTCGGATGCGCTGGCGGACTCGGCCTGCTTCTCGACGGTGGGCCAGAGATAGACCTCATCGGCACCGAGGAAGCTCGCGGCCTTCCAGCGGTGTCCCCGGTGCGGCGTGCGGTTGGTCGTGATCCAGCGCTCCACGCTCTTGGGGTCGACTCCGACGTGCTGAGCCAGGGACTGGATCGTCTCGCCCTTCGCTGAAATCGCCGCGCGCAGACGTTCGTTCGCCATGGCTGCCCTCTCGTAGGACTTCTCAGGGACGTTTTGACGATAGCTCAGACGTCCCTAAACGTCCATACGGACCGTGATACGTCCACTGCCTCTCGCGGTCTCCTGATCTCACCGGCGCTTCCGCCGGTTCGAACCGCCCTCCAAATTCAGGAGACAGACCATGCGTCAGATTCCCGTCGACACCGCCAACGCGACCGTCATGGTTGCCAAGGCTCCGCAGCCCAAGGTCAAGGACCGCCGTACCGGTGAGATCGCCCTCGACAAGGACGGCGTCACGCTGATGACTGTGGAGGTCATGTTCTCCACGCCGGATGAGGTGGAGATCCTCAAGCTGACCGTTCCGCAGCCCGGCGTCTCCGAGGACCTGACGATGGGGACCCCGGTCGCCCTGACGGGCCTGGTGGCCTCGGCGTGGGAGAACGAGTTCAACGGTCAGAAGCGCCACGGGATCGCGTTCCGTGCGGTCGCCGTGACCTCCCTGGCCGCCGCTGACACGCAGTCCAAGGCTGCCTGATCATGACTTGGTTCTTGGTCGCTCTGGTGCTGGTCGTCGCCGCTGCGGGTCTCCTGCGGTGGCGGCGCCCCGCCTGGTACTGGCTGACCTTCGGGATCGCCCTCTCCACCGTGCGGGTCCTGGTTCGCTACGCCTCGGTCATGGACGCCTGCGGCCTGACGGTCCCGCCCTCGCGCTGGCGCCTGACTCTGGCCCGGATGACCAACCGGCCGGTGCCGGAGTCCCGCCCGCCGCGCATCCTGCGGTTCCGGCCGACCCGGACCGGGATGGTCCTGCGGCTGAAGCTCCGGCCGGGACAGGACGCCTTCGACGTGGCGGCTTCCACAGACCGGCTGCGCCACTCCTTCGGGATGTACGGCGTGACCTCCCGCGAGGTGCGCTCCGGCATCGTTGAGGTGCGGATGACCGGCTACGACGTCCTCCAACGGGTGCAGATGCCCGCCAAGACCGACCCCGCCCCCATGCGGGTCCCGGTCGCCCTCCGTGAGGACGGCTCGGTGCACTACCGCGACTACCGCGCCGTCCCGCACGGTCTGACCCTCGGTGCCACGGAGTCCGGCAAGTCCGTCTACCAGCGCAACCTGGTCGCCGGGCTCGCCCCGCAGCACGTCGCCCTGGTCGGCATCGACTGCAAGCAAGGGGTCGAGCTGTTTCCCCTGGCACGCCGCTTCTCCGCCCTGGCCGACAACCCCGACACCGCCCTTGAGCTGCTGGAAGCATTGGTTGGGCACATGGTAGAGGTCTACCAACTGATCCGGGCCGAGCAGCGCATCAGCGTCGCGGTGCCGGATGCGGAGATCGCCGCCGACATCTGGGACCTGCCCGACGACATCCGCCCCGTCCCGGTCGTGGTCCTGGTCGACGAGGTCGCCGAACTCGCCCTGTTCGCCAGCAAGGAGGAGGAGAAGCGCCGGGACCGCATCATCACTGCCCTGGTCCGCCTCGCCCAGCTCGGCCGCGCCGCCGGCATCTACCTGGAGATCTGCGGGCAGCGCTTCGGCTCCGAACTCGGCAAGGGCATCACCATGCTCCGCGCCCAGCTCACCGGCCGCACCGCCCACCGAGTCAACGACGAGACATCCGCCAACATGGCCTTCGGTGACATCTCCCCGGACGCCGTCCTGGCCGCCATCCAGATACCCGCCGAGACACGCGGCATCGCGATCGCCGGGGACTCCACTGGGGGCTGGCACCGCATCCGTGCCCCGCACACCTCGCTGCGCCAGGCCGTGAACACCTGCAACAAGTACGCCGACCGTACCCCCGACGTGTCCGCCCTGGCGGCCTACCGGCCCGCGACCGGCTCGCTGCCCTCGGCCCGGGTGCCGCTGGCCAAGACAGCCCCCGCCACCGCCTGACTCCTCCACGTTCCACCGGTCGGCGCGACCGCTTCGCGCCAGGTCCCTACCCCTCCCATGCCTCACGACAGGAAGGAGCCGTGATGACTCGCCCCGCTCTCCGCGTCGACGCCGTCCTGGTCCAGGCCGTCATCGCCGGGGCGCTGTCCTTCGCCCACCTCCACGACCTGGCCGCCGCTGCCGGACAGGACGGCTGGAAAGCCTGGGCCTACCCGATCTCGGTGGACCTGCTCCTGGTCGCTGCCTGGCGGCGGCTGCGCTCGCACGGCCCGTCCCGGCTGGCCTGGTGCTGGTTCGTGATCGCCCTGGTCGCCTCCCTCGGCGCCAACGTCGCCACCGCCGGACTCCTCGACCTGACCCACGTCCCGGCCTGGCTGCGCATCCTCGTCGCCGCCTGGCCCGCGCTGGCCTTCATGGGCGGCACGCTCTTGGCCCACTCCGCCACAGACCCGGTGCCGGAGCCGCCGGCACCCGCAGCCCCGGCCCCCGCACCCGACATCGAGCCCGAACCGCAGCCCACCAAAAAGGAGTTGGAATTCCCTTCCGCTCCTGAGGTTGAGGAAGCTCCCGAGCTTCCTGCCTCTGGTCCTGTCGCGGCTCCGCCCGTTGCTGCGGCCGTGCCGGTCCCGGCTGCGTTGGTCGACCACGCCCGCAAGGTCGCCGACGACCACCAGGCCCGTACCGGCTCGCCCATCGACACCGACACCCTGCGCGCCCGCCTCGGCGTCCCGCCCCAGCTGGCCGACGCCATCGCCACCCAACTCGCCTGACCACGAGGGAGACCCACTGCCATGCCTGCTCGTGACCACTTCCACTCCGTGATGCGCATCGGCCCGGTGCAGATCGGCACCCACCGCGACCGCCACGGCCAGACCAAGTACGCCGCCGTGTGCACCGCCGACAGGTGCGGCTGGTCCTCCGACTACTCCAGCCAGTCCGCCGCGCAGCTCGCCGCCCGCACCCACCGCTGCAAGGTCCGCTAGGAGGCCGCGATGCAGGTTCCGCTCTGGCTCGCGCTGCTCGTCGTCGGCTACCTCGGCGTCAAGCTCATCCGCCCGCCCGCCTGGCTCATCACCGTCCTGCTGCTCGGTGGCTTCCTCCTCGCCGACAGCGTCCTTGCCCCCGCCATCGACACCGTCGTCAAGTAGCCGAAGGAGACCGCTGATGTTCCGCCCGAAGATCCCGACCATGCCCACGCCGACCGGCCAGGTCACGCCGCCCACCGTGCTCGAGCCGACCACCATCGTCCCGGCCGCTCAGGTCTCGCAGCCCGCCTCGGTGGCCCCGGCCCCCGCGCCCGCTCGGCCGACGGTGCAGCTCACTCCCGGCACCGCGCTCGCCCTCGTCGGCGGCGGCACCGCCGTGGTCCTGGTCGTCGGCGCCGTCCTGGTCTCCATGCTCCTGGCGGTCGCCATCACCGGCGTCTCGGTCGCCGTCTGCGCCGTCGTCCTGCGCTCGCTGCTCGCCTCGGAGATGAAGCGACGCTGACCGGCCCCCGGAGCGGCCTCAACCGCCAAGTCTCGTCCGCTCCGGGCGCCGTCCCTGTCCGATCTCGCAACCGGAAGGAACCTCCATCATGGCCCGCCTGACCCCCGTCTCCGCCACAACCGCCCGGATCTGCCCGAACTGCGACGGCTTCCCCACCGTCGCCATCGCGTCCGGCGCTCGCGACCACCGTGGCCACCTGCCCACGGCCACCGTGCACTGCCGCACCTGCTTCGGCACCGGCACCGTGTCTCTGCGCCCTCGCCTGACCACCGCCGACCTGGGGGTGAGCGCATGAGCGCCCCGGACCCCCTGACGGCCGCGCTGGCCGACGTCAAAGCGGAGATCGCCCGCACCGACAACAAGACCGCCTTGCTGCTCGCCTTCGTCGGCGTAGTCCTGGCCGGTGCCTGGTCCGTCGCCAAGGACGCACCGCTGAACCTCGCAGCCGTCCTCGTCGGCGGGGCAGGCCTGGTGCTGCTGGTCGCGGCGATCGGCCTGCTGCTCAGCTCGGTCCGCCCCAACCTGGGCGGCGATCACCGTGTGGGCTTCCCGCTGTGGGCGACGCTGACCGCCGAGCAGATCACCGCCGAACTGGCCGACGACCGGCGCGCACAGCACATCGCCAACCTGTCCCAGATCGCCGTCGCCAAGTTCAACCGTCTGAAGCGGGCGGTCGACCTCACCCGCATAGGCGGCGCCCTGCTGATCACCGCAGCCCTGATCGCAGCCGGAGGCGCCGCATGACCAACCCCGCGACCCTCGCGGGCCTGGACCCGATCACCCTCAGCGATCTACTTAGGGTGGCCGGGTCTCCCGGCTTCGATCGCTGGCACGACCAAATCCGCCGCACCGGCGGCTGCGCTGACCCCATCCACCTCACCGGCTGGACCCTCACCAAGGACAAGACCACCGGCGAAACCCTGCACCACTACTCCACCGAGAACGAGCCGGACGGCCGTCTCCGCGTCGCCTGCGGCAATCGCCGGGCCTCCCGCTGCCCGTCCTGCGCCTGGACCTACGCGGGCGACACCTACCACCTCATCCGCGCCGGACTCGCCGGAGACGACCGACGCGACATCCCCTCCACCGTCCGCGACCACCCCCGCGTCTTCGCCACCCTCACCGCTCCGTCCTTCGGCGCGGTCCACAACCGGCCCGACCGAGGAGTCTGCCGCTGCGGCACCCACCACACCGCCGACGATCCCGCCCTCGGCACTGCCCTCGACCCGGTGATGTACGACTACGCGGGCGCCGTGCTGTTCAACAACCACGCCGGACAGCTCTGGCAGCGCTTCACCAACCGGCTCCGCCGCGAAATCGCCGCCCGCGCCGGCATCACCCAACGCGAGCTGAAGGAGTGCGCCCGCCTCTCCTACGGCAAGGTCGCCGAGTTCCAGAAACGCGGCGCCCTGCACTTCCACGCTGTCATCCGCATCGACGGCCCCGACGGACCAGAAATGGCCCCGCCGTCCTGGGCCACGGTCGACCTCCTTGCCAATGCCATCCGAGCAGCTGCCGCGCACGCCTATACCTCGGTCTCCGTCCCCGCTGCCGAGGACCAGCCCGCCCGCACCTTCCGTTGGGGCACCCAGCTCGACGTCCGGCCCGTGAAGGCCTTCGGTGACGGCTCCGACATCACTGAACAGGCCGTCGCCTCTTATGTGGCGAAGTACGCCACCAAGGCCGCCGAGACCACGGGCACCTTGGACCGCCGCATCGGCGAACTCGCCGAACTCGACCGCCACCAGGTCCCCGACCACACCCGCCGCCTCATAGAAGCCTGTAAGCGGCTCGACTCGCTGTACCCGGAACGGCGCCTGTGGGCCTGGGCTCACATGCTCGGCTTTCGCGGCCACTTCTCCTCAAAGTCCCGCCGCTACTCCACCACCCTCGGCGCCCTTCGCCAGGCCCGCGCCGACTACCGCGCCGCCCAGGAACGCGAAGCGCTTGGCCTGGAGGACGTCGAGCCGGACACGGTCCTGGTCCTGGCCGACTGGCAATACGCCGGACACGGCCACACCCCCGGCGAATCTGCCCTCGCCGCCACCATCGCCCGCGACCTCCAACTCAACCGCGAAACCGCCCGCGAAGCCCTACGCGACCAACTCGCTCAGGAAGGAGCCGCAGCATGACCACTGCCACCCCTGAACTGCTGACGGTGTCGGACGTCATGACACGGCTCAAGGTCGGACGCTCCAAGGTCTACGACCTGATCCGTACTCATCGGCTGGCCTCCATCAAGATTGACGGAGCTCGCCGGATACCCGCCGACGCGGTACGCGACTTCATCCAGCACCAGCTGGAGGAGGCCGCCTGATGACCAAGCGACGCAGCCGCGGCGACGGTGGGCTCCACTGGGACGAGAAGAGACAGCGTTGGATCGCCACGGCGAACCTCGGCTTCGATCCTAGCGGCAAGCGGATCGTGAAGCGGGGGAGTGGCAGGACCAAGACAGAGGCGAAGAACAAGCTCAAGGAGGTGCTGCGGGACCACGAAGACGGTCTTGCGATCGCGCCCACGGGCTATACCGTCGCCGACGCCGTGAACGACTGGCTTGCCTTCGGCCTGGCGGGTCGTGACCCGGGCACCGTCGAGACCTGCACCATCCTGAGCCAGAACCACGTGATCCCCGCTCTGGGCGCCCGGAAGCTCCGCGACCTCAGTGCGGAGGACGTCGACCGCTGGCTGGCCGCCAAGGCCAAGATCCTCAGCACCCGCACGCTGCAGTCCGTCCACTCCTGCCTGAACCGCTCGGTCAAGCGGGCCATGGCGCGGGACAAGGTGAAGCGCAACGTCGTCGAGCTGTGCTCCGTGCCCCAGGGCCAGGCTGGGCGGCCGTCCAAGGCGCTCACCTTGGCCCAGGCCGAGGCGGTACTCAAGGCGGCCGAGGGAACCTCGATGCACGCGTACATCGTCGTCGCCCTGCTGACCGGTGCCCGCACTGAGGAACTGCGGGCGCTGACCTGGGACCACGTCTTCCTCAAGGGCAGGCCGGACGCCGATCCGCCGCAGCCCCCGCACATCGCCGTGTGGCGCTCGGTCCGGCGCGGCGGGGACACCAAGACCCGGAAGTCCCGGCGAACGCTCGCTCTGCCGGCGCGTTGCGTCGAGGTCCTGTGGCAGCAGTTCGAGGACCAGGGCTGGGAGCGGCTCGCTGCTGGCGACAGCTGGGAGGAACACGGGCTGGTCTTCTCCTCGGCCGTCGGCAAGCCGCTCGACGCGACCAACGTCCGGCGGGCCTTCCGCCAGGCACTCAAGGACGCCGAAGGGATCAACGCCGACGAGTGGACGCCGAGGGAGCTGCGGCACAGCTTTGTGTCGCTGCTGTCCGACCGTGGCGTCCCGCTGGAGGAGATCTCTCGTCTCGTCGGCCACGCTGGCACGGCCGTGACCGAGGAGGTGTACCGGAAGCAGATCCGGCCCGTGATCCAGACCGGCGCGGTGGTCATGGACGGCATCTTCACTCGGGATCCAAAGCGGTAGTCACGCAGATAGACACGTAGAAAGCAGATCAGCCAGCCTACTCACGTGAGTAGACTGGCTGATCTGCTGTTTCTCTGTCGGGGTGGCGGGATTTGAACCCACGACCTCTTCGTCCCGAACGAAGCGCGCTGCCAAGCTGCGCTACACCCCGATGTCGCTGCTGTCGCGGCGACGACGTTTACTTTAGCCCACCGGTGGCTAGAGACGAAATCCGGTTTTCCAGGGGTGCCGGAGGGGGTTCGGGCGGGCGTGGTCGAGGGCTACGAGGAGGACCGCCAGGACGTAGAAGGAGAGGCCGAGGAGGAGGGCGTTGCCGAGGACCTTCTTGTAGCCGTCCTGGTCGACGTCGAGGAAGGGGTAGAGGTAGCGGCCGGACGAGCCCGGGAGGAGCAGTTCGCCTCGGATGAGGGTGAAGGCCAGGTAGGCCAGGGGGTAGAGCAGCCAGGTGCTGGCCTGGCGCAGGTGCAGGCGGCCGGGGGGCGTGAGCAGGAGCCAGTCCAGTACGGCCGCGATCGGGGTCACCGCGTGGAGGGTGTAGTGGGTGAGGGCCTGCCAGCCCGTCGGGTGGGCCGCTTGGCCCGTGAGGGAGAAGGGGCTGGCCTCGTTCGCCAGGAGCAGGTGGTGCGCCAGGGCCGCGATGACGACGTAGAGGGTCGTCGCGCCCAGTAGGGACCCCGGCAGGGGGCGGCCGGCCGTCCAGGCGCGGCGGGCCGAGACGGCCATGACCAGCGCCAGCAAGATGTTGCTCTGGACCGCGAAGTGGCCCAGGGCCCGGGTCGGGTCGCCGAGGAGCAGTTCGAGTGTCACGCCGACGGCCGCCGCGCAGGCGACCAGCAGGCGGAAGGCCGCGGCCGCGGGGCGGCGGACCGGGCTGACGACGGCCGTGGCCGGGACGGGGGAGGGCTTCAGCGCGGGCCTGCCCGGTATCGCGGGCAGGTCCGGGATGTCCCTGGGTATCGGGGCGGTCATGCCCCCACGCTGACAGAAGCGGACATACAGGGCGATGCGGGCGGGGCTGTGTGGGTTACCCCGCTACCCCGCCGCTCCCGCTGGTCCCGCTACTCCCGCCCCACCAGCGTCAGCAGTGTCGCCTCCGGCGGGCACGCGAACCGTACCGGCGTGTAGCGGCTCGTGCCGCAGCCCGCCGACACGTGCAGATACGACGTCCGGTCCTCCACGGTGTGCGTCGACAGGCCCTTCACCCGGTCCGTGTCCAGGTCGCAGTTGGTGACCAGGGCACCGTAGAAGGGGATGCACAGCTGGCCACCGTGGGTGTGGCCGGCCAGGATCAGGGGGTAGTCGTCGGCCGTGAAGGCGTCCAGGGCGCGCAGGTAGGGGGCGTGGACGACGCCCATCGAGAAGTCGGCGGACTCCGCGGGGCCGCCGGCGACCTGCTCGTAGCGGTCCCGCTTGATGTGCGGGTCGTCCAGGCCCGTCAGCTCCAGTGAGACGCCCTCGATCTTGAGCGTGCCGCGGGTGTTGGTCAGGTTGAGCCAGCCGGCCGCGTCGAAACCGTCCCGCAGGTCCTCCCACGGGTTGTGCACCACACCCACGGCCGGGGCGTTGCCGTTGAGGCCGTGGCGGCCCTGGGCCCTCTCCAGCAGGTAACGGGCGGGGTTGCGCAGCGTGGGGCCGTAGTAGTCGTTCGAGCCGAAGACGTACGCGCCCGGGAACTCCATCAGGGGGCCGAGCGAGTCCAGGACCTCCGGTACGCCCTCCGGGTCGGAGAGGTTGTCGCCCGTGTTGATCACGAAGTCGGGGCGCAGGCCCGCCAGGGAACGCAGCCAGCGCTGCTTCTTGCGCTGGCCGCCGACCATGTGGATGTCGGAGACCTGCAGCACACGCAGTGGGCGCATTCCGGGGGGCAGGACCGGGACGGTGACCCGTCGGAGGCGGAAGGAGCGGGCTTCGAAGCCCGCGGCGTACAACAGACCGGCGGCACCAGCCGCCGCGATTCCCAGGGGGACTCCGTATCGCGCGCGCATACGACCATCGTCTCAGACCCCGGACGTAGCCCCTGCCCGGGCGGCGCCCCGACCCTGCCCGGGCCGTGCCCCGAAATCCCCTGGCGGCACCGGCTCTTCGAAAACCACAGTCCCGCCGCGGTCCGCCACCATCCCGCCGCCGCCCCGCAAAACAGGGGGCGTCTTTCCTCCGGCACCTGCGACAATCAGCCCCATGACCACGCTCAAGTCGAAGCTGCAGGATGACCTCAACGTTGCGATCAAGGAGCGCGACGAGCTCCGCTCCTCGACGCTCCGGCTGACGCTCGCCGCGATCACCAAGGAGGAGGTCGCGGGCAAGGAGAAGCGCGAGCTCTCCGACGACGAGGTGCAGAAGGTGATCACCCGCGAGGCCAAGAAGCGCCGCGAGGCGGCCGAGGCCTTCGCTCAGGGCGGTCGTGCCGAGAGCGCCGAGCGGGAGAAGGCGGAGGGCGAGGTGCTCGCCGAGTACCTGCCCAAGCAGCTGTCCGACGACGAGCTCCAGCAGATCGTGGCCCAGGCCGTGGAGGAGGCCAAGGCCGCCGGTGCCGAGGGGCCGCGGGCCATGGGCGCGGTCATGAAGATCGTGAACCCGAAGGTGGCCGGGCAGGCCGAGGGCGGCCGCGTCGCCGCCGCGGTGAAGAAGCTGCTCGCCGGCTGATCATCGGCAGAACAACAGGCGGCCCCCTCCTCCCGTACGGGAAAGAGGGGGCCGCCTGTCGTTGTCACCGGCCCGGGAACGGGTCTGTCACCGGCCCGGGACGCGTCGGCTCAGCCGAACCGCCCGCCGTTGCCGTTGCCCCCGCCGTTGTCCTGGCCTCGGAAGAAGCCCTCAGGAAGGGAGAACGAAGGCGTCGGAAGGGGCTCGCCACCCCCGCCGTTGTTGTTGCCGCCGACCAGGCCGCCGATGAAGCCGCCGTTGCCGTTGTCCCCGTCGTCGCGGTCGTCGTCGCGGTTCTCGTCGTCGCGGCCCTTGTCGCGGCCGTCGGGGATGTGGATGTCGTTGAACTGCTCGACGGGCTTGCCCTCCAGCGCGCCGGACATCATGTCCCGCCAGATCGGACCAGGGACCTCACCGCCGAAGACCTTGCCGTACGACCGGCCGCCGATGGTGATGCCGGACATCTTCCGCTTGTGCGCGGGGTCGCCGACCCACACCGCGCCGGCCATGTTCGGCGTGTAGCCCACGAACCAGGCCGCGTAGCGCTCGTCCGTCGTACCGGTCTTGCCCGCGCTGGGACGGCCGCTGAGGCCGGCCTTCGAACCCGTACCGTCCTCGACGACGCCCTTCAGCAGCGCGTTGATCGTGTCGGCGGTCTTCTCCGACATCGCGCGCGAGCAGGTCGACTTCGGGACCGGGAGCGACTTGGTCTCGCCACCGACCCGCTGGCTGACCGACTCGATGGCGATCGGCGTGCAGTACATGCCGCGCGAGGCGAAGGTCGCGTACCCGTTCGCCATGGTCAGCGGGGACATCTCCTGGGTGCCGAGGGCGATGGACGGCGCCTGGTCCAGCTTGCGGCCGTCGGCCCGCTCGACGCCCATCTTCTTCGCCATCGTCGTCACCGGGCAGATGCCGATGTCACTGATCATCTGGACGTAGTAGGTGTTGACCGACTTGGCGGTCGCTTCCTTCATGTCGTACGGGCCGACCTCCGAGCTGTTCTCGTTCTCGAGCTTGGCGGGGTCGGTCCGGCTGTTCCGCCAGGTCTTGCCGTCGCAGGCGGAGACCGGGCTCGGGTAGGCCATCTGGTACGGCGCCGAGTACACCTTGTTCGCCGGCATGCCGTCCTCGATGGCCGCCGCCGCCACGATCGGCTTGAACGTCGAACCGGGCTGGTAGCCCATGCCGCCGCCCATGTCGTCGTTGACGGACAGGTTGAGGGTCGTCTCGCCCTCCTTGATGTCGACGCCGTACGGACGGGACTGGCCCATGGCGAGGATCTTGCCGGTGCCGGGCTGGACGATGCTGGCGGCGGTGGCCACCTCGTCGCTCGTGTAGACGTGGTCCTTGATGGACCGCTGTGCCGAGTCCTGGGCCTTGGGGTCCATGGTGGTGCGGATGGTGAGGCCGCCCTGGTTCCAGACCTTCGCCCGTGCCTCCTTGGTCTTGCCGAAGACCTTGTCGTTCAGGAAGACCTCGCGCACGTAGTCACAGAAGAAGCCCGCGCCCTTGACCGCCGTGATGCAGCCGTTCCTGGGCTTGCTGACCTTGAGGCCGAGCGGCGCCTTCATCGCCTCGCCGGCCTGCGCCCGGGAGATGTCGCCGACGGCGGCCATGCGCTGGAGCACGATGTTGCGGCGCTTGGTGGCCTCCGCCTCGTCGTTGACCGGGTCGTACCGGCTGGGCGACTGGACGATGCCGGCGAGGAGGGCCGACTCCTGGATGTCGAGGTCCTTGGCGGACTTGGAGAAGTAGCGCTGGGCCGCGGCCTCGACGCCGTAGGCCTGCTGGCCGAAGAACGTGATGTTCAGGTAGTTCTCGAGGATCTTCTTCTTCCCGAGCTCTTCCTCGACCTGGATCGCGTACTTCAGCTCGCGGATCTTGCGGCCGATGGTCTGCTGGGTGGCCTGCGCGACCTTCGTCGGGTCGTCGCCCGCCTCCTCGACGAAGACGTTCTTCACATACTGCTGCGTCAGGGTCGAGGCGCCCTGGGAGACCTCGCCGCTGCGCGCGTTCTTGTTGAGGGCGCGCAGGACGCCCTTCAGGTCGACCGCGCCGTGCTGGTAGAAGCGCGAGTCCTCGATCGCGACGATCGCCTTCTGCATGTACGGCGAGACGTCCTTGAGCGGGACCACCGTGCGGTCGCGCGAGTAGACCGTGGCGATCTGGCCGCCGTCGGCGTCGAGGATCGTGGTGCGCTGACTCAGCGGCGGCGTCTTCATGTTGGCGGGGAGCTCGTCGAAGCTCTCGACCGAGCCCTTCGCCGCGAGGCCCAGCGCGCCCACGGCGGGCAGCGCGATGCCGGCCAGCACGGCTCCCGCAAGGACACTGACACCGAGGAACTTGGCGGCCTGCTGCGCAGGAGACAGACCACCGCCCGAGCTCTTCTTTGGCATGAGGGCAGCCTACGTTCTCATTCGCCGGACAGGCGTATAGGCCTTGGCCTAAGCTGCTCTCAACTGTCACAGCAGTGAGGTCACGTATCAATACGTCCGGCGACCCCGAATCGTTCCGGGTGTTCCCCAACTTTTTTGGTGGGGTCGTGTCCGAATCCGCCTTGTGTGTCATGCGGCGTCCGTTGTGACGCAACTGAACTGTCCCGGTTTGCCGGGAAAGTTATGTATGTCGCCAGCTCACTCCCCCGGGTGATCTGCCGCTTACCCATAGTCCGTTCGGGCCATTCAAGATTGGGCCCGACGGGGGTGTTGCGCTGTGCCCACCTTCCGTAACGTCCTCAACTGGCGGCGGTGAATATGCCGCTGCCGCCGTGGGGGAGCCTCGATTCGGGAGAGGACGGCGCCGGTATGGGCTGGGTAGTCGACTGGAGTGCGCAGGCGGCCTGCCGCACTACCGATCCGGATGAACTGTTCGTTCAAGGAGCAGCGCAGAACAGGGCCAAGGCGGTGTGCACCGGATGTCCGGTGCGTACGGAGTGCCTGGCCGACGCGCTCGACAATCGCGTCGAGTTCGGCGTGTGGGGAGGCATGACGGAGCGGGAGCGCCGCGCACTGCTGCGCAGGCGTCCCACGGTGACGTCCTGGCGCCGGCTGCTGGAGACGGCGCGCAGCGAGTACGAGCGCGGCACGGGTGTCGTGTCCCTCGACGACGACGAGATCTACGAGAACTACGCCGCAGTGAGCTGAGGAGTGCCCACCGGGGACTCCACGGGGGCTCCTCGTCGCTGATGTCCGGTCGGGGGCCCGTACGGGCCCTCAGGCATCACGGCCGGGCGGCTCCGGCTCGGCCGCGTCGGGAAGCTCGCGTTCGTTCGCCGCGAGCCGGTCGCCGATGTCGCGCAGTCCCGCGAGGTCGTGCACATCGCCGGGCAGCGCGGCCACTTCCGTCACGGCCACCTCGGGGTGCAGCGCGGTGAAGCGGTCACGCGTGCGCTGCTCGCGGGAGAGCAGCTGCATGCGTTCGGCGTGCAGCCTCAGCAGGCCTGCCGTGAGCTGGTCGATGGACCGCTCGGCGTCCTCGGCGTCCGCGATGTCTTCGGCGTCCTCGGTGGGGGAGCCACCCTCGGGAGCCGATGCCGTGGCCGAGGCCTGAGCTGGGGTCTGATCTGAGGTCTGAGCTGGGGTTTCGGACGTGGAAGAGGCTGAACTGTCGTATGCGTCGGGGGAGTTACGAAGTCCAGCTTTCCCGTCCTCCTGATCCACAATGCGGGGCTCTTCAAGATTTTCCGCGGCGGCGAGCGCCCGCTCGGCCGACAGCCGGTCGGCCCCGCTGCCGTGGACCCGGTTGAGCACAAGACCGGCGAGCGGCATGTCCTCCGCGGCCAGGCGCTCCACGAAGTACGCGGCCTCGCGCAGCGCGTCCCGCTCCGGGGCCGCGACCACGAGGAACGCCGTCCCGGGCGCCTGGAGCAGCTTGTACGTCGCGTCCGCGCGGGTGCGGAAGCCTCCGAACGTCGTGTCCATCGCGGACACGAACGTCTGGACGTCCTTGAGGAGCTGACCGCCGAGCAGCTTGCCGAGGGTGCCGGTCATCATCGACATCCCGACGTTCAGGAACTTCATCCCGGCGCGCCCGCCCAGCTTCGCCGGCGCCGTCAGCAGCCGGATCAGCCGCCCGTCGAGGAACGACCCGAGCCGCTTGGGCGCGTCCAGGAAGTCCAGGGCCGAGCGGGACGGCGGGGTGTCGACGATGATCAGGTCCCACTCGTCCCGGGCCCGCAGCTGCCCGAGCTTCTCCATCGCCATGTACTCCTGCGTGCCCGCGAAGCCCGCCGAGAGCGACTGGTAGAAGGGGTTGCCCAGGATCGCGGCCGCCCGCTCGGCGTCCGCGTGCACCTCGACGATCTCGTCGAAGGTGCGCTTCATGTCGAGCATCATCGCGTGCAGCTCGCCGCCCGCGGTGTCGTCGATGCCCTTGACCCGGCGCGGGGTGTTGTCGAGGGAGTCGATGCCCATGGACTGGGCGAGCCGGCGGGCCGGGTCGATGGTGAGGACGACCACCTTGCGGCCCCGCTCGGCCGCGCGCAGGCCCAGGGCCGCCGCGGTCGTGGTTTTGCCGACCCCGCCCGAGCCGCAGCACACCACGATCCGGGTCTCAGGGTCCGCCAGCAGCGGATCGACGTCGAGCAGGCGAGCGGGGGACATGCGGGGGCGGGCCGGGTCGTGTGTGTGGGCCGGGTCCGGACGACTCATGACATCCCCTGCTTCCGACTCATGACCAGCTTCATGGCGCCTTGTTCCACGACGGCCTTCATGGACATGCCCCGTCCGGCGGCGGTTCCGCTCATGACACGCCCTGCCCGCGCAGCTCGCGGGCCAGCGCGTACAGCCCCGCCAGGTCCATGCCCTCGGCGAACAGCGGCAGTTCGTGCAGCGGCAGGCCGAGCTCGGCCAGCACCGCACGCTGCTCGTGCTCCAGCGTGTACCGCTCGCCGTATTCCTCGGCCTGGGTGAGCAGCGGGTCCACCAGCCGCTCGGCGTGCCCGCCGCGCCGCGCGCCGCCGAGTCCGGCGGACGACAGCGACCGTGCGACCGTGGAACGCGTGGCCCTCCGGACGAGTTCCAGATCGGCCTCGTCCAACACCTCCGGCCGCACCATGTTCACGATGATCCGCCCCACCGGCAGCCGCGCGGTCCGCAGCTCGGTGATGCCGTCCACGGTCTCCTGGACGGGCATCTCCTCCAGCAGCGTCACCAGGTGCACGGCCGTCTCCGGCGACTTCAGCACCCGCATCACGGCCTGTGCCTGATTGTGTATCGGGCCGATCTTGGCGAGGCCGGCGACCTCGTCGTTGACGTTCAGGAAGCGCGTGATGCGCCCGGTGGGCGGCGCGTCCATGACGACGTAGTCGTAGGTGAACCGCCCGCTGCGCTCCTTGCGCCGCACCGCCTCGCACGCCTTGCCGGTGAGGAGTACGTCCCTCAGGCCGGGCGCGATGGTGGTGGCGAAGTCGATCGCGCCCAGCTTCTTCAGGGCCCGTCCGGCGCTGCCCAGCTTGTAGAACATCTGGAGGTAGTCCAGAAGGGCCAGTTCGGGGTCGATGGCCAGCGCGTACACCTCCCCGCCCCCGGGAGCGACGGCGATCTTCCGCTCCTCATAAGGCAGCGCTTCCGTTTCGAAGAGCTGCGCGATTCCCTGGCGGCCTTCGACCTCGACGAGAAGCGTCCGCTTCCCCTCCGTGGCCAAGGCCAGCGCGAGGGCCGCGGCCACCGTGGTCTTGCCGGTACCGCCCTTGCCGCTGACGACCTGGAGCCTGCTCACGTATTCGAGCCTAACCAGTCGGCGCCCGGGCTACTCCGGAGGCTGTGGACAACCGCCGCCGCAGTCGGCCGCCTGCCCCTGTCCGCCAGGGGCTAGAGTCGGCCGCATGACCAAGTGGGAATACTCAACCGTGCCGCTGCTCGTCCACGCCACGAAGCAGATTCTGGACACCTGGGGCGAGGACGGCTGGGAGCTCGTCCAGGTCGTGCCCGGCCCGAACAACCCCGAGCAGCTCGTGGCCTACCTGAAGCGGGAGAAGCAGTAATGGGCGCCGTCGAGGCGAAGCTGGCCGAGCTGGGCCTGACCCTGCCCGACGTCGTCCCGCCGCTGGCCGCGTACCAGCCGGCCGTGCAGACCGGCCCGTACGTCTACACCGCCGGGCAGCTCCCGATGGTGGAGGGCAAGCTTCCGCTCACCGGCAAGGTCGGCGCTGAGGTCACCCCGGAGGAGGCCAAGGAGCTGGCGCGCACCTGCGCGCTGAACGCCCTGGCAGCCGTCAAGTCAGTCGCCGGCGACCTGGACCGCATCGCGCGCGTGGTGAAGGTCGTGGGCTTCGTGGCCTCGGCCTCGGACTTCACGGGCCAGCCCGCGGTGCTGAACGGCGCGAGCGAGCTGCTCGGCGAGGTCCTGGGCGACAAGGGCGTGCACGCGCGCAGCGCGGTGGGCGTGGCGGTGCTGCCGCTGGACGCCCCGGTGGAGGTCGAGATCCAGGTGGAGCTCGCGTAGCGCCCTTCGGCGCTCGCGCGGGTCTCTTACGCGGGCCTCTTACGCGGGTCTCTTGTGGGGCCCGTTCCGTAGGCCTTTTCCGCAGGCCCGGGTGCGGCATCGGCCCCGGGGGCCACTCGAACATCCGCCCGTCACGGGATAGCCTCGCGCCCATGGCGAACGGTCAGTGGTATCCCCCGGAGTGGCCGGACCGCATCCGCGCACTGGCGGCCGGCACACTCACGCCGGTCACGCCGAAGCGGGCGGCCACCGTCATGCTCCTGAAGGACACGGGCACCGGCCCGGCCGTCCACATGCTGCGCAGACGCGCCTCCATGGCCTTCGCCGGAGGCGCGTACGCGTATCCGGGCGGCGGCGTCGACCCCCGGGACGACGACCACCAGGTCCGCTGGGCGGGCCCCACGCGCGCGTGGTGGTCGGACAGGCTCGGCGTCGACGAGACGGAAGCCCAGGCGATCGTCTGCGCGGCCGTACGGGAGACGTACGAGGAGGCGGGCGTCCTGCTCGCCGGACCGGCGCCCGACTCGGTCGTCGGCGACACCACCGGGGCCGACTGGGAGGCGGACCGTGCCGCCCTGGTCGCCCGGGACCTGTCCTTCGCCGAGTTCCTGGACCGCCGCGGCCTGGTCCTGCGCTCCGACCTGCTCGGCGCCTGGACCCGCTGGATCACCCCCGAGTTCGAGGCCCGCCGCTACGACACCTGGTTCTTCGTGGCGGCCCTTCCCGAGGGGCAGCGCACCCGCAACGCCTCCACCGAGGCGGACCGTACGGTGTGGATCTCCCCGGGCGAGGCGGCGGCCGGCTACGACAAGGGCGAGCTGCTGATGATGCCGCCGACCCTCGCGACCCTGCGCCAGCTGACGCCGTACGACACGGCCGCGCGGGCGCTCGCGGACGCCCCGGGGCGTGACCTCACGCCCGTGCTGGCCACGGCGCGTCTCGTGGACGGCGAGATCGTGCTCTCCTGGTCGGGACACGACGAGTTCACCAAGCACATCCCGACCACCGGTGGAGCCACCGCATGACGGACGCAGCAGCCCTTCCCGGCCAGCCCCGGGGCGGTGTCCTCACGGGCCCCGCCACCGCGCGGGCCGTCAACGTCCTGGCCCCCAACCCCTCGGCGATGACCCTGGACGGCACGAACACCTGGATCCTCTCCGAGCCCGATTCGGACCTGGCCGTGGTGGTCGACCCGGGCCCGCTCGACGACGGGCACCTGCGCCATGTCGTCGCCACGGCCGAGCAGGCCGGCAAGCGCATCGCCCTGACGCTGCTGACCCATGGCCACCCCGACCACGCCGAGGGCGCCGGGCGGTTCGCCGAACTGACCGGCACGCGCGTGCGTGCGCTCGATCCGGCCCTCCGGCTGGGTGACGAGGGACTGGCCGCCGGTGACGTGATCACCGTCGGCGGCCTCGAACTGAAGGTCGTACCGACCCCCGGCCACACCGCCGACTCCCTCTCCTTCCACCTCCCGGCGGACCGGGCGGTCCTGACCGGCGACACGATCCTCGGCCGCGGCACGACGGTCGTGGCCCACCCCGACGGCCGCCTCGGCGACTACCTGGACTCCCTGCGGCGGCTCAGGTCCCTCTCGGTCGACGACGGCGTCCACACGGTGCTGCCGGGCCACGGGCCGGTCCTGGAGGACGCCCAGGGCGTCGTCGAGTACTACCTCGCCCACCGGGCCAAGCGCCTCGCGCAGGTGGAGACGGCCGTCGAGGACGGCTTCCGCACGCCCACCGAGGTCGTCGCCCACGTCTACGCGGACGTGGACCGCTCGCTGTGGCCGGCGGCGGAACTGTCGGTGCGGGCGCAGGTGGACTACCTGGAGGAGCACGGGCTCATCTGACCGCTGACGTGCCCTGGTACGACGTCGGGCCCTGTCTCGCGAGGAGACAGGGCCCGATGACGTACGGCACGCGCGGGTGCGCGTCAGCGCGAGCGCTTGGCGAGGCGTTCCACGTCCAGCAGGATCACCGCGCGGGCCTCCAGGCGGAGCCAGCCGCGCTGGGCGAAGTCCGCTAGCGCCTTGTTGACCGTCTCGCGGGACGCGCCGACCAGCTGGGCCAGTTCCTCCTGCGTGAGGTCGTGGACGACGTGGATGCCCTCCTCGGACTGCACGCCGAACCGGCGCGAGAGGTCCAGCAGGGCGCGGGCGACCCGGCCCGGGACGTCCGAGAAGACGAGGTCGGACATGGCGTCGTTGGTCTTGCGCAGCCGGCGGGCGACAGCGCGCAGCAGTGCCGTGGCCACCTCGGGGCGGGCGTTCAGCCAGGGCTGGAGGTCGCCGTGGCCGAGTCCGAGCAGCTTGACCTCGGTCAGTGCGGAGGCCGTCGCGGTGCGCGGGCCCGGGTCGAAGAGCGACAGCTCGCCGATGAGCTCGCCGGGGCCGACCACGGCCAGCATGTTCTCGCGGCCGTCCGGGGACGTGCGGTGGAGCTTGACCTTGCCTTCCGTGACCACATACAGGCGGTCGCCGGGGTCCCCCTCGTGGAACAGCGAGTCGCCGCGCGCGAGGGTCACCTCACTCATGGAGGCGCGGAGCTCCGAGGCCTGCTCGTCATCGAGCGCCGCGAAGAGCGGGTTGCGCCGCAGAACGTCGTCCACGAGTTCTCTCCTTGTCGACCTGCTCAGGGGACCTGGATCCCCCTTGTATCAAGGCACCGAGGTGCCCATTTTGCCGGACGGTCCAAACAGTGTGATCTGTCACAAGGATGCCGCACTGGTGTCCCGGGGTACGCGGCAGGGGTCCAATTGGACGCCGATCTTCAGGGCCCGGGGCAGATGTCGGTGCCACGCCTTAGGCTGGCCGGGTGTCCAAATCGCCGGTGAGAGCACAGGCCTAGGGGGCTGCGCGGGTGGTTGTACGTCGCGATTCCGCTGTGGGCGAACAGAGCCCCGATGGCGGTAGGAAAACGGCGAAAGAGAACAAGACGGATACCGCGAAGAAGGCGGCTGCCGGGAAGGCATCAGCCAAGAAGGCACCTGCCGAGAAGGCACCTGCCAAGAAGTCGGCGTCCGTGAAGAAGGCGGCGCCTGTGAAGAAGGCGGCGTCCGTGAAGAAGGCGCCCGCCGCCAAGAAGGTCACCGTCGCGCCCAAGAAGGCCACGGCCCGCGTCAAGGGCACCGCCCCCGCGAAGTCCGTCGTCCATCCGCCGGGTGACGAGTCGCGTACCGCCCTGGTCCGCCGCGCCCGCCGCATCAACCGCGAGCTCGCCGACGTCTTCCCCTACGCCCACCCCGAGCTGGACTTCGACAACCCCTTCCAACTGGTCGTCGCCACAGTCCTGTCCGCCCAGACCACCGACCTGCGCGTCAACCAGACGACACCCGCCCTCTTCGCCAAGTACCCCACCCCCGAGGACCTGGCCGCCGCCAACCCGGAGGAGGTGGAGGAGATCCTCCGCCCGTGCGGCTTCTTCCGGGCCAAGACGAAGTCGGTCATAGGGCTGTCCAAGGCCCTGGTGGAGGACTTCGGCGGTGAGGTACCGGGCCGGCTGGAGGACCTGGTCAAGCTGCCCGGCGTCGGCCGCAAGACCGCGTTCGTCGTGCTCGGCAACGCCTTCGGGCGGCCCGGCATCACCGTGGACACGCACTTCCAGCGACTGGTGCGCCGCTGGCAGTGGACCGGCGAGACCGACCCGGACAAGATCGAGGCCGCCCTCGGCGCGCTCTTCCCGAAGAGCGACTGGACGGACCTCTCGCACCACGTGATCTGGCACGGCCGCCGCATCTGCCATGCCCGCAAGCCCGCCTGCGGCGCCTGCCCGATCGCCCCGCTCTGCCCGGCGTTCGGCGAGGGCGAGACCGACCCGGAGAAGGCGAAGAAGCTGCTCAAGTACGAGAAGGGTGGCTTCCCCGGCCAGCGCCTGCGGCCCCCGCAGGCGTATCTGGACGCGGGCGGCAAGCCGGCGCCGCCGCTGGGGGCCGGATGAGCTGCCAGGACGGGGGATCGCGGTCGTTCGCGGAACGATCTCGCACCCGCCGCGCGTTGGAAGCGGCAGGACGACGGGGGTGGCGATGACGCGCGCGAGCGACACACAGGGCGGGCCTTTGACGCCGAGCAAGGAGGGCCTGCCGGCCTGGCTGGACCCGGTGGTGCACGCCGTGGAGACGGTCAGGCCGCGGCAGCTCAGCCGCTTCCTGCCGCCGGAGGACGGCGCCGGGCGCCAGTCCGCCGTGCTGATCCTGTTCGGGGAGGGCGAGCGCGGGCCCGAGCTGCTGCTCATGGAGCGCGCGAGCTCCCTGCGCTCGCACGCAGGCCAGCCCTCGTTCCCCGGCGGCGCCCTGGACCCGGAGGACGGCGACCCGCGCGGCGACGGCCCGCTGCGGGCCGCCCTGCGCGAGGCGGAGGAGGAGACCGGCCTCGACCCCTCCGGCGTCCAGCTCTTCGGCGTCCTGCCCCGGCTGTACATTCCGGTCAGCGGCTTCGTCGTCACCCCGGTGCTGGGCTGGTGGCGCGTACCGAGCCCGGTCGGGGTCGTCGATCCGAACGAGACCGCCAGAGTCTTCACCGTCCCCGTGGCGGATCTCACGGATCCCGCCAACCGCGCCACCACCGTCCACCCCAGCGGCCACCGAGGTCCGGCATTTCTGGTCGAATCAGCCCTTGTATGGGGTTTCACGGCCGGAATCATCGACCGGCTGCTGCACTTCGCGGGCTGGGAGCGGCCCTGGGACCGCGAGAAGCAGGTCCCGCTCGACTGGCGCGCATGACAGGGTGGCCTCCGTGAACGTGCTGGACATCTTGTTGCTGGTCGCCGCCGTGTGGTTCGCGGTCGTCGGATACCGCCAGGGATTCGTCGTCGGCATCCTGTCGGTGATCGGCTTCCTGGGCGGCGGTCTCGTCGCGGTCTACGTACTGCCCGTCATCTGGGACGCGCTCACGGACAACGCGGAGGTGAACACGACCGCCGCCGTCGTCGCGGTCGTCGTCGTCATCGTCTGCGCCTCCGTGGGCCAGGCCCTCACCACCCACCTCGGCAACAAGCTGCGCCGGCACATCACCTGGTCCCCGGCCCGGGCCCTCGACGCCACCGGTGGCGCCCTGGTCAACGTCGTGGCCATGCTCCTGGTCGCCTGGCTGATCGGCTCGGCCCTCGCGGGCACCACACTGCCGACGCTCGGCAAGGAGGTCCGCAACTCCAAGGTGCTGCTGGGCGTCTCGCAGGCGCTGCCGGACCAGGCCGCCACCTGGTTCGCGGACTTCTCCTCCGTCCTCGCGCAGAACGGCTTCCCGCAGGTCTTCAGCCCGTTCGCCAACGAGCCGATCACCGACGTCCAGCCCCCGGACCCGGCCCTCGCCAACAGCCCCGTCGCGAGTCGCGCCCAGCGCTCCATCGTCAAGGTCATGGGCACGGCCCCGAGCTGCGGCAAGGTCCTGGAGGGCACCGGCTTCGTCTTCTCCGGCCGCCGTGTGATGACCAACGCGCACGTGGTGGGCGGCGTCGACGAGCCGACCGTGCAGATAGGCGGCGAGGGCAGGAAGTACGACGCCACGGTCGTCCTCTACGACTGGCGGCGCGACATCGCCGTACTCGACGTGCCGGACCTCAAGGCGCCCGCGCTGCGCTTCACCAGCGGGGACGCGACCAGCGGGGACGGCGCGATCGTCGCCGGCTTCCCGGAGAACGGGGCGTACGACGTGCGTGCCGCGCGCGTGCGTGGCCGCATCACGGCCAACGGCCCGGACATCTACCACCGGGACACGGTCCGCCGCGACGTCTACTCCCTCTACGCGACCGTCCGCCAGGGCAACTCCGGCGGCCCTCTGCTCACCCCCGACGGCAAGGTCTACGGCGTGGTCTTCGCCAAGTCCCTCGACGACGCCGAGACGGGGTACGCGCTGACCGTGGACGAGATCCAGGAGGACATCACCAAGGGGCGCACCGCCAACCAGCAGGTGGACAGCGACAGCTGCGCGCTCTAGGAGCGGCCTTGCGGCGGGGTGGCCCGGGCGTCACTCGCGCGGGTGGCGCCTCAGTCGCGGGTGTGGCGCAGACGTACGGAGACCCAGCGGGCCCGGCGACGGAGGATGCGCGGGATCCCGACCCGGGGATCCGCGGTCACCATCTGCGGTGCGCCGCTTCGATGGTGGGGGTTCGCACCGCCCGCCGAGCGGCGATTGCGGCTTGCGTCACTGTAGTCGTGCGTCCAGCCCATACCCCGACGTGTGCCCCCGCCCCATGGTCGATAACCGCTCCCGGGGCGCCCAATTGGCCTATGCGCCGGGCAAGTGGCCGTTCGTAGGACAAGCGTTCACGTGCGGATACGGGGCGGGGCCGTCCGGTCACCGATCGGGTTCGGGATCCTTGAGCCAGTTGATGAGCTCCGAGGAGAACGCCACCGGGTCCTCCTCGTGCGGGAAGTGGCCGAGACCGTCGAACAGGCGCCAGCGGTAGGGGGCTTCGACGTACTCGCCGGATCCGGCCGCGCTGCGCGTGCGCATGACGGGGTCGAGCGAGCCGTGCAGATGGAGGGTCGGCACGCGCACGGGCCGCTTCATGCGGCGGTTGAACTGGATGCCGTCCGGGCGGGCCAGGGAGCGCACCATCCAGCGGTACGGCTCGACGGCGCAGTGCGCGGCGGAGGGGATGCACATGGCGCGGCGGTACGCCTCCAGCGCCTCGTCCTCCGGCGGGCGCGGCCCGGACCAGTCCTGGATCAGCTCCGCCACGAGCGCCCCGTCGTCGGCGGTGAGCTGCCGCTCCGGGACCCAGGGCCGCTGGAACCCCCAGATGTGTGAACCGGCGCGCGTCTGCTTGACGTCTCGCAGCATGGCCGAGCGCCAGCGCCGTGGATGCGGCATGGAGGCGACCGCCAGCCGCCGCACCAGCTTGGGGCGCATCGCGGCGGCCGTCCACGCGAGGTATCCGCCCAGGTCGTGGCCGACCAGCGCGGCGTCCGGCTCGCCGAGCGAGCGGATGACGCCGGTGACGTCGAGCGCGAGGTTGGCGGGGTCGTAACCGCGCGGCGTACGGTCGCTGCCCCCGACGCCCCGCAGGTCCATGGCGACGGCCCGGAAACCCGCGTCGGCGAGCGCCACCAGCTGGTGCCGCCAGGTCCACCAGAACTGCGGGAAGCCGTGCAGCAGCAGCACCAGCGGCCCGTCGCCCAGCTCGGCGATGTGGAAGCGGGCGCCGTTGGCGGCGACGTCGCGGTGACTCACCTTCCTCCCGCCGGGGACGTCGAGAAGAACGGCCGAGGCCGGTTGTGCCGAAGGTGTGGCGGGGTCCGTCATGACGACGAGCGTGCCACAGCCTCGATGGCCTCGGGGACCCGGTCCTGCGGGAGCTCCGGACGCGGGTGCGGCTTGGCCTTCTGCAGGACGACCGCGGTCTCCTTCATCGAGGCGGCGACCTTCTGCGGGCCCTTGCTCTTCTTGGCCTTCTTCGCGAAGACCACGCCGATCAGCGCCAGCACGACGGCGACCAGCACGTTCGCCGCGAAGGACAGCAGGAAGCAGATCGCGAGGTTCCAGTCGCTCCAGGTGCGGATGCCGTACGCCAGCGCGAAGTTCAGCATCGGCAGGGAGAAGATCAGCACCGCCCCGGCTGCCGAGAAGGCGCCGCCGCTGGTCGCGCCGCGCTTGACGTCCTGCTTGAGCTGCGCCTTCGCCAGCGCGATCTCATCGTGCACCAGCGCCGACATTTCCGCCGTCGCCGAGGCGAACAGCTGGCCGATGCTGCGTTCGGCGCCGACCGGGCTGCCGTCGGGTGCGCTCATCGCGGTCTCTCCCTCTCCGTCTTTTGTACCGTCTCGTCAGATCATGCCGGACCGTCGTGGTCCTCGCCTGCCCCGCCCGGTACTTCGGCAAGCTCGTGGCGCGCCGCTGCCTTCTCCTGGGCGATCCGGCGGTGTTCCGCGGCCTTGGCCTCGTAGCGGGCGGCCAGGCGCAGGTGGTACGCCGGGTCGTCCTCCTCGTAGACGTCCGGGATGCCGTCGAGGTCGTCGTCGCGCTCCTCGTCCTCCCACAGGCGGCGGTACTTGGCGTTCCGTATCTTCAGCAGGACGGTCGCCAGCGTGGCGGCGATGAGCGAGCCCAGCAGCACGGCGGCCTTGACCTCGTTCGTCATCGTCTCGTCGCCGGCGAAGGCGAGTTCGCCGATGAGCAGCGAGACCGTGAAGCCGATACCGGCGAGGCTCGCCACCGCGAACACGTCCGCCCAGGCGAGATCGTCGCTGAGCGAGGCCCTGGTGAAACGGGCGGTCAGCCAGGTCCCGCCGAAGATGCCGAGCGCCTTGCCGACGACCAGCCCGAGGACGACACCGAGGGTCTCCGGCGAGGCGAACACCTCCGAGAGCGCTCCGCCGGAGACGGAGACACCCGCGCTGAACAGCGCGAACAGCGGTACGGCCAGGCCCGCCGACAGGGGGCGTACGAGGTGCTCGATGTGCTCGCCGGGGGAGTGGGCCTCGCCCTCCTTGCGGTGGCAGCGCAGCATCAGGCCCATGGCCACGCCGGCGACGGTGGCGTGGACGCCGCTGTTGTACATCAGCGCCCAGATCACGAGCGCGAGCGGCACGTACACGTACCAGCCGCGTACGCCCTTGCGCAGCAGCAGCCAGAAGACGGCCAGGCCCACGACGGCGCCGCCGAGCGCGGCGAAGTTCAGGTCGGCGGTGAAGAAGACGGCGATGATCAGGATCGCGAAGAGGTCGTCGACGACGGCGAGCGTGAGCAGGAAGGCCCGCAGCGCGCTCGGCAGGGACGTGCCGATGACCGCGAGCACGGCGAGCGCGAAGGCGATGTCGGTGGCGGTGGGTACGGCCCACCCGGCCAGGGAGCCGCCGCCGGTGACGTTGGTGAGGGTGTAGACGAGCGCCGGTACCGCCATGCCGCACAGGGCGGCGACGACCGGGAGCGCGGCGGCCCTGGGCTCGCGCAGGTCGCCTGCGACGAGCTCGCGCTTGAGTTCGATCCCGGCGACGAAGAAGAAGATCGCCAGCAGTCCGTCGGCGGCCCAGTGCGCGACCGACAGGTCGAGGCCGATCGTGGCGGGGCCCAGATGGAAGTGGGCGACGTTCTCGTAGCTGTCGTGCAGCGCGGGGATGTTCGCCCAGAGCAGCGCGGTGACCGCGGCGGCGAGCAGCAGCACACCGCCGACGGTCTCGGTGCGCAGCGCGTCCGCCACGTAGGTCCGCTCGGGCAGCGACAGTCGTCCGAGGACCTTGCGGGGGGTGGTGGAGCGGGGCGCGGTCACGGGGAAGACCTCCGGTCGGTGGGCAGGGCTGAACGCATGCCGACCAGACTTCCCGGCGCACCATGAGGCAGTTGTTTTGCTTAGTTTAGCTAACCGTTTGGCCGTGCGCACCTGGCGATCTTCACCACGGACGCCGAAGGGGCACCCGGCGAGCTGTCTGCCGGGTGCCCCTTCGTCCGATCGGATATGCGTGGGCCTTGATCAGTCCTCGCTGGGCGCGGCCGGCAGCTTGGACTGGATGAGGTCCATGACCGTGGAGTCGGTCAGCGTCGTGACGTCACCGAGCTGGCGGTTCTCCGCGACGTCCCGGAGCAGACGGCGCATGATCTTGCCCGAGCGGGTCTTGGGCAGCTCGGCCACCGGCAGGACCCGCTTGGGCTTGGCGATCGGGCCGAGGGTGCTGCCGACGTGGTTGCGCAGCTCGGCGACCAGGTCCTCGGTCTCGGCGGCCGTACCGCGCAGGATCACGAAGGCGACGATCGCCTGCCCGGTCGTCTCGTCCGCCGCGCCGACCACGGCCGCCTCGGCGACCGACGGGTGGGAGACGAGCGCGGACTCGACCTCGGTGGTGGAGATGTTGTGCCCCGAGACGAGCATGACGTCGTCGACCCGGCCGAGCAGCCAGATGTCGCCGTCGTCGTCCTTCTTGGCACCGTCACCGGCGAAGTACTTGCCCTCGAAACGCGACCAGTAGGTGTCGATGAACCGCTGGTCGTCGCCCCAGATGGTGCGCAGCATCGACGGCCACGGCTCGGTCAGCACCAGGTAGCCGCCCCCGCCGTTGGGAACCTCGTTCGCCTCGTCGTCGACGACCGTCGCGGAGATGCCGGGCAGCGGCGTCTGCGCGGAGCCGGGCTTGGTCGCGGTCACGCCCGGCAGCGGGGTGATCATCATCGAGCCGGTCTCGGTCTGCCACCAGGTGTCCACGACCGGGGTGCGGTCGCCGCCGATGTTCTTGCGGTACCAGATCCACGCCTCGGGATTGATCGGCTCGCCCACCGAGCCCAGCACCCGCAGGCTGGACAGGTCGAACTTGGCGGGGATGTCGTCGCCCCACTTCATGAACGTACGGATCGCGGTCGGCGCGGTGTAGAGGATCGTCACGCCGTACTTCTGCACGATCTCCCAGAAGCGGCCCTGGTGCGGGGTGTCGGGCGTGCCCTCGTACATGACCTGCGTCGCGCCGTTGGCGAGCGGGCCGTAGACGATGTACGAGTGCCCGGTGACCCAGCCGACGTCGGCGGTGCACCAGTACACGTCCGTCTCCGGCTTGAGGTCGAAGACGGCGTGGTGGGTGTAGGCGGTCTGGGTGAGGTAGCCGCCGGAGGTGTGCAGGATGCCCTTCGGCTTACCCGTGGTGCCCGAGGTGTACAGGATGAACAGCGGGTGCTCGGCGTTGAACGCCTGCGGGGTGTGCTCGGGGCTCTGCCGCTCCACGGCGTCGTGCCACCACACGTCACGGCCCTCGGTGAAGGCGACCTCCTGGCCCGTGCGGCGCACGACGAGCACGTGCTCGACGATGCCCGCCTTCTCGACCGCCTCGTCCACGGCCGGCTTGAGCGCGGACGGCTTGCCACGCCGGTAACCGCCGTCGGAGGTGATGACCACGCGCGCGTCGGCGTCCTGGATGCGGGTGGCGAGCGCGTCCGAGGAGAAACCGCCGAAGACGACCGAGTGGGCGGCGCCGATCCGGGCGCAGGCCAGCATCGCGATCGCGGTCTCGGGGATCATCGGCATGTAGACGGCGACCCGGTCGCCGGCCTGAACTCCCAGCTCCAGCAGGGCGTTGGCCGCCTTGGAGACCTCGTCCTTGAGCTCGGCGTAGGTGATCGCGCGGCTGTCGCCGGGCTCGCCCTCGAAGTGGATGGCGACCCGGTCGCCGAGGCCGGCCTCCACATGCCGGTCGACGCAGTTGTAGGCGACGTTGAGCTCGCCGTCCTTGAACCACTTGGCGAACGGCGGGTTCGACCAGTCAAGAATCTCGGTGGGCTCCTTGGCCCAGGTCAGCCGACGGGCCTGCTCGGCCCAGAAACCGAGCCTGTCAGCCTTGGCCTGTTCATACGCCTCCGCGGTGACGTTGGCGTCGGCGGCCAGGTCGGCGGGGGGTGCGAACCTGCGCTCTTCCTTGAGCAGGTTGGCCAGGCTTTCGTTGCTCACGGCATCTGCCTTTCCCAGGGTGTCCGTTGTGTCCCAGGCCACAGCTCATCAGACCCGGGGGTGCGATGACAAGGGCCGACCGCCGATTGGTTTAGACCTCTCGGAGGTCCGTTTCGGCGGCGGGGTCATCCGTACCCACGGACGCCGACCAGGCAGGGTTCATTCTCTGTAACGCCTCTCACAGTCCCGCCCAACTACCAGTGAGGCGCACCGAGAGAGAGGACAGCCGAGTGGACGGCATACGGGGCGGGCCCGCAGCGGCGGCCCACGACCCGCAGCTCTTCGAAGAGTTCTACCGGCGCCATGTGGACGCCGTGATGTCTTTCGTGGCCCGGCGTGTCGCCGACGTCCACACGGTGGCGGACCTGACCGCCGAGGTCTTCCTCGCGGCGCTCGACTCCGCCCACACCTACCGCCCCGGCCGGGGCGACGAGCGGGCCTGGCTGTACGGCATCGCACGCAACATCGTCTCCTCCGAGCGCCGCCGGGTCGCCCGGGAGGCGGCGCGGAACCTCCGTATCTCGGGGCGGCGGTTGCTGGAGCCCGATGACATCGCGCGGCTCGAGGACAAGCTCGACGCCGAGAGCCCGGGGCGCCGGGCGCTGGCCGCGCTGGAGCGGCTGCCGGACGGTGAACGGGCCGTCGTCGAACTCGTCGCCGTGGACCAGCTCACCGTGACCGAGGCCGCCGCCGCGCTCGGCATCCGCCAGGTCACGGCCCGGGTGCGGCTGCACCGGGCCCGCAAGGCCCTGCGGGCGGAAGCGGATCCGGCGCCGGAGGCCCCGCCCGGCGCGTCCCTGTCGTACGTCACCGGCGGAGCCGGAGAATCCGGAGGAGAGGCATGACCACGAGGACCAGGTTCGAGGACCGGCTGCTGGCCGAGCTGCGGCGCGAGATCGAGATGCGAGGGGCCACCGGTCCCGCCGAGGCGGTCACGGCGCGACGCTCCCCGTTCGCGAGGGTGCTCACGGGGCGGCGTCTCGCCCTGACCGCGGGCGCCTGCGCCGTCACCGGGCTGGTGCTGGCGCTCGTGCCGGGCTCACCGGGTGAGTCCCCGGCGTACGCGGTGGAACGGCACGGCGACGGCAGCGTCACGCTCACCCTCACGAAGATCGCGATAGGCCAGGACGCCCAGCGCCGGCTGGCCGAACGCCTGAGGGACGAGGGCATTCACGTGACCATCGACAGCCTCCCCTTCGGCCACCACTGCGCGCAGCCGCGCGGCAAGATGCTGGCGAGCAGCGTGGCACGGGCGTTCATCGGCGATCCGCCCGAGGAGGGTTCCGTCCCCGTCGGCGGCCCGACCGACCCGGCCTTCCACCGCAATTGGCAGGTCACCCTGCACCCGGGCGACTCCCTGGGCATGGAGAACACCAGCCGCAAGGACGGCAAGCCCGGGCTCAACTCCGAGTCGTTCTACGCGATCAAGGGCAAGATCGCGCCGTGCGAGCCGGAGTCTCAGGGCTGAGGGCGCCGGCGGGCGGCGGGCGGCGGGCGGCGGGCGGCGTACGGGGGTTGCCGCCCGCCTCGGCCCGACCTGCCCCGACAGGGGCCGCCGGGTGGAAGGGGCCGCCGGGTGGACAGGGGCCGCTGGGTGCGGACCTCCGCCTCGGTCGGCTGCCGTGGGGCGGGGCCCCGCGCTCACGCCGGCAGGCCGGCCTCCCGTACGTGGTCGAACACCCGGTCCCCGTCCACCTCGGTGAGCAGATAGGCCTGGGCCTCGCCCACGTGGAAGTACATGCCGTGCAGCTCCAGCTCGCCCTCCTTCAGGGCGCGGGCGACCGAGTCGTGGGCGCGCAGATGCTCCAACTGCTGGACCACATTGGTCAGGCAGAGCTGCTCGACCGCGTCCTTGGGCGCCCGTCCGGCGAGCCTGCCCCGCAGGCCGTCGTCGGCCACGCGCTCCAGGCTGGGCAGTCCGTGCCGCAGCCATCGCTCGAGCGGGGTGCGGGTGCCGCCGGGTTCGGAGCCGAGCAGCGCCTGCATCGCTCCGCACCCGGAGTGCCCGCACACCGTGATGGACCGGACCTTCAGCACGTCCACCGCGTACTCGATCGCCGCGGCCACCGAGTCGTCCCCGCTCTCCTCGCCCGGGCGCGGGACGAAGTTGCCCACGTTGCGCACGACGAACAGGTCGCCCGGACCGCTGGAGGTGATCATCGAGGTGACCAGTCGTGAGTCGGCGCAGGTCAGGAAGAGCTGCGAAGGGCGTTGCCCCTCGCGCGCCAGCCGGGCCAGTTCACTGCGCACCAGGGGCGCGGTGTTGCGCTGGAACGCGCTGATGCCACGCGCCAGTTCGTGCCCGCTGGCCCCGCCGGGACCCGCCGGGTCCGGCTCGGGGCGGTCTGTGCCGTCCGGGGTGTGCTTGAAGTGGGGTGCGGGCCCGGGGCGGTCGCACTGGTGGTTGCGCCAGGGTGTCCAGGGTCGGCAACGGCAGTCGGTGAGGGGCTGGGGCTCGGAGACGCGGGTGCCGGGATGCCGGCCGGCGATCTCCACGGTGCCGCCCTGCGCGGTGTGCGTCTTCTGCCAGTCCTGCAACGTCTCGTACGCCGCGTGGTCCATGAACGAACCGTCCAGCTCGACGACGGCGTCGGCACCGTGGGGTACGCGATGCAGGGCCCGGCTGAGCCGAGGGACCGCGAGGAACGTCAGCTGTCCTCTGACGTGTACGTGATGGACTCCTTCCCTCTCGTCGTGCGTGATGCGGGTGCGGGTGAGACGGTGCAGGGCGACGCCGACGGCCATGGCGACGCCCAGCGCCACGCCCTCCAGGACGCCGAGGGACACGACGCCCAGGGTGGTGACGGCGTAGACCCACACTTCCCGGTGGCGCGTCACCGTGCGGATGTGGTTCAGGGACACCATCTGGATGCCGACGGCCATCACCAGGGCGGCGAGCGAGGCGAGCGGGATGAGCTCCAGGAGCGGAACCATCAGCAGTGCGGCGATCACTACGAGAACGCCGTGCAGCATCGTGGAGTTCCGGCTCACCGCACCCGCGTGCACATTCGCCGAACTGCGCACGGCCACACCGGCGATGGGCAGGCCGCCGAGCGATCCGGAGACGATGTTCGCGGCGCCTTGCCCGAGCAGTTCGCGGTCGAGGTTGGAGCGCCCGACCTGGGTCGACAGACCGGGACGCCCGGCGACCAGCTTGTCCACGGCGACCGCGCCGAGCAGGGACTGCACGCTGCACACCAGCGTGGTGGTGAGCACGGCGGCGACGAGGCCGAGCACGGGGCCCTCGGGCAGTCCGGCCAGGGCGTGGTTGCTCCAGGACGGCAGGTCGACCTTGGGCAGGCGCAGCCCGGCGAGGGCGGCGACCGCGGTGGCTCCGGCCACGGCGACGAGCGCGGCCGGGATCTTGCGCAGCAGGCGTCCGGCCCGGCCGGGCAGTCTCGGCCAGAGCAGCAGCAGCGCGAGGGTCAGCGCGCTCACCGAGACGGCCGCCGGGTGCACCTGCGCCAACTGGGCGGGCAGTGCGCGGAGGTTGTCGGGGACGGAGCTCTGCGGGGTGCCACCGAGCACGATGTGCAACTGGGCGACGGCGATGGTCACGCCGATTCCGGCGAGCATGCCGTGCACGATGGCGGGGCTGACGGCGAGGGCGCCGCGGGCCACGCGCAGACAGCCCAGGCCGAGTTGGGCGAGGCCGGCGAGGACGGTGATGGCGCAGGTCGTCCGCCAGCCGTAGCGCAGGATGAGGTCGGCGGTGACGACCGTGAGTCCGGCGGCCGGTCCGCTCACCTGGAGCGGGGAGCCGCCGAGCCGTCCGGCGACGAGTCCGCCCACGGCGGCGGCGACGAGGCCGGCCTGCAGGGGGGCGCCGGTGGCGAGGGCGATGCCCAGGGACAGGGGCAGGGCGATCAGGAAGACCGCGATCGAGGCCGACACGTCGGCACCCGCGATCCGGAAGCGGCGGGGGCCGGCCGGTGGCGGGCTGTGGGGCGGGTGGGTGCGCTCGGTCCGGTTCTGGTCGGCGGCGCGTGTGGGGACGCAGGCAGACATTGTTTCCCGTCTCCTCCGGGGCTGCGCGGTCGCGTAACTGGGCTCCCGCTCGGGGCGGGGTTCGGTCGCGGCCGTAGGTCACGGCGTAAATCGGCGGGATGAATCAACGCTCGGTAAACGGATCGTAATGCAGAGTAAAGGGCGGGCATAGACTTTACGGGCAAATGGGCGAATAAATCACCCCGACGAGTGAAGTGGCTATTTGATCGGCTTGTCGTACTAATTCCTTCTCGGTCCCGTGCGAATTTGGCGGCGCTGTCGGCACCCGAGAGAAGGAAGAAGGTGGGCGACACATGGCCGCCATCCACAGGATCGCCGCGGGCTCCTTGATCGCCGCTGTCTGTGCCGCACCGCTCGCCGGTTGCTCGACCGGCACTTCCCGGCACGAAGCAGCCCCCACCCCGCGGACGGCGAAGCCGGCCCAGGCGCCGAAGAGCACGGTCCGGCTGATCGGGGACGGCTCCACCGCCTACACCGGCGCCCAGCCCCACCTGCCGAGGCCCGAACGGCTGCGGCCCGGCCAGACGCCCCCGCAGTTCGTCGTCTTCTCCTGGGACGGCGCGGGCGAGGACGGCCAGAGGCTGTTCTCCCGCTTCCGCGAGGTCGCCAAGGCCAACGACGCGACGATGACGTACTTCCTGAGCGGCGTGTACATGCTGCCGGACGAGAAACGCGACCTCTACCGGCCGCCGCAGCACTCCCCGGGCCGCTCCGACATCGGCTTCAACGACCGCCGCGGCATCGCCGCCACAGCGAAGCAGCTGCGCCTGGCGTGGCTGGAGGGCAACGAGATCGGCACGCACTTCAACGGCCACTTCTGCGGCAGCGGCGGCGGGGTCGGCGAGTGGTCGGTGGAGGACTGGAAGGACGAGATCGCCCAGGCCAAGCAGTTCGTGAAGACCTGGAAGACCAACACCGGCATGCGCAACGCGTCCCCACTCCCCTTCGACTACGACAAGGAGCTCATCGGCGCCCGCACCCCCTGCCTCGAAGGCCGGCGGAACTTCATGAGGGCGGCCCGCGAGCTGGGCTTCCGCTACGACACCAGCGGCGTCAACGACCAGGTCTGGCCCGAGCGGAAGCAGGGCCTGTGGGACGTGTCCATGCAGCTCGTGCCCTTCCCCGGGCACTCCTACGAGCAGCTCACCATGGACTACAACTTCATGGTCAACCAGTCGGGCACCACCACCCAGGGCGACCCCGGCAAGTTCGACCTCTGGGGCGACCAGATGCGCGACGGCCTGCTCAAGGGCTTCTACCGGGCCTACGACGGCAACCGCGCGCCCCTGATCATCGGCAACCACTTTGAGTCCTGGAACGGCGGCACCTACATGCGGGCCGTCGAGGAGGTCATCGAGGCGGTGTGCACCAAGAAGGAGGTGCGCTGTGTCTCGTTCCGCCGGCTCGTGGACTGGCTGGACGCCCAGGACCCGGCGACGCTGGAGAAGCTGCGCTCCCTGAAGGTCGGCGAGAAGCCGAAGCAGGGCTGGGCGTCCTTCCTCGCCGGCGGCCCCGCCCCGGCCCCGAGGGGCGTGCCCGGGGCTCCGGCGGCGAAGCGGTAGCGCAGTGAAGAAGGCCACTCCGCCGTGGGGAGGGCCCCCGGGGTGCGTAGGGTCGTACTCATGAGTACAGCAGGTGCGACCGCCGACCCCCTCGCGACCCTGGGGGCGCTGCCCGGGGTGGCCGAGTCCGTGGAGTCCGTGCGCAAGGCCGTGGACCGGGTCTACGGGCACCGGATCATGCGGCGGCGCAGCAACGCGGTCACCTCCGAGGCGGCCCTGCGCGGCGCCCGTGGCTCGGCGGCCCTGTCCGGCGCGGACTGGGCCCTGGAGGAGGTGCGCCGACGTACGGACTTCGGCGGTGACGACGAGGCGCACACCGTGGGCGCCGCACTGCGGCTCACCGCGGAGGCGGGTCAGTTGCTGTCGATCTGGCGGCAGTCACCCCTGAGGGTGCTGGCCCGGCTGCACCTGGTCGCGGCCGCCGACCAGGCCGATCAGGTGGGGCGGCCCCGGCAGGAGGGCGAGCCGGTCGACGAGCCGCTCGTGGCCCTGCCGCTGCCGAGCGCGGCCGAGACGCACGGCCGGCTGGAGGGGCTGGCCGGACTGATCATCGCGGGCGGCACCGCACCGGCGCTGGTGACGGCCGCCGTCGTACACGGCGAACTCCTCGCGCTGCGCCCCTTCACGTCCCACAACGGCCTGGTCGCGCGCACGGCCGAGCGCATCGTCCTGGTCGGCAGCGGCCTGGACCCGAAGTCGGTCTGCCCGGCCGAGGTCGGCCATGCCGAGCTGGGCCGGGGCGCCTATCTGGAAGCCCTCGACGGGTACGTCTCCGGTACGCCGGAGGGCGTGGCCGCCTGGATCGCCCACTGCGGCAGGGCGGTCGAACTGGGGGCACGCGAGTCGACGGCGGTGTGCGAGGCGCTCCAGCGCGGAGCGGCGTGACACTGAGCCGGAAGGGCCGGGACCGGAAGGGCGCCGGGAGCGGAAGGGTGGCCGGAAAGAGATGCGGCGGTACGAGAAACTCGTACCGCCGCTGGCATGAGCATCGGGTTACCAAGCGTCCTCGGTATATGCCCATCAGGTCGGGAACTTAGCCCGTCACCTGGTGCGGCTGGCCCGTATTCGACGGGTCGACGTCGCGTGGGTGCCCGGTGTTCATGCGCGGTCCGTGGGGCCAAATGCGTATTTAAGGTGATCCTCTCGGATGTCCTTGGTCTCGCGGGCCGTTGAGTCCTTTGTACTCCTGCCCCGCAGTAAGCGGAAGTCCAGGCTGCACTTCTTTACTTTTGGGTTCAAATAGGACTTGGGGCCGTATCGGGTCAGGCGACCGACGTCCGGCGCCGGTTGGCGTACCAGACGAGACCCGCGGTGGCCGCCGCGGCACCTATCGCGGCGACCGCGACGAGCGCCGGACGCGGCGGTACGGAGAACGCGGGAATGCGCTGCTTGAGCCGGACCGGGCGGTGGAAGTCCAGAATCGGCCACTCGCGCGCGAGGGCCTCGCGGCGCAGCGCGCGGTCCGGATTCACGGCATGGGGGTTGCCGACGGACTCCAGCATCGGGACGTCGGTCGCCGAGTCGCTGTAGGCGTAGCAGCGGCTGAGGTCGTACCCCTCGGACGCGGCCAGCTCCCTGATGGCCTCGGCCTTGGTCGGGCCGTACGCGTAGTACTCCACCTCGCCGGTGAAGCAGCCGTCGTCGCCCACGACCATGCGGGTCGCCACCACGCGGTCCGCGCCGAGCAGTTCACCGATCGGCTCGACCACCTCCGCGCCCGACGTGGACACGATCACGACGTCGCGGCCCGCGGTGTGGTGTTCCTCGATGAGGGAGGCGGCCTCGTCGTAGATGATCGGGTCGATCAGATCGTGCAGCGTCTCGGCGACGATCTCCTTCACCTGCTGCACGTTCCAGCCGCGGCACAGCGCGGACAGGTAGGCGCGCATACGCTCCATCTGGTCGTGGTCGGCACCGCCGGCCAGGAAGACGAACTGGGCATATGCGGTGCGCAAGACAGCCCTGCGGTTGATCAGACCGCCTTGGTAGAACGACTTGCTGAACGTGAGCGTGCTCGACTTCGCAATGACCGTCTTGTCCAGGTCAAAGAAGGCCGCTGTGCGGGGCAACGAGTGGTTTTCCACGCCCCTGAGCATAGGGGCAGCCCATTCGGCGTAAGGTGGGGCGCGTGGGTTTGCCTGAGAGGGCTCTCGGGTACACCATGGAAGTCACGGATCGTTCGCGACCGTGCTAACCCGGCCCGACTCCTCCCCCCCGAGTCGGCCGTGGGGACGACCCCCGCTCTCCCCCCCGGCGGGGGTCGTCGCATGTCCGGGTGGGTTTTCTCCTTCTTCGTGCGCCCGGATCGGCGCTCTGATGTGGCGCTGGCAGCAGTCTTGTCATGCGCATGATTCGTCACCATGTGTAGCTGTCGGACTGCTCTGTGGAAGTCGCACAGAGGGCCTGTGGAGCTCACCGGTATGGGTGACGGCGATATTCACAACTGTCGAAGCGTCCACAGTTATCCACCAAGATCCACACGATTTTCGGGATCGCTGCACCGTGATTCCTGCGCGTCCCGCTCGCGGCGAGTTCATGGCCGGTTCCGATTGCCGGGGGGCGTTTGGCCGGTTTCTGTCGGCCGTTCATAGGGAGGCCGCCTTGTCGGTTCTTCCCACGTTCGGGAATCGCGGGGCCGCAGGGCCGCGCGAGGCAAGCAGTGAAGGGGGATGACCGTGGCCGGAGCCGTCACACACGATCCGCCACCGGCCGCCGGAGGGCGGCAGGGCGGACCATTGATCGTCACCGAGGACACCGACCTCCTCGACGACTTGCTGCGCCTGTGCGCGGCGGCGGGCGCCACGCCCGAGGTGCACCACGGGGTGCCGGAGCGCAGAGGCGGCTGGGAGGCCGCGCCGCTCGTCCTCGTGGGCGACGACGCCGCGCGGCGCGTACGCGGGACCGTGCGCAGAAGGGGCGTCGTCCTCGTCGGCCGGGACCTGGACGACTCGGGGGTGTGGCGGCGGGCCGTCGAGATCGGCGCCGAGCACGTCCTGATGCTGCCCGACGGCGAGCAGTGGCTCGTCGACCGTATCGCCGACGTGGCAGAGGGCGTCGGGCGGCCCGCCCTCACGGTGGGCGTCATCGGAGGCCGTGGCGGGGCCGGAGCGTCCACGCTCGCGTGCGCGCTGGCCGTCACCTCCGCGCGGGAGGGGCTGCGCACGCTCCTCGTGGACGCCGATCCGCTGGGCGGCGGACTCGACGTACTCCTCGGCGGTGAGACGGCCGAAGGATTGCGCTGGCCCGCGTTCGCCTCCTCCCGCGGACGGGTCGGCGGGGGTGCCCTGGAGGAGTCGCTGCCCGAGCTGCACTCGCTGCGGGTGCTCAGCTGGGACCGCGGCGACCGGATCGCCGTCCCGCCCCAGGCGGTGCGCGCGGTGCTCGCGGCGGCCCGCCGCCGGGGCGGCACGGTCGTGGTCGACCTGCCACGCCGTATCGACGACGGGGTCGCCGAGGTGCTCACCCAGCTGGACGTCGGCGTGCTGGTGGTGCCCGCCGAGCTGCGGGCCGTCGCGGCGGCCGGCCGCGTGGCGTCCGCTGTCGGCATGGTCCTGCGCGATCTGCGGGTGGCGGTCCGCGGGCCGTACCCGCCGGGGCTCGACGACCGGGAGGTGGCCCGGCTGCTCGGACTGCCCCTGGCCGGCGAGGTGCCGGTCGAGCCCGGACTGCTGCGCCCGGACGAGGGCACGGCACCACCGGGTGGCGCCCCGCGCGGACCGCTCGCCCGGTTCTGCAAGGGGTTCTGGGAGCGGGCGCTCGTCGAGGCGGGCGCCCCATGAGCGCGATGACCGAAACGACGCCCGGACCGGAGGGCGCCGGGCTGCTCGACGGGGTGCGGCGATGGCTGGCCGAGAGCGGGGCCGAGCCGACCCCCGCGCGCGTGGCCCAGGCCCTGCGGGAGCAGGGGCGGGTGCTCGGAGACGCCGAAGTCCTGGGCGCTGCCGCAGAGTTGCGGTCCGAACTGGTCGGCAGCGGACCGCTTGAGCCGCTGCTCGCCGACCCCTCGGTGACGGACGTGCTGGTGTCGGCCCCGGACCGGGTCTGGGTGGACCGGGGTGGCGGACTGGAGCTCACGCCGGTGCGGTTCGCGGACGCGGGCGCCGTACGGCGACTCGCCCAGCGCCTCGCCGCCGTGGCCGGGCGCCGCCTGGACGACGCCCGGCCCTGGGTCGACGCCCGGCTGCCCGACGGGACCCGGCTGCACGCGGTGCTGCCACCGGTGGCCGTGGGCTGCGCCTGTCTGTCGCTGCGGGTCGTACGGCCGCGTGCCTTCACCCTCGGCGAGCTGGTCACGGCGGGCACGGTGCCGCCGGACGGGGACCGCGTGCTGCGCGCGCTGCTCGACGCACGGCTGTCCTTCCTGATCAGCGGGGGTACGGGCTCGGGCAAGACGACCCTGTTGAGTGCCCTTCTGGGGCTGGTGGGACCGGACGAGCGGATCGTCCTCGCCGAGGACTCGGCGGAACTTCGGCCGGATCATCCGCACGTGGTGCGGCTGGAGACCAGACCCGCCAACCAGGAGGGCGCGGGCCTCGTCACCCTCGAGGACCTGGTGCGCCAGGCCCTGCGGATGCGGCCCGACCGGCTGGTCGTGGGCGAGGTGCGCGGACCCGAAGTGGTGCATCTGCTGGCCGCGTTGAACACCGGCCACGAGGGCGGCTGCGGAACCGTGCACGCCAATGCCGCCGCCGATGTACCGGCCCGGCTTGAGGCGCTCGGCACGGCCGCCGGGCTCGACCGGGCCGCACTGCACAGCCAGGTGGCGGCCGCCCTCTCCGTGGTGCTGCACCTCGTACGCGACCGGGCCGGGCGGCGGCGGATCGCCGAGGTGCATGTGCTGGAGCGCGATCCCTCGGGGCTGGTGCGGACGGTGCCGGCGCTGCGGTGGGGAGCGGAGGCCTTCGTGCGCGAACGGGGGTGGGAGCGGCTGCGGGGGCTGCTTGGTGGCGAGGGCTGCGAGGACCACGGGGGAAGCGGGGGAGCCGGGGGCGGCGGCAGTGGGCCGGGGGAGGCCGGCCGGGCGCCGGTGACAGCGTCGGGCGAGTGGTGACGGGGGCTCAGGGGGCTGAGGGATGGCAGGAACTGGGGGCTGAGCGATGGCAGGGACTGGGAGGGCTGAGCGATGGCAGGAACTGGGGCTGAGCGATGGCAGGGGCTGAAGGGGCCGAGTGATGGCGGGGGTGGCTGAGATGTCGATGGGGGCGGCCGTGGCGTGTATGGGGGCTGGGGTCTGGCTGTTGGGGGAGCGGGACTCGGTGGCGCGGCGGGCGCGATTGCTGCTCGCGGGCGGCGGAGCCGTCGGGAGCGGGCCCTCCGGGTGGCGGCGGATGAGCGGGGGGCTGCGGCGGGTTCGCGGGCGGTTGCGGGCCGAGTGGTGGTCACCGGTGGCCGGGCTGGTGCTGTCGGTGCTCGGGGCGTCGGTGCTGCCGGTCGTCCTCGGAGCTGCCGGAGTGCCGTTGCTGCGGCGGGTCCGGCTGGCGGGCCGGGCGGGGCGGGACCGGGAGCGGCGGGCGGATGCGGTGATCGCGTTGTGCGGGGCGCTCGCCGGGGAGGTGCGGGCCGGACGTCAGCCGGGCGAGGCGCTGTTGCGGGCCGCGCGGGACTGCGGGGGACTGGTGGACGCGCAGGCGACGGTTCTGGCGGCGGCGCGTTTCGGCGGCGACGTACCGGGCGCGCTCGAGGCGGCGGCCCGGCAACCGGGGGGCGAGGGACTGCGAGGACTCGCGGCGTGCTGGCGGGTGGCCGTGGACCAGGGCGCGGGCCTCGCGGCCGGACTCGACCGGCTCACCGCCGCCCTGCGCGTCGAGCGCGACCAACGCTCGGACCTGCGCGCCCAGTTGGCGGGTGCCAGGGCCACGGCGGTGATGCTCGCCTGCTTGCCGGCCCTGGGGCTTCTCATCGGCACCGCCCTCGGCGCCGAGCCCCTCCATGTCCTGCTGCACACCGCGGCGGGCCTGGGCTGTCTGGTCGTCGGCGGGGTGCTGGAGGGCCTTGGGCTGTGGTGGGTGCTGCGGATCGTGCGGGGCGCGGAGGAGGCGGCATGAGCGGGGAAGTTGTCCACAGGCTGGGGGTGGCGGTGGGGATCGTGCTGGCCCTCGGGTGGTCGGCCCGATGGCTGACGAAGTCGCGGCACCGCCGGAGGATGCGGCGGCGGCTGGCCGAGCTGTCGCCCCGGGAGGCGACCGCTCCGGCCCCGCGCCTCGCCTTACGCGGGGCCGCGCGGACATGGCTGCCTCCCGTGGGCGTGGCCTGCGCCGGCTGGGCGCTGGTTGGGGGCCTCGTCGGTGTCGCCGTGGGACTGGCCGGTGCGGTGGGGATGTGGCGGTGGCGGCTCCAGCAGGAGGCGGCGGGTACGGACGCGCGGGCGCCGGATCAGGCCGAGGCGACGCGGCAACTGCCCCTCGCGGCCGACCTGCTGGCGGCCTGCATCGCGGCCGGTGCCGGCCCGGTGATCGCGGCGCAGGCGGTGGGCGAGGCCCTGGGTGGTCCTGTGGGTGACGCCCTGGCGAGAGGCGCGGCGGAGGTCCGGCTGGGCGGTGAACCGGGCGCCGCCTGGCGGAGGCTGGCCGCCGTCCCCGGCGCCGAAGGCCTGGCCCGGTTGCTCGAACGGGCCGGTGTCTCCGGACTGCCCGCCGCCGCACCGGTCGCACGGCTCGCCGCCGAGGCCCGGGCCGACTGGGGCCGCGCCGCGACGGCCAGGGCCCGCCGGGCGGGCGTCATGGTCAGCGCACCGGTGGGGCTGTGCTTCCTGCCCGCGTTCATCGCGGTCGGCGTACTGCCCGTGGTGCTCGGGCTCGCGGGCGGGGTGCTCGGAGGGGGTGGTGGATGACGCGGGACACGGGCCCGAGAGGGGCCGGCGACACCCGGCAAAAGCCGGCGACACACGACAGAAATGCGGACGTTTTTACGGAGGTTGAGATGGATCAGGTGGTACGGGCACGGCTGCGTGCCCTGGTGTGCGGAATGCGTACGGCGCGGAGGGACGCGGGGATGGTCACGTCCGAGTACGCGATGGGAATCGTCGCGGCGGTGGCGTTCGCGGTGGTGCTCTACAAGGTCGTCACCGGCGGCGCGGTCAGCGCGGAGCTGCAGAGCATCGTGACGGACGCCCTCAATGCGCGGATGTGAGCGGGGCTCGGACCGGGGGTTCGTCACGGCGGAGTCGGCCGTGGTGCTGCCCGTACTGGTCATGTTCGCGATGGCGCTGGTGTGCGGACTGCTGGCCGTGGCCGCGCAGATCCAGTGCGTGGACGCGGCGCGGACGGGTGCTCGCGCCGCGGCCCGCCAGGACCCGCCCGACGCGGTCGTGCGGCTGACCCGCGAGGCGGCACCGCCCGGCGCCGAGGTGACCGTCAGCCGGGAAGCGGAACACGTCCGGGTGATCGTCGTGGCCGAACCGCCGGTGCTGCGTGGGCTGTCCTTCGCCCTGCGCGAGGAGGCCGTGGCGTCGGTGGAGGAGGCGGTGGGCAGATGAGACGCCGGGGCATGGCGCGCGATGTCTCGGACCGGGGTTCCGCCACCGTCTGGAGCGTCGGGGCGATCGCCGTCCTGTGCGTGGTGTTCGGCGTCGTCCTCGCGCTGGGACAGGCCGTCGCGATCCGGCACCGTGCGGCGGGCGGTGCGGATCTCGCGGCGCTCGCGGCGGCGGACCACTGGGCCGAGGGCGGTGCGGCGGCCTGTGCCAAAGCAGACCGGGTGGCACGGGCACAGGGCGTACGGCTCGTGCGGTGCGAGGTCGTCGGCGAGATCTCGGACGTGACGGCGGCGTCGGGACGCGGGCCGTTCACGGCGGAGGTCAGGGCGCGGGCGGGGCCTCCGACGGCTCCCCTGGAGCTCCCGTCGGCGGCGGGGAGGACGCGGGCCGGTCCTCCCGCGGTTCCTCCGGACCTCCGGGCGGCTGCTCGGCCGCCACGCCCTCCGCCGGGTCCGTCTCCTCCGTCTCCTTCTCCTCGGGGGCGCCCTCCAGCAGCACCGTGAGCAGCCGCACCGCCCCCCTCTTGTGCAGCGGGTCGTTGCCGTTGCCGCACTTGGGGGACTGGATGCAGGACGGGCAGCCGGCGTCGCACTCGCAGGAGGCGATGGCCTGGCGGGTGGCGGTCAGCCAGGTGCGGGCGGTGTGGAAGGCGCGCTCCGCGAAGCCCGCGCCGCCGGGGTGGCCGTCGTAGACGAAGACCGTGGGCAGCAGCGTGTCGGGATGGAGCGGGATCGACACGCCGCCGATGTCCCAGCGGTCGCAGGTCGCGAAGAGGGGCAGCAGGCCGATCGAGGCGTGCTCGGCGGCGTGCAGGGCGCCGCCGAGGATCTCCGGGTTGATGCGGGCCCGGTCCAGCTGGTCCTCGGTGACGGTCCACCACACGGCCCGGGTGCGCAGCGTACGAGGAGGGAGGTCGAGTTTCGTCTCGCCCAGCACTTCACCGGTGATGAGCCGTCTGCGGAGGAAGGAGACGACCTGGTTGGTGACCTCGACGGAGCCGAAGCAGAGGCGCCCGTCGCCCCAGGGGATCTCGGTGTCCGTCTCCAGGACGGAGATCGACGTGGTGTCGCGGGCGACCGTGGAGTACGGCGGGGCGGCCTCCTCGACGAGGGCGACGGAGTCCTCCAGGTCCAGGGAGCGCACCAGATAGGTGCGGCCCTGGTGGAGGTGGACCGCGCCTTCGTGCACCGTCGAGTGTGCGGCGCCGGCGTCGACCGTGCCGAGCAGCCGGCCCGTGCCGGTCTCGACGACCTGGACCGGGCGTCCGCCCTCACCGCGGATGTCGGTCAGGTCGGCTGCGCGCTCGCGGCGGGTCCAGTGCCAGGCCCTGGTGCGGCGGCGCAGCAGCTTCGCGGCCTCCAGCTGGGGCAGGAGACCCTCACAGGCCGGGCCGAACAGGTCGAGGTCCTCGTCCGTCAGGGGCAGCTCCGCCGCGGCCGCGCACAGGTGCGGGGCCAGGACGTAGGGGTTGTCCGGGTCGAGGACCGTGGACTCGACGGGCTGGTCGAAAAGGGCCTCCGGATGGTGGACCAGGAAGGTGTCCAGCGGGTCGTCGCGGGCCACCAGGACGGCCAGCGCCCCCTGTCCGGACCGTCCGGCCCGGCCCGCCTGCTGCCACAGGGAGGCGCGGGTGCCCGGGTAGCCGGCGATGACGACCGCGTCCAGGCCGGAGATGTCGATGCCGAGTTCGAGGGCGTTCGTCGCGGCGAGGCCCAGGAGTTCACCCGAATGGAGGGCGTGTTCGAGTGCGCGGCGTTCTTCCGGGAGATAGCCGCCCCGGTACGCCGCGACACGCCGGGCCAGCGACCGGTCGACCTCGGCCAGACGCTCCTGGGAGATGACCGAGATCAGCTCGGCGCCGCGCCGGGAGCGTACGAAGGCGACCGAGCGCACGCCCTGCACGGTGAGGTCGGTGAGCAGGTCGGCGGCCTCGGCGGTGGCCGTGCGGCGGACGGGGGCGCCCTTCTCGCCATGCAGCTCGGTCAGCGGCGGCTCCCACAGGGCGAACACCAGTTCGCCGCGTGGGGAGGCGTCGTCGGCGACCTCCAGTACCGGCAGGCCGGTGAGGCGGCGGGCCGCCACCGAGGGCTCGGCGGCGGTGGCGGAGGCCAGCAGGAACACCGGCGAGGCCCCGTAGCGGGCGCACAGCCGCCGCAGCCGGCGCAGCACCTGAGCCACGTGCGAGCCGAACACCCCGCGGTAGGTGTGGCACTCGTCGATGACGACGTACTTCAGCGATTTCAGGAAGGAGGACCAGCGGGGGTGGGACGGAAGTATGCCGCGGTGCAGCATGTCCGGGTTGGTCAGGACGTAGTTGCCGTACTGGCGGATCCACTCGCGTTCCTCGAACGGAGTGTCGCCGTCGTAGACGGCCGGGCGCACCGAATGGCCCAGTGGATGTGAAAGTTCCTTCACCGAGCGGCACTGGTCCGCCGCAAGAGCCTTGGTGGGAGCCAGGTAGAGGGTGGTCGCGCCGCGGCCGTTCGGGGCCTCGGCGCCGTCCAGAAGCGTGGAAAGGACCGGCACGAGGTACGCCAGGGACTTGCCGGAGGCCGTGCCCGTGGCGACGACGACCGATTCGCCGTCCAGCGCGTGCTCGGCAGCGCGCGCTTGGTGGGCCCAGGGATGTTCGATGCCCGCCGCTCGCACGGCGGCGACGACCTCCGCGCGGATCCGGTCCGGCCAGACGGCATGCCGACCCTCGCGCGGGGGCAAGTGCTCCGTATGAGTAACGCGCGAAGCCCTGCTCGGACCGGATGCGAGCCGGTCCAGGACCACGCCCGGCGCGGGTCGGGAGGCGGGGTCCGTCGGGGTTCGATCGGATCGGTGATTCTTGGCCATCGGCACCGAGTGTGTCACTGGCGTGACGGACAATGGAGCCAAGGCGTCGTGCACGCCTGCCGGTAAGTGATTGAATGCCATCGCGGCTGGCGAAGCGTCCAAGGGCTGAAGCCGAGTGCCCCAAGGGCGACCGCTCGATAGCAAGGTGCTGGAGGATCCGTGGACCTGTCCCTGTCGACCGAGACCATGGGCGATCGCACGATCGTCAGGGTCGGTGGCGAAATCGACGTATATACCGCGCCCAAGCTGCGCGAGCAGTTGGTCGAGCTGGTGAACGACGGCAGTTTCCACCTTGTCGTCGACATGGAGGGCGTGGACTTCCTCGACTCCACCGGACTCGGCGTACTGGTCGGCGGCCTGAAGCGCGTGCGAGCCCATGAGGGCTCCCTGCGCCTGGTCTGCAACCAGGAGCGCATTCTGAAGATCTTCCGTATCACCGGCCTCACCAAGGTGTTCCCGATTCACACCTCGGTCGAGGAAGCGGTTGCGGCCACCGACTGACACCGGACCCGGGCCCCGCGCCCGGGCCGGCCGAAGTTCGGCAGAAGTGAAGACCGAGGGGGCCCGGGCTTTCGGCGGCCCGGAGCCCCTCGACAGCACGCCCGTAGTTGCGAGGGGGATGCATGGCCACCGTTGAGCTCCGCTTCAGCGCGCTGCCCGAGCACGTCAGGACCGCCCGTTTGGTGGCGGCAGCGGTGGCGCGCAGGGCCGGAGTGGACGAGGCCGTCCTCGACGAGGTCAGGCTCGCCGTCGGCGAGGCGTGCACCCGTGCCGTCGGGCTGCACCAGACCGTCGGGATCTCGGCACCGGTGAAGGTGCTGCTGATCGAGGAGGAGAAGCAGTTCTCCATCGAGGTCGGCGACGAGGCCCCGCACGCGGTCCCGGGTGAGCACGCGCCCGGCCCCGGCGACCCCGACGGGGAAGCCGACGAGGACGAGATGGGCCTCGCGGTCATCAGCGGACTCGTCGACGACGTCGAGGTCAGCGCGGGAGAGCACGGCGGATTGATCAAGATGACGTGGCCGACCACGCCGCCGCCGACGATTCTGGTCTGAACCGGCCACGGCGCACACCGTTCCAGACGAAGGGCCCCACCCGTGGGGCCCTTCGTCATGTGCGGCTGTCAGTGCTCGCCTTTACAGTAGTTCCTGTGCCGTTCATCGCGTGAATTCGTTCACGATCATTCGCGTGCTCCAAGGGCGCTCCAGAATGCTTTCAGGGCATTACCTTGGAAGGCCAATTCCGTTTATCGCGCTCTGTTTTGATCAGGTTCCGGTACCTACAATCCCGTCCACATCTTGAGCTCAGCCCAAGCGTCAAGGAGGACGAATGGCGGGGCTTTTCATCTCACAACAGTCGGGCCATCCCACCGACCTCGCAGCCGCCGTACTGACCGATGGCAACCGCGTCCTCGTCGTGGTCATCGCGGTCGTCGCGCTGGCGGCGCTCGCGGTCGCGGGCGTCCTGGTGCGCCAGGTACTCGCGGCCGGCGAGGGCACCGACAGCATGAAGAAGATCGCGGCGGCGGTCCAGGAGGGCGCGAACGCCTATCTGGCACGGCAGCTGCGCACGCTCGGCGTATTCGCCGTGGTCGTGTTCTTCCTGCTCATGCTGCTGCCCGCGGACGACTGGAATCAGCGTGCCGGACGTTCGGTGTTCTTCCTGATCGGAGCGGCGTTCTCGGCAGCCACCGGCTATATCGGCATGTGGCTCGCCGTACGCAGCAATGTGCGTGTCGCCGCGGCGGCGCGTGAAGCCACCCCGGCGGCAGGCGAGCCGGAAAAGGATCTGACCGCCGTCTCGCACAAAGCGATGAAGATCGCATTTCGCACGGGCGGCGTGGTCGGCATGTTCACGGTGGGCCTCGGCCTGCTGGGCGCCTCGTGCGTGGTGCTGGTGTACGCGGCCGACGCGCCGAAGGTGCTCGAGGGCTTCGGCCTCGGGGCCGCGCTGATCGCGATGTTCATGCGTGTCGGCGGCGGCATCTTCACCAAGGCCGCCGACGTCGGCGCCGACCTGGTCGGCAAGGTCGAACAGGGCATTCCGGAGGACGACCCGCGCAATGCCGCGACCATCGCCGACAACGTGGGCGACAACGTCGGCGACTGCGCGGGCATGGCGGCCGACCTCTTCGAGTCGTACGCCGTCACCCTGGTCGCCGCGCTGATCCTGGGCTCGGCGGCCTTCGGTGACGCCGGGCTCGGCTTCCCGCTGCTCGTGCCGGCGATCGGTGTGATCACCGCGATGATCGGCATCTTCGCGGTGGCGCCCCGGCGCGCCGACCGCAGCGGTATGAGCGCCATCAACCGCGGGTTCTTCATCTCCGCGGTGATCTCGCTCGTGCTGGTGGCGGTGGCCGTGTTCGTCTACCTGCCGGGGAAGTACTCGGAGCTCGACGGCGTCACCGACACCGCCATCCTGGGCAAGGACGGCGATCCGCGGGTCCTCGCGCTCGTCGCGGTGGCCATCGGCATCGTGCTCGCCGCCCTGATCCAGCAACTGACCGGCTACTTCACCGAGACCACCCGCAGGCCCGTCAAGGACATCGGCAAGACCTCGCTCACGGGTCCGGCCACCGTCGTCCTCGCCGGTATCTCCGTCGGTCTCGAATCCGCCGTCTACACCGCCCTGTTGATCGGCCTCGGCGTGTACGGGGCGTTCCTGCTCGGTGGTACGTCGATCATGCTGGCGCTGTTCGCGGTGGCGCTGGCCGGCACCGGCCTGCTCACCACGGTCGGCGTGATCGTCGCGATGGACACCTTCGGGCCGGTATCCGACAACGCGCAGGGCATCGCGGAGATGTCCGGTGACGTCGAGGGCGCCGGCGCTCAGGTTCTCACCAACCTGGACGCGGTCGGCAACACCACCAAGGCGATCACCAAGGGCATCGCGATCGCCACGGCCGTGCTCGCGGCGGCGGCGCTGTTCGGGTCGTACCGCGACGCGATCATCACCGGGGCGCGTGACGTGGGCGAGAAGCTCAGCGGGGACGGCGCCCCGATGAGCCTGATGATGGACATCTCGCAGCCCAACAACCTCGTGGGTCTCGTCGCGGGCGCGGCGGTCGTCTTCCTCTTCTCGGGGCTGGCGGTCAACGCCGTGTCGCGGTCGGCGGGTTCCGTGGTCTTCGAGGTGCGGCGGCAGTTCCGTGAGAAGCCCGGGATCATGGACTACAGCGAGCAGCCGGAGTACGGCAAGGTCGTCGACATCTGTACCAAGGACGCGTTGCGCGAGCTCGCCACGCCCGGTCTGCTGGCCGTACTGGCGCCGATCTTCATCGGGTTCACGCTCGGCGTCGGTCCGCTCGGCGCGTTCCTGGCGGGCGCGATCGGCGCGGGCACGCTGATGGCGGTGTTCCTGGCCAACTCCGGTGGTGCCTGGGACAACGCCAAGAAGCTCGTCGAGGACGGTCATCACGGAGGCAAGGGCAGCGAGGCCCATGCGGCGACCGTGATCGGCGACACCGTCGGCGACCCGTTCAAGGACACCGCAGGTCCCGCGATCAACCCGCTGCTCAAGGTCATGAACCTGGTGTCGCTGCTCATCGCGCCCGCGGTGATCAAGTTCTCCTACGGCCCAGACAAGAGCATCGGCATGCGGATCCTGATCGCGGCGCTCGCGTTCCTCGTGATCGCCGGGGCGGTCTATGTGTCAAAGCGGCGCGGCATCGCCGTAGGTGACGAGAACGACGCCGAACCGGAACCCAAGTCTCCGGATCCGGCGGTGGTTTCGTAGGGAGGTCCGTCAAGCCCCAGCTCAAGGTGCGGGCGGGCGGCGCGCGTTGGCGCGTCGTCCGCCCGCCCTGTGTGTCCGCACGATCACGTCGTGAGCCTTGTCTCGCCCGGTGCAAAAGATAACAAAAGGGTCTTAATGGGTGCTCGACGTGCGGTTGCCGTGCCTCTGGCGTGTATGTTCCGGGGCCGAGAGCCATGGAAGGGACCAAACCGGTGAACAAGAAGCTCGCGGCCGCACTGTCCGGCGGTGCGGTACTGGTACTGGCGCTGTCGGGCTGCGGCGGCGACGACAACGAGAAGCTGGACTCCTGGGCCAAGGACGTCTGCGACGCCGTACAGCCGCAGGCCAAGAAGATCGAGTCGGCCAATGCCTCGATCCAGAAGGAGACCTCGGACAACAGCACGCCGGAGGACGTCCAGAAGACCGACGCACAGGCCTTCCAGGACATGTCCGACGCCTACAAGGCGATCGGGGCCGCGGTGAACAAGGCCGGGGCGCCGGACGTCGAGAACGGCGAGACGAAGCAGAAGGACGCGGTCAAGGAGCTCAACACGATCTCCGCGTCGTACGCCTCGCTGAAGAAGCAGGTCGACGACCTCGACACCAAGGACCAGGGCAAGTTCGCCGACGGTCTCAAGGACATCGCCACCGAGCTGGACAAGCTGAGCAAGAGCGGGAACGACGCGCTCAGCAACCTGGAGGAGGGCGAGGTCGGCCAGGCGATGGCCCGCCAGTCGAGCTGCAAGGCGGCGACGGGGCCGGCGTCGGCGACCTGAGACGGGCGCCGGCGACGCCGACCTGGACGGCCTGGAGCCGGGCGAGGAGCACGAGGCGCCGGGGACTGCTGAGCCGGGAGTGACGTGAGCCGCCGGGTAGCGGGGGCGCATCCCCTCCCCGGCAAAGCCCTGCGCGCTCCCCGCCCGGGCACGTGCGATCCAGGAACAGGCACATGCCATCCCCGGCACAGCCACGTGCGCCTGCGGTGCCGGCGGCCACAATGGAGGGCGTGAGTAACGCCAGCCAATCACCCCTGCCCCCGCTGCCCGCCCCCGACCGTCCCGAGGTCGCCGCCCGGCTCCGGGACGCCCTGCTCGGGGCCTCCTTCACCGCCGACGGACTGCTCGAACTGCTCGGCGCCCCCGCGTACGCGGCGCTGGCCCGGAGCGAGACCGTGCCCGCGCTGCGGGCGACCCGCGGGGACACACCGCTGGAGATGCTCGTCCGGCTGTTCCTGCTGCAGCAGCCCGTACCGCACGCGCGCGTGGCGGACGCCCTGCCCGTCGACGCCTGCCTGGAGAGCGGCTGGCTCAGGCGCGCCGGTGCGGACGAGCTCGCCGCCACGGTGGACGTGCGGCCGTACGGCGGGCCCGACGGCGAGGACTGGTTCATCGTGTCGGACCTGGGCTGCGCGGTCGGCGGAGCCGGCGGGATCGGCAGCCGCGACGAGGGCGTCGTCCTGGGCGTCGGCGGCGCCTCCACGACCCTCGCGGGCATCACCGTCCGTACGCCGGTCGGCGCCGCCCTCGACCTCGGCACGGGTTCCGGCATCCAGGCGCTGCACGCGGCCCGGCACGCCACCAGGGTGACGGCCACCGACCTCAACCCGCGCGCGCTGCACATCACCGGTCTCACGCTGGCCCTGTCCGGCGCCCCGGCCGCCGATCTGCGCGAGGGCTCCCTCTTCACCCCGGTCCGGGACGACGAGACGTACGACCTGATCGTCTCGAACCCGCCGTTCGTGATCTCTCCCGGTGCCCGGCTCACCTACCGCGACGGCGGCATGGGCGGGGACGATCTGTGCCGCACGCTCGTTTCGGAGGCGGGGGAGCGGCTGAACGAGGGCGGGTTCGCGCAGTTCCTCGCCAACTGGCAGCACGTGGAAGGGGAGGACTGGCAGGACCGGCTCCGGTCATGGGTGCCCCGGGGCTGCGACGCGTGGATCGTGCAGCGCGAGGTCCAGGACGTCAACCAGTACGCCGAGCTGTGGCTGCGGGACTCGGGCGACCACGAGGGCGACCCGGCGGAGTACCAGGCGCGGTACGACGCATGGCTCGACGAGTTCGAGGCGCGCAAGGTGAAGGCCGTCGGCTTCGGCTGGATCACCCTGCGCAGGACGGGCGCCGCCGTGCCCTCCCTGACGGTGGAGGAATGGCCGCATCCGGTCGAGCAACCGCTCGGGGACACCATCAGGGCCCACTTCGACCGGCTCGACCACCTCCGCGGCCACGACGACGCCGGACTGCTCGAAGGGCACTTCCGGCTCGCCGCCGAGGTCGTGCAGGAACAGGTCGGGCTGCCCGGCGCCGAGGACCCCGAGCATGTCGTGCTGCGCCAGAACCGCGGCATGCGCCGGGCGACCCGGGTGGACACGGTCGGCGCGGGTTTCGCGGGCGTCTGCGACGGCACGATGAGCGCCGGCCGCATCCTCGACGCCATCGCCCAGCTGATCGGCGAGGACCCGGTGCTGCTGCGCGACCGCACACCGGCGCAGATCCGGCTGCTCGTGGAGCAGGGGTTCCTGGAGCCGGTCCGCTGAGGGATCCCGGCGGGGCGGCGCGCTGAGGGGCCCGGAGAGGGGTCCGCCAATAAATTTCGAGTCGATTTGAACACCTCGTCCCGAACGGGTCCCGAGGGGCCGGCCCTCCCGGATCCACCGCCCCGTCGCCCCGGCGTTCACCTACGGTTCGCCTGCCCGCCGCCCACGCGTGTCAGCCTCCCGGGGCTGGAGAGTCGCGGACTGGGGAAAAGGGGCACGGGGGCCATGGAGAGCGAACCGGCGATCTTCGCGGGAGCGGTGTTCTCCCTGTTCGGAGCGGGACTGCTGGCGTGGACCGTGACGCGCGTACGCCAGCACCGGCCCGTCGCCGAAGGTGTGAGGCCCGTCGCATCGGCGACCCTCGCGAGCGTCGTCGCGGTGCTCGCCCTGGCGGTCGGAACATGGTGCTTCACCCGCCTCTGAAGCCCGGGTCGGCGTCGCGCCCGCCGGTAATCGAGAGGTCGCGCTCCGCATAGGGCCGGGCCTGCTCCGGGCACTACGGGCGGCAGGAATGGTGGTAGTCGGGTTACCGTTCGAGTGGCCGTTGCGGGCTTTTCCCGTTTGACACGGGGGCGGGCTGTACCGTCACACTCCGCAGCGTCACCACGACCCAGCCCCGGGATAAGCGACTCCGGGGAGGCCCCAGCGTCGACCGGAGAGAAGAGCGAAGTTGTCCCCGACCAGCGAGACCGCAGAGGGCGGCCGCCGACTCGTCATCGTCGAGTCGCCTGCCAAGGCGAAGACGATCAAGGGCTATCTCGGGCCCGGATACATCGTCGAGGCGAGCGTCGGGCACATCCGCGACCTTCCCAACGGTGCCGCCGAGGTGCCCGAGAAGTACACGGGCGAGGTCCGCCGCCTCGGTGTGGACGTCGAACACGACTTCCAGCCGATCTATGTGGTCAACGCCGACAAGAAGGCGCAGGTCAAGAAGCTCAAGGACCTGCTGAAGGAATCCGACGAACTCTTCCTCGCCACCGATGAGGACCGCGAGGGCGAGGCCATCGCCTGGCACCTCCAGGAGGTGCTGAAGCCCAAGGTCCCGGTCAAGCGGATGGTCTTCCACGAGATCACCAAGGCCGCGATCCAGGCCGCCGTGGCCAACCCGCGCCAGCTCAACCAGAAGCTCGTCGACGCCCAGGAGACCCGCCGCATCCTCGACCGCCTCTACGGCTACGAGGTCTCGCCGGTCCTGTGGAAGAAGGTCATGCCGCGGCTGTCCGCTGGCCGTGTCCAGTCGGTCGCCACGCGACTCGTCGTCGAGCGGGAACGCGAGCGCATCGCCTTCCGTTCCGCCGAGTACTGGGACCTGACAGGCACTTTCGCGACCGGCCGCGCCGGAGACTCTTCGGACCCGTCGTCGCTGGTCGCGCGCCTGCAGTCCGTCGACGGCAGGCGGGTCGCGCAGGGCCGCGACTTCGACTCCCTGGGGCAGCTGAAGAGCGCGAACACCCTCCACCTCGACGAGGCGAACGCCCGCGCCCTGGCCGCCGCCCTCGAGCAGACGCGGTTCGCCGTCCGGTCCGTCGAGTCCAAGCCCTACCGCCGCTCGCCGTACGCCCCGTTCCGTACGACGACGCTGCAGCAGGAGGCCAGCCGCAAGCTCGGCTTCGGCGCCAAGGCGACGATGCAGATCGCGCAGAAGCTGTACGAGAACGGCTACATCACGTACATGCGTACGGACTCCACGACCCTGAGCGACACGGCGGTCGCCGCCGCCCGCGCCCAGGTCACGCAGCTGTACGGCGCCGACTATCTGCCGCCGCAGCCGAGGACGTACGCCGGGAAGGTCAAGAACGCGCAGGAGGCCCACGAGGCGATCCGCCCCTCGGGTGATCGTTTCCGCACTCCCGCCGAGACCGGGCTGACCGGCGACCAGTTCAAGCTCTACGAGCTGATCTGGAAGCGGACCGTCGCCTCCCAGATGAAGGACGCGACCGGCAACAGCGTCACGGTGAAGATCGGCGGCACGGCGGCCGACGGCCGGGACGTCGAGTTCAGCGCGTCCGGCAAGACGATCACCTTCCACGGCTTCCTGAAGGCCTACGTCGAAGGCGCCGACGACCCGAACGCCGAGCTCGACGACCGCGAGCGCCGGCTGCCCCAGGTCTCCGAGGGCGACGCCCTGAGCGCCGAGGAGATCACGGTCGACGGGCACGCCACCAAGCCCCCGGCCCGCTACACCGAGGCCTCCCTGGTCAAGGAGCTGGAAGAGCGCGAGATCGGCCGTCCGTCGACGTACGCGTCGATCATCGGCACGATCCTCGACCGCGGCTATGTGTTCAAGAAGGGCACGGCACTCGTGCCGTCCTTCCTGTCCTTCGCCGTGGTCAACCTGCTGGAGAAGCACTTCGGGCGGCTCGTCGACTACGGCTTCACCGCCAAGATGGAGGACGACCTCGACCGCATCGCCCGCGGTGAGGCACGGTCGGTGCCGTGGCTGAAGCGGTTCTACTTCGGTGAAGGCACGGCCGACGGCGGTGCGGCCGACGCCGGCAACGGCGACGGGGACCACCTCGGCGGCCTCAAGGAGCTGGTGACCGACCTGGGCGCGATCGACGCGCGCGAGGTGTCGTCGTTCCCCGTGGGCAACGACATCGTGCTGCGGGTCGGCCGCTACGGGCCGTACATCGAGCGCGGCGAGAAGGACACCGAGCAGCACCAGCGCGCCGACATCCCGGACGACCTGGCGCCGGACGAGCTCTCCGTCGACCTCGCCGAGGAACTGCTCGCCAAGCCGAGCGGCGACTACGAGCTGGGCCCCGACCCGGCCACCGGCCACACGATCGTCGCCAAGGACGGCCGCTACGGCCCCTACGTGACGGAGATCCTCCCCGAGGGCACCCCGAAGACGGGCAAGAACGCGGTCAAGCCGCGTACGGCCTCCCTCTTCAAGACGATGTCCCTGGACACGGTGACGCTCGACGACGCCCTGAAGCTGATGTCGCTGCCGCGTGTCGTCGGCGCCGACGCCGAGGGTCAGGAGATCACCGCGCAGAACGGCCGCTACGGCCCGTATCTGAAGAAGGGCACGGACTCGCGCTCGCTCCAGGCGGAGGAGCAGCTCTTCACGATCACGCTGGAAGAGGCGCTGGCGATCTACGCCCAGCCGAAGCAGCGGGGCCGGGCGGCCGCCAAGCCGCCGCTGAAGGAGCTGGGCCCCGACCCGGTGAGCGAGAAGCCGGTCGTCGTCAAGGACGGTCGCTTCGGGCCGTACGTCACCGACGGCGAGACCAACGCGACCCTGCGCTCCGGCGACAGCGTCGAGGACATCACCCCGGAGCGCGGCTTCGAGCTGCTCGCCGAGAAGCGGGCGAAGGGGCCGGCGAAGAAGACTGCCAAGAAGGCGGCCAAGAAGGCCCCGGCGAAGAAGACGGCAGCCAAGAAGACCGCGGCGAAGAAGACCACGACCGCGAAGAAGACGACGGCCAAGAAGACCACCACGGCGAAGAAGACGGCGGCCAAGACGGCGACCGCCTCGAAGCCCGCGGAGGACTGAGGCCCGTTCAGGATCTGTTCGGGACCCGGGCCGCCAAGGCCTGGGTCTTCGCCCAGGGTTCGGAAAGCGAACGCCCCGGCAACACTTCGGTGTCGGGGCGTGCGCATGCCAGGACGGGCCCTCCAGGGTGTCGGTGGCTCCCGATAGGCTGAATGCATGACGCGAGCCGAGCACCCCACGGCCTCTCCGCCGGCCCCCGACGATGCCCTGGTCGCGGACTCCCGCGAGCGCGCCGTCCGCGCCCTGCTGCGCCGTCCGCAGTTGAAGCGGTTGTGGAGCGCACAGCTCGTGGGCGGCGTGGCCGACACCCTGGCCCTTCTCGTGCTGGTCCTGCTCACGCTCCAGGCGGCTGTCGCCGAGGGCGCGTTCGGGGGCGGCTATCGAGGCGTGGCGTTCGCAGTGGCGACCGTTTTCGGGGTGCGCATCCTCGCGACGCTCCTCTTCGGCGCCGTGCTCCTCGGTCCGCTCACGGCGCTCACCTCCCAGGACGGCCCGCTCGACCGCCGCTGGACCATGGTCGGCGCGGACGGGCTGCGCGCCGCGCTGCTCATCATCGCGCCGCTGTGGATCGACTGGATGCCCGACGACGCCCTGGCCATGCTCCTCGTCACGGCCTTCGTGACCGGAGTCGCCGAGCGTTTCTGGACGGTGTGCCGCGAGAGCGCGGCCCCCGCGCTGCTGCCCGCACCGCCGCCGGAAGGTGCGACGGTCCGGCCGCTGCCCGACCACCTGGACGCCCTGCGCCGGCTCTCGCTGCGCACCGGTTTCATCGCGATCCCGCTCGCGGCCGTCGTACTCGTCGTCGCGGCCCTCTTCAACAACCTGCTGGGCGTCGGCATCGACTGGTTCGGCCAGCACCAGGCGGCCCTCGCCTCGTACGTGGCGGCCGGGCTGTTCGCCGCGTCCCTCTCCGTGCTGACCTTCCTCGAACTGCCCGCCACACGCACCCCGCGCGCGCGTTCGCCGCTCGAGGGGCTGCGCCGCCCGAAGACCGCGACCGGCGCCGACAAGGGCCGCACCGGTGCGATGCCGCTGCTGGTGCTGGCCTGCGCGGCCGTCGCCGCCGCTGTGTCCGCCTCCGTCGCCGTGGTCGTGCTGCACGCCAAGGACCTGGGCGGCGGCCCGGTGCTCTACGGCCTGTTCGTGGGCGTGCTCACCGGCGGTGTCGTCGTCGGCATCCGTACGGCGCCCGCCCTGCTGCCCGCCCTGTCGCGCCGCCGGCTGCTCGCGCTGGTGATCGCCTTCACCGGTGTCGCGCTGCTGGCCGCCGGGCTGGTCCCGGACGTCACCACCGTGCTGCTGATCCTCGCCCTGGCCGGTGTCGGCGCGGGCATGGCCGCCAACATCGGGCACACGCTGCTCGACCAGGAGACCGAGGAGTACCGGCGGTCCCGTACGACCGAGCACCTGCACGCGGTCGTCCGGGTCTGCGTGGCGCTCGGCGCGGTGATCGCCCCGCTGGTGGCGGCGGCGATCGGGCCGCACCGGCTGGAGGGCGGCAAGTTCGTCTTCGCGCACGGCGGCGCGGCCTTCACGCTGATGCTGGCCGGCGCCCTGCTGCTGCCGGTGGCCGCGCTGGTCCTGGCCAAGGTCGACGACCGCTCCGGAGTGCCGCTGCGCCAGGACCTGCGGGACGCGCTGCTCCGCGGCGACGACCCGGATCAGGCGCCCGCGAGCACCGGTTTCTTCATCGCCCTGGAGGGCGGCGACGGGGCCGGCAAGTCCACGCAGGCGGAGGCGCTCGCCGAGTGGATCCGCGGCAAGGGCCACGAGGTCGTGCTGACGCGCGAGCCGGGGGCGACGCCGGTGGGCAAGCGGCTGCGGTCGATCCTGCTGGACGTGTCCAGCGAGGGCCTGTCGCACCGCGCGGAGGCACTGCTGTACGCGGCCGACCGGGCCGAGCACATCGACACCGTCGTACGGCCCGCCCTGGAGCGCGGCGCGGTCGTCATCTCCGACCGGTACATCGACTCGTCCGTGGCCTACCAGGGCGCGGGCCGCGATCTGTCGCCGACCGAGATCGCCCGGATCAACCGCTGGGCGACGAACGGGCTCGTGCCGCATCTGACCGTCCTGCTGGACGTCGCGCCGGAGACCGCGCGTGAGCGGTTCACCGAGGCGCCCGACCGGCTGGAGTCGGAGCCCGCCGAGTTCCACGCGCGCGTGCGGTCCGGCTTCCTCACCCTGGCCGCGGCCGATGCCGGGCGGTACCTGGTGGTGGACGCAGGCCAGGAGCCCGAGGCCGTCACGACCGTCATCCGGCACCGGCTCGACCAGGTGCTGCCGCTGTCCGAGGCCGAGATCAAGGCCCAGGAAGAGGCGCGGAAGAAGGCCGAGGAGGAGGCCCGCCGCAAGGCCGAGGAAGAGGCCGCCCGCAAGGCCGAGGAGGAGCGCCTGGAGCGTGAGCGCCAGGAGCAGCTGGCCAAGCTGCGCGCCGAGGAGGAGGAGCGCAAGCGGCGCGAGCTGGAGGAGGCGCAGCGGCGCGAGGCCGAACGGCAGGCGGAGGAGGCCCGGCGACGGGCCGAGGAAGCGCAGAAGAAGGCCGAGGAGGAGAGGGCGCGGCTCCTCGCGGAGGAGAAGGCCCGGGCCGAGGAAGAGGCCCGCCGCAAGGCCGAGGAGGAACGGCGCCGCAAGCAGGCCGAGGAAGAGGCCAGGCTGCGTGCCGAGGCCGAGGCGCTCCGTCTGGAGAAGCAGCGCAAGGCCGAGGCCGCGCTGCTGCGGGCCGAGGAGGCGCGACGCCTGGCGGAGGCGGCGGCAGCGGCAGCGGAGGCGGGACCGAAGCGCTCTCCCCAGGGTGCTGGCCAGGGTTCCGCTCCACAGCGCCCGTCCCGGGCGACGGGCGCTCAGGACGCGGCTACCGTGCCGACGCCGGAGGTGACACCGGAGAACGCCCCGGACGGTTCAGGTTCCGGCTCCGGGTCTGGCTCCGGCTCCGGATCCGGTTCCGTGGACGAGACGACCGTGCTGCGCCGGGTGCGGGACGACGAGGCGGGCGACGACGTCGGCAACAAGGCCGGTGAGCGGCCCGGCGGCAAGACCTCCGGCCGCGGCCGGAGCTCCGGGGGAGCCGACGCCGAGGTGACGGCCGAGCTGCCGAAGCCGTCCGTTCCGCCGGGAGCGGGCGAGGAGACGGAGGTGCTCCCGCCGGTTTCGCCCCGGGCCTGGGACGAGACCGAGGTGCTGCCCCAGGTGCCCTCCGGTGCGGCGGACGAGACGGCCGTGCTGCCTCCGGTCCGGCCGGGGGACGCCGAGGAGACGGCCGTACTGCCGCCCGTGCGCGGGGACGAACCCGCGGACCGGGTTCCGCCCGGGTACTTCCGGGACGACTCCCCGGCCGCCCGCCCCGACGGGACCGAGGACCGTACGCGCGAGCTGCCCCAGGTCGACGCCGAGGGCGAGCCGCGCCGCCGCCGGTCCGACTGGGCCGAGGAGACGCCGCTGGACGACCTGCCCTCACTGGCGGACGAGCTGCTCGGACCGCACGAGGACGAGCCGGACGAGGGCCGGGGGCGCCGGGGCAGGGGCCGGGGCCGCTGAGGCCCTGCCCGGCAGGCGATGTCGGGAAGATCACCGGCCCCGGCCCGCAGAGGGCCGGGGCCGGTTGTCAGTGGTCGCCCCCACAATGGATCTCGCAGGGCAGTACGGTCCGCGGACGCGGACGTGACGGAAGGGCGGCGTGACCCATGACCGTGTGGGACGACCTCGTCGGGCAGCAGAGGGTGAGCGCGCAGCTGGACGCTGCCGCCAGGGACGCCGACGCCCTGGTCACCGCGGCCGCGGCCGACGCCCCTCCGCCCGAGGCGTCGAAGATGACCCACGCGTGGCTGTTCACGGGCCCGCCCGGAGCCGGGCGGAACCAGGCGGCGCGGGCCTTCGCGGCGGCGCTGCAGTGCGTCAGCCCCGACCGGGCCCTCGGCGGCTCCCCGGGCTGCGGCTTCTGCGACGGATGTCACACGGCACTGGTGGGCACGCACGCCGACGTCACCACCGTGGCCGCCGTCGGCGCACAGATCCTCGCCGACGACATGCGCGACACCGTCCGCAAGTCGTTCACCTCGCCGGCGAACGGCCGCTGGCAGATCATCCTCGTCGAGGACGCCGAGCGGCTGAACGAGAAGTCGGCCAACGCCGTCCTCAAGGCCGTGGAGGAGCCGGCCCCCCGCACGGTCTGGCTGCTGTGCGCCCCCTCCATCGAGGACGTCCTGCCGACCATCCGCTCCCGCTGCCGCCATCTGAACCTGAGCACGCCGTCGGTCGACGCCGTCGCCGACATGCTCGTACGACGCGAGGGCATCGAGCCGGCCGCGGCCGCCGCGGCGGCCCGCGCGACCCAGGGCCATGTCGACCGGGCCCGCCGGCTGGCCACCGACCCGGCCGCGCGCGAACGCCGTGCCGCCGTGCTGAGGATGCCGCTGCGCGTGGAGGAGGTCGGCGGCGCGCTCAAGGCCGCCCAGGAGCTGGTCGACGCGGCCGCCCAGGACGCCAAGCAGCTCGCCGAGGAGATGGACGCCAAGGAGACCGAGGAGCTGAAGGCCGCTCTCGGCGCGGCCCAGGGCGGCCGGATGCCGCGTGGCACGGCCGGCGTGATCAAGGACCTGGAGGACAAGCAGAAGCGCCGCAGAACGCGCACGCAGCGCGACAGCCTCGACCTCGCCCTGACCGACCTCACGTCGTTCTACCGCGATGTCCTCGCCCTCCAGCTCGGCTCCCGGGTGGCCATCGCCAACGCGGACGCCGAGGACGCCCTGGAGCGCCTGGCCCGCGGCAGTTCCCCGGAGTCCACGCTCCGCCGCATCGAGGCGATCGCCGGCTGCCGTGACGCGCTCGACCGCAATGTGGCGCCGCTGCTCGCGGTGGAGGCGATGACGATGGCGCTCAGAGCGGGCTGACGCCCGGGTGAGGCCGGGAGGCGCGGGGGGCCTGGGGTTGACGTTGTAACTCGTACGAGGCTCGGCGTAACTCGTACGAGGCACGACACGCACGCACGGCACTCATTCCATCGCGCAGAGTTACGCTCGCTGGATGTACACAAGGCGCACCTCCCGCTCCGCCTCCACCCCGGCTTCCCGTCGCGCGGGCTCCGTCGGCGCCCACCGCAGGGCCCGTGGCGGAGTCAGGACCGCGGTCGGCCTCCTCGCCACGGCCGCGCTGCTGGTCTCCGCCTGCTCCTCGGGGAGCCCGACGACGTCCGCGGCCTCGGCGGCGCCGGAGCCGGCGGCGCTGGCCGCGCTGCCGAAGTCCGTCTCCGCGGCGCTCGCGCCGTACTACGCGCAGAAGCCGGCCTGGCGCGGTTGCGGCGTCCCCGGCTTCCAGTGCGCCACCATCAAGGCACCGCTCGACTACGCCAGGCCGTCCGCCGGTGACGTCCGGCTCGCCGTCGCCCGCAAGAAGGCCACGGGCGAGCGGCTGGGCTCGCTGCTCGTGAACCCCGGCGGGCCGGGCGGCTCGGCGATCGGCTACATGGAGTCGTACGCCGGCATCGGCTATCCGGCCGAAATCCGGGCCCGCTACGACATGGTGGCGGTCGACCCGCGCGGCGTGGCCCGCAGCGAGCCCGTCGAGTGCCTGGACGGGCCGGACATGGACACGTACACGCAGACGGACATCACGCCCGACGACGCGAAGGAGGGCGACGGGCTGGTCGCGGCGTACCGGACGTTCGCCGAGGGCTGCGGCGCGGACGCGCCCAGGCTGCTGCGCCATGTGTCCACCGTGGAGGCGGCCCGGGACATGGACATCGTGCGGGCGGCGCTCGGCGACAAGAAGCTGAACTACGTCGGCGCGTCCTACGGGACGTTCCTCGGCGCGACATACGCCGGGCTCTTCCCGGACCGGGCGGGCCGGCTGGTGCTGGACGGCGCGATGGACCCGTCGCTGAGCGCGCGGCGGCTGAACCTGGAACAGACGGCGGGCTTCGACACGGCGTTCCGGTCGTTCGCGCGGGACTGCGTACGCCAGGCCGACTGCCCGCTGGGCGGCGCGGGCACCTCGCCCGAGCGGGTGGGCAGGAACCTGAAGGCGTTCTTCGGGGAACTGGACAAGCAGCCCATCCCCACCGGCGACCCCGACGGCCGCCGCCTCACCGAGTCGCTCGCCACGACCGGTGTGATCGCGGCCATGTACGACGAGGGGGCGTGGCCGCAGCTGCGTGAGGCACTGACCGCCGCGATGAAGAAGGACGACGGCGCCGGGCTCCTCGTCCTGTCCGACGGCTACTACGAGCGTGACGCCGACGGCGCCTACAGCAACCTGATGTTCGCCAACGCGGCGGTGAACTGCCTGGACCTGCCGCCCGCATTCGACACCCCCGACCAGGTGCGCAGCGCGCTGCCGGACTTCAGAAAGGCGTCCCCCGTCTTCGGCGAGGGCCTCGCCTGGGCCTCGCTGAACTGCGCGTACTGGCCGGTGCACGCCACGGGCGAGCCGCGCCGCATCGAGGCGAAGGGCGCGGCCCCCATCGTGGTGGTCGGCACCACCCGCGACCCCGCGACCCCCTACCGCTGGGCGAAGGCCCTGGCCGGCCAGCTCACCTCGGCCCGCCTCCTCACCTACGCGGGGGACGGCCACACGGCCTACGGCCGCGGCAGCGCCTGCATCGACCGCACGATCAACGCCTACCTCCTCCGCGGCACCCCGCCCCAGGACGGAAAGCGCTGCTCATAGCCGCCGGCCCGGCCCCGGAGGGCCCGCCTCCGGGGCCGGTACGGAGCACCCTTCGAAACTGTGTAGACTTACCGTCGTTGCTGATCGCACCATAGTGCGGACAGCGCGCCGCCTTAGCTCAGATGGCCAGAGCAACGCACTCGTAATGCGTAGGTCTCGGGTTCGAATCCCGAAGGCGGCTCACCTGAAACCCCAGGTCGGATGGACTCCGACCTGGGGTTTTGTCGTTCAGCGCACGCGACGGCGACGCCGGGCGCGGGCCGCGCGGGTGTCTGCGGTCTCGCTCCCGTCCCCTCGTCCGGGGCGGGGCTCCCGTGGAGATCGCCTACGAGGCGGTCTGGGACAACGGCACGTCATGTTGGCGTCACGGCGTATCAGAATTCCCTCCTCGGAATGCCGGAGCGGAACCTGGGGTCCCGATGTCAGCGGGCGGTTTCCCGCTCCACCGGCAGCCACAGCTCGGCGTCCGCGTGGGTGCCGTCTGCCGAGAGTTCGGTTCGGAGGATCTCCGGGCCGGGGCGGCTGCGGTACGGGTTGGACGGGAACCACTCGGTGAAGACGTCTCGCCAGAGGTCCTGGATGGCCTGGGGAGCCGGGCCGGAGGTGGTGAAGACCGCCCAGGTACCGGGTGCGACGGGCAGGGTGGTGACGCCCTCGGGCGGCGAGGTCCGCGCTGAGGTGATCACGCCGTGGTAGTAGTCGAGTTGCGTCCCCTCGGCCCGGCTCGGGTCCAGGTCGTCGCAGACCGCGACGATGCCCTGGGGGTCCTGGTCGGAGAGCTTCTTCAGGTGTTCCAGGGCCGGCTTGTCGAGGCCGCGGACGAAGTCGATGATCGACTCGTTGGGGCCTGAGTGGACCAGGGGGATCCGGGTCTTGAAGCCGGTGACGGTGAAGGCCGGACGGTCCACCACTCGGTAGTTCATGCTGCTGCTCCCTTCGACGGTGAGGCGGAAGGTCAGCCGGGGCTGGGAGACGAGCACGGCGCCGGTGCGCCGGGCCTCGCCCGGTCCCACGCCGTGCATCGTGCGGAACGCCCGAGCGAACGCCTCGCCGGAGCCGTAGCCGTAGCGCACCGCGATCTCCAGCAGCGTCTCGCCGCCCGTGAGCACCTCGGCGCCCGCGACGGTGAGCCTCCGGCGCCGGATGTACTCCGACAGGGGCATGCCTGCGAGTGCGGAGAACATGCGGCGCAGGTGGTACTCGGAGGTGGCCGCGATCCGCGCCAGCTCCACGGCGTCGACGGAGTCGTCGAGGTGGCGCTCGATGTGTTCCATGGCCTGGTTGAGCCGCTCCAGCACGCCCGGTTCCTTCCTGTTTCGTGCCTCTTCGGTGTCCACCACGCTAGGCAGCGCGCCCCCTGCCGGACCCGACATCCTGTGCCCGATCGGGTCGGGTGCCGGTTCGGCCGAACGAGTCAGGCGGACCGTCGTCCGGCAGGCGTATTTAAGGGGGCCTTACCGTGAACGGCTAGCATCGCCCGTCGACCCGTCAGTTGCCGACCGTGATGAGGTGAGGACATGGGGGCGCCCAGGATCGCCGTCGCCGTGGTGACGATGGGCAATCGGCCCGAGGAGGTCGACGCGCTGCTCCGGTCCGTGGCCAAGCAGGACGTGGCGCCCGAGCGGATCGTGATCGTCGGCAACGGCTGCCCGCTGCCCGAGTTCGCCCGGCGGCTGTCGCTGCCCGGTGAGGTCACCCCTGTCGAACTCGACGAGAACCTCGGGTGCCCCGGTGGGCGGAACGCGGCCCTCGCGCGGCTGCGGGAGTTCGGTGATGTCGACGTCGTCATCGATCTGGACGACGACGGACTGCTCGTGGACGCCGATGTGCTGCGCCGCGTGCGCGATCTGTACGCCGCCGACGAACGGCTCGGCATCGTAGGGTTCCGCATCGCCGACGAACTCGGCGAGACGCAGCAGCGGCACGTGCCCCGGATCGGCGGCTCGGACCCCCTGCGGGGCGGTTACGTCACCGGGTTCCTCGGTGGCGGGCACGCGCTGCGGATGGCGATGCTCGACGAGATCGGCGACTGGCCCGCCGAGTTCTTCTTCGCCCACGAGGAGACCGACCTGGCCTGGCGCGCGGCCGACGCGGACTGGCACATCCTCTACGCGCCCGAACTGCTGCTCCAGCACCCGAAGACCTCGCCCGCCCGGCACGCCATCTACTACCGCGTGAACGCCCGCAACCGGGTCTGGCTGGCCCGCCGCCGGCTGCCGGCCGCGCTCGTCCCCGTCCATCTGGGGGTGTGGGTGCTGCTCACGCTGGCGCGGAACCGGTCCGGTGCCGGGTTGCGCGCGTGGTTCGGCGGATTCCTGGAAGGCGTACGGGAGCCGGCGGGGGAGCGGCGGCCCATGCGCTGGCGTACGGTGTGGCGGCTCACGCGGCTGGGGCGGCCGCCCGTCATCTGACAGCCGAGCCGGAGCGGCCTGAGGTTTGAGTGGGCCCCGGCCGTTCACCTCCGCCGACCGGGACCCGGAACCGGCCGCGGCGGCGACACTCCCCCGAGTGGCGCGCCGAGACGCGCGCACCGCCGGGCCAGATCCGACGGAGTGATCACATCAGGTTGTGCCAACGGATCGCTAACATATGGCCAACGGTTGACCAGGGTGGCGGAGATTCGTCAAGGGCGGTGACAGGGGAAGGCGGGGGAGCGATGGGGGCATCTCCCTGCACCGGCGGTGACGAAGGCCCCGGCGAGCGGTGCGAGCCGCGGTTCGGGCTGCTCGGGCCGCCGGTGCTCTACCACGACGTCAGCGGCGGCGGCCGGAGCGAGGCGCGGGGTATCGCGAGCCCCAAGGTCCGGGTGCTGCTCGCCGCTCTGCTGCTCGACGCCGGGCGGGTCGTCTCCGCCGAGTCGCTCAAGGACGCGCTGTGGAACGGGGCGCCGCCCGCTTCCGCCCAGGCCTCGCTGCACAACCACATAGCCCGGTTGCGGCGGTTGCTCGACGATCCCGAGCGGCTGCGGACCGTACCGTCCGGGTATGTGCTGCGCGTCGACGAGGGCGAGCTGGACGTCCACCTGTTCGACGCCCGGGTCGCCGCGGCGCGTGCCGCGCACGCCGGCCGGGACTGGGAGCGGGTCGTCCGCGCGGGTACGGCCGGGCTCGCGCTGTGGCGGGGCGCACCGCTCGCCGGGCTGCCGTCCGAGGTGGGCGGCTACGCCTTCGCGCAGCGGCTGCACGAGGCACGGCTGCTGCTCCTGGAGTGGCGCTACGACGCCGAGCTGGAGCTGGGCGGCCCGCGGCTCGACGGGCTCGTGCCGGAGCTGACGGCGTTGACCGCCGAGTATCCGCTACGTGAGGCCTACCACCGGCAGCTCATGCTCGCCCTGCACCGCACCGGCCGCCAGGCCGAGGCCCTGGCCGTCCATCACGAGCTGCGCACCCGCCTCGTCGACCGGCTCGGCATCGAGCCGGGGCCGGGGGTGCGGCAGGCGCACGTGGAGGTGCTGCGAGGCGGTACGGGGGGCGGTCGTGCCGACGATCCATGCGGTCCACCGGTGTCAGCGCGGGTCTTGGAGCGTACCGTCGCCCCATCGCCGACGCCGGCCCAGTTGCCTCCGCCGCCCGCTCACTTCACCGGGCGCACTGGCGTACGCGACTGCCTGCGCCGCACTCTCACGACGCCCGGCCCATGTCCCACCGCCGTCATCAGCGGCATGGCCGGCGTCGGCAAGAGCGCACTCGCGCTGCATGTCGCGCATCCTCTGGCCGAACGATTCCCTGATGGGCAGCTCTACCTCAACCTGCACGGCGCCACCCAGGGCATGACCCCCCTCACCCCTTCCCAGGCCCTCACCGCCCTGCTGCGTGACCTCGGCGTCGAGCCATGCCGGATCCCCGAACCGCCTGGCCTGGCCTCCGCGTTGCTGCGCTCGCTGCTCGCGCCGACGCGCACGCTCCTGGTGCTGGACGACGCCGCGAGTGCCGCGCAGGTGCGGCCGTTGCTGCCGGGCGGCTCCGGGTGCGCAGTGATCGTCACCAGCCGTTCGCCGCTCACCGCCCTGGACGGAGCGGCACGCTTCCCGCTCGGTCCGCTGTCGGACGAGGAGAGCGCCGAACTCCTGCACGCGGCCTCGGGCCGCGAGGGACTGGAGGGCGAGGAGGGTGACGCCGCTCGTCGCCTCGTCGAACTCACCGGCAGACTCCCGCTGGCCCTGCGCGTCGTCGCCGCTCGGCTCGCCGCCCGGCGGGCCCTCACCCCGGACGTTCTCGCCGGGCAACTGGCCGCCGTGGGTGAGCGGTTGCACCACCTGGAGTACGACGACCTGAGCGTCCGCCGGTCCCTGGCCGTCGCGCACGACGCGCTCGCCGCCTCCGAACGCGAGGCCGACCGGGACGCGGCCCTCGCCCTGCGCCGCATCGGCGCGCTCGACCTGCCCACCTACGGCGTCCCGCTGCTCGCCCGCCTCACCGGCACGGGCGAACGGCGTGCCGAGGCCGCCCTCGACCGGCTCGTGGACGTCGCCCTGCTGGAGGAGACGGCGTACGGCCGGTACGAGCCGCACGACCTGGTGCGCGACTTCGCGCGTGAACGGGCCGGGGAGGTGCCGGGTGAGACGGCCGGTGACGGGCTCGGTGGCGACGCCGTCGAGACGGCCCTGCGGTGGTACGCCGCCGTCGCCGAGCGCGTTCTCACCGCGATCGTCGAGCCCGGGCCCGACCAGGACGACCGCCGCCGGCCCACCGCGGGCCGGCCGGACGGGCACGGGCCCGCACCCGCCGACGCCGTCGCCCCCTTCAGCGGCCCCGAGGAGGCCTTCGCCTGGGGAGACCGGGAGTTGGCGAACCTCGTCACCCTGGTCGGGCGGCATGCGGACGACCCGTGCCGGCGGCGGGCGGGCCTGGTCTCCGACGTCGTCCGGCTGATCTTTCCCTACGCGCACCGCAGGGGGCGGGTCGCGGAGATGGAGGTGCTCGGGCGGGCCGGCCTCGGTGTGGCGCGGCGGCTCGGTGACCGGGCGGCGGAGGCGTGCGCGCTGGTCGACCTCGCCGGACTGCACTTCCTGACCGGCCGGCAGAACGAGGCGCTCGCCCTCAACGACCGGGCGCTGGTGCTCTGGCGGCGGCTGGACCACCTCTCCTGGATCCGTCGCTGCCTCAACAACCGCGGCCTGCTGCTCGACGGGCTCGGCCGGCACGCCGAGGCCGGCGAGGCGCTGCTGCTGAGCCTGGAGCACGCACGGCAGCTGGACGACCCGTACGGCGAGGCCGTGACCCGCAGCCACCTCGGCAACCTCTACGAGCACACCGACGCGCGGGCCGCCATCGAGCACCACCGGCGTTCGCTCGCCATCGGGGAGGACATCGGTGCCGTCATCCTGCGGCACTCCGCGCACTGCAACATCGGCTACGCCCATCTGCGGCTCGGCGAACCGGCCGCGGCCCTTCCGCACTTCGAGGAGAGCCTGCGCATCCTCGGCGGCCAGGGCGACTGGCACGGCGAGTCCCAGACCCGGCTCGGGCTGGTCCGTGCCCTGCGGCTGCTGGGCCGCACCGGGCGGGCCGCCCGCGAGTGCGCGGAGTTGCTGGACCGGGCCGATGCCCGCGCCGACCGCTACACCGGCGGTCTCGCCCGCCACCAGCACGGGCTGCTCCTGCGGGAGCGGGGGCGGCCCGAGGCGGCCCTCGAGGAGTGGCGCTCGGCACTCGCGGCGCTGGACGGAACGGACGAGCGGACGGTGGTCACGGAACTCCGCGAGCTGCTGGCCACGGCCGACTGATCAACAGGCCGGTGCCCGCCCCTCACTTGGCATCCGCATAGCACTCCACCACCGCCGTGGTGAACGGAAACCGCACCGGGGTCTGGCCGAAGGTCAGTCGGCCGGCCAGGGCCGCCGCCTCGTGGATCGCCGTCACGATCGCCTCCGTCTCCTCCTCGGGGCAGTGCACGATCACCTCGTCGTGCTGGAAGAACACCAGCTCCGCCGCCATGTCCGCGCAGGTCCTGCGCAGCGCGGCGAGCAGGAGCAGGGCCCAGTCGGCGGCGCTGCCCTGGACGACGAAGTTGCGGGCGAAGCGGCCGCGGGCACGGGCGTTGGTGGAGGCGTAGCCGGGCACCCAGGGCGCGGCGGCGTCGGGGTGGTCGTCGTCGGCGACGGGGATACCGGCCTCCTCCGTCCCGTCCTCCGTCGCCCGGGCCGCGGGCGGGCAGGTCCGGCCCAGCCAGGTCCGCACGAGCCGGCCCTCCTCGCCGGCGCGGGCCGCGTCGTCGACGTACGCCACCGCCCTGGGGAAGCGGCGTCTGAGCGCGGCGAGGTTCTTCAGGCCGTCGCCGGAGGTCTGGCCGTAGACCGCGCCGAGCACGGCGAGTTTGGCCTGGGCGCGGTCTCCGGAGAAGGCGCGGTCGGAGACGGACTGGTACAGGTCGGTCTCCCGGCCGGCCACCTCCATCAGCCCGGGGTCGCGGGAGATCGCCGCGAGGACGCGCGGCTCCATCTGGTCGGCGTCGGCGACGACGAGCCGCCAGCCGGGGTCGGCGATCACGGCCCGCCGGATCACCTTGGGGATCTGGAGCCCGCCCCCGCCGTTGGTCACCCAGCGCCCGGTGACCGTCCCGCCCGCGAGGAACTCGGGTCTGAACCGCCCGTCGCGGACCCAGTCCTGGAGCCAGGACCAGCCGTGGGCGACCCAGACGCGGTACAGCTTCTTGTACTCGATCAGGGGCTTCACGGCCGGGTGGTCGATCGACTCGATCTCCCAGCGGCGGGTCGAGGAAATCTTGATCCCGGCCTGGGCGAAGGCCTTGACCACGTCGGCCGGCAGGTCGGGCCGCACCCGGCGCCCGAAGGCCGTGGACACCTCGTCGGCCAGTTCGGCCAGGCGGCGTGGCTCGCCGCCGCCCGCGTACCGCTCGCCCAGCAGGTCGTGCAGCACCGCGCGGTGCGTGTCGGCGCGCCAGGGCAGCCCGGCGCGGTTCATCTCGGCGGCCACCAGCATGCCCGCCGACTCGGCGGCCGTGAGCAGCCGCATGCGGCCGGGGTGCTCGGCGCTCTCGTGCCGGCGCTGCTGCTCGGCGTAGACCGCGAGGAGGTCCGGCAGGGGGAGAGGGACGCCCTGTGGCTCGAACAGGGAGGACTGCGAGCCCGGTTCGGCGGACCGCTGGGGCGGATCGGGCGGTACGGGGCCGCCGCGCAGCCGGGCCAGGGCGGCCGCGGCCGAGCGCGGTTCCCCGTACCGCCCCTCGTGGCCGAGGAGGAGCGTCTCGGCGGCCTCGATGTCGTAGCACCGCTCGACTCGCACCCCCGTGGCGAGCAGACGCGGGTAGACCTCGGCGGTGGACCGCCACACCCACCGTGTGACGCCGGGACGGCTCCGCACGGCCTCGGCGGGGTCCGTCTCCCGTCGCACCGGCCCGGCGGGCAGCCCGTCCGGACCGAGGGAGGCGACGTCCACGCCACCGTCCTCGGCCGGAGCGAGCGCCCACCGGTCGGCCATGCGGCGAGTCTGCCAGGGGGGTCTGACAACGCCCCCCGATCGCCGCCTCGGCAGGCGCTGTCGGCCCTCGTCAGGCCTCGTCCGGCGTCTCCTGCTGCGCCTGCATGATCTTCTCCAGCACGGTCACGACGTACTGCTCGGTCCGCTCCTTGCCGATGCCGAGGCCGCTGAGGACGCCCTCGCCGTTCTCGTGCTCCAGCAGGGCCAGCAGGATGTGCTCGGTGCCGATGTAGTTGTGGCCGAGGCGCAGGGCCTCGCGGAAGGTGAGCTCCAGGACCTTCTTGGCGGCCTGGCCGTACGGCACGAGCTCCGGGGCCTCCTCGACGGCGGGCGGGAGCGCCGCCGTCGCCGCCTCGCGTACCGCGTCGAGGGTGACGCCCTGGACGACGATCGCCTTCGCGGCGAGGCCGTCGGGCTCGGCCAGCAGACCGAGGACGAGGTGCTCGGGCAGGCCCTCGGCGTTGTGCGCGGCCTTGGCGGCGTTGTGCGAGGCCATCACCGTGTTGCGGGCGCGGGGCGTGTAGCGGTTGAAGCCCTGGCTCGGGTCGAGGTCGGCCGACTCCTTCGGCACGAAGCGCTTCTGCGCGGCCTGCCGGGTGACCCCCATGCTCTTGCCGATGTCCGTCCAGGAGGCACCCGAACGCCGGGCCTGGTCCACGAAGTGGCCGATCAGATGGTCGGCCACCTCGCCGAGGTGATCGGCGGCGATCACCGCGTCCTGGAGCTGCTCGAGGGGTTCCTGGTGAACCTTCTTGATCGCCGCGATCAGGTCGTCGAGGCGCACGGATGACGTGATGTTGGGGTTCGTCGTCATGTGTCAACCGTAGGTTGCGTACCCAAGGGTGTCAACCGTGAGTTGACAGTTCGGCGCGTGGCACCATCGGCCCGTGAGTACGTCCCCCACCGTCGACCGCGCGTTCGAAGCAGCCCTGTACGCGACCGGCGAGACGGCCCTCGACACAGGCGCGTCCCTGCTCGCCTCCGACCCGGCGGCGGATGCCGAACTCGCCCGGCGCGGGGAGGAGTTCGTGGCGGCGTCCTGGCGGCGCGGCTGGCAGCCGGCCGACGTCGTACGGATCGTCCGGAGCGAGCTGGAGGACGTCCACGTGCTCCTCGTGGCCGCGCTGATCCGAGCCCAGGCACCCGGCGACCGCCCCCGCGGCAGCCGCTGGAGCGCGCAGCTCGCGGAACTCCCCGCCGAGGCCCCGCCCCGCACCGACCGCTTCTCGCACGCCACGGCCGTGCTGGAGCTGTACCGCCTGCTGCTGCGGCTGCCCGCCCTCGAGGCCCTCGACGAGGCGCCGGGGGAGGCGACCGGTGGGGCCAGGGCCGAGTCCCGCATGCTCACCCGCATCCGCGCCCTGCTCGCCAAGGCGGAGGCCACCGGGTTCCCGGAGGAGGCGGAGGCGCTCAGCGCCAAGGCGCAGGAGCTGATGGCCCGGCACAGCGTCGACGAGGCGCTGCTCGCGGCGCGGGCCCCCTCGCCCGACACCCCCGGCGCCTGCCGGATCGGTGTGGAACCGCCGTACGAGCAGGCCAAGGCGGTGCTGCTGGACGCCGTCGCCTCCGCCAACCACTGCCGCGCGGTGTGGAACGAACCCCTGCGCTTCTCCACCGTCGTCGGCTTCGAAACGGACCTGGAGGCGGTCGAACTCCTCTACACCTCGCTCCTCGTGCAGGCCACGACCGCGATGACGAAGGCGGAGGCCGCCCAGCGCGCCGGGGGCCGCAAGCGCACCAAGACGTTCCGGCAATCCTTCCTCGCGGCCTACGCCCACCGCATCGGCACCCGCCTGGCGGAAGTGGCGGAAGCCCAGGTGACCGACGACCTGCTCCCGGTCCTCGCCACCCGCGACGTCGCGGTCACCGGGCGGCTGGACCGCATGTTCCCGGAGACGACCACGACCCGCCTGCGCGGTGTGCGCGACGCGGCGGGCTGGACGGAGGGCGCGCAGGCGGCGGACCGGGCCCAGGTCGGGCACCGGCCGCCGCTGCGCTGACCCGCCGTCAGTCGCCGGCCGCCTGGAAGGCGCTCACCGAGGCGTCGGGCTCGCCCGCCCCGCCCTTCAGGGCGACCGGGCCGTAGGACCACTTCACGTCGTGCGTGGCGCCCGCGCCGGGCAGGCGGAAGGACGCCTTCTGTACGGGCAGACTCCGGGGGCCGCTCTCCTCGCCCCGGACGTAGGTGATCGTGAAGGAGGCGGTGGCGGCCTTGGCCAGTGTGAGCGACTCGGCCTTCGCCGCCTGGGCCGCCTTGTCCGCGGGGACGGAGGTTGTGCTGTCCGCGGCCACGAGGTCGACGGCGGGGAAGCCCTTCAGCGTGCACCGCTCGCCCTGGTTGGTGAGGGTGACGGTGACGTTGCCGGTGTCCCCGGCGGCCGGGGCGGCACCGGCCCCGACCTCCACGCCCATGTCGCCGATCGCGCAGGCCGAAGCGGCCGGCCGGTCCGCGTTCTTGACGTCATCGGTGCCGGCCCCGTCGTCGTCGCAGGCGGTCAGCAGGAGCGTCCCGGCGAGGGCGGCGGCCAGGGCGAGGGGAGGGAGGGTGCGCATGGGGACCTCTGGTGCGTGATGGCGGTGAGCGTTCCGATGGAGGGATCATCTCGGACGGACGGACCATCACGCACCCGGGCAGGCCGCCCTCCGGAGGGGCGTCGAAACTCGCGGCTACCCGAGGCCCGCCGTGGGCAGCCCGGTCGGCAGCTTGCCGCCCTCGGACCTGGTGTAGGTCTCCGCGCCGAGGCCGCCCTCCCAGGTGACCTTCAGGCTGGTCTTGTTCACGGAGTCGACCATGCCGGTCGTCCGGTCCTTGCTGCCGTCCGTGCACTTCAGGCGGACCATCCGCATCCCGGACTCCTCGCCGGCGGTGCCGCTGCACACGCTCCCGCCGGTGGCGAAGAGCGCGGCCTGTTTGCCGGTGATCACCAGGGCCACGGCCTTGCCGCCGGTCGTCGCGAGCCAGCTGCCCTCCAAGCCCGTGCCGGAACCGGAGCCGGAGCCGCCCGATCCGCCGCCGGTGGAGGCGGACGCCGAGGGGGACGGGGCCGGGCCGGACGCGGAGTCGTCCCCGGAGTCGCCGTCACTGCTGCACGCGGACAGGGCGAGCGCACCGGCCAGCCCCGCGGCCGCCGCCGCGACCCGCAACCGCCGACGCGCTCCCGTGCGCCGCGAGAAGATCACCGAAGTCACTGCAAGCCCCCAAGCTGTAGCCGCCGGCGAACCCGGCCCGGGCCCGCCGGCCCTTGCCGGAACGATCGCAGCAAGCTACCAGGGCCGGTCAAGGGGCCCCGGGGGCGCGTCCCCCGGGGCTCGTCCGTCACCAGGAGGACTTCCGCACCCCCGGCAGGTACCCCGCGTGCGCCTGCTCCCGCAGACTCACCCGGGACAGCCCGAACGCCCGGAAGTAGCCGCGCGGGCGCCCGTCCACCTGGTCGCGGTTGCGGACCCGTGTGGCACTCGCGTCGCGCGGCTGCCTGCGCAACTCCGCCTGCGCGGCGAGGCGCTCCGCCTCCGTCGACGACGGCCGCCGGATGATCTCCTTCAGTTCGGCACGCCGGGCGGCGTAGCGCGCGACGACCTCCTGCCGCTTGTCGTTCTTCGCGATCTTGCTCTTCTTCGCCATCAGACCTTCACTCCCCGGGCGCGGATCCGGGCGACGGCCGCCTCGACTCCGATCGTGTCGACGGTCTTGACCGCCCTGGCGCTCAGCCGGAGGCGGACGTACCGGCCCTCGCCCGGCAGCCAGTAGCGCTTGGACTGGATGTTCGGGTCGAACCGCCGGGACGTGCGCCGGTGGGAGTGCGAGATGCGGTTGCCGAAGCCGGGCCGGGCGCCGGTCAGCATGCAGTGCGCGGACATGTGGTGACGTACCTCTCTGACTCAGGTGATGTAAATGGAATTCATTTTCAGTAGTGTAGCGGCATGGCACGCAACGAACTCCGGCCGGTCATCAAGCTCCGGTCCACCGCCGGAACCGGCTACACCTACGTGACCCGCAAGAACCGCCGCAACGACCCGGACCGCATGATCCTGCGCAAGTTCGATCCGGTCGCCGGCCGCCACGTCGACTTCCGAGAGGAGCGCTGACCATGCGCGAGGGACTCCACCCGGAGTACGGCCCGGTCGTCTTCCGCGACCGCGCCGCGAACTACGCCTTCCTCACCCGCTCGACCCTCTCGGCCAGGGCGGGCGAGAAGATGATCGAGTGGGAGGACGGCAACACCTACCCCGTCTTCGACGTCGAGATCTCCGACGCGAGCCACCCCTTCTACACCGGCACCGCCCGTGTCCTGGACACGGCGGGGCGTGTGGAGCGCTTCGAGCGCCGGTACGGAAAGAAGGGCTGACCCGGTGACTGCCCCCTCCGGTCTCTCCGTCGTGATCGTCGGCGGGCTGCACGCCGACGCCCGCAGGGCCGCCGTGGCCCGGCTGCTCGCCGACGTGCCCGGCAGCGTCGCCCTCCACCACGACCTAGCCACGGCCGCGGCCGGCACGGTCGTACGGACCGTCCGGGACGCCACCGGCCTCCTCGACGCGGGGGAGGCGCCGCTGGTCAACGACTGTGCCTGCTGCGCCCTGCGCGAGGACCTGGTCCCGGAGCTGGAGCGGCTCGCCGATGCCGGGCGGACGCCGCTGGCCGTCGTCGAGCTGTGGGACTCCGTCGAGCCCAAGGCGATGGCCGAGGTCGTCACGGCCGGCGGGCTCACCGTCACCGGTGTGCTCACCGCCGTCGACCCCGCCCTGGTCCTGCCGTACCTCGGCAACGGCGACGACCTGGCCGACGGCGGTCTCGCCGCCGCCGCGACCGACCAGCGCACGGTCGCCGACACCTTCGCGCGCCAGCTGGAGTACGCCCCCGTCCTCGCGATCGCCGAGTCCCCCGAGGCCGACGACGAGGACCGCGAGCTGCTCGCCCAGCTGCACCCGACGGCCCGCCAGGTCCCGATCGGCCGGGGCGAGCCGCCGGCCGACGACGGCCTGACGGTGCCGGCCCCGCGCCGGCGCCCGCTGGCGCCGCTGGCCGAGGCGGCCCTGGCCGGCTTCGACGTGGAGGCCGCGGCGGCCGCCCAGCACCCGGCCTGCGCCCTGCTGCCCGCCGAGGCCGACGCGCACGGCGTCTCCACCCTGGTCTGGCACCGGTGCCGCCCCTTCCACCCCGAGCGGCTCTACGCCGCCCTGGAGGACCTGACCTGCGCGGCGGCCCGCAGCCGGGGCCGGTTCTGGCTCGCCGACAAGCCCGACACGCTGTACCACTGGGACGCCGCGGGCGGGGCCCTGTGCGTGGAGAGCGCGGGGCCCTGGCTGGCCTCCCTGCCGGACGCGGCCTGGGAGATGGTCCCGCCGGTGCGCCGCGCCGCCGCCGCGCTGGACTGGCACCCCGAGCACGGCGACCGCGGCCAGCACCTCGTCTTCACCTCGCCCGGCCTCGACCGGGACGGCCTGGAGCGACTGCTGGAGTCCTGCCTGCTGACCGACGCCGAGTACGCCGCCGGGCGTGACGCCTGGCAGCGGCTGCCGCACGCCTTCGACACCCTCCTGGAGGTCTGATCCCCGATGCCCCGCAAGTCCGACCGCAAGCTCCCCGCCAAGAACCGTCCCAATCCGCTGGACCAGGCAGGGATCACGTACATCGACTACAAGGACACCGACCTGCTGCGGAAGTTCATCTCCGACCGCGGCAAGATCCGCAGCCGCCGGGTCACGCGGGTGTCGGCGCAGCAGCAGCGGCAGCTGGCCAAGGCGATCAAGAACGCACGCGAGATGGCGCTGCTGCCGTACGCCGGGCGCTGAGCGTCCGGCCCGGGTGAGGTTCCCCACGCTTGACGCGTGGGGGACCTCATGCCTGCGTTCCGGACCTTCAACAGGCGCACGCCGGGCGGTCCGTCAGGGCCGGGTGGCCCACCGCGTCTCCGCCGATGGTGCGAGCCGGGCACCGGCCCGCAGGACGACGTCCCGGTCCTGCGAGCGGCCCATTTCTCCCTGGCCCCGCAGGTCGCGGTCGTCTTCCGCATGGCGCCGGGCCCGCCCCGGCCGGTCCCCGGCCCGCGCGCCGCCAGCTCCCTCTTCTCGGTCGCGGGCCCCGCCGGGCCCCCCGCCCTCGCCGCCGAGTGGATGCTCCGCCTCCACCGGACCTCCGCCGAACCCGCCGACTTCCCCGTCTGCCTCCGGGAACGCGCGAGAAGGCAGCGCCGTCAAACAGGCAAGGGAATCGGTAAAGCGGTCGTCAAAGCTGTAACCGCAGGACCACCCCGCGTGCACGTGCATCTGCTCATGCATCCGCACATGAACAGGGCTATGATCCGGGTCAGTTGACCACTGCATCAATGGCCACATAAGCCAGTGCACCACCGGGGAGCGACCTGTGGACCACGACGTGTACAACGGGATGGCGGCCGCCGGGCTGAACGGTGTGGCCTGGCAGAAGAGCCGGCACAGCAACTCGCAGGGTTCGTGCGTGGAGTTCGCCCGGCTCCCGGGCGGGGACGTCGCCGTACGCAACTCGCGCTTCCCCGACGGGCCCGCGCTGGTCTACACCCGCGCGGAGATCGAGGCGATGCTGCTGGGTGTGAAGGACGGCGAGTTCGACCACCTGGTGGGTGGCTGACGAGTCGACGGACCCCCTACAAACCGGGGGTAATCGGAAATACACGCGCTGTAACGCGCGTAGAACCGCGGCGCCAGGAAGCGCCGCGGTTTCTCATTCGCTGCCGGATCGCGGCAGCCGGAACAGTGCCCAGACCACCTTGCCGCTGAGCGCGCCCGCCAGCGGGTGCCAGCCCCAGCTGTCGCTGAAGGAGTCGACGAGGAACAGCCCGCGGCCCGACTCGGCCGAGAAGTCGTCGGTCTCCCGGGCTACGGGACTGTCGTGACTGGGGTCGCGCACCGCGCACACCAGACGCTCGGTCCAGCGCATCAGGTGCAGCCGCACCGGAGGCTCCCGGCCGGGGGCACACGGGGCGTTGACCGGCAGGCCGTGCCGCAGGGCGTTGGTGACGAGCTCCGAGACCACCAGACAGACGTCGTCGAAGCGGTCGCCCATGTCCCACTGGTCGAGGGTGCAGCGGGTGAACCGCCGTGCGTCGCGCACCGCTTCGTAGCGGGCGGGCAGAGCGCACGAGGCGGCGTCGGACACGGCCGCTGGATCAAGCGGCGGAAGGCCCTGCCGTAACGGCTCGAGCATGGTTGATCCATTCGTCCCCATGCGAGGCACTCCCGGGAATTCGCGGTCGGTGCGATGCGGCGGTGGTGCGGGACCATGGTTTCGGATGCGTTCAGCAGATGCAAGGGCAGATGCACGTGCACGTGACCGGAATGAGCCGTCCCGTACCGCTTGTTGGTCAATTTTTCCGTCATCTTCGCGTCCTTCTCCGGCCGTTCGCATGCCTCCTTCTTGCATTCGCGCGCGTGCGTTCTCCGATTCGATTCCGTTTCCGTAACCGGACGAGTACTGCTCGGAGTGTTTTAGTGGCAGACTTCGGGCCCTGAAGACGTTGGGGAGGCTGGCGAACGTGAGCGCGGGAGAGCCGGGATCGGTGGTGCGGCGCATGCTGCTCGGATCACAACTCAGGCGTCTGCGTGAGGCGCGGGGCATCACGCGCGAGGCGGCGGGCTACTCGATCCGCGCCTCCGAGTCGAAGATCAGCCGGATGGAGCTGGGCCGGGTGAGCTTCAAGACCAGGGACGTCGAGGACCTGCTCACGCTGTACGGCATCACGGACGAGCAAGAGCGCGCCTCCCTGCTGTCCCTGGCCAAGGAGGCCAACGTCGCGGGCTGGTGGCACAGCTACTCGGACGTGCTGCCCAGCTGGTTCCCGACCTACGTCGGCCTGGAGGGCGCCGCCTCGCTGATCCGGGCGTACGAGGTGCAGTTCGTGCACGGCCTGCTGCAGACCGAGGCGTACGCGCACGCGGTGGTCCGGCGGGGCATGCAGGGCGCGAGCGAGGCCGACGTCGAACGGCGTGTGGCGCTGCGCCTGGAGCGGCAGAAGTACCTCGTCGACGAGCGGGCTCCCGACTTCCACATCATCCTGGACGAGGCCGCACTGCGCCGTCCGTACGGCGACCGCGAGGTGATGCGCGGTCAGCTCCAGCACCTCATCGAGATCTCCGAGCGGCCCAATGTGCGGCTCCAGGTCATGCCGTTCAGCCTCGGCGGCCACTCCGGCGAAAGTGGCGCGTTCACGATCCTCAGCTTCCCGGAGTCCGACCTCTCGGACGTCGTCTACCTGGAGCAGCTCACCAGCGCGCTGTACCTCGACAAGGCCGAGGACGTCGCGCAGTACGAGAAGGCGCTCAAGGAACTCCAGAGCGACAGCCCGGGCCCCTCGGAGAGCCGGGACCTTCTCCGAGGACTCCTCCAACTCTCCTGAAGGGCTCCTCCAACTCATCTGAAACAGAAGTACGATGACGTGTGATCAGATCGTGAAGGCGCGATCAGAGGTCTGCTTAGGGATCGAGGGATCACATGTCGTCGTCCTACTTCACCGACCTTGCACAGCAGTACATCGACGGTGAGTGGCGCCCGGGTACCGGCTCCTGGGACATCATCGACTTCAACCCGTACGACGACGAGAAGCTGGCGTCGATCACCATAGCCACGGTCGACGAGGTCGATCAGGCGTACCGGGCGGCGGCCCGCGCCCAGAAGCAGTGGGCCGCGACCAACCCCTACGCCCGCCGGGCGGTCTTCGAGAAGGCGCTGCGCCTGATCGAGGAGCGCGAGGCCGAGATCTCCGAGGCCATCATCGCCGAGCTCGGCGGCACCCGTCTGAAGGCCGCCTTCGAGCTGCACCTCGCCAAGGAGTTCCTGCGCGAGGCGGTCCATCTGGCGCTGCGCCCCGAGGGCCGGATCATCCCCTCGCCGGTGGACGGCAAGGAGAACCGCGTCTACCGCGTGCCGGTCGGCGTCGTGGGCGTGATCAGCCCCTTCAACTTCCCCTTCCTGCTGTCGCTGAAGTCCGTCGCCCCGGCGCTCGCGCTCGGCAACGCCGTGGTGCTGAAGCCGCACCAGAACACGCCGGTCGTCGGCGGCTCCCTGGTCGCGAAGATCTTCGAGGACGCGGGGCTGCCCGGCGGTCTGCTGAACGTCGTCATCACCGACATCGCGGAGATAGGCGACGCCTTCATCGAGCACCCGGTCCCCAAGGTCATCTCCTTCACCGGCTCCGACGCCGTCGGTCGGCACGTGGCCACCGTCTGCGCCCGGCAGTTCAAGCGCTCGGTGCTCGAACTGGGCGGCAACAGCGCGCTGGTGGTCCTCGACGACGCCGACATCGACTACGCGGTGGACGCTGCCGTCTTCAGCCGGTACGTCCACCAGGGCCAGGTCTGCATGGCCGCCAACCGCGTCCTGGTCGACCGGTCGGTCGCGGACGAGTTCACCGAGAAGTTCGTCGCCAAGGTGAAGACCCTCAAGGCGGGCGACCCGCGCGACCCGGAGACCGTCATCGGCCCGGTCATCAACTCCTCGCAGGCGGACGCCGTCTCCGGCGTGGTCGAGCAGGCCCTCGCCGAGGGCGCCACGGCCCTGGTGCGCGGCGGGCGGACGGACAACCTCGTCGAGCCGTCCGTGCTGACGGACCTCCCCGCCGACTCGGCGCTGCTCAAGCAGGAGGTCTTCGGGCCGGTCGCGTTCCTCGTCCCGTTCGACGGTGAGGAGGAGGCCGTACGCCTCGTCAACGACACCCCCTACGGTCTGAGCGGCGCCGTCCACACCGGGGACATCGAGCGGGGCGTCGCGTTCGCCAAACAGATCGACACGGGCATGTTCCATGTGAACGACGGCACCGTCCACGACGAGCCGATCGTCCCCTTCGGCGGTGAGAAGCACTCGGGCATCGGCCGGCTCAACGGCGACACGATGCTGGACTCCTTCACCACGACCAAGTGGATCTCGGTGCAGCACGGGCGCAGCGGGTTCCCCTTCTAGAGCACCTCCGCAGGTCACGGGAGAGCGTCTCGAGACTCACTCGAGACGCGGTCGAAGGCAGGTGGCCGATGTCCGGATCTCGTTGCGTGAGGCGGGTCCGGCCCAGCATGCTCATACCGCGTCCGTCGGGGCTGCCAAAAGCAGTCGTACAGCGCAACTCCCCCTTGAACCATGTGGTTTGAGGGGAAGTCCCAGGCGATACTCAAATTGGAGTATCGGGTGGTACGTTGTGCCCACCGACGGACGGAGTGAGTGCATGCACGAACAGGACGAGGTCCTCGACAGCCCGACCGGCTGGGTCGCCACGCATGTGCGTCGATACGTGGCCAGCGAGGGGTCGAACGGGCACATCTGGTACGGAAAGCCGACGCTGCTGCTGACCACACGGGGCCGCAGCTCCGGGGCGCTGCGGCGGACCGGACTGATCTACGGGGAGGATCAGGGCAACTACGTCGTCGTCGGGTCCAACGGCGGATCCGACCATCATCCTCACTGGTACCTCAACCTGCTGGCGGAGCCGCGGGTGCGAGTGCAGGTGGCCGCGGACACGTTCGAGGCGGTCGCCAGGGAGGCGGAAGAGGGGGAACGGGATCGCCTGTGGGAGGCGATGACCGTGATTTTTCCGCAGTACAAGAGCTACCGGAAGAAGACCGACCGGAAGATCCCCGTCATCGTGCTGGAGCCACAGGGGCCCGCACAGGATTGACGGGTGTCCGACGCCTCCGGTGAGGAGGCGGCTACGGCGATGCTCGGGGGAGTGCGCGTCGGTCGGGGGCCCGGTCGAACCGGGTCCCGCGCGCGGACGGCAGGGGGCCGTGCCGTGAGGGGGGACGCGTCATCGCGCCGTTCCACCCACTCGTTTCTCATCGAAGGGTTGGGTGTGTGTCATGGGCGGATTCAGTCGCCGCGGATTTCTGAGAACCACAGGGGCGGGTGCCGCGGCGGTCGCCACCACGGGGGCCGTCGCGGCACCGGCCGAGGCCGCGCGGGCCAGGGCCAATGTGTGTGTGCCGGAGGCGCCGGTCACCACGGTCGCCGCCGCCGATCCCCGGTACGGCGAACTGGTCGCCAGGGGATTCAACGCCCGCTTCACCGGGTCGCCGGACCTCGTGCACGTGGTCCACACGCCCCGGCAGATCGACCAGGTCGTCACGGACGCCGTGGCGGCCGGGAAGCGGATCGCGGTCCGCAGCGGCGGGCACTGCTTCGAGAACTTCGCCGACCACCGCGACGTCCGTGTGCTGATCGACACCTCGCCCATGCGCGCGGTCTACTTCGACAAGGAGCACCGGGCGTTCGCCGTGCAGCCCGCCGCCACCCTGGGCGAGGTCTACCGCACGCTGTTCTACGACTACGGCGTGACCCTGCCGGCCGGGGTCTGCCCCCAGGTCGGTGCCGGCGGGCATGTCGCCGGCGGCGGATACGGGCCGCTGACCCGCCGCGACGGCACCGTCGTCGACCATCTGTACGGCGTCGAGGTCGTGGTGGTGGATGCGAGCGGCAAGGCCCGCACCCTCACCGCCACCCGCGAGCGGGACGATCCCCACCACGATCTCTGGTGGGCGCACACCGGGGGCGGCGGCGGCAACTTCGGCATCGTCACCCGCTATCTGTTCCGTACGCCCGGGGCCTCGGGCGACGACCCCTCGGGCCTGCTGCCCAAGCCGCCCACCCGGCTCCGCTCCACCTTTGTGACCTGGTCGTGGGCCGATCTCGACCTGGCCAAGTTCACCAAGCTCGTCACCAACTTCAGCAAGTGGTACGAGCAGAACCACGCCGACGCCCGGTACGGCAGCCTCTACAGCACCCTGCACCTCAACACGCACGCGATCGGCTCGATCTCCCTGGACATCCGCTTCGACGGCGGCCGCGCCGACGCCGCGGAACTGATCGAGCGGTACGTCAACGCCGTCAACGCGGGGACCGGACTCGAGCCGGCCATCGAGCACGCCGAGGACCTCTGGCTCCAGGCCACCCTCGGGGCACGCTTCGACACCGGCGGCTACGACCGCCACAAGTCGAAGAGCGCCTACCTCAGGCGCACCTGGACGCCCGAGCGCATCAAGACCGTCCACAAGCACCTGACCGACCCCGCGTTCGAGGGCTGGGGCGCCGTCGACCTCTACTCGTACGGGGGGAAGGTCAACACCGTGGCGCCCGGTGCCACCGCGGTGCCCCAGCGGGACTCGATCCTCAAGGCGTGGTTCTCCGCCACCTGGATGGATCCGGCCCTCGACGACGTGCACCTGAACTGGATCCGCGAGCTGTACCGGGACGTGTTCCGCGACACCGGCGGCGTCCCCGTGCCCAACGACGAGCACGACGGCTGCTACATCAACTATCCCGACACCGACCTGGCCGATCCGCGCTGGAACACCTCGGACGTGCCCTGGCACACCCTCTACTACAAGGACGGATACCGCCGCCTGCAGAAGGTCAAGGCGAAGTACGACCCCCGCGGCGTCTTCCAGCACCCGCTCTCCGTCCGGCTTCCCTGATCCCCTCCTGACTCCCGGCTGAAAGGAAACCGACACCGTGCGACCCGGCCGAGCCCTCGGTACACAGATCACCCTGGGAGGCGACCTCACCGTGGGCCGGCTCGGCTTCGGGGCGCTCCGGCTCACGGGCTCCCACCACTGGGGCCCGCCCGCCCGGCCGGACAAGGCCGCCGAGGTGGCACGGTGCGCGGTGGAGCTCGGCGCGACGTTCATCGACACCGCCGACGTCTACGGGCTCGGGGCGAACGAGGAACTGCTCGCGTCGGCGCTCCACCCCTACGCGCCGGGTCTGGTCGTCTCCACCAAGGCGGGTGAGGTCCGGCCCGGTCCCCACCAGTGGCGGGTGCTGGGCCGGCCCGACTACCTGCGCCAGCAGGCCGAGTTGAGCCTGCGCCGGCTGCGGCTCGAGCGCATCGAGCTCTTCCAGCTGCACCGGGTCGATCCCCAGGTGCCGCTGGAGGACCAGATCGGGGCGCTGAAGCAGCTCCAGGACGAGGGGAAGATCCGCCACATCGGGCTCTCCGAGGTGACGGTGGAGCAGATCGAGCAGGCCCGGCGCGTGGCACGCGTCGTGAGCGTGCAGAACAAGTACAACCTCTACGACCGGCGTTACGAGAAGGAGCTGGACCACTGCGAGCGGGAGGGCATCGCCTTCATCGCCTGGAAGCCGCTCGCCGGTACGGCCCGGCCGGCCCCGGACAGCGCGCTCGCCCGGGTCGCCGCGCAGACGGGTGCGACTACGACGCAGGTGGCACTCGCCTGGCTGCTGCACCGCTCACCGGTCCTGATGCCCATCCCGGGCACGGCTTCCCTGTCCCATCTGCGGGCCAACATGGCGTCGGCGGACATCGCCCTCGACGACGAGCAGCTGACCCTGCTCGACGGGGAGTGAGAAGCCGAAGAGTGCGAATCCTGGGAACGAGGAGCCGGGGAACGAGCAGGCCGGGGGCCACCGCCCCCGGCCCCGGCCCCGTCCAGGGGCTGTTGCCCCGGCGCGGTCAGACGCTCATTTCGCTCGCCACCGCCATCACGTACTCGCCGTACCCCGACCGGGACAGTTTCGCCCCGAGCCGGTGGCAGGCGTCGGCGTCGATGAAGCCCATGCGCAGGGCGACTTCCTCCAGGCAGGCGATCCGTACGCCCTGCCGGTCCTCCAGGGTCTGGACGTACTGGCCGGCCTGGAGCAGCGACTGCGGAGTGCCGGCGTCGAGCCAGGCGAATCCGCGGCCGAACGTGACGAGTTTCGCCCGGCCCTGTTCCAGATAGATCCGGTTGACGTCGGTGATTTCCAGTTCGCCGCGTGCCGACGGGCGTATTCCGCGAGCGATCTCCACGACGTCGTTGTCGTAGAGATAGAGCCCGGTGATGGCGAGATTCGATCGGGGCTTTTCGGGCTTCTCCTCCAGGGAGACGAGCCGGCCTGATTCGTCGACCTCGCCCACGCCGTAGCGCTCGGGATCGGTGACCGGATATCCGAAGAGGACACAGCCGTCGATGTCCCGGGAGTGCACGTCCAGGAGATCGTAGAAACCGTTTCCGTGGAAGATGTTGTCGCCGAGGACGAGGGCGACCGAGTCGTCGCCGATGTGGTCGGCCCCGGTGAGGAACGCCTGCGCGAGTCCGTTGGGAACGGGCTGCTCAGCGTAGGTGAGGGAGATCCCCAGGTGGCTGCCGTCGCCCAGCAGTTGACGCAGCTGAGGGATGTCGCCGGGCAGGGCGATGATGAGGATGTCCCGGACGTCGGCCAGCATCAGCGCCGACAGAGGGTAGTAGATCAACGGCTTGTCGTTGACGGGAAGCAACTGCTTCGAAACAGCCAGGGTGATCGGGTGTAAACGGCTGCCATAGCCGCCTGCCAGCACAATTCCTTTCACTGGCTCCTCCTTAGTCTGGGCATTCTCTGCGACAGTAGGCCGGAAGTATCCCGGCCGACAACAATCGCCCCGCCGATATCGACCGCGATACGAGGTGAGGGCGCCATGGTCACCTTCTGTTCAAGTCCGCTCGATCGGTTCTCGAGTCTGTTCCTTCCGAATCTGCATAGGGTGAACTTCGTGGCCGTTGTTGATCCTGACGGTCCCGAAAGAGCGAGAGGTATCGACCGCAAGGGGAGGAAGAACTGTCGTGGCGGCACTGACGAGCGAGAAACTCTTTGCCATCCTGCGCGAGTGCGCGGGGGAAGAGGAGTCCGTAACCAGCGCGGAAAACGCAGTTGACATGGAATTCACAGACCTCGGGTACGACTCGCTGGCCCTCCTGGAGACCGCGGCCCGGGTCTCGCGCGAGTACGACGTGGAGATCCCCGAAGGGGATCTTTCCGAAGTGACGACCCCTGCCGGGTTTATGGCCGTTGTCAACAGCCTGTTGAAGGTGGCTTGATTCGTTCGGCGGCACCCGCGGAACCCGGTCCGGCTGTTGATTGCGCAACCTGTTTTGTTGCTCTCGCAACGAAAATCCTGGCGCTGACAGCGCTTTCCTTTCTGGCGAAATTCTGTTCTCCCTGTGGGGAACTTGTGAACCGCCGGAGGCGTTGACGGTCGGTAGACCAGTAGCTTTCTGCGATCTATGGGGGAACGTCGTGAAGCTAGGAGTTTTAGGCCCACTTTCCGTGCAGGTCGAGGGTGATCTGCACACTCCGAGCGCACCGAAGATGAGAAGCGTTCTGGCCACATTGCTGGTGCACGCCGACCAGGTGGTACCCGTGTCGTCACTGATACGCGAACTCTGGGACGAGGAGCCTCCGGTCAGCTGCCTGACCACGCTGCAGACCTACATCCTCAACCTGCGCAAGTTGCTGGCGTCCGCGACGGGAATGACCGCCCGTCAGGTCGCCTCCGAGATCCTCGTGACCCGGTCCGGTGGCTACCTCTTCCGCACCACCCAGGGGGATCTGGACGTCCACCGGTTCCACCAGCTCGTCTCGGACGGACGCCGGGCGCTGTCGTCGGGGGACGACAGCACCGCGCTGTCCACCCTCTCCAGCGCGCTGCAGCTGTGGCGCGGACCCGCGCTCGTGGACGTCGTCGCCGGCCGGATCCTCGAAGGGCGGCGCCAGCAGTTCGAGGAGTCACGGCTGGTCGTCCTGGAGTATCTCGTCGACACCCAGCTGCGGCTCGGCATGTACCGCGAGGTCCTCACCGAACTCGCGGCCCTGACGGCCGACAACCCGTACCACGAGGGCCTGCACGCCCAGTACATGCGGGCCCTCTACCTCAACGGCCGGCGGGCGCAGGCCCTGGAGCTCTTCCAGCGCCTGCGGGTCAACCTGGTGAACCACCTCGGCCTCGAACCCGGCCCGATGGCCCAGGAACTGCACCGTTCCATCCTCAACGCGGAGTCGATCGACGCGCAGGGCAACCTCCGCAGGCCCACCGGGGACATCGTGCGGATGTCGTCCTCGGGCGCGGTGCGCGTCTACTGACACCACGTGGAGCCCTGTCCGAGGGGCGGACCGGGCTCCACGTGCTCCGTGGGCGGTCAGTGCGCGATCGACGCGCTGACGAACCTGACCGGGGTGGGCAGATGCAGCGGGCCCTCGCCGCGCAGCCGGTCCAGCTCGGTGGTCAGACGGTGGCGCAGCTGCCGGTTCTCGTACTCCGGGAGGTGCTGCCAGAGCAAGCGCATTCCCTGCGTGTGGGACCAGTCCACCCATGTTTCGCCGTCCGGCGCGCGCAGATCGATGTGTTCGTCGGCGATCTCCACGTCCTCGAATCCGGCGCGGACCATCGTCCGGGTCAGGTCGCCGGTGTCCTGAAGCCAACTGTTGAACCGTCGCTTCAGCGCGTCCGGCCGCCAGTCGGCCGGAAGGTTGCGCAGCAGGCGCTCGGGGATCAGGTCCGTGAACACGGGCGGCAGGAAGGGGAAGGTGTCCTCCGTGAAGACCGGGCTGGTGAAGGCGATCCGGCCGCCCGGCCGCAGCAGGGCCGCGTACCGGGGGAGCGCGGCCGGCGCGTCGGGCAGGAAGATCAGGCTGTAACTGCCGGTCACCACGTCGAAGGAGGCGGGCGGAAAGTCCGGGTGCTCGCCGTCCATGACCCGGACCTCCACGTGCCGGGTGCCGAGCGTGCCGGCCTGACGGCGGGCCTCCTCGACCATGGCCGGCGCGATGTCGATACCCAGCACATGGCCGGAGGGGCCCACCTTCTCCGCCGCCACGAACAGGGAAGCGCCCCGCCCGCATCCCACATCGAGAACACGCTGCCCGGGCTGCGGATCGGCCCTTTCCACCAGTCGCCGGCCCATCGGTGTGAAGAACTCGACGCCCAACTGGTCATAAGTCGCCGCGGCATTGTTGAACGCCTCGGTGACCGTCGATTTGTACTTCGTCTTGTCCATGGGTCCTCCGGGTGACGAAAGCCGACCCGACCACCCTGGCCCGTCCCTCTGAAATGTGGGTCGGAAGGCGCTCGGTGGCCGCTCGAAACCGGCTTGTCAACGGGTCGAGCCGGTGCGGAAAAGGATTGTTGCGAAGAGGCGCGGAAGTCAGGATGAACTCATCGACGACCGACAAGGAGTGCCGACCGTGAGCGATCGCATCGACATTGTTCGCCGCATGGTGAACAGCTACAACACCGGAAAGACGGACGACGTCGCCGAGTTCATCCACGAGGAGTACCTCAATCCCGGAGCCCTGGAACACATGCCGGAACTGCGCGGTCCCGAGGCGTTCGCACTCGCGGTGAAGTGGTTGAAGCTCACTTTCTCCGAGGACGCGCATCTGGAGGAGATCGGCTACGAGGAGAATGGCAGCTGGGTGCGGGCGAAACTCGCCCTGTACGGACGTCAGGTGGGCGAACTCGTAGGAATGCCCGCCACCGGGCGGAAGTTCTCCGGCGAACAGATTCACCTCATCCGGATCGTCGACGGAAAGATCCGCGACCACCGCGACTGGCCCGACTACCTCGGCACCTACCGCCAGCTCGGCGAGCCCTGGCCCACCGAGGAGGGCTGGCGCCCCTGAGCAGCGCCTTTGTTCCGGCACACCGACGCCCAAGGGAAGGAACACGGTGAGCTCTTCCGCACCCGGGGGACCCCTGGAACCGACCGACCAGGACCTCGACGTACTCCTGAAGAACCTCGGCAACCTGGTGACCCCGATGGCCCTGAGGGTCGCCGCGACGCTTTGCCTGGTCGATCACCTCCTGGCCGGAGCCGGCACCGTCGCCTCCCTGGCCGACCGTACGGGCACCCACCCCCAGGCGCTCTCCCGCCTGGTCAGGCACCTGACCGTCGTCGGTGTCCTGGAGGGCGGAGAGAAGCCGGACCAGCCGCTGCGCCCGACCCGGCTCGGGATGCTCCTCGCCGACGGCCACCCGGCCCAGCAGCGGGCCTGGCTGGACCTGAACGGGGCCGTCTCCCACGCCGACCTGGCCTTCACCGGGCTCCTCGACGTGGTCCGCACCGGCCGCCCCGCCTACGCCGGGCGGTACGGGCGGCCCTTCTGGGAGGACCTCTCGGCGGACGTGGCACTGGCCGACTCCTTCGACGCGCTCATGTCCTGCGACGAGGACCTGGCCTACGAGGCCCCGGCCGACGCCTACGACTGGTCGGCGGTCCGGCACGTCCTCGACGTGGGCGGCGGCAACGGCGGCATGCTCGCGGCGATCGCTCAGCGGGCCCCGCACCTGAGGGGCACCCTGGTCGAACTCGCGGGTCCCGCCGAGCGGGCCCGGCGCAGGTTCGCGGACGCCGGCCTGGCCGACCGGGTCACGGTGGCGGAGGGCGACTTCTTCAAGCCGCTGCCCGTCACCGCCGACGTCGTCCTGCTGTCGTTCGTCCTGCTCAACTGGTCCGACGAGGACGCGCTGACGATCCTGCGCGGCTGCGTCAGGGCGCTGGAGCCGGGAGGCAGGATCCTGGTCCTCGACCGTGCCGACGTCGAGGGGGACGGTGCCGACCGGTTCTTCAGCACGCTGCTCGACCTGCGGATGCTGACCTTCATGGGGGGACGGGTGCGCACCCGGGACGAGGTCGTGGCCCTGGCCGCGCCGGCCGGTCTCGCCCTGGCCTCGGAGCGCACGAGCGGCTCCACGACCCTCCCGTTCGACTTCTCGATCCTCGAGTTCACGGCCGTGTCCGAGGAAGCGGCCCCGGCCCTCCCAGCACAGGAGTAGACACATGTCCGAACGCATCGTGCCGAGCGGGGACGTCGAGCTGTGGAGCGACGACTTCGGTGACCCGGCGGACCCGGCGCTGCTGCTCGTCATGGGCGGCAACCTCTCCGCCCTCGGCTGGCCCGACGAGTTCGCCCGGCGGCTCGCCGACGGCGGCCTCCACGTCATCCGCTACGACCACCGCGACACCGGCCGCTCCACCACCCGCGACTTCGACGGGCACCCCTACGGCTTCGGCGAGCTGGCCGCCGACGCGGTCGCCGTCCTCGACGGCTGGGGCGTCGACCGGGCCCATGTGGTCGGCCTGTCGATGGGGGCGACCATCGCCCAGGTCATCGCGCTCGACCACCACGACCGGCTGAGCAGTCTGACCATGATGCTGGGCGGCGGGCTCGACATCGACTTCGACGCCAACATCGAGCGCGTGATGCGCGGCGAACCCACGCTGGACGGCCTGCCCGGGCCCCAGCAGCCGTTCCTGGACGCGCTCGCCCTGATGAACCAGCCGGCCGAGGGACGGGCCGCCGAGGTGGCCAAGCGCGTGAGCAAGTGGCGCATCCTCTCCGGCACGGGTGTGCCGTTCGACGACGCCGAGTACGCGCGATGGGAGGAACGGGCGATCGACCACGCGGGCGGCGCGCTCACCGAGCCGTACGCGCACTACTCACTGACCCTGCCGCCGCCGGCCCGGGCCGCCGAGCTGCGCGACGTCACCGTGCCGACCCTGGTCATCCAGGCCGAGCACGACCCGATCGCCCCCGCGCCGCACGGCAAGCACCTCGCCGGGCTCATACCCACCGCCCGCCTCGCGGAGATCCCGGGCATGGGGCACGCCCTGCCCTCCTCGGTCCACGGGCCGCTCGCCGAGGTCATCCTCGCCCACACCCGCTCGGCGGCCTGACCGTGGCGGACGAGCAGCGCGCGGGAGAGACGATGTACGGGGCGGACCTCGCCCGGGTCTACGACCTGGTGCACCGGGAGCGGGGCAAGGACTACCGGGCCGAGACCGAGGCGGTCGCCGCCGCGGCCCGGCGGAGCAGGCCGGGGGCCGGACGGCTGCTCGACGTCGCGTGCGGCACCGGAGGGCATCTGCGGCACTTCGCCGACCTCTTCGCCCACGTCGAGGGAGTGGAGCTGTCGGAGCCGATGGCCGAGGAGGCCCGGGCCGCGCTGCCCGGGGTGACCGTGCACGCGGGCGATATGCGCGACTTCCGCCTCGGCACCACCTTCGACGTCGTGACCTGTATGTTCGGCTCCATCGGCTATATGACGTCGGTCGATGAACTCGGCCAGGCACTGCGGATGTTCGCCCGGCATCTGGAGCCGGGCGGGGTGGCCGTGGTCGACCCGTGGTGGTTCTACGAGACGTTCGCCGACGGCCATGTCTCCGCCGACATCGTGACCGTCGACGGCATCACCGTCTCCCGGGTCTCGCACTCCGCCCGCCGGGGCCGTACCTCGCACATGGACGTGCACTTCGTGGTCGCCGAACCCGGCGCCGGAGCCCAGCACTTCGTCGACACCCACATCATCTCCCTGTTCAGCCGCGCCGAGTACGAACAGGCCTTCCGGGAGGCCGGCTTCGCGGTCGAGTACCTCCCCGAGGCGCCGTCGGGCCGCGGCCTGTTCGTCGGCGTCCGGGCGTGAACCGAGCGGCGGGAACCCGCAAGAAACGACGAGAGAGGTATGGCATGAACGACCACGAGGTCGATGTTCTGGTGGTGGGTGCGGGCCTCGGCGGCCTGTCGACGGCGATGTTCCTCGCCCGGCAGGGTGTCCGCGTGCTCGTGGTGGAGCGCAGGACGGGCCTCTCGCCCTATCCGCGGGCCGCCGGGCAGAACCCGCGGACCATGGAGCTGCTGCGCATCGGGGGCGTCGCGGACGAGGTGGTCCGGGCCGACGACATCCGCGGCAACCAGGGCGACTTCGTCATCCGGCTCGCCCAGAGCGTGCGGGGCGAGATCCTGCGGACCGTCTCGGAGAGCTTCGACGACATGGTGGCCGCCACCGAGCCGTGCACGCCGGCCGGCTGGGCGATGCTCTCCCAGGACAAGCTGGAGCCGATCCTGCTCGCGCAGGCGAAGAAGCACGGCGGCGCCATCCGCTTCGACACCCGGCTGCTGTCGTTCCGCCAGGCCGCCGACGGCGCCGGTGTGACGGCCCGGCTGGCGGGGCCGGACGGCGAGTACGACCTGCGCGCCGGGTACCTCGTGGGCGCCGACGGCAACCGCAGCCTGGTACGGGAGTCGCTGGGCATCGGGCGGTACGGGCACGGCACGCTGACCCACATGGTCGGGGTCATCTTCGACGCGGACCTCTCCGGGATCATGGAGCCGGGCACGACCGGCTGGTACTACCTCCACCACCCGGAGTTCACGGGCACGTTCGGGCCCACGGACCGGCCCGACCGGCACACCCTCTTCGTCGAGTACGACCCCGGCAAGGGCGAGAGCCCCGAGGACTTCACACCGGAGCGCTGTGTCGAACTCATCGGCCTCGCCCTGGACGCCCCCGAGGTGAAGCCCGAGCTGGTCGACATCCAGGGCTGGGAGATGGCGGCCCGGATCGCCGAACGCTGGCGCGAGGGGCGGGTGTTCCTGGTCGGTGACGCGGCGAAGGTCACCCCGCCGACCGGGGGCATGAGCGGCAACGCGGCCGTCGCCGACGGCTTCGACCTGGCCTGGAAGCTGGCGGCGGTGCTGCAGGGGCAGGCCGGGGCGGGCCTCCTCGGTACGTACGAGGACGAGCGCAAGATCGCCGCGGAGCTGGTCGTCGCCGAGGCGCTGGCGATCTACGCGCAGCGGATGGCGCCGCACATGGCGGATGTGTGGGACAAGTCGGTGGGGTACCCCGAGACGCTGCTCGGGTTCCGCTACCGGTCCTCGGCGGTGCTGGCCACGGACGACGACCCGGCGCGGGTGGAGAACCCGATGACGCCGAGCGGGCGTCCCGGTTTCCGCGGGCCGCATGTGCCGGTGGCGCTTCACGGGGAGCGGCTCTCGACGGTCGAACTGTTCGGCGACGGCTGGACGTTGCTGGCCGGGGAGCTCGGGTCGGACTGGGTCGCGGCGGCGGAGGCGGTCTCGGTGGAGCTGGGGGTGCCGGTGAGGGCGTACCGGGTCGGGGCGGGGCTGACCGACGCCGAGAACCTGGTGTCCGAGCGTTATGGCATCGGGAAGGCGGGGGCGAGTCTGGTGCGGCCGGACGGGATCGTGGCTTGGCGTTGTGATGAGGCGGCGGTTGATGCGGGGGCGACGCTTGAGGGGGTTCTGCGTCGGGTTCTTGACCGCTGAAGGAATGGCTTCGCGCCCCGCCGGATGATTTGGCGGGGCGCGGTGTCGTTGGCGGGTGCGGGCAGGCGGCTGCGGGCAGTGGGGGCTGTTCGCGCAGTTCCCCGCGCCCCTAGGTGCCTTCAGCTGAGCCCTGTGTTCCGCGCCAAGGCGTCATGCGGGCGGGACTTGGGGTCGCCGATGAGTTTGGCCGCTCGGCGGACGCGGTCGACGAGCAGGGCCTGGCGTTGGATCGCCGACGTGTCGGCCAAGGGGCCGGTGCCCGTGAGGGCCGCTCGGACGAAGGCGTCCATCGCGTTGAAGACCTGGTTGTCCTCGGGCAGCGACCGCTCCGTCGTCACGTCCTGCTGCTCGATCCTGACCACCGGCTTGAGCTGCTCGGGGGGCGTGAAGGCGCGCCGGACGCTCACCCGGCCCCGGTTGCCCCACAGCGCGTAGGTCGACCGGTAGGAGTGCTCGAAGCCGAAGTCCAGCTGGGCCGTCACCCCCCGGTCGTCGCTCAGCAGCACACTGCCCGCCACATCGGCCCCGGTCGCCTCGTCGACGCGCAGACACGCCCCGAGGACATCGAGTTCCCCGGTGAGGTACAGCTGGGCCGCGCGCAGGGGATAGACCCCGACGTCGAGCAGCGCGCCTCCGCCCAGGGCCGGCTGGTACCGGAACGAGTCCGGAGCCAGCGGCGGCACCGCGAACGAGCCCGAGAACAGCCGCAGTTCCCCCACGGACTCGTCGAGCATCGCGCGTACCGCCGCGTGCTGGGAATGGTGCAGGAACATGAAGTTCTCGGCGAGCACGAGCCCGAGTTCCGAAGCGGTCGACATCAGCTCGAGAGTTTTCTCGTACGTGTCCGACATCGGTTTCTCGACCAGCACGTGCTTTCCCGAACGCAAAGCCCGCAGCGCCCACTCGTGATGCATGCCGGGCGGCAGCGGAATATAGACGGCGTCAAGGTCGTCCCGCTCGACGAGTGCCTCGTAATCGCCCACGCCACGGCAGCCGAAAACCGCCCCCACCCGCTCGGCCCGGTCCTTGTCCCGGCTGGCCACAGCCACGAGGTCGACGTGGTCATGCGCGGCGAGCACGGGCATGATCCGGCGTATCGCGATGTTCGCCGTGCCGATCACGCCCATTCGGAGCGCCCGTTGCTGACGGTGCTCTGGCATAGGGATCCTCATCACCTTGCGGGAGTCCAGTGGGTTCCCCACCGTACGACCGGGGGATCAAGCACTGCTTGAGGAACGGTGGATACGGAAAACGGCAGTTCGAGTGTTCTTCTAATACGGCCCCGTACCTTGCCGAGGTAATCGGATGACGGAGGTGGCGGGGTGACGGCGGCGACGAATGCCCTGGGGCGCGAACTGCAACTCGTCCACGCGGCACAGTGGCTCTACGCGATCAACGCGGAGCCGTTCGTACCGGGGGCGGGTGACCCGTACGCCCGGCTGGTACGGGGATTCGAGATCGGCGAGGACGGCACGGACGGGACGGACGACGCGGGCGGAACCCTCGCGGCGATCGCGGAGCGGGGGCCGGTGTGGCGCAGCCGGCTCGACACCTGGGTCGTCACCGGCCCCGCGGCGCTGCGGGAGCTGTCCGCCGGCGCGGAACCGGCGGTGTCCGCCGCGGTGCCGCAGGCGGAGGCATGGCTGCCCGAAGCGGAGCGACAGCGCACGACGGAACTCGCCCGGGACCTGGCGCGGCGGGGCGGGACGAGGGCCGTGGGGAAGCGGGCCGGATCATTGCGGGAGCTGGCCGGACAGGCCGCGGCCCGGCTCGGCCCTGGCCCGGTCGACCTGGTGGCGGACTTCGCCGAGCCGCTGACCGCGGCCGGGTTCGCCGCGCTCCTGGACGTCCCCGAGGAGCGGCGCGCGGCGTTCGCCGCCGACCTCGCCGCGGCGGCCCCGGCCGTGGACGCGCTGCTCTGCCCGCAGACGCAGGAGACGACGCGGCGGCTGGCGGCGGGCGTGCGCGGACTCCGGGAACTCTTCGCCGGGCGCGCCCACGCGGAGGCGGACCTGGTGCTCGCGGTGGCCGGGGCCCGGGCCGCGGCCGACCTGCTCGGCGACGCGCTGCGCAGGGTCCTCGACCGGCCCGGCGAGTGGGAGCCGCTGCGCTCGGACCCCGCGCACGCGGCCCGGCTGGTCGACGAGGTCCTGTACCACCGGCCGCCATGGCGGGCGTGCCCCTTGGTGGCCCTGACCGCGACGGAGGTGGCAGGCACCCGCATCGAAGCGGGCGACACCGTCACCGCCGTCACGACCACCACCGCCGGGACCGGCGGGGCCGCCGCCCTCACCGAAACCGCCGGGGCTCCCGGCATCACGGAGGCCGCCGGGGCCGCCGGAACCACCGCCACCGGCGGAGCCCTCGGCGGCACGGAGGCCGCCGCGGCCGCGGGCACCACCGCGACCGGCGCGATCGCCGCGCCCGGCGACACCACCAAGACCCCCGGTGCCTCCACCGCCCTTCCCGTGGCCGCCTGCGCAACCCTGCTCCCGGCCGCGCGGGCGCTCGCCGGGCACGCGCTGGTGGCGCTGGCCGCGCGGGTCCCGGTGCCGCGGCCGGACGGCGAGCCGGTGCGCGTGCGCCGGGCGCCCCTGACCCGGCGCCTGGTCAGGCTGCCGGCCCGACTCGGCGAGGAGGAGACGCGATGAGGGTTCTGTTCACCTCACTGGCCCACCACACCCACTACTACCCGCTCGTACCGCTCGCGTGGGCGCTGCGCACCGCCGGCCACGAGGTGCGCATCGCCAGCCAGCCCGAGCTGACCGACGTCATCACCGGTACGGGGCTGACCGCCGTCCCCGTGGAGTGGTCGCTCGGCGCCCTGGAGGACCTCGGGCTGCTCGGCAAGCTCCACGACGAGGCCTCGGCCCACGTCCAGGGCTTCGACTACGCCGCCCGGGGCGAACACCCCTGGGACTACGAGCAGTTGCTGGCACTGGAGAACATCATGGTGCCCACGCTCTACGGCGCGCTCAACAACGACACCATGGTCGACGCCCTCGTGGACTTCGCCCGCTCCTGGCAGCCCGACCTCGTCGTCTGGGAGACCTTCACCCTCGCCGGGGCCATCGCGGCCCGGGTGACGGGCGCGGCGCACTGCCGGCTGGTCTCGGGCCCCGACATCAGCGTGCGGGCCCGCAAGGAGTTCCTGCGGCTGGCCGCTGAGCAGGAGCCGGAGCACCGCGAGGACCCCACCGCCGAGTGGCTGGAGCGCACTCTGCGGCGGCTGGGATCCGACGCCGGGTTCGACGAGGACATGGTCACCGGGCAGTGGACGGTCAACACCACACCGCCCAGCACCCAGCTCGACCTGAAACTGCCGACCGTGCAGGTGCGCCACGTGCCGTACAACGGCCCGGCGGTGGTGCCGGACTGGCTGCGGGCCGAACCCGGGCGCAGCCGCGTCTGTGTGACGCTCGGCTCCTCGGCCTCCGACGTCGGCGTCGACATGGCCGAGCTGCTGGCCCACCTCGCGGAGCTGGACGCGGAGATCGTCGCGACCGTCGACGAGGCGACCCGCGAGGCCGCGGGGGACCTGCCGGACAACGTACGCCTGGTCGACTTCGTCCCGCTCAACGACCTGCTGCCCACGTGCGACGCGATCGTGCACCACGGCGGTGTCGGCACCAAGGCGACGGCCGAACTGCACGCCGTGCCCCAGCTCATCCTGGCCTTCGGCTGGGACACCGAGGTCATGGGGCGCGGACTCGAGGACATCGGCGCCGGCCTGTGCGTGCCGAGCGGCGACCTGCTTCCGGACGTCCTGCGCAAGCAGGTCCAGCGGCTGGTCAGTGAGCCGTCGTTCGCGCAGGGCGCCCGCCGGCTCCAGGAGGAACTGCTCGCCGTGCCCAGCCCCAACGAGGTCGTTCCGGTGCTGGAACGGCTGGTCGCCGAGCACGGCACGAACGGCTCAGTCCACGACCGAGGGTGAGGGATCCAGACGTGACGGACACCAAGGCGCTGGTGCTGGAACTGGCGCGCAAGTACCACAAGGAACAGGAACCGCGCGGGTTCGAACCCGGGGTCACGCCGATCCTGTCCTCGGGGGCGGTCCTCGACGAGGAGGACCGGAACGCCCTGGTCGAGGCGGCGCTGGAGATGCGGATCGCCGCCGGGGTGCGCACCCGGAAGTTCGAGAGCGAGTTCGCCCGCTACTTCCGGCTGCGCAAGGCCCACATGGTGAACTCGGGATCGTCGGCCAACCTGCTGGCGGTCAGCGCGCTCACCTCGCCGAAGCTGAAGGACCTGCGGCTGCGCCCCGGCGACGAGGCCATCACGGTCGGCGCCGGCTTCCCGACCACCATCAACCCGCTCGTCCAGAACGGCCTGACACCGGTCTTCGTGGACGTGGAACTGGGCACCTACAACGCCTCCCTGGCCCAGATCGAGGCGGCGATCTCCCCGCGCACCAGGCTCATCATGATCGCGCACGCCCTGGGCAACCCGTTCCCCGTCGCCGAGGTCGCGGAACTGGCCCGCAAGCACGACCTGTTCTTCATCGAGGACAACTGCGACGCCGTCGGCTCCACCTACGGGGGCAGGCTCACCGGCACCTTCGGCGACCTGTCGACCGTGAGCTTCTACCCCGCCCACCACATCACCGCAGGCGAGGGCGGCTGTGTCCTCACGGCGAGTCTGGAACTGGCCCGGATCGTCGAGTCGATGCGCGACTGGGGCCGGGACTGCTGGTGCGAACCGGGCACGGACAACACCTGCCTGAAGCGGTTCGACTACCAGATGGGCACCCTCCCGGCCGGCTACGACCACAAGTACATCTTCTCCCACGTCGGCTACAACCTGAAGGCAACCGACCTCCAAGGAGCCCTGGCGCTCAGCCAGTTGAAGAAGGTCGACGACTTCGGCGCGGCCCGCCGGCACAACTGGCAGCGGCTGCGCGACGGCCTGGCCGATGTGCCCGGACTGCTGCTGCCGCGGGCCACCCCGGGCAGCGACCCGAGCTGGTTCGGCTTCGCCCTGACCGTGCTGCCCGACGCGGGCTTCACCCGCAGGGACCTGGTCGACTTCCTGGAGGGCCGCAGGATCGGCACCCGCCGGCTGTTCGGCGGGAACATCACCCGCCATCCCGCCTACCAGGACGTGCGCTACCGGATCGTGGACGAGCTGGTCAACTGCGACACCGTCACGGAGGACACCTTCTGGATCGGCGTCTATCCGGGGCTCACCAAAGAAATGCTCGACTACGTCGTCGAGTCCATCACCGAGTTCTGCACGCGAGAGGGCTGATCGGACGATGTCCACCATGGCCACACCAACCAGCCGGGTCGCCGTCGTCACCGGCGCCACCAGTGGGATCGGCCTCGCCGTCACCCGGTCCCTGGCCGCCGTCGGCCACCGCGTGTTCCTCTGCGCCCGGGACGCCGACCGGGTCGCGCTCACGGTCAAGGAGCTGCGCGCCGAGGGCCACGACGTGGACGGCGCCGTCTGCGACGTACGGGACGTGGCGAGCATCGAGGCGCTGATGGACGCGGCGGTGGAGCGCTACGGGCCCGTCGAGGTGCTCGTCAACAACGCCGGCCGCAGCGGCGGAGGCCAGACGCACACCATCGCCGACGAGCTGTGGGACGACGTGATGGCCACCAACCTGGACAGCGTCTTCCGCGTCACCCGTGCCGCCCTGACCACCGGCCGTATGCGGGAGGGGAGCTGGGGCCGGGTCGTCAACATCGCCTCCACCGGAGGCAAGCAGGGCGTGGTGCTGGGCGCCCCCTACTCCGCCTCCAAGCACGGCGTCGTCGGCTTCACCAAGGCCCTCGGCCTGGAACTGGCCAAGTCCGGGATCACGGTCAACGCGGTGTGCCCCGGCTATGTGGAGACGCCCATGGCGGTACGGGTCAGGCAGGGCTACGCCGCCGCCTGGGAGACCTCCGAGGAGGAGGTGCTCGACCGGTTCCAGGCCAAGATCCCGCTCGGCCGCTACACCACGCCCGACGAGGTTGCGGGCATGGTCGGCTATCTGCTGACCGACGCGGCATCGTCCGTCACCGCGCAGGCGATCAACGTCTGCGGCGGGCTGGGAAACTACTGAGGAGAGCCATGTCGGACGAGACCGTGCACACCACCGTCCACGAGATCGAGGTGCGTGCCCCGGCCGGGGCGGTGTTCGACCTGGTCGCCGAGGCCTCCCGCTGGCCCGTGCACTTCCCGCCGAGCGTGCACGTCGAGCGCCTGGAGGGCGACGACCGGCAGGAGCGGCTGAGGATCTGGGCGACGGCCAACGACGAGGTCAAGTGCTGGACCTCGCGCCGCGAACTGGACCGCGCCGGACTGCGGGTGGCGTTCCGGCAGGAGGAGTCGCGGGCGCCGGTGCGGAGCATGAGCGGCGAGTGGCTGCTCGAGCCGCTCGGCGACCAGGGGACCCGGGTGCGGTTCACCCACACCTTCACCGCCGTCGACGACGCCCCCGAGCACGTCGAGTGGATCCGCCGGGCCATCGACACCAACACCGCGTCCGAACTGGAGGCCCTGCGCCGGGGTGTGGAGGACGCTGACCCGGAGCTCACCTTCACGTTCGACGACAGCGTGCGCGTCGACGGCTCCGCGAAGGACGCCTACGAGTTCATCCGCGCGGCCGACCGCTGGACGGAGCGGCTGCCGCACGTCGCCCGGGTCGTCCTCACCGAGGACACTCCGAACGAGCAGATCCTGGAGATGGACACGCTCACCGCCGACGGCGCGACCCACACCACCCGTTCGGTGCGCGTCTGCTTTCCGGCCGAGCGGATCGTCTACAAGCAGATTCAGACCCCCGCGCTGATGGCCGCCCACACCGGCGAGTGGATCTTCGAGGAGGACGACAAGGGCTGCACGGTCACCTCCCGGCACACCGTGCGGATCGCGCCGGAAGCGGTGACGAGCGTCCTGGGTCCGCAGGCGGACGTGGCCGCCGCCCGCACCATGATCCGGGACGCCCTCGGCCGCAACAGCCTCACGACGCTGCGGTGCGCGGCCGGCCACGCCGAGCGGCTGCGCGGCACCGAGCCGGTCCCCGCCGAGACGTATGTCGCCGTGCAGCAGTTCTACGCCCGGCAGATGCGGCTCCTCGACGAGCGGCGGGCCGAGGAGTGGGCGCGGACGTTCACCGAGGACGGCGTCTTCGCGCAGAACATCGTCCCCGAGCCCCTGCGCGGCCGGGACGCCGTCGCCGCCGCCGTACGCCGCAACCTGGAGCGCACGGTGGACACACCGGAACAACGGCGGCACGTCTTCTCCATGCTCACCGTCGTGCCCGGCCCCGACGGCTCCCTGAACACCCGCTGCTACGCACAGGTCCTGGTCACCCCGGCGGGTGGGCCGGCCAGGCTGCACCTGAGCGCGGTGTGCGAGGACGAACTGGTCCCGCACGGCGACGGCTGGCTGGTGCGCCACCGCAGGGTGGAGCACGACGGCGTCTGAGCCGCCGCCCCGGGCACACACGTCGACGGGCCGCACCGGTTGCAGGTGCGGCCCGTTGGTGTGCGGTCGGCCTTCCATGCGGCCTGGCGGCCCGCCGTCCGGGCGGCGGGACCACGGTGCTCGAGCGGCACGTGGCGGCGGCCCGGACTCCGCCCGGCCCGGCGGAGTGCGGCCTGGCTCCGGTCCCGACACGTGGGGCCCGGCAGGCCTTGCGGTCCGGGCCCTAGGTGTCACCCCGTGCCGCCCGGCCCGTCGTGCCGTCGGGCGGGGGAGTGGTCAGGTGAGGGAGAGGCCGCCGTCGACCGGGACGACCGCGCCCGTCATGTAGCGGCCCTCGGGGTCGGCCAGCGTGGTGATCCACCAGGCCACGTCCTCGGGCCTGGCGACCCGCCCCAGCGGGATCCGCTCGGCGAGCTGACCGAGGAACCCCTGGTACTGCTCGGCGGACATGCCGACACGCTCACCGATGCCGGTGTCGGTCACGCCCGGGGCGACCGACACCACCCGGATACCGCGCGGCGCCAGCTCCACGGCCCAGGTGCGGGTGAAGTGGTTCAGCGCCGCCTTCGTCGCCCAGTAGACCGAGTTGTCGGGGAACCCCTGGATGCCGAGAGAACCGGCCGAGCTGACGTTGACGATGGTGCCGCCGGTCGCCTCCAGTGCCTCCAGCGCGGCCTGCGCGACGAAGGCCGGGGCGATCAGGTTGACGGCGACCTGCTGCTCGGTCGCGGCCCGGTCGAGTTTGGCGAGCGGCGCGAACGTGCCGGTCCCGGCGTTGTTGACCAGCACGTCCACCCGCCCGAATGCCTGCAGCGCGGCCTCCACCACCGTTTCGCCGGCCCCCGGCTCGGTGATGTCCGCCACCAGGGTGCGGATGCCGTCGTGGCCCTCGGCCGTCTCGTCGAGGGCGGCGGCGGTGCGGCCCACGACCAGGACACGGTCTCCCTGCCCGGCGAAGCGGCGGGCCGTCGCACGGCCGATTCCGGTGCCGCCACCAGTGATGATCACAGTCCTAGGAGTCATGCCGGGACGCTACGGGCGAGGCCTCGAAGCCGGGTCGAGGTCAGCCCGCCGGCCGGTCGTCCCGGGTGATGTGCCGCTCGGCCACGAGCAGTTCGCCGTCCCGCCGGACCAGCCGGTCGCGCATCACGCAGGACAGCTCCAGGCGCGGGGCGCCGCCCCGCGGGGTCGCCAGGATCTGTACGTACGAGACGGTCTCGGTGCCGGCGCCGGCGCCGGTGCCCCGGGCGGTCGTCATGGTCACCCAGTGGCGGTGCGTCTCCCCGGCCGCGGCCCGCCCCTCGACCGCCGCCCGCGCGCCCGCGGCGATGCCGTCCCGGCCCCGGACGGGCTCCGTCATCGACGGGGCCTTGAAGACGGCGTCGGGCGTGAACGTGGCTGCCCACGCCTCCGCCTCGCCGCCGTCGAGCAGCTGCATGTGGCGGGCGTAGAACTGCTCGATCTCGGTGTCGTTCATGAACAACCTCCCCTGCGACGGTTCTCCGGGCCCGATCCTGGCGCACCCCTGTCGATTCCCGGTCGAGACGGCCGTGCGGTCGTCGAGCGGTCTTCCAATGCCTTCCGAGCGGCTGCGGCCAGGCTGGCCGGGTCGTCCAGGAGGTGACCGTGCGCATCATTGACCTGTCCTCGCCGGTGGACGCCGGCTCGTTCGAACCGGACCCCGTGGTCCACGAGGTGATGTCCCCACGCGAGGGCGCGCTGCACATGCGCGACGAGATGCGGCGCCACTTCGACATCGAGTTCGACCCCGACGACCTGCCCGACGGTGAGTTCCTCTCGCTGGACCGGCTGAGTCTGACCACCCACACCGGCACGCACGTCGACGCGCCCTCGCACTACGGCTCCCGCACGACGTACGGCACCGGCGTGCCCCGGCACATCGACGCGATGCCGCTGGAGTGGTTCCTCGCGCCCGGGGTCGTCCTGGACGTCCGGGGCCGCGAGGCCGGCGTGGTCGACGCGGCGGACCTGCGCAAGGAGCTCGACCGGATCGGCTACACGCTCGCCCCGTCCGACATCGTGCTCCTGCACACCGGCGCCTCCGCGTGGTCCGGCACGAGCCGGTACTTCACCGACTTCGTCGGTCTCGACGCGAGCGCCATCGCCTTCCTGCTCGACGAGGGCATCCGGGTCGTCGGCACCGACGCGTTCAGCCTGGACGCGCCGTTCACCACGATCATCGCCGAGTACCGGCGGACCGGGGACCCCGCCGTGCTCTGGCCGGCCCATGTCGCCGGACGCCACCGGGAGTACTGCCAGATCGAGCGGCTCGCGGGCCTCGAGGAGCTGCCCGCACCGTACGGCTTCCAGGTGGCCTGCTTCCCGGTGAAGGTCGCCGGCGCCGGGGCCGGCTGGGCGCGCGCGGTCGCCCTCGTCGACGACCAGGCCCCCCTGACCAGCCCCTGACCCGAGGAGAAACCATGTACAGCACCGACCTCGCCGAGGTCTACGAGACGGTGTACCGCAGCCGGGGCAAGGACTGGGCGGCGGAGGCCGAGGACATCGCGGCCGTGGCCCGCCGGCACGCCCCGGGCGCCGACACGCTGCTCGACGTGGCCTGTGGCACCGCCGCCCATCTCGGCCCCTTCAGCAAGCTCTTCGCCACGGCGGAGGGTCTGGAGATCGCCGCGCCGATGCGTGATCTGGCGCTCGAGCGGTGGCCCGGCCTGACCATCCACGAGGGCGACATGCGCGACTTCGACCTCGGCCGCCGGTACTCCGTCGTCACCTGCATGTTCTGCGCCATCGGCTATCTGGGCAGCGTCGAGGAGATGCGCTCCGCCGTGGCCTCGATGGCCCGTCACCTCGACCCGGGCGGTGCGCTGATCATCGAACCCTGGTGGTTCCCCGAGCAGTTCAAGGAGGGGTTCGTGGCCGGGGACCTGGCCCGCGAGGGCGAGCGGACCGTCGCCCGGATCTCCCACTCCACCCTCCAGGGGCGCGCGACCCGGATGGAGGTCCGCTTCCTCGTCGGCGAGCCGTCGGGCATCCGGACCTTCACCGAGATCGACGTACTGACCCTGTTCACGCGTGACGAGTACGAGCAGGCGTTCAAGGACGCCGGCTGCTCCGTCACGTACCAGCCGGGCCCGCCGACCGGCCGCGGGCTCTTCGTCGGAGTCAAGGAGCGGGAGGTGTCCGGGCGATGACCACCTACGTCTGGGACTATCTGCGGGAGTACGCCGAGGAGCGCGAGGAACTCCTCGACGCCGTCGACACGGTGTTCCAGTCCGGTCAGCTCGTCCTCGGGGAGAGCGTCTCCCGCTTCGAGCAGGAGTTCGCCGCCTACCACGGGCAGCCGCACTGCGTCGGCGTCGACAACGGCACCAACGCGATCGTCCTCGGCCTCCAGGCGCTCGGCGTGAAGCCGGGCGACGACGTGATCACGGTGTCCAACACGGCGGCCCCCACCGTCCTGGCCATCGACGCCGTGGGAGCCCGGCCGGTCTTCGTCGACGTGCGCGAGGAGGACTACCTCATGCGCACCGACCTGCTCGAGGACGCGCTCACCGAGCGGACCACGGCGATCGTGCCGGTGCACCTGTACGGGCAGTGCGTCGACATGGCCGCGGTGACCGCCTTCGCGAAGCGCCACGGCCTGAAGGTCCTGGAGGACTGCGCCCAGGCCCACGGCGCCCGCCACCACGGCCGGCTCGCCGGGACCATGGGCGACGCCGCGGCCTTCTCCTTCTACCCGACGAAGGTCCTCGGGGCGTACGGCGACGGCGGAGCGGTGGTCACCCACGACGCCGGCACCGACGCGGAGCTGCGCCGGCTGCGCTACTACGGCATGGAGGACAGGTACTACGTTGTCCAGACTCCCGGGCACAACAGCCGCCTCGACGAGGTCCAGGCCGAGATCCTCCGCCGCAAGCTACGGCGCCTCGACACCTACGTCGAGGGCCGGCGGCGCGTGGCGCGGCGCTACGCGGAAGAGCTGGGGGACACCGGCCTGGTCCTGCCCGAGAACGCGGTGGGCAATGATCACGTCCACTACGTCCACGTGGTCCGCCACCCCGAGCGGGACCGGATCATCGAGCGGCTCAAGGCGTACGACATCGAGCTGAACATCAGCTACCCCTGGCCGGTGCACACGATGTCCGGCTTCGCGCACCTCGGCTACCACGAGGGCGATCTGCCGGTCACCGAGCGGCTGGCGAAGGAGATCTTCTCGCTGCCGATGTACCCCTCGCTGCCGCAGCACGTCCAGGAGAAGGTGATCGAGGCGCTGCGCGAGGTGATCGCCGGCCTGTGACGCCCTGCGCCTGTACGAAACGCCGTGTCCCGGTGAGGCAGTCCGCCTCACCGGGACACGGCGTTTCAGGGGGTCCTGCCGTCAGCCCGCGTGGTACAGGCTGTGCAGGCAGGCGATCAGGCTGCGGGCCTGGACGTTGACGTAGTGGCTGTGCCGCAGCAGGTCCGACAGCTGGTGCAGCGTCATCCAGCGGTGGTCGGGGTGGTCGCGGGGCACGTCCTGGTCGGTCTCCACGATCAGGTAGCGGTTCAGCGCGTGGAAGAAGCGGCCGCCCTCCTCGGAGAGCACCGTGTCGAACCGGACGCGCTCCTCGGGAGCCCCCAGCACCTCGTCGAGGAAGGGCGGCGCGGTCCCCCCGGGCAGCTGCGCGTGGCTCTCCGCGACGCACTGCACGGTGGGGCCCAGCTCCACCACGTCCGCGAAGCCCGGCTCCACGCGCGCGTGCACGAGGACGTGCAGCACCCCCTCGAAACGCCGGACGAGGAAGGCGATGACGCCCTGCCCCACCGGTTCGATCATCGGCTGGCTCCACCGGTGGACCTCGCGGCCGCCGGCGTCCACCCGCACGCCGATGACGTCGAAGAAGGCGCCCGCGTCGTGGCGGATGCGGTCGCCGGTGCGGCTCCAGTCGCGCAGCTCGCCGAGCGCGACCCGGCGGACCGCGATGTCGCTGCTGGTGCGCCGGTCGGTGATCCAGCCGAGGATCTCCGAGGCGCTGTGCACACTTCCCGCCCCGGGGTCACCCGAGCGCAGCAGAGCCGACCGGAAGTCGTCCCCGTCCGGCTCGTCGACGCCGGACCCGGTGAACGGAAGGCACGACAGCACGGTCCGGGCGTCCATGTTGACCGTGTCCCGGCGCCCCAGCAGCTCATGGATCTGTCCGAGCGTCATCCAGCGGTACCCGTCGAGGGCCTCCACCGGCTCGGGCAGTTCGACGACCACGTTGCGGTTGCGCTTGCGGTAGAACCAGGACCCCTGCTCGGACTGCCGTACGTCGGCGAGCACTCCGGGACGGCTGTGGATGTCCATGAAGTGCTCGAGATACGGCACCGCGCGCCCCTGGTGGACCCGGGTGTAGTTGCTGCGGGTCGCCTGGACGGTCGGGGAGAGCTGGAGCCCCTCGGCGTTCCCGGGCTCGACCTTGGCCTGCATCAGGCAGTGCAGCACCCCGTCGATCGGGGCGGTGAGAATGCCGAGGATGCCGATCTCGGGCTGGTTGATGATCGGCTGGGTCCACTGCGCCACCGGCGCGCCCGGGTTGCTGACCTCCAGCCCGTGCACGGTGAAGAAGCGGCCCGTGTGGTGGCGCAGATCGCCGGTGCCCGGGTCGGTCTCCCAGCCCTCCAGGGCTTCCAGGGGGACCCGGTCGACATGGGTGTAGGCCCGCCGGCCGTAGTCGGCGAACCAGTCCGTGAAGTCGGAGAGGTCGCCGAGGGGGCCGGTCCGCAGCCGGGCCGAATCATCGATCCGCCGCTCGACGGGATCTCGCGTCGCCGCGAACGAGGGGGCAGGGGTGTCGCTCATGAGACCTCCAGGGAGGTGGTGTCCGCTGCCGCTTCCCACATCGCCCGGACGGACTCGCCGAGCTCGATCGTGGGCCGCCAGCCGAGCACCTGGGCGGCGAACCGGATGTCCGCGCAGGTCCAGCCGCCGCCCTTGCTGGCGACCTCGGCGGAGTTGAGCTTCACCGACGCGGCGTCGACGCCGGCCGCGTCGAACAGGGCGTCGACCAGGTCGCGCATCGGCACCGCCTCGCCGCGCCCGATGTTCACGACCAGGCCGGTGACGGGCGCGTGCACCGCTGCGACGGCCGCCCGGGCCAGGTCCCGCACGTCGACGAAGTCCCGCCGGGCGTCGGCGACGTCGAGGCTGAGCACGTCGCCGGGGCCGAGGGCGCGCAGCCGGGCCACGACGGCACCGAGGAAGCTGGCCGTCGGGGTGTGCGGTCCGCAGACGTTGACCGCGCGCAGCACGACCCCGTCCACCCGGCCCGCCCGGGTCCGGTCGAGCAGATGCTCGGACCCGGTGCGCTTGGTCAGCCCGTACGGGGTCAGCGGGCCGGGCTCGCGCTGTTCGTCGATACGGACTCCGTCGGGCACGGGCCCGTACTCGTGGATCGATCCCATCTGGACGATCCGCAGCCGCCGGGAGGTCGCGACGCACCCCTCGACCAGGCGTTCCACGAGGTCGATGTGGGCGCTGCGCATCTCCTCGACGGTGGTGCCCCAGCCGCCGGTGGCGTTGATGACGGCGGTGACGCCGTGCCGGTCGAGGAGCGCCGCGATCTCCTCCGGCGCGGCGGCGGCGACATCGAGGGGGACGAAGGCGTCCGCACGGGTGTGCGGGGCCGGGTGCCGGGCCACCGCGAGCACCTGGTGCCCGGTCCGCAGCAGTTCGTCGCAGAGGCTGCGGCCGACGCATCCGGTGGAGCCCAGCACGGCCACGGTCCCGGCGGACGGCCCGCCCTGTGTGGTGGTGGACATCGCCGGGCTCAGCGCGTGGCGCCGATGCCGGAGGGCTGCCACAGGGCCTCCTCGACCGCCAGGGACTCGGCGTAGTCGGGCAGCAGGCCCTGGGCCCGGGCCGAGGCGAAGGACAGCGCGGCGGCGTCCCGCTCCGACTGCACGGTGTCCAGGCCCGAGGGGAGCCGCACGCCCAGGTCCTTGTCGAAGACGTCGACGGCGAGCTCGTTCTCGGCCACGTACGGGCCCGTCAGCAGGTACGACATGACGGTGTCGTCCTCGAGCGCGACGAAGGCGTGGCCGACGCCGACCGGGAAGTACGAGGCGCGGAAGTGGACCTGGTCCATCTCGACCGCGTCCCACTGCCGGAAGGTGGGCGAGCCGACCCGCAGGTCGACCACGATGTCGAGGGCCCGGCCGCGCGCGCAGTACACGTACTTCGCGGTGCCGGGCGGCGTGACGGTGAAGTGGATGCCGCGGATCGTGCCGCGCCGGGAGAGGCTGTGGTTGGTCTGCGCCACCGGGAAGTGCGGCCGCCCCAGGGCCTGCTGGAACGCGTCGAGCTGGAAGGGCGAGACGAACAGCCCGCGGTGGTCGCGGAACTGGCGGGGGGTGAACTCGTACGCCCCCTCGACCTTGAGCTTACGGATCTGCATCGCTTGGTTCACCGTCCGGGAGGTAGTCGGGTACGGCAGGGCCGGCGGCCCGGGCGTGTGCGGGTGCGGCGCGCCGGTCACCGGCGGCGGTGCTCGACGGCCAGGCGCTCCAGGGTGGGGACGACCTGCGCGGGGGCGGGGGCGGCGAGCGCCTCGCGCCGCAGGGCCTCGGCGTTGCGCTTGAAGACCGGTTCCTCGAGCAGGCGGACGAGCAGCTCGCGCAGTCCCTTCGCGCTGAGCTTGCCCGGCACGTAGAGCCCGGCCTGGCGCTCTTCCAGGTAGCGGGACTTGTTGATGGTGTCCCAGACGCCGTCGACGACGATGAGCTGGGGCACGGCGTGGATCATCGCCGTGCCGAAGCTGCCGGACCCGCCGTGGTGGATCACCGCGTCGCAGGTGGGCAGCAGCGCGTCGAGCGGGACGAAGTCCACGGCCCGGACGTTGTCCGGCAGGGTGTCGAAGTCCGTCAGCTGCTTCTCGTTGAGCGTGGCGACGACCTCGACGTCGTCGAGGCCCGCGACGGCCTCCAGCAGGTCCCCGATGGAGGCCCGGTCGGCGCCGAGCACCTCGCGGTGGGCCACGCCCAGGGTGATGCACACCCGGCGGCCCTTCTTCGGCGGCTCCTGAAGCCACTGCGGCACCGTGGACTGCCCGTTGTACGGCACGTACCGCATCGGCACGTAGTGCAGGTCCACCGGGAGCCGCATGGACGCCGGCAGCGGGCAGACGGTGAAGTCGCCCGTCACCGCGGCCTCCTCGAAGGAGGCGCCGTGCCGCTCCAGGCTCCAGGTGAGCCACTCGCGCAGCGGGTCGTCCCGCAGCTCCGGCGGGCGCGCGGCCAGCTGCCCGAGGAAGGTCTCGCGCATCAGGCCCGCCAGGTCGAGCCCGAACAGCAGCCGGCCGTGTGCCGTCCCGGTCGCCATGGCGGCGATCGCGCCGGCGAAGGTCATGGTGTCCCACAGGACCAGGTCCGGCTTCCAGGAGCGGCAGTGCTCCACCAGCTCGTCGACCATCTGGTCCGAGCAGCAGTTCTGGAAGACGACCGAGGTCATGGCCGTGAACACACCGAGTGTGTAGTCCGGCGTGAGCCGCTCCGGCCGGGTCTCGCTCATGTCGAGACCGACCTGTGCCTGGCTCTCCAGCTGGTCGACGTCCTGGCCGATGTTCTCCTGGGTCTCCTGCATCTGCTCGTCGAGATGCAGTTCCTCCCCGACCCCGACGGCGGTCAGCCCCGTCTTGGTGATCTCGTCGGCGAGATCGGGATGACTGGCGATCCTGACGTCGTGGCCCGCTGCCTTCAGGGCCCAGGCGAGTGTCACCTGGGCATGCATGTGCGACTTGGCGGCGAAGGTGGTGAAGAGTACCCGCATCCCAACCCCTGTTCCGGCGAACGACCCTTGTGATGGGCCTCCACCCTCGGACCGTGACCTCGTGCGGGAGTCGAGAGTCGTTGCAGCGGCGCTCGATCCGGGGCTTATCGCGCGGTCCGTCCCTCCCGCGCTCGCGGAGAACAGCAGGTCATGTACTACCGTGGGATCAGCCGGCGGGGCCCGGCCTCAGTGAAAGGACCCCCCTGAGGGCGGAGCACCGGTCGCCGGTCCGTGCCGTGAGGGAGATTCAGCAGGGAGACCATGTCTGCCACGAGATTGCTCGTCCTGGGCGTCGTGCGCATGCACGGCCGGGCGCACGGCTATCTGGTCCGTTCCGAGCTGCTGTCCTGGGGGGCCGACGAATGGGCGCACATCAAGTTCGGCTCGATCTACCACGCGCTGCGGCAGCTGGCCAAGGACGGGTTGCTGAAGTCGACGGACATCCCGGACTGGCCGGGCCGGGTCGACTACGAGATCGCGCCGCCGGGCGACGAGGAGTTCTTCAGGTTGCTGCGTGACGCGCTGCGCCAGGGGAACAACCGGCCGGACATGCTGGGCGCGGCGCTCGTGCTGCTGCCCGCGCTCAGCCGCGAGGAGGCGATCGGTCTGCTGCGCGAGCGCATCGCGTCGCTCTCGGCCGAACAGTCGGAGCTGATCGCCAAGGTCGACGAGACGGCCGGCGAGCGGCCGCAGCGTGCCCACATCCGTGAGCTCCTCGGCCTCTGGGAGCACGGCGCCGCCAGTCAGGCCGCCTGGACCGAGGCGCTGATCGAGCGCCTGGAGGCGGGCGCCTACGTCATGGCGGGGGAGGAGAAGGGCGCCTGACGGGGAGCCCTTCCGGCCGTTGATCGGGATCGGGTGGAGGACGGCGCACGTCCCGTGATACTCAAGTTTGTATACCCAAGCTGCCGGTCCCGAGAGGACGATCGCCGTGCCGATCATGCTGACCTCGGAAGACGTGGACGACGCCTTCGACGACGAGGCCTTCATGGAGGAGCGGTTCTCCGACGTGCAGCGACTGCTCCTCGGCCACGATCCGGCGCCCGGCCCCGAGACCCTGGTCCTGCTCCCCGCCACACGCTGCCGGCTGACCGTCGGACCGCACGCTTCCGGCCCCTTCGGCCGCTGCTTCGCCGTCCGTCTCGAACCCCGCGCCGACCTGTCCGCCGCGTGCGTGGAACTGCTGCTCGCCGATGACGGGTCCCTCCTCGGCCTCGTGGACGCCGGCGCCCTCGACGGCTGGCGCGGCGCCATCCCCGCCGGACTCGCCGCGCGGTACCTCGCCCCGCCGGCCCCCGCCACGCTCGGCCTCTTCGGCACCGGGGAGGCGGCCTGGTCCTGCCTGCTCGTCCTGCACCACGCGCTGCCCTCGCTCTCCGAGGTGCGTGTCGTCGGCCGGGAACCGGACCGGGCCCGGGACTTCGCCGCCGCCGCGGCCCTGCGCACCGGCCTGCGGGTGCGGGTGTCCGAGGACGCCCGCGCCACCGCCGCCCGCGCCGACGTCGTCGCCACCACCGGAGGCCACCCGCCCGTCCGGGCCGAGTGGCTCACGGCCGGAGCGCTGCTGATCGACCAGACCACGACGACCGCGCCCACCGCCCCGGGCGACCCCCGTGATCCGGTGACCGGTGCCCGAGCCTCTGAGGCCAGTGCCGGTGCCGGTGCCGGTGCCGGTGCCGACGCCGGTGCCCGTGCCGACGCCGCCCTGAGGGCTTGGCCTTCGGGCATCCGCCCGGGTGTCTGGTTGTCCGGTGGTGGTCCGGGCGCCAGGTCTTCCGGCACCGTTCCGGCCGCTGAGCCGCCCGGCACCGGCCGAGGCGCCCAACCGCCCCGCACCGGCCCGGCCGCCCCGTCGCCCGATGCCGCCCCCGCTGCCCCGGGTCCCGCCGTCCGGCACGTCAGCATCGCTCCCACCGGCGACCGCTCCGCGGGCACCCGGCACGCGCCGGTTCCGCTCGCCGAGATCGTCGCGGGCCGGGCCCTGCCCCGGCGCAGCGGATCCGACATCGTCCACTACCAGGGCGGTGAGCCCGCCGGCTGGAGCGTCATCGCCGCCGTCGCCGGACTCGGCCACGCCTGGCAGCGGGACGTAGGCATCCCGGTGCGGCTGGGGCGAGGGGGCCCCTGACCGGGGTTGTGAACTGCTGCCGGATGACAGCACACGAGTGAGTGTGGTGTGCGTGTGTGAGGGTCGGGCTGTTTGTGGTTGGGCCCGCCACCGGGGAACGGGAGTTCTCGTCTCGAATGGGTGACCTTTCCTGGTGCTGGTCGTTGGGTGTGACGGCGGGTGTCTTCGGCCCTTGGAGGGGGATCGCGTGGGTGGGCTGCGGGAGGTGGCGGCGCCGTTCGTGGCTCTGGGGCCGTCCGGTGTGGCGGTGCGTGACCGCCTCAAGTACCTCACGCCCGAGGACGAGAAGGTGCTCAGGCTGGTGGGCGCGCACCTCGGATCGCTCGCGTCGAAGGACCTCAAGGCCCGCTGCGCTGACAGACTTGAACACTCCACCGACACATGGGCGGCGCGGAAGCGGAAGCTGACGGCCGAGTCGTCCTCGCGGTGGGCGGGAAGTATCACCAAGGCCCCCCACGACCAGTGGGCGCTGGCCCGGCGCGGGCAGATGGCGCACCTTCAGTCTCTCGAAGCCGGCGTCAGGACGATCCGGCACCGCCTGTCACTCCCGGTTGGCGAGAAGGGCGGCAAGGGCGCTCCGGGCGGCTACCGCTCCGCCCACGAATGGTTTAACAAGACCCGCCGCCTGCATGTCCTCGAAGACCGGCTCCACAAGGTCCGCGCCGACCGTGACAACGGCGTCGTACACGTGGCGCGGGGCGGGAAACGTCTGTTCAACACCCGCCACAACCTTGACCTTTGCCAGCTCACCGAGACCGAATGGCGCGAACGCTGGGAAGCCGGGCGCTGGTTCCTCCAGGCCGACGGCGAGTCCGGCAAACGCTTCGGCAACGAGACGATCCGCATCACGCCCCAGGGCGAGGTCAGTATCAAGCTCCCGGCCCCGTTCGCCTCTCTGGCCAACGCCAGTCACGGCCGGTACGTGCTCGCCGCGCGAGTGCGGTTCCCTCACCGGGGGCAGGAGTGGGCCGACCGCGTGGAGGCCAATAGGGCTGTCGCCTACCGCATCCACTACGACACGGGACGGGGCCGCTGGTATGTGACGGCCTCCTGGCAGATCCCGCCGGTGAAGTCCGTCCCGATGGAAGCGGCCCTCGCCCACGGCGTGATCGGGGTGGACACCAACGCCGACCACCTGGCCGCATGGCGCCTCGATGCCCACGGGAACCCGATCGGCCGGCCCCGCCGGTTCGGCTACGACCTGTCCGGCAGCACGGACCATCGTGACGCCCAGGTGCGGCACGCCCTGTCGCGGCTGCTGAACTGGGCGAAGTCCTGCGGTGTCACAGCCATCGCGGTCGAAGACCTCGACTTCCAGGCGGAGAAGATCCGCGAGAAGCACGGCCGCCGGCGCCGTTTCCGGCAGCTCATCTCGGGCATGCCCACCGGCCGTCTACGGGCCCGGCTGATCTCGATGGCCGACCAGACCGGTATCTCGATCATCGCCGTCGATCCGGCCTACACCAGCAAGTGGGGCGCCCAGCATTGGCAGAAGCCGATGGCCACCCCCACTCATAAGACCACCCGTCACGATGCCGCGAGCATCGCGATCGGGCGACGCGCCCAGGGACACCCGATCAGGCGACGGACGGCACCGCCCCGTGCACACCAGAGCGATGTGCACGGGCATCGGACCGTCCAGGCCCGACCGGCGGTCCCTGGGCGTGAGGGACCCCGCCCCCGCATTCCCGGACCACGGACACGATCCGTGCCGCCGCATGCGGGCCGTACGCGGGCGACCAGGACATCCAAAACCGTTCGGAATGTCCGCAGCGACCAGGCATGGGTACAAGACTCACTCATGCTCGCTGATTAGGAACGGTCGGGATCCAGCCGTCTTCTAGGGCGCCGCGAGGCATGCGCCGGAGGGTTTCAGTCTGACCTCGGCGTACGCGTCGCCGGACGCCCGGACGATGAGGAGCACCGATCCCATGTCAGCCGATCAGCCCGGCCCCGCCACCGGCGGCCCGGCCACCTTCGTGAACAGCTTCACGCTTCGCACCTCCCCGGAGGAGTTCGAGGACGTCTTCGCCCGCACCGCACGCTTCATGGAGCGGCAGCCCGGATTCCTCGGCTACACCCTCGTGCGCCATCTGGAGAAGCCGCACAGCTACGTCAACATCGCCCGCTGGTCCGACGTCTCCGCCTTCCGTGCCGCCGTCGGCCAGGCCGACTTCCGGCCGCACGCCGAGGCGCTGCGGGCGATCAGCACCAGCAGCTCCAACCTCTACCTGGAGCGGCACAGCGCGACCGGGGAGGCACGATGACCCGGCGGGTCGCGATCACCGGCATCGGCGTGGTGGCCCCCGGCGGCATCGGCACCAAGCAGTTCTGGCAGACCATCACCGGCGGCCGCACCGCCACCCGGGCCATCAGCCTCTTCGACCCCGCCCCCTTCCGCTCCCGGATCGCCGCCGAGTGCGATTTCGACGCCGCGGAGCAGGGGCTGAGCGCCGAGGACGCCGAACGGCTCGACAGGGCGGCGCAGTTCGCCCTGGTCGCCCTGCGCGAGGCCGTCACCGACAGCGGCCTCGAGCCCGACCCGGAGACCGCCCACCGCACCGGCGTCAGCCTCGGCAGCGCGGTCGGCTGCACCCAGAAGCTCGAAGAGGAGTACCTGGCCCTCAGCGGCGGCGGACAGGAGTGGCTGGTCGACCACACCGCCGCGAGCGCCCAGCTGTACGACCACTTCGTGCCCAGCTCGATGGCCGCCGAGCTCGCCTGGGAAGCCGGCGCCGAAGGGCCCTGCACCGTCGTCTCGGCCGGCTGCACCTCCGGCCTCGACTCGGTCGGGCACGCGGTCGCCCTCATCCGCGAGGGCCTGGCCGACGTGATGATCGCCGGGGCCACCGACGCCCCCATCTCCCCGATCACCGTGGCCTGCTTCGACGCCATCCGGGCCACCTCGCCCCGCAACGACGACCCGGCGACCGCGCTGCGCCCCTTCGACCGCACCCGCAACGGCTTCGTCCTCGGCGAGGGCGCCGCCGTCCTGGTCCTCGAAGAACTCACCGCGGCCCGGGCCCGGGGCGCCCACGTCTACGCCGAGATCGCCGGCTACGCCTCCCGCGGCAACGCGTACCACATGACCGGGCTGCGCACCGACGGACGCGAACTGGCCGCCGCCGTCGACGCCGCCCTCGACGAGGCCCGCCTGGGCCCGGACGCGCTCGGCTACGTCAACGCCCACGGCACCGCCACCAAGCAGAACGACGTGCACGAGACCGCCGCCCTCAAGCGCAGTCTCGGGGCCGCCGCCCACCGGGTCCCGGTCAGCTCCATCAAGTCGATGATCGGGCACTCGCTGGGCGCCATCGGCTCCATCGAGGTCGCCGCCACCGCGCTGGCCCTCGAACACGGCGTCATCCCGCCCACCGCGAACCTGACCGACCCCGACCCCGAACTCGACCTGGACTACGTCCCCCTGCACGCCAGGGAGCGCGACATGTCGGCCGCGCTCACCGTGGGCAGCGGCTTCGGCGGCTTCCAGAGCGCCATGGTGCTGCGCCGGCCCGAGGGGCGGGCCGCATGACCCCCGTCGTGGTCACGGGCATCGGGGTGGTCGCCCCCACCGGCATCGGACTCGACGCCTACTGGGCGGCGACACTGCGCGGCGAGGACGGCATCCGGCGCGTCCAGGCGTTCGACCCCAGCCGCTATCCGACGCGGCTGGCGGGCGAGGTGACCGGGTTCGAGGCGGGCGAGCACCTGCCCAGCCGGCTGATCCCGCAGACCGACCGCATGACCCAGTTCGCCCTGGCCGCCGCCGACTGGGCCGTCGCCGACGCCGGCATCGACCTCGACTCCGTGCCCTCGCTGGCACGCGGCGTCGTCACGGCCGGCGCCTCGGGCGGCTTCGGCTTCGGCCAGCGCGAACTTCAGCACCTGTGGGGCGAGTCCCCCAAGAAGGTCAGCGCCTACATGTCGTTCGCCTGGTTCTACGCCGTCAACACCGGCCAGATCTCCATCCGGCACGGCATGAACGGGCCGACCGGCGTCTTCGTCGGCGAGCAGGCCGGGGGCCTGGACGCCCTCGCCCACGCCGGACGCCAGATCCGCTCCGGGGCGCAGCTGATGATCTCCGGCGGCATGGACTGCTCCCTGTGCCCGTACGGCATGGCCGCCCAGCTGGCCGGCGGACGGCTCACCGCCGGCGCCTACCTGCCCTTCGACGACCGGGCCTCCGGTCATCTGCCCGGCGAGGGCGGCGCGCTGCTCACCCTGGAGAGCGCCGAGGGGGCCCGGGCCCGGGGGCGTCACCCCTATGGCGAGATCGCCGGATTCGGCGCCACCTTCGACCCGCGCCCCGGGTCCGGGCGGCCCCCGACCCTGCGGCGGGCCGTCGAGCAGGCGCTCGCCGACGCCGGGGCCGATCCGCGGGACATCGCCGTCGTCTTCGCCGACGGCGCGGGCGTGCCCGAACTCGACGCGGCCGAGGCCGAGGCGCTGACCGCGGTCTTCGGCGCGGGCAAAGTCCCGGTCACCGTGCCCAAGACGGCCACCGGCCGGCTCTACTCCGGCGCCGCTCCGCTGGACGTGGTGACCGCCCTGCTGACCCTGCGCGACGGGCTCGCCCCGCCCACGGTCAACGTCACCCGGGTTCCCGAGACCTACGGCCTCGACCTCGTCGTCGGCCGGCCCCGGCCGGTCACCGGCACCGCGGCCCTGGTCCTGGCCCGCGGCCACCACGGCTTCAACAGCGCCATGGTCGTACGGGCCCCCGCGCCCGCCGAAGCGCTCACGGGGGCCGGGCGGAAGGTGGCGGCATGAACGGCGGCGAGCTGTACATCCGGCCGACGGGGACGTGGCTGCCGCCCGTCGGGCGGGCCGCGGAGAGTCGCTGCGCGTCTGCCGAGGCCCTCGCGTACCCGTCCGGGGAGAGGGATGGCGGCGTGAACGGCGGCGAGTTGTACATCCGGGCGACGGGGACGTGGCTGCCGCCCGTCGGGCGGGCCGCGGGCGGTCGCTCCACGTCCGCCGAGGCCCTCGCGTACCCGCCCGGAGAGGGGGTGGCGGCGTGAACGGCGGCGAGCTGTACATCCGGGCCACCGGTACCTGGCTGCCGCCCGTCGAGCGGGTCGCGGACGCGGTCGCGGACGGGCGGTGCGACGCCGCCGTCGCCCGCTCCACCCGGATGGAGTCGGTGACGGTCTCCGCGGGGGAGCCCGCTCCCGAGATGGCGGCCCGGGCCGCCCGGACCGCGCTGGAGCGGGCCGCCGCCGAACCGGGCGACATCGACCTGGTGCTGCACGCCAGCTTCTACTACCAGGGCTTCGACCTGTGGGCCCCCGCCTCCTACGTCCAGCGGACCGCCGTGGGCAACCAGTGCCCCGCGCTGGAGGTCCGGCAGGTCTCCAACGGCGGCATGGCGGCACTCGACCTGGCCTGGGCCTACCTGGCCGCCGACCCGGCCCGGGTCGCGGCCCTGGTGACCACCGGCGACCGGTTCTGCCCGCCGGGCTTCGACCGGTGGCGCAGCGACCCCGGAACCGTCTACGGCGACGGCGGCACCGCCCTCGTTCTCTCGCGGCACTCCGGATTCGCCCGGGTCCGCAGCGTCGCGACCGTCTCCGCGCCCGACCTGGAGGGCATGCACCGCGGCGACGACCCGTTCGGCCCGGCCCCGTTCAGCCACCGCGAGGTCGTCGATCTGGAGGCGCACAAGCGGGACTTCCTGGCCCGCCACGGCGTCGCCCCGACCGTCGCCCGGGTCGCCGCCGCGCAGGAGTCCGTCGTCAAGCAGGCGCTCGCCGACGCCGGGCTCGGCCTCGCGGACATCGACCGGTTCGTGCTGCCGCACCTCGGCCACCGCAGGCTGCACGTCGCCTACTTCGCCAAGTTCGGCATCGACCCCGAGCGCACCACCTGGTCCTGGAGCCGGACGATCGGGCACCTGGGCGCCGGGGACCCCTTCGCCGGACTCGACCACCTGGTCACCGGCGGGGCGCTCCGGCCCGGTGACACGTGCCTGCTCTTCGGCGTCGGCGCCGGCTTCAGCTGGTCCTGCGCCGTGGTCGAGATCCTGAACACGCCTTCCTGGAGGGACCGATGAACGGCACCGCCCGACCGGTCGCCCTGCTGCTGCCCGGCCAGGGCTCGCAGCATCTGCGCATGGCCGCCGGACTCCTGGACGCCGAGCCCGTCTTCGCCGAGGCGATGGACGAGGCCCTGACCGCGCTGACGGACCTCGGCGGCCACAGCACCGGCCTGCGCGAGGACTGGCTGGGGACGGCCGACACCGCGGTGATGGACCACGTCACACGCTCCCAGCCGCTGCTGTTCGCGGTCGACTACGCCCTCGGGCGGCTCGTCCTCGACCGGGGCGTACGGCCCGTCGCCCTGCTCGGGCACAGCATCGGCGAGGTGGCGGCCGCGGTCCTCTCCGGCGTCTTCACACTGCGGGACGCCGCCGCCCTGGTGCACGACCGCGTCGGGCGGCTGGCACAGGCACCGCCCGGCGGGATGGTCGCCGTCGCGGCCGGCCAGGACGAGGTGGCGCCCTTCCTCACCGACGGCGTGGTCGTCGGCGCCGTCAACGCCCTGCGCCAGACGGTCCTCGCCGGCCTCGACGACCCGCTGCGCGAGGTCACGGCGGCACTCACCGATGCCGGGTTCGTGCTCCAGCGTGTGCCGGCCTCCACGGCGTTCCACAGCCCGTCCCTGGCCCCGGCCATGCGCGGGGCCGGCGAGCGGATCGCCGCGCTGCCCGTCGGCGAGCCCCGCATCCCGGTCATGTCCGGCTACACGGCCCGGTTCCTGACCCCCGCGGAGACCAAGGACCCGGCGTTCTGGTCCCGTCACCCCGTCGCGCCGGTGCTCTTCTGGCCCGCCCTCGACGCGCTCCTCGCCGAAGCGGAAGGTGACCTGGTGCTCGTCGAGGCCGGTCCGGGCCAGGGGCTGTCCCAGCTGGCCCGCCGCCACCCGGCCGTGCGGTCGGGCCGCTCCGCCGTCGTCCCCCTGCTCCCGGCCCGGCCGGGCACGGCCGAGCAGGATGTGACCGCCGTACGCGCCGCCGCGGGGGCTCTGGGCGTGTAGCGCGCGTCGAGTGCCCTTGTAGGCACGCGGCCTAGCGTCGCCGGTGGCGCTTCGCCCCTTCTTCTTCCCTCTTCACCCTTCTTCTCTCGAGGACGGTGTCATGCTGACCGATCAGACCAACAGCGAGCTGGGCCGGCATCTGCTGACCATCCGAGGCGTGCAGTTCATCTTCGGCGCCCAGGGCGACCCCTTCGCCATGATCCTGCGCGCCGGTGACGACGACCCGCTGGACCACGGGGCGCGCGCCCGCGAGCAGGGCCTGCACGAGAGCAGCGTCGGCGCGTGGGTCACCGCGAACCGCGAACTGGGCGCCCGCATTCTCGGCGACCCGCGGTTCTCCCCGCGCCACGCCGAGGAGGGCCCGCAGTCCCACCCGGGCGTCGACGTCTGGGACAACCCCCTGCTGTGCCATGTCGTCCCGCTCGACGACGTCCGCCTCAACCTCGACCCGGCCGCGTACGCCGAGCTCGCCGAGGTCTCCGCGCCGCTGCTGTCGGCCGAGGCGCTCGCGGCCCGGGCGCCTCAGATCGAGGCGGCCTACCGCGAGACGCTCGCCGCGACGGGCGAACGGTTCGACCTGTACCGGGACTTCGCCGTCCCCGCCGCCCTGCGGGTGGTGGCCGATGTGCTCGGCCTGCCCGACGAGACCCGCGAGCGCCTGCCCGAACTGCACGCGGGCCTCGCCACCGCCCTCGACGCCGGGAGCTGCCCGCAGCAGCTGGCGACCGCCCGGGCGCTGCTCACAGCCGTGTCGGGCCTGTCCGCCGAGCTGACCGGCCTGGTGGACGCCGGCCGTGCCACCGGCCTCGCCGGGCTGTCGCCCGAGGACGCGGTCGCCGTCGGCGCGCTCGCCGTCGTGGTGGGCGTCGAGGTGACCGCGACCGCCGTGTGCAACGCCGTCGAGGTCCTGCTGGCGCACCCGGAGGAGTGGCAGCGGATCGGGCAGGATCCCGCCGCGGCCCCGGCCGCGGTCCGGGAGGCCCTGCGGCTGGCTCCGCCGCTGCGGTTCGAGAGCCGTATCGCCCGCGAGCAGGCCGAGTTCGACGGCAAGACGATCGAGGAGGGCCGCCGCGTGGTGGTGCTCGTCGACGCGGCCAACCGGGACCCCGAGGCCTTCGCCGACCCGGACGCCTTCACGCCCGGCCGCGGTGACGGCGACCGTTCGCTCACCCTCCTCGGCGGTCCCGCCGCCCCGGTCACCGACGCGCTGGTCCGCGTCCAGACCGAGGCCGCCGTCCGCGCCCTGGCCGCACTCCGGCCCGCCCTGCGCACGAACGCCGAGGTCCTGCGCCGCATGCGCTCGGCGGTGCTGCACGGCGTGCTGCGCTTCCCCGTCGCATGACCGGACCGGCCCACACCAGGGGAGGAGCACCGCGGTGCGTGTACTGCTGACAGCCTTCGCACAGGACGCCCATCTCAACGGCGTCGTCCCGCTCGCCTGGGCGCTGCGGACCGCCGGGCACGAGGTCCGGGTGGCCGGGCAGCCGGCCGCGGTCGAAAGCATCACCCGGGCAGGCCTGACGGCCGTGCCGGTGGGCGAGAACCACCGGATGGACGCCGTCATCCCCACCGTCGGTCCCGGGATGCTCATGCACCACCTGGACCGCGACTACCTGGAGAACCGTCCCGAGCGGCTGAGCCTCGACTTCCTGCGGGCGTCGAACGCGATGCTGACGGCGACCTTCTACGCCCAGATCAACAACGACTCGATGATCGACGCGCTCGTCGACTACGCCCGGTTCTGGCAGCCGGACCTGGTGCTCTGGGAGCCCTTCACCTTCGCCGGGGCCGTCGCCGCCAAGGCGACCGGGGCCGCCCACGCCCGGCTGCTGGCCTTCCCCGACCTCTTCGCCAACACCCATCTGACGCTGCGCCGGCGTCAGGCGGAACTGCCCGCGGAACTGCGCGACGACCCGCTGGAGGAGTGGCTGGCATACACCCTGGACCGGCACGGGGCCGCCTTCGACCCCGACGTGGTCACGGGGCAGTGGTCGGTCGACCAGATGCCCCCCGGGGTGCGGATGGAGCTGGGACTGCCGACGGTGCCCACGCGCTACGTGCCCTACAACGGGCCGGGCCCGGCCGTCGTACCGGACTGGCTGCGCCGCCCGCCGGAGCGCCGCCGGGTCTGCCTCACCCTCGGGCTCACCATCCGGGACACGGAGTTCCCCAACGCCGTCGACGTGAACGACGTCTTCGCCTCGCTGGCCGACCTGGACGTCGAGGTGGTGGCGACCCTCAGCGAGAAGGAACTCGCCCAGGTGTCGCGGGTGCCGGACAACACGCGGGTGGTCGACCACGTGGCGCTGCTGGCGCTGCTGCCGAGCTGCTCGGCGATCGTGCACCACGGCGGCGCGGGCACCTGGGCGACCGCCGCCGCCTACGGGGTGCCGCAGGTGGCGCTCGGCTGGATGTGGGACGCGATCTACCGGGCCCAGCGGGTGGAGGAGCTGGGCGCGGGGCTGCATCTGCACTCCGAGGGCCTGACCGTCGACATCCTGCGCGACAAGCTCGTCCGGGTGCTCGACGACCCGGCGTTCACGGAAGGGGCGCGGCGGCTGCGCCTGGCCATGCTGTCGGCGCCGAGCCCCAACGAAGTGGTGCCGACGCTGGAGAAGCTGACAGCCCGTCATCGAGTGAGGGCGGGAGAAGCGTGAACATCCTGGTGACCGGTGCGGCCGGCTTCATCGGCTCGCACTTCGTCAGAACACTGCTGAGCGGCGGTTACCCGGGGCACGAGGACGACCGGGTGACCGTCGTGGACAAGCTCACCTACGCGGGGACGCTGAACAACCTCCCCGCACACCATCCGCGACTGACCTTCGTGCAGGGCGACATCTGCGACACCACGCTGCTGGAGAAGGTCTTCCCGGGCCACGAGGCGGTGGTGCACTTCGCCGCCGAGTCGCACGTGGACCGTTCGGTGGCGGGCGCCGAGGCCTTCGTCCGCACGAACGTGCTCGGCACCCAGGCCCTGCTCGAAGCCGCGCTGCGGCACGGCACGGGCGTCTTCGTCCAGGTCTCCACGGACGAGACGTACGGCTCCATCGCCGAGGGACGCTGGACGGAGGACGAGCCGCTGCTGCCCAACTCCCCGTACGCGGCGTCCAAGGCGTCGGCCGATCTGATCGCCCGGTCGTACTGGCGCACCCACGGCCTCGACGTGCGCATCACCCGGTGCGCCAACAACTACGGCCCCGGCCAGCACCCCGAGAAGCTGGTCCCGCTGTTCGTCACCCGGCTCCTCGACGGGCAGCCGGTCCCGCTCTACGGGGACGGCTCCAACCTGCGGGAGTGGCTGCACGTCGACGACCACTGCCGGGCGGTGCGGCTGGTGCTGGACGAGGGCCGGCCGGGGGAGATCTACAACATCGGCGGCGGCACCCATCTGACCAACAAGGAGATGACCGGCCGTCTCCTGGAGCTCTGCGGGCGCGACTGGGACCTGGTCCAGCGGGTGGCCGACCGCAAGGGGCACGACTTCCGCTACGCGGTGGACGACTCCAAGATCCGCCGCGAACTGGGCTACGCCCCGCGCTGGTCGCTGGAGGACGGGCTGCGCGAGACGGTCGAGTGGTACGCCGCCCACCGAGACCACTGGAGCGTCCGGGAGGAGGACGCCGACGAGAGGCACGGCAAGGGGTACTAAAACTTGAATATCCGGGTCGCCCTCCCCTATGCTCGCCGGGTACCCAAATTTGAGCACCCGAAAGAAGGGGCGGGCATGGGCGGCGCCGATTTGGCGATCCAGACCGAAGCTCTGAAGAAGAAATACGGCGACAAGGAGGCCCTCGCGGGACTCGACCTGGAGGTACCCCGAGGCGTCGTCTACGGCCTTCTCGGCCCGAACGGCGCCGGAAAGACCACCGCGGTCCGCATCCTCTCCACCCTGCTGAAGTACGACGAGGGCACCGCCCGGGTCGCCGGCTACGACGTCGCCACTCAGTCGGCGCAGGTCCGCTACAGCATCGGCCTCCTCGGGCAGCACGCCGCGGTGGACGAAGACCTGAGCGGCCGTCAGAACCTCGTGATGTTCGGGCGCTTATACCACATCGGCAAGCGCACCGCGCAGAGCCGGGCCGACGAACTGCTGGAGCGCTTCGGCCTGACCGAGGCAGCCGGAAAGCCGGCCAAGCAGTACTCCGGCGGTATGCGGCGGCGGCTCGACCTCGCCGCCAGTCTCATCCTGGCCCCGTCCGTGCTGTTCCTCGACGAGCCCACCACCGGGCTCGACCCGCGGGGCCGCAACGACGTCTGGGAGTCCGTCCGCGGCCTGGTCTCCGAGGGCCGCACCGTCCTGCTGACCACCCAGTACCTCGAGGAGGCCGACCAGCTGGCCGACAAGATCGCCCTGATCGACAACGGGCGGGTCGTCGAGTCCGGCACCCCGGACCAGCTCAAGAACAAGATCGGCGGGGACCGGATCGACGTCGTGCTCCGCCGGGCCGGCGACCTCGAACGGGCCGAGCGCATGATCGGCGCGCTGCTGCGGGCCGAGCCCGAGACGGACGCCGACAGCCGGCGCGTCAGCGTCGTCGTCGCCAACCGGGTCGCCGCCCTCACCGCGGTCGCCCGCGAGCTCGACGACGCCGGCATCGAGGCCGAGGACATCGCCCTGCGCAGGCCCACACTCGACGAGGTGTTCCTGAACCTGACCGGCAACAGGTCGGCCACGTCCGCCGAGCAGAGCCTCAAGGAGGTCGCCCAGTCATGACCGCGATCATCGCGCCCGAACTGCCCAGGAACCCGCTGGCCAAACTGGGCTGGGTCCTCGCGGACTCCTGGACGCTCACGCTCCGCGGACTGTCCCACTGGGCCCGCAACCCCACCCAGATCCTCGCCGGCCTCGCCTTCCCGATCCTCATGGTGCTGCTCTTCGGCGGCATCTTCGGCAGCGGGATGCAGGTCGAGGGCGGCGGGGACTACATGGAGTTCCTGATGCCCGGCATGTTCGTCATGTCGATGGCCTTCGGCATCGGCGAGACCATGGCCGGCGTCACCGCCGACGCCTCCAAGGGCGTCACCGACCGGTTCCGCTCCATGCCCATGTCGGCCGCCTCGGTCGTCATCGGCCAGAGCATCGTCAACATGCTCTACAGCACCGTCGTCCTGATGATCCTCATGGGCTGTGGAGTCATCGCCGGATGGAGCTGGAGCGACGGGTTCATGCAGGCGCTCGGCGCCTTCGCGCTCCTGCTCCTCCTGCGCTTCGCCCTGCTGTGGGTCGGCATCTACCTCGGCCTGATCATCAAGACCCCGGAGGCGGCCTCCGCCGTCTACACCCTGCTGTTCCCGCTCGGCATCGTCGCCAACACCTTCGCCTCCCCGGAGATGATGCCGGGCTGGCTGGCGACCATCGCCGAGTGGAACCCGCTGTCGTCCACCGCCCACGCCACCCGTGAGCTGTTCGGCAACCCCGGGGTCGGCGGCACCTCGTGGATCGCCGAGCACGCGATGCTCATGTCCTTCGTCTGGCCGCTCGCGATCTTCGCGGTCTTCTTCCCGCTGGCCGTCCGCAAGTACCGGTCCCTGAGCCGGTAGGGACGGCCCCGTGCCGGGGTGTGAGCCGGCTAATCCCCCGGGTCGGCTCACACCCCCTCGGCCTGTCCACCGCCACCTCGGCCTGTCCACCGTCACCTCGACGGGACGTCGACCACCTCTGGAGCGGGCGAACCTAGCGTGCACGGCATGACCGTCTTCGACATCGCCATCGCGGAACTCAACGGCAAGCCCGACCTGCTGGCCCGGCATCGCGGCCGGACCCTCCTCATCGTCAACGTGGCGTCCCGGTGCGCCCTGGCGAGCCAGTACGCCGGACTCGACGCGCTCGCCCGCCGTCACCACCAGGACGGGTTCAGCGTCATCGGAGTGCCCTGCAACCAGTTCGGCGAACAGGAGCCGGGCACCCCCGAGGAGATCGCCGGCTTCTGCTCCCTGCAGCGGATCTCTTTCCCGCTCACCGAGAAGACCGCCGTCAACGGAGCGGACCGCCACCCCCTCTACGCCGCCCTGACCCCCTGCGCCGACGCGGAGGGCCACACCGGCGACGTGCGCTGGAACTTCGAGAAGTTCCTCGTCTCGCCCACCGGCGAACCCGTGGGCCGCTTCGGCCCCACGGTCGACCCGCAGGACCCCGAACTGCTGCGCGCCGTCCGCGCGCAGACGCAAACGCAGTGAGCCCCACACGGAAGGGATGATTCGTGAACCAGACGCCGGTTAACGCAACCGACGAGGGCATCCAGGTCGTAGGTGCCCGAGAGAACAACCTGAAGGACGTCTCCCTCGTCATCCCCAAGAACCGGATCTCGGTCTTCGTCGGCGTCTCCGGCTCCGGAAAGTCCTCCCTGGTCTTCGACACCGTCGCCGTGGAGGCCCAGCGGCAGCTCAACGCCACCTTCCCCTGGAACATCCGGCACGACCTGCCCAAGTTCGAACGCCCGCACGTGGACGCGGTCACCCGGCTGACCACCCCGGTCGTGGTCGACCAGCGCCCCCTCGGCGGCAACGCCCGCTCCACCGTCGGCACCGTCACCGACGTCTACACCGTGATGCGCGTGCTCTTCGCCAACCACGGCAACGACGGACTCGGCCAGACCTGGCTCTACTCCTTCAACGACCCCAAGGGCATGTGCCCCGAGTGCGAGGGCCTCGGCCGCGCCCGGCGCCCCAGCCCCGAGCTGATGACCGACCCCGGCAAGTCGATCGCCGAGGGCGCCATCCTCCTGCCCGGCTACACCGTGGGCAGCGCCAACTGGCAGTTCTATGCCAACTACGAGCACCTGGACGCCGAGAAGAAGCTCGCGGACTACACCGACGAGGAGATGCACACCCTGCTGCACGGCAGCACCGGCACGGTCGAGGTGACCTACCCCAACGGCAACGTGCTGGCGCTGCGCTACGAGGGCCTGGTGGACAGCTTCGTCCGCCGCCACCTCAAGCGGGACACCGGCGGCATGAGCAAGGCGGCCCGCGACAAGGCGGCCGAGTTCTTCACCGACGGCGTCTGCCCCACCTGCGAGGGCGCCCGGCTCAACCAGAAGGCGCTCGCCACCCGCATCGACGGCCACAACATCTCCGACTGGTCCCAGATGCAGGTCAGCGACCTCATCGGCGTGGTCGCCACGCTCCGGGAGCGGCTCGACACCCCGCTCGTCACCACCATCACCGAGACGCTGGAGCAGATCCAGGCCATCGGCCTCGGCTACCTCACCCTCGACCGGTCCACCACCTCGCTCTCCGGCGGCGAGGGCCAGCGGCTCAAGCTCGTCAACCACCTCGGCAGCGAACTGACCGGCCTGACCTACATCTTCGACGAGCCCAGCGTCGGCCTGCACCCGCGCGACGTCAGCCGGCTCAACGACCTGCTGCGCGCCCTGCGCGACAAGGGCAACACGGTCCTCGTCGTGGAGCACGACCCCGACGTCATGGCGGTCGCCGATCACGTCGTCGAGATCGGGCCGCGGGCCGGCGTGCACGGCGGCACGATCGTCTTCGAAGGCGCCTACGACGAGCTGCGCACCAGCGACACGCTGACCGGGCAGGGACTGCGGCGCACCGGCGGGATCAAGGAGAACCCCCGCCCGTGGGGCCGGACCCTGCCGATCCGCAACGCCACGGCCAACAACCTGAAGAACGTCTCCACGGAGATCCCCTCCGGTGTCCTCACCGCCGTCACCGGGGTGGCCGGCGCCGGCAAGAGCTCCCTGATCGCCCACGCCTTCCGGGAGCAGTACCCGGGCTCCGTCTTCGTCGACCAGTCGCCCATCCCGCGCTCCTCGCGGTCCACCCCGGCGAGCTACCTCAAGCTGATGGACCCGATCCGCAAGCTCTTCGCCAAGGCCAGCGGCGAGGACGCCTCGCTCTTCAGCTTCAACTCCAAGGGCGCGTGCGAGGAGTGCGAGGGCCGCGGCCTGCTCATCACCGAGGTCGCCTACATGGACCCGGTCACCACGCACTGCGAGGTCTGCGAGGGCCGCCGCTTCAAGGAGTCGGTGCTCCAGCACCTGGTGCGCGGCAAGAACATCGCGGACGTCCTGGCCATGTCCGCCGAGGAAGCGGGGGAGTTCTTCCTCTCGGGCCCGCTGCGCGCCAAGACCAAGGCCCTGATCGAGACCGGCATCGGCTACCTCGGTCTCGGCCAGTCGCTGGCCACGCTGTCCGGCGGTGAACGGCAGCGGCTCAAGCTCGCCGACCGTCTCTCCGGTTCGGGCACGGTCTACATCCTCGACGAGCCGACCACCGGACTGCACCTGTCCGACATCGACAACCTGGTCGGGCTGCTGAACCGGATCGTCGACCGGGGCAACACCGTCATCGTCATCGAGCACGACCTGGCCGTGATCTCCCAGGCCGACTGGGTCATCGACCTCGGGCCCGAGGGCGGCAACACCGGCGGCGAGATCGTCTTCACGGGCACTCCCGCCGAACTGGCGAAGGCGACGCACTCGCACACCGGACAGCACCTGAGCCTGTACCTGGAGAACTAGACAGAACCAGGCGGCCGCCGCGGACCCTTGCGGACAGAACCTGACCGCAAGGGTCCGTAGTTTCGTCCTTGTCAGGAAGAAGGCATCACCGACGAGAGGCGGCCGTTCATGGTGAAGCACGTGGGACCCGAGGCACCCGGCGACGAGCGCGGAGCGCTCCTGTCCTTCATCGCCGAGCAGCGCGGCGGCATCCGGCGGGCCCTGCTCGGCCTGACGGAAGAGCAGGCCTCGTCCTGCCCCAGCGCCAGCGAGCTCTCGCTCGCCGGGCTGGTCAAGCACGTCGCCGAGGTCGAGCAGATGTGGGTGTCCATGGCCAAGGGCGAGCCACCGGCCGTCGTGCGCGACCAGAGCACCTGGCACGAGTGCTTCCGGCTGGTCGAGGGCGAGACCGTCGCCTCGCAGCTCGAGTACTGGGAGAAGGTCGCCGCCGAGACGGAGGCGTTCGTCAACTCGGTGCCAAGCCTCGACGACACCTTCGCGCTGCCCGACCAGCCCTGGTTCCCGCCGGACGGCAGGGTCTCCATGCGCTGGCTGTGCCTCCACCTGATCCGCGAGACGGCCCGGCACGCCGGGCACGCCGACATCATCCGCGAATCACTGGACGGTGCGACGGCTTTCGAGCTGGTGGCCGCGGAACAGCAGACGACGCCCGGGTCCTAACCTGGACCGCATGTCAGCGATCCGCCTGCTCGTGCTCGGCGCGGTCCGCCAGCACGGGCGGGCCCACGGCTACCAGGTACGGGGCGACCTGGAGTACTGGGGCGCTCACGAGTGGTCCAACGCCAAGCCCGGGTCGATCTACCACGCCCTGAAGCAGCTGGCGAAACAGGGGCTGCTGCGGGCGCACGAGATCGCCCCGTCCACGGCCGGGGGCCCGCCGCGCACGGAGTACGAGATCACCGAGCAGGGCACCGCGGAGTACTTCGCGCTGCTCCGGCAGTCGCTCACCGCCTACGACCAGAAGCCGGACGTGCTCACCACCGCGCTCGGCTTCATGGTGGACCTCGGCCGCGAGGAGGCCCTGGGCCTCCTCGAGCAGCGGGTGCGGTCCATCGAGGAGTGGCGCGCCACCGTCGTCGAGGACTACCTGCCCGAGGGCGGCCCGCAGCAGCTCGGCCACATCGGCGAGATCATGAACTTCTGGGTCCACTCGGCCGACACGGGCGCGCAGTGGACCCGCGACCTCATCGAACGAATCCGCGCCGGCGCCTACACCTTCGCGGGCGAAGGCGCCCCGTTCGTGGGCGTACTGCCGGACGACTCCCGTTAGTGGTGGAACCCGGTGGCCGCCTGCTTGTCCCGGGTCAGGGGTCCCGGCTGACGGCGCAGTTCCGGGAGGAGCCGTTCCAGGTCCTGGGTGAGCAGCTCGGCGAGGTCCGCGGAGAAGCCGTTGCGGCACACCACGCGCAGCACGGACAGGTCCTCCCGGTGCGGCGGGAAGGTGTACGCGGGCACCAGCCAGCCGCTCTCGCGCAGCCGCCGGGAGACGTCGAACACGTCGTACGCCGTCACGTCCGGCGCGGTCGTGAAGGCGAACACCGGCAGCTCGTCGCCCCGGGTCAGCAGCCGGAAGTCGCCGAGCGCCTCGATCCGGCCGGCCATGCGCGTGGCCACGTCCCGCGCGGCCTGCTGCACGGCCCGGTAGCCGTCCCGGCCCAGCCGCAGGAACGTGTAGTACTGCGCCACGACCTGCGCGCCCGGCCGCGAGAAGTTCAGCGCGAAGGTCGGCATGTCGCCGCCCAGGTAGTTCACCCGGAACACCAGCTCCTCGGGCAGCGCCTCCGCGTCCCGCCACAGCGCCCAGCCGACCCCCGGGTAGACCAGCCCGTACTTGTGCCCGGAGGTGTTGATCGACGCCACCCTCGGCAGCCGGAAGTCCCACACCAGGTCCTCGTCGAGGAACGGCGCGACCATGGCCCCGGACGCCCCGTCGACGTGCACGGGGATGTCGAGCCCGGTCCGCTCCCGCAGCGCGTCCAGCGCCGCGCACAGCTCGGCCACCGGCTCGTAGGACCCGTCGAAGGTCGAGCCCAGGATCCCCACGACCCCGATGGTGTTCTCGTCGCACAGCTCTGCGGCGGCCTGCGGGTCCAGATGGAACCGCTCGCCCTCCATGGGCACCAGCCGGGCCTCCACCTCCCAGAAGTTGCAGAACTTCTCCCAGCAGACCTGCACGTTCACGCCCATCACCAGATTGGGCCGGACCCCCGGGTACCGGTCGGCGTTGCGCCGCGTCCAGCGCCGCTTCAGCGCCATCCCGGCGAGCATGCACGCCTCGCTCGACCCGGTCGTCGAACAGCCCACGGCCGCCGCCGGGTCGGGCGCGTGCCACAGGTCGGCGAGCATCGCCACGCACCGCCGCTCCAGCTCGGCCGTCCGCGGGTACTCGTCCTTGTCGATCATGTTCTTGTCCCGGCACTCCGCCATCAGCAGCCCGGCCTCCGGCTCCATCCAGGTGGTGACGAAGGTGGCGAGGTTCAGCCGCGCGTTGCCGTCGAGCATCAGCTCGTCGCGCACCAGTTGATGGGCGGTGGCCGGAGCCACGGGCTGGTCCGGGAGCCGGTGCGTGGGCGGGGCCTCGGCCATGTAGCCGAGCGGGTTGGCGGGGCCGTAGAAGGGGTTGACGGACAGGCGGCGTTCGCCGGACTGACGGGGGCCTTCGTTGAGCGGCAAGGGAGCCTCCAGGGATGGGAACGGGGACGAGCAGGGGAAAGGGATGTCACCGCAGCGGCGTCCCGTCCTCCCGCAGCTGCATCTGCGGCCGCCCCGTCACCAGCAGCCAGGCCGGCAGCGAGGCGACGCAGAGCAGGGTGAGGATCCCCGGCGAGAGGACCAGCACCGCGGCGACGAAGAGGCTGATCCAGCCCTGCCGGGTGATGGCCAGCAGCACCCCGAGCACCCCGGCGGACACACCGACCGACGGGTGCACCCCGGACACCAGGGCGTGCGCGCACAGACCGAGGGCGGTGCCCACGAACACGGCCGGGAAGATCCGCCCGCCGCGGAACCCGCAGGACGCGGCGACGACCAGCGCGGCCAGCTTCACCACCGTCATGAGGGCGAACTCCCCGGCCGACCAGCCGTCCGGGTCGTGCGCCAGCTCGGCGATCTCGTCGAGCCCCTTGAACAGCGTCAGATGGCCGCCCAGGGCCGCGAGAGCGCCCAGCACGACGCCGCCCGCCGGGAGCATCAGCATCGGGTGCCGCAGCCGGTGGAAGGCCCCGTGGACGTAGGGGAGCGCGCGCACGGCGCACATGCCGAGCAGCGCGCCGGCACAGGCCACCACGACCGCCGCCAGCAGGTCCGGCCAGTCCGGCCGGCCGAAGGAGGGCAGGTCCAGGTCGAAGCTCGGGTGGTCGATGAGCACGGCGGTCTGGGCACCGGCCGCGGCGGCGGTCAGCGGCGCGAAGAGGTTGTCCCACAGCAGTCCGCGCGTCTCCTGCCGGGACAGCACCTCGGAGATCACCAGGGCCGCCGCCACGGGCGTGCCGAACAGCGCGCCGAGCGTCCCCGCCTCCGCCAGCGCCGGCCAGATCCGGCCCGGCGCCCGGGGGATGAACCGGCCGCCCAGCAAGACCGCCACGCCGACGTTCACGGCGATGATCGGGTTCTCCGGGCCGAGGCTCGGCCCGCCGGCCAGCATCAGCGCGGTCGCCAGCAGCAGCCCCGGCAGCACGACGGGCGGCAGGACCGGGGCGTCCAGGCCGAGGGTGGCCGGATCGGGGCCCGCGTGCCCCGGCACCTTCCACACCACCAGGCCGACGGCGATGCCGGTCGCGACGAGCACCACGAACATCCACGCCACGGAGTACCGGCCGATCCCCAGCGCGTCCGGCAGGGTCTGCCACAACACGTCCTCGAGCTGCTCGGCGGCGATCTCCACCCCCACCAGGAGCAGGCTGCAGATCACCCCCACGGCCAGGGCGGGCAGGATCGACGGCAGCAGGGCGCGGGCGGGAGTCGCGGGGGTGACGGAGGGCGCCTGCCGCTCGGAGTCCTGGATCACGGGCACACGATAAACGGATCAATCGGGACAATCAGGAAACACGCTTGCACCTCACGTGGCGTGAGGCCCGACCGTGAAGCACGAAGGAACGAACGAAGACACGGAAAGAGACACGGAAGAAGAAGGGAGCGGAAGTGAGCTACTCCGTGGGACAGGTCGCGGGCTTCGCCGGTGTCACCGTGCGCACGCTGCACCACTACGACGACATCGGCCTGCTCGTCCCGAGCGGACGCAGCCACGCGGGCCACCGGCGCTACGGCGACGCCGACCTCGACCGGCTGCAGCAGATCCTGTTCTACCGAGAGCTCGGCTTCCCCCTCGACGAGGTCGCCGCCCTGCTCGACGACCCGGCAGCGGACCCGCGCGCGCACCTGCGCCGCCAGCACGAACTGCTGACCGCCCGGATCGAGAAGCTGAGCAAGATGGCGGCGGCCGTGGAGCACGCCATGGAGGCACGCAGAATGGGCATCGACCTCACCCCCGAGGAGAAGTTCGAGGTCTTCGGGGACTTCGACCCGGACCAGTACGAGGGCGAGGTGCGCGAGCGCTGGGGCGGCACCGACGCCTACCGCCAGTCACAGCAGCGCACGGCCTCGTACACCAAGGAGGACTGGAAACGCGCCACCGAGCGGTTCGACGCGATCCACCGGCGCATGGCCGGCCTGATGGCCGACGGCACGCCGGCCGACTCCAGGACGGCCATGGACACCGCGGAGGAGCACCGCCGCTTCATCGCCGGGACGTACTACGACTGCTCGCACGAGATGCACAGCGGTCTGGGCGAGATGTACGTCGCCGACCCGCGGTTCACCGCGACGTACGACGCCATCCGCCCGGGCCTCGCGGTGTACCTGCGCGACGCGATCCTGGCCAACGCCGCCCGGCATTCCTCCTGACCCCTGGCCCGGGACCCCGTACGGGTCACTCCCGGGCCAGGACCACCGCGGTCCCGTAGGCGCACACCTCGGTGCCCACGTCCGCCGCCTCCGTCACATCGAAGCGGAACGCCAGCACGGCGTTGGCGCCACGCGCGCGTGCCTGCTCGATGAGCCGCGCCATGGCCTGGTTGCGGGTCTCCACGAGTGTCTTGGTGAGCCCCTTGAGCTCACCGCCGACCAGGGACTTCAGCCCGGCGCCGATCTGACTGCCCACGTGCCGGGAGCGCACGGTCAGGCCGAAGATCTCGCCGAGCACCTCCTGCACGCGGTAGCCGGGTACGTCGTTCGCGGTGACGACGAGGACGTCGGGCTGAGGGCCCTGGCCGCCGCCGTATTCGTCGATGCCCATGGTTCACAGCTTTGACCGGGACGGCCCACAGTGCATCCTGAGTACGCCCATGGAACCTGGGCCATGACGGCCGCGTTGATACTTTGATGCAGTCAGCCCCAGCCCGTATCCCCCCAGCAGCAGGAGCCACATCCCCGTGACCACGCTTGCGCTCGGCCCCGAGTGGCTCAGCCCGGACTACCTGATCTCCACGTTCAGCCTGCCCGGCATCCTGCTCATCGTCTTCGCGGAGTCCGGACTCTTCGCGTTCCTGCCCGGCGACTCCCTGCTGTTCACGGCCGGCCTCTTCGTGGCCGAGGGCACCTACATCACCCAACCGCTGTGGCTGGTCTGCACGCTGATCGTGATCGCCGCCGTCGTCGGTGACCAAGTGGGCTACATGATCGGAAAGTTCCTGGGCCCGAAGCTCTTCAACCGGCCCAACTCCAAGCTCTTCAAGCAGGAGAACCTGGACAAGGCCCACGAGTTCATGGAGAAGTACGGCCCCAAGGCGATCGTCCTGGCCCGCTTCGTCCCGATCGTGCGCACCTTCGCCCCCATCGTGGCCGGCGCCGGCCGCATGAAGTACCGCACGTTCCTCACATACAACGTCATCGGCGGCATCGCCTGGGGCACCGGCGTCACTCTCGCGGGCTACTGGCTGGGCCAGATCGGCTTCATCAAGAAGAACGTCGAGTCGATCCTCATCCTGATCGTCCTGCTCTCGATCGTGCCGATCATCATCGAGTACCTGCGCGACCGCTCGAAGAAGAAGAAGGCGGCGGCCCAGGCCCCGGCCCCCCAGTCCCAGCTCCCCGCCATGGACGACGCCACGACCCAGCTCCGCCGCATCACCCCGGACGACCAGCCCCCGCACCAGCAGCAGCCGTACGGCAACCACAACGGCTACAACGACCAGCAGTACTACAACCAGTACCCCCAGGCCCCGGGCTACGGCCAGCAGCAGGGAAACCAGCAGCCTTACAACGGCGGCTACTGAACCGACCTGCTTTTCAGGGGCGCGGGGAACTGCGCGAACAACCCCCACCGGCCTGCGGCCGCCAACGGACAGGAAGCCCCCACCCCATAGGCAAAGGGCGTCAGAAACCCCTGGTCCGCTTGGCGGCCCGCCGCTTCTCCGCAGACCCGATCCGCAGGAACATCCGCGATATCTCGGACCCCAGATTCACCCCGATGGCGATCGCCATGGCCAGCGCCACCGCCTTGGACAGCGACACCAGCCCCTCGTCGATCTCGTTCTGCGCGATCGCCAGCAGTCCGAAGTACGTCGCGGAACCAGGCAGCAACGGCCCGATCGCAGCGGTCGTGTACGGCAGAGCCGAAGCGAACTGATACCGCGACAGCAGCTGCCCGAACAACCCCACCAGCCCGGCAGCAGCAGCGGTGGACGCCACCGGCGAGATCTCCCCGGCATAGTGCATCGCGCCGTACACGATCCACGCGACACCGCCGTTCAGGGTCACCCACATCACGGTGGATCGTTCCTGCTGAAGCAGCACGGCGAACGCCAGCGACAACAGCATCGACGCCCCGATCAGCAGCACCGGCTCGTCGGAGACCCCGAGCGCCGCGTCGGGATTCAGCCGCGCCCCGAGCTGCACACCGAAGTACAGCACCAGCAGCACACCCGCGACGATGCCGACGAAGAAGTACAGCACCTCCAGCAGACGCGCGGACGCGGTGATGTAGAAGCCGGTCAGACCGTCCTGCACGCCCGCCACCAGCGCCCGCCCGGGCAGCAGCGCGAACAGCCCACCGGTGATGACCGCGGAGGCGTTGACGTCCACATGGACGAGCGTCAGCGCGACCCCGATCGCGGCCGGCGGCATCGCGGCCACCGTGAACTGGTAGAACTCCGGCAGCCCGCGCCCCGCGCACAGCCACGCCAGCCGGTCACCGAGCATGGCGCCCAGCGCCGCCGCGATGAACACCAGCAGATCACCGCCGACGAGCACGGAGGCCGCACCGGCCAGCAGCCCGCTCGCACCGGTCAGCGCCCAGCCGGGGTAGGGGTGACGGTTACGGCGGATCTCAGCCAGCCGCCGGTAGGCCTCCTCCAGGGAGACCGCCGTCTCGTCGTCGCTGAGGTCGTCCACCAACTGGTACACGGCCGCCAGCCGCGTGTAGTCGGTGCCCCGGCGGCGCACGGTCCGCGACGCCGTGACCGGGTCGTCGACGAGCGACGGCTGGTAGGAGATCGCCAGCAGCGTGAAGGTGACGTTCGGCTCGCAGCGGTCCAGGCCGTAGGACCGGCAGACGGCGAACATGGCCGCCTCCACGTCCTCGGCGCCCTCACCGCCCGCCAGCAGCAACTCGCCGATACGCAGCGTCAGGTCGAGCACACGCGGCACCGCGGGCCCTGTTTCGTCGCTGCCGCGCTGGATCGTCTCCGGCGCCGGCCGCTCCGCCACCGGCATGCGCAGCATGGTGCGCATCCGGTCCTGCCAGGGCACGTCCTTGGTCAGGCTGACCACGGGGATCCCGCTCGGCGGGGTGAACGCCGTCGGGGCCTGTTTCGCGCTGTACGTGCTCGGCGTCGTGAACGCCGACCCCTCCGGTTCCGCCGAGGGCGCCTGCGGGACGTCCATCCCCTCCGGCAGGGCGAACTCGGACGTCGTCTCGGCCTCCGTCTGGGCCGTCCTGTGGACGGCCAGCCCCTCCGGGATCGCGAACTCCGACGTCGTCGACATATCCCCGTCGACGGCGGCCCCACCGGGAGGCGAGAAACTACTCCTTGCCTCGTCCGACTTGGGCTTGCGGTCCTCCGCGTCCGTCACTGCCTGGCGCTCCCTGTACGACACGTCAGCCTCGTACCCCCCACAGCTTCAGTATGCGCACAAACGGACGAACGGGCCGCACGCGCAGGCGTGCGGCCCGGGAGTGTCGAGGAGGGGTCAGTGCCCGCCCGACTCCTTGAAACGCTTGTAGGACCGCTCGATCTCGATCTCGGCGTCCGTACGGCCCACCCAGTTGGCGCCCTCGACCGACTTGCCGGGCTCCAGGTCCTTGTAGACCTCGAAGAAGTGCTGGATCTCCAGGCGGTCGAACTCCGACACGTGGTGGATGTCCCGCAGGTGCTCCACACGCGGGTCCGTCGCCGGCACGCACAGCAGCTTGTCGTCGCCACCCGCCTCGTCCGTCATACGGAACATGCCGATCGCACGGCACTTGATGAGGCAGCCCGGGAAGGTCGGCTCGTCCAGGATGACCAGCGCGTCCAGCGGGTCGCCGTCCTCGCCGAGGGTGTTCTCGACGAAGCCGTAGTCGGTCGGGTAGGCGGTCGAGGTGAAGAGTCGCCGGTCCAGGCGGATACGACCGGTCTCGTGGTCCACCTCGTACTTGTTGCGCGAACCCTTCGGAATCTCGATCGTGACGTCGAACTCCACCGGTGGCTCCTCCATGATCAACACATAGTTCTGGTGGTTAAGTGTCCCTCACGCAGGTGTGTGATCGCGAAAGGGGCTGGTGTTCGTGCCAGAGCTGAGGCCTTGGCGGTCCGCGAGGCCGCACGTGGTGCGGATCGCGGGTGCCGTACGACCGCGTCTGGCCCGGGCCGCCGCGGCCGCGAAACCACGGGTCGCGCGGCTTGCACGGGCCGGGAAACCGCAGGTCGCGCGGCTCACACGGCCGAAGACCTGGCAGTACACCGCGGGTGCCGCCACCGCCGGTCTCGCACTGGCCGCCGGTGTGGTGACCGCCGCCGGTCCCTGGGACTCCTCGGGTCAGCGTACGGCCGAGCGGGACCGGGCCGCCGCCCTGAACCGCCCGGGTGGCACAGATCACGGCGGCACCTCCGGCACCTCCGGCGCCCCCGGCCGGCCCCGGCCCGCCCCCAGCGCCGCCCCGGTGCTGACCGGCCTCGGCGGCATCAGCAAGGTGAAGTCCGCCCCTGACGGCAAGGCCCTCGCGGACGCCCTCACACCCCTGCTGAAGAACCCGGCCCTCGGCCCCCGGCCCGCCGCGGCGGTCGTGGACGTCACGAGCGGCAGGCGCCTGTACGGCACGGACGCGGACGCCGCGCTCACCCCGGCCTCGACGACGAAGATCGCCACGGCCGTCGCCGCGCTGTCCGCCATGGGCGCCGACCACCGCATCACCACCCGCGCCGCGCTGGAACCCGACACCAAGGAAGTCGTCCTGGTCGGCGGCGGCGACCCCACGCTCACGGCCCACGAGGACTCCGCCGGCTCGGCGAGCCTGCGCGATCTGGCCGCCGACACGGCCGGAGCCCTCGCCGAGCGAGGCGTCCGCGAGGTGACGCTCTCCTACGACACGACCCTCTACGCGGGCGACGAAAAACACCCGATCGGGGTCAACCCCAACCTCGCCCTCGTCAGCCCCCTGATGGCCGACGAGGGCCGCACCGACGACTCGACGAGGGGCCCGGCCGCCCGTGTCCCCGACCCGGCGCAGGACGCGGCCCACCGGTTCGGGGACCTCCTGAAATCCCACGGCATCAAGACCACCGCCCCCGGCCCGTCCAAGGCCACCACCCGGGCCAAGACCCTCGCCACGGTCTCCTCGCCCCCGCTCTCCGCCCTCGTCGAGCGCATGCTGACCAACAGCGACAACGACATCGCCGAGGCCCTCGCCCGCCAGACGGCCCTCGCCGGCGGCGACCGCGCCGACTTCGCCGGCGCCGACCGGGCGGTCAGCGCCCAGCTGCGCAAGCTCGGCCTCCCGCTGAAGGGCGCCGCCTTCAAGGACGGCAGCGGCCTGAACCGCGCCGACCGGCTGACGGCGGACCTCCTCACCGCACTGCTGGCCAAGGCGGCCGACCCCGACCGCCCCGAACTCCGCCCGGCCCTCACCGGGCTCCCCGTCGCCGGCTTCACCGGCACCCTGACCAGCCGCTACACGGACGGAGCGGCCGGCGTCGTACGCGCCAAGACCGGCACCCTGACCGGCGTCAACACCCTCGCGGGCACCCTGGTCGACCAGGACGGCCGCCTCCTCGCGTTCGCGTTCATGGCCAACGACACGACGAACCCGGAAGCAGCCCAGAAGGCCCTGGACAGAGCAGCGACGACACTGGCGGAATGCGGCTGCCGATAGCTGCTTGCCCCGCTGTGGGCAGTCGTTCCGCCCAGCTGTGCCCACCCGCCCCGCCCGGCTGTGCCCACCCGCCCCGCCCGGCTGTGGGCAGTCGTTCCGCCCGGCTGTGGGCAGTCGTTCCGCTGGGGCGGAACGGGTGGGCACAGCCGACAACGCCGAGCACCGGCCGAGCAACCCCGGCGTCAGCCGACCCCGCAAACGCCGAGTACCGGAAAACGGGACCCGGCGTCACCCACCCTCGCCGCCCTGCCCCAGCGGCCGGCGCTCACGTACGGTTGACGCATGACGAGCATCGGTGGTGCTTCAACCGGCATGGTCGACTGGAATCTCGCGGTCGCGACCGCGACCCGGCTCGTACGGCCGGGCCCCGACGTCAGCCGGGACGAGGCCCGCGCCGTCGTCGCGGAACTGCGCCGGCACGCCAAGGCCTCGGAGGAACACGTCCGCGGCTTCACCCGCCTGGGCACCGAGGAGGGCCACGACACCCCCGTCCTCGTCGTCGACCGCCCCGGCTGGATCCGCGCGAACGTCGCCGGCTTCCGGGAACTCCTCAAGCCCCTGCTCGACAAGATGCAGGACCGGCGCGGCAACACCCCGGGCAGCGCGGTGATGAGCGCGGTCGGCGGCAAGGTCACCGGCGTCGAGCTGGGCATGCTGCTGTCCTTCCTGGCCTCCCGGGTCCTCGGCCAGTACGAGACCTTCGCCCCCGCCACCCGGCAGCTCCCGGCCGCGGAGAACGGCGGCGGCCGGCTCCTGCTCGTCGCCCCCAACATCGTGCACGTGGAACGCGAACTCGACGTCGACCCCCACGACTTCCGCCTCTGGGTCTGCCTCCACGAGGAGACCCACCGGACCCAGTTCACCGCCGTCCCCTGGCTGCGGGACCACCTCGAGGGCGAGATCCAGTCCTTCCTGGGCGAGACCGACGTCGACCCCATGACCGTCCTCGAACGCGTACGCGAAGCCGCCCAGACCCTCGCCGGGGGCCGCCCCGAGGCCGAGGAGGACGACGGCGGACGCTCCCTCGTCGAGATCGTCCAGACCCCCGCCCAGCGGGAGATCCTCGGCCGCCTCACCGCCGTCATGTCCCTGCTGGAAGGCCACGCCGACTTCGTGATGGACGGCGTCGGCCCGGACGTCGTACCGACCGTCGGGGAGATCCGCGAGAAGTTCCAGCAGCGCCGCGCCAAGGGCGCCTCCCGCCTGGACATGGCCCTGCGCAAGCTCCTCGGCCTGGACGCCAAGCTCCGCCAGTACCGCGACGGCGAACGCTTCGTACGGGCCGTCGTCGACGAGGTCGGCATGGACGGCTTCAACCGCGTGTGGACCTCGCCCAACACCCTCCCCACCAAGACGGAGATCGCCAAACCGGCGGACTGGATCGCGCGGGTGCATCGCAGGGCCGAGTAGTGAACATCGCGGGAAGGTCGTGAAAGAAAGCCGGCCGACGGCAGGCGAACGCCCCTTCAATCACCCGTCCGAGGGACCGTGAGGCAGGGGTAGGCGTGCAATGCTCGGGGAACGGCCCGGTTCTGTCACCATCTACACACTCTGCGTGACCGACCTCGGGCTCACCCCCCGACAACTTCATGAAGGGAACCGGACATGGGTCCCCATCCTGCGGTCGCGGCGATACGCCTGGCGGTCCGCCGCGTCCTCCACGACCTCCTCACCGAACACCACAGCACCACCGCCGCACTCCGGCACGCCCCCTCGCACGAGCCGCCGCCCCCGCCGCTCGTGCTCGTGGCATGCTCCGGCGGCGCCGACTCCATGGCCCTCGCCTCAGCCCTCGCCTTCGAGTCCCCCAAACTCGGCATCAGAGCCGGCGGGGTGACCGTCGACCACGGCCTCCAGCCCGGCTCCGACGCACGCGCCGCGGAAGTCGTCCAGCGCCTGCGCGAACTCGGCCTCGACCCGGTCGACTCCGTCGCCGTGACCGTCGGCCGAACCGGCGGCCCCGAAGCCGCCGCCCGCGACGCCCGCTACGCCGCACTCGACACCGCGGCCGAACGCCACGGCGCCACCGCGGTCCTCCTCGGCCACACCCGCGACGACCAGGCCGAAACCGTCCTGCTGGGCCTCGCCCGCGGCTCCGGCATCCGCTCCCTGTCCGGAATGGCCGCGGTCTCGGGGGCCGGCGGCCGCTACCGGCGCCCCTTCCTGGAACTCGACCGGCAGACCGCCCGCAAGGCCTGCATGGTCCAGTCCCTGCCCGTCTGGGACGACCCCCACAACGCCGACCCCGCCTACACCCGCTCCCGGCTGCGCCACGAAGGCCTGCCCGCCCTGGAGAAGGCACTCGGCAAAGGCGTCGTCGAAGCCCTCGCCCGCACGGCACAGCTCTCCCGCGACGACGCCGACGCCCTCGACGCCTGGGCCGGCCGGGCCGAGGCCACCGTCCGCGACGCCACCGGGCTGCTGGAGTGCGCGAAGCTCTACGCCCTGCCCCCCGCCGTACGCCGCCGCATCCTGCGCCGGGCCGCCATCGAGGCCGGTGCGCCGGCCGGCTCGCTGTTCGCCCGCCACATCGAAGAAGTCGACCGGCTCATCACCGGCTGGCGCGGTCAGGGAGCCATCAACCTCCCCGGCAAGGTCGTGGCCCAGCGGCAGGGTGGCAGACTGGTGATTCGGCAAGGCTGAACCAACGACCCCTCCGGGCAATCGGTGGAGGGGCCGCTCAGCCGGTGGGACGACCGAAAGTGATGCGGGTGGACGCGAAAGACATGGGTGCCGACCTCCAGCAGGTACTCATCACCAAAGAAGAGATCGACGCCAAGCTCGCCGAGCTGGCCGCGAAGATCGACGCGGAGTACGCGGGCAAGGACCTGCTGATCGTCGGAGTCCTCAAGGGCGCGGTGATGGTCATGGCCGATCTCGCCCGGGCGCTGTCCACCCCCCTCACCATGGACTGGATGGCCGTATCCTCGTACGGGGCGGGCACCCAGTCCTCCGGTGTGGTGCGGATCCTCAAGGACCTCGACACCGACATCAAGGGCAAGCACGTCCTCATCGTCGAAGACATCATCGACTCCGGACTGACCCTGTCCTGGCTGCTCTCCAACCTCGGCTCGCGCGAGCCCGCCTCCCTCAAGGTGTGCACCCTGCTGCGCAAGCCCGAGGCCGCGAAGGTCGCCATCGACGTGGAATGGGTCGGATTCGACATCCCCAACGAATTCGTCGTCGGCTACGGACTGGACTACGCCGAGAAGTACCGCAACCTCCCGTTCGTCGGTACGCTCGCGCCCCACGTGTACGGCGGCTGAATCCCGGCCGGGGTGCCGTGACGGTGATCGGGAACCCCAGCGGACTTCCCGCCGTTGGAGCATGCGTAGACGGATCGCCAGTCGTCCCGCGCAGCTTCAGGTGACAATGCTGGGGTACCGTCCGAAGAACAGCCTTTATCAAACTCACTATGGCAGGAGGGACGGGGCGGCACCGCTCCGTATGGATGGACGTGAAGCGATACTTCCGTGGGCCGGTCATGTGGATCGTGCTGGCCGTCCTTGCCGTGGTCGTGTTGATGCAGGTCGTCGGCTCGTCCGGCGGCTACAAGACGGTGGACACCGGCCAGGTCGTCCAGGCGATCAATGACAACAAGGTCGATTCGGCCAAGCTGACCACCGGCGATGAGCAGATCATCAAGGCCGAGCTCAAAGACGGCGTAAAGATCGAGGGCAGCTCGAAGATCCAGGCGAGCTACATCGGCGACCAGGGCGTGACGATTGCCAACACGCTCCAGGCCAAGTTCCAGGACAAGCAGATCTCGGACGGCTACACGGTCTCGCCGTCGAAGCAGAACCCGTTCGTCGGGATCCTGCTCTCGCTGCTGCCCTTCGTCCTCATCGTCGTCGTCTTCCTGTTCCTGATGAATCAGATGCAGGGCGGCGGCTCCCGGGTCATGAACTTCGGGAAGTCCAAGGCCAAGCTCATCACCAAGGACACCCCCAAGACGACGTTCTCGGACGTCGCCGGCTCGGACGAGGCCGTCGAGGAACTCCACGAGATCAAGGAATTCCTCCAGGAGCCGGCCAAGTTCCAGGCCGTCGGCGCCAAGATCCCCAAGGGCGTGCTGCTGTACGGCCCGCCCGGCACCGGCAAGACCCTGCTCGCGCGTGCCGTCGCGGGCGAGGCGGGCGTGCCGTTCTACTCGATCTCCGGATCCGACTTCGTCGAGATGTTCGTCGGTGTCGGTGCCTCCCGAGTCCGTGACCTGTTCGAGCAGGCCAAGGCGAACGCCCCGGCGATCGTCTTCGTCGACGAGATCGACGCGGTCGGCCGCCACCGCGGCGCCGGCCTCGGCGGTGGCCACGACGAGCGCGAGCAGACCCTGAACCAGCTGCTCGTCGAGATGGACGGCTTCGACGTCAAGGGCGGCGTCATCCTGATCGCCGCCACGAACCGTCCGGACATCCTCGACCCGGCCCTCCTGCGCCCCGGCCGCTTCGACCGTCAGATCGCGGTCGACCGCCCGGACATGCAGGGCCGTCTGGAGATCCTCAAGGTCCACCAGAAGGGCAAGCCGGTCGCGCCCGACGTCGACCTGTCGGCGGTCTCCCGCCGCACGCCCGGCATGACGGGTGCCGATCTCGCCAACGTGCTGAACGAGGCCGCCCTGCTGACGGCCCGCAGCGACCAGAAGCTGATCGACAACCACATGCTGGACGAGGCGATCGACCGTGTGGTCGCGGGCCCGCAGAAGCGGACCCGGATCATGTCGGACAAGGAGAAGAAGATCACCGCGTACCACGAGGGCGGACACGCCCTGGTCGCGGCGGCCTCACCCAACTCCGATCCCGTCCACAAGATCACGATCCTGTCGAGAGGCCGCGCCCTCGGCTACACGATGGTGCTGCCGGACGAGGACAAGTACTCGACCACGCGCAACGAGATGCTCGACCAGCTCGCCTACATGCTGGGCGGCCGCGCGGCCGAGGAGCTCGTCTTCCACGACCCGACGACGGGTGCGGCCAACGACATCGAGAAGGCCACAGGCCTGGCCCGCGCGATGGTCACGCAGTACGGCATGACCGAGCGTCTCGGCGCGATCAAGTTCGGTGGCGACAACACCGAGCCGTTCCTCGGGCGTGAGATGTCTCACCAGCGCGACTATTCGGAAGAGGTCGCCGCGCTGGTCGACGAAGAGGTCAAGAAGCTCATCGAGACCGCGCACAACGAGGCGTGGGAGATCCTGGTCGAGAACCGCGACGTGCTCGACAACCTGGTCCTGGCCCTCCTCGAGAAGGAGACGCTGGGCAAGGAGGAGATCGCCGAGATCTTCGCGCCGATCGTCAAGCGCCCGCCGCGGCCCGCCTGGACGGGCTCCTCCCGCCGTACGCCGTCCACCCGCCCGCCGGTCCTCTCCCCCAAGGAGCTGGCCCTGACGAACGGGACGAACGGCGCGACGCCGGCGATCACCACCGCGAAGAGCACCGCGGCGGACCCCGCCCCGGCGCCCGAGCGGACCCCGGAGGACCGCCCCGAGAGCTGACCCCAGCTCTCCCGGCGGCCCCCGGGCCCGGAATGGATGCCGCGCCCCCCAGGTTTTAGCCTGGGGGGCGCGGCTTTTCGCCATTTCCGCAGGCCGCCACGTGAAGGACACAGGAACGAGGCACCCAGATGACCGACCCCGTGACCCTGGCCGGCGAGGGCCAGCTCGGCGAATTCGACGAGAAGAGAGCCGAGAACGCCGTTCGGGAGCTGCTGATCGCGGTCGGCGAGGACCCCGACCGCGAGGGGCTTCGGGAGACCCCGGCGCGGGTCGCGCGGGCGTACAAGGAGATATTCGGCGGGCTGTGGCAGAAGCCCGAGGATGTGCTGACGACGACGTTCGACATCGGGCACGACGAAATGGTGCTCGTGAAGGACATCGAGGTGTACTCGACCTGTGAGCACCATCTGGTGCCCTTCCGTGGCGTCGCTCACGTCGGGTACATCCCGGCCACCAGCGGCAAGATCACCGGGCTGTCCAAGCTGGCCCGGCTCGTGGACGTCTACGCGCGGCGCCCACAGGTGCAGGAACGACTCACCACGCAGATCGCGGACTCGCTGATGGAGATTCTCGAGCCGCGCGGGGTCATCGTGGTCATCGAGTGCGAGCACATGTGCATGTCGATGCGAGGGATCCGCAAGCCCGGCGCGAAGACGCTGACGTCGGCCGTGCGGGGGCAGTTGCGGGACGCGGCGACGCGGAACGAGGCGATGAGCCTCATCATGGCGCGCTGACGCCGGGCGTCACGTCGTCGGAGCCGCCCCCGTGCCGTCGTGTTCGTCGTCCTCCGGGAGTTTGCAGACGCGTTCCAGGAAGATGGCCGCCGCTATGACGCCGATGCCCGCGACGACGGAGAAGCCGGCGTAGATGGCCTGGTCGCGGCGGGCGGGGATGTCGAGGGACTCCAGCAGGAAGACGCCGGTGCCGCCGTACATGCCGGAGACGAGGGCGGCGACCAGGGCGCTGGCGTGGCCGAAAACGACCGCTCGGGCCGCCATCATGGGGTCGACGCCCTTGGCGTCGGGCTGCCGCTCGCGCTGGGCCTTCAGCCGGGAGCGGAGCGAGAGCGCCGTGGCCAGGAGGACCACGGCGATCAGCGCCAGGACGATCGGGGCGGCCAGGGGGACGCTCGGGAGAGTGCCGACCGAGTTCCACAGGCGGGCCCCGGCCCAGGACAGCACCCCGGCCACGACGAAAACGCCGACCAGCACCCTGATGCGCAGCTCTCTCACGGTGTCCCTTCAGTTCCCCCGGCGGTGGCCCCGTTCCGCGGCCGTCTTGACCTTAACGGCTACTCGGGCAGCCGGAGTTCCAGGTCCTTGCGGGGTTCGACGCCCGTACGGGTCACGGCGTCCAGCAGGCCCGCGACCGGGCCGCGGCCCGGAAGCTGCGCCTCGGGGTCCAGGTCGTGCCAGGGAGCCAGGACGAAGGCGCGCTCGTGGGCGCGGGGGTGGGGGAGGGTGAGCTGCGGGTCGTCGGAGACGACGTCGGCGTACGACACGATGTCGACGTCCAGGGTGCGGGGGCCCCAGTGCTCGTCCCGGACGCGGTGGAAGGCCTCCTCGACCGCGTGCGCGCGCTCCAGGAGCGAGGAGGGCGGAAGGGTGGTCTTCAGGACGACGACCGCGTTGAAGTAGGCGGGCTGGCTGCCGGGCTCCACGCCCCAGGGCTCGGTCTCGTAGACCGGGGAGACGCCCTTGATGCGGAGGCCGGGCGTGTCCTCGAGGGCGTCGACGGCTCCCTGGAGGGTCTCCAGTCGGTTCCCGAGGTTGGAGCCGAGGGCGATGACGGCCCATTTGGGGTTGCTGAGCGTGGTGTCGGCGGCGTCGACCTTGTCGACGACGGAGGCGGGTACCGGCTGTACGGTCGGGTCGCTGGGACCCTTGATGAAGGGTGCAGTCATACTCGGCTCCGGGTGATGGTGACGGTCACGTCGTCGAAGGGGACCGTGATCGGCGCGTCCGGCTTGTGGACGCAGACGTCGATCTCCTTGACCCCCTCGTGCTTCAGACATACCTGGGCTATGCGCTCGGCGAGCGTCTCGATGAGGTTGACGGGCTCGCCCTCGACGACGGCCACGACCTCCTCGGCCACGATGCCGTAGTGCACGGTCTTCGCCAGGTCGTCGTCGGCCGCGGCCGGCCGGGTGTCCAGGCCGAGGACGAGGTCCACGACGAAGGTCTGGCCCTCCTCACGTTCCTCGGGGAACACACCGTGGTGCCCACGGGCCTTCAGGCCGCGCAGCGCGACACGATCCACGCGAATCACTCCTGCAATCGTCGGTCACGGCCGGTCCGTGCCGTGTGCGGGCGGCACACCGGCCTCAGTCGAATCTACCTGCGAGCCCGGACGGGGCCGGGCCACGGGGGTGGGCACCCGGGCCGGGCCGGGCAGGATTCATCCAGCGTTTCCCCTGGCGAACCCGGCGGCTCATGGGTTGGTAGCCGCCCATACCCGGGGGTCCGTGATTCCAACCACGTCGTCGTCCCGCGTTCGGCCCTTGTGAGCCGCCTACCCACTCAGGAGGGGGTCTCCTCGCCCTCGTCCTCGTCGGTTTCGGCCAGAACGGGGGAAGCGTGGTGCGACCAGAGTTTCCACCCCTGGGGCGTGCGCCGGAACACGTTGGTGGCGACCACGAGCTGGCCGACGAGCGGGCCGAGCTCCTCGTCGCCCTCGGGGGCGGGGCCGCCGCTGAGGATGTTCTCCGTGCAGTTCACCAGGGCGGTGTCGCCGGTGACCGAGACATGCACATCGGTGAGGAAGAACTGGATGTAGTCGGTGTTCGCCATGATCAGCGCGTACGACCGGAGGACCTCGCCGCGGCCGGTGAGCACGGGCCAGCCTGGGTGTACGCAGGAGACCACGCCGGTGTCGGCCGGGTCGTGGTAGGACTCGTCGACGCCCAGGTCGGAGGGGGTCAGCCAGAGCGACGCCAGTTCCTCGAAGTCGCCCTGTTCCAGTGCCTCGTAGAAGGCGGTGTTGGCGGCCTCGACCTGTTCGACGTCGGTGTGCGGGGCGCTCACCGTGCTCCTTCTGCGCCGGTGCCCGTCGTACGCGCCCCTTCGATGGCGTGGGCGACGCGTACGGCATCAGCCGTGGCGCGTACCTCGTGCACGCGTACGGCCCAGGCGCCGGCGTGCGCGGCGAGGGCGGAGACGGCGGCGGTGGCGGCGTCGCGCTCGCGTGCGGGCGGGGGCGGGCCGTCGGGGCCGGCCAGGACCCGGCCGAGGAAGCGCTTGCGGGAGGCGGCGACGAGCAGCGGGTGGCCGAGGCGCAGGACGCGGTCGAGGCTCGCGAGGAGCGCGAGGTCGTGCTCGGCGTCCTTGGAGAAGCCGAGCCCGGGGTCGACGATGACGCGGTCGGGGGCGATGCCGCCGGCCAGGACGGCTTCCACGCGGGCGCGGAGCTCGTCCACGACCTCGCTGACGACGTCGGTGTACTCACCCTTGACGTTGCCGCCCTGGAGGAAGCCGCGCCAGTGCATGACGACGAAGGGGGCGCCGGCGTCGGCGACGGCGGGGATCATGCGGGGGTCGGCGAGGCCGCCACTGACGTCGTTGACGAGGGCGGCGCCGGCCGCGAGGGCTCGTTCGGCCACGGAGGCGCGCATGGTGTCGACGGAGACGGTGACGCCCTCGGAGGCCAGGCCGCGGACGACGGGGATGACGCGGCGGAGTTCCTCGGCCTCGTCCACCCGGGCCGCGCCGGGGCGGGTCGACTCGCCGCCGACGTCGACCAGGTCCGCGCCTTCGGTGACGAGGGCGAGGCCGTGTTTGACGGCGGTCGTGGTGTCGAAGAAGCGGCCGCCGTCGGAGAAGGAGTCGGGGGTGACGTTCACGACTCCCATGACCGCGCAGCGGTCCCATTCCGGTAGGCCCGCCGCGCGCCCGCGTCCGCTGTGGTTGCTCATATGTTCAGCGTAGGCCCAGGCGGGGGCCGTCAGGCGCTGCGGCCCAAGTGACGGCCCCGTGTGGGGGGCAAGGCCTTGGGTCACGCCGCCCGGACGCTCCGTTCCGCCGTGGTGCCGTGGGGGCAGGGGCGGCGGCCGGCCGGGCCGCGGCGGCGCAGGAAGCGCGGCAGGGGGAGGGCGAGGTTGACGAAGCCCTCGGCCTGCATGGCGGCGAATCCGATGCGGGGCAGGTCGGCGGAGGCGCGGTAGACGACGAAGCGGGGCTCCCAGCGCGGCTGGAACTTGGCGTTGAACTTGTACAGGGACTCGATCTGGAACCAGCGGGAGAGGAAGACGAGCAGTCCGCGCCAGGCGCGCAGCACCGGGCCGGCGCCGATCTTCTCGCCGCGTGCCAGGGCGGCGCGGAACATGGCGAAGTTGAGGGAGACGCGGTCGATGCCGAGCTTGGGGGCGGCCTGGAGGGCGGCGACGATGAGCAGTTCGTTCATGCCGGGGTCGGCCAAGCGGTCGCGGCGCATGAGGTCCAGGGAGACTCCGTCGGTGCCCCACGGCACGAAGTGCAGGATCGCCTTGAGGTCGCCGTATTCGCCGGGGTGGTCGTCCTGTTTGTGGGCGGTCGCGATGAGGCAGTCGCCGTCGGCGGGGTCGCCGATACGGCCCAGGGCCATGGAGAAGCCGCGTTCGGTGTCGGTGCCGCGCCAGTCGTCGGCGGCGCGGCGGACGCGGTCCAGCTCGGCCTCGCCGAGGTCACGGACACGTCGTACCCGGGTTTCGTAACCGGCGCGCTCGATGCGCTTGACCATCTGGCGCACGTTGCGCATCGCGCGGCCGGCGAGTGAGAAATCCTTGACGTCCACCACCGCCTCGTCACCCAGTTCGAGGGCGTCGAGCCCGGTCTCGCGGGTCCACACCTGGCCGCCGGTCTCGGAGCAGCCCATGACGGCGGGGGTCCAGGAGTGGGCCTTGGCCTCGTCCATGAACTGTTCGATGGCGCCGGGCCAGGCCTCGACGTCGCCGATGGGGTCGCCGCTGGCGAGCATCACGCCGGAGACCACGCGATAGGTGACGGCCGCCTTGCCGCTGGGGGAGAAGACGACGGCCTTGTCGCGGCGGAGCGCGAAGTGGCCGAGGGAGTCGCGGTCGCCGTGCCGCTCCAGCAGGGCGCGCAGCCGGGTCTCGTCCTCCTCGGTGAGCCGGGCGGCCGGGTGCTCGGGGCGGAAGGCCAGGTAGATGGTGGTGACGGCGGTGAGCAGGCCGAGGGCGCCGAGCGAGAAGGCCACCGTCCAGGAGGTGTTGCCCTGGTAGTCGACGGGGCCTTCGAAGCCGAACAGGCCGTAGATGACGTGGGTGATGCGGTCGGCCAGGCTCGGGTCGCCGACGATGCGCTCGGAGTGGACGCTGACGATGAGCAGTCCGAGCGTCAGCGAACCGGCGCTCATCAGGACGAAGTTGGCGAGGGCCCGCCAGCGGCTGCGCGGGTCGGGCAGGGCGTCGAACTGGTCGCGGTGGCGCAGCAGGGGTGCCAGCAGTGCCAGGGAGATGAGTACGCCCACGAGCGAGTGCCGGTAGGTGAACTGCGCGACGGCACCGGCGGGCAGCAGGGCGACGGCCGCCCGCCAGGCCCGGCGCTTGCCGCGCTTGAGGCCGTGGGCGAGCAGCAGCAACAGCACGCCGGTGCTGAGCGACAGGGCGGCCGCGAACGGGCCGAGGGCGCCGGGCAGTACCTCGGCGATGGCGTGCATGCGGCTGTGGCGGAAGCGCGGGAACACGCCCGCGGCGATGTCCAGGACGCCTACGAGGGCGCATGCTCTGCCGACCAGGACGGGGACGGCCTCGGGGCGCGGGCCGCGCAGCAGTTGGCGCACCCGGTTCATCCGGGCCGTGGGCGCCGCGTCGCCTCTGCGACTCGGAACCCCGACCGACATTTCCTCATCTGTCCTGACAGACATCGCATCCCGTAGTTCTGCGAGAGACCTTGGATCCGGTGCCGATTCGGGCATCCGGCGACATTGCGCCCTCTAGGACGGTGTCTAAGAGGGAGAGGTTCACTCCCCACGTCAAAGCCGTTTCAAAGGCCAAGGAAAGTCCGGGACAAGCCCTCGCGAAGGTGTGGTCGCGGGGGTGGCCGGGCGGAGAGCGCGGACAGGTAACCAACCCATGGGTCTCACGAGCAACAAGGTGCTGCTGCTGGCGGTGCTGTCGGCCGTGCTGCTGTTCGCCGGCACGGTCTGGCTGTGGCCACGGCTGGCCCGGCGCGGCTGGCGGATGGTGGGCGGGCGCGTCGGCCTGCTGCTGGCCACCCAGTTGGCGCTGTTCGCCGCGGTGGGTCTCGCCGCCAATCAGGCCTTCGGGTTCTACGCGAGCTGGGCGGACCTGTTCGGGCAGGAGAAGGACCAGGGCGTGGTGGTCGACCACGCGCGGGGCGAGGGCCCGCTGGAGGTGGTCGCCACGCGGCGGGTGCCGGGGGCAGGTGGCGCGCAGCCCCAGGCCGGCGGCCGGATCCAGGAGGTCGGGATCGTGGGCCGGACGACCCGTATCGCCACCCCGGCGTACGTCTATCTGCCGCCGGAGTACTTCCAGCCGCGGTACCGCACCCGTTCGTTCCCCGCGGCCGTGGTGCTGACCGGCTACCCGGGCACGGCGTCGGCGCTGGTGGAGAAGCTCCACTATCCGCGTACGGCCCTGGAACTGGCCCGGGCGGGCCGGATGCGGCCGACGATCCTCGTGATGCTGCGGCCGACGGTGGCGCCGCCCCGGGACACGGAGTGCGTGGACATCCCGGGCGGGCCGCAGACCGAGTCGTTCTTCGCCAGGGATCTGCCCGAGGCGTTGCGTTCGCAGTTCCGGGTGGTCGGAAAGCCGGGCCGGCTGGGCATCATCGGCAACTCCACGGGCGGGTACTGCGCCTTGAAGATCGCCATGCACCATCCCGATGTGTATGCCGCGGGGGCGGGTCTCTCCGCGTACTACAAGGCGCCGATCGACGCCACCACGGGTGATCTCTTCCAGGGTGACAAGGAGTTGCGGAATCGGGCCGACCTGTGGTGGTACCTGAAGCACAGGCCCGCTCCCGATACCTCGCTGCTGGTCACCAGCAGCAAGGCGGGCGAGTCCAACTACAAGGACACGCTGCGGTTCATCGAGCGGGTGAAGAACACCGGGCGGACGCGGATCTCGTCGATCGTCCTCGAAAGCGGCGGGCACAACTTCAACACCTGGCGGCGCGAGATTCCGGCGACGCTGGAGTGGATCAGCGGGCGGCTGGAGGGCCGTTCGGGGAACGCTGGGAATGATCTTGAGAATTGATTGAAGGCCAGATTCCGCTTCCTGTCGAGTTCTGATGCGGTGTGAACACTTCGGTATGGCTTTGTTTTGCGGGGTGGCTCACCATGATTCGCCTACGCGCGGTAAGTTTCTGGCCATGCCACGTGGACGTCACCGCCATTCCCCGCCCCTGCACAGGCTGCTCCCCCCGTCGGCGATCGCAGGCGTCTCCCTCGTCTGCGCCCTGGGGCCCTGGGTCTTCACGGAGCCGATGGCGCTCCGCGGTCTGGCCGCGGCGGCCGCGGTCACGGCGGTCGTCGGCGCGGTCGTGCTGCGCCGCTGGGACGCCCAGGCGGGCAAGCGCGTCGCCGACCTCACGCGCGGGCGCGCGAGCGACGAGTGGCGCTTCGAGGAGCGCGTCGCCGAACTGGAGGGCGACCTCGAGGAGTCCCGCGAGCTGCGCGTGAAGCTCGAGCAGCGGCTGCGCGCCAAGCGCACGGAACTGGCCGGGCTGCGCAACGAACACGCCGCGCTGCTGCGCCGGTACGCCACGTCCGAGACCGAGCGGGCGAGCGTCCTGGAGGAACGCCGGGTACTGGAGATCGAGGCGACGGTACCGGTGCGCGCCGAGCTGACCGCGGGGGCGGCGAAGACGGCGGACGCTTCGGCGGAGGCCTCGGCGGAGGCGGACGAGGCGGCCGCAGCTCAGGCCGATGGCCTCACCGCCGAGGAGGAGCCGGCGGTTCCCGCCGTCTTCTCGCCGGAGGGCTCCCGGCTGTTCCTGCGCGCGGCGGCCGCGCTCGCCCGGTTCGACGGCGACACGGCCCCGGACCCGGACGGCGGCCCGGACGGCGACGGTGACGGCGTCCCGGAGGACGACGAGGACGAGCCCGCGCAGGAGCAGCAGGACGAACAGCCGGACCGGCGGGCGCCGTCGCACGAGGACGAGCCGCAGGGGCGGTCCGAGGCGGCCGAGGCCCACGAGCGCCCGGCCGTCGGCACGTCCGCCCAGGACGACACCTCCGCCAGGGCCGAGATCGAGCGGCTCCCGCAGCCCGCCTCTCCCGGCCACTACACGGTGCCGACCGCGGTGGCCGTCGCCCCGCAGACGCCGGCGCGGCGCCCCCGGACGGAGGGCGGGTTCGACTTCTTCGGTACAAAGCAGGAGACGTCCCGCGCCGCCCTGGAGGCCGTGCAGAACGAGGACCTGGCGGATGTCGTCGGCCAGGAGGCCCTCGCCCTGCACAAGGCCGAGGCGGAGGCCCGGTACAAGCCCGCGGACGAGGATGCGCGCGGGATCGGCCAGGTCATCGACCTGACCGCGCACGACGAGACGGAACAGATCGACGTGCAGGGCCTGCGCAGCGCGGTTTCCTGACAGGGCGGACCGGGCGGCCTGTCACGCCATCCAGCGGTCCGGCCGCGCGTCCCTGCGCCCGGTCCGGGACCGCTCCGCCTGCCGGGCCAGCAGCTCGCGTGCCTCGTCGGCGTCCCGCAGCCGCGCCCGCACCACCTTGTTCGCGCCCGTGTCCACACACACGTCCGCCACGCCCCGGGCCCGCTCCCAGGGCCCCTGCGTCATCCGTACGCTCTGCACCTTGGCGTGCGGCACCAGCGCCAGGCTCCGCGCCAGCAGCCCGGAGCGCGCCGCGAACACCGCGTCGGTGACGGCGAGTCCGTACCCCCGCCACCACACCGGCACGCACCAGCGGGCGCGGCGCGGCGACGGCGACAGGGCCGCGCGCTCCGGCACGGTCACCCCGGGCAGCACCAGCGCGACGAGGGTCTCCGCGAGTTCGCGCGGGGCGACCGGCACCAGCACGGAGTTGGACGAGCCCGCCACATCGAGCTCCACGCGCACCCAGCCGCGCCGCCGCCACAGCAGCGGCTCCACGATCCGCACGGTCTGCACCCGCCCCGGTGGCACCGTCTCATGGGCCCGGTCCAGCAGGCCGTGGTCGATGCGCAGCCCGTCGGGCGACTCGCCCACCGTCCAGTCGTACTCGCCGACGAACCGCCCCACGCTGCTCGCGCCGGCCGCGCCCAGCAGCGGCAGGGCGACCGCGAGGACCGTCCACAGGCTGTGGGTGAGCAGCCACAGCACCGGCGGAACGACGAGCGCCGCCGCCAGCGACCCCCAGGTCGCGCCCGTCAGCACCAGCGACAGGGCGAGGACGCCGGGCGGCACCCGCAGCAGCTGCCGGGACGGCGCCTCACCGACCTCGTGCGCGGTCTCGGGGGCGAAACCGGCCGCCCTTGCGAGCAGTTCGGCCCGCAGCGTCCGTGCCTCGTCCGCGCCCAGGAAGGCCAGTTCGTCCTTCTTGTCGGTCCCTATGACGTCGAGTCTCAGCTTGGCGACGCCCGCGACCCGGGCGAGCAGCGGCTGGGTGACGTCGATGGCCTGGATCCGCTCCAGCCGGATGTGCGCGGTGCGCCGGAACACCAGGCCGGTGCGGATGCGCAGTTCGGTGCCGGTCACCGCGAAGTGCGTGAACCACCAGGAGCAGAAGCCGTAGAGGGCGGCGGCCGGGACGATCACGGCGAGGCCGATCAGCAGCGTGGTCGTCGTCAGCCGGGTCAGATGGCGCTGTGCCCCGTCGGGGTCGTGCACGGCCCAGCCGATGAGCACGGCGACCGGCGCCCAGGCCCGCCGCAGTGGCGTGACGGGATGCAGCCGCCGCTCGGCCGGGCCGTCGCGCTTGGCCGCGTCGTCTTGTTCGGCCGTGCGGTTTCTCCGGGCCGTGCCGTCTTGTTCGGGCGGGGTGTTTCTCCGGGCCGTGCCGTCTTGTTCGGGCGTGCCGTCTCTCCCGGCTGCGCCGTCTCTCTCGGCTGCGCCGTTTCTCCCGGGCGCGCCATCTCCGTCGGCCAGGCCGTCTCGCTCGGCCGCGTCGTCTTGTTCGGCCGGGGTGTTTCTCCGGGCCGTGCCGTCTTGTTCGGCCGGGGTGTTTCTCCCGGCCGCGCCGACTCCCTCGGGCACCGCGCCGCCGCCGGGCACCGCGGCTCCGCCGGGCGCCGCGCCGCCGCCGACGTGCGCGGCGCCCTCGGCCGGGTCGCCGGTGTCGGTCAGCTCCTGGCCGACGGTCACTCCGCCCCGGCCGGCCGGGGCGCTGCCGTCCGTTCCGCCGCCCCCGTCGGTCATCTCGCCGCCGGCCCCCGCGGCCTCGGGCGCCGTCACAGCCCGGCCGATCGGGCCTCGCCCAGCTCGGTGAGCCGGTCGCGCAGCCGTTCCGCCTCGGCCGGGTCCAGGCCGGGAATCGTCGCGTCGGTGGCCGCGGCGGCCGTGTGCAGTTGCACGCTGGCCAGCCCGAAGTGCCGCTCGACGGGCCCGGAGGTGACCTCGACCAGTTGCATCCGCCCGTACGGCACGACCGTCTCCTCGCGCCACAGCACGCCCCGGCTGATCAGCAGGTCGTCGGCGCGCTCGGCGTACCGCCAGGAACGCCAGTTGCGGTCGATCATCACCCAGCCCCAGGCCATCAGCGCCAGCGGCAGCACGGCGAAGACGGCCCAGGCGGGCCCGGCCAGCAGGCCCGGCAGCAGCCCGGCGGCCAGGGCGATCAGTCCCAGCCACACCACCAGCAGCAACCGCCGCATCTTCAGCAGCCCGGGCGGCAGCGCGATCCACACCGGCCCGCCCTCGACCGCCGCCCCCGCCGTCCCCTCGACGGCCCCCGCCGTGCCCTCGGCCGCCGCCGTCGGCCCCGTCCCGTGCGGACTCCCCGTATCCATGAGCCCAGCGTACGTAGGAGAGACTGTGTCCATGACTCCTACGACGGAGACCATGGTCGGAATCGGCGGCGCCGCGGAGAGCACCGACATGGTGCTCAACATCGGACCCCAGCATCCCTCCACGCACGGCGTGCTGCGGCTGAAGCTGGTCCTGGACGGCGAGCGCATCCAGCACGCCGAGCCGGTGATCGGCTATATGCACCGCGGCGCGGAGAAGCTGTTCGAGGCGCGCGACTACCGCCAGATCATCATGCTGGCCAACCGCCACGACTGGCTGTCGGCGTTCTCCAACGAGCTGGGCGTGGTCCTCGCCGTGGAGCGGATGCTCGGCATGGAGGTCCCCGAGCGCGCGGTGTGGCTGCGCACGCTGCTCGCCGAGCTGAACCGGGTGCTCAACCACCTGATGTTCCTCGGCTCGTACCCGCTGGAGCTCGGCGGGATCACCCCGATCTTCTACGCCTTCCGGGAGCGCGAGGAGCTCCAGCACGTGATGGAGGAGGTCTCCGGCGGGCGGATGCACTACATGTTCAACCGCGTCGGCGGCCTCAAGGAGGACCTGCCGGCCGGGTGGACCACGCGCGCGCGTGCCGCCGTCGCGGACGTGCGCTCGCGGATGGACCGCTTCGACGACCTGGTGCTCGGCAACGAGATCTTCCGGGGCCGCACCCGAGGCGTCGGCAGGCTCACGCCCGAGGCCGTGCACGCGTACGGGGTCAGCGGGCCCATCGGGCGCGGCTCGGGCGTCGACTTCGACCTGCGCAGGGACGAGCCGTACCTCGCCTACGGTGAGCTGCGCGACGTCCTGAAGGTGGTGACCCGGCAGGAGGGCGACTGCCTGGCCCGCTTCGAGTGCCTCCTGGAGCAGACGCACAACGCGCTCGACCTGGCCGACGCCTGCCTCGACCGAATCGCCGAGCTGCCGCCCGGGCCGGTCAACCAGCGGCTCCCCAAGGTGCTGAAGGCGCCCGAGGGCCACACGTACGCCTGGACCGAGAACCCCCTCGGCATCAACGGCTACTACCTGGTCAGCAAGGGCGAGAAGACCCCGTACCGGCTGAAGCTGCGCTCGGCCTCGTACAACAACATCCAGGCGCTGACGGAGCTGCTGCCGGGGACGCTGGTCGCGGACATGGTGGCGATCCTGGGGTCGATGTTCTTCGTGGTCGGGGACATCGACAAGTAGGGGCTCAGTTCCGGAGCGGGTCCGGGATCCCGACCGGCTGGACCAGCCACCCGAAGTCGCCCAGCCCGCCCGCGGCCGTGAGCTCGGCGGCCTCTCCGGCGCTCGCGAGGGCGCGTACATAGGCGGTGGGGTCCGTGGACGCGAGCGTGAGCGGGGGCCGCGCGCCGGTCACCCCCAGCGTGCGCAGTGCCTCGCGCTGCGGGAGCAGGCGCCCACCGGGCAGCGCGCACGCGTCCAGGGCCACATGCGCGGTGATGTCGCAGGAGCCGTCCGGTACGGCGGTTGTCTCGCGGCCCTCCCGGAACCCGGTGAGCGTCCCGAACGGCGGTCGCGCATCCGCCGTGTGCGCGTAGTCCACGGCGACGGCGAGCCCCCCATCGAGCGTGGCGACCGCCGAGGCCCAGGCCTCGTCCCTGGTCAGGCCGATCTCGGCCCGCAGCCCCGCCTCGCCGGGCAGCGGCCACCACCGCTGGAGCCACCGCGCCTGATCCCCGTCGACCGGCTCCCCGAGCCGCTCGCTCCCGTCCTCCCGGACCAGCACCAGCCGGGCCGTGCCCGCGGAGTCCACCTCCGCGACCTCCACCGGCACGTTGTCCAGCCACTCGTTGGCGAACAGCAGCCCCGTCGTCCCTTCCGGGGGCTCGGCCAGCCACTCGATCCGGTGATCGAGCCCCGCGGGCCGCCCGGCGATCTCCACGGCGTACGCGCGCGTGCGGGCCGCCACCTCGGCCGGGAGCGCGGCGAGCACCCCGCCGGCCAGCTCGCCCCGCCCGGCCGCCATGTCGACGAAGTCCAGCACCGCGGGCCGCCCCAGCGCCTCGTCGACCCGGCACAGCAACCGCGCCACGGCCCCGGCGAACAGCGACGACGCGTGCACGGACGTACGGAAATGCCCGCCCGGCCCCTCGTCCCGCCGGTAGAAGCCGCCCGGCCCGTACAGCGCTTTCTCCACCGCCGCACGCCACCCACGCCACTCGTGCGACTCGCGCTCTCCGGCCCTGGTTCCTGATGTCACCGGGCCAGGCTAAGCGCACACAACGAACGCAACTCCACCTTGCGGAGTACGTGCGCCCGGTGCGGATCGGCCCTCCGGTTGACCCCTGCACCTATCGCGCTTCCCTACGCTGGGTTACGTGCAGCGCCTCTATGACTTCCTCCGCAGGCACCCGATGTGGGTCGACGGCTCCTGGGCCGTGGTCCTCCTCGGGATTTCCGTGGTCGGCGGAGCGGCGGGCGGATACGGCTCACCGGCCGTCGCCGTCCCGCTCACGCTGCTGCTGTGCCTGGTGGTCGCGCTGCGCCGCCGCCTGCCGGAGAAGATGCTGCTGCTCGCGACCGCGGTCGGCGTGGCTCAGCTGATCACCGATGTGGAGCGGGGTCCGGCCGACTTCGCCCTGCTGGTGATCGTCTACACGGTCGCCGCGGAGGGCGCGCGCTGGGCTTCCCGTTTCGCGCTGGGCGCCGGCCTGTGCGCGGCCCCCGTGTCCCAGCTGCGCTGGCCCAGCGACCAGACGAACGTCGCGGGCAACATCGCCCTGACGGTCTTCATGGCCGTTCCCTTCGCCCTCGCCTGGGTGCTCGGCGACTCCATCCGCACCCGCCGCGCCTACTTCGCGCAGCTGGAGGAGCGGGCCGCCCGCCTGGAGAAGGAGCGCGAGGCCCAGTCCAAGGTCGCCGTCGCCGCCGAACGCGCCCGGATCGCACGTGAGTTGCACGACGTCGTCGCGCACAACGTCTCGGTGATGGTGGTCCAGGCCGACGGCGCCGCCTACGTCCTCGACGCGGCTCCCGACCAGGCCAAGAAGGCCCTGGAGACCATCTCCTCCACCGGCCGCCAGGCCCTCGCCGAGATGCGCCGCCTGCTCGGCGTGCTGCGCACCGGCGAGCACCAGGAGGCCGGCGAGTACGTGCCGCAGCCCGACGTCCAGCAGATCGAGGACCTCGTCGAGGAGTGCCGCGCTTCCGGACTGCCCGTCGACTTCAAGGTCGAGGGCACGCCCCGGCCGCTGCCCAGCGGCGTCGAACTCACGGCGTACCGCATCGTGCAGGAGGCGCTCACCAACACCCGTAAGCACGGCGGGCCCAACGCGGTCGCGAGCGTGCGCCTGGTGTACTTCGACGACGGCCTCGGCCTGCTCGTCGAGGACGACGGCAAGGGCGCCCCGCACGAGCTGTACGAGGAGGGCGGTTTCGACGGCCAGGGCCACGGCCTCATCGGCATGCGCGAGCGGATCGGCATGGTCGGCGGCACCCTGGACGCCGGACCGCGCCCCGGCGGAGGATTCCGCATCAGTGCCCTGCTGCCGCTCAAACCAGCCAACTGACGCCGGCACAGGCACAGCGCTGACACCTGTAACGCTCCCCCCGTAAAACAGACTTGGAAGAGGCCCTGATGACGATCCGCGTGATGCTCGTCGACGACCAGGTGCTGCTGCGCACCGGGTTCCGGATGGTGCTCGCCGCCCAGCCGGACATGGAGGTCGTGGCGGAGGCGGGCGACGGTGTCGAGGCCCTCCAGGTGCTGCGCTCGACCGAGGTCGACGTGGTGCTGATGGACGTCCGCATGCCGAAGCTCGACGGTGTGGAGACGACCCGCCGGATCTGCGAGGACACCGACCCGCCGAAGGTGCTCATCCTGACCACGTTCGACCTCGACGAGTACGCCTTCTCCGGGCTGAAGGCGGGCGCCTCCGGCTTCATGCTCAAGGACGTGCCGCCCGGTGAGCTGCTCGCCGCGATCCGCGCCGTGCACAGCGGTGACGCGGTCGTGGCGCCCTCCACCACCCGACGGCTCCTGGACCGCTTCGCACCGATGCTGCCGGGCACCGCCAAGCAGCCCCAGCACCAGCAGCTGGAGCGGCTCACCGGCCGCGAGCGCGAGGTCATGGTGCTGGTCGCGCAGGGCCTGTCCAACGGCGAGATCGCGGCCCGGCTCGTGCTGTCCGAGGCGACCGTGAAGACGCACGTGGGCCGCATCCTGACCAAGCTGGGACTCAGGGACCGGGTGCAGGTCGTGGTGCTGGCCTACGAGACCGGGCTGGTACGGGCCGGCGGCCACGGCTGAGCCGGACGGCGACCGGTCGGCTCCCGCCGGCTGTCCGAGGATGCCCGCCTAGCTGTCTGAGGATGCCCGCCTATCTGAGGATCCCCTCCAGGAACTCGCTGCCCAGCCGGGCCACCACGGTCACATCCAGCTGGTGCAGGACGTAGCGCCCGCGGCGGCGGGTGGTGAGCAGGCCCGCCTTCTTCAGCACGGCCAGGTGCCGGGATATCTCCGGCGCCGTCATGCCGTGCACCTGCGCCAGTTCACCCGTGGTGTACGCGCTGCGGGCCAGATTGCGGCACATGCGCATCCGCACGGGGTGGGACAGCGCGGTCATGCGCAGGGCCAGCTGCTCGACATTGGGCGGGGCGGCGAGCTCGGGCGAGCCGACCGGGTAGTGCAGCACCGGCTGCCAGCCGTACCGGTGCAGGACCATCAGATGCGGCCAGCCCAGGCTCGTCGGGACGAGCAGCAGGCCGCCGTCGCCGGTGGACGTACCGTCGTCGCCGCCCAGCTTGTCGACCGTGATCCGGGCGGTCGCCTCGTCGAGCGTGATCGCCGGGGACACCGCGGCCAGCGCCTCGGCCATGCCCTTGCGCCTAAAGAGGTCCGTCTTGAGCCGCGCGTCCGCCGCGAGCTGGTGGCGCAACCGGGACCAGGCCTCAGCGAAGAACGCCTCGTCGCAGTCCTGGAGGAACTGCCGCAGCCAGGCCCGGATCGCGGGCGGGTCGCTCAGCAGCCGTCGGCTGAACCGCAGTTGCTGGGGCCCGCGCGCGGCGGCCAGGTCCAGCGCCCTGCGGCGCACCTCGGGGTCGGACAGCGCGGTGGGCCCGCACGAGCCGTACCCGACGGCACAGGTGAACTCCAGTGCCGCGTCCACGAACTGCTCGTCCGACAGCTTGTCGAGCAGGTCCAGCTCCTCGGCGAGCGTGCCGCCCGGGAGTGTGCTCCGGCCCGGGACGCCGGCGAAGGGCATGAACAGGTCCGAGAACGTCGACCGCCACAGGAAGTCGGCCTCGCACATCCGGTCGGCCAGGTGCGGGTCGAGCCGGGCGGTCACGCCCGTCACCCAGCCCTGGAGGCCCGGGTGGTGGCCCGGCTCGGACAGCGCGTGCAGTGCCATTCCCAGCTCGGCCAGGGGCGAGGGCACGACGGCGATCTCCTCGGGCCGCAGCCCCGCGATGTCGATGTGCACGCTCATGCCCTCATGGTGCACTGCGCCACTGACAACGCCCCCGTCGATTGACGGGCGTCGTCAATCGACGCGACTTCACCTCCGGCCCGGGCGCAGGGTGGGAGCACCGGGGCAGCCGCGGAGCCTTCGGACCTCCATTCCCCCCGACCCGCCGAGGCGATCCACGATGAGCATCACGCAGCAGCACCTCCTCGACCTCTACCGCGCCCAGCAGCTCGGCGAGCCCACCCCGCCCGCGCCGGGCACACACGACCGGCAGGTCGTCCGCGAGTGGCGCGACGAACGCCGGTTCCGCGCGGTCCTGGCCGGGCGCCCGGCCAGTGGCCGGCAGCGGATCCGGCACGCCCTGGGCCGGTGGGTGTCCTTGAGGCGCCGCACCACCTACTGAGCCCCCAGCCGGGCGACGAAGTCGGCGACCGCCGTCTTCACGTCCTCGGCGGTCCACTCCAGTCCGGGGGCCCGCACGCTCACCTCCGTGCGTGCCAGGCCGGGACCGCCCCTGCCCCAGGCGGCGGCGAACAGGAAGACACCCGTCTCCTCGGCCGTCCTGACCGCCGCCTCCCCGGCCACGTCCGCCTCGTACGGCAGCCAGACCTGGAAGTCGTGAGTGTGCGGCACCTCCGGGTACACGCGGGCCCACGGCACCCCGGCCGCCGCGAACCCCTCGCGCAGGGCGGCGGCCACCACGCGCGCGTGGGCGACGTACTCCGGCAGCCGGGGCAGCTCCCGCTCCAACCCGGCCAGCGCCGACAGAGCCGTGGGGAACTGCTGGAAGACCTCCCCGCCGTACCGGTGCCGCCAGGCCTTCGACTCCTCCACCAGCTCCTTCGGGCCGGCGAGCGCCGCACCTCCGACCCCTTCCAGGGCCTTGTAGAACGACACGTAGACGCTGTCCGCCAGGCCCGCGATCTCCTCCAGGGACCGGCCGAGGTGGACGGTGGACTCCCACAGCCGGGCCCCGTCGAAGTGCACCACGGCATCCCGCTCCCGCGCGGCCTCCACCACCTCCGTGAGCTCCTCCCAGGAGGGCAGCACGAAACCGGCCTCCCTGAGGGGGAGTTCCAGCATCAGCGCCCCGAAGGGCTCCTCGAAGTCGCGCACCTCGGCGGCCGTGGGCAGCCGCGGCTCGTCCGTCACACGCACCGGGCGCAGACCGCCGACCTCGCTGAACGCGTTCCGTTCGTGCACCTCGGGATGGCTGAGCGCGTGCAGGGCGACGGTCGGATCGCCGGTGCGGCCCGCCCAGCAGCGCAGGGCCACCTGCTGGGCCATCGTGCCCGTCGGGAAGAACGCGGCGGCCTCGGTGCCGAGCAGCCCGGCGACCTTCGTCTCCAGCGCCTCGACGACCCCGTCGCCGTACGCGTCGGACAACTCGTCCAGGTCGTAGAGGTCCCCCGCGTCGTCCAGCTCCGCCAGGCGCTCCCGGAGCGTCTTGTGGAAGGCGAAGCGCGCGAGCACCCGCCGTGCGCCGCGATGGGCGGCCAGCCGCCGCTCACGCAGCCCCGCGCGCCGCTCCTCGTCCTGTGCCGTCGTCTCAGTCATGCCCCGGATCCTGCCTCGCGCGCGTGCGGGCGGGCACCCGCATTTCCGCACACCCTGTGGATGGCTTTCCGCACACCCTGTGGACGACCGAACACCCCTCGAACCGATCGCGTTAACATGACGAGAAATCGTCCGGTACCCGGAGCGGACTGGAACGGGAAGGCCACCGTCGAGTGAACACAACCCCACAGCCAGACCCCAAGGACCGCCCCGCGCGCCTGACCGTCGGCGTCGTCGGCGCCGGCCGCGTGGGACCCGCGCTGGCCGCGGCCCTGCAGCTCGCCGGGCACCGCCCGGTCGCCGTCTCCGCGGTCTCCGACACCTCCCGCCGCCGTGCCGCGCAACTGCTGCCCGACGTGCCCGTGATGCCGCCCGCCGAGGTCCTCCAGCGGTCCGACCTGGTCCTGCTGACCGTTCCGGACGACGCCCTGCCCGAGCTGGTCACCGGACTCGCCGACACGGGGTCCGTACGGCCGGGACAACTGCTCGTCCACACCTCCGGGCGCTACGGCGCCCAGGTGCTCGCCCCCGCCCTGCGCGCGGGCGCCCTGCCGCTGGCCCTGCACCCCGCGATGACCTTCACCGGCACGCCCGTGGACGTCCAGCGGCTGGCCGGCTGCTCCTTCGGCGTCACCGCGCCCGAGGAACTGCGGCTGGCCGCCGAGGCCCTCGTGATCGAGATGGGCGGCGAGCCCGAGTGGATCGCCGAGGAGAACCGGCCGCTCTACCACGCGGCGCTCGCCCTCGGCGCCAACCACCTGGTCACCCTGGTCGCCCAGTCCCTGGAGCTGCTGCGCGCGGCCGGGGTCGCCGCCCCCGACCGGATGCTCGGCCCGCTGCTCGGCGCGGCCCTGGACAACGCCCTGCGCTCCGGCGACGCGGCCCTCACCGGCCCGGTCGCGCGCGGCGACGCGGGCACGGTCGCGGCCCATGTCACCGAGCTGCGCCGGCACGCCCCGGGGGCCGTCGCCGGCTATCTGGCGATGGCCCGCGCGACCGCCGACCGGGCCCTGGCCCACGGCCTGCTGAAGCCGGAGCTCGCCGAGGACCTCCTCGGGGTACTCGCCGACGGGACGGACGGCACCGACGGCACCGAAGGGGACGGCCGATGACCACCACCCTGCTGAGCACCGCCGACGAGCTGCACGCACGCGTGCGGGCGGGCCGCCGCGCCGTGGTGATGACCATGGGCGCTCTGCACGAGGGCCACGCCACGCTGATCCGCACCGCGCGCGGCATCGCGGGCCGGGACGGCGAGGTCGTCGTCACCGTCTTCGTCAACCCGCTGCAGTTCGGCCAGGGCGAGGACCTCGACCGCTATCCGCGCACCCTGGACGCCGACCTCAAGCTCGCCGAGGAGTCCGGCGCGGACATCGTGTTCGCCCCCGCCGTGGACGAGGTGTACCCCGGTGGCGAGCCCCAGGTCCGCATCACCGCGGGCCCCATGGGCGAGCGCCTGGAGGGCTCCGCCCGCCCGGGCCACTTCGACGGCATGCTCACGGTCGTCGCCAAGCTGCTGCACCTGACCCGCCCCGACGTCGCCCTGTACGGCCAGAAGGACGCCCAGCAGCTCGCCCTGATCCGCCGTATGGTGCGGGACCTGAACTTCGGCGTGGAGATCGTCGGCGTCCCCACCGTCCGCGAGGACGACGGCCTGGCCCTGTCCAGTCGCAACCGCTACCTCTCGCCCGCCGAGCGGCGCACCGCCCTCGCGCTGTCCAGCGCCCTGTTCGCGGGCCAGGACCGGCACGCCGCGCAGGAGGCGCTGCGGGCCCGGGCCCGTGAAGTACCCGCCACGCGCGCGCGTGCCGAGGCGCTCAGCGCCATCGGCGAGTCCCGCGCGGCGGCCGACGCGCATGCCGTGGCGACGGCCGTCCCGGGCGGCCCGGCGGCCGTCCGCGCCGCCGCCCGCCAGGTCCTCGACGAGGCCGCCCGCCTCGATCCGCCGCTGGCCCTGGACTACCTCGCGCTGGTCGACCCCTCCGACTTCACCGAGATCGGGCACGACTTCACCGGCGAGGCGGTCCTCGCCGTGGCCGCCCGGGTCGGGACGACCCGGTTGATCGACAATCTCCCCCTCACCTTCGGAACCCTCGGAGCCGCCTCGTGACCAGCACAGGCATACGACTGCACGCGCCTGAGCCCGGGTGGTCCATCGACGCGGACGTGGTCGTCGTCGGCTCCGGCGTCGCCGGCCTGACCGCGGCCCTGCGCTGCCAGGCCGCGGGCCTGCGGACCGTCGTCGTCACCAAGGCCCGCCTCGACGACGGCTCCACCCGCTGGGCCCAGGGCGGCATCGCCGCGGCCCTCGGCGAGGGCGACACCCCCGAACAGCACCTCGACGACACCCTGGTCGCGGGCGCGGGCCTGTGCGACGAGGAAGCGGTCCGCATCCTCGTCACCGAGGGCCCCGACGCCGTACGCCGTCTCATCGAGACCGGCGCCCGGTTCGACGAGTCCACCGAGGGCGGGCTCGAACTCACCCGCGAGGGCGGCCACCACCGCCGCCGCATCGCCCACGCCGGCGGTGACGCCACGGGCGCCGAGATCTCCCGCGCCCTGGTCGACGCGGTACGCGCGCGTGGCGTGCGCACCGTCGAGAACGCGCTGGTCCTGGACCTCCTCACGGACGCAGCGGGCCACACCGCGGGCGTCACCCTGCACGTCATGGGGGAGGGCCAGCACGACGGCGTGGGCGCGGTCCACGCACCCGCCGTGGTCCTGGCGACCGGCGGCATGGGCCAGGTCTTCTCGGCGACCACCAACCCCTCCGTGTCCACGGGCGACGGCGTGGCCCTGGCGCTCCGCGCGGGCGCCGAGGTCAGCGACCTGGAGTTCGTCCAGTTCCACCCGACCGTCCTCTTCCTGGGCGCCGACGCCGAGGGCCAGCAGCCCCTGGTCTCCGAGGCGGTCCGCGGCGAGGGCGCCCACCTGGTCGACGCCGACGGCACGCGCTTCATGCTCGGCCGGCACGAACTCGCCGAACTCGCCCCCCGGGACATCGTCGCCAAGGGCATCATGCGCCGCATGCAGGAGCAGGACGCCGACCACATGTTCCTCGACGGCCGTCACTTCGGCGCCGAGATGTGGGAACACCGCTTCCCGACGATCCTCGCCGCCTGCCGCGCCCACGGCATCGACCCCGTCACCAGTCCCATCCCGGTCGCCCCGGCCGCCCACTACGCCTCCGGCGGCGTCCGCACCGACTCCCGGGGCCGCACGACCGTCCCCGGCCTGTACGCGTGCGGCGAGGTCGCCTGCACCGGCGTGCACGGCGCCAACCGCCTGGCCTCCAACTCCCTCCTCGAGGGCCTGGTCTACGCCGAGCGCATCGCGGCCGACATCGAGGCGAACGGCCCCCAGTCGCGCGTGCCGAAACCACTTCCGCACCCGGAGACCCCCGAGCACCCCCTGCAGACCGCGGAGGCCCGCTTCACGATCCAGCGGATCATGTCCGACGGCGCGGGAGTACTCCGTTCGGCCGGCTCCCTGGCCAAGGCCGCCGACCAGCTCCAGCGGCTGCACACCGACGCCCGCGACGCCCTCGCCGAGAACGGCAAGACCGCCGAGCCCGGCGTCGACACCTGGGAGGCCACCAACCTCCTGTGCGTGGCCCGCGTCCTGGTCGCCGCCGCCCGGCTCCGCGAGGAGACCCGGGGCTGCCACTGGCGCGAGGACCGCGCCGAGCGCGACGACACCAACTGGCGGCGCCACATCGTCGTACGCCTGAACCCGGACCGCTCGCTGGCCGTGCACACCACGGACACCACACACTTCCCCACGACCCTCCCCACCCAGGCCCCCCAGGAGCAGTGACCGACGTGACCACCCCCGACCTTCCCCTCGCCTCGTCCGGAGGCTGCGGCGACGGCTGTGCCTGCGGCGCGGACGAGCAGGCGTACCTGGAGTGCGGCCTGGACCCCGCACTCGCCCAGCTCCTGGCCGACGCCGGCCTCGACCCCGTCGAGGTCGAGGACATCGCCAACGTGGCCATCCAGGAAGACCTGGCCAACGGCGTGGACGTCACGACCGTCGCGACCATCCCCGAGGAGGCGGTGGCCACCGCCGACTTCACCGCCCGCGAAGCAGGAGTGGTGGCAGGCCTCCGGATCGCGGAAGCCGTCATCTCGGTCGTCTGCGAAGAGGAACTGGAGATCGAACGCCACGCGGAGGACGGCGACAAGGTCGAGGCAGGCCAGAAGCTCCTCTCGGTCACCACCCGCACCCGCGACCTCCTCACGGCCGAACGCAGCGCGCTGAACATCCTGTGCCGCCTGTCGGGCATCGCGACGGCCACGCGCGCGTGGGCGGACACGCTCGACGGCACCAAGGCCAAGGTGCGCGACACCCGCAAGACGACCCCCGGGCTGCGCAGCCTCGAGAAGTACGCGGTCCGCTGCGGCGGCGGCGTCAACCACCGCATGTCCCTCTCGGACGCGGCCCTGGTCAAGGACAACCACGTGGTCGCCGCGGGCGGCGTCGCCCAGGCCTTCCAGGCGGTCCGCGACCGCTTCCCGGACGTCCCCATCGAGGTCGAGGTCGACACGCTGCACCAGCTCCGCGAGGTCCTTGACGCCGGCGCCGACCTGATCCTCCTGGACAACTTCACTCCCGGGGAATGCGAGGAGGCCGTCGCCCTCGTCCAGGGCCGCGCCGCCCTGGAGGCCTCGGGCCGCCTGACCCTCACCAACGCCAAGGCGTACGCGGACACCGGCGTCGACTACCTGGCCGTCGGAGCCCTCACCCACTCCTCGCCGATCCTGGACATCGGCCTCGACCTGCGACCGGCGCAGTAGGGGAGCGGGTACGGGCCATGCTGCTGACGATCGACGTAGGAAACACCCACACCGTCCTCGGCCTGTTCGACGGCGAGGACATCGTCGAACACTGGCGCATCTCCACGGACGCGCGCCGCACCGCCGACGAACTGGCGGTCCTCCTCCAGGGCCTGATGGGCATGCACCCGCTCCTCGGCGACGACCTGGGCGACGGCATCGACGGCATCGCCATCTGCGCGACCGTCCCCTCGGTCCTGCACGAGCTCCGCGAGGTGACCCGCCGCTACTACGGCGACGTACCCGCCATCCTCGTCGAACCGGGCGTCAAGACAGGCGTCCCGATCCTCATGGACAACCCCAAGGAGGTCGGAGCCGACCGCATCATCAACGCGGTGGCCGCGGTCGAGCTCTACGGCGGTCCCGCCATCGTCGTCGACTTCGGCACGGCGACGACGTTCGACGCGATCAGCGCGCGCGGCGAGTACGTCGGCGGCGTCATCTCGCCCGGCATCGAGATCTCCGTGGAGGCCCTCGGCGTCCGCGGCGCCCAGCTCCGCAAGATCGAGGTCGCCCGGCCCCGCAGCGTCATCGGCAAGAACACGGTCGAGGCCATGCAGTCGGGCGTCATCTACGGCTTCGCCGGCCAGGTCGACGGCGTCGTCAACCGCATGGCCCGCGAACTGGCGGAGGACCCGGAGGACGTCACCGTGATCGCGACGGGCGGCCTCGCACCGATGGTCCTGGGCGAGTCGTCGGTCATAGACGAGCACGAGCCATGGCTGACCCTGATCGGCCTACGACTGGTGTACGAGCGAAACGTGTCACGTATGTGAGCGACTCGCCGCCGCCGGGTGCCCGCAGCTACAGCGGATAGCGGGAGCCGAACGCTCCCGCACCCGCGTACGGCGAGAAGGGGACGTGTCGGGGGGTGTCCGCCCGCAGCGGTTGTCGCGTCAACGAACAGCCAGTCGGCATGGCACCCCATCGCGACGTTCCGAGGACGGACACCCCCCGGCGCGGCCCCGACCCACACCCGGCGAGATGGCGCTACGCGCACCCCCACCAAAGGGCCACAGGCCGCCGCAGGCACCCCCACCCACCCGAGTGGTCCCCCACGCCACACCCGCACCCCCTATGCGTAATTTGTCTGATTAGCGCGTATCGTCGCAGCATGCCCACGCCATACGGATCCCGCGGCGGCATGGCGTTCGGCGTGGAGGAGCTGCGTGTGCTCCGCCGCGCTCTCGCCCTCGCCCTCCACCCCACCTCCGCCTCGTCCGACGACGTCCAGGACTGCCTCCGCCTAGCAGAGTCGCTCGACGAGGCGACGCGGGAGGGGGCCAGGCTGCGTGCCTTCCTCGTGGCCGATCTAGGCCGGTACCGCGCCGCCCTGCCCGGCACCGCCGCCGGCTACCTCACCCTCCTGGACGAGGCCCTGGGTGCCGGATACCGCCCCCACCCGCACGACCTCACGGCCCTCCGCGCCCTGCGCGGCAACCCCACCGCCGCCGCCCTCCTGGACCGCTGCCGCCTGCTCGCCGAGCAGCGCGTACACGCCCACGCGCAGCGGCACTCCCAGACCCCCCGCGCGACCCCCACCACCCCCGCACCCGCCCCCACCGTCCCAGCGGCCCGCACCCGCCTCCTGGCCCTCCCAGGAGGCCTCTCCGCAAGCCCCTCCACCCCCGGAGACTCCGCGGACTCCGCCAAGGACACCCCCGGAAAGGACCCCGCGAAGGACCCCGCGAAGAAGCCCGCCCGCAAGCCCCCGGCCCCGAAACCCGCCCCCAAGCCCGCCCCGGCCCCGACCCCACCCCCCACCCCGGGCACCCCGAAGCCCAGCCGCCGCCCGATCCCCACCCCGGGCGAGGTCTTCCCGCGCCGCAAGCCCACCCCACCGCCCCCCGCGAACCCCCAGCAGCTCGCCGCCGGCTGACGTGGCTACCCTGGATCCATGGACTATGTCTCCGCGCTCCTGCCCCCGGTCGTGATGGCCGTCTTCTTCATCGGCGTGATCCGGGTGATCGTGAAGACACAGGGCGGCGCCAACAAGGCCAAGGAGGACGCGGCCGTGGACGCCGCCCTCGCGCGCGTGGAGGGCGCCCACCAGTCCTCCGCGACCACCCCGAAGGCCTGACCACACCTTCACCCCACCCGGCGTACGACTCCGCGAGGCCCGCCCACCGTGAGGCCCGCACCTTCGAGTCGTACGCCCTTTTTGTTCCTGTTCGCCGCGGAAGCGCACGTCCGCCACGCCATTACCGAGATCTCCCACTATTGTTCTGAGCTGTGCCTCGCCCATTGGGAGAACTCGAAGACGCGGTCATGTCGCGGGTGTGGAAGTGGAACCGCCCGGTGACCGTTCGAGAAGTCCTGGAAGATCTTCAGAAGGAGCGGTCCATCGCCTACACCACGGTGATGACCGTTTTGGACAATCTCCATCAGAAGGGCTGGGTGCGCCGCGAGGCGGAAGGCCGCGCCTATCGATATGAGGCGGTCTCCACACGCGCCGCCTACGCCGCCGCCCTGATGAACGACGCCTGGTCGCAGAGCGACAACCCCGCAGCCGCTCTCGTCGCCTTCTTCGGCATGATGAGCGAGGAACAGCGACAGGCTCTCCGCGCTGCCGTACGCATCGTCCAGGTCCCGGAAACCCTGGAACCGACCGAAGCGTCGGATTCGACCGAGCCGGCTCAACCCACTGGACGTCCGGAACCCGCAGAACCGCCGCAACCCGCAGAACCGCGAGAAGCCACTCCCGAGAACCCCGCCTCCGCTCAGGACCGCGACGGGCGATAGCGTCCGCCCATGTCCGCGAAGAGCCCCGAAGCCACCGCAAAAGCCATCACCGTCCGACGGGCCCGCACCAGCGATGTCCCGGCGGTGCGCCGTCTCCTTGACGCCTACGTCCGCGGCGGCATCCTGCTCGACAAAGCAACGGTGACGCTTTACGAGGACATCCAGGAGTTCTGGGTCGCGGAACGGGACGACAACGCGGAGGTCGTCGGCTGCGGCGCCCTGCACGTGATGTGGGAAGACCTCGCGGAAGTCCGCACTCTCGCGGTGAAGCGCGGCCTGAAGGGCGCGGGCGTCGGACACCAGTTGCTGGAGAAGTTGCTCCACACCGCCCGCTGGCTCGGCGTTCGCCGCGTTTTCTGTCTGACCTTCGAAGTCGACTTCTTCGTCAAGCACGGCTTCGTGGAGATCGGCGAGACGCCGGTCGACACGGATGTCTACGCGGAGCTGCTGCGTTCCTATGACGAGGGTGTCGCGGAGTTCCTCGGTCTCGAACGAGTGAAACCGAACACCTTGGGCAACAGCCGGATGCTTCTGCATCTGTGATCGTCGGCGATTGGGGATCGACACCTGCCCCGGTGCCCTATGTCCGAAACGCGCACGTTTCCGGACGGAGCCAGGGCTCCCGGTCTCTGCCGAGGGTTTGTGTTTTTCCGGCAAAAGCGGTTTGCTTTCCGACGTACTGCAGTACTGCATATAACAGGGGACGGCGATACGGCGGACGCCGGCACACTCCCCGGCCCTGAAGATATCGATGAAAGGAAATCCGGTGGCACAGAAGGTTCAGGTCCTTCTTGTCGACGACCTCGACGGTGGCGAGGCGGACGAGACCGTGACGTTTGCGCTGGACGGCAAGACGTACGAGATCGATCTCACCACCTCCAATGCGGACAAGCTCCGTGGCCTTCTCGAGCCTTACGTGAAGGGCGGTCGTCGTACCGGAGGCCGTGCTTCGGGCGGGCGCGGAAAGGCGCGCGCGGCTTCGAGCGGCAGCCAGGACACCGCGGCCATCCGCGCCTGGGCGAAGGAGAACGGCTACGAGGTCAACGACCGCGGCCGTGTCCCCGCGACCATCCGCGAGGCCTACGAGAAGGCCAACGGCTGAACTGCGGCACTACTGACCTTGCGCACGCAGGGCCGGCGGCTGGGCGCACGCGCGCCGCAGCCGGACCCGGTGGCAGTGCGTGGCCACCGTGTCCACCAGCCGTACGAGATCGGGGGCGCCCCCACCACCCCCCAAGGCCGACAGCGTCGGCAGCGAGGCCTCGACCTCGCATCCCGGCTCGGGGGGCCGCAGCCACACGGCGGCCCCCTGGGAACCGACCGGGCCCAGGGGAAGCGGCAGGCCGGTGAACGGCCCGGCCATGTCGGCACCCGGCGCCACAGCCGCCCCCGTAGGCCCCGCCCCCGTAGGCCCCTGACAGGCCCTCTGGCCGGGCAGCGGCACGTTCTCACGGGCATCCACCTCACAGGGCGACAGGGCATCCACCTCACAGGGCGACAAGGCATCCGTCCCGCACGACGGCACCCCACCATCCCCGCTCAACCCACCAGCCCCGCTCAACCCGGCGGCCCCGCTCAACCCACCAGCCCCGCTCAACCCAGCCGCCCCGCCAAACCCGGCCGCCCCGCCCACCCCAGGCGGCACCGGCGCCTCCATTGACCCGCCGGCCCCGATCGGAATCAGGTCGAGCGCCAGCGATCCCCATTCCAGCCACTGCAGCAGCCCGGGCAACTCCTCCGCGCTGCCCGCCGCGACCAGCAGCCGCATGCGGTCGCCCAGCACGGCCACGGGAGAGCCTGGCCCCAGACGCCGCAGGGCCGCGTGTCCCGCCTCGGCCGGCACGTCCAGGACGTCGAAGCGAGCGCCCACCACCAGGCGCACGGGGTCCCCTGGCACCGTCGGCCAGCCCAGTTCCCTCTCGTACCACCGCCGGACCTGACAGCTCTCGTAGAGCGGCCGGCGGGGGAGCGGGACGAGCGGGGACACGGACGCGGACGCGGTCACGGAGTGCGGGGCGCCGAACATGCCAAGTGCAACCGCCGGAAGGACGTGCGAGTTACGCTGGGTGTCGCGGTGGGCGCACAGAGTGGCGAAAAGGGGGCGCGTGGGGGCTGCCGGGAGGCGCAAGGTTGTTCGCCCGTAGCGGAGGGAACAGGGGCACCCGGCATGGACATCCGGGCTCTACGGGTAAGACATCCCTAGTGGGAGGGGGCGACACGCAGGAAAGGCCGTCTCACGTTCGCCATCGGCGTACTGGCGATGGGGGTAACTGCCTGGCCTGCGGGAACATCGTCTCGCACCATCGGGTTGGAGCAGATGTCGGCGTTCGGGGTCAGGAGGCCATCGACGGTGTCGGCAGTTGGAATGAGCGGTCCCCGCTTGCGGGACTAAGCTGCGGAAGGACAGGGAGGGGAAGTTCCCCCCACTGCCTGACCGCTCTGAGGAGCGATTAACGATGTTCGAGAGGTTCACCGACCGCGCGCGGCGGGTTGTCGTCCTGGCTCAGGAAGAAGCCCGGATGCTCAACCACAACTACATCGGCACTGAGCACATCCTCCTGGGCCTGATCCACGAGGGTGAAGGTGTCGCCGCCAAGGCCCTTGAGAGCCTCGGGATTTCGCTCGAGGCGGTCCGCCAGCAGGTGGAGGAGATCATCGGCCAGGGCCAGCAGGCCCCGTCCGGCCACATCCCCTTCACCCCCCGTGCCAAGAAGGTCCTGGAGCTGTCGCTCCGCGAGGCCCTTCAGCTGGGCCACAACTACATCGGCACGGAGCACATCCTGCTCGGCCTGATCCGCGAGGGCGAGGGCGTCGCCGCCCAGGTCCTCGTCAAGCTGGGCGCAGATCTCAACCGGGTGCGGCAGCAGGTCATCCAGCTGCTCTCCGGTTACCAGGGCAAGGAGACCGCCACCGCCGGCGGGCCTGCCGAGGGCACCCCCTCGACGTCCCTGGTCCTCGACCAGTTCGGCCGGAACCTCACCCAGGCCGCTCGTGAGTCCAAGCTCGACCCGGTCATCGGGCGCGAGAAGGAGATCGAGCGGGTCATGCAGGTGCTGTCCCGCCGTACGAAGAACAACCCGGTCCTGATCGGTGAGCCCGGCGTCGGCAAGACCGCCGTCGTCGAGGGCCTCGCCCAGGCCATCGTCAAGGGCGAGGTGCCCGAGACCCTCAAGGACAAGCACCTCTACACCCTGGACCTCGGCGCGCTGGTCGCCGGCTCCCGCTACCGCGGTGACTTCGAGGAGCGCCTGAAGAAGGTGCTCAAGGAGATCCGCACCCGCGGCGACATCATCCTGTTCATCGACGAGCTCCACACGCTGGTCGGTGCGGGTGCCGCCGAGGGCGCCATCGACGCGGCTTCCATCCTGAAGCCGATGCTGGCCCGCGGTGAGCTGCAGACCATCGGTGCCACCACGCTGGACGAGTACCGCAAGCACCTGGAGAAGGACGCGGCCCTCGAGCGCCGCTTCCAGCCCATCCAGGTCGCGGAGCCGTCCCTGCCGCACACGATCGAGATCCTCAAGGGTCTCCGTGACCGGTACGAGGCCCACCACCGCGTCTCCATCACCGACGAGGCGCTGGTCCAGGCCGCCACCCTGGCCGACCGGTACATCTCGGACCGCTTCCTGCCGGACAAGGCGATCGACCTGATCGACGAGGCCGGTTCCCGGATGCGCATCCGCCGGATGACCGCGCCGCCGGACCTGCGCGAGTTCGACGAGAAGATCGCCGGTGTCCGCCGGGACAAGGAGTCCGCGATCGACTCGCAGGACTTCGAGAAGGCCGCCTCCCTCCGCGACAAGGAGAAGCAGCTCCTGGCCGCCAAGGCCAAGCGGGAGAAGGAGTGGAAGGCCGGCGACATGGACGTCGTCGCCGAGGTCGACGGCGAGCTGATCGCCGAGGTCCTCGCGACCGCCACCGGCATCCCGGTCTTCAAGCTGACCGAGGAGGAGTCCTCGCGTCTGCTGCGCATGGAGGACGAGCTTCACAAGCGGGTCATCGGCCAGGTCGACGCCGTCAAGGCGCTGTCGAAGGCGATCCGCCGTACGCGTGCCGGTCTGAAGGACCCGAAGCGCCCCGGTGGCTCGTTCATCTTCGCCGGCCCCTCCGGTGTCGGTAAGACCGAGCTGTCCAAGGCGCTCGCCGAGTTCCTCTTCGGCGACGAGGACGCGCTGATCTCCCTCGACATGTCGGAGTTCAGTGAGAAGCACACGGTCTCGCGGCTCTTCGGTTCGCCCCCCGGCTACGTGGGCTACGAAGAGGGCGGCCAGCTGACCGAGAAGGTCCGCCGTAAGCCGTTCTCCGTCGTCCTCTTCGACGAGGTCGAGAAGGCCCACCCGGACATCTTCAACTCGCTGCTGCAGATCCTGGAGGACGGTCGTCTGACCGACTCCCAGGGCCGGGTCGTGGACTTCAAGAACACGGTCATCATCATGACGACCAACCTCGGCACCCGGGACATCTCCAAGGGCTTCAACCTGGGCTTCGCGGCCTCGGGTGACACGAAGTCCAACTACGAGCGCATGAAGAACAAGGTCCAGGACGAGCTCAAGCAGCACTTCCGGCCCGAGTTCCTCAACCGCGTCGACGACGTGGTCGTCTTCCCGCAGCTCAGCCAGGACGACATCCTCAAGATCGTCGACCTGATGATCGGCAAGGTGGACGAGCGCCTGAAGGACCGGGACATGGGCATCGAGCTCTCCCAGTCCGCCAAGGAGCTGCTGTCCCAGAAGGGCTACGACCCGGTGCTGGGTGCGCGTCCGCTGCGTCGCACCATCCAGCGCGAGATCGAGGACTCGCTGTCGGAGAAGATCCTCTTCGGCGAGCTGCGTCCCGGTCACATCGTGGTCGTCGACACGGAGGGCGAGGGCGAATCCAAGACCTTCACCTTCCGGGGCGAGGAGAAGGCGGCCCTGCCGGACGTCCCGCCGATCGAGCAGGCGGCCGGGGGAACCGGGCCGAACCTGAGCAAGGACGCGTAAGCGTCACGGCTGACGAAATGGGCCGGTGCCGAAAGGCACCGGCCCATTTCGCATGCCCGGAGGCCGGGCATGCGCCGCGCTCTACGACAGCTGCCCGTCGTAATCCGGCAGCTTGAACGTCTTCTCGGCATGGCCGCCCGAGAGATCGGTGGCGCTGTTGCCGATGTTCGCGATGATCGTGTAGCCCTTCTTCTCGATGTCGACGCGCTGGGCCGTCTTGTACTCGGCGACGTTCTTGAAGAGGTCGATGAAGTTCCGGACGTAGAGGCCGGAGACCCGGTAGCCGGTCTGCTTCAGGTTGTACTCGGTGAACGAGTAGATGATGTCCGGGCGGGCGGTCACGAAGAACAGGGCGACACCGTGCTCCTGGGCGTATCTGGCGGCCTCCAGGACCGGCTTGTTGGCCGGCTGCGGATAGCTGAAGCCGAAGTCGGTCTCCAGCGTGGTGTTGTCGATGTCGAAGACGATCGCCTGCTTCTCACCCGGCTTCGTGGCCGCGATCCGCTGCTTCAGATAGGGCAGCGCCTGGGCCATCACCGCCTGGCAGTCCTTCTGCCAGGTGTTGTAGTCGACGTCCGCCGCAGCGGCCGTGGGGGCGGCGGTGGCGGCCGTGGAGGCGCGGGTGGCGGTCGTGGCGTCGGCCGGTGCGGCCATCGCCACCAGGGCTGCCGCCGATACGGCGGTCACCGATGCGCGGCGCAACCAGGGGCGTCGGGTCTGCATGTCGTGGGGGTCCTCTCACGTCAATGACGCTGCAACATGTCGTGTGCATGTTCGTGCGCGAGGGTGGCGCGAGGGGAACCGTAAGGTTACCGAACGGTAGGTGCCTAGAGGCGTGCGCCACATTTCCGGAATGGCTGAAGAGGGCCTCCGGTGACATGGCGCACAGGCGATATGTCCGTTACTAGGTGGAATAGTGGCTAACGGACCGGGAGGAAAGGGATTCTTGCCCCATGGGGCGGGGGGAAGTGCGGTGCAGTGCGTGATTCGTCCCGTATGGCGGCTGTGTCAAGAGACGTAGAACACTGAACCAAATTACTAACTTAGGCCGTAGATCACGACTTTTGGGGTTTGTCGGACTTCGGGTTACCAAGGGATGGCCATTCGGCGAGCGTCTGTGCGCCGGGTGGTTTTCTCCGTCCCCTTCCACACGAGGTTTCGATGTCCCAGCGCGTCACGTCCCGTTCTTCCCGTACGTCCCAGCTCCGCACCCGTGCGACCGTGCTGGCCGCCGGCCTTGGCGTCTCGGTCGCACTGGGAGCCGGGGTGGCGTCCGCCGCCGACACCACGTCCGCGTCCGGCGCCGCCAGTGCCGTCCAGGCGCAGGCCGCCGCCCAGGCCAAGCACGCCAAGGCCGAGGCCGTGAAGGCCGAGAAGGCCGCCAAGGTCGCCGCCGCGAAGAAGGCGGCCGAGAAGAAGGCCGCTGCCCAGAAGGCCGCAGCCAAGAAGGCCAAGCCCTCCTGGGTCGACCCGGTGAAGAAGTACAAGCTCTCCGCGAGCTTCGCCCAGAACGGCGGCATGTGGCAGTCCACCCACAGCGGTCAGGACTTCGCCGTGCCTAGCGGCACCCAGGTCGTCGCCGCGCACGGCGGCACCGTGGTCAAGGCCGGCGGCAACGGCGCCGGTGACGGCCCCGCCTACGGCAACGCCGTCGTGATCAAGCACGGCAACGGCACGTACTCCCAGTACGCCCACCTGTCGAAGGTCACGGTGAACGTCGGCCAGATAGTCAAGACCGGCCAGGAGATCGCCAAGTCCGGCAACACCGGTAACTCGAGCGGTCCGCACCTGCACTTCGAGATCCGTACGACCGCGAACTACGGCTCGGCCGTCGACCCGGTGAAGTTCCTGCGCGCCAAGGGCGTGAAGGTCTGAGGACCCCGCCCCTGACCCGGCAGAACCTCTAGGAGCCCTCGGCTCCCCGGTGGGCCCGGGTCACCAGTTCGGTGGCGACCTCGAGGACGGCTTTGTCCTTCTCCTCGGGGTCGCCTTCGAGGTCCTGGAGCAGGAACATCCCGGCGTGCAGCGTGAAGAGCGCGCTGGCGCAGCGGACCTGGTCGACCAGGTCCGCGTCCGGGTCGACGATGATGTCGCGCAGCCTGTGGATGCGCGCCTTGAAGGAGTCGCCGATCCGCAGTTCCCGGACCGTCGCCTGGTTCTCGTGCATGAAGCGGAACAGCGGCGCCGCCTGGGCGAGCGTGTCGGCGTAGCGGCGGATGATCTCCTGCTTGGTCGCGAGGCCGCGCGGCTGCTGCCCGCCCCACTCGATCAGGTCCTCGATCGGTTGGGTGAGGTCCTCGAAGATGCTGACGAGGATCTCTTCCTTCGTCTTGAAGTGGTAGTAGAGCGCCGCCTTGGTGACCTCCAGGCGCTCGGCGATCTCGCGCAGGGACGTCTTCTCGTAGCCCTGCTCCGCGAAGAGTTCGAGGGCCACGTCCTGGATGCGCTGGCGGGTGTTCCCGCGGCGCCGCTGCCTGGTGCCGTCCATGGTGCCGCCCATCCTCCTACGCCGCCCCGCTTTCCATAAAACTTACTTGACGCCCGGCTAGTTCCGGAGCTAACTTCCGAGTGTAGTCACTAGCCGGTCGGCAAGTAAGTAGCGGTAGCTCAAGTAGCGGTAGCTGGGGGAGTGGGAAGCGATGGCGGACACGACGGACACACCGGCGGTCGACGCCGGCAGCGGGGGGAAACAGCCGAGGAGCGTGCGGGTCGTACTGCTCGCGCTGATGATCGCGATGATGCTCGCGATGCTCGACAACATGATCATCGGTACGGCGATGCCGACGATCGTCGGTGAGCTGGGCGGGCTCGAACACCTCTCCTGGGTCGTCACCGCCTACACGCTCGCGACCGCGGCCTCCACCCCGCTGTGGGGCAAGCTCGGCGACATGTACGGCCGCAAGGGCACGTTCATGACGTCCATCGTCATCTTCCTGATCGGCTCGGCGCTCAGCGGCATGGCCCAGAACATGGGCGAGCTGATCGGCTTCCGTGCCGTCCAGGGCCTCGGCGCCGGCGGTCTGATGGTCGGCGTCATGGCGATCATCGGTGACCTGATCCCGCCCCGGGAGCGTGGCAAGTACCAGGGCATGATGGCCGGCGTCATGGCGCTGGCGATGATCGGCGGCCCGCTGGTCGGCGGCACCATCACCGACAACTGGGGCTGGCGCTGGGCGTTCTACATCAACCTGCCGCTCGGCGTCGTCGCGCTGGCCGCCGTCAGCGTCGTCCTGCACCTGCCGAAGAAGCGGTCCGAGGCGCGGATCGACTACCTGGGTGCCGCGCTGCTGACCGTCGGCATCACCGCGATCGTGCTCGTCACCACCTGGGGCGGCACGGAGTACGCCTGGAGCTCCGCGCGGATCATGGAGCTGATCGGCATCGGCGTCGCCGCGCTCGTCGGGTTCGTGTTCTGGCAGACGAAGGCCGCCGAGCCGATCGTGCCGCTGCACATCTTCCGCAGCCGCAACTTCACGCTGATGTCGGTCATCGGCTTCATCACCGGCTTCGTGATGTTCGGGGCCACGCTCTTCCTGCCGCTGTACCAGCAGTCCGTGCAGGGTGCCTCCGCGACGAACTCCGGGCTGCTGCTCCTGCCGATGCTCGGTGCGATGCTCGTCACCTCGATGGTCGCCGGGCGCGTCACCACGAACACCGGCAAGTACAAGGTCTTCCCGGTCCTCGGCAGCGCCCTGATGATCGTCGGGCTCTACCTGCTCTCCACGATGGACACGGGCACCTCCCGCCTGACCTCCGGCGTCTTCATGGCCGTGGTCGGGCTCGGCATGGGCTGTCTGATGCAGATCACCATGCTGGTCGCGCAGAACAGCGTCGAGATGAAGGACATGGGCGTCGCGTCCTCCTCCACCACGCTCTTCCGCACCCTCGGCTCCTCCTTCGGCGTCGCGATCATGGGCGCGCTGTTCAACAACCGCGTCCAGGACGTCATGGCCGAGCGGGCCGGCGCGCTGGGCTCCAAGGTGACCGAGCAGTCGGCGCAGCTCGACGCGAAGGGCCTGGAGAAGCTCCCGGCGCTGGCCCGCGAGGCCTACCAGCACGCGGTCTCCGCAGGCATCCACTCGGCGTTCCTGCTCGGAGCCGTGGTGGCGGTCGTCGCGCTCGCGGCGGCGGTGTTCGTGAAGGAGGTACCGCTGAAGGGCGCGGGACCGAAGGCCTCGGACGACGACAAGGCCGACGGCCCGGCCCCGCAGACGCCGGTCGTCGAGACCGTCTGACCAGCTCCAGCTCCAGCTCCAGCTCCAGCTCTTTCCGACCTGCCCGAGCTGCTGACGAAGGCCCCGGACGGGACACCCGACCGGGGCCTTCGCCTTGCCGGGGAGCGAGGCCGGTGCCGCTGTCAGACCCCCGTGCCACCATCGACGTCATGGACAAGACGCGGCAGCTGCGGCTCGCCAAGGACGCCATGGACCGGGACTGGGCCGATCCCGGACTGGACCTGGACACCGTCGCCGCGCACGCCGGGTACTCGCGGTATCACTTCATCCGCGCCTTCAAGGAGGCCTACGGCGAGACCCCCGGCCAGTACCTCACACACCGCCGCATAGAACGCGCCGAGGACCTGCTGCGCACGGCGAACCTGTCGGTCACGGAGATCTGCCACCTGGTCGGCTTCAGCAGCGTCGGCACGTTCTCGGCCCGCTTCAAGACCTGGACCGGCCTCACCCCCAGCGAGTACCGCACCAAGCACGTCGGCAGGGGAGCCGCCCTCATCCCCGGCTGCTACGCCATGCTCTGGGCCGGCGGCTTCCGCTCCGCGCCCGGCGCGGGCAAGGAGCGCAATTCCGGAGAAGCGGGCTGACACCCCCGCTGCCTACCGTGGCAGGGCACACCCGAACCGGCCGCCAGCAGCAGGAGCACGCCATGATCAAGGGTCTCGCCATCTCGACCGTCTGGGTCCTCGACCAGGACCGGGCCAAGGAGTTCTACACCCAGAAACTGGGCCTGGAGGTCCGTACGGACATGACCATGGGCGAGGGCGGCATGCGCTGGCTCACCGTCGGCTCACCGAAGCAGCCCGACGTCGAACTCACCCTGATGGTGCCCGGCGGCCCCGCGATGGACCCCGAGTCCGCCGAGATGCTCAGGAAGCTGGTGACCAAGGGAGCGCTCGGCGCGGGTGTCCTGACCACCGACGACATCCACGGCGACTACAAGAAGCTCAAGGACCGCGGTGTGGAGTTCCTCCAGGAGCCGCAGGAGCGCCCGTACGGCACGGAGGCGCTGTTCCGCGACGACTCCGGCAACTGGTTCTCCTTCACCCAGCCCCGAGAAGGCGGACTCGACATGGACCAGGACTGGTCCTGCTGAAGCAGCCGGAGGGCTACGACCCCGGCAGCATCGGATAGCTCCCCGTGTTCGTCGGCGCGTGCTCCGGCAGCCACAGGACGGCCACCGCGCCCTCGGCCGGCAGGTGCTCCGGCGTCCCGGGCGTGCGGACGTTGCGGAAGGTCAGCCGGGCGCCCAGCACCCGGGCCTGTCCGGCCGCGATGGTCAGGCCCAGGCCGTGGCCGTGTCCGGCCCGGTCCTTGCTGCCGGTGCGGAAGCGGCTCGGCCCCTCGGCGAGCAGGTCCTCGGGGAAGCCCGGGCCGTGGTCGCGGACCCGGATGACCCGGCCCTCGACGGTGACCTCGATGGGCGGCTTGCCGTGCCGGGCCGCGTTGGCCAGGAGATTGAACAGGACCCGCTCCAGGCGCCGCGGGTCGGTCGTGACCTCCGACTCGTGCACGACGCGCACCTCGATGGCCGGGTCCTTGGCCGCCACCCGCCGGGCGACGAACTCGCCCAGCATGATGTCCTGCAGCTCCGCCCGCTCCGAGGCCCCGTCCAGCCGGGCCACCTCCAGCACGTCCTCCACGAGCGTGCGCATGGCCTTCGCCCGGTCCAGCACCAGCTCGGTCGGGCGTCCCGGCGGCAGCAGCTCTGCCGCGGTCAGCAGCCCGGTCACCGGCGTGCGCAGCTCGTGTGCGATGTCGGCGGTGACCCGGCGCTCCGCCTCGATGCGCTGCCGCAGCGTGTCCGCCATGGCGTCCACCGCGCTCGCCAGGTCGTCGGTCTCGTCCCGGACGACCCCGCCCATGGCGTCCCGCACCCGCACGTCCGTCTCGCCGCCGGCGAGCTGGTGGGCCGCGACGGCCGCCTTGCGCAGCCGCCGCGAGAGATGCCCGCCGATGAGCACGCCGAGCGCGCTCCCGCCGAGGACGACCGCGATGGACCCGATGAGCAGGGCCTGGTCGAGGTCCTGAAGGATGTCCGAGCTGCGGTCGGTGAAGCCCGAGTGCAGGGACATCACATGCCCGTTCTTCAGCGGCACGGCGGCCCATATGTCCGGCGAGCCACCCGGCCGGTCCGCCACGTAGGTCGCCCGCTGGCCCACCTCGACCCGGTCCCGCAGCGCCTCCGGCAGATCCGGGTCGTCGATCTTGGTGTTGGGGAAGTTCATCCGCCCGGACAGCTCGAAGTTGCGCTGGGCGATCATGATGCGCTCGTCGGCGAGGTCGCGCGCGTTGTCCAGCATTGACACCCGCGCGGCGTTGTGCACGACCAGGCTCAGCGCGATCGCCACCAGCGCGCCGACCAGCGCGATGGCCGCGCTCAGCTTCCATCTGAGGCCCGTACGGATCCCCGCGCGCTCCACGCCCGAGGCGACCAGGCGCCGGAAATGCCCCCTCATACCCCGCTCAGGCCTTCAACTTGTAGCCGAAACCACGGACCGTCTCGATACGGTCCTGGCCGATCTTCTGTCGCAGCCGCTGCACATGCACGTCGACGACGCGGGTGTCCCCGCCCCAGCCGTAGTCCCAGACCCGCTCCAGCAGTTTGTCGCGGGAGAGCACTGTGCCCGGCGCCGAGGAGAACTCCAGGAGCAGCCGCATCTCGGTCGGCGTCAGCGCCACCGGCTGCCCGGCCCGGCGGACCTCCATGCCCTCGGTGTCGACCTCCAGGTCCCCGAAGGCCAGCATCCCGCCGCTCGCCGGGGCGTCCGGATCCTCGGCCCGGCCGCCGCCCGCGTGCCCGAAGCGGCGCAGCACGGCGCGGATCCGGGCGACCAGCACGGCCCCGTCGAACGGCTTGGTCACATAGTCGTCGGCGCCCGCCTCCAGGCCCAGCACCACGTCGATGGAGTCGGCCCGCGCCGACAGCATGATGACCGGCACGGTCGACTCGTCCCGGATACGGCGGCACAGACTGACCCCGTCGAGGCCGGGAACCATGACGTCCAGCAGCGCGATGTCGGGGCGGTCCGTCCGGAACGCCTCCAGGCCCGACAGGCCGTCGGGCATCGCGGTGACCACGAAGCCGTCCCGTTCCAGGGCGAGCTGTGTGGCCTCGCGGATGACGTCGTCGTCCTCGACGAACAGAACGTGGGTCTGGTCTGCCATCCCGGTGCTCTCAGTCCTCGTGTGGGTCGTGGGGGTGCGTACTTCTCACAGGACGCACGGTCCGTCCTCTCAGGGGACGCACGGTCCGTGCATCGCGTTCACCCATAGATCGGTCCGAGCGGCCCGATCGGTTCACGCACGCCGCGCCCGCGTCAGCTCGCGGGCGCCGGCGACGGGCTGTCGCCGACGACCTTGCCGTAGTCGTTGTGCGTGCGGTACTTCTCGCTGAACCGGCCGGAAGCCCATCTGTACGTGATCACGTTCTCCCCGGAGGGGCTCGACACCGGGTCGCCCTTGTCGTACACCTGCTTGGTCACCACCAGGTCGCCGCGGTCGATCTCCGCGTAGACCGGGGGTTCCTCGGCCTTGAACACATTCTCGTACGAGCCGTCCCGCTCGCGATACACATAGCTGCCCACGCCCACCGCGTCGCCGCAGGTCAGCACATTGACGACGACATCGTCTGACGATCCGCCGGTCAGATTGCCGTAGGACACGTCGACGGGATACTCGTCGGCCACGCACGGCTTCAGCTCGCTCTTCACCTCGGGTGAGACGTTGGGGTCGTCCTTGACGAGCCGGACCGCGTTCACGGCGTCGGGCGTCTTGGACGGGGAGGCCGAGGGTGTGGCGGCGGAGGCGCCCGCCACCGCGTCGGCGTGCGCCGGGCCCTCGTCACGGGCGCCGGTGCCGCCGGCGCCGCACCCGGATGCGAAAAGGGCGAGGGCGGTGACCACGGCCGATGCCGTGCTCACCGCCTGGATGCTGCCCCGGGTCCGTGGGGACCCCTCGCCGGTCAGGCCGCGCACCGCTCCCGCTCCTCACGCTCCAGCGCGCGTGCGTCCAGATCGCGGGACTCCAGCTCCTCGCGGAGCCGGGCGAGCGCCCGGTGCAGCGTGCTCTTGACCGTTCCGGCCGACATTCCGAGGGCGGCGGCCGTCTCCTCCGTGGACATCTGCTCCCAGTGTCGCAGCACCACGACACTGCGCTGCTTCGGGGCGAGCACCCTCAGGATGTCCATCAGCAGGGCGCGGTCCGCGTGCTGCTCGGTGGCGTCGTCGACCGAGGCGTCCGGGAGCTGCTCGGTCGGGACCTCCTCCAGCTTGCGGGCCCGCCACCACTCGGTCCGCGTGTTGATCATCACCCGGCGCAGGTAGGCGTCCGCCAGCCGCTTGTCCTCGATGGTCTCCCAGCGGCCGTAGGTCCGCACCAGCGCCGTCTGCAGCAGATCCTGTGCGTCCGTCGGGTCCGGGACCAGGCGGCGAGCACTGCGCAGCAGTGCGTCCTGCCGGGTGCGGACGTACTCCTCGAACTCGAGCACCTCGCCCTGCGCCATGGTGAACCGCCTCCCGTTTCCCCGTTCGGGCCGGCTCCCCGCCGCCCGTGCACTGCCTGTGTTCCTTGGTCGTCCCGTGTCTTCCGGGAACGCAATTGAAGGTACGGAGGCGTTGTCACGGCGCTGTCCGAAGCAGCCTGCGGCTAGCACTCGGCTGTCCGTCGGTTGTGTAACGGAAGTCGGAACGGGGTACAGCGGTGGGGGTGTTGAGGCGACTATGGGGTGATTTGTCCACCCTGTGTCGCCGTTACGGGAGACCCATGGCTGTGATCTGTCTGTACGTCAGGTCAGCGGCAGCCGGTACATCCCGCCCGCCAGCGGCTCCACCAAGCCGTCGGCGACCAGGCCGTCCAGGGCGCGGGCCCGCTGCACCGGCTCGTGCCACACGCGGTCGAGCGCCGCCTGCGGAACCGGGGCGTGGGCCTCCCGCAGCACGGCGAGCAGCCGCCCGCGGACCTGCCGGTCGGTGCCCGCGTAGGTCTGGCCGCGGCGCGGCGGCCCGTCGTGCTCCGGCTTGCCCGCCAGCCGCCACGCGCACTGCGCGGCGATCGGGCAGCGGTGGCACGACTCGCTCTTCGCCGTGCACACGAGCGCACCCAGTTCCATGGAGGCGGCGGCCCAGCGGGCGGCGGTCGACTCCTCCTCGGGGAGGAGCGCGCGGGCCAGTTTGCGCTCGGCGGCGGTGGTGGCGTTCGGCGGGTACTGCACGCCGGTGACCGCGCGGGCGAAGACCCGGCGCACATTGGTGTCCAGCACCGGGTGCCGCTGCCCGTAGGCGAAGGAGGCCACGGCGGCGGCCGTGTACTCGCCGATGCCGGGCAGCGCCAGCAACTGGGCGTGGTCGGCCGGTACGTCACCGCCGTGCCGTTCCGTTATGGCGACGGCGGCGCCGTGCAGCCGCAGCGCGCGGCGCGGGTAGCCGAGCCGGCCCCAGGCGCGGACGGCCTCGCCGGGCGCCTCCTTGGCCAGGTCGGCGGGGCGCGGCCAGCGGGCCAGCCACTGCTCGTAGACGGGCAGGACGCGGTTCACCGGCGTCTGCTGGAGCATGAACTCACTGACCATCACGCCCCACGCCCCGGCCTCGGGGCGCCGCCACGGCAGGTCGCGGGCGTGGTCGTCGAACCAGTCGATGACGGGGGAGTGCAGTTCCTCGCCCGGGGGCGGGCCGGACGCGGTGTCGGTGGGGCCGGGGCTGGTGCGCGGGATGTTCGTGGGAGCAGTCATGGCCATTCGATCCTGCCACGCGGGAGCCGCGAATCGGGCACATTGCCACCGCCGAGGGAGAGGTACCTGACGATCGGCAGCAGTGCCGCCCCGCCGTCCGCCTATAGCGTCGGCCGAATGGAACGTCCTCGTTCGGCGCGGCTCGCCCGGGGCGCCCTTTTCTGGGCCGCCCTCGCCCTTCCCGCGCTCACGGCCGACCGGATCGGGCTGAACGAGCCGCGCACGGCTTGGCAGCAGGCCGCCGGCCTGGCAGTGCTGGCCACGGTGGCCGGCCTGGCCCGGCGGCTGCCGCTCGCCGCCTTCGGGCTGGCGGCCGCCCTGAGCCTGGCCGCAGCCCCGGCCCTGTTCACCGTCTCCTACGGCCCGGCCCTCGGCGTGTCCGCCCTGCTCCTCGGGCTGCGGGCGGCCCGGGCCCGCCCCGCGGTGCTGTGCTTCGCCACCGTCGGCTGCGCGGGTACCGCGCGGATCGTGCTCGCCGGGGTCGACCCGGCACCCGAGTGGCTGGTCATGACGGGCACGCTGCTCTTCGGCTGCGTCTTCCCCTGGCTCGGCGGGCGCTACTGGCGGCAGAGCCGCGAGCTGGCCGCGGAGGGCTGGCTGCGCGCGGCCCGGCTGGAGGACGAGCAGCGCCTCGCCGAGGAACGCGCCCGGCTGCGCGAACGCTCGCGGATCGCCCAGGACATGCATGACTCCCTCGGCCACGAACTGAGCCTCATCGCCCTGCGCGCGGGCGCCCTCCAGGTCGCCCCGGGCCTCGCCGGTGAACACCGGGCGGCGGCGGCCGAACTGCGCGGGGCCGCGGCCGACGCCACGGACAGGCTGCACCACATCATCGGCGTCCTGCGCGAGGACGACGACGAGCCGCCACCGCTGACCCCCGCGGGCGAGACCCTGGAACAACTCGTCGCCCGCGCCGCGGAGTCCGGCCTCCAGGTCCGCTGGGAGCAGCCCGCCGGCCTGCGCCCGACCGAGGCAGCCGGCGGTCTCGCCGAACGGCTGCTGTACCGCGTGGCCCGTGAGGCACTGACCAACGCGACACGGCACGCGCCGGGCGCCCCAGTGGTCGTAGAGGTGACCGGGCGGGCCGAGGGGACGTCCGTCACCGTCACCAACGGCGCGTCCACCGAGCACAGTTCCCGGCCGTCCGCAGGCGGCACCGGCCTGCTCGGGCTGCGTACCGCCGTGACCGCCGTCGGCGGGAAGTTCGAGGCGGGCCCACTGGGGGAGGGCTTTCGCGTCCGGGCGTACGTCCCCGCACAGCGGACCCCGACCAGACCGGCACGCCCCGCCCCCTCCCCGTTCACCCACGCCCGCCGCCGGGTCGCCATCGCCCTCGGCACGGCCACCGGTACGGGTGTCGTCCTCGTCGGCGTCGCCTTCGGCTGGTACGCGTACGTGGAGAACCACTCGGTGCTCGCACCCGCCGCCTACGCGAAACTGCGCCTGGGCGCCCCGGCCGCCGATATCGACCGAGTACTGCCCGAACGGGACGTGAACGACCCGCCCGCCGAGCGGGCGCCCACACCGGCACCGGAGGGTGCCGACTGCCGTTACTACCGGGCGAGCGGCGAGCTGTTCGTCTCCGTAGACCATTTCAGACTGTGTTTCGCCGCCGGGCGGCTCGTCGCCAAGGACGTGGTCCCGCGTGCCGGCCGGTCCGGCGAAGGCCGGGACGATGACGAGGAGTTCTCACAGTGATCCGCGTGCTGCTGGCCGACGACGAGGCGATGGTGCGGGCCGGGGTGCGCGCCATCCTGGGCAGCGGCGGCGAGACGGAGGTCGTCGCCGAGGCGGGCGACGGCCGTGAGGCGGTCGAGCTGGCCCGCGCCCACCGCCCGGACGTGGCCCTGCTCGACATCCGCATGCCGCGCCTCGACGGCCTGACGGCGTCGGAGGAGATCGTACGGACCGTGCCCGGCACGGCCGTCGCGATGCTCACCACCTTCTCCGAGGGCGCCTACGTCACCCGTGCCCTCGGCGGCGGCGCCACCGGGTTCCTGCTGAAGTCCGGGGACCCGTACGAACTGATCGCCGGCGTACGGGCGGTGGCCGCGGGCGCCGCGTTCCTGTCGCCGAAGGTGGCCCGGTACGTCATCGACGAGGGCCTCGGCGGCGGCCGGCTCACCCGCGAGGCACGGGCACGCGCGAGCGTGTCCGTCCTGAGCCCCCGCGAACGCGAAGTGCTCGGCCTGGTCGGCGCCGGCCTCTCCAACCCGGAGATCGCCGCCCGGCTGCATCTCGTCGAGGGCACGGTGAAGGCGTATGTCAGCGCGGTCCTGGACCGGCTGGGCGTGCGCAACCGCGTGCAGGCGGCGATCGTGGCGTACGAGGCGGGACTGGTGGAGCAGTGACGCCCCGTCGGCTCAGGACCGGGCGTGCTTCTTCCCGAACGACGGTACGGGCGCCGGACCCGGCCCGGTGACCCACCGGGCGGCCGCTGACGGCGAACCGCGCATCGCCCCGGCCAGCCGCGTCATCGGGTCCGTGCCCAGCCGTACGGCGACGAGGGCGACGAGCGTGCCGAGGCCCAGCCCCGCGAGCACGTCGTGCGGATAGTGCACGCCGACGAAGACCCGGGAGAAGGCCATCAGCAGGGCGAGCGGTGCCGTGAGCCACAGGAGGGTGCGCCGGACCAGGCCCAGGGCGACGGCCGCGGCGCCCGCGATCGTGGCGTGGTTGGACGGGAACGACCAGTCCCCGTGCGGCGGACACTCGGCCAGGGACGCCGCCGCCCCGGCGACCGCCCGGCACGGACGCTCCTGCGTGACCGCCGACTTGAGCATCTCACTGCACACATACGCCACAGCCGTGGCCAGAGGTGCAAGGGCCGCGATCGCGAACGCGTGGGAGGTGTCGCGGCGGGCACGCCACCAGGCGGCGGCGAACAGCAGGACGAAGACCAGCAGTCCGGCCTCCGTCCATAATCCGGCCCCGTGCTGTATCCACACCGGGGAGTCATCTGCGAAGTCCGTGATGTCGCGGTAGAGCGCGCTGTCCTCGAAGTCCATGGTCACGGACGGTAAGTGACGAGCCGATCCCGTCACACCCAGCGATCGTCGGGTGCCGAACCTGACGAAAGACAGGGGTGGGGCGGCTGCTTCCGGCATGATGATCCGGAAAAGTTGTGGGCCTGAGCGGCGGGTGGGACCGGCTAACGCTCCGATCTCTCGTAAGGTTTGCGCCGTGGGATCTCTGCGCAATCCGGTCGGGCCGCTTCCCTCCTCCATCTACTGGCGTCGGAGGGTCGTACTGGTGTCCGTGGCTGCCCTGTTGGCGCTGCTGACCACCTGGCTCGTGACCATGGGCGGCGAAGGCGGCAAGGACGGCGACAACGGCGCCAACGGCAAGAATCCCGCGCCCTCCATCACTCCCGGCCCGTCGAGTTCGGGTCCGGCGATCAGCCAAGCGCCCGGCGGGCGCGACGAGTCGGGCGACGAGAGCTCCGGCGGCTCGTCGTCCGGGTCCGGGGCAGGGTCCGGCGGCGGTTCCGGTGACGGCTCGGGCGGCGGAGCAGGGGACGGTTCCGGCGTGGGCTCCGGCGGCGGTTCCGGCTCCGGCGGGTCCGAGGGGGCGAGTGGTTCGGGCGGCTCCGGCGGTGCCGGTGGCTACGACGGCGGTACCACGGTGGGCGGCGTCGGCGCGGGAGACACGCTGCCGGCCGGTTCCCTGCTGCCCAACTGCACCGCGAGCATGGTCAAGTTCAGCCTGCGCAGCCAGCACAACAGCTACGACCCCGAGCAGACGCCCACGTTCCTGCTGACCGCGCGGAACATCTCCGGCCACGACTGCAAGATCGATCTCGGGCCGAAGAACGCGGTGTTCACGATCACCGAGGCGAGCGCCGACGACGACTACTGGTCCTCGAAGGACTGCCCCAGGGTCGCCGGCAGCCGGCTGTACCGCGTTCCCGCGGGCAGCGGCATCACCTACGCACTGAAGTGGGACCGCAAGCCCAGCGCCGCCGAGTGCGCCACGCCTCCCTCGGGCTCGGCCGGGGCGGGCACGTACCTGGTGGAAGCCAAGGCTCCGGGCTACGCGAAGGTGCAGACGTCGTTCGTGCTGAAGAATGACTAGCCGCTTGTCGTTCAGTCGGCCTGCGTGACCTTCATGCGTGAGGGGGGTGTTCCCGACCGGGAACACCCCCCCCCACGCGTCAGCGTGCGCCGAGGGCTAGACGTACCGCTCCAGGATCGAGGATTCCGCCAGCCGGGACAGGCCCTCCCGCACGCTGCGCGCCCGGGCCTCGCCCACGCCGTCCACCGTCTGGAGGTCGTCGACGCTCGCGGCGAGCAGCTTCTGCAGGCCGCCGAAGTGCTCCACGAGGCGGTCGATGATCGCGCCGGGGAGCCGGGGCACCTTGGCGAGGAGGCGGAAGCCCCGCGGGGACACCGCCGAGTCGAGCGTCTCGGGCGAGCCCGTGTAACCCAGGGCCCGCGCCACGATGGGCAGTTCGAGCAGCTCGGCGTGGGTGAGGGCGTCGAGCTCGGCCAGGGCCTCGTCGACCGTACGGGACCGCTTGGCGGTCGGCTCGGGGACGTAGTCCCGGACGACCAGCTCGCGCTCGGGCTCCACGCCGGCGATCAGTTCGTCGAGCTGGAGGGCCAGCAGACGCCCGTCCGTGCCCAGCTCCACCACGTACTCGGCGATCTCCGTGGCGATCCGGCGCACCATCTCCAGGCGCTGGGCGACCGCCGAGACGTCCCGGACGGTCACCAGGTCCTCGATCTCCAGCGCCGACAGCGTGCCCGCGACCTCGTCGAGGCGGAGCTTGTAGCGCTCCAGGGTGGCGAGGGCCTGGTTGGCGCGGGACAGGATCGCCGCCGAGTCCTCCAGGACACGGCGCTGGCCGTCGACGTACAGGGCGATCAGCCGCATCGACTGGGAGACCGAGACCACCGGGAAGCCGACCTGCCTGCTCACGCGGTCCGCGGTGCGGTGCCGGGTGCCGGTCTCCTCCGTGGGGATCGTCGGGTCCGGGACCAGCTGCACGCCCGCGCGCAGGATCTTCGACAGGTCGGAGGACAGCACGATGCCGCCGTCCAGCTTGCACAGCTCACGCAGTCGGGTCGCGGTGAACTCGACGTCCAGCACGAAACCGCCGCTGCACAGCGCCTCGACCGTCTTGTCGGAGCCCAGCACGATGAGACCGCCGGTGTTGCCCCGGAGCACCCGCTCCAGGCCGTCACGCAGGGCGGTTCCGGGTGCCACGGCGCTCAGTGAAGCGCGCATCAGGCCATCGGTACCGGCACTCCCACCGGATTTTCCGGGAGCTGCTGCCCGGTCGTTGGCTGCCACTGCACTCCTCCGGTCGCAGGTTCTGGGGCGCCCCGTGTCGCACACTCGGTTCGCACGGACGGGCGAGACCTGGGCAAAGTCTACCGGCGACCCTCCTCGTCCCGTGGGGCCTCTCTGCGACGGGAGCGGGGAAGGACCCGCAGCGCGTCCCCTATGTCCGAGACTTCCAGAACCTTCATACCCGCGGGGATCTTGCCCGGGTCGCCCGGTACCAGGGCGTGTGTGAAGCCCAGACGGTGGGCTTCCGCCAGCCTGCGCTGCACGCCCGTGACCCGCCTCACCTCGCCGGCGAGACCGACTTCCCCGATCGCGACCAGGTTCTTGGGGAGAGGTGTGTCACTCGCCGCGCTCGCCAGGGCGAGGGCGACGGCCAGATCCGCCGCGGGCTCCGAGAGCTTCACGCCGCCGACCGTCGCGGAGTAGATGTCCCGCTTGCCCAAGGCGCTGATCCGGCCGCGCTGTTCCAGCACCGCCAGCATCATCGAGACCCGGGAGGTCTCCAGGCCCGAGGTGGTGCGGCGCGGGGAGGGGATCTGCGAGTCGACCGTGAGGGCCTGGACCTCGGCGACCAGCGGGCGGCGGCCCTCCAGGGTGACGGTCAGGCAGGTGCCCGGGACCGGTTCGGCGCGACGGGTCAGGAAGAGTCCGCTCGGGTCAGCGAGGCCCGTAATGCCCTCGTCGTGCAGTTCGAAGCAGCCGACCTCGTCGGTGGTGCCGTAGCGGTTCTTGACGCCTCGGACGAGGCGGAGGCGGGCGTGCCGGTCGCCCTCGAAGTGCAGGACGACGTCCACGAGGTGCTCCAGCAGGCGTGGTCCGGCGATGGCGCCGTCCTTGGTGACATGGCCCACGAGCAGCGTGGACATGCCGCGTTCCTTCGACGCCCGGATCAGGGCCCCGGCGACCTCCCGCACCTGGGCCATGCCGCCGGGCGCGCCGTCGATCTCCGGGGAGGCCACCGTCTGCACCGAGTCCAGGATCAGCAGCGACGGCTTCACCGCGTCCAAGTGGCCCAGCACCGCCGCCAGATCCGTCTCGGCGGCCAGGTACAGATGGTCGTCGATGGCGTTGATGCGGTCGGCGCGCAGCCGGACCTGGCTCGCCGACTCCTCGCCCGTCACGTACAGCGTGCGGTGCTCGTCGCTCGCCGACTTGGCCGCCACGTCGAGCAGGAGCGTCGACTTGCCCACCCCCGGCTCGCCCGCGACCAGCACCACCGCGCCGGGGATCAGTCCGCCGCCGAGCACCCGGTCCAGCTCGGGCACGCCGGTGGAGCGGGCCGTCGCCCGGCGGCCGTCCACCTGGCCGATGGGCACGGCGGAGGTGGTGACCCTGCCCGGTGTCGTCGTACGGACCGCGGGCGCGCCGTACTCCTCGACCGTCCCCCAGGCCTGGCACTCGGGGCAGCGGCCGAGCCACTTCGCCGTCTGCCACCCGCACTCGGTGCAGCGGTAGGACGGACGGTCCTTGGTGGTCTTCGTACGGGCAGCCATGGACGAAACCGTAGCCGCAGGCACTGACAGCGCGGTGACCGGAGGGCGCGGCCAGCGGTGCGACCGGAGGGCCCGGCCATCTGCGCGCCAGGCCCCGCCACCCCGCGCCAGCGGCGGAACAACTGGTTCCTGTCCCCTATTGAGGGATCGTTTCACCCGTACGGATTAAATGTGCTCAAGCCGCCGGAAGGTAACACTCCCGGCCCCCTACGGTCGCCGAATGACGAGCAGTACGCCGGAGATCTCGACCCGCTCGGCCGGCGCCCACCGGGCGCACCGGGAAACGCGTGATCGCGGTGCGGCGCGCACGCTGGTGCAGCGGCCGCTCGCGCGCTACGAGCCCTACCTGGACGGCCTGTTCACCTACTGCCTGTCCGTGCTGTGCGACCACGACGCCGCGACCGCCGCCCTGGGCGACGTCCTCGCGCTCGCCGAACGCCGCGGCCGGCACGTCCCCGAGGCGCCCGCGGACCGCAGGGCCTGGCTGTACGCGCTGGCCCGCTGGGCGTGCCTGCGGGGGCTGGCCGAGGCCAAGCAGAAACGTACGAGCAGCCATGCGGCGGGCCGCACGCGGCGTGCCGAACCCCCGGCCGCCCCGGCCCTCTCCGAGGAGGTCCAGGAGCGGCGCCGCGGCGAACTGGCCCTGCTGGCCTGGCCGGAGGCCGCCGGCACCACCCCGGAGCAGCGGGAGGCGCTCGAACTGGCCGTGCGACACCACCTCGCCGCCCATGAGGTCGCCGCCGTCCTCGGCATGGACCTGGCCGCCACCCGCGACCTGCTCGCCTCCGCCGCCTGCGAGGTCGAACGCACGCGCGCGGCCCTCGCCGTGGTGGAGACCGGGGCGTGTCCGAGCGTCGCCCACCTCGTCGGCGACGACCGGCTCGTGCTCGGCACGGCCCTGCGCCGCGAACTCGTCCGGCACGTCGACGACTGCCCGCGCTGCCGCCGCACCGCCGAGCGCGCCATCCCCGGCCGCTGGCCCGGCACCAGCGTCACGCCCGCCGCGCTGCCCGTCCTGCCCGCGCCCCTCGCGGCCCTGCACGCGGCCATGGCCCACCCGCCACGCGCGCGTGGCGCCGCACCCCGCTTCGACCGGCGCGGCTACCCGATGGACCCCAAGGACCGAGCCGCCCGAAGGGACCGTCTCCGCGCGCGTGCCGTCACCACGACCGTCGTCGCCACCGTCGTGGCCGCCCCCGTGCTCGCCCTGTGGGCCGCCTACCGGGGGACCCCCGTGGGCGAGGCCCAGGACGGCCGCTCCGCCTCCGCGCTCGAGGTGGACGACCCGCTCGGCCTGGACGGCGAGATGGCGGGCGGCGGCTACGAGAACACCGGCAACGCGAGCACCAGACCCGGCCCCCGCTTCGGCAAGAACGGCAAGGCCGACGTGTCCGTGGAGGTCATCGGCGTCGCCGTCGCCGGCCGCGCGAGCGCCCTGGACGTCACGGCGGACAACACGGGCGACACCACCCTGATCACCCTCACCGCCACGGGCCCCTCCCCGGTCCGCTGGTCCGCGTCCACGGGAGCCGACTGGCTCTACCTCAGCCAGTCCTCGGGAACGCTCCGGCCCGGCGAGTCGTTGACGATCAAGGTGTACGTCGACCATCTGCGTGAGCCCTCCGGCCCCTGGCACGCGCAGGTGGCGGTGGCACCCGTCGGCGCCGTCGTCCACATCGAGGGCTTCGGCACCGCGCCCACCCCCTCCGATCCCGGATCCGGCCCGGATCCCCACCCGAGCAGCCCGCCCCCGACCAGGCCCGACCCGACGCCCACGACCTCGGCGCCGGACCCCGACCCGACGCCGACCACCCCGCCCCCGTCGCCCGACCCGGACCCCACACCGACGGACCCGGCCCCGGACCCGACGGACTCGACGCCCCCGCCCCCGGAGGACGACGACGCGAGCCCGGCCACGTCATAGACGCAGGTCAGCCCGCCGGAACGGACGAAACGTCAGTTGCCCGGATCCGCCGGATGCGGCGCCAGCAACGGCAGCTGCGAGGCCAGCCGCTCCTCGCACAGCTCGACCAGCCGGTCGTAGCCGGCCTTGCCCATCAGCTCGATCAGCTCCGGCCGGTAGGACACGTACACCGGGTCGCCCGCGCCGTGCGCCGAGGTCGCCGACGTGCACCACCAGTGCAGGTCATGCCCGCCCGGACCCCAGCCGCGGCGGTCGTACTCACCGATCGACACCTGCAGCACCCGCGTGTCGTCGGGCCGGTCGATCCACTCGTACGTCCGCCGCACCGGCAGCTGCCAGCACACGTCCGGCTTGGTCTCCAGCGGCTCGCGGCCCTCCTTCAGGGCGAGGATGTGCAGCGAGCAGCCCGCGCCGCCCGGGAAGCCGGGCCGGTTCTGGAAGATGCACGACCCCTGGAAGGGCCGAGTCTGCCGGTCGCCGTCCTCGTCCTCGGAGATCCAGCCGCTGCTCGTGCCCTCGGCGTGGTTCTGCCAGATGTCCGGCGTGAGCCTCGCCACATGCTCGGCGACCCGCTTCTCGTCGTCCTCGTCGGAGAAGTGGGCACCCAGCGTGCAGCACCCGTCGTCCGCGCGGCCGGCCTGGATGCCCTGGCAGCCGCTGCCGAAGATGCAGTTCCAGCGAGAGGTCAGCCATGTCAGATCGCAGCGGAAGACCTGCTCGTCGTCCGCCGGATCAGGAAACTCCACCCACGCGCGGGCGAAGTCGAGGCCCTTCTCGTCGGGTACCGCGGGGCCCGATGATTTGTCGCGCTTCGCCTTTTTCGTCTTTGGCACAGGTCCAGGGTACGGGCCTTGTACCGACACCGAGGACGGCGGACGGTTCGGCTGGCAGTAGCGTTCCGTACATGAGACTCGGTGTCCTCGACGTGGGATCGAACACGGTGCATCTGCTCGTGGTGGACGCGCATCCCGGCGCGTGCCCGTTGCCCGCGCACTCGCACAAGGCGGAACTGCGCCTCGCCCAGCTCCTCGACGACGACGGCGCGATCGGCCCGGACGGTGTCGACCGGCTGGTCTCGGTCATCAAGGAAGCCCTCCAGGCCGCCGAGGACAAGGGCGTCGAGGACCTGCTGCCGTTCGCCACCTCCGCCGTACGCGAGGCCCGCAACGCCGACGACGTGCTCGCGCGCGTGCGCACCGAGACCGGCGTCGAGCTCCAGGTCCTCACCGGCGAGGAGGAGGCCCGTCTCACCTTCCTCGCCGCCCGCCGCTGGTTCGGCTGGTCGGCCGGGAAACTGCTGGTCCTGGACATCGGCGGCGGCTCCCTCGAGGTCGCCTACGGCATCGACGAGGAGCCCGACGCGGCCGTCTCCCTGCCGCTGGGTGCCGGCCGCCTCACCTCCGGCTGGCTGCCCGGCGACCCGCCCTCCCCGGACGACGTCCGCGCCCTGCGCCGTCATGTGCGCACCGAGATCGCTCGCACGGTCGGGGAGTTCAGCCGTATCGGTTCTCCTGACCATGTCGTGGCCACGTCCAAGACCTTCAAGCAGCTGGCCCGCATCGCCGGCGCCGCCCGCTCCGCCGAGGGCCTCTACGTCCAGCGCGAGCTCAAGCGGGAGTCCCTGGAGGCCTGGGTCCCGAGGCTGGCCGGCATGAAGGAGGCTGAACGGGCCGAGCTGCCGGGTGTCTCGGAGGGCCGGGCGAACCAGCTCCTGGCCGGCGCCCTGGTCGCCGAGGGCGCGATGGACCTCTTCGGCGTCGAGCGCGTGGAGATCTGCCCCTGGGCGCTGCGGGAGGGCGTGATCCTGCGGCGCCTGGATCACATGGAGTCCGCGTAAGAGATCCGCGTAGGAGAGCTGCGAAGGACATGCACCCCCGCCGTGGCAAACACCACAACGGCGAAGAGGCCCCCCGCCCCGCCCCGACCACACCCCGTAATCTGTCCTGCATGGCAGAGCCAGCCGTAAAGATCCCGGACGCGAAGGTCGCCCTGTCGACGGCCTCGGTCTACCCGGAGTCGACGGCCACGGCCTTCGAGATCGCCGCACGCCTCGGCTACGACGGGGTCGAGGTCATGGTCTGGACGGACCCCGTGAGCCAGGACATCGAGGCCCTGCGCAGACTCAGCGACTACCACCAGATCCCCGTCCTGGCCGTGCACGCCCCCTGCCTGCTCATCACGCAGCGCGTCTGGTCCACCGACCCCTGGACCAAGCTCCAGCGGGCCCGTGCGGCGGCCGAGAAGCTCGACGCGAGCACCGTCGTCGTGCACCCGCCCTTCCGCTGGCAGCGCCAGTACGCCAGGGACTTCGTCACGGGCATCTGGCGCATGGCGAACGAGACGGACGTGCGGTTCGCCGTCGAGAACATGTACCCCTGGCGCTATCGCGACCGCGAGATGCTCGCGTACGCCCCCGACTGGGACGTGACGAAGGACGACTACCGGCACTTCACGATCGACCTCAGCCACACCGCGACGGCCCGCTCCGACGCGCTGGACATGGTCGACCGCATGGGAGACCGCCTCGGCCACGTCCACCTCGCCGACGGCAGGGGCTCGGCCAAGGACGAGCACCTGGTGCCCGGCCGCGGCAACCAGCCCTGCGCCGAGGTGCTGGAGCGGCTCGCCCTGACCGGCTTCGACGGGCACGTCGTCATCGAGGTCAACACCCGCCGCGCCATGTCGAGCGCGGAGCGGGAGGCCGACCTCGCGGAGGCGCTGGCCTTCACGCGGCTGCACCTGGCCTCGGCGGTGAAGGTGCCGCGCCGATGAACGACCGGCCCTCCGGCGGACCCACGGCCGGAACCGGATCCGGAACCGGAACCGGCACAGGAACCGGATCCGTCACAGGAACCGGCACCACCGCCCGCCGCCGGGGCCGCCCCCCGCGCGCGGAGTCGGCCGACACCCGGGACCGCATCCTGACCGCCGCCCGCGAGGAGTTCTCCGAGCGCGGCTACGAGAAGACGTCCGTGCGCGGCATCGCCAAGGCGGCCGGGGTCGACCCGGCGCTCGTGCACCACTACTTCGGGACGAAGGAACAGGTCTTCGAGGCGGCGATCACCCAGTCCTTCGCCCCCGCCATGGAGGCACCGAAAGCCATCGAGGAGGGCTCGCTCGACGGCGTGGGGGAGCGCCTGGTCCGCTTCTTCTTCGGCGTCTGGGAGAACCCGGCGACCCGTGCGCCCCTGCTCGCCATCGTCCGCTCCGCCGTCACCAACGAGACCGCAGCGGCCGTCTTCCGCCGGATCGTCGCCACCCAGGTGCTGCGCCGCATCGCAGGCCGCCTGGACCTGCCGGACGCCGAACTGCGCGCCGAGCTCGCCGCCGCCCAGCTCGTGGGCACCGCCGTGCTGCGCTACGTCATCAAGGTCGAGCCGCTGGCCTCGGCGGACCCGGAGCAGATCATCGCGCGGCTGGCACCGGTCGTACAGGGACACCTCACCGGTTCCTGAACCACCGGCGACCGCCACCGGCGAGACATCGCATCCCGCATTCCGGACACTCTGTCCCGCCCTCTGGATGACCGGCGTACGCTCGATAGCAGTCAGAAGTCTCCGAATCCTCTGACGCCGTCTCTGAAGGAGCGAGCGACGATGCCCGAGCTGAGGTCCCGCACAGTCACCCACGGCCGCAACATGGCGGGCGCCCGCGCCCTTATGCGGGCCTCCGGTGTACCGGGTGCGGACATCGGCCGCAAGCCGATCATCGCGGTCGCCAACAGCTTCACCGAGTTCGTGCCGGGCCACACCCACCTCCAGCCGGTCGGCCGGATCGTCAGCGAGGCGATCGTCGAGGCCGGCGGCATCCCGCGCGAGTTCAACACCATCGCGGTGGACGACGGCATCGCCATGGGCCACGGCGGCATGCTGTACAGCCTCCCCTCCCGAGACCTCATCGCGGACTCGGTCGAATACATGGTCGAGGCCCACTGTGCCGACGCCCTGATCTGCATCTCCAACTGCGACAAGATCACCCCGGGCATGCTGAACGCGGCCCTGCGCCTCAACATCCCCACGGTCTTCGTCTCCGGCGGCCCGATGGAGTCCGGCCGCGCCACCCTGGTCGACGGCACGGTCCGCACGCTGGACCTGGTCGACGCGATCTCCGACGCCGTGAACGACAAGATCTCGGACGAGGACATCCTCCGCATCGAGGAGAACGCCTGTCCGACCTGTGGCAGCTGCTCCGGCATGTTCACCGCCAACTCGATGAACTGCCTCACCGAGGCCATCGGCCTCTCCCTGCCGGGCAACGGCTCGGTCCTGGCCACGCACACCGCGCGCAAGCAGCTCTACGTCGACGCGGCGAACACGGTCATGGACATCACCCGCCGCTACTACGAGCAGGACGACGACACCGTCCTGCCGCGCAATGTCGCCACCTTCGCGGCCTTCGAGAACGCGATGGCCCTCGACATCGCCATGGGCGGTTCGACCAACACGATCCTGCACCTGCTGGCCGCGGCCCAGGAGGCGGACGTCCCCTTCGGCCTCGCCGAGATCGACGCGGTCTCCCGCCGCGTCCCCTGCCTCGCCAAGGTCGCCCCGAACGTCGCCAAGGACCGCACGTACTACATGGAGGACGTGCACCGCGCCGGCGGCATCCCCGCCCTCCTCGGCGAACTGCACCGCGGCGGCCTGCTCAACGAGGACGTGCACTCGGTCCACAGCCCGACCCTGGCCGACTGGCTGAAGACCTGGGACGTGCGCGGCGGCTCCCCGTCCCCCGAGGCCCTCGAGCTGTGGCACGCGGCCCCCGGCTGCGTCCGCTCCGCCGAGGCCTTCTCCCAGTCCGAGCGCTGGGAGGCCCTCGACGAGGACGCCGAGGGCGGCTGCATCCGCTCGGTGGAGCACGCGTACTCCAAGGACGGCGGCCTCGCGGTCCTCAAGGGCAACCTCGCGGTCGACGGCTGCGTCGTGAAGACGGCCGGCGTCGACGAGTCGATCTGGACCTTCGAGGGCCCGGCGGTCGTCTGCGAGTCGCAGGAGGAGGCCGTCGAGAAGATCCTGCTGAAACAGATCACGGAGGGCGACGTCGTCGTCATCCGCTACGAGGGCCCCAAGGGCGGCCCCGGCATGCAGGAGATGCTCTACCCGACCTCGTACCTGAAGGGCCGCGGCCTCGGCAAGGCCTGCGCCCTGATCACCGACGGCCGCTTCTCCGGAGGCACCTCCGGCCTGTCCATCGGGCACGCCTCGCCGGAAGCGGCCGGCGGCGGCACCATCGCCCTCGTCGAGGACGGTGACCGCATCCGCATCGACATCCCGAACCGCACCATCGAGCTCCTCGTCGACGACGCCGAACTGGGCCGCCGCGAGAAGGCGCTGAACGGCGTCTACGCCCCGAAGAACCGCGACCGCAAGGTCTCCGCCGCCCTGCGCGCCTACGCCGCGATGGCGACCAGCGCGGACAAGGGCGCCGTCCGGGACGTGTCGAAGCTCGGCTGAGCACTCTCTCGAAGGGGCCGTCTCAAGGGAGGCGGCCCCTTCCCGTATCCGCTACCAGGCGGACGGATCCCGCCCGTCCACGGCGAAGACGGTGCCGTCCGGAGCACCGGTGTAGACACGGCCGTCCACGACCACGGGCGTTGGCAGCGTGGCCGGAACCCGGTCCGACTGGCCGCTCAGCCGTGGCGAGGTCTGCCCGACGAGCTTCCCGCGCCGCGCGTCGACGGCGAGCAGCCGGCCGTCCGGCGTGGTGACGTACACATACCGATCACCCGCGACGGGCACGGATCCCCGGGCCACACCGGTCTGCAGGCTCCACAGCTGCTTGCGCGCCTTCAGATCGACAGCGACCAGCCCCCCGCCCTCCGCCATCAGCTGGACGACGTCCCCGCGCACACTGCCCTGAACCCCCTGCAGCGGGATACGCAACGGCACACGCTCGCTCTTCCGCCCCTCCGGGCTGTACCGGACCACGGCCCGCGCCTCCCCGCGCACGGCATCGACGGAGACGAACACGACCGCCCCGTCCTCACTCCCGATCGGCTCCAACGCCCCTTCCAGCCGCGCGTCCCACCGCACCTCGCCCGTGCCCGGATCCACCGCCGTGACCGTCGTACCGGCCCCATCACCGGACAGGGTTGCCGCGTACGCCAGCGGATCACCCGGGAACGACACGAAGTACGGCACGTCCTGCCCCGGAATCCGCTGACTCCACTTCACGTCCCCGGAGGCACTGTCCACACCGGTCACCGTGCCGTCGGCCGCGGTGAGCAGCACCATGCCTCCCACCTCCCGCACCCCGCCGGACATGGACATGTTCTGCCGCCGCACCACATCACCCGAGTCGGGATCGAGCAGCGTCAGCCGCTGCCCGTGGCCGAGCCCGGCCAGCACCAAGCCCCCCGACACGACCGGAGCCCCACTCGGCGGCCCGTCGGCGGCGACCCCCTCCAGTGAGTACTTCCACAGCAGACGCCCGTCGCCCGGATCCAGCGCGAAGACCAGCCCGCTCTGCGCGCAGAGCAACTTCCCGGCCGCGTCGGAACACAGAGGAGTGCCCGTCCTGGACAACGGCGCAGCCGCCCACGCCGTGAAGGCGGCAGCCGTGGTCCGCGGTGCGCTGACCGCGGGCGCCGGGGCGGGACCACCCCCGAGCAGGGGCACCGCCGCCAGCGCGCCGACGACGACCAGCCCCAGGGCACCGGCCCCGAGAGCGGCCCGCTTCCCAAGGCGCAGCCTGGACCGGCGCGGAGCCTCGACCGCCGGCGGCTCATCCGCCCTCGGCGTCTCCTCCACGCGCTGCGCCGGTATGAACACCTGCGTGTCGTACGAGGCCGCCACCGACCGCAGTTCCCGCGTCAACTCGTCGGGCGAGGGCCGGTCCTCGGGCTCCTTGGCGAGACACCGCAGCACGAGCGGCGCCAGCTGTTCCGGTACGCCGGCCAACTCAGGCTCATCGTGCACGACCTGGTAGGCGACGACGTAGGGACTGTCGGAGTCGAACGGCCCCCGCCCGGTAGCCGCGTGCACCATCACGGATCCGAGCGCGAAGACATCGGCGGCGGGTCCCACTTCCCTGGGCCGGCGGAACTGCTCGGGCGCCATGAAGGGCGGCGTCCCGATCAGCTTCCCGGTCTCGGTCCGCAACTCGCTGTCCTTTGGCCGGGAAATGCCGAAGTCGATGACCTTCGGCCCGTCCTCGGCGAGCAGGACATTGCTCGGCTTCAGATCCCGGTGCACGACCCCGACCCGATGGATGTCGCGCAGCGCCTCGGCGAGCCCGGCCATCAGCCGCCGCAACTGGGCCGGAGCCAAGGGCCCGTTCCGCTTCACCTCCTGGGCCAGCGTCGGACCAGGAATGAACAGCGTGGCCATCCAGGGCCGCCCGGCCTCGGGATCGGCATCGACAACGGGCGCGGTAAACGCCCCGCTGACCCGCCGAGCGGCAGCCACCTCCTGCCGGAAACGCCCCCTGAACTCGGGGTCCTCGGCGAACTGCGCGTGCACGACCTTTACGGCCACCTTCATCCCGGAGGTGCTCCGGGCCAGATGCACGACACCCATGCCGCCCGAGCCCAGACACTCCTCGAGCCGGTAGTGACCGGCGAATTCAGGAAGTTCCGCTTCCGGGCCCGCTCCGGCGTTTCCCTGCGCCGCCATGGAACCACCCCCGTGCTGTTCGTCCGCGCGCGCGACGCACGGAGCCTAGTCGATGACTCGTACGAGACAGAGGCGGCTTGCTAGCCTCCGCTGGCGAATCATGCACAAGTGTTTGATGGCGTGATTCAGGGGAATCAACGGGACCCCATGGCTGCCATGGGGTCAACGGGGGAGGTTTTTCATGTCTGTAGAGCCTGTCGAACAGGTCAAGCACAGTACCGGCATGCCGGTGGTCACCACACTGGCCGCCGCGGCCACGTACTACTCCATCGCACCTGGAGTCCGTCTCAACGTCCGCAGCGGCCCCGGCACCGGCTACCCGATCGTCAAGACCCTGTCGGAAGGCGCCCGGGTCGCCATCCACTGCCAGACACCCGGCACCCGCGTGACGGGCCCGTACGGCACGACCAGCATCTGGGACAACATCGCGAGCGGCCAGTACATCTCGGACGCCTACGTGAACACAGGCAGCGACGGCTACATCCGCCCCCGCTGCTCCTGACCGCACCACCCGCCCGCGTGCGGCCCGCCCCCACTGCGGGCCGCCCGCGGCCGGGGCGGATAGCGGGAGCCGAACGCTCCCGCACCCGCGTACGGCGAGAAGGGACGTGTCGGGGGGTGTCCGCCCGCAGCGGTTGTCGCGTCAACGAACAGTCAGTCGGCATGGCACCCCATCGCGACGTTCCGAGGACGGACACCCCCCGGCGCGGCCCCGACCCACCACCCGGCGAGATGGCGCTACGCGCACCCCCACCAAAGGGCCACAGGCCGCCGCAGGCACCCCACAGCCAAGCGCGATAATCGCCCCGTGAGCGCAGAAAACGGCACCCCGCCCCCGGGCCCGACCCCCGACCCCATCCGCTTCTTCGGCACGACCTGGCTGAACCACGACAACGGCTACACCCCGCGCCGCATCGCCGTAGCCGTCGGCTCACTGGCCACCGCAGCCGCGGCCTGCCTGGTCCTCCGCCTCGCCTACCAGGGCCTCCAGATCGCCGCGATCGGCAGCTTCGTCTCGCTCCTCATGATCGTGATGTTCGCGATCTGCAGCGCGATGGCCTTCCGCCACACCTGGGACGGCTTTACCCGCCGCCCCGACCCCGACCGCCAGGCATCCCTCCGCGGCCTCCTGACCATCGGCTTCGTCGGCTCCCTCCTCGCGTACTTCTTCCGCTCCCTCACCGAGGCCCCCGGCGAGAAGCTCCACCGCGAGGAGTACGAGGCAGCCCGCAAGCGGTACGAGAAGAGCACCACCCGCCGCTCGGGCAACCCGTCGAAGAAGCGCCGATAACCCACCGCCTCTCACCGAAATCTCACCGCACCCCACCCCCACCCCCCGCCACCATGGCCGTATGACCACACCACCCTCCGCCCACCACCCCACCCCCGGAGCCGACACCACCACAGAACGCCCGACCACAGAACGCCCGACCACAGAACGCCCCACCACAGCACCCCACCCCACCCGAACCGCCCGAGCCCACTCCTTCAACACCGCCGCAGCCCAGTACGCGGCCAACCGCCCCTCCTACCCCCCAGCCCTCTTCGACGCGATAGAAGACCTGGCCGGCCACCCCCTCCCCGGCTCCCGCGTCGCAGACATCGGCGCAGGCACCGGCATAGCCACCGCCCTCCTCAGCGCCCGAGGCGCGGACGTCATCGCGGTGGAACCCGGCGACGGCATGGCAGCGCAATTCCGCCGCACCCTCCCCGCCGTCCCGATCATCCGCGGCACCGGCGACGACCTCCCCCTGGCCACCGCCTCCCTCGACTTCGTCACCTACGCCCAGGCCTGGCACTGGACCGACCCCGCCCGAGCCGTCCCGGAGGCCCTCCGCGTCCTGCGCCCCGGCGGCGCACTCGCCCTCTGGTGGAACACCGACGCCCTCGACGTGCCCTGGATCGCCGAGGCAGCCGCCCGCACCGGGCGCCACTTCGGCATCGACATCTCCGCCGAGAAGCGGAACGTCAACGCTCGAGCCGCCGACCCCACCGGCCGCCTCGACTTCACCCGCCGCACGGTCCGCTGGAGCCGCAGCGTCCCGGTCGACACCCACCTCGCCAACCTCGCCAGCCACTCGGTCTTCCTGGTCCACGGCGAGGAACACACCGCGTCCTTCCTCGCCGCCGAACGCGAGCACCTGCTCAGGGCCTTCCCGGACGGCTCCGTCGAGGAGGTCTACGAGGTCGTCCTCCTCCTCGCCAAGGCCCCGGCCTGACTCCTGCTTGACGCACCCCACAGCCGGGAGCATTATTCATCGCATGATGAATAATGCTCCCGGCCCATCGCGCTCCGGCGTGACCACGACCCCGGACCCCCCGGCCGTACACGCCGAGAACCTCACCGTCACCCGTGGCCCCCGCACCGTCCTGCGATCCCTGGCCTTCACCGTCCCCCGCGGCCAGATCACCGGCCTGCTCGGCCCCTCCGGCTGCGGCAAGTCGACCCTGATGCGCTCCATCGTCGGCACCCAGGCCAAGGTCACCGGCACTCTCGACGTCCTCGGCCACCCCGCCGGCCACCCCACCCTGCGCACCCGCATCGGCTACGTCACCCAGGCCCCGTCGGTCTACGACGACCTGACCGTCCGCCAGAACCTCGACTACTTCGCCGCGATCCTCGACCCCGGCCGATCCGCCGCCGACCGCCGCCACGACAACGTCACCCGAGCCATCGCCGACGTCGACCTCACCACCCACACCGACGCCCTGGCCGGCAACCTCTCCGGCGGCCAGCGCAACCGTGTCTCCCTGGCCGTCGCCCTCCTCGGCACCCCCGAACTCCTGGTCCTCGACGAACCGACGGTCGGCCTCGACCCGGTCCTGCGCCGCGACCTCTGGAGCCTCTTCCACGACATCGCGGCAAGCCGCGGCGCGACCCTCCTCGTCTCCTCCCACGTCATGGACGAGGCCGAACGCTGCCACCGCCTCCTCCTCATGCGCGAAGGCGAGCTCCTCGCAGACGACACCCCCGACGCCCTGCGCACCGCCACCGGCGCCGAGACGGTCGAGCAGGCCTTCCTGCACCTGGTGGACGAAGCGAAGGCGGCAGCCCGCACGAAGGAGACGACACGATGACCACCCCCCGCACCACGACCGTCACCCCCACCCCACCGAACACCCCACCGAACGCCTCACCGAAAGCCCTGAGCGCGGCCCGCACCACCGCCACCACCACCCGAGTCCTGCGCCAGCTCACCCACGACCCGCGCACCATCGCGCTCCTGATCCTCATCCCCTGCGTGATGCTGCTCCTGCTCCGCTACGTCTTCGACGGCAACCCCCGCACCTTCGACAGCATCGGCGCGTCCCTCCTCGGGATCTTCCCGCTGATCACGATGTTCCTGGTGACCTCCATCGCCACCCTGCGCGAACGCACCTCGGGCACCCTCGAACGCCTCCTCGCCATGCCCCTCGGCAAAGGCGACCTGATCGCCGGCTACGCCCTCGCCTTCGGCACCCTCGCGATCATCCAGTCCGCCCTGGCCACGGGCCTCGCGGTCTGGTTCCTCGGCCTCGACGTCACCGGCAGCCCCTGGCTCCTCCTCCTGGTGGCCCTCCTCGACGCCCTCCTCGGCACGGCCCTGGGCCTCTTCGTCTCGGCCTTCGCGGCCTCGGAATTCCAGGCGGTCCAGTTCATGCCGGCGGTGATCTTCCCCCAGCTCCTCCTCTGCGGCCTCTTCACGCCCCGCGACACCATGCACCCGGCCCTGGAGACCATCTCCGACGTCCTGCCCATGTCCTACGCGGTGGACGGCATGAACGAGGTCCTCCACCACACCGACATGACGGCCACCTTCGTACGCGACGTCCTGATCGTGGCGGGCTGCGCACTCCTGGTCCTGACCCTGGGCGCGGCGACCCTGCGACGCAGGACGGCGTGAGCCGGGCCGGCCGACATCCCGCCCACCGGACACCCGAGCCACCCCGCCCTCCCCGATGCGACGATGGAAACCGGACGACGCACCCCCGGAGGCACCCCGCGCCATGACCCAGAAAGTCGCAGTCCTCGGCACCGGCAAGATCGGCGAAGCCCTGCTCAGCGGAATGATCCGCGCCGGCTGGAACCCGGCCGACCTCCTGGTCACCGCCCGCCGCCAGGAACGAGCCGAAGAACTCCGCACCCGCTACGGCGTCACCCCGGTCACCAACCCGGAAGCCGCGAAGACCGCCGACACCCTGATCCTCACGGTCAAACCGCAGGACATGGGCACGCTCCTCGACGAACTCGCCCCGCACGTGCCCGCCGACCGCCTGGTCATCAGCGGCGCGGCCGGCATCCCCACGGCGTACTTCGAGGAGCGCCTCGCCACCGGCACCCCGGTCGTCCGCGTCATGACGAACACCCCGGCCCTGGTCGACGAGGCGATGTCCGTCATCTCCGCCGGCACCCACGCCACCGCCGACCACCTCGCCCACACCGAGGAGATCTTCGGCGGCGTCGGCAAGACGCTCCGCGTCCCCGAGTCCCAGCAGGACGCCTGCACCGCCCTCTCCGGCTCCGGCCCGGCCTACTTCTTCTACCTGGTCGAAGCCATGACCGACGCCGGCATCCTCCTCGGCCTGCCCCGCGACAAGGCCCACGACCTGATCGTCCAGTCCGCCATCGGCGCCGCGACGATGCTCCGCGACAGCGGCGAGCACCCGGTCAAGCTCCGCGAGAACGTCACGTCCCCCGCCGGCACGACGATCAACGCCATCCGCGAACTCGAGAACCACGGTGTACGAGCCGCCCTCATCGCCGCCCTCGAAGCCGCCCGCGACCGCAGCCGCGCCCTGGCCTCCGGCAACAACAGCTGAGCACCCGGGGGGCGGGCCGATCGCCCGCCCCCCGCCGCACCTCACACGGTCAGCACAGCACCGGCCTCAGCCACCTCCGACACGGCAGGCAGCAACCCGATCGCGCCATAGGCGGCATCCACAGTCGGCCGAGCCATCCCCCGCGCCCGCTCCGCCCCGTCCCGCAGCACGCGTTCCACATACCCGGGATCCCTGCACAACTCCTTGTGCCGCTCCTGCACCGGCCGAAGTACCTCGACCACAGCCTCGGCGGTGTCCTTCTTCAGAGCCCCGTACGACTGATACGCCCCGGCCAGCTCCTCCGGACTCCCACCCGAGCACGCGGCGAGAATCTCCAGCAGATTGGCGAGCCCCGGCCGGGCCTCCGGGTCGTACACGACCTCCCGGCCGCTGTCGGTCACCGCCCGCATGACCTTCTTGCGCACCACGTCCGGCTCGTCCAGCAGATAGACGATCCCCGGCCCGACGTCGTCGCTCTTGCCCATCTTCGACATCGGGTCCTGCAGATTCATCACCCGAGCCGCGACGTCGGGACGCGTGGCCCGAGGCACCACGAACGTATGCCCGTACCTCTGGTTGAACCGCACGGCGACATCCCGCGCCAGCTCCACGTGCTGCCGCTGATCGTCCCCGACCGGCACCTCATCGGCCCCGTAGGCCAGGATGTCCGCCGCCATCAGCACCGGGTAGGTCAGCAGCGACAGCCGCACACTCCCACCCCGCCGCTGCTCCCGCGCGGCCTTCTCCTTGTACTGGATCATCCGCCGCATCTCACCGTCGGTGGCCACGCACTCCAGCACGTACGACAGCCGAGCGTGCTCGTCCACATGACTCTGCACGAACACCGTGCAGACCTCGGGATCCAGCCCGGACGCCAGCAGCAATGTCGCCGCTTGCCGACTCAGCCGGCGCACTCGCGCCGGATCATGGTCCACGGTCAAGGCATGCAGATCGACGACGCAGAACAAGGCATCGGCCTCGTGCTGGTCGACGGCAGCCCACCGCCGCATGGCTCCCAGGTAGTTCCCCAGCGTCAGATGCCCCGTCGGCTTGACCCCGCTGAAGACCCGTGTCATCTCTCCTCCACCTCCTGGCCGGGACCGCCGCCCCGAGCGGCCGCCCCTCAGTGGTTCCGGAGGGAGAAACAACAACGGCCGCCGAAGCGGCGGCCGTTGAATGCATACGTGAGAACGGCCGCCGTCAGGCGGCCCACCAGAGCTGGGTACACGTACGCGTCGTCATGCACCCCAGGCTACGCCTCCGGAGTGCCACCCGCCCCTGAGTTGACACACCCAACCCCCATACGTAGTGTTCTCCGAGTTGCCCGACGTGAGCGCCGACTCCGGTCGGTCCCCGGGCAGCCACTCCGGAAGTACCAACCACTCTTCGACGCGCAGTACTCCTGACGTCGTTCCATTGGTATGCGTATTCACGGAATGAGGAATCCCCGTTCGAAAGGACGCGGCCCCCGATTGGCTCGGGAGCCAGGGAATCCGCTAATGTCTCACTCGTCGGAACGGCCCAACAGCCGCAAAGACAAACCCCACTGACTGGGGATCAGGCCCGAAAGGATCTGATAGAGTCGGAACCGCCGGAAAGGGAAA